>NZ_JAPFQN010000040.1 GCF_026241165.1 Mangrovivirga halotolerans | reverse complement strand
CTTAAAAAACGCATAGCTGATCCCCAAAGATAATAGCCCCATCTGAAAAACAAAACGGTGGATCATAGGTGTTGTTGGTAATCGTTAATACCTTTTTTCAGCATAATTTTTAATAGCTGACAATCGCTTATAGATATGAGGGTGACTTAAAAATTTCTCACTAAACCAAACCCAGAATCCGTTTTCAGCATGAGCATCATCAATATATCTTTGAATATTGATTTTTGAGAAAATTTCTTTGCCTGTTGCTAGAATTAATATTCCCTCAAAAGAACCTTGTGTAGAGAAATAATGTCCAATTCTATCACATGTGTATTCACAGCCTCTTGAGTGTGCTTGTTTTAGAAACGGTATTAGTAATGATGGAGTAAGCCAAACCTCTTTATTTAAATGTTGTCTTTTAAGATGTCCAAGTTCGTGACCAATTACAAATTTCAGAACTTCAGTGTCTCCCATTAAAGCTGTCTCAATTACTTCAGAATAAAGCATTAAATACTTTTTTCTTGCAAATTTTGTAACGAAGGCATTGAAGGAGCCATGACAAATATAAATATCAGGTATTTCTTTAAGTCCAATTTCAT
>NZ_JAPFQN010000039.1 GCF_026241165.1 Mangrovivirga halotolerans | reverse complement strand
AACGTCAAGGCTATGTGTCCGCCGAAACCTACGGCTGCTTAAAAAACGCATAGCTGATACCCAAAGATAATAGCCTCATTTGGAAAACAAAACGGTGGGCCATAGGTGTTGTTGTACCTAGTTTTTAATCCATTCTATATCAATTACATCTCGAAGTCTATTAAGACTTGATTTTGAGATGAATCTAAATACTAGTCCAATAAAAACGTACCTAATTATTAGAATTTGTCCTATTGCAACTAGAATTAATGTAGGAGTAAAGTCTTCTGTTTCAATATTAATTATCATAATTAACCCTATGATTGGAAACAAAAGGAAAATGCTTAACAAGAACTTGAAAAAATTGTGAATTTCAACTTTTACATGCCCTTGCTTAAATAAAATTTCCCCTGTCATGACACAGAATGCTCCTGTTCCAATTGTAGATGATATTATTTTAAAGCTACTTCCATTGATTGTTCCTCGAAATGATTTATCTGTAAATTGAGAAGTTAGATAGTCAGAATGTTCCGTTCTACGATTTAATCGTTCTATAGTCTCCTTTTGATTGTCGACAAGACTAAATTTTAATTCTGTTGTCGGAAATATATTCATTTTTAATTAGGTACAACG
>NZ_JAPFQN010000038.1 GCF_026241165.1 Mangrovivirga halotolerans | reverse complement strand
GCTATCGCAGCTTTAACATTCGCTTGTGAAACTGAAAATGTTGAACCTCAAATCCCTGCCGAAGATGAAAAAGCGGACGTAGTCAGAAGAGGTGAAGACATTCGCGGTGATGTGGTCAGAAGAGGTGAAGACATCAGAGGATAATTATTTAATCATTTTTAAACATTCAAATTTTTAACGCTATGAAAAATCTATACAAAACTTTCGCTATTGCGGCTATCGCAGCTTTAACATTCGCTTGTGAAACTGAAAATGTTGAACCTCAAATCCCTGCCGAAGATGAAAAAGCGGACGTAGTCAGAAGAGGTGAAGACATTCGCGGTGATGTGGTCAGAAGAGGTGAAGACATCAGAGGATAATTATTTAATCATTTTTAAACATTCAAATTTTTAACGCTATGAAAAATCTATACAAAACTTTCGCTATTGCGGCTATCGCAGCTTTAACATTCGCTTGTGAAACTGAAAATGTTGAACCTCAAATCCCTGCCGAAGATGAAAAAGCGGACGTAGTCAGAAGAGGTGAAGACATTCGCGGTGATGTGGTCAGAAGAGGTGAAGACATCAGAGGATAATTATTTAATCATTTTTAAACATTCAAATTTTTAACGCTATGAAAAATCTATACAAAACTTTCGCTATTGC
>NZ_JAPFQN010000037.1 GCF_026241165.1 Mangrovivirga halotolerans | reverse complement strand
CGTTGGCAATCAGATAAAAACAATAAAATGCACGAATTTTTAAATATAGAAAAAGACTACAGAAAGTGGATTTCATTTAATAATCTTCTGGGAGACTTTCAAAAATTGTATGACTTATACACTGCCGTTGACACAAAACAAAATAAAGGTGGTGTTTCGATTGATAGGTATGAGTCCGATAATTGCATCAGGTTTATAATTAATCAAGAAGGCAACAGTACCGCACTAGAAATTGAAGGCGAGACGAATAGAACAAAATTTTTAGCCTACTTGCTTGAGCATTATTTACCAACTAATGAAGTCGATAAATGGTATTTATCAAAAAAAGAAAAAGCTGACAAATCTCTGAATCATATCATCACTAAAGCCGACACCCACAACGGAATTTTGGAAAATATATCCCAAAATTGGACCATACACCCAAAAGAAACTATGTATTACAATTTCAGGGTGGTTTTTAGTGTATTAGCATATTTAGGAGTTTTAGGACTAATATTTAATGCTTTTTATGAATCTACGATTAAAGGATTTACAATTACATTAATTATAATAAGTACAGTTGTTACCATTTTCATCTTAAGAAAGATAGCTCAAGGTCTTTTCATTGGTCTTATGAAGGGAAGCTCTGTTAAACTTAATGAAAATCAGTACCCTGAAGTATTTAACATCGTTAAAAGGCAATCT
>NZ_JAPFQN010000036.1 GCF_026241165.1 Mangrovivirga halotolerans | reverse complement strand
AGATAGTCAGAATGTTCCGTTCTACGATTTAATCGTTCTATAGTCTCCTTTTGATTGTCGACAAGACTAAATTTTAATTCTGTTGTCGGAAATATATTCATTTTTAATTAGGTACAACGTCAAGGCTATGTGTCCGCCGAAACCTACGGCTACTTAAAAAACGCATAGCTGATCCCCAAAGATAGCAGCCCCAACTGAAAAACAAAACGGTGGGCCATAGCCATTGTTGGTGTGATGTTATTAAAATAATTTTATGTGAATTGGTAAAATCATTAATGTTGAAACTGGTTCATTATTACATGTCCCAGGAATCCAATCCAAGGTCTCAAGTGCTTCGAATATTTGATTTTCTTCAATGTTATCAATATTCTGTTTAATTATTCTCTGACCCAAAACGTTTCCTTTTTCATCTATTACAAAACCAATCGTAAACTGCAAATCTCCTATACCAGCTATACGAACATATCTTGGGACTTTATAAGATTCTTTTAACAGATTATAAAGTTCAAATTTACCATCAGCTAATGATGGTTCTATGGTTGGAGTTTTTGTGACGTTTAATCCTGTTTGTGAATCAAATTCGAACCCACATTCATTATTAACTGGATTATCATCCGTTTGCCCAACCGATTGAAATTGTCCAATTAATGACACTAAAAAATATAAAATTATCAATCTTAAATGCATGTTTCTTTAATGTTCGTTAAGGCAGATGGTTTACAAAGTTAAAGTCACATGCTTTACACTAAAATCGTACTGAGCCTTATCGATTGTTGTTTAATTCTTATATCGTTTTCATTAAAGTATCCTAAA
>NZ_JAPFQN010000035.1 GCF_026241165.1 Mangrovivirga halotolerans | reverse complement strand
AGGTACGATAAAGGGACATCCTTTACAGAGTTAAAGGGACATAGTTTACACTTTCTACATAGTAAATTGATTGATCTAAAATCATACTGCTATGCCTTGGAAAGTAAAAACTATTATGGAAACAAGAATTGAATTTATCTGTGAATGGTTGACTCAGAAATACACCATCACAGAACTCTGTAAAACCTTTGAAATCTCCCGTCCTACTGGATACAGGCTGATTCAAAAGTATGAAAAGTATGGATTAGAAGGTCTTCGTGAACAGTCCAGGGCACCTCAAAATCATCCAAATCAAACCAAACAATTCATCGTTGATAAAATCCTTTCACTTAAGGCAAAATATCCGCGATGGGGAGCTAAAAAAATCCATCGGCTATTGTTTAACGATTGTAAGACTGAAGACATTCCATCCTACATAACTGTTCACAACATTCTTGCTAAACACGGATTAGTGTGTCCTCAAAAGCGTTTACGACGAGTAAAACCAGTATACCCAATCTTCAACCCGAAACACTGCAACGAAGTCTGGAGTGCCGATTATAAAGGCAAATTCCTAATGGGAAATAAAAAATACTGTCATCCACTCACAATAGCCGATTCCAGAAGTAGATTCTTGTTTACAGCTAAAGCTCATTACCGGGAAGCATATAAACCTGTTAAAGATGAATTCACGCGAATATTTAGGCAATATGGTATCCCTAAACAGATTCATACCGACAATGGAGGCCCTTTTGGAGCTGTCAGAGCAATACAACGATTTACTCGATTATCATATTGGTTTATAGATTTAGGTATCTTACCAGTGTTCTCTGATCCTGCTCATCCTGAA
>NZ_JAPFQN010000034.1 GCF_026241165.1 Mangrovivirga halotolerans | reverse complement strand
TAAAATGCTTAAAGTTTTTAAACCGATTGATATCGCCAAGCTCGACCAATAACTGCACCGTCGTTAACGGTCCGATACCCGGTATCTTCCGCAATAACTTCGCATTGGTTTTATAACGATGATGTCGCTGCAACTTCCTTACTGAGATCGACACTTTTAGAAAATGACGATAAATAAAATGAAACTGATCCAGCAAGTAGTCCAGGGTCTGACGAGCCTGAATGCTGGGCAACTCCACTTGCCTGAGCCACTCCAAAAATGCCTTACTCCAATACGGATTATCATATTCTGCTGGAATCTTTACTCCTGAATAAATAAACTTATCTTTTATCCGGTTTTTGATCCGAACCAGGTCACCCCAAAGCTTCTTTCGATAGCGAAAAAGTTGTCGATGCCCCTGAAGCTCAGTGTCTGGTATATGAATACCGCGTAGCATCCCTGCCCGAAGTGCTTTGGCAATTTTGCGACTATCAACCGGATCAGTCTTTCCCGTTGATTCCTTGTTGGTAGTTGGAATGTCTGCCGGATTCACCACCAGGCAATCATACCCATAGCTGATCAGCTCATGGGCAATCCAGAAACCAAACTTACTGGCTTCATACGCACAGATAACCAGAGCCTCCTTAAAATGAGTCTCCAAATAACTTTTTAAGGCTTCTGGTGTGGGTGGCTGACTGAAAGTCCGGTGGTGAATTGAACCTGTGAAGATACTTACACTCCATTGACGCTTGTGAACATCAATTCCAATGAATAACTTTAATCCTGTTCCCATGGTGTTTTTCGTTTGGTTTACCCTTATTTTACGGGTTCGGATTATATCATGGGAACTAT
>NZ_JAPFQN010000033.1 GCF_026241165.1 Mangrovivirga halotolerans | reverse complement strand
CAACGGTAAGTATAAGAAACGTAAGTGATTTCGAAGCACCTACCTGTCAAGTTGCACTGAGCCAAATTTGCGTTTTGACACAAATTTAAAATGTTAAATAAACCCGTCAAATCGCAGATTTGGCGGAGCTGATTAAACGCACAAACATTCCGTAAACCACTGAGCCACTTATGTTTTTTATACATTGTTGTGGGGTCGTTCTTTTTTATCATTTTATATCAATCTTATCACCAAGAAATTTTGGCTTTTTACCAATTATCAAGTCAAGAACCATTTTTACTCTCGCAAATCTTTCCCTTAATCTTGTTTTAAATCCATAATGGACGTTGACATCTTTGGCATTAAATCCAACAGCGTCAATATCTTTTCGTTTTGCAATATAAATCGCTCTCTCGTTATGAAATTGCTGAGAAATTATCGTAATGCTGCTTTGTCCGAAAATCTCTTTGCAGCGAACAACTGAGTCTAAAGTTCGAAATCCAGCATAATCAAGATATATTTTGTTTGAAGGAATCCCTTTTTTAATCAAATCCTCTTTTATTGTTGATGGTTCGTCATAATCTTTTGTTGAGTTGTCACCGCTAACAAGGATAAAGTCCACCTTTCCAGCTTTAAACAAGCTTACGGCAGCTTCAATCCGATACTTATAGTACAGATTAATCCGTCCATTTGACAGAATTTTTCCTGTCCCTAAAAACAAACCAACTTTGTTATGCGGTATTTCTTTAGTCGAATTGAAAACTTTATCTGAGGCAGATTTTTCAACAAGTCTATCCGCTCCAAAGATTCCTATCAAAGAGAGAATCCCGATTAGTACTCCAATCTTCAATATTTTTTTAACGTATCTCATTTAGTTTGCAATGTCGTTTTTGAATGCCCCACAACG
>NZ_JAPFQN010000032.1 GCF_026241165.1 Mangrovivirga halotolerans | reverse complement strand
CACTCCATTGACGCTTGTGAACATCAATTCCAATGAATAACTTTAATCCTGTTCCCATGGTGTTTTTCGTTTGTTTTACCCTTATTTTACGGGTTCGGATTATATCATGGGAACTATAAAGTTATGGCGGCTGTAGAGTCAGCTCAAGCGCCGGATTCTCGCTGGATTTCACTGTCCTATCGGACGCGAAATCGGCACGATAATCCGCCACAAACTCATACATCGAACGTTACCTGCAATTAATATCAATTAACAATGAGACTATTTTTTATATCAATTTTAATTTTATTTCTTTCAACTAATATTTTTGGACAGAATAGGGACAGAATTAGGAGCTCACTTGATTCGATAGCTTTATTAATCAATGAATTACCAAAATCACCTGACATCATTAGTGATAGTAAATATGAATTTAAATATAGTGATGATCTGAAGTCAATCCGGATTATAGATTTACACTTTGTAAAGAATAGCAACTCTAAGAGACCGGATCATAACGTTTATACTTTCAATTTAAGTGATATAGATCCAGATGCAGTAATTATTAAGAAGTCAGATAAGAATAAAGAATTCAGGATTAAACTAACTACTAAAAACAATAAAATAGGAATTAAACAAAAAGTATATGTAAATGGAAAACCAGGTGCTAATGCTAACCAATATAGTATGACACTTGGACCATGGACATATGAGTACCTTAAAGATGGTGAATTAATAACTTTACTTTTTAGAGATGCTATTAAGGAATCATCAAAATAAAACTAGTATAAATAAAAGCAGGTAACAGTATGTTCCATGAATAATCCCTTCCCTTTAATTTAACTACAATTCACTGATATTCAATAACTTTTCTTTTTGTTTTTATCCTTTTAGCTCTTTTTCAAATGAGTGATAGCGGTCAAGGCCG
>NZ_JAPFQN010000031.1 GCF_026241165.1 Mangrovivirga halotolerans | reverse complement strand
GCCCGGCCTTGACCGCTATCACTCATTTGAAAAAGAGCTAAAAGGATAAAAACAAAAAGAAAAGTTATTGAATATCAGTGAATTGTAGTTAAATTAAAGGGAAGGGATTATTCATGGAAGCATATGTTATATGCCTTTTAAGGTTTTTGTTCCTCTTTCTTAATTAATTGAATATTTCTTTTTTCAAGATCAGTTAGGAAGTTACTCACATTTGAGTGTTGCGGTCTATACCAAGATTGTTTGCTAAAATATTGATCCATTTCGCCATCTTTTTTGAACCTATATCCATATCGAGCAAATATTTCATTCCGCATAATTTTCAAATCTTTTGATGACATCCTCTCAAGTTCAGATGGGTCAAGTTCTTGGGTAGATGCAATTGCAAATTTACCTGAATACATGTCTTTAATTGATGCACTTCTCCAACCAAGTTCATATTGTCCTTTTTCAATATCAACTGTCCATGAATTATATATTTTCAGACATTTTTTCAGATTATTTCCTTCTCCGTATAAGACGAACTGCCCTTTATATTTATCACTTTTAAAATTACCTGCTTTATCTATACTTACATTATGCAAATTATCATATTGCATGACCCACATTGTGCCGTCATTATTCCAATTTCCATGTGATATTTGCGCAATTATTTCTTTTCCAGAGAAAAAAACGATTAAAGTTGATTCCCATTCTGAAGTTCCAAAGTGATATGCTCCTTGGTATTCTAGAGTAAATTTAGGTATCCATGCCTTAACTTGAGATTCATTAATTGGTTCTGAAGCAATGAATTGCCCCATAGATTTGTTAAGCACAAAGCTAAGTGTTATTAGAAAAATTATCCTGCTCATTGATACTAATTGCATATAACGTCAAGGCTATGTGTCCGCCGAAACCTACGGCTACTTAAAAAACGCATAGCTGATCCCCAAAGATAATAGCCCCATCTGAAAAACAAAACGGTGGATCATAGGTGTTGTTGGTAATCGTTAATACCTTTTTTCAGCATAATTTTTAATAGCTG
>NZ_JAPFQN010000029.1 GCF_026241165.1 Mangrovivirga halotolerans | reverse complement strand
ACACTCCATTGACGCTTGTGAACATCAATTCCAATGAATAACTTTAATCCTGTTCCCATGGTGTTTTTCGTTTGGTTTACCCTTATTTTACGGGTTCGGATTATATCATGGGAACTATGCAGTTATGTCGGCTGTAGAGTCAGCTCAAGCGCCGGATTCTCGCTGGATTTCACTGTCCTATCGGACGCGAAATCGGCACGATAATCCGCCCCAACTCATACATCGAAAGTTATACTTTATTGATGCTTAATATTAAAAATATAGTAAATGACATGACATCTCGAGATGTCGGGCTAATTAGAAAATCAGGATTGGATATAATTAATAATAGCCAGAATGAAGATGTAATTACTTTATTAATAGCTCATAGGGATGACATTTATAATGCAACTAGAAATTTTGATTTAGGTGGTGCTTTTGCTACAAATAATAGGTTCTATGAATTTCCAATTGAAATAATCGATTTCCATAGAGAGTTAATATTAAGTAATAACACAAAATGCACATGTGATTTATACTTTAAATCATACTCTGATTTTGACCCGAACAAAGAAGGTGAAAATCCAACAATTGAATTGTTTGCAAAAGGGATTGGAGATTATACGAATGTTTATGGTTTAAAATGTAATAAATGTGAAAGTCGATTCCATGTTTCAGAGAGACACTACCACTACGGATGGTATCAATGGCACCCTTTAGTGCATGATTTTAATCCACCAAAGTATTCTACCGAAGCTGACAATGTACTGAAACTATATGTAGATATTATTTACACAGCTCTTGATGAAAAAAACAAACAAAAGAATGAATTAAGCTTTCACCTGCAAAACATTAAATACTATGTCAATTGGTTAAAGACTAATGAGGAACGCATTTATGATGACATTATGGAGACTTGGAACGATATTATTGAAAAGACTAAATCAGATTTAAACAGAGAATTAAAAAACAAAGTATAACAATTTGTATAAGTTATGCCGGCTGAAGAGTCAGCTCAAGCGCCGGATTCTCGCTGGATTTCACTGTCCCATCACGATAATCCGCCACAACTCATACATTTAACGTTGTGATCCATAAGGTACGATAAAGGGACATCCTTTACAGAGTTAAAGGGACATAGTTTACACTTTCTACATAGTAAATTGATTGATCTAAAATCATACTGCTATGCCTTGGAAAGTAAAAACTATTATGG
>NZ_JAPFQN010000028.1 GCF_026241165.1 Mangrovivirga halotolerans | reverse complement strand
GCCTTTACTTTACAATAAAGATAAATCTTAATAATTTATTCTAAAGGAAGACAGAGGTGAACTATGTTACGCGCAAGGAATCAAGACCTATCTCGCGCATTAGTCCTCTGTCATTCCTTTATCGTTGATTAGCTTCAAATAGAATGATAGACAGTCAGGTCTACTAAAGGCTTTAAAGCACATCAACATTTTCATTCATCTTAAAATAAAGTTATGGAAAATTATTCTTTTATTGTTGGTATTGATGTATCTAAATCTAAGCTGGATTATACCCTGATTACAAACCTTGATCCTTCAAAGCAAGGGTTTCATTTTATTTCTTCTAATGATAAGAAAGGAATAAAAGAAGCGCTAAAAGAGATTAAGAAAAAAGTTAACTCTTTAAATGATGTTCTTTTTTGTTTTGAAAATACAGGAGTGTACTCTATGCCTTTAAGTGTGAATCTAAGTGCTTTAGATTTAGATTATTGGGTAGTAGCTCCTATCGAAATTAATAAAGCTAAAGGGCTAGTTAGAGGCAAAAGTGATAAAACTGACTCTAAAGACATTGCCTTTTATGCCAAAACACATATTCATAAATTAAAACTAACTTCTTTACCAGAGGCAGATATTTTAAGAATAAAAATACTACTCTCAGAAAGAAGTAAGCTTATAAAGTCTTTTAGAGCATTAGATTCTATCAAAGAATATGAAAACAGATTTCCTTCCAAATTGATTAAAGATGCATTGAGAATTAATAAAAGAGTAATTAGGCAGCTAAAAAAAGCAATAAAAGAGATCGAGCAAAAAATAGATTTAATTATATCTGAGAACCAGATATTAAAAAAACAAAGCGATCTAATTCAGAGTATTCCTGGAATTGGTAAACAAACGGCTTACCAATTAATCTGTACAACAAATGGATTTGAAAACTTCACAAATTGGAGACAACTAGCTTGTTATGCCGGGGTAGCGCCATTTGAGTATACTTCTGGATCAAGTGTTAGAGGTAAAACTAGAGTCAGTCATTATGCAGATAAACAGCTCAAATCACTTTTAAACATGTGTGCATTGAGTAGTAAAAAGTACGACCCGCAGATGAAAAATTATTTTGATAGAAAAGTAAGTGAAGGTAAAAACAAAATGCTTGTCCTAAATAATATAAGGTGTAAGCTATTAAGTAGAGTATTTGCCGTTATTAATAGACAAACACCCTACATAAATACCTTTAAATTCGCGGCATAAATAATTAAGAAATTACTTTACTTTTATCATAGAATGCGC
>NZ_JAPFQN010000027.1 GCF_026241165.1 Mangrovivirga halotolerans | reverse complement strand
GCCCGGCCTTGACCGCTATCACTCATTTGAAAAAGAGCTAAAAGGATAAAAACAAAAAGAAAAGTTAATGATTATCAGTGATTTATATTTAAATTGAAGGGAAAGGATTATTCATGGAAGGTATTGTTAGGCTTAGTTTAGATTAATCCCAAGTCCTTCATTTTTTTTGTAAATTCCTCTAACTTCTGAGTTGTTTGTTCTAATTCCTTAGCACTTAATGGCTTTTCTGTTCTCTCCTTAGTACTTAAATAGTCTTCAAGGGCAGATTTTTGACCAAATATAAATCTTTCTGCCTGTTGCATTTGCTCATAATTGGAAGTTAGTTTTTGACTTTCACACATTGAGCCTTTAGTCTCGTTCCTGAAAATTGTATTTCTAGTCTCCTTATCTCCATTAGGCATTATCATAAGTACATGTTTAGAATCAAGGGGAACTTTCAATAAATTGGAAGGGTCAAATGGCATTACATGGTTATACTTAATATTGGAGGCTCTTACTGGATTATCGCTAGTAATAAATTGTGCATTATCCTCTCCAAGCTTAGACACAACAATGCCATCAAAGTTATTAATACGTAAACCGATGAGCTTAAAAGCAGTTTCAAGTTGAGTCATTACCATATGTGGCTGTTGTTCTGAAGAATATTCAGTGGTTAATTGCTCAAGACTTTTACCTTCAATGGATATATTTTGTTTTTCAAACGTAAAGTAGTTTTTCCCAGTTTGTTCGCACAATGAGTAAGCTTTTCGAAAAACTTCATGCATAAAGTCTTTATGTTGGTTTAACCACTTAGCTGTTCTGTAAAACATGGTAATAACTGTTGAGATGACTAATTCTCTCTGTTCGTCAGTAATAGTTTTTTGCTTTGGATTGGTAAGAAGTTCATATATATCATCATAGTGTTTCTCAAGTTCATCAGAATAAAATTTTTCGATGGCCATTTTTTGTTGCACCGTATTACCTGGAAGGGTGTATAGGTGCTTTTCTAATGCTACATTTTTAATATTAGACTCAAATATTTTATCAGATGTTTTTTCAAGACGTGGTAATGCATGAATAAAGTGTTCTTCTCCATTCAAGCTGCCAAAATGCTTCAAATATGTGCGAGGTACAAAATGTTGCCTTTTTACTAGTTCTGCCATGTCGTACAATTAAGCCTAACGTTCGATGTATGAGTTTGTGGCGGATTATCGTGCCGATTTCGCGTCCGATAGGACAGTGAAATCCAGCGAGAATCCGGCGCTTGAGCTGACTCTACAGCCGCCATAACTTTATAG
>NZ_JAPFQN010000025.1 GCF_026241165.1 Mangrovivirga halotolerans | reverse complement strand
TATAAGTCATACAATTTTTGAAAGTCTCCCAGAAGATTATTAAATGAAATCCACTTTCTGTAGTCTTTTTCTATATTTAAAAATTCGTGCATTTTATTGTTTTTATCTGATTGCCAACGTCTACACTATGGCGCAGTTTTTATGTCCCTCGTGGCGTAAAAATGCGATATAGTGATTGTTAGGGTGCGTTATCGTATTTAAATTTCATGTAATTTCTATTCCAATAGTCTTTAATAAAACCCCATTTATAGTTTGGGTAATCATCAATTCTATCAATAGAAATATTCTCAATCGTATTTATATCATCATTTGAACTAATTTTCGAAACCTTTATAAGTCTATCAGACTCTTCAGAATCACAACCAATCCCATAAATTTCACCTATCTGATAAACTCTAGAATTATCGATAAAAAATAGGTAACTAAGCCAATTCATATCAGCGCATCCACCTCTTCTATACGAATAATAATAATTAGGATTTGTGTCTAATCTTTTAGCTTCAGAAACATCCATAAACCCTTCTACTTTTCTGTACGATTTACTTTTTTTGTCGTAGAGATAAAGATCCGCTGTATAATTATTGCCTAAGTAGGAGAGGATGATGTCAGCGAATCCATCATTATTAAAGTTTAAGATCTCAATATTCCCAGTAACATCATTAACAGTGATTGTGTCTATTCCTGTCTTGATTATTTTAGCATAGCTACCTGACTTTGTCCAGAATGATGTGACATTGAATTTTTGTTTATCCACTATAAATGTGCTATCCCAAAGAATCTCCTGTCCGTTACTGACAAATGATATAATCAATAATATGGTTGAAATTAGTTGTTTCATTTTTTAATGCACCCTAACGTTCGATGTATGAGTTTGTGGCGGATTATCGTGCCGATTTCGCGTCCGATAGGACAGTGAAATCCAGCGAGAATCCGGCGATTGAGTTGACTCTACAGCTAGCCATAACTGCATACATGATGTTGTGCTTATGTGCTTTAATTAAATTTATCATAAAGATCATTAATCCAAAATAATCCAATTTTATTATCATCAATTAAGATTGCGCCTCCTGTTTCCCAAAAATCATTTAAATCTAAATCGTTGTTAAATATTCTTACGTTTACAGAGAAAAAATCAGGATTAATAAAGAAGTCAATAAAGCCATTTGCATATCTATTTTTATCTGATTCATTGAACTCTTTATCTATGCTAGTATAATTTGGTTTTGTACTTAATCCAAACTTGATTGCGGAAATAGCTTCATTTCTTTTAATTCTATTTATATCGAAACTTTCCTTTTCTAAATGAATATTGGTTTTGGTAAAAAAATCCTTTATCAAATTTATATAATTATCTCTATAACCATCATGCTCACATATTTGAAGAATTATTTCTCCTGATTTTAGGTTATGAGATTCTATTGCGTTGCGAAATTCTATTATATAATTTGGATTGAATAATTTCATTAATTTCGATTGATAGCCCTGTATTAAGCACAACGTCAAGGCTATGTGTCCGCCGAAACCTACGGCTACTTAAAAAACGCATAGCTGACATCCAAAGATAATAGCCTCAACTGAAAATCAAAACGGTGGCTCATAGTTCCCATGATATAATCCGAACCCGTAAAATAAGGGTAAACCAAACGAAAAACACCATGGGAACAGGATTAAAGTTATTCATTGGAATTGATGTTCACAAGCGTCAATGGAGTG
>NZ_JAPFQN010000024.1 GCF_026241165.1 Mangrovivirga halotolerans | reverse complement strand
CCATTTCTATTTCATATAGTACGACCTTATCAAATTCTGTTTTGGATAAGGTTGTAGGGAAAATGATAAATAAAATTAGTATCAATGTTTTCATTAGCTGTACTTAATGACATACAACGCCAAGCTAAAATCCGTAGGCTTGACCTTTATTAATATCTTTAAAAGTATCTGTTTCTAATGCACTTTGCAAGTAGCTCATAAGCCTATGGATTTTTAGCGCCTGTTATGGCCTTTTAGTTAGTCCGGTATATCATGTCATAATCATGTGCGGTTACAAACATTGGAATTTTTGACCAGTCAGAATCCATGGTTTTGTAGGTTGCGTTAAACAGTTCTTGCAGTCGAAGTATTACCAATAGTTCACAGATTTCATAAGATTCATTGATATTTGGTTCTTCAAGCTTGTTATTCTCATGGACACCTTCAAATACTTTTTGAAGTTCTTCGAATCCTGTAATTGTTAAGCTGTTTGAACTGGAGTCATAAAAATCTGCAAGCCAGTCCCAATCTTCTCCTCCAAGTTTTTCGTATGAAAATAGATCAATAAACCACAGGTCGCAGTTGATCGTAAATCCGTTCATCTCACAGTAGTATGCTTCCGCTGTTAGATTGTTGTTCATGTTGAAAATCGACTTTAGAAGCCCTTGATTCTTCTTGAGGATTTTAGTTGTTTCCGTATGAAAGTTTGATATGAATTCTGCAAGTTCAGATGTCTGGTGAGTCAGGGTCTTACCTATAATTTGATGAAAACCTGTTTTTGGAACCTTAGCTAATTTGCTTTCTGCAATTTCGATTGCTTTGTCGAGTTTCTTCTTCTTTAGAAGTTCAGTAAGTTGGTCTGCTAGTTCAAAGTTCATAAGTCTTGATTCTGGGAGGATTGGCCATAACGTCACTTGTATGAGTTTGTGGCGGATTTTCGTGCCGATTTCGCGTCTGATAGGACAATGAAATCCAACGAGAATCCGGAGCTTGACCTGGCACTACAGCCGGCATAACTTATACAAATTGTTGTGTGATTGCCATTAAGTTTAAAACATTAAATATAATTTTCTATTATCTGATTTATTTTATTGTCATTATTTGGTCTCTTATTAGTACATTCTAATATTTTTATAAAATCTTTTTCCATCCTATATAATTCGTAATTAAAAATTATTCTGGTTAAAACATTAGAAATGATTAGCATAAAAATTATCAGAGATAAAAATGAAATATAAAAATCATATTCTATTGAAGTGTTGATATTTATAATTGCAATAATAAAGAGCAATAATAAAAAAGAATTGAAGCCCATTATAAATCCTTGAATTATTCTATGTAGTCTAGCGCTTAATTGTATAATTGTACCATTATTAGATTCTAAAAATAATCCTGTTATTTGAGGAATAAATGAATTTGCTCCTTGTTTTAATATTCTTCGGAAAATTAATTTATCATTCGAAATATACCCCTCATAATCAAGACTTGAATTGCGTCTTATTCCAGATAAATTAAGTCTTTCCTTATATGCGATAGAACTCGATAATTTATCAATTACTTCACCCTTCGTCAAGGGACTTTGCAATTCAATATTTTTATAGGGAAATATTCTCATTTTGTCTGCTGTTATTTTGGCTTACACACAACGTCAAGGCTATGTGTCCGCCGAAACCTACGGCTGCTTAAAAAACGCATAGCTGATCCCCAAAGATAATAGCCCCATCTGAAAAACAAAACGGTGGATCATAGGTGTTGTTGGTAATCGTTAATACCTTTTTTCAGCATAATTTTTAATAGCTG
>NZ_JAPFQN010000023.1 GCF_026241165.1 Mangrovivirga halotolerans | reverse complement strand
AGCTCCTGAATTCTCAAATTCCTTATAAGTATGTTCAGTTATCTTTTTGTCCGAATAGAGTTCCCATTCTCGATATTTCACTTGGGTTTCGTTCATTTTAAATTAATACCAACGTCAAGCTATGATGAGAGGGGATTAGAAAGCACTAACCTTTCCTCACACACATAGCCACGCCTATGCGGCCCGGCCTTGATTTAAATTTAAAACTTCCGGCCGGGTAGGTGTGGTGGACTTCCCAATCCGCACTAAAATATCCTGACCGATAAAACCCCATTCATTCATAGCGCGTGTTGTAAGGCGTATGTTCTTTTGTCATATAGAAGAATTCTCTTTCTAATTCATGTGCCATTCTTTTGGTGCTTCTTCGCATCATGAAGTAAGGAATTCCAAACATAAATGCGGCATGTATTAATATAAAGGGTAGCACAAAACCTGCTCCATTTCCATCTATATTATCGGCAAAAGAAAAAGTCACTATGAAAATAGAATAAAAGATTAATGCAAAAATGTAGAAAGGTATCATCATCCCGCTGAATCCATTAATTTCAGTTTCAATAATTAGGTGGTTCTCTTTTTGTTTGTACGTTCCACTTGCGACAGCCAAGTTCATGTTCATATCGAAAAAACGTCTTCTTCTCTTAATTTTAAAATTATCGTATCCAACATGACCTTTATATTCATTTTTACTGGATGAAAAGACATCAAATGCATCTGACATGAATCCAGTACTACCTTCATCTACATGGGCTTTAAAAGTCTTAATAAATTCACTTTTTTGAATATTCAATTCAGTGGTCAGGTTATCAACCAGTTTTATCCTTCTTAAGAATTCTTTCATATTTCGTTCTACAATGCCTTACAACGTCTACACTATGGCGCAGTTTTTATGTCCCTTGTGGCATAAAAATGCGGATATAGTGATTGTTGTAAGTAGTATTTTATTTTGTTCTATAACTTTCAATTATTCTGTTTCTTTCTTCTCGTTTATCTTTTATGATTTCTTGAGATGAAATATAGATCCATTCATCGCCATTTTTATTATATATAAATCTACCAGATGGAATGTAACCATAGGTGCCCCCACAAGAAATTGAATATGAGACTTCTCTAGTTGAAATTCTCCAGTTTTTCACCTTAAATGTTTTATTTACACTAATACTAGGTCCTCCGATATTTATATCAATTGTATCATTGGCAATTTTATTAATATAAATGAAATCATAAGATTGGAAATTCTGATTTTTCTTTTCTAATAATTTGATACATTCCTTCTCAGAAACGTATTCGATATTGAAATTGTCAAAATCAACAGGTGGATTAGATATCAAAGAGTCTTGTATTAAGAGAAACGTAGGTTTAACTGACTTATTCAGATTTGCATCATCTTTCAAAATATTTGAAAAATGTGATTTAATGGTTACTGAATAAAAATAAATTAAATCATTGTTAGAAATATTTTGTCCCTTACAAATATTCAGTGAAAATAAGATGCCAATTATAATATATGCTGCATTTTTCATATTACTTACAACGTTCGATGTATGAGTTTGTGGCGGATTATCGTGCCGATTTCGCGTCCGATAGGACAGTGAAATCCAGCGAGAATCCCGCGCTTGAGCTGGCACTACTGCCGCCATGACTTATAGTTCCCATGATATAATCCGAACCCGTAAAATAAGGGTAAAACAAACGAAAAACACCATGGGAACAGGATTAAAGTTATTCATTGGAATTGATGTTCACAAGCGTCAATGGAGTGTAAGTATCTTCACAGGTTCAATTCACCATCGAACCTTCAGCCAGCCACCAACCCCGGAAGCGTTAAAAACCTACATTGAGACTCATTTTAAAGAGTCAATCGTGATCTGTGCGTATGAAGCCAGTAAGTTTGGTTTCTGGATTGCCCATGAGCTGATCAGCTATGGGTATGATTGCCTGGTGGTGAATCCGGCAGACATTCCAACCACTAACAAGGAAACGGCCGGAAAGACTGACCCGGTTGATAGTCGAAAGATCGCCAAGGCTCTTCGGGCTGGTATGCTTCGTGGCATTCATATTCCAGATTGCGAACTTCAGGGGCATCGACAACTCTTTCGCTATCGCAAAAAACTGTGGGGAGACCTGGTTCGGATCAAGAACCGGATCAAGGATAAGTTTATTTATTCCGGGGTAAATATTCCGGCAGAGTTTGATAATCCGTATTGGACTAAGGCATTTCTGGAGTGGCTCAGCCAAGTAGAGCTGCCCAGTATACAGACTCGTCAGACCCTGGACTACTTGCTGGATCAGTTTCATTTTATTTATCGTCATTTTCTAAAAGTGTCGATCTCAGTAAGGAAGTTGCAGCGACATCCTCGTTATAAAACCAATGCGAAGTTATTGCGGAAGATACCGGGTATCGGACCGTTAACGACGGTGCAGTTATTGGTCGAGCTTGGCGATATCAATCGGTTTAAAAACTTTAAGCATTTTA
>NZ_JAPFQN010000022.1 GCF_026241165.1 Mangrovivirga halotolerans | reverse complement strand
TTGATTTTTAATTCCAATTTTTGAGGAAATACTATTTGTTTCAAGAGCAATTTCTATCCAATTAACTATTTTATTGTTTTTATAAAAAATTAATCCAATTGATGGTGCATGACTAAATGGATGTCTTGCTCCATATGATAATGAATCATTAAGAATATCAATAAGTTTATTTGCTTTGGATAATTCTATTTCGATTCCAGCATTTTTATTCCTAATATTTCCTTTATAATCAAATAATCTAGATATCCCGGATTCTTCATCCATTTCTATTTCATATAGTACGACCTTATCAAATTCTGTTTTGGATAAGGTTGTAGGGAAAATGATAAATAAAATTAGTATCAATGTTTTCATTAGCTGTACTTAATGACATACAACGTTAAGGCTAAGCGGCGAACCCCATCCCTCGGGGTGGGGTATGAAGCTTAGGCGCTGTTATGTGGTTTTTATATTAATTAATTCTGTATCTATTTTTTCAAAATCGGTATTCTGAGTATTCCCATTTATACCATTAAAACAAAATTCTCCCTTATTATTAAATGTCAAAGTTTTATCCGGCATGAAAAACATCCACATCTCAATTCCAGATTCATAATTATTATTAAATGTCAATAATTCACCACCAAGATCAAAATTAAATTTTGCAGATGCTTTATTGATATCTATTTGTACAGACTTAAGTATTTGGCCATTTAATAAATTAGCTGCATTTTGAATAAGTTCATCATTAGATTCATCATTCGCAATATGTTTTCCATCTACATTTATAATCCAGTTACAGCAATAAATCCAAAGATGATATTGTCCGTGAATTGAAGTTTGACGAGTTGGATATACGTTCATTGGGTAAGGTAGACTTTCCCAAGTTCTAGGTTTTTTAATTTCAATTTCAGGAGTACCAAACTCAAAAGTTAGAAATGAACCATGTCCTTTATTAACATTCCAAGCATGTTGATTTATTATATGATTGAAAGATTCATGGATAATTTGTGATTTCATTTAAGTCGTAATCCTAATTCCACATAACGATTAATATAAAGAACAGTTGCTTGGTGTACCCAATAAGATATTCTATAGACAAAAGCGGAAGATTAATCCGAAGGATTTCCCGAATGGCAGCTATCTGGCAATTGGTTTTATATTGTGTTGTGCGTTCGTGCTTTGTTTTTGTCCTATTAGAAATATTTATGAATTGATTATTCTTCCGAAATAAACACTAAATATCTTTATCCTCATTCAATTGTATCTGCTCGATTGCCCTATAGAGGGGCTTGGAACTGAACAAGCCAGTAAAAAGACCAATTAATGTGAAATAAGGTAAAATGAAAGACATCCATTCTGTAAAGAGTAATGCCATTGGTGATAGCAAAGATTTTAGCTTTTCAGATATAATCATCTCATAGAGCATGATAAAAGGTATAGAGGCTATAATACCTGTTACAATACCCAGTATCCAATAGCCAACCCATTTGCCGTTCTTAATGCCGGCAGAACGCAAATACAAAAATTGCATTAACGCGATCAATCCACCACCACCGATGCCGATCAATAATGGTTCTAAAGGCCCTGGTGCTCCCCCGGTTGAAAGACCGACATAAATGAGATCTCCCAACAAAATTAATTCTAAACCCAGAATGGTCAAACCAGTCCATACAAGTTTATTGGATATGTACTTTTTCAGCACTTGATACTGTAAATGCGCGAGGATGGTACCTACTATTAAATAAAGGATAAAGTGTGAAATCTGGTTTGTGATATATATCTGCAAATTGAACTCTGAGCTACTAGACAATATTTTAAATATTTCTGGTATGTTGAGTCCATCGAATCGAGGCGGAAGAAAAAAACGGGCAAAGATGAAACTCATGGGAATCATTAAAAGAAGCGACATAAAGCCAAGTGTGGTAGCTTTCACCCATTCTATTCGAAAATCTTTTAAGGTTTTCATGTTCTTTGGTTTGGTTATTTTTTCAACATGATGCACAACGTTAAGGCTAAGCTGCGTACCCCATCCCTCGGGGTGGGGTATGATGCTTAGGTATTGTTATGTATTGTTATTTTTTTTATCTCCTCAGTTTCACTGTCAAATTGCATAAAATATTCCTTATCATATACTCCTAATTCTACGCAAGAAAATTCTAATAAATTACCATTCCAACCCTTAACTTCTATAATATCCATTTCAATTGGGCTTTCTATTTTTATTATGTTATTTAACCCATCAGTTATTTTTTCGATTTTATAAAAATCTATTATGATGTAATCGCCAAAAGGAGATGTAGTTAAGTACGTGAATGTATGGTTTCTATCTGATTCAATTAATTCTCCGTTTTTAAGGTCAAGTAAAAATAAATAGTCAGACGTTAAGACAATACAGCTATTGAATTTATTAGAAATGGCTACTCCATGTGGTTCGCCTCTAAAATTACCTACCCATTCAGTTCCATTATCCATTATGAATTTCACCCAAGTCCATAATTGAGAGTTCCATGGACTTTCTATGTCATATACTCGTTCTTCGTATTGACCTGAATATGGTTGATTTATGATTTCAGTTGCGATTATCATTATTTAATAATACATAACGTTCGATGTATGAGTTTGTGGCGGATTATCGTGCCGATTTCGCGTCCGATAGGACAGTGAAATCCAGCGAGAATCCGGCGCTTGAGTTGACTCTACAGCTAGCCATAACTACATAGTTCCCATGATATAATCCGAACCCGTAAAATAAGGGTAAACCAAACGAAAAACACCATGGGAACAGGATTAAAGTTATTCATTGGAATTGATGTTCACAAGCGTCAATGGAGTGT
>NZ_JAPFQN010000021.1 GCF_026241165.1 Mangrovivirga halotolerans | reverse complement strand
GCCCGGCCTTGACCGCTATCACTCATTTGAAAAAGATAAAGAAGGATAAAAACAAAAAGAAAAGTTAATGATTATCAGTGATTTATATTTAAATTGAAGGGAAAGGATTATTCATGGAAGCTGCTGTTATACACTGTTTTCCTTTTAATTTCTCGTGAATTCAGTAAATGGAAGAACAAAAGTCGACGGTAATTCTCTAGAACTAACTAATTCCATTATCATTTTCTCATCATCAATGGTGTTATACTGAAGTTTAACAAATCCATAATCTCTATTATACAGTGCTATAAGCTCTGTTTGCTTAAACTTATTGCTGCAGATACTTGTGATTTTATAACAATTTAATTTTCCAAAATTAGATGATAAAACCTTTTCCTCATTTATTAAATAATTACTTACAAAACTTTCATTGATACCTTTTTTCCATTCTGCATGACCAGGGAAACTATAATGACTTCCAATTAAAAGCTTCCAAGTCCATTCATTTCCAACTTCTAAAGGATATTTTATCATAGGAAAAGGAGCGAGTTCTAACTTTCTATAAATATTAGTTCTAGGTGGATGAATCCACACTACTGTATCATTTTCTGTAATTCCGCTATAGGATCGCCACATATTTTTTCCACTACTATTCCAAGAGCTTTTTGTCTGTCCATATTTTTTCGAATAAACTTTAGGGCTTGTTGTTAAAATTAGAGTGTCTAACAAATATAGATTGTCTTGGATATCAAAATGAGCGACAGAATACACAAATTCTCTTTCTTTTTTGTAAATAGATACTTCCTTTTCTTGTTTGTTCGTTCTTTCATTATTGCATCCTTGTGTTAACCACCCAATAAAAAGTACTATAATCAATTTTTTCATTTTACAATAGTGTATAACGTCTACACTATGGCGCAGTTTTTATGTCCCTCGTGGCATAAAAATGCGGGTATAGTGAATGTTGTGGTGATGTTTTTAATAATTTTTCAATTTAAAATAAGATTCATATCCTCCCAAAAACATTGCGGGATATACTGTTATCATTTTTAGAGATTCAAAATTATCATCTTTAATAAAAATCACTAGTGAATATATAAATCTATGTATTGAAGCTGCGATAATAATAATCGAAAAGACTTTAAAAAATACTTTTCCAAATGCATGATTTTTTTTATCAAATCCATTACTGTTTTCATTTTCTTTTTTTTGAAAATTTATAAGAAAGGATGGGGCTTTGCTTATAAAATGATATGTTATATGAGTACTGAAATTCATAAAAAAGATTATTCCTAAAGAGTCTTTTAATATATTTTTAGAAAATAAAAGGACGTATATAACGCTTATCAAAAATGTGCTTATTGATAAAATTATATAATGATTTTGTTTCTTATTGTCTATCATTTATTACTATCCTATAAAATAGATTGAATGTGTATATTTTGATTTTTGATTATAATTCACCACAACGTTCGATGTATGAGTTTGTGGCGGATTATCGTGCCGATTTCGCGTCCGATAGGACAGTGAAATCCAGCGAGAATCCGGCGCTTTAGCTGACTCTACAGCCGGCATAACTTATACATACTGTTGGTAGCTTTATTTATATTTAAAAAATTCTTTGTCAAATATAATCATATCACCAAGTTTCTTTATTGTCTCATCATCCTCTTTATTACCATTCGAAATCAATTTTTGATAATCTCCCCACCATGCTGATTTGATTACTATCATTCCATACCTTTGATTGAAAAAGTATAATGTTTCTTCATCATTCGCTGTAATGTTATCAAAAAGGTATTTGTAAATGATTATTGTATCAAATTTTGATATTATTTCCTTATGTCCAATTAATCTAATTTCATTATTAGATGTATCTGTTTTCATTTGGATATTCAAATCATCTGAATAAATACTTATGGTATCCTCAATAGTTTGATCTCTATTATAAACAGAGTACATATATTCAATATTGGATTTATTATCATTTAATTGACATCCAACACATAGTAGGATTATCCAAAAGTATTTCATGATTTTTATATTGCTACCAACGTCAAGGCTATGTGTCCGCCGAAACCTACTGCTACTTAAAAAACACATAGCTGAACCCCAAAGATAGTAGCCTCATATGGAAATAAAAACGGTGGCATATAGTTGCTGTTGTGAGGCTGTATTAGAAACTAAATCCCCTATTCCCGGTTTTTTGGCGATATTTTTCTGCAACTTTACTATAAAATTCTTCTTCCGATATATGATGTTTTTTCATTATCTCAAATTTCAATTCCTCTCTTCTTTTATTAAAATCGTTTAGTAAATCTCTTCTTTGAAAATCTATATAGGGATAAATTGCATCTAAAAAATCATCCTTAAATAAATATCCTGTAATTTTATCATTATTAATATCAGTGACTTTTAAATGGATGATGTGTTCATCAATTTTGGTGATTAATAATTCTGTTTCGGCTTTTAATTCTGCATAACACTCTGGGCAATCAAGAGTGTCTGAACTTCTTTTAACTAATTTAATGTCTCTTTCTATGATTATAGTATCACCTACCTGATTTATGATTTTAGGAACAGGGTGAGTACTTATTGATTTACTCCATGCTTCTACGAGTCCAACTGAAAATTCATTAAATATTTTGATATCCTTGGACTCATTAGGTTTATCACATGAAAAACATAGTAAAATTAGAATTGCTTTGTAAAAATGCTTCATCAAAGTAAGATTTTTTATGACTCACAACGGTCTCGGCTATGAACAGTTGGGGATTTTATGCCCTAACTTTTCAGTTTAGCACCGCCCTTTGTTTTATGTTTATAGTTTCGTTTTATCACTTTCGCCTCAATTGTTTATAGTTCCCATGATATAATCCGAACCCGTAAAATAAGGGTAAACCAAACGAAAAACACCATGGGAACAGGATTAAAGTTATTCATTGGAATTGATGTTCACAAGCGTCAATGGAGTGTA
>NZ_JAPFQN010000020.1 GCF_026241165.1 Mangrovivirga halotolerans | reverse complement strand
GATTAAAAATAATCATAAGTACATTAAGACCGGATCCTTAGGAGATCCTTGGAAAGTTACAGGTAATTAGTACTGCTCGGCTATGCCATCTCTGACTTTACACCTGCAGCCTATCAACGTCATCGTCTCTGACGTCCTTTAAAAGAAGCCTCATCTTGAGGGGAGTTTCGCGCTTAGATGCTTTCAGCGCTTATCTCTTCCGAACATAGCTACTCGGCACTGCAGCTGGCGCCACAACCGATACACCAGAGGTTCGTCCAACCCGGTCCTCTCGTACTAAGGTCAGGTCCTCTCAAGCTTCTAACGCCCACAGTAGATAGGGACCGAACTGTCTCACGACGTTCTGAACCCAGCTCGCGTGCCACTTTAATGGGCGAACAGCCCAACCCTTGGGACCTTCTCCAGCCCCAGGATGTGACGAGCCGACATCGAGGTGCCAAACCTCCCCGTCGATGTGAGCTCTTGGGGGAGATCAGCCTGTTATCCCCAGAGTACCTTTTATCCTTTGAGCGATGGCCCTTCCATGCGGAACCACCGGATCACTATACCCAACTTTCGTTCCTGATCGACTTGTAGGTCTCACAGTCAAGCACCCTTATGCTATTGCGCTCTTCGCACGATTACCAACCGTGCTGAGGGTACCTTTGGAAGCCTCCGATACTTTTTTGGAGGCGACCACCCCAGTCAAACTACCCACCACACACTGTCCCCGTCTAACGGGTTAGATATCACGTAAACAAAGGCCGGTATTTCAACAACGGCTCCACCACGCCTAGCGACGCAGCTTCAAAGCCTCCCGGCTATCCTACACATCGTTTACACAATACCAATGTGAAGCTATAGTAAAGGTTCATGGGGTCTTTCCGTCCCACTGCGGGTAAACGGCATCTTCACCGTTACTACAATTTCACCGAGCTCGTGGCCGAGACAGTGCCCAGATCGTTACACCATTCGTGCAGGTCGGAACTTACCCGACAAGGAATTTCGCTACCTTAGGACCGTTATAGTTACGGCCGCCGTTTACCGGGGCTTCAGTTCAACGCTTCGCCGAAGCTAACGTCCCCCCTTAACCTTCCGGCACCGGGCAGGTGTCAGGCCCTATACTTAACCTTTCGGTGTCGCAGAGCCATGTGTTTTTGTTAAACAGTCGCCTGGGCCTCTTCACTGCGGCTTCTCACCCGAAGGTGAGGAAGCACCCCTTCTCCCGAAGTTACAGGGTCATTTTGCCTAGTTCCTTAGCCACGAATCACTCGAGCACCTTAGGATACTCTCCTCAGCTACCTGTGTCGGTTTACGGTACAGGCTGCGTATACATATGCTTAGAGGTTTTTCTTGGAAGTCTGATTACGGTCACTATCTGCGCTCCCGAAGGATTGCAGTACTATCACATTCAGCTATCGGTGCGGATTTGCCTACACCAACATTACCTACATGCTTTAACGTGCTATTCCGTCAGCACGCGGACCTGTCACTACTCCGTCTCCCCATCACTCTATACGCAGGTATCGGAATATTAACCGATTTGCCATCGACTACCCCTCTCGGGTTCGCCTTAGGTCCTGACTAACCCATGGCTGATTAGCATTGCCATGGAAACCTTAGCTTTGCGGTGGACGGGTTTCTCGCCCGTCTTATCGTTACTTATGCCTACATTTGCTTTTCTATTCGCTCCAGCATGACTCACGTCACACCTTCGCCGCCAATAGAATGCTCCCCTACCACTCAATAAATTGAGTCCCGAGCTTCGGTAGTATACTTTATGCCCGATTATTATCGATGCCCTATCGCTCGACCAGTGAGCTGTTACGCACTCTTTAAAGGAATAGCTGCTTCCAAGCTAACCTCCTGGCTGTCTAAGCAATCGGACTACCTTAGTTCAACTTAGTATACATTTAGGGACCTTAGCTGCGGATCTGGGTTCTTTCCCTCTCGGATTAGGACCTTAGCACCCTAACCCTCACTGCAAGCGAGCATCTGACAGCATTCGGAGTTCATCAGGATTTGGTAGGATTTGACTCCCCCTAGTCCTATTGGTAGCTCTACCTCTGTCAGACTCCACTCACGCTGTTCCTAAAAACATTTCGGGGAGTACGAGCTATTTCCCAGTTTGATTGGCCTTTCACCCCTACCCACACCTCATCCGAAAACTTTTCAACGTTTACCGGTTCGGGCCTCCATTCCGTTTTACCGAAACTTCACCCTGGACATGGGTAGATCACATGGGTTTCGCGTCTACCTCCGCTAACTATGCGCCCTATTCAGACTCGCTTTCGCTCCGGCTGCGGGCCTTAAACCCTTAACCTTGCTAACGAAGAGTAACTCGTAGGCTCATTATGCAAAAGGCACGCCGTCACTCCATATAGAAGCTCCGACCGCTTGTAAGCGCACGGTTTCAGGTTCTATTTCACCCCGTTATTCACGGTACTTTTCACCTTTCCCTCACGGTACTTGTTCACTATCGGTCTCTCATTCGTATTTAGCCTTACCGGATGGTGCCGGCAGATTCAAACGGGATTTCTCCTGTCCCGCCCTACTCAGGATCCTAACCTCAATCACGCTCTTACCCCTACGGGACTCTCACCCTGTATCGTCATGCTTCCCAACATGTTCGAGTTCAATTGTGATCGATTACGCTAGTCCTACAACCCCGACATAGCCGTAACTATATCGGTTTAGGCTCTTCCCCGTTCGCTCGCCACTACTTAGGGAATCATTATTATTTTCTCTTCCTCCGGGTACTTAGATGTTTCAGTTCTCCGGGTTCGCTTACTGATAAATCAGTATGACTGGTCTTCAACCAGCCGGGTTGCCCCATTCGGATATCTTCGGATCAACGCTTATGTGCAACTCCCCGAAGCTTTTCGCAGCTTATCACGTCCTTCATCGCCGATGAGAGCCACAGGCATCCCCCGTGCGCCCTTAATACTTTCTCAAGTATCCTAACGTACTTATGATTCTACTTTGTAATCTTATTTTACTCTGTGTCCAATATGTCAAAGAACTCTTCTTCCCAGTTTGCCGAC
>NZ_JAPFQN010000019.1 GCF_026241165.1 Mangrovivirga halotolerans | reverse complement strand
ATCTGCGATTTGACGGGTTTATTTAACATTTTAAATTTGTGTCAAAACGCAAATTTGGCTCAGTGCAACTTGACAGGTAGGTGCTTCGAAATCACTTACGTTTCTTATACTTACCGTTGGCGTACATGTAAAACAGACAATGAGTAGAATATACAAAATATGGACTGACTTAAAGGACTTGACAACTAATGCTCAAGTTTTAAGCTATTGGGAAAACCGACAGTCCAGAATTTTGGAAAACCTAAAAACTGCGAACTCGGACTTTGATACGGTAACGAATATTATTCATCGACTTGCAAAATCACTTAACGACAGAGAAAAGTATTCTGCTGTTTATTACCTATACAAAGCGGGCTATCAACCGATAGAAAATAAACTCAATCAGACCGACCAATTAAACGAAGTCAAATACGAACTCGGACGTGGGCTTCACCACAACAGAAAATACGACCACTCTAAAAGACTTTTTAATGAGTTGGCAAATACGGACTTTGACACAAGCCGAATTGACGGATGGTGGAATCAAACAGCCTTTGCGAGTACACGAGAAAGAATTTGGTTCAAAACGGACGTGTTACCTGCAATTGGAAGATTTGCAATTATGGTCGCCTATATTCTGATTGCTATTAAAACAGAAGAGTTTCTAATCTCAACAACTGTTTTCATTGTTCTTTTTGAGCTATATGAGACATGGTGGTATCAATACAGAGTGTCAAGTTATTTAAGGGAATTTGAAGGTTCTGCAGAGACCACAGAAATCAAAAAGAGTATCAAGAAAAAGATAATGATTGAACTTGGGATATCACTTCTGTTTTATCCTATCTACTTTTTGAAACAAGAATGGTTACTTCCTTTGGTCTTGATAATTGCAGTTTATTTTCAGGTTTTCCATTACGGACTGAATTACTACTATTTACCAAAATTAATTGGAGAATTAAATAGAAAAAACACGACACGCCAACAAGGTGTATAGTGCATACCCTGCGGGATACGCACCATACACAGAACGTTAGGCACAATTTTCAAAAATGACAAAAGAAGAAAAACTAAACAAAATACTTAGCTGGTACTCTGAAGTGAATGAAGAGGAAACCAAATATCTTGCTAAACAGGAGAACTTTCTTCAAGTTGATGAAATTGAGAAGTTAATAGGAGAAGCTATTCCAAAAGATATTAGAGACTTCTTCAAAAAATATGATGGAGAATCTGGAAATGGATACGGTTCTTTTTTTGGACATTCATTTGTTAGTCTTAGCGAAATGAAAAACAGTCTTGATTTTGCTAAAACACAAGTAAAACCTGAAAAACCAAAAATAACCGACCCCAATAAGTCAAATACCTTAATTAAGCGGATTATACAACTTGTAGTTAATGAACTTCCTTTAAAGAAAAAACTAGGATTTATCAAACCCAAATGGCACAAGGTAGAATTTAAAACTGGACCTGGTTCAATGGGAGGTCCATATTTTTATTTAGACAAGAACACTTCTGATAAAGAACGTGAGATAGTAAAACTGAGCCCCGAAACACGAAAGCAAATTTCACAATTCACAAAAGAACTTCACGAACTTGAAATTCAGGATTATAATTGGGATAATCTTGAAATTATAGCATACGGTGATGGGGAACATAAAATTGATAGAACATTCTACGATTTTGATAATACTTTACCATTAACATCAACTCCAGAAGGAGCAATAAAAAAGAAGTATTTCCACATCAAATGGATTCCGTTGATATCGGATTATGGCGGGAATTACATTGGAATTGATTTAGACCCTGATGAAAATGGGACAAAGGAGCAAGTTATTATCTTCGGAAGAGATGAGGAAGATATGATTGTTTTGGCTGACTCTTGGGATGAATTTCTAGATTGGAATCTTGATTTGATTGAGAAAAAAGGAGACAATCTAAAAAATGAAAGCCATTTACACGATATATATAAACAAATAAAAGTGCCTAACGATGTGTAAAAATCATAGCACCCTGCGGGATGCTACGATTTTTACACGAGACGTTAGCTCTCATAGCGTTTAGTGCTCATCCGCCTTTTTTTGAATCATCAAATCAATCAGCTTTTTCTTTATGATCATTTATGCGATTGACTGGGGATGTAGTTCTCTTTCGATCAGCTCTGTTTGATGAAAGAATTTTGTTCAATCGATCATTTTTTTAAATACCTTTTATTCGACTGCTATAGATTAAGCCTGGTTTTATCACGAAATTGATGAATTAGCACTAAACTTTGTCATCCGGTAGGCCTGTTTAAGGAATAATTAAGGATTACCGCAAGGTATTTTCTGCTAGTTGAAACAAGCCTTTGACCCGGAAATGATTTGCAGGACCTACCTGATGAAGATACGAGAGCTAACACAACCTATATCCCACCGCTTCTTTTTTCTATGAAAAAACTTATCTTTGAGAATCAGCTATGCACTTTTTGAAGTTTGCCGTGTGGCGGCGGGGCATAGCCAGACACGTTGTATGCTATATAAAATCAGATGATTACAATCAATCAAACACTATCCGATAAAGAAAGTAAAAAAGCGATAGCTAAACATTATTTTGGATATAAATACACATTGATAAATCCAATTATTGGTCTAATAACAATACTTGGAATAATAAGTATATGGATATTAAATTCTGAAATTTTGAATTATAAATTCCTAGTAGTTTTTGGATTAGGGATTTACTTATTATTAAGACCTGTTATTTATATTCAGAATGTATTTAAAAGTATGAATTCTAATAATAAACTATCAGACGATTTAAAAATTTTAATTGATGCTGATGATAGAATTATTACGAACATAGGAGAAAATAAGAGTATTTTTTCAATTAAGGATTTATATGCATATTATGAAGTTAAGGATTTTCTATTTTTATATGTTTCGAAAAACATGTATTTGATAATAAAAAGAGATAGTGTAGAGAATTCAGAATATCCAGAACTAATTAATGTTCTTAAAAGACATAACATTAAAAAAAGATAAATACAGCATACAACACTGCCTAAGCATCACACCCCACCCCGAGGGATGGGGTTCGCCGCTTAGCCTGAACGTTAGGGTGCATTTAAAAGAATGAGAAATTCAATTACATATCTGATAATTTTGACACTCCTTATTTCCTGCAATCAGGAAAAGCGACTTTTAGAATATTCACAGGAGAAAGCAGACAAATTTGTCGAAATGTATTCTGATGAATTTCTAAAAGACACTGAACTTTTAAGATACAGCTATCACCCAAGAGCACAATTTACCTTTGGACAAGATTCTTCCAACAATTACAGAATATTTCCTAGAGAAACCGAAATCAGAATGATTTGCTTTTCAGACAGCTGCGAATTGACAGAATCATTTAACGATACACCATTAAAGCTATCTGAAGGAAGTTACACTCTGAAACAAGACTCGATTTTTACGGATCTGAGTTATGATTCAACAACTTTTAAAATTCACCAGTTTAAGCAAAACCCTGAAGACTATTTCAACGGACTTAAAAAGCGACTTGAGAAATATGGTGTCTTTGCGTACTCTGAATCAAAAGACAAATCATTCGTTAAAGTTTATCTTTCAGTTCAGTACTATCTTGTCAATTCTAAGGATGTTGAAAATGACATTAATGAAGATGAAATATTAAAATCCTATAACGACAATTGGTATTTTGTGAAAATGAAACGACAAATGGATTTAGGATGAAAAAAATAAAAAACGCACCCTAACAATGCATATAGCTTATGGCGGGTGAATGGCTGTTAGGAAGGCTTTCGCTCCGTAGCCAGGTTCAGTTTCGGTCGACAGGAAAGTGCTTCGAAACCGCCACAAGCCATATGCAAACCGTTGTACCTAATTAAAAATGAATATATTTCCGACAACAGAATTAAAATTTAGTCTTGTCGACAATCAAAAGGAGACTATAGAACGATTAAATCGTAGAACGGAACATTCTGACTATCT
>NZ_JAPFQN010000018.1 GCF_026241165.1 Mangrovivirga halotolerans | reverse complement strand
TAGCCCTCAAGGCTATACGTAGCGGACCTATCAATCCGCCTGGGATTGCTATGCCCGGCCTTGACCGCTATCACTCATTTGAAAAAGAGCTAAAAGGATAAAAACAAAAAGAAAAGTTATTGAATATCAGTGAATTGTAGTTAAATTAAAGGGAAGGGATTATTCATGGAACATGCTGTTGTAAGTCGTTTTAAATAATTGAATTATATTAAATCATCAATGTCTGGTATTATCGGTCTAAAAATTGATTTCAATTTAGTAAGGGCTTCATCGGTTGTCCCGTACAGTTTTAAAACATCAATTGGTCTATTTCCTGAATTATCTTTTAGTTTAATGTTTGCACCATTATTTATCAGTAAATTTAATTTCTCGAGATCTTCTGGATAAGGGTGATATCTTTCACTTTGTATCATACTATCAATAATATAATCAATCATTATCCTTGTTGGTTCTCCCATGTCAATATTAACATCAGCTCCTTGATCAATAACAAACTGTAAAACTTCTAATTTATCAGAATTAATTGCGGCTATGATTGGTCTTACTTCAAAATCATATTTTTCATTAATATCTGCACCATTTAAAATTAATCTACTTGCTTGATCTAGATTTCCTTGATGAATGTATCCACTCAGTCCTATATTATTTTTCTCCATTATATTGATCAAATCAACACCTAGTTTATTCCATGATGCTTAATAATTGTACTACTTAATGACTTACAACGTTAAGGCTATGTGTCCGCCGAAACCTACGGCTAGTTAAAAAACACATTGCTGATACCCAAAGATAATAGCTCCAACTGAAAAACAAAACGGTGGACCATAGGTGTTGTTGTGGCTAGTTTCACCAGTCTTTTTTTATTTCTTTTATTATCTCAGGCTCTGAATTGGTAAACTCTATTGGAATTAATTCATCAGATTTAAGTTTGCTACTTAAAGCAGGAGGAATATTTCTTAATTGTAAAAAATCATTTGATCTATTATTGTCAACATTGCGCTTAAACAACCCTAGATCTCTTGAAGACCAATAAGTTCTGTTTATTCTTGATCCTCTTGGGATAAATACCTCACATTTCTTGTATTTAATTTTTAATTCTAGCCAAATATTTGAGGTCACTAATGCAAAATATTCTTTAACTAACTCATCATTATTCTGATTTATCACTAAATGCCCAACAACTTTATTATATACATCACTATCTCTGTAACCATCCCATTGTAACGATTTAACTTCTCTTAAAATTAAATATGAGAATTCAATTTGGTCTCCAATATTTAGCATTAATGGATTTTCTGAACTTATATTAATATTAATATACGGAATTAAAATGTCCTCTTTAGAGAAAAATAATCCAGATGTAAATGCTTCTGATGTATTATAACATAGAGAATAGTCATCTATATTTATTACCTTATTTGTAATCATTACATATTATTACATTTTAGAGAGGTTGTAATTACTAATTAGCCACAACGTCAAGGCTATGTGTCCGCCGAAACCTACGGCTACTTAAAAAACGCATAGCTGATACTCAAAGATAATAGCCCCATTTGGAAATCAAAACGGTGGACCATAGCTGTTGTTGGTAAGCGTTTTATCTTTTTGGAGTCCAATAGTTGTTCCATTCTTTAGCTAAAAAGTTTATGTTACCAAAATCAGCGGAAACATCTCCCTCATTCCATTCTCCCATATCCTTCATAATCCAAAGTCCAAGTATCAATTCTACCTTCTCATCTGAATTAAAAATTGCGTATCCGGAATCTCTTTCTCCCCAATTATAGATGGCTTTATCAAATTTCGCGACTTGGGATTCTCCCTTAAATAATGATTTTTTATGTCCAAAATGCTCATAAAAGTCGTAATCTATATGATCAGCTTTGAACTTATAATGACTTTTCCAACGATTCTTTAATTCAACCTCTATTATATTATTTTCATTAATTAAATGAATCAAATAGGATGTTGGTCCTCCAATCCAAGGACATTTACCTATGCTGACTTTTAATATTTCTTTACCATTATGATCGTAAAAAAGAGCACGGAGTCCATCATCTTTATCATATTCCCAATATCCCGTTATTATTGGAGGTGTTTCTTGATTTTGATGTATGAAATACTTTCTACCCTTTTGTTTTATGTATATTTTCATAGGTAGTAGCTCTTAATGCTTACCAACGTACAGCTATGATGAGTGGGGATTAGAATGCAATAGCCTTTCCTCTCGCACATAGCCACACCTTGATTTAAATTTAAAATTTGTGGCGGATGTTACAAGTACCGCCAAACTAACCTGCCCACCGAAACCCCATTCATTCATAACGTTTGTTGGCATCCGTTTTAATCCGTTTTCTGAATTTAAAGAATACAAATCCTAATACGTTCCAGATGATAATATATGTCCAAAAGTTCTCCATAAAGTCAGTTCGGCATGGAGAACATGGAGCATCAGGGAGACACGGTTCGCAATTTATAGTGTTCATATCCCAATAATATTTGATTACTAGAATTATGCTTCCTATTGTTCCTATAATATAAACAGTTTTGTTTGCTGTTAATCTGATTAGCTTGTTCATTTTTAATTAAGCCTATTCGAAACCCAGTTGGCAGTTACCATTACAACCACAGGAACCATAAATATTAATCCGCTTACAAATGACCAATATCGCTGGTGTTCATCGAAAATTAGGTAGTTCAAAGGGATGAGCACCATAGTAATCAGGCCGTATGTTATCCAAAGATTCCTGTTAAAAATTCGTAGTCTAAAAACAATAAAAATGAGTTCTATGATAATGAAGACTAACATGAATCCTGTCGTTAGAAGTAGTGCCGTGTTAATAAAATTAATCCACCCTCTGCTAAAGATAAAAATTAGTCCACCAATAAAAATTAGTCCGAGATAAAAATACGTTGTTAACTTCTGAAGTTTGTTCCGTGTACTTTCAGTTAAGTAGTCAAAATAGTTCTCAGAATTTATTGTCTTCATAATGCTCTTAATGGATGCCAACGTACATTGGTAAAAGTAGTAGCTTGGACTTTTGCGCGCAAGGCTTTGCGCGGCTATTACTTTTTACCTGGTGTTATCATCTTTTTCATCAGCTCCACAATTTTCAGTAACACTTGACTGCTAGAGTCCCTTACTAAGTATCCTTTATCGTAGGATTTGATAAACTCAGTGAAGTTGTTGTCATCAAGATTAATATCAACTATTCCACCGTTAAAGAAACTAACCCTATCCACAAACTCAGTTGGAAGATAAGTTGCACCGGAAGTTCCAATAATGAATAGTAATGCCGTGTTGTCAGCTATGTCACGTACTGTTTGAAACTTATAATATTTTTCGTTGTACGTTTCATCAAACCATAGCACATGTGGTCTGAGGTCTTCACCACAATTTGGACATTTCAGTAATTTCTGTTCTTGTTCTGTTATTCGATCTCCTCTTTTCTTGTCGGAAATACCTTGGGGAAAAGGGTATAAATTTGAAGTGCACTCATCACCACATCTTACAAAATCCAAATCACCATGTACATAATAAGTTCTTTCTAAAGAGTTGCCAGCTTTCTTGTGTAATCCATCGACATTCTGAGTTATTAGAGCAAATTGATCATTCAATAAACCCTCGATTTCTACTAGTGCCAAATGTCCTTCATTAGGTTGAGCGTTCTTGCAAATAGTCTTTCTAAATAAAAACCACTTCCAAACTTCCTCGGAGTTCAAACAGAACATTCTGTAAGTTCCAATCTCTTCGGGTTGATAGTTTTTTGATCCGACTTTCCAAAAGCCATCTTTTCCTCGAAAGGTTGGAATGCCACTTTCCGCACTTAGGCCAGCACCTACTAAAAAGCTTATTTTCTGTTTTGAAGCTATTGCGACTTTTATATCATTTTCTAACCTACCCCAATCCATACAGTTTTATAAGTCAAGTTGATGATAACGTCAAGGCTATGTGTCCGCCGAAACCTACGGCTGCTTAAAAAACGCATAGCTGATACCCAAAGATAATAGCCTCATTTGGAAAACAAAACGGTGGGCCATAGGTGTTGTTGTACCT
>NZ_JAPFQN010000017.1 GCF_026241165.1 Mangrovivirga halotolerans | reverse complement strand
TACACTCCATTGACGCTTGTGAACATCAATTCCAATGAATAACTTTAATCCTGTTCCCATGGTGTTTTTCGTTTGGTTTACCCTTATTTTACGGGTTCGGATTATATCATGGGAACTATGAAATCATGGCTGCTCAGTGGGTTACGAAACTTTGGCGCTTTGTAGACAGCCCGTCAATCCGCAGAATTGACTTCCGTGGTGGGAATAATTTAATAAGCCAATCCTGCGGATTGCCTATTTAGTAAACCGAAACTTTAGTAACTTTAAATAGCCACGCTTCATACAGTGGCGTTATTTTCAATTGAAAAAAAATGAAAATCAAAACATTCTTCTTTACTATAATTGGACTATTATTATTCTCCAAGTCATACTCTCAACAAATAAAATTAGACTCTCTTAATTTACAAATTCATCAACTAATAAAGGACTTTGACGTACCTGGTCTTTCGATTGGCATTGTTCGAAATGATTCTATCATATTTTCCAAAGGGTATGGATACTTGGAAATTCATAAAGAAAGAAAAGTTGATGAAAATACAATTTTTGGAATAGGTTCAATTTCGAAGTCATTTACAGCTTTAACATTGGGGATATTAGTAGATGAAGGGAAAATAAATTGGGATGATAAAGTTAAGGTCTATCTACCCTATTTTGAATTGTATGCACCTTATGTGACTGATAATTTTACCATTAGAGACTTACTAACCCATAGAAGTGGTCTTAGGGATGTAAGTGGTGGAATACTTTGGTATCATTCAGATTATTCAAGAGAAGAAATTATAAAGCGACTCAAATATTTGGAACCAGTATCGGGCTTTCGAGAAAAACCAGCATACCAAAATGTGATGTATGTAGTTGCTTCAGAAATAGTGAAAAAAGTTTCTGGAATGTCGTGGGATGATTTCCTTAAAACCAGAGTGTTTGATAAACTGAAAATGAATAATAGCATATCTCTTTCAACTGAAAGAGAATCTAATAGAAACCTAGCCCAACCACATATTTGGAATGAGGATTATGAAAAAGTTGCAATAAAACAGGAAAAAGGAGATAATCTTGCTCCAGGTGGTTTTATCTACTCTTCGTCAAACGAAATGTCAAATTATATGAGACTCTTGCTGAATAATGGCACATTTGGCAATGATACTATTGTTAGTCCGCAAATAATTAATGAAATTTTCAAACCTCAAATTATATATCCTATAGGCGGGGCTCCGTTTTACAATGAATTCACATCTTACGGATTTGGTTGGTGGTTAACCCCAAAAAATGGACATAAGATAATTGAGCATAGTGGAGGTATTGATGGTATGTCTGCTAACCTTGTTATGATAAAAGATATGAACTTAGGGTTTGTAATACTTACCAATGAAGCGGAAGAGCCCGCAACTTTTTTGTTGACAGCTAAAATATTAGAGGAGTTGTTTGATGATGAGACATATGATATATATTCCAGAGTAATGGATTATAGAAACCAGAATTTAAAAAATAAAAAAGAATCACCTGTTCAGATTTCTAAAACTCCTAAAACAAAACCTTCATTAGAAATTCAAAAATACGCTGGAAAATACATCGACAAAATGTATGGAGATATTTTAATAAATTATACCAAGAGTGGTGGATTAGAAATTTCATTTTCTCATTCACCAGTGTTTAAAGGGAAATTAGAACATTGGCATTTTGATACATTTAAAATAAATTGGAATGACATACGAGTTCCCGATGGATTTTTAACTTTCAACTTTAATTCAAAAAGAGAAATATTAGGATTCTCCATTGACCAGGAAAATTTACTTGACGTTGATTTCGGAGAACTGAACATTTTAAAAAATAAAAACTGAGTATAACAACGTGTTCCATGAATAATAGCTTCCTGTCGTCAGCTACTCCTCATACACCAACCGTTGGGCATCATGCAAAAAACGAAAGATAATGAAACAGGAATATAAGATACTATTAATTGGACTACTCGCGGTTGGACTGCTTGACACTCTTGGTTCAATCGCTTCAAGGCAACTTGACTTTAATTATTCATTTTTATCTCCTATTTCATTCATTATTTACGGGACGACAGCTTTTCTTTCCGCAAGACAAAAGGACTTAAAGACAGGGGTATTATTTGCAGCAATTCTCGGATTCTTTGACTCGACAATAGGATGGAAACTTTCATTGCTCCTTGACGCTAACACAGGCGATATAAACAATCAAGCCTCAACTGGACTTTGGATTATAATAACGATACTTATGACCGGATTCGCTGCTTTGGCCGGACTTATTGGCGGTGGACTGACAAGAATAATAAAAAAGAAAAGCACGAATGCCCAACATCGGCTATAGGCAGACACGTTAGGCTCATTTCATCTGAACATTCGCAATGTCAAAGAAGATTGATAAACCAGCCAAAATTTTATTCGCCTTATTTTGGGGCGTTATAATTATAGCTATAATTGGCTTTGAATATCTCGATACTCTTCCATTTCGTTATACAGTTTCGAACAAAGGAAGTTTAAGGCCAGGGATGGCAATTAAGGGAGGGAATGACATTACTTATGAGTTCGTTGTAAATGGGCAATTGTATCAGACAACAAATCGAATAAATACTGAACAAGCCAGGGAAATAAGCAGCAGTAGTCAATATTTGGTTAGATTCTCTTCTATATTTCCGGAGTATTCCGAATTGTTAATTCAATACCCAATTCTTAATAATGGACCCGGTTCTCCCCCACCTTCAGGCTGCAAGGAAAATCCTTTTAAGGATTAAAACTGTGCTTAACAATATGTAAATCAGTATCCTGCTTCGCGGTTGTTGGCAGCTAAGCTCCTTTTCGTTAACTTAGTACACTGTCGAGTCCCGGCTCGCCCACCATACTCTCTTTATACAGTACGTTACAGACAATTAAGGTAAATACTATGGATAAAGCATTGCAAACAATGATCGATAATATGCCTGAAAAAACAGGTAAATCTTTAAATGAATGGAAGAAAATCCTGAAAGAAAAATCATTTACAAAACACGCTGAAGCAGTCAAATATTTGAAGACTGAACACAATGTAACACATGGTTTTGCAAATACTATTGTGACTCTTTCCAAGGATGATACACCGGATGATTCAGACCTGGTAGCAAACCAATATGATGGAAAAGAAAACTTAAAACCTATCTATGAGGAATTGATAGGTTACGTTAAATCATTAGGACCAGACGTAACGATTACACCCAAAAAAGGCAGTGTAAGCATTATTAGAAAAAGGCAATTTGTGTTGATAAAACCAGCAACTAAAACAAGAATAGACCTGGGTTTTAAATTAAAGGACAAACCAACAACAGATAGATTAGGTGACTCAGGACCATTTGGAACAATGTGTACTCACAGAGTTCAACTTACGGATATTAATGATGTTGACACAGAACTCAGGCAATGGATTAAGGAAGCCTATGACAAATCTGTTTAAGATGTATATAAAAATGTCTTCAGTGATTAACCCTGTTATCTTTAATTTAATATGAAATCACTAATAACCCTCAACTCAATTTCTTTTTCAAAATCTTTCCTGTGGCACTCAGTGGCAGCGCATCCATAAACTTGATGATCCGTGGATATTTATACGCTACGATGTGTTCTTTGGTCCATTCGATCAACTCACCTTCAGATATTTCCTGGTCGTCCTTTAGCACTACACAGGCTTTGATCTTTTCCTCTATCGCAAGATTAATTTTGTTTATATCTTAAAAAAAACAAACACACTTTTACCCATTAGTAAACGGTTACAAACGGCTATAAAATTATCCGATTACAGTCGGTTACAAACATTTACTAACGGGTATAAATAATAGAAAATATTTGATTTTGAGTTGGAAACAGCTATTTTTAAGATTTAAAGGAATTTATTAACAACCAAAACAACGATAGCTATATAAGGAATAAGAGGCAAAGAGTGGCTCATGGCCAATCGTTGGCAATCAGATAAAAACAATAAAATGCACGAATTTTTAAATATAGAAAAAGACTACAGAAAGTGGATTTCATTTAATAATCTTCTGGGAGACTTTCAAAAATTGTATGACTTATA
>NZ_JAPFQN010000016.1 GCF_026241165.1 Mangrovivirga halotolerans | reverse complement strand
CTGGTAGAATGTGCCTGGAGTAGTGTTCAGAAAGATCCGGTGATGCTTCAGCGGTATGAAGAGTTGTTGCAAAACCATAGCCGGAAACGGGCCATCCTGATAATCACCAGAAAACTAGTTTCAAGAATATATCGAGTATTAAAAACAAAGGAAGAATATGTGATTGGCGTAGAAAAATAGGGTAAGAGAAAGGAATACTTAAAAATAAAACCGAACTTAATACTGCGCTCGACCTCCTAACACTAATTGTGGCGTCTGGAAACAGTGACCACCTCTTCATAGCATGGGGCGAGCGCCCTTTAACAAACTAATCGGAAACTGTGACGTCCGCAATTCGGTGATCACCAATGGAAGCATGGTTTTGTTTTTATAGTCCTTAAGATCTCAAATGCTTAGATAGCCCTCAAGGCTATACGTAGCGGACCTATCAATCCGCCTGGGATTGCTATGCCCGGCCTTGACCGCTATCACTCATTTGAAAAAGAGCTAAAAGGATAAAAACAAAAAGAAAAGTTAATGATTATCAGTGATTTATATTTAAATTGAAGGGAAAGGATTATTCATGGAACATGCTGTTGGGCTTTCGTTTTTATTTCTTTTCAAATTTTTCATTCCAATAAAATGTTGATAGTTCTTTTAATCTTTCTATTGTGATGGGATTTTTCAATTCGTCAAAAAGTTCATAATCCCGACACTTAATTATCAAATTACCACCTTCGAATAAATCATTAGGAGCATCAAAACAATTTGAATGTACTACAACATTTCCAGAACTATCTGTCTCAGTGTTTATTATTGAAATGCCAAGTTCGAATATTTCCCTCCAATTTGTCAATTTATAAGAGTTATCTGTCCAAGCATCATATTCAATTAGTTCAACTCCTGTTAATTTTAGATTGAAAAATTCAAATTTTTTATCAATCAATTCTGCTAAATATTGTATTTCAATTAATAAATCAATCTTATCGGATTGGATAACTATATCATCTATTGTTCCATCATGGAAAATGTTGAAGATATCTTCTATTTCTTGAATTTTGCTCAAATTAATTTGTCTGATAATTTAATGAAGCCCAACGTCAAGGCTAAGCACAGTCGGCTCAGCCTTTCAAATATCTCAAAAGTATCTGATCCAGATACCCTTTTGCGAATAACTAAGTAAGCTGATTGGGCTTAGCGCCTGTTAGCAATATTTTTCTTATTTCTGTGCTAGTTCAATTGCTTTTTCTAAAAGCTCATCCTTTCCGCTAATTATTCCTTCGATCGATTGGATTACTTCAATATCTATTTTAACACCTTTTCGTTGAACTGGATGCATGTCTGGGTAGAAGATTCCTGAACTGGTAAAGTAAGACTTATAATTTCCGATAAATGGGTTCTCTATCATAATACCGCCAGCTCCAGCAGTTTGATTGCCAATAGTTGTGACATTATACCCATTTTGAATCCATATGGCAGTATACTCGGCTCGACTCTGAGTGTTTTTATTTACAATCAAAATTACCTGACCTTCGTATTTAGAATCATTTAAACGCTGTGTTTGTTCCGAGATGATAAACTTACCGGGATAGGACAAATCGGAGTTCATTTGTTTCACAAGGACCGTGTTTCTAGAACCAAAAAAGTTACTAAGTATATATCCATAAAACCCTTTCGGATATCCTCTTAAATCCAGAATAATTGATTTTGTATTGGTTAGTTCTTCAAGCGCTGTAATCAAGCCTTTATGCTCAATTCGGCTTAAGTTGATATAGCCTATGTTGTTATCCATTAATTTCCATGGTTCTCTTGCAATTGCTGATGGTCTAAATTGATCAAAAGAATATCTTAATATAGTTCTGACCTCTTTTTGTCCATTTCTTATGATTTCAACTTTTACACTATCCGAAGTACCATGCAAAATTTTATTAAATGAATATTTCTTTTTTGCTCCATTGTTAGCCCCATATATGTATTTGAGGTTTTGACTAATTATTTGACCCACCGGCTTATCATCTATTTTGGTTATGATATCCCCTAATTTTATATCATTGAGATTTGCAAGAGAATCATCATACAAATAGGTTATCACTACTTTGTTTTCAATTATCGTAAATGCAGCTGGAATTTGCTTGTTACCAAAAAAATCCTCTATCAAGTCCGTTGTAAAATATCCATGACTATCATCGGTTTTTACAACCAATTCCAACATAGCCAAATGGTAATCTATTTCTGAAGCTGGAGAGTGAAATTTGGGTAACATTTGAAAGAATACTTTATCCCAATCCAAGTCAATTTGATACTTGTGGGGATAGAAATATTCTATGGTATTCCAGTATCTAAAAAAAGACAACAGCCTGAGTGATTCGTTTGTCCAATCAAAATTCGCATATTGCTTTTCATTTGTTAGGGTTAAAACAGGGGGGCTTCCTTTAAAAGATAGATAATGATGCTTACCAGAATATCGGTTCTGCTCGATATATTTCAATCTATCTGAGAGTTGGTTCGTGAAAAGTTGATCATTGTTCATCCACTCTAAATCGAAATTCTTGTTAAAGAGATGAGTAGTGTCTTCTAAATTGCTGCATGATTTGCAAAGTTTAATATTTCCTAATGATTCAATCCATGTTAAATAGACAGACGATAATTCCTTTTTAGTTGAAGCTTTTTCAATTGAAGGCAGAATTTCTAAAAGCTCATTATCCCAATCAAATTTTCCCTTAGCAACATTCGGGTGATAATATTTTAGAAAGCCCCAAATTTTAGCGGTTGCAAACAGTTTTTGATTGTTATCCAGAAGTTCCTGTTGAGGAATCTTGCTGGACAGAAAAAGAATGGCTACTGTGACTATTATCAGGTTACGCATATTATTGCTAACGTCTACACTATGGCGCAGTTTTTATGTCCCCTGTGGCATAAAAATGCGGTTATAGTGATTGTTGTGCTTAGTTTATAGTTTTATCTATTCTTTGAAATTCATTTAGTTGTCCAACAATTCTTAATTGATTCTTGTCATTTAAAAAAACATCAATATTATATGATGGTTTATTATCATATCCAAAATCTTCTATTTTTTCCTTTTTCTCAAGAAACCTACCTTCGTTAATTAGGAAAATTGTTTTTGACATTCCCATTCCAGGAGCTGTTTCTACTATTTCTATTCTCCTTTGATTGTCGGAATAAATAATGTCAGGTGTTTCGTACAATTTATTTCCGGTGAATATGAAAAACATTAAGGAAAAGAAAAGATGAAGAAACGGAATGTTTAAAAATATAATTAATATGCTCAAGTATCTTGAAAGTTTGAATTTGTGATTTAGGAGAGTTGAAATCAGTATTAGAATTAACCCAGCTGAATAAATTAAAAATTCGGTATATGAACCTCTGAAATCTATATTTTCATTTAGCGACGAAAACCAAACTATTAAAATTAGAAGTCCAGAAAAAAATATTGAGAAAGACCAATCTTCAAATTGGAACTTATATTTTATTCGAATTAAAAATATAATTATCCCCAATGTAAAAATAGCAATATGTTGATAGTAGATAATGTCCATTTAATTAAGCACAACGGTTTGGCTATGTGTCCGCCGAAACCTACGGCTACTTAAAAACGCATAGCTGATACTCAAAGATAATTGCTTCATTTGGAAAACAAAACGGTGGACCATAGCCCGTGTTAGGTGGATGTTTTAATGTCTCCAAAGAAACTCTAAGTCGAAGTAATAGTTGTCTTTGTTAATTTTATCAATATAAATCTTTGTTGATTTTTTATCAGCCAAAAGAAATTCCAAAGTCTTTTTTTCCTTGCTAATTAATGGGCTATAAAAGGTTGCTTTTCTTCCTTTTAGTTCGGTGTTGAAAACGATTATACTCTGATCAATATTATTATATTCAGTATTATCATTTCCTACCAACGCATCAAGAGCCATGTAATTTGAAATCGGTGAATAACTCTGATCAATTGCTTCTCGATATTTGTTCGATTTCAGTTCACACTGTTCAAAATTCACCTCTATTTTAGTTCCGTTAGATTTTAGATTCTTTCTCCATTCGTCAAATTCAGCAAAAGTATTATCCTCTTCTCTCTTACTCAAGAATTTAAGGGAATAGAATCCGATTGCTGCTATTATTCCACCGGCAATCAAAAAATATAGATTATAGTTGGCCACTTTGAAACCTAAAAAGAAGATAAAGCCTCCTGCGACTAGTAAACCTATTCCTATGTATCCTGCAAATTTCATTTCTATGATTTAATTCCACCTAACGTCAAGGCTATGGGTCCGCCGAAACCAACGGCTACATAAAAAACGCATAGCTGAACCCCAAAGATAATAGCCCCAACTTAAAAACAAAACGGTGGCTCATAACCCTTGTTGGGCATTCGTGTATTTTTTTAATACCTCAATATTTCTTTCTATTTCAGTTGCTAAGTCAGGTCTATTATTGAAATTCCATGATTCATCACAATAATCACATTCTTCAAAAAGATCCCCTAACCATTCTGGGTATTCTTCTAGTAATCCATTGAAATTAGCTTCCAAATGAAAAAATAACTTACAAAATTCTAAAGGAGTGATTTCACGGTTTAGATATTTATTGGATTCTTCTAAAAGAATTTTAATTGCAAATAATTCCCCTTCTTTACTTAAAGGATTAAAGTCAGGATAAAATTCATCTACTAAATTATGAATAGTAGTTATTTCATGACCATCATTTAAATTTACTAATGGAAATATATGTTTTGGAAGGTTTTCCTTTTGTAGAAAGGTATTTATCCATTGCTTAAATTCAATAGGATTAAAAATATCTAACCAGATTTTGAAATAAAAGTATTTTAAACTCTCCAGTTCTTTCATTCTTTTATGATGCCCAACGTCAAGGCTATGTGTCCGCCGAAACCTACGGCTGCTTAAAAAACGCATAGCTGATACCCAAAGATAATAGCCTCATTTGGAAAACAAAACGGTGGGCCATAGGTGTTGTTGTACCT
>NZ_JAPFQN010000015.1 GCF_026241165.1 Mangrovivirga halotolerans | reverse complement strand
AGTCTATCCGCTCCAAAGATTCCTATCAAAGAGAGAATCCCGATTAGTACTCCAATCTTCAATATTTTTTTAACGTATCTCATTTAGTTTGCAATGTCGTTTTTGAATGCCCCACAACGTACCGTGTAAAGGGTGTGCGGTGAGCGAGCCGGGTCGCGTCGACCGTGGCTTAAGTTAACAAAAAGGACATGCCACGCCAACAACCGCGAAGCAGCATACCGCTTTACACATTGTTGTGCATAGTTTTTTCAATTTTCCCATACAGAATAACCAAGAACCTTCCATTCTCCATTTTCTTTTAAGAGTTTCCCACTACATCCAGCACCTTCAATTTTGTAAGATAATTTGAAGTGAGTCGTATCTTTTCCGATCTTTATTTTGTCAAATACAACAAAGTCCTTAATCCCTTCTTTTTCTAACTCTGACATTGAAAGTATTCTAACTTTTTGTCCGAACTTATTCAGGTCTAAATCTTTGTTAATTACTTCTGATTCCAACACTTTTACTGGTAATCTTTCCTTAAATTCTGGATGATAAATCCATTGAAGTTTGGGAAGGTCAAGTATTTTCTGAGCAATTAATTCGATTTGATTGTATTCAGGCTTTATCAGTTCCGATTGAGTAAGTTTATTTTCAGATTTAGAATTGTTTTCTACGTTTGTTTTATCCAAATCCTTACAGGAGCACAAAACGATTACTATAAATAAAAATCCAAGTATTTTTTTCATTTCGTCAGTATTTCTAAATTATGCACAACGATTGTATATGAGTCACTCTGTGCCTCTTATTCAATATATGGCTTTACTTTTTTCTTGCAATATAAGTGCTGAAACGTTAATTGCAAACATCTGTTTGAACAAGTGTGTGGCGCTTAGCATTCTTCATTTCTTTATTCTTATTTGATTTATCTCCCATTGTTAATGACTTCTTTATTGAATGGAGAATTATTTCCCAATCCTTTATTTTTGTATTTAAATATCCAGGTTTTAGGCGACTTTTTCTTCTTTAATTTATCATCTCAATCTGAATTTTGATCTGAAATCAATTTTTTTTCCTGAATTCTTATCCTGTCATTAATCAATTTGAGTTTAAATCGCTTCCTTTTTATTTGATCCTGATCGATATTATTCTATAAATCCCCTCTAGAACTATTTAGAAGATGATTTTATTGTTTTTAAAGATCAGACATCTTTATTTGATAACCGTATTATTAAACGTATATATCCGTTTAGTATGCGTATAATCTGACGACTATTTGTATTTCAGACCTGATTCCTTACCGAAAGGGTTGACTTTTTATTTATCAATTGATTATTATTAATGAATATTTATCAACCAACCTGTTTTTATACTATGTCCGGAATCTATATCGAACAAAGACGCTGTAAGCAATGTGGTCAAAATTTAACTGGGCGTTCTGATAAACAATTTTGTGATACAAATTGTAAAAGTGCTTACCACTATCAGAATAATAATCATGAAGAGATGATGATCAGAGATCTGACCCGTTATGTCAGGAACAACCGTCGGATCTTAAAGACCCTTAGCTATAAAGGTAAAACCATTGTTCGTAAATCTGTACTCGATAGCATGGGGTTTCGCTTTGAAAATTTCAGTAGTATTTACGTTACCCAAAAAGGTGTAGTGTATTATCTCTGTTTTAATTATGCTTTTACACCCACAATCGAAAAGGGGATTAAAAAGGTATTGATCGTAAATAAACAGAATTATATGAAGGATTTTGATCCCTGGAGTTTCATTCAATAAAAAAACACCCGGATTTCTCCGGGCGTTACTTATAATTGAATTGGAATTGAATTCATTTCTAATCCATTGTCAAAACAACTCTGAACCTTGCTTTGTTATTGATCATCCGATCGTAAGCTTCTCCTGCTTTTTCCAGCGGATAGGTTTCTATCATTGGTCTCACTTCTGATAAAGCACTGAAATTTAAAGTGTCTTCAGAGTCCATTGCCGTACCACTCGGCCAACCAGCAACCGACTTTCTGCCCATAATTAACGAGAAAGGAGCAACTGAAATGCTATCTCCGGGTGCTGCGACGATCAAAACCTGCCCATCAATAGCCATTCCGTCGATTACACTACTGATCGCATCGGTATTTGGTGCTGTACATAAAATCACTTTTGCACCACCTAATTTTTGAAGTTCTTCCACCGGGTCTTTTTGACTGGTGTCAATGAAATGTTTTGCCCCCATTTTTTCAGCAAGTTCTTTTTTAGACTCGCTGGTGGAGATAGCCACTACGCGAAACCCCATCTTGGCAGCATATTGAATTGCCAGGTGGCCCAGGCCGCCAATCCCTTGTACAGCTACTACATCTCCTGGTTTTGCAGGACTATTACGTAATGCATTAAATGTGGTGATTCCTGCACAGAGTAGGGGAGCAGCCTCTACAGAATCTATTTCCTCAGGGATCATGGCTATCGCTTCTTGTGGGGCAACCATATATTCTGCATACCCTCCGTCATAAGATATTCCTGAGATCTTGGCGTTTTCACAACTAATGAAATCACCTCTTCTGCAGGGATCGCATTCAAAGCAATGGCCGCCATGCCATCCTACACCTACTCGTTGACCCTCTTTAATTCGTTCGACATTTTTACCCACTTTGGTTACTTTACCAACTACTTCATGCCCGGGAATCCTCGGAAACTCAATACCTGGAAAAGCACCTTCTTTTACAAACATATCACTGTGGCAAATACCACAAGCTTCAACTTTTATCTGAACTTCATTTTCTGATGGTTCGGGAACATCCCGGTCGACAACTTTAAAGTCACCTCCGGCTTCCTCTATCTGAACTGCTTTCATTCTTGTATTATTTATTGGTTTTGGTACTTATTAATATATAAAAGATCAATGACTAAAGCTCATTTTTGAAGGTGTTATTTCTAACCCAACAAAGCGTTACATTCATCTGCCATGTATCCTCCTTTAATTAATATATCAGCATTTGATCTCTGCACTAATTCATTGCAGCTGACCATGATCTGGTTGCTATATTTTGCCGCATCATTGATCGACGCTCCGTAGACTAAAGTTCCGATACCGGCCCAGATAATTGCTCCCATACACATTGGGCAGGGTTCCACAGTGCTGTATAAGGTGAGATCTTCAGGATAATCATAGTCGAGCTCATCCATTCTTCTTAATACATTCATTTCTGCATGTGCTGTTGGCCCATCGGCTTTCGAAGTGTTTGGCATTGCTACTTGTTGTCCTTCAGAATCAACCAAAACAGCTCCAAATGGTGTTTTGGATTCCTTAGCGATATCAATTGCCATTTTCATCCAGAAATCATCATCATGTGAGATCATATTATTAAATACAAGTACTATTGGTTAATGTTTAAATTAACAAATTATAGTCAATGCTATTTAGGAAAGCCTATTCTTTCAAAATAAAAATAGAAAACACACTCAGTTAGTTTTTATTAGACCGCAAAGTAGTCAGGAGCGTAAAGGAAATTCCTGAAGGAAATTTTATATAGAAGTGAAGCTAATCTCAGTGAAGGTTGTGCACTAAAAAACTAGCCAATAACCAATTACTAATAGCTAATAACCAACAACTACTCATAGCCCAGATAAATTTCAGACTATTTTCATGAAACAGATTCCTCACCATAAAGGATTCGGAATGACGAATGGATCGGGAAATTTGCTATCTAAATATACACTCTTTAACCAGTTACTATTCTGCAATAACTAATAACTATAATTACTAACCCCCTATAAAAGCATAAGCGATCATGGCGGGGAGCCGTGATCGCTTATTAGGAATTTATCAACTATGAATAAAGAGCTATTGTAAATCTAGTTACACTGTTTGTTTCTTGCAAGTATTTTACTTAAAAAATTTATATTTTTTTATTTATTGATCTTGATCATGTTATCAACTGCCGGGGCTAGTGGAATTTCCTTCATTTTCACATTCGAAACTCTGGCTTCTCCAAGTTTATCGCCAAACTCAAAATCTTTCCAGGTACGGAAAACCCAGCTTTTAGCATAAGGAAGTTTAGCAGAATTATCAAAATCATTATAAATGATGACATGCGGGTCTTCTTCTGCTTTTGCAGTATTTTTTGATCCGTAAGTTACTATGTAAGCAGCAGCATTAATAAGCATGGTTTCCGGATCAATATAAACATAATACCAATCATCCGGGGCATCACCGGTTCCGGGTTTAAAAGTCATTTTAGAAACCCTATATTCTTTGCCATCCATTTTTTTCATTCCGATTTTTTCCCAGATTACTCCTTCATCATTGAGTTTGTAGGGAAGCATGTAAAAATATGACCATGTTAAAACATCAAACCGGGATGATTTCGCATTCATACTGTCGTTTGATATATAGAAATCACCATTTTTGAATACTGCCTTTTCGCCATCTTTATAAGTGATCTCAACTACATCACAAGAAGGTGTCTGGCTGATCTGGCCGTTAAACCGTTCATTTCCTCCAAAACTTAGATTTAAATCAAATGTAAGGTGTCCGGCATTGTCAAATATATCTTTGTTATAAACAGCTTCTATGCTATCCCTAAGAGTCGTGATTTCATTATCGACCAGTTTTTCTTTGATCAGATCTTCTTCGGCATCGTTATTGTTGTTATTATTATCATTACAACTGAATATTGCAAGAGAAATTATTATTACGAATATTGTGTTTTTCATAGCAGAATATGTTTTTAATATAAAAACAAATTTTTTTTGTGGATATCAAAAATTGTGGTAATTAAATTACTGGTGTGTAAGTTAGACGACAGTGTGATATGAGAAGAATTTTTATAAGTGATGAAATTAAAAGCAAACTCCCTGAGATCCGGCTTGGTCTTTTGGAAGCAGATATCAGGGTAGTAAATAATATTTCCGAGCTGGATGACCGTCTTGAGCAGGAAATAGATATACTTTTTAATAAGTATGAGGTTGAGGATATAAAAAACAGACCTATTATAGAAGCAACCCGGAATGCTTATAAAAATCTGGGAAAAGATCCTAACAGGTACCGGCCAAGTGCAGAAGCATTGTCCAGAAGAATTGTACAGGGAAAGGGATTGTATCAGGTTAATAATGCAGTCGACATTGTCAACTGGTTATCTTTTGTTTCAGGGTTTTCTATTGGTGCATACGATTTGAACCAGATTGTTGGAGATATATATCTCGATATCGCCCCTGAAGGAGTGCCTTATGAAGCTATTGGTCGGGGTAAATTAAATGTTAGTAGTTTGCCAGCCCTAAAAGATGATCAGGGGTATTTTGGTACTCCCACTTCTGATTCTGACAGGACCTGTATCAAACCATCCACTTCTAAAATGATTATGGTCTTTTATGATTTTAACGGAAAAGCTGATCTTGATCTTTGGCTAAAACAATCGGCCGAATGGTTCGAACAATTTGCCGGAGCAGAGAATATAAACACTGATATACTTAAATAAGAAAACCCTGGCAACTGCCAGGGTTTGTTTTTTTTACTGTATTAGGTACTTTTTAATACAGATACTCTAGTGCGACAACATCGTACTGACCAAACTCACCATCCTCACCTGAACTAAAGCAAGCAAGCATAATTGAATTAGGATCAATACCTTCCGGGGTACCTGGTACATACACAGCACCAACACCACCATCGCCTTCGTTTCCACCAGAACCACAAGAGTAAGATCTGTCAAAATAATCAGTGTGACGTAATCCTACTGCATGACCGATCTCATGAGTCATAACGTGTTCAACAACGTTAGTTCCATAGTTAGAAGTACCCGACTGGATCTGGATCCATTTGTAAGGTCTTCCACCACTAGGGAATCCGGCAGAACCTCCGCCGCCACCGCTAACCCGGTAAACTACCATGTCGTAAGGACTGTAGTTAGTGCCAAAAGTCAGGTTGAAAGTCAGTCCAGTGTTTAATCTGTTGTAATTGTTGATCGCCCACTGAAGAGCAGTTCTCATAGTTCCGTCCAAACCATTGGAATTATTTCCGGTATAACCAATAACATTAATAGTTCTTGGAGACGAAACCAGATTGTTTGTTCTGTACTGCTCAAAGTTTGGACCTTCATAATGAATGTCACTTTTAAGCATCGCTTCCAGGTTTTCCGGAGTAATAACGATATCACCTTCCAGCAGGTAATTACCAGCTTCCTGTGCAGGATCAAGAAGGTTTACATCATCAGTCATTCTGATGTCACTAACATCAAAACCCAACTCTTTAAATTGAGCTTTTACTTCATCAGAAATTTCCATTTTGTCGTTTGGTGAAAGATTCTCTTCGTTTGTACACGACACGAAGAATACTTGTGCAAAAGCAAACATTGCTGCACACAAAAGAGTGATTCTCAATTGTTTCATTGTAAAATTGATTTGGTTAAAGATTGGCGCTAAAGTATAAATTAGTTTCTTAACAAAAAAATAATTTAGCATTTATTTCTTGTTAATAATTCTGTCGTGACGTAAAAGACGGAATATTATTCTATGTTTAGCGTGAATCACAATGTGTTTTCAGTATATTTTTTATATTTGTAGAATCAACCATTATTGACGGATTTATATGAGAGATGCTATTCTCAGGATATTTCTTTGCATAACCTTTACGAGCATGCTTCAAGCCCAGATTCCTTCCTGGGAAAGATTCATTGTGGGTGAAGCAGACATTGCAAATCAGTCCAGAATTAGTAATGGTTTTTTATTGGTAGTATTTAATACTTCTAATGCACAAGATAATTTGGATATGTCAAATGTCATTCGAAAAATTTCGAGTGACGTGGCTATTATCCGGTCTCAAGGTGACTTTACAGGGATAAAACAAGCGTATTATGTGAATGATCTTTGGAAATTAAGTCCCAATGTTCAGCAGGGGGTAAAAAAGAGTTATAGGTTTGTTGTCAAGTCTATTGATCCATCGGCCACCGTGAAAAAAATCAATTCCCGATATGAACCCGTTTTAAAAAACGATTTGATTTTTATTCGAGGTCATGTAGATGAAGTAATAGAATCTGTGGCTTCCATTACAAATGTATTTTATATAGGGATCGAATCTATCTCACCAAAAGTAGAAACCCCGGTGATTGATTTGAATCTTCGGCCAAACCAGGTGAATATAGTTCATCAAAAATCCCCTGAATTAACAGGAGAGGGGATAACTCTATCCATCCACGAAGAAAAATTTGATCCACATGATATTGATTTTAGTAACAGGGTAATTGATTATGAAGGATCTTCACAAAATATTTCAAGGCATGCTACCGAGATGACCACCATCGCAGCGGGTGCAGGAAACAGCTTTATTACCGGCCTGGGTGTTGCGAAAAGAGCCTCTCTGGTTTCGTCTGATTTTACAGATATTATTCCTGATCCGGCATCATTCTATATTGATTATAATATTTCTGTCCAAAACCATTCGTTCGGAACAGAAATTGAAAATTTTTATGGTGCCATTGCTGCTGAATATGATGAAAATGTAAATGAAATTAATACCCTGGTCCATGTGTTTTCATCGGGAAATAATGGTTTTGACCAGGCCTCTGAAGGTATTTATAATGGGATTCCCGGTATCGCTAATCTTACTGGTAATTATAAGCAGGCAAAAAATGTACTTACTGTTGGATCAGCAGATACAGTATTTAATTTTCCTGAATTTGTATCCAGAGGACCTGCCTATGATGGCAGAATTAAACCTGAGTTTGTAACCTATAGCAATATTGGATCTTCTAATTCTGCGGCTATATTATCTGGCATTTGTGTCCTTCTCCAACAAAAATATCTTCAAAGATATAATGAGCTGCCAATATTTTCTACTGTAAAATCAATTCTGATGGCCTCAGCTGATGATGTGGGTATACCTGGACCGGATTATCATTCTGGTTATGGAAGTGTGAATGCATATAATGCAATTCAAATTACTGAAAACAAGGATTTTGTTATTGATTCTGTAGCCAATGGTGTAACCAGAACTTTTCAGCTGGAAATTCCGGCTGATGTGAGAAATGTTCGTGTAGCATTATCATGGATTGATGTTGCCGCAAATCCCGGGGATTATAAGGCTCTGGTTAATGATCTTGATATAGTAATTGAAGGCCCAAACGGAGATTTATTTTATCCGGGTGTTCCTGATCCAACTCCGGGAACTGAAATTTTGGAAAGAAATGTTTCTACAGGGATTGATACATTGAATAATGGTGAGCTTATTACTTTAAAAGATCCGGAGCCGGGAAATTATACAGTTAAAATTAGTGGAGATTTATTATTTGGAGATCACCAAGCCTACTCCATAGCATGGTATAAAGAAAGAAAAAATCTATTTGAGTGGTATGCCCCTGTAGAAAATGAAAATATGCCCTATAATGGAGAATCTGCATCATATTTCAGATGGAATTCCACACTTGATGGTGCTCAAGGGCAATTATTTATAAGATGGGATGATGGAAGAGAAGAGCTAATTGAAGGTAATGTCGATGTTACAAAGGGTTACTATCGTTGGGTTTCACCCGATACACTAGCTTCAGCCCGGGCAATAATGAGGATTGATGGTATAGATTATACCAGTGAAAATTTCATCATTTCATCTCCTCTGCGACCATTGGTTACAGTTAACTGTATTGACTCACTTTTTATTGAATGGAAACCGGTAAACGGAGCGGATAACTATGAAGTCCTTACTTTTGATCCTTCTTTACATGAATATAGATCTACAGTAATTACAGATGATACTTTTGCGATTATTCAGGGTATTGATGAAAGCAATATTTTTAGAGTTTTTCCTCATTTCGCTAATCATAGGGGGATATCCGGACAGGCAATTAATACTCAATCTCAGGTTTCTACATGTTTTTTGAATTCATTTTTTGCTCAAAGAAATGGTAATCTAAAAGGAATTGATCTGACGATTTTTCTTGGGTCGGTATATGGAATCAGGGAATTGCAATTTTTCAGGACAGGGTTAGAAGATAAATTAATTGGTTTATTGGATAAAGACCAGCTTACGTCAAAAACTCTGGTCTTAATCGATGAAAATCCTGCTGAAGGAATGAACAATTATTATGCGCGTTTAATATTTGAGAATGGTCAGATAATCGATTCTGAAATAGCCACAGAATACTATTTCAATAATAGACCGGGAATGATATTCCCAAATCCTGCAAGGGCAGGAGAGGAAGTCAAAATCTTTACGCGTTCATTCTCCGATAGACATAATTTTTCATTGCTTTCTACAACCGGCAAAGTCATTTTTGAAAGAGAATTGCTGCCGGAAAGAGATTTTATCAGAATAAATGCTATTCCGCAGGGTGTTTATATTTATAAGGTTACTGGGGCTGAAGTAAATATGACCGGAAAGCTTATTATTTATTGATCTCGTATCCTGATTCTATTATCATCTTATTTTTCAGCTGCAATTTCTTATATTTAAAGACCACTCAAATCAATGAAGGCATGATCAAAAAAGACTTACTAATAGCTGCTATTCTTATTTTTACTATTTCTATTTCTTGTGATTCTCCTGAAAAGAATCAAACAGAGGCAATAGTTAAATCACCTGATGAAGATGTACATATAAGGTTTGGGGTGGATGATTATGGCAAACCTTATTATTCTGTGTTATATAAAGATAATGTAGTCATTGATACTTCATTTCTTGGTTTTGAGTTTAAAAATCATCCACCCTTTGATGATAATTTTAAAATCACGGAAATTGAAGAAACAGCCTTTAATCAGTCATGGGATATGATATGGGGTGAGCAAAAAACAATAAACAATAAATATCGCGAAATAGCTGTAAGACTTCAGGAAAAGGGTGAATCACAAAGAAAATTTGATATAATCTTTAGGGCTTATGATGACGGGATAGGTTTTAGATACCACTTTCCGGAACAGGAAGGGGTAGACACTCTGATAATTATGGATGAAATAACTGAGTTTAATTTAACCGGTGATCATACAACATGGTGGATACCAGGTGACTGGGATAGCTATGAGTGGCTTTATAATACTACTAAAGTTTCCGGTATCAATGCTCTTGAATTAGCAAAATCTAAAAGTGGTCTTGCTGCCAGTTATATTCCCGAAAATGCAGTAAATACTCCCGTAACAATGAGAACTGATTCAGGCCTTCACATAAGTTTTCATGAGGCTGCTTTAATTGATTATGCAGGAATGACATTGAAAGTTAATAAAGACGAACTCAAGCTTACCAGTGAACTTGTCGGTTCGGATCGATTAGGGTATAAAGTTTTACGGAAACTACCTTTTAGCACACCCTGGAGAACAATTCAAATAAGCGAAGATGCAGGAGGACTAATAGAATCGAAGCTGATTCTTAACCTGAATGAACCGAATAAAATCGGTGAAGTTTCGTGGTTTGAACCGATGAAATATGTTGGTATCTGGTGGGAGATGCATTTGGGCAAATCTAAATGGGATACAACCAGGGATATGTCAAAAAATATAAAGGATAAAAAGTTTTCATCTAAACACGGTGCGACAACTGAAAATGCAAAAAGATATATCGATTTTGCGGCAAAGAATAATATTGGTGCTGTTTTGATTGAAGGTTGGAATACCGGCTGGGAACAAAGGCCAGGTATGGATGACAGAGAAGGAGTATTTGATTTCGTTACATCCTATCCCGATTATGATCTGAAAGAGGTAGTGAAATATGGAAAGGAAAATGGAGTGGAAATTATTATGCATCACGAAACTTCTGCTGCACCAAGAACTTATGAACAACAAATGGATACAGCTTATTCTTTAATGGAAGCATTAGGAGTACATGTTGTGAAGACAGGTTATGTTGGGCCGATAATTCCAAAAGGTGAATATCATCATGGTCAATGGATGGTAAATCATTATAATAATGCAATGATTAAAGCAGCTGAGCATGAAATTGCTATAAATGCACACGAACCTATAAAAGGTACAGGGTTGCGCAGGACCTATCCCAACATGATATCTCGTGAAGGGTTAAGAGGACAGGAGTTTAATGCCTGGGCATCAGATGGTGGCAATCCACCGGAGCACCTGTCAATTATAGCTTTTACCAGAATGTTATCAGGGCCAGTAGACTTTACTCCGGGTATTTTTAATATTAAATTAGATCCTTATAAAGAAGGGAATCAGGTAAATACGACTGTAGCACATCAATTAGCCTTATATGTTGTTATCTATAGCCCCATTCAAATGGTAGCTGATTTACCGGAGAGCTACGAAGGTCAGCCTGCATTTCAATTTATACGTGATGTGGCAGTAGATTGGGATCAAAGTAAAGTTTTGAACGGTGAGGTTGGAGATTATGTCACAATTGCCAGAAAAGAAAAAGGGACTAATAATTGGTTCGTCGGTAGTATAACTGATGAAAATGAGAGAGAAGTTACAATTCAATTTGATTTTCTCGATGAGGATAAAACATATGAGGCAATAATTTATAGAGATGCCGATGATGCCCACTGGAATGATAAGCCGGAGTCAATATCTATCAATAATATGGTAGTGAAAATAGGAGATCAGAAAACCTTCAGACTTGCTCCGGGGGGAGGCCTGGCGCTAAGTGTGAAACCAGTAAAATAAACTCTTCGATTATAAATCAATTATTCCAGATGTTAGCTTTGCGCATCTGGAATTTATAATAAACAGGATTTTAAATCCCGGATATTTTAGCTCCAATAAATACTGCTGATTATGTTTAAAAACAGAAATATAAAGCATAAAAAAAGGCCCGCAGTTTTCTGCAGGCCTTTTATTTTTAATTAAACTGATTACGAATCTTTAAGGAATTGTCTTAATACATACTGTAAAATTCCATCATTTTGATAATACGCTACCTCGATCTTAGAATCCAGTCGACAAATAACTTTAAAATCAACGGTAGAACCATCATCCTTTTTAGCAGTAACACTTAATTCCTCCAAAGGAGTAAGGTCATCGCTGATTCCAGTGATGTCGTATGTTTCTTTTCCATCAAGGCCAAGGCTTTCCGGTGTATCGCCTTCTTTGAATTGAAGAGGTAATACACCCATTCCTACAAGGTTACTTCTATGTATCCTTTCATAACTTTCTGCAATAACGGCTTTGATTCCCAGGAGGTCTGTTCCTTTCGCAGCCCAGTCTCTTGATGATCCACTACCATATTCCTTTCCGCCAATAACTATTAGCGGGGTGTCGTTATCCTGATATTTTTTTGAAGCATCAAATACTGACATTTCCTCACCACTTGGAATATGAGTGGTATAACCACCTTCTTGTGACGCCAGCTGATTTTTGATTCGTACATTCGCAAAGGTACCTCTGACCATAACTTCGTCATTACCCCGACGGGAACCATATGAGTTGAAGTCTTCAGGATGAACTCCCTTGTCAGTAAGGTATTTTCCGGCAGGAGATTCCTTTTTGAATGATCCGGCAGGAGAAATATGATCTGTAGTTATACTATCGCCTAATTTTAATAATACACGAGCTCCTTCAATATCAGAAAGTTTTTTTGGCTCTTCACTAATATCTTTAAAGAAAGGTGCTTCTTTAATATAGGTAGAATCATCAGACCAATCGTAAAGCTTTCCTTCCGGAGCCTTAAGTTCTCTCCATATTTCATTGCCATCAAAGATTTCATTGTAATTTTTCTCGTAATCTTTTGGAGTCAGCACTTTCTTCATCTGCTCAAAAATCTCTTCATTAGTCGGCCAGATATCTTTCAGATAAACTGGTTGCGCATTCGGGTCATATCCTACAGGTTCTTCATTCAGATCAATATCGATTCTTCCGGCAAGAGCAAAGGCAACAACCAGCATTGGCGACATCAGAAAGTTCATTTTAACAAGAGGGTGAACCCTTGCTTCAAAATTTCTGTTTCCGGATAAAGCTGAACATACTACCAGATCAAATTCTTCCACTGCCTTAGTGATAGGTGCGGGAAGCGGACCGGAATTTCCGATACAAGAAGTACAACCATATCCTACTGTGTGGAATTTCAGTGCTTCAAGGTCTTCAAGCAGTCCTGATTTTTGTAAATAGTCAGTAACAACCTTCGATCCAGGCGCAAGACTAGTCTTCACCCATGGTTTTACATCAAGGCCTAATTCTACCGCTTTTCTTGCTACTAGACCCGCTCCAAGCATTACACTAGGATTGGAGGTGTTGGTACAGGAAGTGATTGCTGCTATAGCGATAGATCCGTCACTGATTTCATATTTTTCATTGCCTATCTTAATACTGACAGTTTTTAAATTGCCATCTACTTCTTCGACTTCAATATCCTGAGGGGTGTCAGCTTTCATGGCTTTGGCCGTCTTTTGACCACCACCTTCGGATTTCCATCTTAGCACGTCCCTTTTGGCAATTGGCACGTAATCTCTTTCATATCCCTCTTTCAATAATTCCTGAAATTTTGGCTTGAGGTCTTCTACAGGAATTTTATCCTGAGGTCTTTTAGGACCTGATACTGTAGGTTTGATCGTACTGAGATCCAGATCAAGTACATCTGAATAAGTAATAGCATCTTCATTTTCCCTCCAGAGCATATTGGCTTTACAATATTGCTCAACGGTTTTAATGTGATCAGGATCTCTGTTTGTTTTGCCCATGTAATCCAAGGTCTGATCATCAATTGGGAAATAAGAAATTGTACACCCAAACTCAGGCGACATATTACTAATTGTAGCTCTGTCTGGTACGGATAAATTATCAAGTCCGGGACCAAAGACTTCAACAAACTTACCCACTACACCATAAGAACGGAGTAAGTGTGTAATTGTAAGTACCAGATCGGTAGCAGTAGTTCCTAATGGCATCTCACCGGTAAGTTTTAATCCGATTACCTGAGGCATAATGAAATATATAGGCTGTCCTAAAAGAGCAGCTTCTGCCTCAATGCCACCAACGCCCCAGCCAACTACTCCAATACCATTAACCATTGGTGTGTGACTATCCGTTCCGACAAGTGTATCAGGGAAAATCATACCATCTCTGGTTATAGCTCCTTTTGCCAGGTTTTCTAAATTCACCTGGTGGCATATACCCATGCCCGGTGGTACTACACTAAAGTTTTTAAATGCTTTTTGAGCCCATTTCAAAAATTGGTATCGTTCTCCGTTTCGTTCGTATTCGACTTCAACATTTTTTAAATAGGAATAGTTAGTTCCAAAATAGTCAACCTGAACAGAATGATCAATTACCAGGTCAACAGGGATAAGTGGATTAATCTTTTCCGGATCTTTTCCCTTTCTTTCCATTTCTGCTCTTAATGAAGCGATGTCTACTACTGCAGGAACTCCTGTGAAATCCTGCATTAAAACGCGAGCAGGTTTGTAAGGTATATCTTTATCAGATGCTTTTGGTTCCCAGTTGAGAATTGTGTCAATATGTTCTTTGGTAATTGCGAAATCGTCAAAATTACGCAAAGCATTTTCAAGCAGAATCCTGATAGAAAAAGGAAGTTTTGAGATATTATGCCCTTCTTTTTCCAGGTCTTCCAGGCTAAAGTATTTATACTCGCCCGATTCTGTTTTAATTTTTTGTTCTACATTATACGGGTGTGTCATTTTCGATTGGTTTTTGTTAATGAACTTTAACTAGTTTCAGTTGGTTTTATTACCATAATATAAAAAAAAGGCTGCAGTACTGCAGCCTTTTTTCACTCATTCTAACCTAAAACTAAAAATTATTCAATAATTATAATTTGACTATCAGATATTTCAGTTCCGATAATCTGAATCATATATTGACCCGGTTTATCAGGAAGTTCTAATTCGAGTAGATCTTTTCCTGATGTTATCATATGTTTTGATATTAGTAGATCACCGGTAATTGAATAAACATTTACCTGTACTTCTTCACCGTAATCCTCAATAAGAGCAATATTAAATTGTCCGTTAGTCGATGGATTAGGATATATAGTTGTTGAATTATCAAACTCAGGAATTTCGAGTATTCCTTCAGAAGTTGTTACGCATTGCCCGGCTTTGTATGTGTAGGTGATTGACTCAAATGTGCCTTCGGCTATTTCAGGACAAGTTTCAGTTTCACAATAAGTAACCGAGAATGAATAACTTCCTGATTTGAAATCACCGAAATCTTCAATCTTTATTCCGGAAGCGCCTGTAGTTGGATCAGAGCTAACATACTCAACTGTTCCTCTGATATCATCAAACTCAATTTTGGCATCTTCAGCACAAGGAAGATCAATAATAATATGGGATAGTCCATATTGAGTTTCCGGATCAGCGATTATTTCAAAATCAATCACATGACATCCGTTTTCTACAGATACATTGGTGATGATAGTTTCAAAGTCACTGGTACAATCTGTACCTGGATCATCACTATTGTCTCCATCGTCAGGATTGTCAGATCCATCATCGGTACCTCCGTCAGAACCATCATCAGTACCACCGTCAGAACCATCATCGGTACTACCGTCAGTTCCATCATCAGTTCCGTCATCGGTACCTCCGTCACTTCCATCATCGGTACCACCGTCAGAACCATCATCGGTACCTCCGTCAGTTCCATCATCAGTACCACCGTCAGTTCCATCATCAGTTCCGTCATCGGTACCACCGTCAGTTCCATCATCAGTACCACCGTCAGTTCCGCCATCGGTACCACCGTCAGTTCCGCCATCGGTACCATCGTCAGTAGAATCTGAGCTTACGCAAGAAGAATAAGTTTTTGTACAAGTAACTACGCACCCGTCAATAGTGTTAATAATAAACGTATAAGTTGCAGTAGTTCCGGAATCTCCTGGTGTAATGACAATATCAGTTCCATTATTTACAAAATTCCAATCTGATCCTGAAACATCTTCAGTAACTGTTATAGAAGATATATTTGTAGTTAATGAAAAGGTAAAATCATTAGTAAGACATTGATCACCCTGGATTTGATCGCATAAATAACTATAGTCATTGACAACTGACTCAACATTTATACTTTGAGTAGTGGTACAACCATTGGAATTAGTAACTGTAACTGAATAAACACCTGCTTCAGTAACTGTTATTGATTTTCCGGTACTTCCATCAGACCATTCATATGTCAAAGCATCTGTTGAAGATGTGTAAGCGTTTAAAGTAGCTTCTGGTAGCTCACAAGTTCCTTTTTCAAGTGATAGAGAAACTTCCGGGCCGCTTTCCGTCGGTACATTTAATTTGATTGAAGTAGAGCACCCTGAAGCATCAGTAATCGAAGCAATGTACTCACCAGCAGCTAATCCTGTTCTGGTCGCTCCGGTAGTTCCGTCAGACCAGCTATAATCAAATGGAGCTGTTCCATTAGTAGGTGTTAAGGTAATACTTCCCGTTGCAGAACCATCGCATCCTGCAGCTTCAATGTCAGCTGAAACTCGCAGAAAATCCTGTCTCAGATATGTAGAGAATGATTTACTACATCCTTCAGCATCTGTTACTGTTACACTGTAAGATCCTTGTGATAGTCCTGTAATTATCGAAGTAGTCGCACCATTGTTCCACTCATATGAATAGGGTTCGGTGCCGCCAGATACAATAGCCGATAATTCTCCTGTAGGGTCCCCAGTACACGATGGAGCGACTCTGTCAACATATAATGAAATTGTATTATTATCTCTGACTGCAAATGTAGCCTCAGCAGAACAGCCGGAAGCATCTGTTACACTTACGGTATAATATCCTTTTGCCAGTTGGCTAATATCTTCAGTAGTTTCTCCGTTGTTCCAATTAAATGTATAATCTCCACTACCTCCTGATACAGTAATGTCAACTGATCCTAATGTAGATCCGTCACAAGATGCATCAGTGGAAATTCCTGTTATTAACAGGGTAGAAGAGGCTTCCTCAATTGTAAAAGTTCTTTCAATAGAGCATTCATTCGCATCAGTAATTAAGACACTGTATGTTCCAGACGAAAGTTCTGAAAGCTCTGAAGTTGTTTCTCCAGTATTCCAATTATACGTATAAGGAGCAACTCCTCCGGAAACTGAAAGTTGAATAGAACCAGTATTAGTGCCTGAACAACCTGGCTGTTGTACCTGCTCTGATACGATAATCTCATTAGGAGAGCCAATTGTTGTTGATAAGGTTAATTCTTCTCCTCTTGAATCTGTAACCGTCACTGAATAGTCTCCGGCAGCAAGATCAGAGCGAGTTTGTCCTGTTTGTCCGTCTGACCAGCTAATAGTGTAGGGTTCGACACCACCTTCGAAAGTAACGGATGCTGTTCCTGTTGCAGTATTAAAGCATTTAACGTCTGATGATTCTATGTCACCTGTTAATGGCTCTGCACAAATTTGCTCGGCCTCTTCTTCATAAATGCATTGTCCTGCCTTGAAAGCAAGTTTTGGTGACCAGCAGTTTGTGAATTCATCACAAGTCGCCTCACATACGGTAAAAGTAAGAATGAACGACTGGGGTATGTCCTCTTCACCAAAATCCTGAATATTGTCCACTTTAATCCCGCTGTAACCTGTTTTTGGGTCGGTTTCATTTAAGACCAGTGGGAAATTGGTAGTGGAGCTTGCCGAAGTTACAGTTCCACAAGGTACATCGACCGTGACGTGTGATAACCCATGGCTACAAACACCATCGGTAATGATTTTCATCTCATAAGTTGTGCATGTTCCCTCTTCCGTTATACTAATTAACTCTCCATCAAAACAGGAGTCACCGCAATCAGGGCCAGTGGAAAGTCCTGAAGATGTAAAGTGTGTAGTGGTAAACAGAAAAAGAAAAATCGTAAAGTAATTGTAAATCTTTCTTCCCATAGCTGTGTTTATTTTACATTTCTATAAATGTATACAACTAGAATGGAAAAGATAACCTTATGAGGTTGTTTATCGATAAAATTCTTCGATTAGTCTAAGGATTTACTATGTTTGTCCAAGAAGTGGGTGGTTCCCTATCAATAATTTGACGGAATTTAAAAAAATAAAAGCAGACCTTATTACGTTATTTCTTGTTGATTTTAATCTTCCCGACATTTGTTATACGCATATCCTGCACTATAACATTTTTTCTCTCTCCGTGCTCGTACTCATCTGTTGGTTCAACGATCAATGTGTATTTATTTTCTTCTATATTATTAATAAAGAAGTAACCATATTCATCACAATAAGTCGATGAAATTGTGTCGGAATCAAGAATCAGGTGTGCAACTGCAGGGACAACAGGGGTGATTGTGCCTTCAACACCACCTCCGGTGTTTTCCTTTTTTGGGTTTATAACTGGTTTTAAGATAAATTTGCCAGACTTTTTAATGACTGATTTTGCAGCGTTAAAATCTAAGTTAATGTTTATACTGTTTTTATCAACCATTGATCTTGGTATTGGTATTCTAATTCCGTTTTTAAGGCTTTCAGGTAATTCTATGTTGTAATTTTTATTTTTTATTGTAATAAAATTATCTTGACCTAATATTAAAATTATATTTTGAGGGGTAATATTTTCGTATTTCTCTTCTGCTAATAAGTAGGACTTTCCGTTATTGTAGTCCAGGATATCCAGTTGACCGGTAAAGGTAGTGTGTAGATGAACCTGTTTTGAATTTTCTTCCAGAATAGCACCCTCAATATCTAAAATTAATCGTTGATAGTCTGCCGGAGAATCGGAAATCCTCAACACAATGTTTCCGGAATTAATATTAGATTCGCTAGTTTCACTAGTGCATCCTGTTGTAAATAACAGGAGAAGTAATGCTGAAAAATATATGTGTATTTTAAGGTTCATTTTAGTCTGTTTATCTCTTAATATATCAAATCGACGAAAAGTAACCCCAGTATTTTTATAATATTTCTTAATATAATAAAAAAAGCCCTGAAATTTTCAGGGCTTTGAACTTATACTTAAAATGTGTTTTACTCTGTTGGAGTTAAAAATACAGTGTCTACTTCGGTCAGGTTACCTTCAGTGACACTTATATCAGGAATACGAGCTGATTCAAAAGCATCATTTGGCTCAATACCAACTGTGTAATTGCCTGCTGGTAAATAAGGTAGAAGATAATCTCCTGATTCACTTGATGGTGTTGAAGTTACAGTGTCTTCTCCCATAATTGCATAAACTATAGAATTAGCTTCAACAGGTTGAATATTACCTGCAATAGCACCGCCTGCAGCTTCTGCAGTTGCTCTAATTACAGGTTTTAAGTTGTATTTACCTGAACTTCCTGCTTCCACCACAGACCTTGCAGCATCAAAGTCAAGAACAATAATATAAGGAATACCTTCATCAAAGGTTTCATTCAAATTGATCTTAACGCCAGACTGCTGTCCGCTTGGTGTTGATAAAGCATATTCAATACCGTCAATCTGCACAGAATTTTCATTACCAAGAACCAGTCTTACCTGTGAGATATCTCCGGCAGGAATTCTTTCAGTGACTAAAGTTGTGTCAATACCATTGGATAATTCGATCAGGTCATAAATCCCCTGGTTAACTCCGGATAATTCGTACCATCCTGAATCATCTCCTTCATCACCAAGGTTAACGTAAATTTCCCTGATATCGACATTTACTTCCTCGTAATCTGCCGGTGCATCAGTAAGTTTAACTGTTATTAATTGTGTAGCTGGTTCATCATCCGAACAAGATACGAATGATACAAGTAATAAAAGTGCAAGTGTTGTGTTAATCAATCTTTCGAATAACATATCTATCTTTCTTTGGTTTAATCCAAATATAACAAAAATTTTCTATCTCCTTTTTCGTCGGTTTGATTCCTTTTTAGTAGACTTTCCTTTCTTCGCTTTACCAAATTTAGCATCGAAAAGATAGCTTATAGAAATACCTGCAGCAAGAGGAGAAACTCTTGTACGATCATAAAACGTCAGAAGCTTAGTATCATTGCCTTCACTTTCATTTGAGAAAAAGGTCTGTGTGAGACTAAATTGTGCTTCGATCATAATTCGCTGACCATAACCCATATGAAACATAGATCCCGCAACTAGTGTTAGACCGGCAAATAGCCGATTTGGATTAGGGTAGTACATTACCCCAAACTCATTGCCTAAAGAATTAAACTCAGTTGTGAAGTCTACGGGACCATTATCTTCCAGTTCTCCTTCAGAAAAAGTACCGCTTCCATTTAACCAGTAACTAATGTGCCCTCCCGCGCCAATGTAATACCAACCCGGGTTTCTGTATATAGCGTACCTTAAAACAAGAGGAAATTCTATAAATCCATATCTTTCTTCAATTCTTAACCCTGTCGCTGATAATTTAACATCTCTGCTCTTATTGGCATATAATAATTTCGCAGAGACACTAACTGTCTTATTGAACTCAAAAAGTGCTGATATACCAGCGTGATAACCAATTGACGGTTTACGATCAATTATATCTGTATATTCTTTTTCTCCAAATTTTATGGAGTTATAATCTATTCCTACATTGGGCCCAATGTATAGTTGTGCATAGGCCGAGTTAGTGATCATTAAAAAAATGATAATAATTAAATATTTATTCATGCTGGCAAAAAGTATTTTTTCAAATGTAAGAAATGAATTGATTTCTTGTTGAATTATGTAAGATAATTGTATTTATTGCATACAATTACTTTTTAGCGCTATGGGAAATAAACTTTTTTTGATTGCAATTGCAATCCAGCTATTCGTTTTTCAAGGATTTTCACAAGAAACAGATTGTAGGAATGGAAGGGATGATGATGGTGACGGTCTGGTAGATTGTTACGATGGAGACTGTGCTTCTGAGTCTGTCTGTGATGATTTCTTTCTCGATACTACTCCGGGTACATGTAATGTTAATCCTCCCATCACAGATTTTGAGATGGTTAATACGGCTGGTTCTTCCAACCGGAATGTACATACGCAGGCTCGAATTGTAATTGGTGATCTGAATAATGATGGTATACCGGAAGTGGTTACACCACATAAATGGGATCAGGAACTTAGAATTATTTATAGTACAGGTCCTGATGCCGGAGAAACGCAATATCAATCTTCTACTACTGTAATTGGTAATGCTAAATTTCGACCTGAATTGGAGGTTGCTATAGCCAATCTGGATAATGATGATTGTGGTGAGGTTTTTTCTATTGAACGTGCAAAAGGTGATGCTAAGGGTAATGAATTTAATGGTAATTACTATCTCGTAGCTTATAATTGTAGGCTGGAGCCCATTACTACTTTTGGAAATAATGGAAAAGTTGATTTAGGGCCTGATAATCCTGGAATTATTGGTCTTGCAGATTTAGATGGTGACGGGGAAGTTGAGATATACTTTAAAGATGAGGTATGGGATGCAAAAACGGGGGTATTAAGAGATAGCGGTAATTTAGGAGACTGGGATTCCGAAGTGAATCATGGCCCGGTTGCAATGGATATTAATCCCAATAGTCCGGGAATGGAACTTATTGTTGGTGGTACTATTTATAATTACAATTCTGGTACTTTGTCGGAATGGAAGAGCTTAGATGAATACTATACTAAAGACATGGGATATGCTACTTATAGTACCACTTCTGTAGCTGATATAAATGGTGACGGAAACCTGGATGTAGTGATGACAGGGGCTGAAGGAAGTAACACCGGCCCAACTACGGTTTTCTTCTGGGATGTGACTAACAATACTTTCAATACGATTAATTTATCAGATACTAATGATATTGGATCTGGGACTGATGCTCCGCCTGAAAATGATTGGTTATGGGGCACAGGCCGTGTCACGCTATCTGATACAGATGGCGATGGTCTTATGAATGCCGTTTTTGTTTCAGGATCAATATTATATAATGTAGAAATTAACCCCGACCTTTCATATACCATTGAATGGTGGAGACAAATTGAAGATAGTTTATCAGGTATAATTGGAGTAACTGCCTATGATTTTGATAATGACGGAATAAAAGAAATTGTTTACCGTGATGCGACTTTTCTTTCAATCATTTCCGGAACTGATGGCTCGGTAATACACCAGGAAATATGCCAGTCGCATACCTTTATGGAGTATCCTTTGATTGTGGATGCAAATGGAGATGGAAATACAAACATTGTGGTGCCATGTAACTTCTCAGATAACTCATCTGCTTTTAAGATTAGTGATGGGTTACAGCAGCAAGGGAATGGTAACTTGAGAATATACGAGGCAGCAGGTGCTCAGTATTGGGTACCAACTCGAGATGTATGGAATCAGCACGGGTATCATGTAACAAATGTTAATGATGACCTCTCAATACCAAGGGAATTCACAAACAATGCTGCCAGTTTTCCTGGTAACTGCTATGGTGATGGCCGGACGGTATATCCATTTAATAACTTTATGGTTCAAACGCCATCGCTTGATGCAAATGGTTGTCCTTCCTTACCGGGAGCAGACCTGGTGTTCGATCCGATAATAAATGATGACGGAACCGCAAATTTCATCACGGTTAATCCTCCGACATGTCCTGATGAGCAGTTTACTATTGATTATGTAGTAAAGAACGATGGAGATGTTGCAGTATCAGATAATTTATTAATGACACTTTATGCCGGAGATCCGACAACTGATGCTACCGCTCAAAAGTTACTGACTATAGATCGTATGATCTCCCTTGCTCCTGGAGATACGATTACAGTTTCAGATCTTCCTGTGCAGGGTGATGGAACTCCTTTTCAGTTATATATCGTCCTTGATGATGATGGTACTAATACCTTACCATTACAATTCCCTCTGAATGGTTCTGTATTGGAATGTAACTATACTAATAACATTACCAATCAATATGTTGAACCACTTCCTTTCCCTGTAGAAGCGCTAAAAGTACAGGATAATATTAAATGTGATGATACCTATCCTGATGTTGGTGCAGCTCGTGCCTATAAACTAAACGGAATAGATACTGTAACTGCAGGTTATACCTTCGACTGGTATGAAGTTGGAGGAGATGGAAGTATAATCAGCACAGGACCTTATTTAACAGGGGTGCCTGAAGGCGAATATTTTGTAATAGCAACTAATGATGCTAAGCAATGCTCAGGAATTGCTGATACGGTATTGATTAATCCTGGCTTCCTTGATTTTGATGATCAGGTTCAACTAATACAGGAACAAACATTCTGCGTTCCTCCAAATGGTGAATTATATGCATTCGTTGCAGATGATGATGATGCTAATTATACATTTGAGTGGTATTCATCTGATGCCTTTGGAATTTTAGATGAAACTCAACTACTTGGAACAGGACAAACCCTTTCAGGACTTGAAGGCGGTGTTACTTATGGAGTTCGAATAACAAGTAAAGTAACAGGATGTCCAAAGGACGAATCGATCACATTACCGGTTAATATAAATATTCCTGTACTGACCTTAGATGCAAAAACCGATATTACTTCATGTGATAACCCTGTTGGGACAGCAAATGTGAGTGTTTCAGGGGTTACTACTGGTTATACATTTAACTGGTATATCGGTACGACAACTTCAACAGTGCCTGATTTTACAGGTGCAGGTCAAGCGGCGCTTGCAGAAAATACTTACACTGTAGTTGCTGTTGATGATGTTACGGGTTGTTCTGATACGATCAATGTTGATATTGCTGATGATAGAATAAATCCGACAGTTGATATAAGATTAGACGCTATTCAAACTAGTTGTACATCAGTATCGAATGGAGAACTTTCGGCTGCTGTAAACGAAGCTCAACAAGATCCTGATAACCCAATTGTTTTTACATATTCATTCGAATGGTTCAGAGGACCAAATACTTTACCTTCTAATTCAATTGGAACCGGAATTTCCCAGGCAGGGTTAGCAAGTAATATTTATACTGTTGTAGTAACAAACGATATGACAGGCTGTACAGGTACAAATCAGATATTTCTTCCTGAAAATCTGGAATATCCTTCATTGAGCCTTAATAAAATTAATGATTATACCCGATGTGATTATCCTGATGGTGAACTTGAAGCTGCTGTAACGCATTCAAATCCAGCCAATGTGACTGTTAATTGGTACAATAGTTCATCTGTTGAAAATACAGTTGATAACACCGGCCTAAATTATACAGATCTTTACGATGGTGATTATACGGTTCAGGCAGTGGATAATGTGACTGGTTGCGAATCTCAGCCTGCTACCATTACAGTTGAAGATCGTCGGGTTTATCCGCTGGTTACTGAAACAATAACTGATGTTACTTCCTGCTTAACTCCAAATGGTGAAATTGAAACAGTAGTTGATGAAGGAGGTACCGGGGTCACTACAGGCTACACCTGGAGCTGGTTTAACGGAAGCAATATTGCCGGGACACCGGTTAACTCCGGAAATGTACAAGGACCTGCAGGTAATATTATTAGAAATGTTAATGTCGGAACCTATACCGCACAGGTTGTTGATAATTCAAATGCCTGTGAAACGGTAGAAACATATGATGTACTGGATGCGATTGTAATTCCGGAAATTGCAACGGTAAATGTATCAGATGTTGATCAATGCGGAACTCCTAATGGTTCAATTGAAGTTGATGTAACGGTACCATCAACAGCTGTCAATTCAGATTATACATTTGAATGGTATACTGGAAGTTTTGTTGATCCTGCAAATCTTATTTCCGGAGAAACCGGGCCAATAATTGCAGGATATCCGGAAGGAACATATTCTGTCAGAGCAATAAATAATATTACAGGTTGTGTATCTAATCTTATAACTGAAACAATTAATAATGTAGTTGTTCCATTTACTATTGATATTACACCAACTGACCCGACTAGTTGTGATCCTTCAAATCCAAATGGTCAATTGAGTGCTTCAGTTCCAGAAGCTGGAACCTATACTTATGAATGGTACCAGGGGTCACCAATTTCAACAGATCCCTTAACGTTTGGTAGCAGTTCTTTCTTTGCGGGAAGTACAACTGATCCTAATCTTGCACCAGGAGTGTATACTGTGGTGGTAACTAATACAGCCACAAATTGTGTGCAGTATGCTACTCAATCTCTGAGAGCCTCGACTGCTCCGGAAATTGATGTAACTCCAACTAATTTAACAGGATGTATTGATGAAAACGGAGAACTTGATGTAAGTTTTGTTTCATCTGATAATAATTATACCTACGACATATTTGTTTATGAGGGAACCAATGTTGGAGGAACTGAAACGGGATCAGATCTTGATGTTAATACAAATCAAACTTATAACTATAATAATTTAGCTGCCGGCTCTTATACTGTTATAGCAATTGAAGACAGGGGAACCGAACAATGTGAATCAAATATCGAAACGGTTACTCTTAGTATCCAGGCTAAGGATCCGATAGTTACCGCTACCATTACTAATAACCGAAATTGTACAGATTACAATGGTATTATTCAGATTGGTTTACAAACCGATCCTGCCGATCCTGTTTCTACAGATTGGGAAGTTATCTGGGATGCAACTACCACATCAACTCAACCAGAGGCAAATATTACGATTGCCAGTGGTGATTCTTATCAGTTTACTGATTTGGAACCAGGTACTTATACTGCAACCTTCAGAGGTACTGCCTCAGGTTGTGAGGTGAGAAGATCATTTACCGTTGGAAATGATCCTGTTCCTGCCTTCAATATGAGTATTTCAAAAACTGACAGAGTTGATTGTATCGATCAGGGGACTATTTCAGTGAGTTTCCCTACAGAAAATCCAAATGATTTTGAGTTCTTCTGGTACGAAGGAGCATCTAATTTAACCAGTGGAACCGCTATCACGGGTGTCAGTGGTACTGTATTAAATGAAACAATTTATCCTGACATCAAGAATGGGGTTACCTATTATGTTGAAGCTATCAAAATTAATGGTGATGGAACAGGTTGTCAAAGCAGAACGCTAAATGCGACTATTAATGATCTGTCTGTAGATCCGGCGATTAATATACAGACCGTAGGTGATATAAGCTGTGAGGCTCCACCGCTTGGTGAAGCATATATAACTTTATCAAACGCTGGATCTGACACTTATACTTTCACTTGGTATGAGTCTATTGATGCGTCATCAGGGGCTGGGCCAGTACATAAAACTACTACCGGGGTTACCTCTGATAGCGATTTAAATTTAGCTCCTGGAGATTATTCAATCGAAGTTTTAAATGAAAATACAGGTTGTTCAAATTTCAGAAACTTCACCATTGAAGATAGAAGTCTGACTCAGGAACCGATAATTACGCAAGTAAGTAAAACAGATCCTCAGGCATGTGATCTTGGTGGTGAAGGTGGTGTTGTTGAAATACTTCAAAATGGAACAAGCCAGCCGTTATCTGATTTTACTTATACCTGGTATACTCCTGATGAAAATACTGAAGAACAAACTGGTCCTGACTTTTACAGAACAGACCTTGATGTGGCAACATATTTCATTGTAGCTGAAGATAATCTGACAGGCTGTCAATCTGCTCCTGCTCAGATAAGAATCAATGATGACAGACCTAATCCGGAATTGGATATAATTGAAGTAGCACCTCAACAATCTTGTGTCGATACTGATCCAAATGGAGAATTGAGTGTACTGATTCTTAATGAGGATCCAGCTGCTACATATACCTATGAGTGGATTGACAACAGTGATCCGAACACAGTGCTTTCAACTACTGAAACTGTAACAGGACTCGGAGAAGGTTCTTATTCTGTAATTGTAAGAAACAACTTATGTGAATCTACTGCCGGACAGATAATGGTTACCTCTTTGGTAGAGCCAACTGTAGCAGCTTCATCAACTGCTGATATAATATGTGGTGATGATGCAAATGGTACGGTAACAGGATTAGCTAGTGTTGACGATCCAAGGGCTACTGAAGATCCAACTTTTAGTTATATATGGTATAATGATGCTGCTGGTACAGATGTCCTGGGAAGCACTCAATCAATAATTGATTTACCGGAAGGTACTTATTATGTTCAGGCAACTCAGACTAATGGAAACCAATGTACTTCAGAAATTGTAGCTGTTAATGTAGCTGAATCATTGACGAGCCCTACAGTTAGAATAGTTGAAGATGCTCCGGTAACCAACTGTTTAGAAGTTGGTAATGGTCAGTTAAGTGCTTATGCTAATGGTAATGAAGTGGCCGGGTTTACTTTTAATTGGGTGTATACTGATGAAGACGGCAACACAGAGGAAAGACTTAATAATAATACTTTTTTACAGGCTGCAGCAGGCGAATATTATGTTGAAGTAATCAACAATTTTACCCAATGTGTAGCTTTTGATACAACAGATGTTGAAATAGAACTTCCATTCTTTCCAAAACCTGCAGCATTTCTGATCGATAACGATGAAAGTTGTGATGAGGATAATGGTAAAGTAGGAGTGAAGGTTGAAGACCTTACAGTTGGATATAGCTTTACATGGTATCTGCTGGAGGATAGCAGCGGTACTTATACCGATAATATTGTTTCTTATCAGGATATTGTTGACGGTTTATCTTATTCTAAACTTAAGGTCGATGCGGTTGATGTGGAAACGGGATGTTATATAGGAAGTGATAGTGTATCAGTAGCTGAAATTAATGACTATCCAAATATTAATGTTCTTGTTGAGAACGACATATGTTCAAGAACTGAAGGAGGAACAGGAGAAGGTAGCGCTATTCTTAACCTGGATAATAATGATGTTATTTTAAGTGATATAACCTGGAATATTGATGGAGCATTAATAACCGGTGGATATGTGGATGGTCTATTTGAAGGTTTTTACAGTGTAACAGCCACAGGTTATAATGGCTGTCAGGATACTTATGATTTTGAGGTTGGCCTTGACATTCAAGAGTTTAACGCTGTAACATCAAATGGAGATAACTTAAATGAATATTTTCATATAAGTTGTATTGCAAGTTTCCCTGATAATCAGGTTAAAATATTTAACAGGGCAGGAATGCTGGTATTTGAAATGGAGGCTTATGATAATAGTGATCCGAATCGCAGATTTAATGGTTTATCAAACAGCGGAGTTAATACTATGGGGAATACTCTTCCGATAGGAACATACTTCTATGTTATTGACCTGATGGACGGTTCTAAACCATTAACAGGATACCTTGAGCTATTGAGATAATTGATTGGAAAGTGATGAAAAAACTACTAGTAATAATATTTTTTACGATCGGATTTACCGGTTATGCACAGCAGCGAACAGTTCTTACACAATACATGTATGATATGTTTGTGTTCAATCCAGCTTATGCCGGATCAGATAATATTGGTTCTGTTACAATTCACCACAGAGATCAATGGGTTAATTTTGATGGGGCGCCTAGTACTCAAATGATCAATGGTCATATGGGACTTGCTCAGGATCGAATTGGAGTTGGATTGAAAATCGAATATGATGAAATAGGGGTGCATAGTGATTTAGCTGTGTATGCGGCTTACGCTTATAAGCTTAAGTTACAAAATGGGACACTAAGCATGGGATTACAGGCGGGTTTCAATAACCTGGTTTCCGACTATGGTAAAACAAGCCCATTAGATCTTACTGATCCATTATTAAATCAAAGGCACGTTTCATTTAGGCCTAATGCAGGAGTTGGCTTTTTATACAAGATTAAAGATTTTTATTTGGGATTATCGGTTCCTTATTTACTAAAGAATAAAATTATTGATCAAGATGATAGTGAAGGGAAAGAAGAGCGCTATTACTTTTTAAATGGAGGTAAAAACTTTCATTTAGCCGGAAACGTTATCTTTAAACCTTCTTTTCTGGTTCGTCTACAGGAAAATCAACCTGCAACTGTTAACCTTTCAGGTTCTTTTGTGTTTTATGATAAAGTAGCTGTAGGAGCTGGCTGGCGTACAGGGGACTCTGTTAGTGGTTTATTCGAATTAACTATTGTAGAAAACCTGCATATTGGCTATTCCTATGATTTTGTAACCTCCAACCTGAGTGTAGATTCTGGCGGAAGCCATGAATTTTTACTGAATTTTAGATTCAGGCTTAGGGATGTCCATAAGAATATAGAATGTCCTTCATTCTTTAGTTACGAATGATACTTATAAGTGATTTGAACTAAAGTTAAATTGCGTTTGAACAAATATAAATAAACCGGGAAATTCCCGGTTTTTTTTTAATCTCCTTATAACAGCTATTCATACTTATAATTCAATTGTTTAAATATACTTTAAAGATTGTTATCGAAAAGTGACAATAATCAAAGCGATATATTCTTGAAAAAATCCATAAAATTATTTCTTTATTTAAATTTAAGTTTATAAATTATTCTAAATCTTCTTAGTTAAAATTGATTATATCTAAGAAGCAGAGCCAAAGAATACCGTTGATAATATTCATATAAATTGAATATTGTAATACCATGATTTCAAGTGTAACAGGTTAAATCATAATCCATCCAAAAATGACAATTAATAAAGTCGATATAGGTGACTCTTCTCCTTAAGAGAATCAACTTATATTATTAATATATTTCAAATTTATTTTGAACTAGCCACCGCCATTACTGTTGACAGCAAAGGATGAAATTCCTATGACTGTATTTTCCCAATCAATTATTCGAATATCACACCTTAACCAATTAAATTTTATGAATAGTTTTACAGATTCGGTTGGTGAAACCCGGTGCTTAAATAGATATATATCTATTTTTTGCAAGGGTTTTTCTAACGTAGTTGTAGTCACTTCTCTGTTGCTAATGATGATTCCCCTCAAGGGATTTGCAGTAGAAAGTGATTTGAGTAGTAGTACTAGTTATCTTTTTTCCTTAGAAAGTAATGATAAATATTACGGTGATATTGAGGTTTTAAATCTGTTAAATATTGATCCGAATATTTATACGGATTATGTTAATAAAGCCTATTCTCAAAGTGTGTCACACCAGACGCAATTTGATCCTACTAGCATATCAAACATCAATTTTCTATTTGAAGCCTGGGTAAGTACCGATAAACCTGATTATGTCCCTGGAGAATATGTGACAGTCAGGGGAGGTGGTTTTCAACCCGGGGAAACAGTTTCTTTATATTTTGAAGAAGATCAGGCTGTTCATGCACCCTATACATATTATGCGGTAGCTGATTCATATGGTGAAATTTTAAATGATGAATATTTAATTGAACAACATGATCTGGGTGTTACTTTTACCTTGACTGCTACCGGTGGGACAAGCGGGATTACTGCTACGACTATTTTCACTGATGCAGGTCAACCAGCTGCAGATTTAGATCAGATAAGAAATGGCGCTTTCGATGCTCCATCTGATACTGCTGCCTGGGTAAATGGTAATGCAGGTGCAGAAAATGCACACTTTGCCGAAGGCATGTCCATTGCTTATCGTGTGAAGATGATCAATATGGATTCAGGGGAGGTAGTACATTTAACATTAGGGTATGATGCCATAGAAAGTGGTACGTATGCTATTGACTACCTTACAGATTATGATCGACTGGAACCCCATTTACTTGCTTTTCTTCATGATAAAGAGGAAATAGATCCAAGTAAGGATTACCCTCAATATGATCTATGGCCATTGGGTGAAGTTCCCGATGATCTTCATCCGATACCAATGCCTCCGGGTAGTAATTTAGATCCATTAGTAGCAATTCAGCAAAACAGTTTTAATATAGTAAGCGCAGCGGGTGCTGCAAATATGGCCATGTGGAATGGAGATATTACTAATATTTCTTATCCTAACCAGGCGAATCTTAATGGACCGACTTCTGAACAACAAATAACAATTACATTTACTGTAGGAAATGATCCATCTCAAGTAGTAGTTTTAGCTTTTGGTGGTCATATTGCCAGTAGACTTGATTGGGGTTATGACGATGATGGCAAACCAAAATCAGCCGGTGGAATCTCAGGTTCTCCATACCATATGAGATTGAAAGACTGGAACCTTAACAACCTGGGTAACCAGGACAGATCGCTTAAAGCAGCTGCTGTAGTTCCTCCGCCTGAATGTGATCTCGACGGACCAGCATCAGTTTGTGAAGGGTCAACCAATGTCTACACTGTAACACCTATTGGAGCTGTAAATCCAACTTATGTATGGAACATCGTGAATAATACATCGGGGGCTTCATTTAGTCCAATGCCAGGTGCAAATGATAATATGGCAACTGTTGATGCTGGAACCAGCGGAGGAAGTTATACAGTTAAAGTAACGATCAATTCAGAATTCGGATCTACTATTTGTACTTATCCGGTTACAGTAATTCCTTCTCCTGATATTCAAACAACAAATCTTGAGGATTGTGAAGTTGATGCTACAGGAGCTGCAACATTTAATTTGAATAATGGTGTAACTGATGCTGGAGGTGGTGCTCTTACCTTCCATGCAAGTTTATCAGATGCTCAAGCAGGAGCACCTACCTTACCTACACCTGATTCATATAGTGTAAATATAGGTCAGGAAACTATTTGGGTGAGAAGCGAAACAGCAGAGGGATGTTATGGCACTGGTAGTTTTACAATCGATGTATATGACAATCCAGACCTGGTATTAAATCCACAGACCTCTTGTGAAGATGGTCAGACAGGATCTTATACCTTTGCATTAACTGATGCGGTAATGGTAAATGAAGCTGATGGTGGTCAGGTAACTTATTATG
>NZ_JAPFQN010000014.1 GCF_026241165.1 Mangrovivirga halotolerans | reverse complement strand
TAGTAATCCGATTACCGAATATCAGGTAGCTGTTGGAGCGACAGAAACAGTATGGGCTCGCAGCATTAGTGGAAATAACTGTATAGGATATGCATCTACTACCTTAGAGGTGTACGACAATCCAGACCTGGTATTAAATCCACAGACCTCTTGTGAAGATGGTCAGACAGGATCTTATACCTTTGCATTAACTGATGCGGTAATGGTAAATGAAGCTGACGGTGGTCAGGTAACTTATTATGCTACCGAGGCAGACGCACAGGCCAATAGTAATCCGATTACCGAATATCAGGTAGCTGTTGGAGCGACAGAAACAGTATGGGCTCGCAGCATTAGTGGAAATAACTGTATAGGATATGCATCTACTACCTTAGAGGTGTACGACAATCCAGACATAGTAGCCACCAATGCAACAATTTGCGAAGCAGAATCTATTGACTTAGCTTCTTTAGTTAGTCAGCTTGACGGAGGAACTGCTAAGTATTACGATGATGAAAATGAGGCGATGAATAATAGTGTAAACACTATTTCATCTACAGTCAGTCCAAATGCTACTGATACATACTACGTTGTTAGCTACAATGCGACAACTGGTTGTTTCTCTTATGAGCCAATTGTAATTACGGTAGTGCCTTGTAGTGAAATTAATATTCTGAAAACTACTCAGGGTAGTACTACTTACACAGATGTCTGGACATTTAGTTTATGGGAAGGACCTGACGGTTTTGGTGGCACAAACATTGCGTCAGAGACTACAGCCGCAGGTAATATCACTTTATTTGATGGTCAGACTCTAAGTATTTATGAAGAGTATACTGTCTGTGAAGAGAATGTGCCAGCAGGTTGGTCTACAACATGGGATATAGGAGGAACAATTGTTATTCCTTATAATCCTAATGCTGATGATGTACCTCCAGCTGATTTAGGAAACAGATGTTTTGATATCGGACCAGGACAGGTCTATCAATTGCCTACAGCAACATACGGAGTGGATGATCCTGCCATATTCAATATTACAGTAGATAATTCCTTCCCTGGTGGTGAAGCAAGAACTCCTGGTTACTGGAAAAACTGGAACACTTGTTCCGGTGGTGGTCAGGCAGCAACTGCAGAAGCCAATGGAGGTTATGACGCTGGTTATATCTTACTCGATGACATATTGAATCAACCAGGTGTAGTATGGTGTGCCGGCACAAACAGTGAATTTGGAATTACAACCTGTGAAGTGGCTGTATCAATACTAGATCAAAGGGATATAGCTACTGGTAAGAAAAATGCCAGCGATCCGGCTTACACATTAGCAATGCATGCTTTAGCTGCTCAATTGAACTTTGGAGCGGGCGCCAGTACATGCCAGGAAGCAATGGATGCGCTTGCGCAAGCTCAGGCATTATTGTGTGACATTGGATTCGATGGAACAGGTACTTACCTGAAATCCAAAGGAAAAAATGGTGATCCAAGAGGATCATATGCACTTGAACTGGCTGCAACCCTTGATGCTTACAATAACAATGAGCTTTGCGATACCGAAGGTGTTACTCAAGCTGAGCTTATTACAGATGATTCATTTAATGAGTTAACTGAGCCATACACCATCAGAACTTATCCAAATCCATTCCAGGATTTTGTAACCATCGAGTTCTCTGTTGAGAAAACTTCAAGAACAACTGTAACACTATTCGATATCTCAGGACGTCAACTTGATATCCTATTTGATGAAGAAGCTGTTGCAGGACATGTATATGAAGTTGAGTTTAACGGAGCGCTTCATGGTGATCAGATGTTCATCTACCGTATCGAATCTGATAATGGTCTGAGAACAGGAAAGATTGTGAAATCAGAATAAATAATTAAAACTTAAAACAAAATTTAGCGGCTTCCTTTTATAGGGGGCCGCTTTTTTTTACTTTCACAAAATTATAAGCATTAAAATTATTTATGTCGTCAAAACCACAGTTGCTCAAAAGATGGAAAAACCTGAAAGCTCTTCATCATTCTTATATAGAGATGTTGAATAACGAATCTGAAGAATTTCTTTATTTTCAGCCCAACGAGGATAAATGGAGTGCCGCCCAGATCATTAATCATCTGACTAAAGTGGATAAAAATACTTATGATTTTATCGCTCAATTTGATTTTAACAGGAAAAAAGAAAAGATGGGATTGAGAAATAAGATCAATAGTTTGATGCTGAATTATTTCTTGAAATCAAGCCTCAAGGCAAAAGTCCCTGTTGAATCGATTTATCCTGAAGACAGACCTGATATTGGATCGATGATTACTTTTTATGAGGATTTTACAGGTGAATTTGAAAAATTCATTAAGCAATTTCCGGAAGACAAATTAGACTTTTTTATATTTAAGCATCCGTTGGCCGGGAAGTTAAATATTTTACAAACTGTTGAATTTTTAACTAACCATTCACGGCACCACAATATTCAAATAAACAAACTAAAAAGAAAATTTAACCAATTACAAAATGGTAGAAGCACTTAAATCTTTAAAGCCTGAAGAAGCAAAAACCATGTTGGAAGCACCGGTTTGGATCACTATTTTGATCGCCAGTGCGGATCATAGTATTGATAAAGATGAACTCGATGAAGCTTTGGAGATGATCCACCTGAGAGAAACAACAGGTAGATTTGTACTAAGAGAATATTATCACGAGGTAGATCAGACTTTCAAAGAAGATCTTAATAAAGCAGTGAATGCATTACCTGAAGATGAGCAGAAGGCAGGGGAATTAGTAATGGGTCATTTGACAAAATTAAATGATATCCTCCCTAAGCTCGACAGGAAATTTGCAATTCAGTTTTATGATGCTATGCAGGATTTTTCCAGCAAGATTGCTAAAGCAAATGGCGGTTTTCTTGGATGGTTCAGAATTAATTACGATGAATCAAAAGTAGTTGATCTTCCTATGATCGATGATCCATCAAAATATTAAAAACAAAATTCTTTCTTGAGCTGCTTATCTTTCGGTAAGCAGCTTTCTTTATTTATGGAGAATATTTTACTGATCATCATTTGTCTATTCGGAGGGGTCTTGCTCCGATACTTGAGATTGGCTCCAAAAAATGCACATATCGGATTAAACGCATATGTGATCAATATTGCATTACCTGCCTTATCACTTTATTTCATCAGCTCCCTTGAATTTACCATGGAGTTGCTTTTTCCGGTGTTCGTGGCATGGATTCTCGTTTTTCTTTCCTGGATAACTTTTGCTGCCTTAGGTAAAATATATAATTGGCCTGATAAACTGATTGGTTGCCTCGTGCTGACTACCGGATTTGCCAATACTTCCTTCTTAGGGTTTCCGGTTATCGAAGCTTTTTATGGCGAAGAAGGATTGTCTAAAGCAATCATTGTTGATCAGGTTGGGTCTTTTATGGCATTATCAACTATTGGACTATTTATCGCTGAAAAATATGCTCATAATGACCAATCCAACAGGAGTATCTTAAAAAGATTGATATCATTTCCTCCTTTTATAGCTTTTACAATTGCTTTGTTATTAAATATCACAGGAATTTCAATTAATAATGATCTTAACCTTGTTTTTAAAAATCTTGGAGGTACCCTTGTGCCAGTTGCTCTGATCTCTGTTGGCCTGCAATGGAAGATCAAGAAAAGAACTGTTTATATGCCGTATTTAGTGATGGGTTCGTTAGCGAAATTGTTGGTTTTTCCCATTGTCATCCTTGGATTATATTATTTCTTGGGAGCTACAGGAATAACCGGTAAGGTAAGTGTTATGGAAGCCGCTATGCCTTCAATGATCACGGCTTCGATTCTGGCAGTGAACTATAATTTGAAAAAAGAACTTGCTAATTCGATGGTAGGAGTGGGCCTTCTCGCCTCGGTAATTTTACTTCCGCTATGGTATTTTTTACTGGAAATTATTTTTTAAAAATCAATTGTTAGTTGAAGATCACCTTCGTTGGCTTTAGTTAATGTTGAAATCCCAAATCCTAAGAGCCTGACAGCAGGATATTTTTTTTCATAAAGCAGATCTTTTAATAATTGCGATGCGACTTTTTGGATCAGATCTTTTTCTTTAAATGGCAGAGTAGAAGAATGACTTTTGGAATAGATCCTGAATTGATTATCCTTTATTTTAATAGTAATTGTCCGTCCAAAATTTTCATTCTTTTTACTCCATTCATAAATTTTATCAATCAGGCCAGTTAGAAAATCCTGCAAATAAGATTCCTGCCTGTGATCTTTATCGAAAGTCCTTTCCGCACTGACAGACTTTCTAATGCGGTCAGCCACAACGGGGCGATCATCAATTCCCCTGGCTATATTATAGAAATACAGTCCCTGTTTCCCGAAATTACTCCTTAACCGCTCGAGGCTTAACTGCTTCAGGTCTCTTCCATAAGAGATCCCCATGCGATGCATTTTTTCTGAAGTTGATTTTCCTACTCCAAAAAACTTTTCAATTGGTAGTTTTTCAATGAAAGAGGTGACATTTTCCGGGGGTATAAGGGTTAGTCCATCAGGTTTGTGAATGTCAGTAGCAGTTTTAGCTAAAAATTTGTTAACCGATATGCCGGCAGAAGCTGTCAGTCCAGTAGTTTCTTTGATTTTTCTTTTAATTTCTTTGGCTATTTTAGTCGCGGATAAAATGCCTAGTTTATTCTGAGTCACATCAAGAAATGCTTCATCAAGAGATAGAGGTTCAACCAGATCTGTATACTCGTAAAAAATCTCTCTGATCTCCTGGGATACCTGTTTGTATATTTCGAATCTGGGTTTAACAAAGATGAGGGAAGGACATTTTCTTTTCGCGATTACACCTGGCATAGCTGATTTAACTCCATATTTACGAGCTTCATAACTTGCTGCTGCTACTACCCCCCGATTGCTACCACCTCCAACCGCTACAGGTTTGTTTCTCAGTTTAGGATCATCACGCTGCTCAACAGAAGCGTAAAATGCATCCATGTCCACATGAATTATTTTTTTGGTTATCTGAGATGATAAGTGGTTTGCATTCATAAAAAAATGCCATTATTATTATACATTATAATTCTGTTGTTAAATCAGGATTAATAATTATATCAAAGATAATCAGGTTAAACTAAAAAAGGAGGAACCTTGAAAAGAAGAGATTTTATACAAATGTCAGGACTCGGGCTTGGAGCAATGGCACTTTCATCAATTCCAATTTTTGGAAAAAGTGTGGATCCGAGCAGGTTTTTAGAAAGTCCCTTAGACGTTGCAGCTAAAAAGGCTTTGGCTGATGCAGCCCTAAATGCCGCTAAAAAAGCAGGCGCTTCTTATGCCGATTTCAGACTGGGCAGATATTTGAACCAGTATGTTATTACCAGGGAGGATAAAGTTCAAAATATAGTGAATACCGAATCTTATGGTATAGGTATTCGAGTTATTGCAAATGGTACCTGGGGCTTTGCCTCTACCAATGAAGTTAATCAGGACAGTATAGCCAAAACTGCTCAAAAAGCAGTAGCCATAGCTAAAGCAAACAGCAGATTCCAAACCGAACCTGTTGAATTGGCACCGGTAGAATCTTATGGCGAAGTTTCCTGGAAAACTCCTATTGAAAAAAATGCCTTTGAGGTTCCTGTTGCAGATAAAGTTGATCTTTTACTTTCTGCTAATTCTAAGGCTATGGAAAATGGAGCGAATTATATTAATAATTTGCTATTTCTGGTTAATGAGCAAAAGTATTTTGCATCAACAGAAGGAAGTTATATAGACCAGGATATCCACAGGATATGGCCAACTTTTACAGTAACGGCGATTGATCCGAAAACTGGGAAGTTCAAATCAAGAAATGCACTTTCTGCGCCAATGGGCATGGGATATGAGTATATGACTCCTAAAGATAGTGAGAAAATTGTCAGTCCTGCCGGATTTAATCTTTACAGAAATAACTATGACCTTGTAGAAGACGCATTAATAGGAGCGGAGCAGGCAAAACAGATGTTGTCAGCACCATCTATTATGCCTGGTAAATATGATCTTGTTCTCGAGCCAAATCACTTAGGTTTGACGATACATGAATCTGTGGGGCACCCACTGGAGCTTGACAGGGTACTGGGTTATGAAGCTAACTATGCAGGGACAAGTTTTGCTACCCTTGACAAATGGAAATCAGGAGACTTTAAATATGGAAGCCCGATAGTTAATCTTGTTGCCGATAAAACTCAACCAAATTCTTTAGGTAATGTAGGTTGGGATGATGAAGGTGTTAAAACCAAGAAATGGCACCTGGTTAAAGATGGGGTTCTGGTTAATTATCAGGCGATCAGAGATCAGGTTGATATCATTGATCAGAATGAATCTCATGGATGTTGCTATGCCGATAGCTGGAATAGTGTACAATTCCAGAGAATGCCAAATGTATCGCTTGAGCCTGGAAAGGATAAATACAGTGCTTCAGACATGGTGAAGGATGTTGAGAAAGGTATTTATATAGCTGGTAGAGGATCTTATTCTATCGACCAGCAGCGATATAACTTCCAGTTTGGAGGAACAACATTTTTTGAAATAGAAAATGGAGAAATAAAAGGTCCTGTAAATGATGTGGCATACCAGTCGAATACTCAGGAATTCTGGAATTCTTGTGTTAAAATATGCGACAAAGATGATTACAGGTTGTTTGGTTCTTTCTTTGATGGTAAAGGCCAGCCTTCGCAGATCAGTTCTGTATCTCATGGAAGCTCCACAACGAGGTTCAATGGTGTGAATGTGATCAATACTGAACGTAAAATTTAACCTAAAGAAATTATCCAATGGCAATATTATCAAAAGAAGAGGCTAAACAGATCCTTGAGAAGGTAATTAGTCTCAGTAAAGCAGATGCGATCGAAGCAAATCTTAGTGGAAATACCGGAGGAAATATCCGATATGCCCGAAATACAGTTTCCACTGCTGGAGCTGAAAGTAATACCTCATTAGTCGTACAATCTAATTTTGGCAAAAAAGTAGGAACTGCAACAATTAATGAGTTTGATGAAGACTCTCTGAAAAAAGTAGTTTCCAGATCGGAAGAGTTAGCAAAACTTTCTCCGGAAAACCCCGAGTTTATGGAGCCACTGGGACCACAAACTTATTTGGAATCCAAATCATTTTATGAGAGTACAGAAAATATATCTCCTGAATACAGAGCTGAAGTAGCAGCAAAATCGATTAACCCAGCGAAAGCAAAAGATGTTACTGCAGCTGGCTTTTTACAGGATTCAGCAGGTTTTTCAGCAATGATGAATTCAAAAGGCCTGTTTGCCTACAACAAGAACTCTAATGTTGATTTCACGGTAACAATGAGATCAAATGATGGAACAGGTTCAGGTTGGGTATCAAGAGATTTTAATGATGTGGACAGATTTGATGCCGAAGAAGCTTCAATGGTAGCCTTGAAAAAGGCAACAATGTCACAAAATCCAAAAGCAATTGAACCGGGTAAATACACAGTTATACTTGAACCAGCCGCTGCCATCGGCCTTCTTCAGAATATGATTGGTAGTATGAATGCAAGATCTGCTGATGAAGGACGAAGCTTTCTTTCTAAGAAAGGAGGGGGGAATAAAGTAGGTGAAAAGTTATTCGACGAGCGAGTAACTATTTATTCTGATCCGACCCATGAACTTGTGCCTTCAGCTACCTGGAATGGTGATGGCCAGCCTCTTAAAAAAACAATGTGGGTAGAAAATGGCGTGGTTAAGAATATGTTTTATAGCCGCTATTGGGCTCAGGAGAAAGGTGTTGAGCCTTTGCCGGGACCAAGCAATGGTATAATGGTTGGGGGTGATAAGTCTTTGGATGAGCTCATTAAAAGCACTGATAAAGGAATACTTGTTACCAGATTATGGTATATCAGAACAGTAGACCCACAAACCTTATTATATACCGGTCTTACCAGGGATGGAACTTTCTATATTGAAAATGGAGAAATTAAATACCCTGTTAAGAATTTCAGATTTAACGAAAGCCCGGTTATTATGCTTAACAATCTGGAAGAGCTCGGAAAACAGCAGAGGATAAATGGAAATTTAGTTCCTTCAATGAAAATTAGGGACTTTACCTTTACTTCGCTTTCTGACGCAGTTTAAATTTGAAACATTAAATACGCTCAGGTGTATAATAGTATGCACCTGAGTTTATTTATATTTGATGAACTATCCGTTTTTCTTTACTCGATTACAATATAATTCCGGCGATTGGAATGTAGATCAGAGAATGCCCAGTAATTTATTGAATTCACTGGCAGAATATACTTCATTAGAAATTGATACTGCTGAAAGAGTGATTCCTTTGAGTAGTAAAAAAATCTTCGAAAGTCCATTTTGCTATCTTTCAGGGCATAAGCTGGTGGAATTTTCAGAAAAAGAGGCCAACAATTTCAAGCAATATGTTGAACAGGGAGGTTTTGTCTTTGTTGATGATTGCAATCATGATATTGATGGTTTGTTTGCTAAATCATTCGAGAGACAAATGGCTGAACTCTTTGGTCCGAATGAATTAAAGAAAATTTCAAATAACCACTATTTGTATAATTGCTTTTTTACATTTGAAGACGGTCCGCCAACAACTTCCCAGGAATTGAATGGATGGGGAGATGATCTTGTGCACGATTATTTAAAAGCAATTACTATAAACAATAGAATTGTTGTGTTGTATAGTAACAAGGATTATGGTTGTGAATGGGACTATGATTATCGAAATAAACGTTGGCTAGCCCGTGATAATACTCGTTTTGGTGTTAACATTGTAATGTATGCCCTTACCGTATAAATATGAGTGAACTAAAAACTAAAGAAGAAGAATTAACCATTCTTCAGGATAAACTAAAAAGTGTAGAACGAGAAGTTCGTAAGCAGATCGTAGGACAACAAAAGGTTCTCGATGAATTACTTACTTCTATGCTTGCCGGCGGTCATGCGTTAATAGAAGGTGTGCCGGGATTGGCAAAAACCTTATTGATAAATTCTATTGCCCAGGCAATGGATCTTAAATTTAAAAGGATACAATTTACACCCGATCTTATGCCTTCTGATATTATTGGAACTGAAGTGCTCGATGAGGATCAGGAGACTGGAAAAAAGATCTTTAAGTTTTTACCGGGACCAATATTTGCCAATATTATATTAGCTGATGAAATTAACCGGACTCCTCCAAAAACTCAGGCTGCCTTACTGGAAGCAATGCAGGAAAAAATGATCACTTACGCTGGTAAAGATCATGTTTTTGATAGGCCATTTTTCATTTTAGCTACTCAAAATCCAATCGAACAGGCAGGGACATTTCCTCTACCTGAAGCTCAGCTTGACAGATTTCTTGTTAAAGTTAATATCGATTATCCCTCTGAACTTGAAGAGGAACAAGTACTTAAAATGACAACAGGCACTCATTTTGATAAAATTAGTCCGGTATGCACCGCAGAAGAGTTTATAGCTGCTCAAAACAATGTTAAAGAAGTATTTATCGATGACAAGCTCATCTCGGAAGTTAATACTTTAATTAGATCTACCAGACCAGCTGAAAATAATAATTCTGAAACATCTAAATACCTTAGATTTGGTGCAGGGCCAAGGGCTGGTCAGGCTTTAATAATGACTGCAAAAGCCAGGGCATTTAAAGCCGGAAGACTGGCAGTAACACCCGAAGACCTTAAATCAATGGCTCCAGCTGTTTTAAGACATCGACTGTTGTTGTCATATAAAGCAGAAGCTGAAAATGTTAATATTGAAGAGTTAATAGAGAAATCTGTTAGTGAGATCGGATGGTAAAGCCGGGTTATTCATATAGAGAACTTGACCAATTAATATTTGAAATACAGAGAAAGGCCGAAGCCTTTTTACAAGGACGTCATGAAGGCTTGAAAACCGGTATTGGCATTACTTTTAGCCATTACCGTCAATATATGCCCGGTGATGATTTGAGGACTCTCGATTGGAAGATGTATGCCAAAACTGGTAAGTTTTATGTTAAAATGTCTGAAATTGAGACTAATTTAAGATTAAAACTTATTGTTGATGCAACTTCCTCTATGCTTCATCCAGTTGGCGATTCTACCAAGTGGAACTACATTCAGAAGTTTTTGGCCGGATTTATTTATGTTGCCCATAGAAGTGGAGACAGACTTAACTTACAATGGGTAGGTGGCACCGATGAGCAGGTTATCAGAAAACTAGATATAAGCCATTGGCAAAATCTGGCTGTAAAAATCTTTTCTACTAGCCCATCAGGAAATGATTCAACAGGCGAGAAAGAAATTACCTGGAAACATATGTTGCCGGACGCTGAAGAAGAGGTTGTGATATTAACTGATGGGTATGATGATCGATTTAAAAAGTTTATTGAGAAATATTCAACCCCCAAAAAACACATCACCTTATTACACGTTCTCAGCCCTGAAGAATTAGAACTAAATTATAATTATGAAAGTTTTCAGGATCTTGAAACGGGGAAAATATTGACAACTTCCACAAACAAAGCCAAAGGTGAGTATTTAAAAAAACTGAATAAATTTATTGCCGAATGGAAAGAGGTATGCTATTCAAATGGGGCTGATTATCGTCAGTTAATATTAAGTGATGATCCCGTAAAGCTATTAGTAGAATTCTTAACTGGGAAACACCGGATATGAAAATTGATTGGCTTCCATATGGACTGGCTTTTTCTGCACTAATTATCCCTTTGATCATTCACCTGGTTAACAGAAGGCAGGGAAAAATTTTAAAAATCGGTTCCCTAAAGTTTTTAGAAGGTAAAGAAGTACAGAAGGCAAGATCAATTAAGCTTCATGAAGTAATTCTGATGCTACTAAGAATGGTACTGATACTCCTTTTAGTATTCTATTTTTTAGATCCAGCAGTAAGAGGTATTAAAAAGGTTAATTTCAAACCAGCAGAATGGATTGTCGGAGATTCTTTAGGTGTAGCTGAATGGTTAAAGAAAAATCCTTCTGATTCTGTAAAAAAGAAGCTTGTCATTAGAGAACAAAATCTAAAGGATCACTTAATGAAAAAAATGATCAGATGGAATAATTCGGATACTTTGCCCGAAAGTGTGATCTTTCTTGCTGATTGGAAAAAAAAGGATATCGCCCGTAGTAATATCCTTCTTGAGTATAATTCATTTTTAGCTAATCCTTTTGTAGATGCCTTTCATACTCAAAAGTATGATATAATTTCAGCTGCTAAAGACAGCATTAAAGGGAAATGGGTTTATGAATACGATTTAGATCGAGATTCTATTTATTTTGAAATAACAGATGATATATCAATAGATACTTTACTTTATGTCATTAACATTGATTCTTCTTTTAATCTGGATAATGAGATAAAAAATTCAATACGTGCAATATCTAAAATTACCGGGGTCAAGTTTTTAGAAATTGCTAATGAAAAGGTTGCTGACCTGGTTTTTTATAGTAATCACCTTTCCCTTCATTCATCTAATCAAACATTGGTTTTATTAAAAAAAGGAACTGATTATAGTGTGATAAAGACAGGGATGAACACTTTTGATTTATATTTTGATCCCGACGGTCTTGAAACTGAAAGAGGGTTATTATTCCCTTATTATGTTAGTCTACCTGTCTTACGGCCTGATACAATTACAGAGCGAAAAAAAATTGATATGTATAAATTTGGCCGTGCAGATAATAAATTAAGAAAAGGCAGTAGAATAATTGAATCAAACTACAGCAGGAAATTCAAGCCCTGGTTACTGACAGCATTTCTGATTATTTTGATCTTCGAAAGGTTTTACGCTAAAAAGGTTGGTTTGTAATGAAGGAGATCAAAGGCAAAATAAATTGGTTTTTGATTAAATGGAAAGTGAAAATACTTTTACAATCCATTTTTTACTCTTTTGGCCTTTCATTGATATTAATTCTATTAGGGGAGGGCTATGAGGATGTCTACTATTGGGCATATGGATTATTTGTTATCACTCTAGGCGGTTTTTTAATGGCCTTTCAGTTTTTTTCGTTGGACAATCAGGATGTAGTTGATTACCTGAATAAAAATTATGATAGACTTCAATCGAGCGCTTCCCTTATTCTCAAAGAAGACCTTTCAGTTATTGAAAGAATTCAGTTAGAAAGAATAAAAACAGATTTTCATGTGGCTCTAAAGAAATTAAAGCCTCCTATAAATCTTTTTAATACATTTCTTTTTGCCTTATTCACAGTTATAGCATGGTTTCTCTCCCAGGAAGCTAACCAGCAAAATGAAAGTATTCTTTCCATGAAGAATGATCTGGTAACCAGTGATACTCTTCCTGATATCAATGAGCAATTAAAAATTTCATTTGATATTGATGAAGCTAATTTGCGAATTATACCTCCATCATATACAGGACTGTCTTCTTATTATAAAGACCTGGAGTCGGTATCAGTTCCTGAGGGATCATCTATGGTATTGAAAATAAGATCAAAACCTGACAGAAAAATAGTATTAATCAATAACCTTAATGATACTGTTGCATTAAATGAAAATAAACCCGGTGAGTATTTTTGGAGAAGCGGTACATTAAAAGACAAGGTAATGGAGATTGGAATCTCAGAAAAAGAACAATACATTTCTGTAACTAATTTCTCAATAAATATTATTCCCGATGAATATCCCCAAATCTCTTATTTAATTCCTGAAGAGGAATATCAGGTAAGAGATTTTAATAAAAATGATGAATTTGAGATCAAAGCAAGAATCGTGGATGATTATGGCCTTGTCGATACAAAACTGATTGCGACAGTGAGCAGGGGATCAGGTGAAAGTGTTAAATTTCGCGATGAAACTTTCGATCTTTCCAATCAGGGAAATAATGTTTTTGGGTCAAAACTATCAGTAAGTTCTTTATCACTAGAGCCAGGCGACGAAATATATTTTCATTTTGAAGCTACCGATAATAAATCACCAAATCCTAATATCAAAAAGAGCCAAACCCGTTTTATTCGATACCTTGATAAGGATGCTGAAAAGAATACATTTTCAGGTGGAATGGCAGTGGATATTATGCCCGAGTATTTCCGATCACAAAGACAAATAATCATCGATACTAAAAAGCTTATTAATGATAGAAGTAGTATTTCACCAGAAAAATTCAGACAAAGAAGTAATGAACTTGGTTATGAACAGAAACTCTTGAGAATACGCTACAGTAAGTTTATGGGGGAAGAATTTGAGACAGGTGGCCTGGGAATTTCTGTTCCGGAAGGAGCTTCCGAAGCCGATGATGCTTCTCATGCTGGTGAAGATCACGAAGATCATGAACATCATGAAGAAGAGGCATCTGAAGCACCAGCTGGTAAACAAGAATTAATTGGACTTGATGATTTTGTTCATACCCATGATGTTCAGGCTGAAGCTACTTTCTTCGATAAGTCAATTAAGTCATTACTCAGAGCAGCATTAAATGAAATGTGGCAGGCAGAGCTTAATTTAAGGTTAAACAAACCTGCCAAAGCATTGCCATATGAAGAAAGCGCTCTTTTGTTTATTAAAGAAATTCAGCAAAGATCACGTATTTATGTGGAAAGAGTTGGTTTTGAACCTCCGCCTATTAATGTTTCTGAAAGAAGATATAAAGGAGAATTAAATGAAATTGGAGATAAAAGATTGAGATATGATCGCAATGAAGAAAAATTGATTTTATACCAATCTTTATTAAACATTAAAAGATTTCTTGCTGGCATGGAAAGTGATTTTAAAGAGGATGATATTAGAATTATTGGTAATTATTTTTCAGAGCAAATTGTTGAAAATAATAATGCCGGATTGATCAAGCCTTTATCGTCTCTTAAGAGATTAAATGAAAGAAAGGAAATGACATCTACTGAAAAGTCACAACTATTAAATGCGATCAATTTAACTTTTATTGAACTTGATTTAAATCCTGGGCAGGATAAAACAAAACTAGATAGTCTTGTTTATTGGTTTAAAACAATGAAAAGTCAATGATGCATTATTGGATAAATATTAGCCTGATTGTATTAATGATGATCATTTCATTGATCCTTGTAATTAAATCACCTAAAATAAGTATGGTCATCCAGGTAATAGGTGTTCTGGTCCTTGCTTCAGGTATCTTATTTATATTTTATCCGATTAAATCTGTAGAAGAGTCTAATCCCATTAACTTGTATCTGGTCGGTTCCGGAGGTAGCTTACCAGACTCTGTAAGTATTTATGATTCTGATGTAAAAGTGGTTTTTGAAGATTCAGTTTCTAACGATCAAAATTCTGAAGAAAATATTAAATATAATATCAAAGTTTTAACTCCCTGGGAAAACCAATATAAATTAAAATCATTTTTATATGGATCGTTTCCCGTAAAATTTATCAAAAATGCTGATTTAGAGCCACCATTTGTTACGGACTTTTATCCTGTTCAGAATAAAGAATGGACTATCCAGTTGAATGATTCTTTTTATGAAAATTATGACAGCATTGTTGTTAATTACGATGAGAAATTAATTTATAACAGGAGAATAACTCCTCAAGACTCTGAACTTCATATTGTACATAAATTCTCGTCACCCGGTCCGGTAGTTCTATTAATTAAGCTATATGACAAGGAAGTAATGAAGAGGGAGTCAAAAGTTTCGTTATTAGTTAAACCTGCCACACTCTCAAAAATCGCATTATTCACCAGGCATCCTAACAGTGAGTTTAACACATTACTCAGATGGCTTGAAGATGAAGGATTTGAATACTTTTATCGGACAGAAATCTCTAAAGATAGATATATTAATAAAAAGGTAGGGAGTATTGATCCTTACCTGTTTAATTCAGAATGGCTTGATCAATTTGATCTGTTTATAATTTCCTCCGATGCATTTAATTCTTACCAGTGGTCAATGCTTACTGATAAAGTGCTAAAAAAGGGTAAGGGACTGATAATTACCGGTGATAATAAAAGAGGTATAAATATCCCTTTAAATTATCTTGGCGGTGATATTTCTGCTTTTTGGCAGGAAGGAGAAAGAAATCCTTTTGAATTAACAGCAGGAAATAAACAAGCACAAATTGAAAAGTCCGATTTGAGAGGTTTAACCTCAACTGGAATCGGGTATTCTATTTTTAAAGATTCTGATTTGAGAGGATTAACCTGGCCGTATTTCATAACTGGCTCAGGCCGGATGACCGTGATGCCTTTTGAAAAGACATACGACCTAATTCTAAAAAATGAGAAGCATATTTACGACTTAATATGGCATGCTTTCATAAACAATGTATCCTATGAAGATGAGAAATATCCGAAATTTCTCAATTATCCGTATATTAGTGCCGGTCATAAGGAAGAACTATTTGTTATAGACCATAGTGATAAGGCTCTGGCAAAATCAAGCGGAACTGATTTGGCCTATTTGCCCTATTTATCGATCATACATAAGAATGGTGAGAAAAAAGGTTGGGAACAACCGGCTGAAGAATCAGAATTGTTTCCAGGTGTTTTTATTTATGATCAGGATTGGCCTGAATTTGAATACATTAATAATAAAATAGAAACCAGTAAAACTATTCAGGCTCATAACAGAGGATTAGAAAACAATAAAATCTTAATTTCAAAGAAAAAGGATCCCGGCTGGCTATCGATTAGTCTTATATTAATTGGATTAACATTAATGTGGGCAGGACCAAAGATTTAAATAAATGGCAAAACAAAATTCTAAATCGAAGAAATATTTTTTGATCTTTTCAGCGATATTTATATTAATAATAGGGATAGTATGTATAGATATTGCCAGAAGAACCACATTTCCCGGTGGTAAACCTCAACTTAAAGAAAGGATTTTCCAGAAAGATGGTGAGAGTCCAGACTCCTCAAAAGTTAGTGATACGATAAAAAAAGCTAATTAAGCCTAAATTTTAGGATGTTTTCTAGAAAATCTTATTATCTTGTTAAGTTTTTAAAGTAGTATAGTACATCTGTATTTTTTAATATTAAATTGCAGTTTTATTGAATTTCTACGTTATGCTATTGTATATTAGAATTCAATTCTGGACAGCTGTATAGATAACAAGTGAAATACTTTATTCAATTAATTTGTATACTGGCCATTTTAATACCTGGGGGAGGTATCGCTGGTCAAAATCTTCAATACGAATTTAGTCAGATCAGAGTAGGTAATACTTACAATGAAACTACCGTTTCATCTGTAACTCAAGATATTAATGGATACCTATGGGTCGGCACTAAAGGTAGTGGTGTCTTTCGCTATAATGGATCAGAATTCATTCAGTTTAATAGAGAAAAAGGCCTTCCATCAGATTTTATTTTAGATATTGAAGTTTCTGGGAATGGTGAAGTCTGGGTTAGTACCTTGAATGGCACCATAATTATCGATGGTGAAAAAGTTAAGCAATATCAGGATTCGATTTTTCAAGAAAGGGTTGATAATATTGTAGCAGGAGCAGGAGATAGTCTTTATCTGATTTCAGAAGGTAAAATTAGTTTAGTCCAGGATACTAAAGTTTTCCAATTTGATATCCCGGTATTATACAAAAATGAAAAAGTAACTTTTCTCAATTACCTCAACGGTCAGTTGTTTGCAGGTACATCCAAAGGTAGATTATTAATAAATGAGGACATTGGTGCTTATCAAGCAATTCAGGTATCCCGTGGACCAATAAGTCTTATTAAAAAATTAAGCAATAATGAACTGGCTATAGTTTCCAATGATGTTATTTATACTTATAAAAATGAAGAAATAAATAACTTTAGTAAAAGTTATCCGGGGCTGTATCGGGCAGGAGTGAACGATATAACTAAGGATAGTAAAAACAACATTTGGATTTCATCATACAAAGGCCTTTTTTCTGTAGATGAGAAAGGAATAATAAAGTATAATTCCAAAAATGGTCTTCCAGCTAACGAAGTCTATGATCTTTTTCTTGATAAGGATGGTGTTTTATGGTTGGCTGCAGGTAATGCAGGGATTTTTAATTACAGGGGGGATCAGTTTTCTTACCTGGTTGTAGATGAAAATAAACTAGGGATTATTACTCAAATTTATTCTCCTGTATCAGAAAGAAATTTACACTGGGTTACTACTTTAGGTAATGGTGCTTACAGAATTTCTTCATCAGATACTGTGAGTCTTTCAGAACTCACCGGGGAAAAATGGCTTGAAAATGAGTTGTTTACAAGCGTAAGTTACGGAGGCGACGCTCTATGGTTTGGTACGAGTGATGGAAGGTTGATAAAGTATAAAAATGGATTTATTGATACTTATAGTTTAAAACCATATACCAGTGGAAATGTAAACGCCCTGTCCAGATCAGTAAGAGGTGTATGGGTTGCCACTAATAGTGGATTGTTGTTGTTTAATAATAAAGTGATCAGGCATTATGATGAAAATGATGGACTTGGTACCTCAAACATTAACGATATTTATTCTGACGAATTTAATAACTTATTGATAGCTACTGACAATGGACTATTTAAACTGGAAGATAATAAGATCAGCCCACTTAAGTTTGATATCCCATTAACAGGTAAAGTAACTCAAATCAGCAAAAGTAAAGATCAGGATTATTGGTTGGCTACTCTTGGTTCTGGAATTATCAGGATTCGAAATGGTAAATTAGTCAAGTATGACAAATCAGATAGCTTAAGTTCGGTCAATGCTTTTAATATATTTATTGAAACAAACAGAAAGATCTGGTTTAGCACAGACAACGGATTGGAATGTCTTTACCTGGATAAGGAAGGGAAAGTAGAAAAAACTGTTTTGTATAATGAAAAAGATGGGTTTTATGGAATATCGAGGTATTCTCATGCTCTTTCATATTCAAAAAATCATTTGTGGATAGGAACCGATAATGGAGTTACTTTACTGAATAGGGCACCTGATATCCTGGGATCATCATCAGCACAATTATTAGTTAATGATCTCACAGCAAATTACGGAGATCTTGATATTGAGTTAAACAATAATGTCAATCATTATGTCAATTCAGTTAATGAAATAGTTATTAATAATGATGTTACTACCTTATCTTTTTATTTTGACTGCATTGATTTAACTGGTAAAACAGATTGGGTTTACCGGTATAGGTTGCTGCCTGTTGAAAAATACTGGTCACCAACCTCTAAGCAAAGAATAGTTTCTTTCAGTAATTTGAAACCAGGTAATTATTCACTGGAATTTAAAGCATCTAATGTAAACGGAACTCAGTCTATAGAACCCGTTACGATCAATTTTAAAATTCTTCCACCTTGGTATGAAACACCCTGGTTCTTATTACTTGCTGGAATATTTGCTCTATTATTTATAGTTCTTATTATTAATATCAGTATTTCAAGCCTCAGAAGTTATAACAGAAAGCTTGAGGAAAGAATTGATGAGAGAACTAAGGAAATTCAACAGCAAAAGAATGAAATCGAGGAAAAGAAAGAAGAACTAGAGACTCTTAATGAACAGCTCAAGGATGCTAATAATACTATTCATGATAAAAACCTGCAATTGGAAGATAAGAACTTTCAATTAAGTGACTTTAATGAGAAACTTAAACTAAAAGTGCAGGAAAGGACAGCCAGCCTGGAAGAAGCAAACAAAGAACTTGCCTTTTTGAATAAAGAACTGGATACATTTTTGTACAAAGCAAGTCATGATCTTCTTGGGCCATTAGCACGACTAAAGGGTTTATGTCATTTAGGTAAACTCGAAGTTAAGGAAGAGCTAGCAGTTAAATATATGGCCTTGCTTGCTAATTCTGCTGATGAGATGTATATCATTTTGAAGAGACTTATAGACATAATTTCCATACGGGAAAATGAACCTTCTTTGAAAAACACAGATTATGAAAAGCTAATTTTAAATGCTTTTAAAGAGGTGAATGTTAAGAAAAACGAGTCAATTAACTTCAAGATAAATAACGAATATAAAAAACAGCTATCTACTGATCCGGAGTTACTCAAAAGAGTATTTGTTAATTTATTTTCAAATAGCTTACTATATAAAGAATCAAAAAAACAATCTGAAGTTAATGTGGATATAATACCAAACGGGGAATTCGTCAATTTTATGGTAAGTGATAATGGAGATGGTATTGGTAAAGAATCTGCTACCAGAATATTTGATATGTTTTATAAAGGATCTGAGAAGTCTAAAGGATCCGGATTAGGCCTTTATATCTCAAAAGTAGCGATGGATAGACTCGGGGGTAAAATCAAACTAGTTGAATCTAAAAAAGGTAAAACCATTTTTCAGGTCTCTCTTAAAAAGGATAAATTATAAGTTGGTTGATTTAGTTGAGCTGGTACTTAATGTTGACCGGTTCTGCAGGAATATTGAAAATAACCTCAGTATAAGAATGTTCTCTGCTTAAAATTGACATTTCTCCCCCTAATTTATTTATTGCAGCTTTACAAAGGTATAAACCTAACCCATTGCCTGTCGATCTGTCTGTTGCTTTGTAAAACATTTTACAAACATTATCCAACTGAGATTTCTCAATGCCCATACCATTATCATAAACTGAAATCACCACATTTTTACACTCTTGTTTTATTTTGATTTCGATTTTACTTTCTGAGTTATTTATGTCTTTTTTACGGTACTGAATACTGTTATCAATCAGGTGAAATAATATGAGAAAAATTAATCTCTTGTTAATATGAATATCTTCAGTATCATGGACGAATTCTAGTTTGACACCGGAGAGAGATAACTTGGATTTGAATTCAGAAAGGATTTCGATCCTCAAGTTGTTTAGATTTACAATATCCTTTTGATCATCATAATGATATATTTCACTAATACTGATCAATTTTTTTAGCATGTTATCCATTGTTCCGGCAGTTTCTCTCATCATTTTAAGTAGCTGATGAAGCTCTTCGGAACTTAAATTTCCAAGTGCGATACTACATAATCCCTGGATTGACGTGAGAGGTCTTCTCAGGTCATGAGATGCTCTGTATAGAAATGTATCTAACTCATTATTTGCTTTTTCTAGTTCTTTTGTTCTTTCAAAAACCTTTTCTTCAAGGCTTTTGTTTATAGCCGTTATTTCTTTATGCTTTTTCTCAAGTTCATCTCTCTGGTTCAGGATTGTATTATGAGATTCCTGGATCTTATTATGCTGTTCTTCAATTTTTATATTTTGAAGAGTAGTTTCCCTTTGCAGGGTTTCCAGTTGGTTAAACCTTTTCGCAAATCTTCTAGACAAAGTACTTGCGTTTAATAGAAAGATCAGAAGGTAACCCAGATCAATACTAAAATCAGGTATTGAAAAAGTCTGGAAAAATAATAGCCATTCTAATCCAAAAATTGCCATTGCTGAGATCGCAGCAGCCAGTCCTATTTTTGAGATGTCATCGTTATTTTTATATGATTGATATGACAGGTAGATAACATAAATAATTACCGGAGAAAGTATGAAATGGACAAATACAGTAGCTTCAGTGAATACTTTAACCGGCGTGACTATGGTGCTTATAACCATTAAAGAGGTTCCGGCTACGACTAATTTTGAAAAATCAGGTATAGAATAGCTTTTAAATAATTTATTAAAAAATAGAAATCCAAAAAGGATACTACAGTAAAAGCCAAAATAATCAATGCGAATCAAGGTTTCCCATTCAAAATTGTTATATAAAAAACTGATATGCTTGGATGCAGTTGATATGCAACGCACAGCCCACATTATTGCGAATAATCCAAAGTATAATATTTCCATGTCCTTTTTCCAGGAAATGAAGAATAATATAAAGAATATACCAAGGAGAATGATACTACCATAAATAGCAGTAAGAATTATATCGCTTTTTCTAATATGCCATAAAACATCATCGTGAGTACCTATTACCGGAGGGGTGATCAATCCGCCCTTAGCATGGGCATAATTAGCGAATGTTATGGAAATGGTATTCTTTCCGGGGTGTAATGTGATATCATACGGCTTTACCTTCATACCCGGATGGTAAAATTTTCTGTTTTGTGATACTTTTCCTTGTTCGGCCACGAGTACATTATTGACCTTCAATTCAAAAGATGTTCTTATGAGTGGAATGTAAATGGAAAGATCGAGTGAAGAATCACTTTCCAATAAAATGTTTTTATGGTAAGTGCCATATGATCTTTTGGAATTGTTAACCGGACCATCTTCAATGGTGATGACTTCTTGTTTATATCCAGGTGATTCTAATAGCCAAACACCCGTTAGGTGTATAATTTCCGGGGAGTCAGCTTCTAATATTAAATTATTATCAGATGCAAATGATTTTGTTGTAAATAAAATTACCGCAAGGGAGATATGTATCAACCTAAAAAATGAAATCATTAACGTAGCCTAGTTTATTGTTTATTCAATAACCAATCAAATAGTAACCTGTTGATGTCACTTTTTGTCAATATAATCTTTAATGAATGATTTACGACCATATTGCTGGGTTATAATATCCTTTTCAAATTTGTATCCTCTCGCTGGCGAATATTCCCTTGCATAGAATATGATTTGTAAATGAACCTTATTCCAGGTTTCTATTGGGAATATCTTTTTCAAGTCTTCTTCAGTTTTCTCTACAGATTTTCCTGTTGAAAGACCCCACCTCCAAGCAAGTCGATGTATGTGGGTGTCAACTGGAAATGCGGGCTCATTAAATGCCTGTGACATGACCACTGAGGCTGTTTTATGTCCTACTCCTGGTAATTCTTCTAGCTTTTTCATATCAGCAGGAACTTCACCATTATATTTTTCAATAAGAATCCTGCTCAGTTCATGAATAGCTTTTGATTTTCTTGGTGATAATCCACAGGGTCTGATTATAGACTTGATCTGATCTACATCTGCTTCAGCCATTTTAAATGGGTTGTCTGCCAATGCAAAAAGTTCTGGTGTTACCTTATTAACTCGTTCATCAGTACATTGAGCCGATAGGAGTACCGCTATTAGTAGTGTATATGGATCTTTGTGATCAAGTGGGACAGGTGGTTCCGGATAAATGTTATTTAATATGTTTAAAATTTCTTTTGCCTTCTCTTTCCTCGTCATTTTCTGTCTCTTCGTTTTTTGGAGCGACCAAGATATTTAAAAGCATCTACTAAAACAATGGTTCCGCCAAGTCCTATAGTACCACCCGCGATAAGTAAGCCCTGACCCAGGTCATCATTTTCACGTCCCAGCATTAACCCGCCTATGATGGTTACTGTATAACCAGCAGCTGCCATTACAGCACCGGTTTTGAATTGTTTGTCCATCTTAGATAAGTTATCCTCCAAATAAGACAAACGTTCTTCCATCATTTGAATTTTAGCCTCAGTTCCTGTGGTGTCTATGGAAACGGGACCCTGAGCGTAAAGAGAGTGATTTAATAGAAAAATAAAAAATAGCAACGGTGTCAGGAATAGGTTTTTCTTCATATTTATTGATTTAACCAGGATTTAAAGGAAGCGACTCTTTCCCTGCTGACTATTGCCTCAAATGGCAATTTTAATTCCGGTAGCATAAGCAGGAGCCTACTATTTACATAATTTCTAATTTCGGAAATTTTATCAATATGTATAATCATTTTCCTGTTAATCCTGAAAAATTTGTTAGGATCAAGTAATTCATTTTCTAAGTGATCCAGGGAATATTCAATTATATATTTAGTGTTGTCATTATTTTTTATACAATATACAGTCTTTCCGTCAGCGTAAAATCCTGATATTTCTTCGGTTTTAATAATGAAAAATTTTGTCCCGATTTGGCTAATGAATCGATCTTTAAACTTATTTCTATTTAAAAGTTTAGATTCAAGTGATAATAAACTTTGAAAGCCATGTAGATCATTTAAAGAATTGAATTTATCAATCGCTTGTTGTAAATCTGAATCAGAAACAGGTTTTAATAAATAATGAACACTATTGACCTTGAATGCCTCAAGTGCATATTCATCATAAGCTGTCACAAATATTACCGGATAATCAAGGTGGGTATTTTTAAATATTTCAAAGGAAATCCCATCGGTTAATTGAATATCCATAAAAACAAGATCAACCGGCTTGTGGTCACTCTTTAATAATTCAATCGTTTCAGAAACACTTTGACAATATCCTGAAAATTCTGCCTGGTTGTCTATTTTTTTTAATTGAGCTTTGAGCTTTTCAGCTGCTATTTCCTCATCCTCTATTATTAAATAATTCATTGCCGCTGTTTGTTGGGATTATTGGTAACATAACAGAAAATGATGAATCATTGTTTAAGCTTTCAATTCTTTTATTCGAAAATGATTTGTATCGATTGATTATATTTTTGAATCCAACACCATTGCTTTCTGAAGGAGATATAGTTTTAGGGTTTCTGGTATTCCAGATTTCAAGGTAATTATTATCGTTATTTTTTAGTGTTATTTTTATTTCGATAGGGTTTTGCCTCGTGAAACTGTTGTATTTAAATATGTTTTCACAAATAAGTTGTGTAACAGAAGGTATAATCAATTGATCCTTTAATTTATCATCTACTAATATTTCATACGTTAATGCATCACCATATCGGTATTTATACAAGTCGAGGTAATTTTTAATAAAATCAAGCTCTTCCTTAATCGTTACTAACTCTTTACTATTGTGTTGCAATAAATAACGAAAGATTAGTGACAATTTTCTTACAAATGATTCAGCCCTGACAGGAGATGTTGATATCAGACTGCTAAGAGCATTCAAATTATTAAACAAGAAATGAGGATTTAATTGATTTCGAAGTGCATCAAATTGCACTTCAAGCATTTCTTTTTCCAACTTATTTTTCTCTTGCTTCATTTTAGAGGCTTTATGAGCATAAATTACAATTGCATTGATGGTGTGTAGAAAAAGATTTACTCTAAATACAAATGCAAGATCTAATTTAAGGTTATTCCAAAATCTCATCTCTGAGACATTTAAAATTAGAGTACTTACATACGTAGCAAATAATGATATTACAATAACCAGGGGTAAGGATATTAAGAAATAATACCCGAGTTTTTGAATGGTATTTATAGATTCATTTTTAAATATCTTATTTAAATATCTGTTTCCTTCCCACACAAAAATCACCTGTACTGCTAATACTATTAATAAATAAAGTGATGGAGATTTAAAATCAAATATTTCTTCTCCTACAGTGAACTTGATGTTCAGGAAAGAATAAACAGATATCAAGGTTATGATACCCCACCGATATTTATTGTTAAATAACATTATATTAAGGTAAAAAGAGAGGAGAAGAAAAATGATGAACCATTCCTACTTCTCCTCGTTTCAGCAGGCAATATATTAAATATCTACTGGTAATAAAATTTCATCTATAGTGTGTACTACACCATTGGTTGCCTGGATATCTGTAGCGGTTACTGCTGCATCCGCATTATCAGGATCGTTATCTGTAATAGTAACATTTGATCCTATGTTAATAATAAAAGTACTTCCTTGAAGAGTCTCAGGAGTTAAACCGTCGGACAGATCAGAACTGTATACGCGGTTACCGAGAACATGATAAGTTAATACAGCTTCAAGGGTTCCATCATCAACACCAGCAGGTCCTTCTACACCTAATGCAGAATAAAGTGCATCAAATGCTGCGTTTGAGGGAGCGAATACAGTATAGTTGCCTTCTTGAGTGAATGTTTCAGCCAGGCCAGCTTCTGTAAGGGCTTCAACTAATCTTGTTAATCCTGCTTCTGAAGCAATCTCTGCTATGGTTCGGGTTTCTGGTACCATTACTGAATTAATAGCATGTACGACACCATTATCTGCCATTACATCTATTGCTATAATGTTTGCATTATCATTTAGGATGAGATTTGTTACGTCAACATCTATTGCCTGTCCATTTAAAGTAGGTAAATAACCATCAGATAGCATGTCAGAAGTGAATGCACCGTCAACTACATGATAAGTAAGTACTGCTGAAAGAAGATCTGTCGGGATATCCGAAATCTGAACATAACTAAGTTGACTTAACAGATTTACAAATGCATCATTTGTTGGGGCAAATACTGTTAACTCTCCACCGCTTAGAGCTTCTACTAATCCTGCTTGTTCAACTGCAACCGCAAGACTATCAAATCCGTTATAAACTGCCTGATCTACTATAGTTTTTGGAGGAAGAACAACACCGTCTATTACATGAATAACTCCATTTGTTCCAAGAATATTAGTTGTTGCAATATTTACAGGATCTTCATTATTCGCACCTTGTAGAGTTCCATTATCTGCGTCTACTGTTAATGGTTCGCCATTTAACATTGTAATATCTCCATTTGTAAGGTCAGAACTAAATGCATATCCTGATAAAACATGATAGGTTAATATATCAATTACCTCTGCATCTGAAAGCTCTGCTGCAACATCTGCTGTAATTCCGGAATTTTCAAAAGCTGTGTTAGTTGGAGCAAAAACAGTGAATTCTCCATTTCTAACTGCGTCTACTAAATCAACTCTTTGTAATAATGAAACGAGTACAGAAAAGTTTTCATCTCCTGCTGCAATGTCCACAATATTATCTGTAGGCGGCATAAGCACCATGTCTATTACGTGTATCACACCATTAGATGCTTCTACGTCAACAGCACTTATATTTGTGTTACCGTTAATTGTCAATGCTGAAGCATTAGGATATAATGCACTTCCCTGAAGTGTTGCTTCAGAATTCCCTAATTCTCCTGAATTTTTAGAGCTAGCTAAAATGTGATACTGCAGTACTGATTCAAGAGCTGCATCAGGAATCTCGGTTACATCTGCCCAGCCATTAGCATTTAAAAAAGCTGCAAAAGCATCATTGGTAGGGGCAAATACGGTCAAATCATTATTTTCATCAGTTAAGGCTCCATCCAGCCCAGCTTCTTCTGCCGCTGCAAGTAAAGAAGTGAAACCATTTTCCGCTGCTACTTCTGCCAAATTTTTATCTGGTTGAATGTTGACGGGATTATCATCGTCATCATCACACGCTGAAAGTGTGATTAAAAAGACACTGAGCAAGGCCAGGGTCATTTTCGTTAGTTTTAGTGATTTTAAGGTCTTCATAGTTTTTGCTGTTTTAATTTCAAACTTGTCTAAACAACTATTGTGGATAAATTTTGATTATCATTAATCCGTGAGTTGTAGGTATTTGGTCGTGAACTGTCAAATAGTCTGAGTAAATTGCATGGGGATATTTTTAAGTAGGGTTATAATATGAGGAAATATGCGATCGTAGACGTTGAAACCACCGGTGGATCTTCGATAGATAACAAGATTACAGAAATAGCTATTTATCTGAGTGACGGTACTCAGATTATCGATTCTTTCCATTCACTTGTTGATCCTGGTGTTCCTATACCTTCCTATATCACATCCATAACAGGGATAGACGAGGAGACTATCCATGGAGCTCCTTCTTTCTCAGATATTTCAGATGAAGTTATATCTATATTAAAGGATAGTATTTTTGTGGCCCACAATGTTAATTTTGATTATCACTTTGTGCGACAGGAATTAAAATCATCCGGATATCAATGGGATTCAAAAAAACTCTGTACTGTCAGGTATGCAAGAAAGATTTTTCCGGGTTTACAGTCTTACGGGCTTGGAAAATTGAGTGCTCATCTGGGTTATACTAATAAGGCCAGACACCGGGCATACGGTGATGCCTCTGTAACCGCTGATATATTGCATTTAATGATCTCAAAGGATAGCCTGGGGATAATGGAAAAATTGATAAGTCATGGAAGTGTGCATGGCTATATTCCTCCAAACCTTGATGAAAATGAATTTAAGAATTTGCCTGAAATGCCCGGAGTTTATTATTTCCATGATGGTAAGGGTAAAGCCTTGTATGTAGGAAAAGCTAAGAATATAAAAAAGCGAGTTAAATCTCACTTCTCAACCAGGTCTGGAAAACCTGAGCTTTCATTTTTAAATCAAATTCATCATCTTGATTATGATCTCTGTGGAAATGAATTGATTTCTTTGCTCCATGAAAATGAGAAGATCAAAAAGCTTTGGCCTCCGTTTAATCGTGCACAAAAATTTAACTCTAAGGTTTTTAGTTTAGTTAGTTATAAAGATGGAAGTTCTTACTTAAGGCATGGCGTTGCCCCAGGAAGAAAGCCTAATCTGCTTATGACTTTTAATTCTTTGATGGAGTCGAGAAATTATCTTTTTGGGGTTGCTAAAGAATATTCCTTATGCCCCAAATTACTTGGTTTGCAAAAAGTTAAAGGTAAATGTTCATGGGTAGATTCCGGAGAATGTGAGGGGGCCTGCGTAGGGGAAGAGTCTTTTGATGAGTATAACAAAAGGGTTGAAAAATGGCATTCTTCAATCACTTCATCCAATAGTGATTTTATTATTATCGGAGAGGGTAGAAATAGTGATGAAAAAGGATTTGTAGTGGTGATGAAAAACTTATACAAGGGGTATGGTTTCGCACCAACTGAAGTTAACATCATGGAAAAATGGGAAGAATATATTCAGCCCGGTATTCACGATGCTGACGTACAAAGAATTTTAAATCAATTCCTTAATCATAATTCCAGCGAGTATAATTTTCTTCCGTTTTAGTTCCTTGATAATTTGGACTAAACGCTTATCTTTGCCCTTATTAACTAACACTTGTTAGGCATGGAATTGTTACCGAGAGATATTTTTAATGAAGAGCATGCGCTTTTCAGAGATTCAGTAAAAGATTTTATAAATAGGGAAGTTGTTCCGTATAATGAGGAGTGGGAGAAGAATAAAATGGTCTCTCGTGAATCGTGGAAGAAATTTGGAGAAAATGGTTTTCTGGGAATCCAGGTACCTGAGGAGTATGGAGGTCTCGGTATTGATGATTTTCGTTATAATGCCATATTAATAGAAGAACTTTCAAGATCAGGATGTGCTGGACCGGCCATCGGATACCCACTTCATTCTGATATAGTATTACCTTATATTATTCACAATGGCTCTGAAGAACTCAAAAAGAGAGTTCTGCCTGAAATGCTTACCGGAGAAAAGATCAATGCCATTGCGATGACTGAACCGGGTGCAGGAAGTGATCTCAAATCAATGCGAACAACCGCAGTAGATAAAGGAGATCATTATTTGGTGAATGGAAGTAAAACTTTTATCACTAACGGTTATTTAGCTGATTACGTGGTTGTTGCAGTTAAGACTTCCCCTGAGCATGGTGCTAAGGGAATTAGTCTTATACTTGTAGAAGAGGGAATGGAAGGATTTAAAAAAGGAGTTCCTTTTCAAAAAGTCGGCTTACATGCACAGGATACTTGTGAATTGTTTTTTGAGGATGTCAAAGTCCCTAAAGAAAACCTGATTGGTGAAGAAGGAAAAGGGTTTCATTACCTTATGTCTGAGTTGCCACAGGAACGACTGGTGGTTGGCCTTAGTGCAGTAGCTGCTGCCGAGGCTGTTTATGAACAGACAGTTGAGTATACAAAACAACGAGAAGCTTTTGGAGGATCAATAAGTAAGCTGCAAACTATTAAGTTTAAACTTGCTGAAATGGCTTCCTCTTTAACAATGGCACGTGCCTTTGCTGATAAATGTTTGATGATGCACAATGAGGGTAAACTGGATACAGCTACAGCCTCAATGGCAAAGTATAAGTTAACTGATCTTCAGTGTGAAATAGCTGATGAATGTGTACAGCTTCATGGTGGATATGGTTATATGTGGGAATACCCTGTAGCACGAGCATGGGCAGATGCAAGGGTGCAGAGAATATATGCCGGAACAAATGAAATCATGAAGGAAATAATATCAAGAAAAATACTCGGTTAATATCTTGTTTTAATACAAAAAATTAATCGTTTATTTCCGATTGCCCATTTAAAAGAGCCCTTGCCCGGGGCTCTTTTTATTTTTACCTTACATGTAGAGCATGTCTTCTTTTTTCTTTTATTAAAAATTGTTTATTTGCTAGCTTAACAGCTATTGGAAATTAAATGCAACGTGCACTAACCGGATTTTTTATTTTTTTAATTTTTGCTGTAGTAATTACTTTTTTCCAGACTTTAACGCCTTTGTTTCTTCTGGAAAAACACAAAGTAATTTCTGCATTTCAATTTCTAGATCAAAAGTACCCTGCAATACATTTTCTGACTAATTATAATGCTTTAAAGAGTTTTTTTGATGGTCTGGACCTGTCTTCTCTTTTGAGAAATATAGAGTTAGATTTAAGTGAATACAGGGTAAAGAATTTTCTTTATGGCCAGGTTCTGTTTATGGTTCATAATTTATTTTGGATTCTGGTTATCGAACTTCCGGTAATATCATATATATCAGGATTTATTAACAAAAAGAAAAAGAAGAAACGATCAAAGAACGCCAAATCTGGTGACAAGGAAGTCGGTTTATCATACCGTTCTCCTGTTTATTACTGGTTAAAAGTGTTTGGCTTCCCGATCGGCTTTTTAACTATTTGCATTCTAATCAGCAATATGTTGATAGTGATTCAATCTGCTGGAAATCTGGAAAGTTCACCCGAAGATATAGAAATGAAAGCGCCTGTTTTAGTGCTTGGTACGAATAAATTTCTTAAAGATGGTGTCTCAAAAAATGCTTATTACGAAAACAGAATGGAGATGGCGGCTAGTCTTTATCGTACTGGTAAGGCCAGTTTTTTTATCCTTTCTGGAGACAATTCATCCAAAAGTTATAATGAACCAGCCTTAATGAGGCAATCACTAATGCAAAGAGGAGTTCCGGGAGAAATTATTGAGCTCGATTATGCCGGTAGAAATACGCTCGGTTCAGTAGTAAGACTTAAAGATCACAATGTCAAAGATGTAATCATTATTTCTCAGAAATTCCATTTAAGGAGAGCTATACCAATTGCTGAATATCATGGGTACAATGTAGTTGGATTAGAGGCAAAGGGAGGAATGACATTAAGAATGTTTGTGAGGGAACTGATTGCCAGATTTAAAGTCCATCTTGATCTTTACATATTTAATACCAAGCCGATTTACAGCGGAACCTTTTCAGGTCCTGATTTAAATATGAAACAGAATAAAAGTGATTATAATTTATTTGTTATTGTTGTTTTTGTCAATTTATTATCAATTTTGGCAACATCATTTGTAATCGGATATAGTTATTCAAATCGACTAAATAAAAGAAATGGCCGTAGCACCGGAAAAAATAATAGAAGAACTAAATAAGGGAACTTATCACCCGGTATATTTTTTACAGGGCGATGAACCTTTTTATATTGACCTGATTACTGAATATATTGAAAATAATGCCCTGGAAGAATCACAGAAAGGATTTAACCAGATGGTGTTTTATGGTAAAGATGTTGATGTTAATACAATAATCACCAATGCCGGTCGCTTTCCGATGATGTCAGATCGACAAGTGGTTATTGTGAAAGAAGCTCAGGATATTCCGGATCTTCAAAAAGAACAAGGAATTAAGTTGATGGAAAATTATATTAAAAATCCTCAGCCCAGTACTATTCTTGTTTTTGCTCATAAACATAAAACTCTTGATGGGAGAAAATCCCTTGCCAAAAGTCTGGACAAATATGCAACGTTAGTAAGCGTTAAAAAATTATACGATAACCAGGTTCCTGACTGGATTGAAAAGTATGTTTCGGGGAAGGGATATAAGATCAATCAGAAAGCGATGATCATGCTCGCTGATTTTATTGGTAATGATCTGAGCAGGCTAAGTAACGAAATAGATAAAATTCTAATAAATTTTAAAGATGGTGATACCATTGATGAAGATCATGTTCAGAAAAATGTAGGTATCAGTAAAGACTTTAATATTTTTGAATTACAAAAGGCATTATCTACGAGGAATGTAGTTAAGGCCAACAGAATTGTTCAGTATTTTGCAGCCAATTCTAAAAGTCATCCAATCATTCCTGCTTTGGCAGTACTGACAGGATACTATACTAAATTGCTTCAAATTCATCATAAACAGGCGTATAACGAGAAGGCTGTCGGTGGGGTGATTAAAATATTCAATCCATATGTTCAAAAAGAATATTTAGCAGCTGCAAAAAATTATCCACCACAAAAGGTGATTGAAAATCTCGGACACTTGTTTAAAGCAGACCTTGCTTCAAAAGGAGTAGGGGCAAGCATTGAAGAAAAAGAATTATGGAAGGAACTTGTTTATAAGCTAATGCATTAAAAGGCTTTTTTAAAAAGACAGGCTTTCTTTATTTTCATAAATCTGGTTATAGATCTTTTCATATAAAAGTTCCGGATTTAATGGCTTAGCAGCAAAGTCGTTCATGCCTGCTTCCAATACCTGCCTTTTTACTTCAGTCATAGCTGATGCTGTAAGGGCAATAATAGGCAAGCTTTGAAATTTGCGGTTATTCATTCCTCTGATTAATTTGGTAGCTTCAATGCCATCCATATCAGGCATTTGCAAGTCCATCAGAATAAGGTCATAATCATTTTTCTTACATTTTTCTAAAACTTCATTGCCGTCCTCAGCGGTATCAACCAAGGCATTCCATCGATTCAGATATTTCACAGCAATAAGCAGATTTACTTTATTGTCTTCAGCAACAAGGATTTTAGCTTTTCTAAGGTCTTTTTTGTCATCGTTGATATTAAGCCCTTCAGGTGCTAATTGTACATCGGACTTGCCAAATTCCAGAGTGAAGTGGAAATCTGCTCCTTTTCCTTTTTCGCTTTCCAGTTTCAGTTCACTTCCCTGAAGTTCTAATAGTTTTTTGCAAATTGAAAGACCAAGTCCGGTGCCGCCATACTTTCGGGTAGTTGAGCTTGAAGCCTGGCTGAAGCTTTCAAAGATCTTCTCCTGCTCTTCATCAGAGATACCAATTCCAGTGTCCTTGACCGAGAAATGTAATTTAATGTTGTCTTCTGTATCTTCATTTATTACTACAGAAATAGTTACTGACCCAGTCTGTGTAAATTTAATAGCATTGCTAATCAGGTTAGTTAATATTTGTGTTAACCTGGTACTATCGCCGACAACTACATCGGGTATATTATCTTCAAGATATAATATAAGTGGAAGATCTTTTTGATAGGCCTTTGTAGAAAGAGAACTTTTTACACCATTAATAACTGTTTTGATATTGAACGGAGCTTTTTCAAGTTCTATTTTTCCGGCGTCAATCTTATTAAAATCAAGGATGTCATTTATAATTGCAAGGAGGTTTTCACCACTGAATTTTAATATTTTTAAATCCTCTATTTGCTCTTTACTTGGATTAGCGTTGAGTAGAAGATTAGAAATGCCTATCACCGCATTTAATGGAGTTCTTATTTCATGGCTCATGGTAGAAAGGAATTGAGCTTTTGAAATAGATGCCTGTTCTGCTTTATCTTTTGCTTCGAGAATTTCTCTTTCGTATTGTTTTCTTTGTGTTATATCCCTGATAAACACACTAAAAATAAATTCACCATAATAGTTTACCGGAGAAATAGATAATTCCGATTCAATATTATAACCTGATTTATGGATAGAATTCATCTCAATTCTCAGGTTATGAGAATTGATTGGATATTGATCCATAATTTTAACCAGGGGTTCTCCCGAGCTTTTTTTAGTAATTTCAATATCAGGTAAAATCGTTTCATTGACCTGCTTGCCCAAAATATCTTCTTTGGAATAACCCAGAAGGATTTCTGCTTGTTTATTCCATTCCATTATAACTCCGGAGCCATTGAATATTACTACAGCATCCATCGCAGATCCGATGATCTGTGCAAGGCGTTGTTCACTGTCTTTTAATGCTGATTCTACCTTTTTACGTTCTGCAATCTCTTCATTCAGCCTGTTGTTTACAGCCTCCAGGTTGCCTACCTTTTCGATAAGTAAATTCTGAATATGCTTCTTGCTTAGCATACTCAACTGTTGTTCATTAAGTGCCTGTTGTGGGATTACAACCACTACGTCTTGAAAGGTATCAAGTAAGCGGTAATTGTCAGCCATGAAATTGTATACCCCCTGGAAAATTTCTGAAGCTGTTTTCTTACCCGCTGAAGTTGTGAGTTCAGAATAAATAGATTCGGTAAAAGACTTTAATTTCCCTATAATTTTTTTTGACCTGTCTGCTTTGAGAGATTTTTTATCAGATATTAAGCTCTCAATAAATTCAGTAGCTTTAGTGATCTGATTTTTGCCTTGCGAATCTATTTGTGAGGCACTATTTGTGATTATTTTTTGAAGGAAAAGAATGCACAATAATTTTTCCTGAATAAGTTTTTCTTCAAATAGTAAACTCATTTCAGGTGAGTTACTGATATTCGGAAAACGTTCACAAAAATCTTTTCGGAAATTCTCTTTATCTGTTTCAGTGGTATATTTAGGACCACTCAGAATATTTCTTTCAAAAAGTAAATAAAGTCCGGGTAAGAAATTCTTTTTATGTTCAGGATCTAACTTGTTTATTTCTCTGATCCTTTCCTTTAAAAGAGAATCTGATTCAATATCTTCAACATTATAAACGAGATAACTTACAAATCGGCTGATCTGCTCATCTCCAAAGGAGGGAGTATTATTAAAGTTACTCTTGTTTCTGAATATTTTCTTTAGACGCTTTAACAATTATTAATGATTTAAAAAATTGCCTTCTACAATAATAGAAATAATTATTTATAGTTTACAGACTAAATATTATTGATTACTGTTCAATCTTACATAAAACCAGATTTAATTGAATTTTTAAGATGTTGGAAATATTCTTTATTCATTTTGTTTTATCCCAACAAAATAATTCAGAATTTTAACTGTTATAAAAATAAAACTAATAGCTTCATATGCATAGAATAAAAGTCTTTTTCGGACTTCTGATTTTTTTTGCGATAAATTTTTCAATTTTCTCTCAGCAAACATTGTTTTTTACTGATGACAATGGTCCGCTACTGCAAGCAATTTCTCTATATAATAGTGGGAAATACAATGCTAGTAGAAGCCAGCTTGAAAATTACCTTGAAACCTCACCAGAGGATAACAATTTGATGGAAGCCAAGTATTACCTGGCGATGAGTGCTATTAAACTTTATCATGATGATGGTGAATATCTTTTGAGGCAATTTACCAACCGATATCCTGGACACCCATTAGCAAACCAGGCATTTATAGAACTAGGAGACTACTATTATCGTTCAGGCACTTATAATAAGGCAATCGAGTATTTTAAACGAGCAGATCTTACCAAACTAAGCAGATCTACTGCAATTGAAACCAGGTTTAGATTAGCTTACTCTTATTTTAATGAGCAACGGTTCGATGAAGCCTTAAGTCAATTCGGGTTTTTAAAAAATTCTTCCAATCCGTATACATATGCAGCTCATTATTATAGTGGATATATTCATTACCGCAATAAAAACTACAATGAAGCATTAAATGAATTCCGACAAGCAGAGGCTGGTGATTCATATAAAGAAATCGTCCCATCTCTTATCGCTTTGTCTTACTACGAAACTGAAAGATATGATGAGTTAATAGAGTATGGAGAACAGATCAATCAATCGGGAAGAAGGATTCGTAATGCATCTGATTTCTATCTCTCAATGGCTGAAGCTTATTTTTTTACAGACAGAAAAGAAGAAGCTTTAGTTTATTATGATAAATTTATTTCTTCCAATAGGGGAAAAGTGGATGAAAGGATCGCACTAAGAATTGGTATTTCTAATTATGAAGCAGGAAATTTTGAAACAGCTGTAAACAGGCTTCGACCATTGGCATTGACCGAAGGTGAGGTGGGTCAAAGGGCTTCATTCTTTTTAGGGTTGTGCTATCTGGAATCTGGAAATAAATCGTATGCTCCAGCTCCATTAAAGAAAGCTTCGGAGATGGATTTTGACGATAAAATTAAAAAAGAATCCTTGTTACTGTATTCAAAGCTAAGCCTGGAATTAGGCAATTTTAATGACGCTATTTCAGGTCTGGAATCATATAAAGATACATATCCTGAGGATGCAAACCGTAATAATGTAAATGACTGGTTAAGCCAGGCATATTTATACAACAATAATTACCAGGCGGCCTATAATCATTTAATAAACACTAATCTCAATACCTATCAACTAAAAGAGGTCTTCCAAAGGGTCACTTATAATCTAGGTGCTGAATCGTTTAATAAAAAAGAGGTTGATAAAGCTGTTAGATATCTTAATGAATCTCTGGAGGTGAATGTAAATGAAAATCTAACTGCGAAAGCCTCATATTTAAAAGGTGAAATTCTGGTTTTGAATGAACAATATTCTGAAGCTGTAAATGCTTATGCCAGAGTATTCAGATTAGAAAATGATAATTCAGAGCTTTTCCTTAATGCACGGTATGGTATTGGATATGCCTATTTCAATAATAAAGAATACGATAAGGCAATTCCTCACTTCAGGATTTATTCGAATTTAACTGGTGAGACGGAAGCTGAAAAAAGAAAAATAGCAGATGCTACATTAAGATTAGGAGATTCTTATTATGTAACTAAACAGTATTCGCAAGCTGTAAATTCCTATCAGGGATACCTGTCAAGATCTACTGTAAATGCAGACTATGCAACTTTCCAATTAGCTGCTTCTCAATGGCTTTCCGGTAATGATCAGGCAGCGGTTCAATCTCTGACAAAATTGGTGAGAAATTACCCGAACAGTGTATATAGAGAAGATGCAGCGTTCCAGATCGGAACTATTCTGTTTGAAGGAGGAAAATATCAGGAAGCGATCGATGCCTTTTCTCGGTTTTTATCCGGAGCTACCAAAAAGGAGTTAATAGTTGAAGCACATGTTAAAAGAGCACTTGCTGCTACTAACTTGCAAAATTATGACATGGCAATAAAGGATTATAAAACAGCAGTGAGTAACTATTCAACTTATCCAAGTGCCTATAATGCATTGCTGGGATTACAGGACCTTCTTGCAAGAACCGACCGTTCTGAAGAATTCAATAAGTATTTGGAGATTTACAGAGATACTAACCCTGAAAATAAACAACTGCTTACAGTTCGTTATGAAAGTGCCAAGTCATTGCTTTATGCAGGTAAATATGATGAAGCGGTAAAATCCTTCAATGAGATTATTAACGAATACGATGGGACAACAGAGGCTTACGAATCTCAGTATTTAAAAGCTGAAGCCTTTAGGTACAGTGGAAAATCTACTGAAGCGATTCGGGCTTATCGCCAAGTTATTGAGCAGAACAAAACAAATAAAGTTAACAGAGCCAGGCAGAAAATTGGTGATCTTCAACAGAGCGAAGGTAACTGGGAAGAGGCAATCGTGGCTTATACAAAACTTGAACAAGATGCTGTTAACAAGCGTCAGAAATACGATGCAGTCGAAGGGTTAATGATAGCATATTATAATTCCGGTCAATATGAAAGAGCTATTGAATATGCTCAAAAAGCTGTTGAGATCGGCTCTCCTAAACCATCAAGTGCAACAATGGCGGCTACCTATAAAGGAAAAGCTTTACTTGGTAAAGGGGATACGACTACTGCAATTCAGGTATTTGACAATGTGATAGCTAATGCTTCCGACGAATATGCTGCGGAATCTATGTATCGAAAGGGGGAGATCCTTCATGCTCAGAAAGAATACGAAAAAAGCAATGAGATACTCTATGAATTTATCAACAAATTCGGGTCTTATGATTACTGGCTGGGTAGAAGCTTTATTCTTATTTCTGATAACTTCATAGCAATGGATGAAATGTTACAGGCGGAAGCTACATTAAAATCAGTAATGGAAAATGCTACCAATGAAGAGATCATAGAGATGGCAAAAGAAAAACTTGATGAGCTAAAAGGCATCGAAAAACAGATTGTAGAGAAAAATTATATTGATACAGACAGTATAAAATAGACTTTTTATGAATATTAAATTCATTCCAATATACATATTCTTACTTTTTACCTCTGTTACTATAACAGCCCAGGACGGAGATAAGAAAAATGATAAACCTGAAAAAGCGGATAGCATTGATCCGACTAATATCGTTATAGAAAAGAATAAGGAGCTTACCGTTCCAAAAGCATCCAAGATTTTTGTAACCGCTGAAGAGTCTGAGGCTGATAAAAAAGACTTAAAAGTTAATTACACTATTCCAAAGCTTGAGATAAAACAATTGCCTGCCTTAATTCCAATAAGGCCATTACGGATTAATACGGAACCTATTGAAAAGCTATACGGTAATTTTGTGAAAGCTGGGTTTGGTAATTATGCCACTCCTTATTTGAAAATATTAGTTAACAATAAACGTAGCGAAAACCTGATACTGGGAGCCAGGGTATTTCATAATAGTTCAGGTAAAGGGCCGGAACCATATGATGAAAATGCAGCTTTCGGGAATACAGACATTGAGCTGAGTGGTAAATATATGGATAATGGATTGCAGGTAGGAGGAACTCTAATTGGTAGTCTTGATAAATATCATTATTACGGTTATGATCCTTCTCTTGAAGTTGATAAAAAAGATATTACACAAAAATACAAAAATATAGGTCTTGAAATTGACTTCGGGACTTACCAGGAAACTAAAGATTTTAATTACAACTTCACAACAAGAGCAAACAGGTTCTGGTCTGACTTTGAAGACTCTGAAACCCAGGTCGGTCTTGAAGGACATGCAGATTGGCATGTTAATGATGAACAAAATTTACAGATTGATCTCGAATTATGGCACAGTAGTTTAAAGGATACAACCCGGACAGATAAAAGAAATCTTTTTCAGTTTACTCCTTCATACTACTTTCACTGGAATGATTTCAGGATAAGAGCAGGTGTGACGGTAGCGTATGAAGATGATACCATAAGCGATAATCAAAAAGATCTCAGGTTTTTCCCTCAGTTATTTGCCGAATATGACCTTCAGGAGATGATCAGTGTGTATGCAGGTATTTCCGGAGGTATTAATAAGCAAACCTATAAAGGATATGTTGCCGACAATCCTTATCTGGGCTCTAATCTCGATATAAGACAGGAAATAAAAACCTTTGAATTTGATGGAGGTATCAGGGGACAGAACAAAAATTATGCTTATAGTGTAGGATTCAGAGCAGGTAGCTATTTAAATATGGGCTTTTTCAACAATAGTGCAGCGGATACATCAAAATTTGAGATAGTATATAACAATGATGCTGTGGCTGTATTTAATTTCTATGCTAACGGAAGATATCAATTTAACGAAAATGGCAATATCCAGTTATCAATGGATGTTTTTAATTACGGTTTGGATGAATTGCTGGGGGCATGGCATAAACCTACCTATAAATTTGACCTTGTAGCACAATATAACTTTTATGATAAACTTCATGTGGGTTTGGGTGCTTACTACATGGGACAGATCGAGGCCTTAAATCCGGCTCAGGATGATATAGTGCAGTTGGATAATATACTTGATCTGAATGCTCAAATATCCTATCTGTTTTCTCCAAGATTCAGCATTTTTTTAGAAGGGTATAATTTATTGAATAATGATTATGAACGTTATTTAAATTACCGTAACAAGAAAGTGCAATTCCTTGCTGGTCTGACTTATAGCTTTTAATTAAGCCTAAATACTTGATTTGGGTTAAAAAAGTGTTTACTTTAGGTTTTTGAGGTATAATTTATTTAAATTAAGTTTACACTCGAAACTTTAAATTTTTTAAAAACTGTCAGCAAATTAATATCATGGAGCAAAAGTACAGGTCTAAAGATTCTGATTACGGGTTGCCGGAAAATCAGTCATACGATCCGATAGATAGAGACAAACCTGCAAAAGCTGAAGGCCAGCAGCAATCTCAAAGAAAACAGACAAGTTCATATAAGAAAAAGAATGATGATTCCAATACGGGATTAATTGCCGCAGTGATTATCGTTCTTTTGATTGCCGCCGGATTTGCAATATGGTTTTTTGTGATTAAACCAAACCAGGAAGCAGATCGAATAGCTGAGGCAGAAAGACAACGACAACAAGAGTTGGAAGACCAGAAGTTGAAAGAAGAACAGGCCAGACAGGCAGAATTAGAAGCTGAAAGACAAAGAGCATTAGACTCTGCAAGAGCTGCACAGGAAAATATTCCGGCTGAAGGAACAATCAATGTACTAAAAAGCAGAACAGGTCGTTCATATGTTGTAGTTGGCAGTTTCTTCGACAAAGATCAGGCTATGGATTTTGCCAATGAAAGAAAAGATGATGGACTTACGTCTTATATCATTGAGCCTTACGGAAAAACCAGATTCTACAGAGTAGCCGTTGAATCTTTTGACACTTATCAGGAAGGTGTACAGCAGGCTGAAGGATATAAGGGCGAGTATGGGTCTGAAGTATGGGTGTTGAAATATTAAAAAATTTATGAGCTTACTTTTGCAACTGACTCAGACGTCAGATTCGCTGGCTATGCAATCTATGTCGTCTGAACAATCACTAACATTTTTAGAATTATTACAAAAAGGCGGATGGTGGTTATTACCTCTTGGTTTATTACAGCTCGCCGCCGTTTATATTTTCTTTGAAAGAATATTTACTATCAGACGAGCGGATGAAGATTCTGCAGATCTTATGGAGCGTGTCAGACATACGGTGACCTCCGGGGATATCTCAGGGGCAAAGAGTATTTGCAAGGCTGAAAACACTCCGATCGCCAGGATGATCGAAAAGGGGATAGACCGAATTGGATCTTCCCTGAAAAACATTGAAGTGAGCATTGAGAATGTTGGTAAGATCGAAATCTACAGGTTAGAGAAGAATCTGAACCTGCTTGCTACTATCGCTGGTGCTGCTCCGATGCTGGGTTTCCTTGGTACTGTTACCGGTATGATCACCGCTTTTATGGACATTACTAAGATCGAAGGGGCATTAACTCCTCAGCAATTATCTGCAGGTATTTACGAAGCACTGATTACCACTGCTTGTGGACTTTTTATCGGTATTCTGGCTTATCTGGGGTATAATTATCTTGTAGCGAGAGTGCTCAAGGTTGTGCACAGAATGGAGTATACTTCTGTCGAATTCATTGATCTTTTACAAGAGCCGAACAAATAATTATGGCACTAAAGTCAAAACACAAAGTCGATCCAACTTTCAATATGTCATCGATGACTGATGTCATATTCTTGTTGCTGATCTTTTTTATGCTGACTTCAACTGTAGTTGATCCGATGGCTTTACCCGTTAATTTACCTAAGTCGAAAAGTAATACGTATAGTAACCCGGTAATCAAAGTAGCTATTACTGATGATCTTCAATATTATTTTAACGGTGAAAAAGTAAGCAGGAAAGAGATTGAGCCTATGCTGAGAAACGAAATCGGGAAAACCGAGACTCCGACAGTTTCGTTATATATTGATAAGTCAGTACCGACAGAACATTTTGTAGAGATCGCCGGTATTGCGACTTCATTAAAAGCGAAAGTTTCAATAGCAACGACACCTGATAAATAAGAATGATAAAGCGCGAGGACGAAATAGCAAGAAAGAAGGATAAGCAGAAATCAATGGTGATAACAATTGCCATTCATGGTGTCCTTTTAGTCTTATTTGCATTTCTTTTAGCGTGGAAAGAACCTAATCCTCCATTACCTCAATATGGTATAGAAATAGATATGGGTATGGATGATGTAGGAAGTGGTGATGATCAGGACAATATCGAAGCTCCTGAGTCTGAAGCTGAAGATGAGCCTTCTCCAGTCGAAGAAGCAGTAGAGGAACCGACCGAACAACCGGTGGAAGAAACTTCAGAGCCTACAGAAGTAGTGGAGACAGAAGAACCTGTTGAGCCTGTAGAAGATGTTTCTGAAAGTGAAGATGCAGTTCCAGTTGAACCTCAGCCGAAGAAAACAACCACTAAAACCGAAACGAAGACTGAAACTAAAAAAGAAACAGTCAAAGCACCGATTTATCCGGGTACTGAAAAAGGAGAGGGTAGTGGAGCAAGTAAAAAAAGTGATGGTGACGATAGCGATCAGCAAGGGGATAAAGGTGATCCGGAAAGTGTAGATCAAAGATATATTTATAAAGGTACATCCGGAGGCGGTGGTGGTGGCCCACAACTGGATATAACCGGCTGGACATGGGATCGTGTACCAGATAAAAGAGATGATTCAGATCAGAGTGGTCGAATCGTCTTTGAGTTTACCATTGATGCTGATGGTTATGTAATTCATACAGAGCCACTAGAGAGTACCGTGAGTCCTGATATTGTTATTTTCTATCAAAGACAATTAGAAGAGACTACCTTTCATCAGACCGGTAGTTTACCAGCAAAACCCAGAACAAAAGGTAAGGTAACTTTCATTATTAAAAGCCAATAACTTACTATCTTTGTCACCGTTTTAAATTACGGTGATGACCTACGAGCAAATAGAAGAATATCTTTTTGAGCAATTGCCCATGTATCAACGGATGGGAACAGTTGCTTTTAAGACTGGTCTTGGTAATATTCAGGAATTTTGTAAGATCCTGGGTGATCCACAGGATCAATTTAAGACAGTTCATATTGCCGGTACTAACGGTAAGGGAAGCTCATCTCACATGATTGCTTCTGTTTTACAGGAAAATGGATACAAAACAGGGCTTTATACCTCTCCACATCTTAAATCATTCCGGGAACGGGTGAAAATCAACGGACTGCTGATTTCCAGGCAATACATCATAGATTTTGTCGAAAAGTATAAGACACAAGTAGAGCATTTAAAACCTTCGTTTTTTGAATGGACTGTCGGACTTGCTTTCAAATATTTTGCCGATCAGAAAGTGGATATAGCAGTAATAGAAGTTGGTTTAGGTGGTAGACTTGATTCCACTAATATAATTACTCCATTAGTTTCTCTGATCACTAATATTGGGTTAGATCATAAGGAGATGCTCGGTAATACTTTGCAGCAAATAGCAGGGGAAAAGGCCGGAATTATAAAGCCGGGAATCGATGTGGTCATAAGTGAAACTCAACCTGAAATAGCAGATGTTTTTAAAGCTAAAGCTAACGAAAACAAGAGCAATATAATTTTTGCCGCTGACAAGTTTACCCTAACCGACCTAAAGAAGTATTCACTGGATCTAAAAGGTGAATATCAGCTGAGAAACTTACCGGGAGTACTGGCTGTAATAGATGAATTGAAAGAAAAAGGATTTGTTCTCCCCAAAATTAACGAAGGGCTTTCAAAGGTGGTGTCTAATACGGGGTTACAGGGAAGATGGCAGATTTTGTCTGAAAAACCATTTGTAGTTTGTGATACTGCTCATAATGTCGAAGGATTAAGAGAAACAATTCAGCAATTTTTGGCCAGAAAGGCTAAAAGGTATCGGTTCGTGATGGGATTTGTCTCAGATAAAGCTGTGGAAGAGGTATTAGAACTAGTACCTAAAAATGCTGTGTATTATTTTTGTACGCCGAATGTACCTCGTGGTTTAAAAGTAGCTGATCTGAAACCAAGAGTGACTCCGGATATTGTTGTAAATGGTTATTATGATAGTGTAAATGAAGCTGTAATTGATGCACGAAAAGATCTGGAAGAATCGGATGCACTATACATTGGCGGTAGTACTTTTGTTGTCGCTGAATTGAATGAATTAGATTATGAGAAATAAGCAAAAGCGCTTTGCTGAGAATAGAGAAAGAGCAAACATTTTTGAGCCGGAGAAACCGGGATACGAGGAAATAAAAGGAAACTGGCACGGGAAGTACTTTGAAAATGAAAATCACATCACATTAGAATTAGCCTGTGGTAAGGGAGAATATACTACCGGTCTTGCCAGGCATTATCCTGAAAGGAATTTTATTGGTGTTGATATAAAAGGAGATCGAATATGGTATGGGAGTAAAGAAGCCGAGGAAGAAGATTTAAATAATGTGGCTTTTTTGCGAACCCAGATACAGCTTCTGGAGAAATTTTTTGTTGATGGAGAAGTTCATGATATCTGGATTACATTTCCCGATCCAAGACCTAAAAAGAGGGATATTAAAAGAAGACTCACTTCACCAAGGTTTCTCGATATGTATAAGAAAGTAATGCAAAAGGAGGGGTGGGTATTTTTTAAAACTGATAATCCTGGATTATTTGATTATACCCTTGAAGTACTTTCTGAAAGAAACGATATTAAGAATCTTTCCTATACGAGAGATCTATATCATTCTGAATTTATGGATGAACACCACGGTATCAAAACCAGGTTTGAAAAAATGTTTTATGAAAAGGGGTTTTCAATTAAATATTTGAAATTTCAGTGGGATCAATAGAACCATAAAGCAACAGCAAGGATAACAAAAACTCCCAGAGTTACATATTTTAAAGTTTTACTTTCTGTATTCACAGACCATCGGCTGGAAATCCATGCTCCAAGCATATTTCCAGCTGCAAGCCATAGGCCTGCAGTCCATTCGATCTTGATTTGATAGGCAAATATTATTAATGCAATAGCAGTATAAACTACGTTAACAAACATCTTAATGCTGTTGGTTCTGACGAGATCTAGTTTATTAATCCCGGTTAAAGCTGCCATTATCAAAAAACCAACACCAGCCTGTATATAACCGCCATAAATGCCAATAAAAAAGAATATGATAATAGAAAATATCAGGTTTTTTCCTCTGAGCAGGGCTTCTTCCGGTTTATAATGGTGTTTTGTGAATAAAACAGTGAAAAACACCAGAATTAGCATGAAAATGGATATAGATTTTTTAAAGAGGTTTGGATCAATTTCTATCGCTAACTGGGTACCTATAACGGCTCCTATCAATGCAGAGACTGAAAGGTAGATACTAAACCGGCCGATATTTACTCCCTTGCTTTTAAAACCTGCAACTCCTGAAATGCTCTGTAATAATACAGCTACCCGGTTTGTTGCATTGGCCACTGCTGGTGGAATTCCGATAAACATCATAAGAGGTAAAACAAAAAAACTGCCCCCTCCGGCGATAACATTAATGAAGCCGGCTACAATACCGACACCAAATAATAAAAAATAATCAATTACAGGTAAACTCACACTGCAAATATATGAACCTGATTATTTATAGTGGAACTTATTTTGTCAAAGATTTGGTAAAAATCAGTTAATAAAAACTCAAGTCTCTTTGATATGTTTGCCTTAACATTAGAGGGGCCAATATAATTTTTACATTTTGTTATTATTTTACTGGTTTGACTTTCATTAAAGCCCCATTTTAAACCAATATGATTGATTAATCGTGCTTCATTTGGATGTATAACTCCATCGGATAATATCAGGGCATAGTATTCCGATAGCTTTTTTCTGCTAAAAAGGTTCCGACGGGTTTTGATTACAACAGCATTTTCCCTGCTGTATTTAATGATCTTCATAATTTCGAAATCCGGGATTTCCATATTATTACCGATTGCAATGATGTATTTCTTTTCCGATTCATCGAATGTTCCATCTGCAATAGCTAATGCACACAGGTTTATCAAATGCTTTTTATTCTGCTTTTCGATTACCTTTTTCCTGATGTTCTTAAAAAATAATATATCCATATCCGTTAATACTTTTTAGAGTGATTAGGTGGCGAAAATTTTATATATTTTCTTTAAATAGTTTACTTTTTTCGATAGAAGTGTTATTTTGGCACATTATCAACCAAAACAATACTTTTTTATTATGAAGACCAGAGCTTGCAAACTATGCGGGAATTCCATCAATTCCGGTAGCAGGTCAGATAAGATATTTTGTTCTGATCACTGCAGGAGCACTTTTAACAACAGAATCTCTTCAGGAGAAAATAATCTCATTAGAAGAGTGAATTACAGATTACAAAAGAATCGCAGAATCTTAAACCAGCTTAATCCAAATGGGAAAACCAAAATAACACGAGAGACTTTAATAGCTTATGGCTTTGACTTTTCATATGTTACCAGTTTTTATAAAGCTAAGAATGGAAATACCTATACCTTTGTTTATGATCAGGGTTATATCGACATTGGTGGTAACAATTTAATTCTTGTAAAAAATCAACGCATTGTAGAAAAATCATCAGTTATTTGAGTAATTTCGCTATCATTATTTTGATAAGTGAAAACAAAAATTGACTTTTTGCCATTGATCGACACGGTTGTCGAAAATGGTTTTGCGATATGTGATGATTTTATATCGTCAGATTATCTTGCCAAACTTCGGCAAATCATAGATAACCATTATCTGGAAGGGGAATTTAAAGAAGCAGAAATAGGAGACAGGTTTAATCAAACCAAAGTTAAGAGTATTAGAAAGGATAAAATTCTTTGGCTTAGCAGAGGCTTAAATACAGATCTTGATCAATTCTATAGTGAAATAGACCGACTCATTTCAGTATTAAATCGTTATTGCTTTTTAAGTATTAATGATTGTGAATTTCATTTTGCTGTTTATCCTCCCGGAGCATTTTACAAGAGGCACATTGATCAGTTTAAAAGTAATGACGGACGCTTATTAACGGTGATTCTTTACTTAAATGAATTCTGGGAAGAGAATAACGGAGGAGAATTAATGATATATCCTGAATCAGGACCAATAAAAGTACTCCCTCAGCCCGGAAGGTTAGTGTTGTTCAAAAGCGATGAACTTCCTCATGAAGTTTTGAAAACAAATAAAAGCAGGTATTCCATAACAGGATGGTTAAAGCATAAACATACACCGCTTTAAGGTTCGTGTAAATAAATTGTACACTCATCGTATAAAATGTACCGTTCATCTAAATACTTTTTATAAATATATTAATATCTGATATATTTGAAGTGCAAGTAGAATCAAGTATATCTTTCTTTCCATAGCTGGTTGAAAAGATGCCCGGAGCTCATTCGGGCTTTTTTTATGTCCAAAAAGTAAAGGCCCCGATTAGAGGCCTTTTATATTAAAGAGTTTTGAATTTTTTATTTATATAATTATTTAAAAGCAATCCGCTGATTATTACCACCAGCCATTGGGTTATTACCGATGCATTACTGTATACATCAAAGACATTCCACATGCCTTCTTTAGTAAACCAAGGCTCCGGACTGTATCCTCTTGATAACCACCACCAGATTAAAACAATTCCAAATGCAATATTTACATACATAGATATGGCGTAATAAAGATCAGGTAATCTTAAGTCTGAATCAGGATCAATCATTTCATCTTTTATTTTCTTAACTCCGATCCTTAAAGCTGGGAAAATTATAAATAGTCCGCTGACCACTAAACCTACTCCCCAAACCCAATCCTGATTATTAAATATATCTAACGACCAGGCACTTGGGAATCCAAATATTGCACAGCATATCGCCGCAATGATTACAGCTTTTTTTCTGAATATTCCCAGATCGGTTAAAGTTTTGATAAATAATTCGATCATTGGAAGCAGACTACTAAATGCAGCCAGGAAAAATGCGCCAAAGAAAATCACACATAATACAGGCCCACCCGGGATTGAAAAGAATAATTTCGGGATTATCGTAAAGGTTAATGCCTGGTTACCACTTTGGAGGTATTCCAACGCATTAGCTTCCGACGCACTCAATGCAAAAACAGATGGAATAATAGCTATACCTGCCAATATCGATGCAATGTTATTTCCAATCGAACTCATTATTATGTTGAGAGTCACATCTTCTTTCTTTCTTGAATAAGCAGAAAGGGTCATGATAAGGCCCCAACCAGCACCTGTTGACCAGGCACTCTGAGATAATGCCTCAATCCAGACTTTTGGATTTGAAAAATGCTTGGCATCGACACCAAACATATATTTTAGTCCAACCTCTCCGCCATCAATATTTAATGCGATAACAGAAATTACTATTAACAAAATAAAAAGAGTTGGGATCAATATTTTATTTGCTTTTTCAAGCCCGTTTTTTACTCCTTTTGTCAAAACGAAAACGGCAAAAGCCAGTGCTAATAGGTGGAGTCCAACTGTTTTAAAATTACCGTTTGCAATATTATCCCAATAACTAGTAAGTTGTTCTTGAGTACCGATACTTGCCAGATCTGCTCCCTGGAAATACTTAAGTGTATATTCAATAGAGAATCCCAGGTACTGCAAACTCCATGCAGTTACCACTGAATAATAAAAAGCTATACCCAGTGTGCATAGAGTTATGAAATAACCCATCCAGGCAAATTTAGAACCAGCAAATTCACTATACGATCCAATTACTGATCGCTTAAACTTTTTCCCGATACTGAATTCAGTAAGTAGAATCGGAATTGACCAAATAAACAAAAACACCATCCATAAAATGATGAAGGCACCGCCGTACTCTCCCGCTAATCTGGGGAACCTCCATAAGTTTCCTGCACCGACAGCCATAGCCAGGGCAGCTAAAATAATTCCCCACCGATTACTGAATTCCTCTTTTTGAGACATAAAAAATATGGTTTAAATGATCTTTATTTATATATTGGTAAATAATATTTTTATTGAGGTTGCTAAGATTATAATTTTTTGGACAAAATGAAATTTAAGGACATATTAAAGTGGGGAATAAAGCCAGATCAGCCCAGGTTTTTAAAAAGAAAAATTTACCAGTCTAATATTACTGCACTTATACTGGCTTTTTTTGTGTCGTTGCCTTTTATAATTATTTCTCAAAATACTCTAAAGCCAACCATCGGAATTCCTATTGCCGGTTTTTTTCTTTCTCTGTTAGCGCTGGTATTAAATCGATTTGGTTTAATATATATAAGTCGAATAATTATTTCATTAGTTCCAATATCTCTAGCAATTAGCGAAGGGGCATTCATAGTTGAATCCGGAAACCCACCCATGGTCGGTATGGCTATGTTATCTTTAGCTTTTCTATTCATTCCCTTTATTGTATTTGATATAAGAGAAAAAGCTTATTTATTTACCTGTGGTGGCTTAGCTATTTTAATGATTTTGGGATTTGATTTTATAAATGATCTTCTTGAGATCGAATTAGACAGGACTGAATTACAAAAGGGAAACCTTACTCGAGTTGCTATTTTAATTTCCGTGGTTTTTGCAGTAGGTATAATTATGGTGCTGCTTCTGGAAAATAAAATGTCTGAAGAAAGATCTTCTTACTACATTGAGGAAAGCAAAGACATAGCCAGAAAAATGGAAGAATCCGAAAAGCAAGCAAAAGAAAATCTGAGGGAAGTTGAACTCGTAAGGCAAAATGAAAAAAAACAGCAATGGGCTGTGCAGGGGTTAGCTCAGGTAACAGAATTGCTAAGGGGATATGATAGTTTAAAAAGTCTTTGTGACAATATTATGGCTTTTTTGGTGGAGTATATGGAAGCAAATCAGGGGAGTATGTACCTGATAGATACCGATGGTTCTGTGCTGAACCTTTATGCAACCTATGCCTATAACAGGAAAAAGTTTGAAGAAAAACAAATCTATCCCGGGCAGGGATTGATTGGTCAGGCTTACATCGAACAAGATGTAATACATTTGAAAGAGATACCACAAAATTACGTCAGAATCACTTCAGGCTTAGGTGAGGCTACTCCAAAAACATTACTTATTGTACCAATGATCTTTAACGAGCAGGTTGAAGGTATCCTGGAAATAGCTTCATTTAAAGATTTTGATGAACATCAGATCAGTTTTGTGAAAAAACTAGGAGAGTCCATTGCTTCCAGTTTAAAAGATATCAAGATCAACGAATCTAATAAAGAGTTACTTGAACAGGCCAGACAGCAGGAAGAAGAAATGAAAGCCCAGGAAGAAGAGATGAGGCAGAATATGGAAGAACTTGCTGCTACACAAGAAGAAATGTTAAGAAAAGAAAAACGTTATTTACAGGAAATCGAAGACTTGAAAAGGCAATTACAATTAGAAAAATAAAAAAGGGGAGTTTTTTGCTCCCCTTTTTATTTTTAAGGTTTTTCCGATGAATGACTTAGACTGATCAGATTAATAAGTAATCGATAAGCTCCAGGTACTCCAGCCGGTAATTCCCTGAAAAAGGATAGACCGGTATACACATAATACCCTTCCCCGTATTCAGCTACTAGAAGACTGCCTTTAAGAGGGTCTTCATTAATATCCTTGATGCTTAACAGGGGAGTGTAGTTGTCATCCCATGTGGCAGGGAAATACAAACCACGCTCCTGAACCCAGTTTTTAAAATCATCTTCTGTGATTTTGTTTGGGAGATTTAAAGCAATGTGATCTTTATTTAAAATTTTGACATCAGAATTTTCATCAGTCACTCTACCTCTAGATATACTGATAGGGTAGGGTCCCGGATTTTCTACATTTAATCCATATGACGTATTATACTGTACTATTACAGTTCCTCCATTGTAGACAAAATTGTATAATTTATCCATAGACCTGGCTAATTCAGCGTTTGTGTTTAAGGCTCTGATGCCCAAAATAATAACATCGTAATCAATGTTTTTCCCTCCATTCAGGTCATCTACACTTATTTGATCAACATACATGCCAACATCAGTTAATAAGTTTGGAACATCATCACCCGCACCCATAATATACCCGACTTTAACTTTTGGTATATTAATGTCTACTGCGGAGACCGTCATTTCAGAGGCTCTGACATCAATCTGATTTGGAATGTGGTCATATTCAATAAATACAGTATATTGATCAAACCGGGATTCATTTGTTATGAACTCAAATGAGACATTGTTTTCCTCAAATTTTGTTGCCTTTTCAGCGGAAATATGAAATTCAAAGCTTCTTACCCTTTCTACTCCATCTCCTTCATACTTAATTTTCTTGTTTTCACATTTGATTCCTTCAGGAAGATTAATTGTTAATTCCCCTGATGGTAATGGTGAATCAGAAGTTAGCGTTACGATTATACTTTTCTTTTTGTTTACCGGAAGAACAAGAACTTTTTGCAGTGGCTCAATGCTGATCTCAGGAATAATATGCATTGGCTGGACCACCTTTCCTTTTACTCTGTCAGTTGTATGGTAGGTGAGAGTTAATTCTAGCTTTACTATTTCATTATATACATCCAGAGTTATTTCTGCCTGGTATACAGGATCATTTTCTGCATTACCTATCAATGAGAAACTTGTTACATCAAAGTTGGCATCAGTCTGATTTCCATTTAACCAATATGGGTCTGTAAAATCTATATTAGGAGGTAAGACCAAATCAGTACTAAACTCAAATGGTTTGTTTGGATTTAAAGCACCGTTTCTGCTAACATCCGTGCCTGGAATGTTGATCTTCGAAATTCTTAAACCAATATCAGATCTGTTTACTGCTTCGAAATTAATTTTAACCGTATCACCCGGGGAATAATAAGGCTGGTCGGAATGCAGACCTATATATAATCCCAGGCATTTTACAATTAGTTCGTCTATCTGACTGAGCTTAGTTTTAATTTTTTCATTTTTAAGATCTGTCTTTCTTATCTCATTCTTAAGCTTTACAAGATCTTCAACAGAACTTTCAGGTCTTAAAGGATTGAAATTGGAGATGATCTTATCAATGCTCTTTTCAATACCAGGAGCTCCCATTTGAGCCCAGGATGTATTTATTCCAGAATAAAAATCTTTTTCGGAACCTGCAACAGTTTTAACAGGAACGAGCCATTCAAAAGATTCTCCTCTTGATCCTGAAGATCCGAATCCTTGTGATTTATGCATGCTTCGGCTTCTTCCCGCAACTTCCTCGATTGATTCACCCATCGAAGGCAGGTAATGCCCAACGTTTAGTTTCACGAGGTTAGTCGTGTCAAATGATTCATCACGCCCCCTGTAAAACCATGGGCTGGTGTTCCAATATATCTTTTTAGGCTGCCATGTTTTAACATGATCCAGTTGCTCTGGATAAGCAGTTGGATCACTGGCCAGATCAAAGGCTTCTCTGGCTATTATGGCACTGGCTGTATGATGGCCATGTGTAATTCCAGGTATTTCAGGAAACCGGGTAATAATTATATCCGGACGAAATTTACGGATGACGTATACAGCGTCCCCGAGTACCTTTTCTCTATTCCATTTATTAAACGTTTCAGTAGGGTTTTTCGAATATCCGAAATCATTGGCTGATGTGAAGAATTGATTTCCTCCATCGATTTTTCTTGCAGCGATAAGTTCCTGAGTTCTAATCAATCCAAGGCCATCCCTGATTTCTGATCCGATTAGGTTTTGTCCGCCATCACCACGGGTCATGGATAAATACCCGGTTTCAAAATGTTTAAATCGGGCAAAATAGGTGATTAACCTGGTGTTTTCATCATCAGGATGTGCTGCAACATATAATACCCTGACAAAAGATTTTAATCCTTTTATTTCATCAGCAATTACAGATGAAGGGGGAGGAGATATTATATGTTCTTCCTGAGCTGATAATGTTGAGAATATAATTGAGGTAAATAAAAAAAGTAAAAACAGTTTATTCATTTCTATCTGTTGAGTTTGAAGTTTGTAATTTACCAAACCTTGATTATTATTGGGAATTCTTATAAAACTATATTCATGAGAAAACGAGTCAAAGTTTTTTACGTTCTGTTAGGAGTTTTTGTTTTCACCTTATTGGTGTTGCTGATCAAAACTTTCATGTTTTCTTCAAAGCAGCCTGTTGCAATGGCTGTGGAAAGGAAAACAGTTGAAGAGACAGATCTGGCACAGCTTTCGAAACTTTTACGTTTAAAAACGGTGTCATACGAAGGTAGAAATACTTCTGATAGTTCAGATTTTGATCTTTTGTTGCCATGGATTAAAGCAAATTACCCTGTAATAACCAGCCAGTCTGAGATCAAAGTGATAAATAATTCGGGTATCCTAATAAAGGTTGATGGTCAGAATAAAAACTTAAAACCTGATCTTTTTGCAGCACATCTTGATGTTGTGCCATTAGCGGAAAATCAGTTAGATCAATGGGTTCATCCACCTTTTGCGGGTGAGTATGATGAGAAATTTGTCTACGGAAGAGGAACACTTGATGATAAAGGGTCGGCATTCTTAATTCTGGAAGCTGCAGAGAGTTTATTGTCTGAAGGGAAAAACCCCACAAGGACTATTTACTTAGCTTTTGGTTTTGATGAAGAGATCGGAGGTAATGATGGGGCAAAGGCAATTGCTAATTACCTCAAAGATCAGGGAGTCAATTTGAGAATGGCTCTTGACGAAGGTTCAATTGTAACAAAGGGTATTGTTCCCGGGCTGGATAAAAATACAGCGATAGTAGGTATTGCAGAAAAAGGATATGTAACATACCATTTGGAAGCTGTGGCAGAAGCAGGGCACTCTTCTATGCCCGCCAGAGATAATGCTATAAATCAATTAACGGAGGTATTAGATAAAATAAGAAAAGAGCCATTTAAGGCCAGGATTTCTGTTCCATTACGGGCTTTTATCGAATATTTGGGTCCTGAAATGCCATTTCCTCAACGCTTAGTGTTCGCAAATACCTGGCTTTTTGATGATCTTTTGATATCTACCTATGAAGAAATTCCATCAGGCAATGCAATGGTGAGAACAACATCGGCAGTAACAATCCTTGATGCAGGAGTTAAAGACAATGTTGTTCCTGCTAAAGCGGAGGCAACAATTAACTTTAGAATCCTGCCCGGTGAGAATATCAAGGGTATTGAAAATTATCTCAATAAGGTGACTGTTAATACAAATGTAAAAATCAAAAAGTCAGATAAGTTCGCTAAAAACCCAAGTAAAATCTCAAATCATCAAAGTGAATCCTTCGTAGAACTATCAAGGATAATTGCAGGAACATTTGATAATACCGTTGTTGTTCCCGGCCTTGTTATAGCAGGCACTGATGGCAGGCATTATGAAGGTATAGCTGAAAACGTATATCGCTTTTCGCCATTTGTTTTAGAAAATCAGGATCTGGAAAGAATCCATGGTAATAATGAAATGATCAGCATTGATAACCTGAATTCAGCTAAGACCTTTTTTTATAATGTTATGGCTAATTAATAAGCTGTTATTTCAATATCGTCTCTGATAACTACATGGCTGGTATGCTCCCATACAGTAGCATCGATATAGATGTGCCCTCCATCTAAATATCCGGATCCTTCGATATCAAAGTGACCAATTTCCTGGTAGGGAATTGAAATTCTTGAACCATTCAGGTAAGCTTCTACGATTATACCGGAATTATAAAAATTTTCTATGTAAATAATATTATCCGGACCAGTTAAATAAGGCTGTTCAACATAAATAGAATAACCAAAATATTCATCATAATAATAACTGTATTCTTCTACTCTGTATGTACCCTCTAAATCCAGGTAAGGTTCTTCAATGTAGGTAGTACAAGATGATATTAACACTATTAAAAGTACAGGTATTAAAAAAAATTGTCTTCTCATATCAGTAGAAAGTTTATTAATAGATATTCAAAAGTTATACCAACTTTTTTAAGACTGTCCCAATGAGTGTATATTCGCGACAAATTTTAATGAGAATGGATAAATACGACATTATAATTATCGGTGGGGGAATAGTAGGTTTAGCAACAGCTTACCAGTTGAGTATTAAAAAGAAAGGACTAAAAATCGCTGTCCTTGAAAAGGAAGACCAGCTTGCCCTTCATCAAACCGGTAATAATAGTGGAGTGATCCATTCCGGGCTATATTATAAACCCGGCAGTCTGAAAGCAAAAAATTGTGTTGGCGGCTATAAGATGCTTCTTGACTTTTGTGATCAAAATGAAATCAAATACGAGCTTTGTGGTAAGGTGGTCGTAGCAACTGATGAATTTCAACTTTCACAGCTTGATGTGTTACGTGATCGAGGTGCTAAAAATGGACTGGAAGGAATTTTGAAACTTAATGAAAGTGAATTAAAAGAATATGAGCCGCATGTTTCTGGTATTGCGGGATTATACGTTCCTCAAACAGGGATTATTGATTATAAGGAAGTAGCAAATAAATATGCTGAATTATTTAAGAAGAATGGTGGCGAAATTCATCTAAATGCAAAAGTTGAAAATATAATATTAAAGGGTGGGGAGAGAATTCTTAACACTAATAAGGGTGACTTTAAAACCAATGTAATTGTTAACTGTGCTGGTCTTTATTCAGATAAGGTCGCAAAAATGACCGGACAGAAAATGAATGTTAAAATCATTCCCTTTCGAGGTGAATATTATGAGCTTAAACCAGAAAAACATCATTTAGTAAAGAACCTCATTTATCCAGTTCCTGATCCGAATTTCCCATTTTTAGGAGTTCATTTTACCAGGATGATTAATGGTGGAATAGAAGCAGGGCCAAATGCTGTTCTTGCTTTTGAAAGGGAAGGATATTCCAAGACAGACATTAATGTTGCAGAACTACTGGAATCTTTGACTTGGCCAGGATTTATAAAAGTGGCATCAAAATACTGGAAGACTGGTTTTGGAGAAATGTACCGATCGTTTAGTAAATCAGCCTTTACGAAAGCACTGCAAAAATTAATGCCCGAACTAAAAGAGGAAGACCTTATGCCGGGTGGAGCAGGGGTAAGGGCTCAGGCTTGTGATAAAAATGGTGGCTTGATAGATGATTTTTTAATTCTTGAGTCTGAAGGAGTTGTGAATGTTTGTAATGCTCCTTCTCCAGCAGCGACATCATCATTGTCTATCGGCGATGTAGTTTCTGATAAAATTCTAGATCAGTTTTGATGAAATAGATCTTGATTTTTTTTGGAATTCTATAAAAATAATTCTTATTTGCGCCAAATAATTACTATCAACTATAATTTTTTAAATGATGAGAGCTGTTCTAATATTGCTATTAGCATTATCTATTTCCATTTTTTCATATTCTCAAACTAAATATAGGGTAGGAAAAGTATCTGAAGATGACTGGCAGATCGAAAAATTAGATTCCTTAAAACAAGTTTGCGATGCAGTTATAATCGAAAATATCGGAAGCTCACGTATTGACTATAGTTTAGCACAAGGCTGGATGCTTGAATACAACTATTATGTCAAAGTATTAGTGCTTAATGAAGATGGAATACAGAAATATGGTAATCTTGATGTAAAGCATTATGAAAAAGATGATGTTTACATAAAGGGATATTCATATAATTTGAATGAATCGGGAAAAGTAGAAAAGGAGAAGTTTAAAACCGGGGATGCGATTAAATCTGAGTATACTTCATCCATGGAGAACTTTATTTTGCATGTTCCAAGTTTAAAGAAGAACAGTATTGTCGAATATGAACTAAAAATCATATCAGAAAATATTGCCAATGTTCGTGATTGGGAGTTTCAAGCGGAAGATCCTGTTTTTTTCAGTGAATATACCACCATTTTACCAGAATATTTTGATTTTAATGCCTTTTACCAGGGATCTTATTCTGTACAAACAGAAAATGAATCTGGTACTTCAACAATTACTGACGAAGATTTTACTGAAAATTATATTTATAAAAAAAGTGTTTATTCAGCAAAAAATCTTCCAGGAGTTCCAGATGAAATATTCTCATCTGTAAAGGAAAACTCCTTCACTAAATATAGGTTTGAAATCAGGGGTTATAAAGACTTTAGAGGTATTTATCATCCATTAGCACAAAGCTATTCTGATATCATGAAGAATAGACTCTTTAAAAGTGATAACTTTTCACAATATAAAAGGAATAATGGTGTATTGGATCAAATTCTTGGTGAAGCAAATATTGAAAACAATATAGCAGGAGCTAGAATGGTTTTCAGATCAGTTAGTAAAAATATTGCCTGGAGTCAAAAATATGGTGGTGTTTTTCCTGATAATGGTTATAGGAAGATAATAAATGATAAAAGAGGGGATGCCAGTGAATTGAATAATTTATTAATAGGGGCATATAGAAGGGCTGGATTTACAGCTTACCCTGTTTTACTCAACACTCGGGAATCAGGATTCGTAAACCCGTTTGTACCTTTATTAAGTAATTTCAACTATGTGATCTGTCTTTTAGAAATTGAAGGTCATCGCATTCTTATTGATGCAACTGAACCACACGCTCCATTTGGTATGATCCCTTTAAGATGTATTAATGGAAATGGCTTAGTAGTAAGAGATGATGCAACCGAGCAGTGGATAAATTTAAGTAAATATCTTGATGCAGAAACCCTGACGACAGCTCAATACTCGATTGATCCAGTTGAAGAAAATATTAATAAGCAAATCACCAGAAAAAGGAAGGGAGTTGATTTAATTACTTTTACAACCGGACTGGATTCAGCAGAATATGTTGAAGAATTTAAAGAGGATTATTTATCGGAGTTTTCCGGGGCAAATATTAAAGAACATAGAGTCTCTGTAGAAAATAATGCCTGTATTGAAAGCTTAGATGTTTCAAAACCTGCCTTGATTGCTAATAATACTATCTATATAAATCTTTTTGAAGATTTTCAACTCAAAAATAATCCTTTCAAAAATGAAAATCGTTATCAGACAATTGACTTTTTAAGCCCCTGGAGAAAGGTGTTTATGATTAATTTAGAAGTGCCGGAGGGATATACTTTACAATCAGAGTTAGAGAACAAGTTATTCATGACATCCGATAAAAAGATGGAATTCAGGCTAACGAAATCGAAGATCGGAAAAAAGGCGACCTATGTAGTTAAACTATCTATTGACGAAAATATATTCTTAAGAACTAAATATCCTGAAATAAAAATGTTTTTCGATGCGATAGAACAGGAACTTTCTAAACAAATAATATTAGTTAAAGAGGTATAATTTATTTTTTTATGAAGAGCAATCAAATAATTGTACTGTTATTATTTTGTATGATAACAGTGGTCAAAGGTGCTAATATAAATGCTGAAAAAAATGTTTCTCAAATAGTAACGATTAACGATGATGGCTCTTTTGAGGTGGAATTCATTGAAGAAACAATAGTATTAAACAGAAATGGTCATCAATACGCTAAAGCATTTTTCCGATATGGAGATCTTTATGACGTTAAAAATCTCAAAGCAGAAATAATAGCAAATGGGAAAACTCAAAAGGTTAAATCCAAAGAATTCTTAGATGTATCAGCTGATTATGGAGGAAACATTACTGGTGAACGAATAATTTATTATCAACCAACTTATCCTGTATACCCCTATGTAGTCAGGTATAGTTATAAAATAGAATGCTCATCACTGTTTTTCCTTGAATTTTTTGGAGCATGGTCTCCAATTAGTAGTGAAGAAGTAAAAGTGAAAAAGTATTACTATGAATTTAATTACAATCATCTTTTTAATATACATAAACAATTCAAGGGGGACACAAGTCTGTATACAGTTAGCGAGAAACAGGATGGGATTACTATTGAAATGGAAAATTATGTTTCTGAATCTGAAAAACATTATTATGTGCCCGGTTTAGATCAGGATCCAGGATTTGTACCACAACCTAATAAATTCTTTTTTGAAGGTAGTTTTGTAGATATGTCTTCCTGGAGGGATTATGGGAATTGGTTTTATAAATTAAATGAAGGAAGAGATAAGTTACCAGAGAATAAAGTTCAGGAAGTAAAATCACTTATACAGGATACTGATTCTGAGCTGGAGAAGATTGAAAAACTCTATAAATATCTTCAGAATAATACCCGATACGTTAGTATTCAGCTAGGTATTGGTGGTTGGCAATCAATGACGGCGGAAAGTGTTGCTGCCAATGGGTACGGAGATTGTAAGGGCCTATCAACCTATATGAAAGGGATGCTTGAAGTTGCTGGTATTAAATCTAATTATGTTTTGGTTGGGGCTACTTACGGAAAAATGCATCAACCATACAATATAGATGTTCCTGAAAACAATTTTAATCATGTTTTTTTGGTAGTACCTATGGAAGAAGATACTATATGGCTTGAATGTACAAGTTCGAATACAGATATGAATTACAGTGGCTTCCATATCGGAAATAGAACTGCCTTATTAGTTGATAAAAATGGATCAAAATTAATAAAAACTCCTTCGTTTACTTATGAAGAAAATGCTGAAGATCTTAAAATTGTTTATGATCTTGAAAAGGATATACCAACTTTTGAGATTAGTAAAACCGTGAAAGGTAATAAGGCTTATATGGAAGGATTAGATAATGATTATAATCTGAAAATTAACGAGATAAAAAAAAGGATGAAAAGAAACTTGCCATTTCAAGTAAGTTCTTTGAATGATTTTAAAGTGGAGAAAATAAAAGAATTAAATCCTACCTTTCAACTAACACTTAAAGGAGAAAGCAAAGGGTTGATGTCTTCAGCAGGAAATAACCGGGTGATTAGGCCATTGATGATATGTAAACTAGATGAGAGAATTAAATTAGAATTAAATTATAACAGAAAGTTTCATATAAATACAAGGCAGCAGGAAAGTTGCACGATTAAAATACTCTTACCAAAAGACTATACAATTGCAGAAGTGCCTTCTGATGTTAATCTGGAATCTACAGCAGGTAGTTATCATTTGAAATATGAGTTAAAAGAAGGAGAATTAGTGATTAATAGAAAAATCAGGTTTTCAGGAAAGGTATTTTCTCCAGAAGAAGTTAAAGAGGTGAATGATTTTTATAATAAGGTACATAAAAATGATAATAAGTCCTTGATTTTACTGAATAACAATAAGAGTTAATTCATTTTTAAAATTTAGTATATTGAAAAATATATTTACAATTATCATATTCCTTTTAACAGGGTTTCAAATAATTTTTGCACAGGAAAAGGACTCTCGTTTGGGTGAAGTGACAAAGGAGAGTTGGGATATTCATAATCTAGATTCAATTAAAGAAATTCATGATGCTGTCATTATAGAGAAGATTGGTAAATCTATTCCCGGTGAATATTTTGGACGAGTTGATTATTCGGTATACTTAAAAGTCTTAGTATTAAATGAGACCGGTGTTAAACGATATTCATCAAAAGATATTATTTATTTCAAAAGAGGATCGTTAAATTTTAATGGTATTACCTGGAATTTAAAAGATGGTAAACTAGAAAAAACTGAATTTAATGCTGAAGATAATGGCTACCATGTCGATTATTTAGGCATGTTAAATAAGGTTATTATTAACTATCCTAATGTTACACCCGGGTCTATAATTGAATATGAATATAAAATTAAAGGGTTAAGCGCTATTAATGTACCTACATGGGAGTTTCAGGCAAAAGACCCGGTGTTATATAGTTCTTTCCATTCTGGTATTTTAACAGATTATATTACGAGGGCCCACTATATAGGGGCTCATCCGGTGAAAGTCACAAAGTTGGGAAAAAGCAAAGCTATTGTTAGCCATAGAGGACGCAAATTCAAGGAATTGACAAATACTCTTTATGAGGCAAATAATGTTCCAGGAATTGTTGATGAACCATATTCACAAGTATTGAAAAATAAACTGACTAGGTATACTTTTGATTTTGTTGGTTATACCGATATAAATTCAGCCTATCATGAGTTGGGGGGTGACTATTCGAAACTTATCAATGATTATCTTCTTTCTGATGAGGGATTCACAAAATATAAGTCAAATAACAAGTTTCTTTTAGATTATTTTGAATTCTCTAAAGCGACGAATCTAACCGATACTCTTTCTATAATTAAGAAAGGGATTAATAATATGGTCGCATATAATGGCAAAGATGGAATTATACCAAGTCAAGGGTTTAGAAAAACAATTAGAGAGAAAAGTGGAAGTTCAGTAGATATTAATTTGATCTTTGTTTCTGTATTAAGGGAATTGGGATTTGTGGCCTATCCTGCAATCACTGCTACAAGAGACCTAGGTTATGTAAACCCTTACATTGAAACGATGGGGCATTTCAATTATCTACTCGTTTATTTATATAGGGGATATGATGATTTTCTTATTCTTGATGCTGTGAAGCCAGAATTAGCCCCAAATGCAATACCCCTGAAGTCTAGAAATGAGAATGCCTTAGTTATTAATGATTCAGGGGATGAATATTGGATTGATATCAATAGAAATTCATTAGCATCAACTATGACAACAGTTGAAATAAAATTGAATTCTGAAAGTAGCATAACCAAAAACATTTCCAAAATCAGAACAGATGCAGATTATGCATTATTTATGGACGAAATAGAGTATAATATAGAAGAACATAAGGAAGATTTCAGAAGAAATTATTCTAAGAACCATATTAACTCCGATTTTGAATCACATGAATTTATATTTGGAAAAGAATACTTAACAGAGAATATAACTATAACCGAAGATATATCTCAAGTTCATAATTCTTTTTACTTAAATATATTTGATGATTTTCAGCTTAGAGAATCTCCTTTTTCGTCAAATCAACGAAATTCTGATATTGATTTTATATCTCCCTGGAGTAAGAAATTTATGGTCACAATTGAAGTTCCAGAAGGCTATAAAGTCAAAGAGGATATAGAGAGTAAAGTAGTGTTGTCAAAAGATAAATTACTTAGTTGTAAGATCATTGAAAATACGAATAAACAAAAATTAACTTATATAATTATCCTGAATATTAAAAAGCACTTTTTCTTAAAGTCTACTTATGCAGGGATAAAAAGCTTTTTTGATCAGGTTAGTCTTGAGTTAAATAAAAATATAGAGTTAACCTTAGTGGAAGAAAAAAGATCTGGCATTGGCGGATAAGGGATTTAAAAATATTAAATTAGCAGCCAATGGAAGAGAATAAATCAAATAATATACCAATATTTAAATCATGGAAGGGCTGGTATGCCCTTCTTTTATTTATATTGCTTTTACAAGTTGTATTGTTTTATTTTTTAGGTAGGATATATTCCTGATTTATGAGTTGGATTGACTGGCTGGTTCTGGCAGGAACGTTGATTTTTATAGTAACCTACGGGGTGATTAAAACCCGGGGTTCAAAAGATATTGAAGATTACCTCAAAGGGGGTAATACTTCAAAATGGTGGACAATAGGTTTGTCAGTAATGGCTACTCAGGCTAGTGCAATTACTTTTTTAAGTACTCCTGGTCAGGCATATGCTGATGGGATGCAGTTTGTGCAATTCTATTTTGGATTGCCAATAGCTATGATCGTCCTTTCCGTAACCTTCATTCCAATATTTTATAAATTAAAAGTTTATACAGCGTACGAATTTCTTGAAAATCGCTTTGATGCAAAAACGCGTTCTCTGGCTGCTCTATTATTTTTATTACAAAGAGGATTAGCCGCAGGAATAACAATATATGCGCCGGCTATAATTCTTTCTACTCTTTTAAGTATTCCTTTATCTATTACTACTCTGATTATAGGGGTGCTAGTTATTATTTATACCGTAGTCGGAGGAACTAAAGCGGTGTCTCAAACCCAACAGCAGCAAATGGCTGTGATGATGGGAGGGATGATTGTAGCTGGTATTATGGTATTTGTTCTTTTACCAGATGATATATCGTTTAAAGACGCTTTATATGTTGCAGGCAAAAGTGGTAAACTCAATCCGATAAGTTTTTCTTTTGATCTGGAAGACAGATATAACATGTGGTCGGGAATATTCGGGGCTTTCTTTTTATTCATGGCTTATTTTGGAACTGATCAGTCACAAGTACAAAGATATATTTCAGGTCTATCAATTCGCGAAAGCAGACTTGGTTTGATGATGAATGGATTACTGAAAGTTCCAATGCAGTTTTTAATACTTTTTGTCGGAATTTTGGTTTTTGTTTTCTATCAATTCAATCAACCTCCCGTATTTTTCAATGAGGTAGCCATTGAAGAAATATCCGAAAAAGAGGGGAGTGCTTTCTTCGATCAGGTTAATGAAGAATTCGAGAATATTCATCAAAGTAAATCCAATGCTTACCGGGATATGCTTTCAGCAATAGATAATGGTGACGACAAAGCTTCTGAAAATGCCCTGAGTAAAGCAATGCAGATGAGTGAAGCTGAAACTGAATTAAGGTCTGAAGTAAAGAAATATATCAATGAGAAATCACCTTTGGTAGAAACTAATGATAAAGATTATGTATTCATGACCTTTGTTATGGATCATTTACCGGTTGGTATAGTAGGTTTATTGTTCGCTGTGATTTTTAGTGCAGCCATGAGTAGTACTTCATCTGAATTAAATGCATTGGGTTCTACTGCAACAGTTGATTTTTATAAAAGATACTTCAAAAAAGAAGCTTCACAACAACATTACTTAAATGCCAGTAAATTATTAACACTATTCTGGGGCATCTTAGCTATGACATTTGCCTTTAATGCAAATCTTCTTGAGAACCTTATTCAACTAGTTAACTTATTGGGGTCCTTATTCTATGGGGCGATTCTAGGTATTTTTGTTACAGCGTTTTACATTAAATTTGTAAAAGGAACTGCAGTATTTATTGGTGCTGTAGTAGGAGAAGGACTGGTTATTGTGACTCATATTCTAAATGTCAAAGAGATCTTCGAGATCGGATATTTGTGGTATAACCTAATAGGATGCCTGGCTGTAGTATTTGTGGCAGTAATTATTCAGTGGATCAGAAATAATAGGGCATAAAAAAAGGAACTCCTTATGAGAGTTCCCTTAAATATTTGATGTTTTTTTTACATCATTTCTTTCCATTTCTTAATCGCGTCCTGGTTATTTTTGATGTAACCAAAATCTCCATTTGGATTTTCTTTAGCTAGCTCCATTGATTTTTCAGCAGTTTCAATTGCAGCTTTGTAATCTCCGTTTTTAGCTTGCATTTTAGCTTTATTATGCATCAACCAGAAAGCTTTTGGATTTGCTTCAAGAGCTTTGTTTACCCATTCGATGGCCTGATCCATATCATCTTTATCTGCCATTAAATAATAATTAGCAGCTGCTGCATATAAGCTTGCGTCAATATCTCCCTCAGCATTAATAACCTTTTCATTGATCTGAGCCATTACCTTACTGTCGACTTCAGTTGAAATTTTAAAGCTGACGACAGTGTTTCCCCATTTGATGTCCATCATTGCATCGGCGAAACCCAGATTTGAAAATTCGATCGTCAAAGTTTCAAAGAAAGTTTTTGAAGATGTTGGTTTTACAGAAAATCTAACCAGATCATCTGATTCATCGTAACCTCCTGAACCCCAAAGCTCAAGGTTTCTGTGAATAATAATATCCCAGCTGTCTTTTCCAGGAATTGTATATAAGGAATATTTTCCAGCTGGTATTTCCTTTCCTTCAAAGGTAAAGTCATCACTTAATGTGATCTTTGTTGAAGCATTCGCCCCGGTTCTCCAGATTTGATCGTAGGGAACTAATGAACCGAATATTTCTCTTCCTTTAGCTCCTGGACGAGAGTATTCAACTTCAATTGTACTTAATCCTACAGACTGAGTTAGTTTCGCTGACGGACTGGGTTGTGGGAGTTGGATACCTTGTTGTGCATTTGCCGTAAACATTATTAATGTCAGGGCAATAATTGAGAAAATAGATAGTGTTTGTTTACGCATGGTAGTTTATAATATGTTTATTAATTTCTTGTAACGTTATAAGCAGTTATACTGTTTAAATATTAAATGGAAAAATTAAGCAAAGAATTTTATTTACAAAATAACGTAGTTAGTGTTGCGAAGCAATTATTAGGTAAGGTAATTAACTATCAAAATGATGGAATTTTACATCAGTTAAAAATTGTTGAAACTGAAGCTTACAGAGGCTTTAATGATAAGGCTTGTCATGCATCGGGTGGAATGACAAAACGAAACACGGTGATGTTTATGGAAGGCGGCAGATGTTATATTTATCTGTGTTATGGAATTCACCATTTATTTAATATCGTTACCAATTCAGAAGGTACTGCCGATGCTATTCTTGTTAGAGCTGTAGAACCGGTTAACCAATCAGACTACATCTATCCTGCAACAGATGGGCCTGGCAAATGGACAAAAGCAATTGGATTAAAAAAAGATAAAACGGGACAAAGTTTAATTTCAGATGAATTGTTTTTAACTAATATGCCGGAATTATCTGATGAGGAGATCATGGTCAGCACCAGGATAGGTGTAGATTATGCAGGTAAGGATGCTTTAAATCCATGGCGATTTTATATTAATGAGTCTGAATTTGTTAGTAAAAGGCTAAAGGAGGACTTTTTGCTTTCAGAATTGTAATGAATATTGGTTTGGTTTTTGCGTAATACAATAATATTGTATTTTAACGTTTTAGAGCCTGATGGATATGAACGATTACAATATTTAATGCAATGTAATATTGGACAAATTTTAGTTTGTCTTTAATATTGATTTCACCAAATATCCAGTTATTTTTGAAATTAAAACAGATCAATTTAAAAATGGCCAACAAATTACCACTCATTCTTTTATTTTTCCTGGTCTACATAGGTTATAGCCAGAATTTTGGCGATGAACAAAAAAGCATTGGAGATGCTATTAATAGCAAAGAAGATGAAAGTGTTCCAGTAGTTTCACCAGATGGTAATACACTTTATTTTACCCGGGCTCACCATCCTGGTAATGTCGGCGGAAAATCAGATAAAGGAGATATCTGGATATCAAAAAAAGGGGCTGATGATAAATGGGATGCCCCAAAAAATGTAGGAGCACCATTCAACGATAAAAGAAAAAATTCAGTCTTAGGATTCTCATCTGATGGGAATATTATTTATTTATATGGATTGTATAGTGAAGATAATTCAGCACCCAAAACTCAGGGGCTTTCATTTTCAATAAAAAGAAATGGTGAGTGGTCTTTTCCTCAAAAGTTGGATATTAAATATTTCAGAAACTATTCTGAAAACCAGGATATTTTTGTATCAGATGATGGGACTATTATGATACTTGCCCTCCAATCCTTTGATACAAAGGGTGCGGAAGATTTATATGTTAGTTTTTTAAATATTGATGGATCTTGGAGCGAACCTAAAAATCTTGGAAATGTTATAAATACAGAGTTTCAGGAAGTTACACCTTATCTTCTAAAGGATAACAGGAATTTATTCTTTTCATCTAATGGCCATGACGGATTCGGTTCAAAGGATATTTATGTTAGTACCCGTTTAGATGATTCCTGGACAAACTGGAGTACTCCTAAAAATCTTGGTAGTGGCATTAATACTTCAGGCATGGAAAAATCTCTGTTTTTTGATCCATCAGGAGAGTTTGTCTACCTGGTTTCAACTCATGACAGCGATGGATATGGAGATATCAAAAAGGTAGATGTAAAACCAGAAGAGATCATTCCTGAAGATACTACAAATGAAGTGGTAACACGCCAGGTAGTACCCCAAGTTATTAAAAAGGATTCAGCAATAATCCATCGGGTAGTGGAGAATAAACTCATCTCATTCAGAGGCTCACTCAGGAATAAGAAAGATAAAACCTTAGTAACTGACGGTGTAGTTAATATTGCCCTGCCGGAAGATAAACAAGTAATAAAAAAGGTGGAAACTAATTCAGGATACTTTGATGTTTCCTTAAAAGAAGAATACAAAGATCAAAAGGTCCTAGTACGGGTCGTTAGTCCTGGGTTTATGCCAGAGGAAAAAGCAGTGTATCTAAATTCTGACAGCCTTTCTGAAAGTATTGATGTATTACTTAATCCATTAGAGGTTGGATCAACCATTCAACTTAATAATGTTCTTTTTAAAAGAGGTACAGCAACAATGCTTACCGGCTCTTATGATCAGCTAGACTTAGTTGTTCAAATGCTAAAGGAAAATCCGAATATGAAGATTAAATTATCCGGACATACCGATAACAGAGGAAACCCTAAACTAAATTTAAAATTAAGTGAAGAAAGGGTAGAGAGAGTGATAGAATATTTAACAGAAAAAGGAATACAGAAAAGCAGGATGAATGGTAAAGGTTATGGAGGGTCACAGCCAATAGCTTCTAATGCTACTGAGGCAACCCGCCGATTAAACAGACGTGTTGAATTCACTATTATAAAGAATTAGAAAGTCTAAAGAATAAAAAAAAGCTGCTAAATGCAGCTTTTTTTAGTTGGCACTGTGATTTAAAAAATAGTCCGTTTCCGGAACTGTTGTAAAAAATCAGAATGATAGGATTTTGATTTCTACCCTTCTGTTTCGCTGTTTGTTTTCTTCTGAATCATTCGGTGCGACAGGTTTTGCATCACCATATCCAATTGTTTCTATTCGTGATTCTTTTACCCCAAGATTAATAAGGTGGCTTTTAATCATGTTAGCTCGGTCGAAGCTTAGCTTTAGTTTAGCTTTTTCATGACCAACATTGTCAGTATGTCCTTCTATTCTTATTTTGATTTTAGGGTTTCTTTGCATTAAATAAGCTATATTTTTCAAATCGGGATAGCTTTCTTTTAAAAGAATAGGTGTGGTTCTTTTGAACAGGAGGTTGTTCATCCTGATGTTTCCACCTTTGGATAAAGGTTCTGCTTTAAGATCTATTCTTGTTTTTACTTTTACATCAGAAAGGTCTATACGCTTGTTAAAGCCAAATATATGATCACCCTTTGCAGAAATATCAATTGAAGCTACTTTAGGTATCATTAAAGTGTATTTTCCTGAATTTTTTGATGTGTAAGCCTGTGCTAATTCTTCGCCAGTCTCTGAATCCTTAACCTTTACTGTAACGGTTTCCTTATTGAGGCCTTCAACGTTTCCTTCAATCAAAACTGTAGTTTCAGGAGTGTAATCAATATGAGATGATGGTAGCCTGTAAACATTTCTGGTTTTTGAATCTGATTTTGTTCCTGATATAAAATAAGCATAGTCAGATATATTAGAAATGGAATAATAAGCTTCCCAACCTGGTGAATTTACTTGTGGTCCCATATTTACTGGTGCCGACCATTTTGTCCATGAATCATCAAGTCTTTTGGAATAATAAATATCACTTTCGCCATAACCTTCGTGTCCAGTGCTGGCAAAATATAAGGTTTTACCATCAGCAGACAGGTATGGAGAGAATTCTGCACCTTTGCTATTAATTATATCTCCCATATGTAAAGGAGGAGACCATTGCCCGTTGTCTAATACAAATGAAACATATAAATCCTGGTCGCCACGGCTGTCATTTCTTTCAATAGCCATTAAAAGCGTACGATTATTAGGTGCCATGTGGAAGTCAGCATAAATGCTGTTATTGTAATAAGAGTATATTTTAATATCCTCAGGTTGAGACCATTTGCCATCTTCATTTTTAAACGATTGAGACACAGGAGCAGAGGTGCCTTTATAACTGTTTAAAAGTAATATATGATTACCATCAGGTGAAATTGAGATTAGTCCGTTTGCACCATGTGTATTTATTGGTGAACCCATATTTACAGGGTAAGACCATTTTCCGTCAATCATTCTTGAGTGATATACATCCTGTTCGTCTGTTATGCCTCCTTTGTTTCCCGGGTAGAACATTCTTGAAAAGAATAAAGATTTTCCATCTGGAGAGATAATAGGTTTCACTTCATGGAAATTAGTGTTTATGCCTAATCCCGGATCTTCCAGATTAATTTGAAATATTCTTTCTTTAACGTTACTTCTCGATGAAGAAGTGTCAGATTTTGCGATCAGGTTGCAGGTAGAAAAGGTAAAGATCGCAATTGCTAAAAATGAGTACTTAATAAATGCCATAGCTTTTGGTATTATGTTATAATGCTAATATAATATAGATATTAATACAAGTCAAGTGCATTATATTATTTTATGTAAAAAATTTCTGATTTATTGTCATTTAAGCTTATTAAAAGCATTTTACCATCTTTTTGTTTGTTAATTATTTCCCGGATATTTTCTCGCTCGATTGTTTTAATTCTTTGCCTGTCGCTTTTAATAGGTTTTAATTGAGTTGTCATTTTGTTCATCCAGTTCATTATAGAGACATTAGATACATCAATTAAGTCTTCTATCGGGCGGTAGCCCATGCCTTCCAAATGAAGAAACAGGGCTAAACGTTTTAAATACGAAGGTTTCTTGCCTTTTTGCCTGGTTGAGTAATGGTAACCACATGATTTACAGAGGTACCTTTGTCTATCGTTTACAAATCCGTCTTTTACTTTTTCTGTGCTTAAACATCTAGGACATTTCATGGAATAATAACTTAGTTTTATACTAAATTATATAATCTATATTAAGTTAGCAATTAAACAGAATAAATTTTTTTAGCTTTTTATTATGCTTTTTCAATTTTTTGCGTTGTGTCTGTCTTTTTCGCAACTGATGATTGGTCTATTTTTGCCTTCGCAGATTTTTTCTTTGAATTAGAAGGAGGGAGGTTATTCCTATTGTTAGGAAGAATTATTTCTACATCTGTTCCTTTGTCTGGTGTTGAATCAAGAAATACCTGCCCATTAAGCTTATTTAAAGTTTCTTTTACAATATAAAGCCCCAGGCCACTGCCGGAGTTCTTATCTGTAGCACGATAGAACATGTCAAAGATCCTTGGCATATGATCTTTTTCTATACCAATACCATTGTCAGAGATTTTTATTCTTACGCTGGCTTTTGTAATCTTAACATCGACTATTACTTCAGGTTTTTCATCATCACTATATCTGATGGCATTAGAAAGTAAATTATTTAGAATAACTCTCAGTCTTTTAGCATCAGATGCAAAATCACTTGATTTTTCTATATTGATCTCTGGTTCAACAGGTTTATTGTGTCCACTATATTTTAATTGCTGGCATATATCCAGTGCCATTCCTGACAAATCAATTATTTCGTTTTCAACTTCTAGTCTGGCGTTCCTTGACAGGTCAAGAATATCTTTAATAAAAGCATCTTGTTGCTCTGCACTTTTAGCAATTTTCTCCAGGATAGTTTTAACTCTTTTTATATCAGTTTCAAGTTGGGCAAGGTTTACCAATCCAAGAACAGATGCAATTGGAGCTCTGAGGTCATGACTAACACTATAAACGAAGTTGTCTAGTTCTTCATTGGCCTTAATTAAATCTCTATTACTTGTAAGTAGTTCCTTTTCAGTTTTTTTCCTGTTAGATATCTCCTCTTTTAACTCCTTTGTTCTTTCCTGTATTTTAACTTCAAGATTTTCATTAAACCCAATCAATTTTTGCTGGGCTTCATTTCTTTCAGTAACTGTTGCGGAAATAATGATAGTCATAGCCGAAACTACAGCTATATAAATTTGTAACAGGAGTAATGAATTTTGATGATTGTTTGCTACAAATGGCCCAAGATCATCGACAGTATAAAAAACTGTTCCCTGGGCAAGAACAAGAATTCCAGTCATTGATGCTTGTAGATTAAATCTGAAAGCCAGCCACAATAAAAATGGGATAGATAATAGTGGAAAAGACTTCTCTATAGGCATACTTAAGAAATCAATTTGCCATAATATCCAAAGAATACTTATGCTTAGTAAGAATGCTATAAATTCAAAGAAATGATTTTTTGTGAGTACCCAGCTGGTTTTAGTATTCCAGGATAAAATAAATGGTGTAAAAAGAAGAAGGCTTACCATCGAACCAATCCACAGGGTGACAAATTTAAATACATAATCTTCATATGAGATCAGCTCAAAATATTGATATGCTCCCACAGTGATAAATGCACCGATGGTACTCATAAACATGCTTACACCTAAAAATTTAAAGGTGTCAATGGTCTTAACAAATATTTTATCGGTTTTAATGTAAAACTTCACCAGAATAAATCCTACTAACACTTCAACAGTATGGCCAATGGAGATAAATACAGCAGCAAGTATGCTGTCGTAATCAAAAGTATAACCAAAAAAGTTAAATAAGAGGAAATTTGATATTAATGAACCAATAAACACCCCAGGCCAGGACTGATACCCCATTAGCAAGACAAAAGCAAAAATTATTCCTGTGGCAGGCCATACCGGAGTAATATTTATATCAGGCATCATAGTTTTAATACCCATTAATGCAGCCAGGATATATATCAGGGAAAGAAAAACTATCTGAAAATTGGCATTTTTAAAAAAAATGTATGCCTTTAGATTATTTATAAGCATCACTGTATCTGTAAAAAATCTATATTTAGCTTAGATTAATAATACTAATATATCATTTTTATACAGTTATAAAAAAAAAATGCTATCTAAGTCCGGTGTTTTTTAAAGTTTTAAGTGTATTAGCCCCAATTTCTTCTCTTTTAACATGCATTCCTGAATCAACTACCTTATTACCTGCCCGGTAAACCTCCTTTATTTTAATCGTTGTATCGCTATATAGGATTGTACTAAGTAGATTTTTTGCGCTGGCCGATCCAACAAGTGGGTGTGAATCATCTATAACGATGGCATCAAATGGTAAGTCCTCACTAAAATATCTGTCAGAATTTATTCCGGCTGATTTTCTTCCCTGTAATACTACATCGTGAAACATTTCTGATCTGAATGAGGTGTTAAAGGTATTTCTCTGGTGGGTGACAAGTCTTTGTCCATAATCCAGCCATCTCATATCCTCAAATGGAGATAACCCAATATGACTATCAGAACCAATACAAAAACGACCTTTGTTTTCTAAGTATAGTTTCATATTAAAAAAACCATCACCTAGATTTCCTTCTGTGCTAGGACAAATTACAGCATTAACTTTAGCATCAGCCATTTGTATGGTTTCTTCTTCAGTCAGATGAGTTGCATGGACCAGGTTCCATCTGTTATCACAAATACCAAGATCCAGTAAATATTCTACAGGTCTTTTGTTATGATAATCAAAGCAATCTTTCACCTCTTTTAATTGTTCGGCAATATGAATATGAATAGGGCAATCAAGTTCATTTCCCAACTCATGAAGTTGAAAAAGATCGTGTTCATCAACCGCTCTTAAAGAATGGGCAGCAACAGCTATTTGGCCATACTTTTCCTCTCTTATCATAGCTTTGGTATCTTTAACAAGATTTTTATATTCGGCAAAGGTTGTCGATAAGAACCTTTTTTGTCCTTCCACTGGAGCCTGGCCAAAATTACCCAGGCGATAATAAACTGGCATTAAAGTGATACCTATTCCTGCAGTTTTGGCTGCTTTAATGAGGCTTCTGCCCATTTTTGCATTATCTGAGTAAGATTGTCCGTCGGGTTGTCTGTGGAGATAATGAAATTCAACTACATGAGTGTACCCGCAGGTGAGCATATCTGAATACAACTGTGAGGCGATTGCTTCAAGATCTTCGGGAGTAATATTAGAAGCCAGATTGTACATTGAATTTCTCCAGGTCCAGAAATCATCGCTTTCGCTGCGTTGCTGAACTTCTGCCAGGCCTGCCATTGCATATTGAAAGGCATGACTGTGAGAATTAGGTACTCCTGGCAATACAATTCCTTTTATCGTTTGGTAATCGATGTCTTTATTTCTGCTATGTCCTGTTTCTGTTATTTTTCCTTCTTCATCCAGGGTTATATATGTTTCTTCAGGACCATTTTCTGTAATTAGTTGTGGTATATGGAGGTGTTTCATTCGGAGATCGCTTACTTATTTTTTAATAAATATTTTCCAAGGTTATTTAATAGTGGTTTCAAAAGCTTTTCCTGTATATTTTTTGCGCGGTCACAATCATATTTAGTTTCATCATCATTCATATAATTAACCTTTGCCATCTCGAGCTGTAAAGCATGAATATTATTCGAGGGATCACCAAAACTTCTTGTTATCTGACCGCCTTTAAATGGCTGATTATGAGTGAATTCTCCGATGTCGTTTAAAGCGAGGTTTTCATAAGCGATTTTAATAATATCTTTTGAAGCTGACTTTTCTTCATTATCTCCAAGGATGAAATCAGGAAAAGGATCTTTACGAATACCCGGCACTTGTTTTTTTATCGAATGTGCATCAAAAAGCAAAGCCTGGCCAAATTTTGATTTCAATTCGTTTAATAATTCTTTAATCTTTTCATGGTAGGGATAGTAGAACTCCTCTTTTCTTCTTTCAATTTCATCATTATCAGGTTCTTTTCCATCCTGATATAATGGCTCATCATTAAATGTTTTTGTCGGGCATAACTCGGTGATCACCCTGCCATCGTTATATAGGGATTGATTATCAGGGTTTCTGTTAAGGTCGATCACCCATCGATGGTAATTAGCGATAATCATTGGAATTCCTTCCTGGTGACAAAACTGGTATAGGCGATCTACAAACCAATCAGTATCTTCAAGATCCGTAATAAGATCTTCATTCATTTTGGCTGAAATTTCATCCGGAATAAATGTGCCGGAATGAGGTACGCTGATTAATATAGGATATTTTATTTGATCGGGTATATGAATGCGGTACAAGTTGTCCATTTTTGTTGTTTATTTTGGTATTCAAATTTAACAACTGCTAACTCTTTTTTATTATAATAGTTAGAATAGTTAGATTTACAGAGAATTTTTTCATATTTATGAGGCTAAATGGAAATTAGATAACATGAGATATTTATTATTTTTTACTTTTTTATCAATTTTTTCAACTATCAATCTTTTGTGTCAGGAAACAAAAGATAAGAAGGAAACTGTGCGTACTGTAACAGATACAGTTTTCGTCGAGGTGGAAAGAGAGCTCCCTGAGAATTATAAAATGTTACTTAAAGACATCAATGATTATTCTGAACTTGAAGACATTGATGAACCCGAACCTTTTGTTTTTGAGGTTACAGAAGTGGATCTTAATAGAGGGAAACATGAAGGAGTTTCTGTAGTGATACCGGAAGCAGAGCTTGAAAGGGCTATAAAGATCTGGGAGAAAGATCTTGAGAATATTTTTTCAGTATTCAAGAGTAAAGTTATCAATGAGGGCAATCTGCATTATGTAGAAAATCAAAAAATTGATGGATTTGGAGATAGGGAATTGAGCTTGTATGCTAAGATCGATAAAGTTGATGATGGGGTGAAAGTTGAGACCTATGTTGCAGATTCCATGAATGTTCTTACAAGTGAAGTTGATCAAAGAGCATTTGACAGGCTAAAGGCTTATGTAGGATTATACGCAAAAGAGGTCTATCAGGATGTTGTCGAGGATCAGATAGATAAAGAAGAAGATATATTAAAAGACCTGGAAAAAGAGCTTGATGATCTACAGAAAGATCACGAGAAATTCCGTAAGGGGGTGAAAGATAACGAAATCGATATCGAGCATGCTAAGCAGGATATTGAAACAAATAAAAGGACTATCGAACTTAATAGTGAGAAAATAGCCAAATATAAGGATGATATGTATGACGCTAAAGTTGCGGACAACAAAGATCTTGAGAAAAACATAAAGAAAGAACTTAGAAAGCTTGAGCGAAACAAAGATAAGTTACAGGATAAGAACAAAGATCTTCATTCGGATATTGTAGAATATGAGCAGGAGATCATGGAGCTTGAGCATGAGATTAAAGAAAATCTTAACAGGACATTCCTTAAAAAAGCAGAGATCAGACGTCAGCAAACAATTGTTGAATTATATAAGAATAAAAAGGAGAATATAGAAAACCCGAATAGCATTTGATCTAGCGACTGTTTCTGGCCGCTTCTTCCATTAACTCTTCGGCACTATCTTTTCCAAGATATCCATCGATAAGCCAGTGGGCAAGATAGAGCAGGGGGGTCAGAACTATTGCAACAACAAATTTATACATGTAATTCATTAGCCCGACATTTAAAAGTTGGGTGTATGTCCATTTGCTATTTGCAGGAGCAAAAAGAATAAAGGCAATATATAATACTATGAAACTATCGATCAACTGCGATACTAAAGTAGAACCTGTAGCTCTTAACCAGATCTTATCTGCTCCGGTGAATCTTCTTAGGTAGTGAAAAACTGTGACATCAAGCAGCTGCCCGATAAGAAAGGCAATTAACGAGCCAATAATAATACCGGCACTCTGTAGAAATAACTTGTTGAAGGCGAAGTTAACATTGAAATTATTACCATCCGGACCTTCTTCATTAGTTTTCAGCCAGAAATCAGCAGGAGCAAGTTTTGTAATGATAAAAATAACGATAAACATATACGAGATAAAGGCGACGGTAGCAAAGCTTATCTTTTTCACCCCTTTACGTCCAAAGTATTCATTTATAATATCAGTAGTTATAAAAACCACAGGCCAGAGTATTACGCCTGCTGTTAAGTTGAAGCTCATATTTGCTCCGGAGAACAGTTCAAAATTTACCGGATTTGCCCCAAAAGTTCTTTCCAGACTGAAAATTTTAACACCTACGATTTCTGCAAGGAGGGCGTTGGTCAAAAATATGCCTGATAAGATGAAAAATAAATTTCTTTTCTTTTCGCTTCCTGAAATTGTCACGTGATCTAATCTTTTAGTTCGTAAACCTTGCCTTCAACAGATAGTTCGGAATTTTCGAATATTTCTTTCGCTTCATCAGCAAAAGGGGCGAGGTTACGGTATCTTGTTGAATAATGTCCTAGAAGAAGTTTGCCAACATTTGCGCGTTTTGCAATATCTGCAGCTTGTAAGGTAGTACAATGAAAAGTTTGTGCTGCACGTTCTTCTTCATCCTTTAAAAAAGTAGATTCATGGTAAAGAAGGTCTACATCTTTAATGTAATCTACTATCTCAGGATCATAAATTGTATCGGAGGCAAAAGCATAACTAAATGATTTTCTCGGAGGTAGAGTATATTCTTTTTTGTCGTATTTGATACTACCGTCCTCATTATAAACAGATTTACCCTGCCTTAAAATAGATACTTCTTCCACCCCCAGGTTTTGAGGAATGGCCTCTCGATTTATTCTGATAGGCTTTGGTTTTTCCCTGAAAATATATCCATGGCAATCGATTCGGTGCTTTAATGGGAAATGTTCAACCTGTATCTTTTTATCTTCAAAAATAACACCACTCTTTCCATAATCAAGTTCGTGAAAGGTAAGTTCGTATCTGAGCTTTGTGTCCGAATATTTAAATTGAATAGTTAATATTTCACCCAAACCTTTCGGGCCGTATATTTCAAGTGGAGTGGTACGACCTAGCAAATGCATGGTGGACACCAGGCCGATCAGACCAAAATAATGATCACCATGCAAATGACTTATGAAAATTTTATTGATACGTTGAATCTTGAGACGATTCTTTTTCAATAACAATTGAGTGCCTTCACCACAATCCATTAAGAAATTATGGCCATGCAATTTTATATACTGCGACGTCTGGTTTCTTCCGTATGCAGGCGTCGATGCATTAGACCCCAGTATTGTTATGTAAAAAGCCAATAGTGTATAGTTTAAAAAATAAAAATCAACTTAACGTATTATTCCCCATCAGGATTTTCTTTTTTGAACTCTCTTTCAAGTTCGTTCATATAAACAAGATCAACAGCCTCTTCTTTGTTCTGCACTATAGACAGAACCTTATCTAACTGTGAAATGTTTATTAATTTCATCACATGTTCAGAAATGTTACAAAGGATAAAGTCTCCTCCATCTTCAGTAAACAGTCTGTTTCCTACCAATAATGCACTTAAACCTGAAGAATCCATGTATTTAACATCTGAAAGGTCAATGACAAGATTGCCAACTCCTTCGGCGTGCATTTTTACTAATTTAGATTTAATATCAGGGGCAATAGAGGAATCTACTTTTTCCTGCTTAAGTGTTATAACAGTATATTTATCTTGTTCTTCGAGTTCGTATTTCATAAAGACAATGCGTTTTTAATGTTTTTTTCAATTCGGGTTTCCATTTGTGTGTTATCAGCTTTTTCAAAAGGTAACCCGGTTACTTTTTCGTATAATTCAATGTACCGGTCACTGATCTCGTTGATCTTCTCTGAAGTCATTTCAGGTATTTCCTGACCATCCTTGCCAGAGAAGCCGTTTTCAAGTAACCATTGCCTTACAAATTCTTTTGACAATTGCTTTTGAGGCTCTCCCTTAGCTTGTCTTTCTTCATATCCTTCCTCATAAAAATATCTCGATGAGTCAGGGGTATGAATTTCATCTATAAGGTATATTTTATCATTGAATTTTCCAAACTCATATTTGGTGTCAACAAGGATTAAACCCTGTTTAGCGGCCATTTCAGTTCCTCTTTGAAACAAGGCCCTGGTATATTCTTCAAGTTTTTTATATTCTTCTTCTGAAACTAAACCTTGTTTAAGAATTTCCTCCCTGCTTATATCTTCATCATGACCTTCATGAGCTTTGGTTGTAGGAGTAATGATCGGTTCTGGTAACTTGTCATTTTCCTTTAAACCCTCCGGAAGCTGTACTCCGCATAGTTCCCTTTTACCAGACTTATAAGTTCTCCATGCATGGCCGGCAAGATAACCCCTGATCACCATTTCTACGGGGTAGGTTTCGCATGCATAACCTATGGTTACATTTGGATCAGGTACTTCTGTTACCCAGTTAGGTACAATATCTTTAGTGGCATTCAGGAATTTTGCAGCAATCGTATTCAGAACTTGTCCTTTGTAAGGTATGGGTTCAGGTAATACCACATCAAAGGCTGAAATTCTATCAGATGCGATCATCACCAGTTTATCACCAAAAGTGTATACATCGCGAACCTTGCCGCGGTAGAATTTGTCCTGACCGGTGAAATTATAATTAGTTTCTTTGAGTGCGTGTTGCTTCATGAATGCAAAAATAAGAAAGTGTTTTTTGCTTCAAAGAATCCCTGCTGATTTTAATTATCAATCCAGTACTTTTTCTCCTTCTAAGAGATTTCCTTCTTCGTCGTAGAACTTCCAGTCTCCAACTCGCTTATCATCATAATACTGTCCTTTTGTTTTTAGTTGTCCGTTTTCATAATATTCTACAAAAGGCCCTTTTCTTTTTCCAAGTTGATATCCAACATTCATTTTTAATTGCTTATTGGGATACCATGAAGTGTATTCTCCGTGAAGAAAGCCTGTAGCGTAATTTGCTTCAGATTCTTTTTCTCCATTAGAGTAGTATGTAGTCACTTTTCCATGCATTCTACCATCAAGGTATGGGATCTCTTTGCTCAGCGTGCCGTTTTCATAATAATATTTCCAGAGACCATTTTTTTCTCCTTCACGAATGTATTGCTTGTGTTTAATATTACCATTAGCATAGTATTCGATAATATCCTGGAATTCTTCATTGTTTTTATAAACAACTTCTCTTTCTAACGAACCATTTTCGAAATAATATTTAGCAGTTCCCTGGCGGCTGCCCTTTCTGTATTCCAGTTCGTGCTTTAATTTACCTGAACCGTAATAGGCTAAATTTGGACCATCAAGTAAGCCATCTTTAAATTCACCTTTCATGATAAGAGTTCCTTCCATGTTATAGGTTTTAAACTCTCCATGCCTGTTTCCATCAACCAGGAAACTCTCAGTTTCAAGCTGGCCATTGGGATAATAAGTTTTAAAGAAGCCTGTCAGATATCCGTCTTCATAATTCGCTTCAGTCTTTAATTGCCCATTACGGTAATATTGTTTGGAAACGCCATTTTGCTTTCCATTTTTATATGTAATATCCTGCTTTACTGTTCCGTCTTCATAATACTGCTTCACGCTGCCTTCAGGCATTCCATTCTCAAATTGTGTTTTACTTTTAAGCACTCCTTCCTCGAGATACACAGCAACATTACCAACGATATTACCCATGACATATTCACCTTCCTGGATTTTTACCCCATCCTGATCATATATACTGAAAGGCCCATGTCGTTGTCCTTCTTTGTAATTTATGATCCTCATTTTGGTTCCATCCTCATAATAGGAAATGAATTCTCCATCCCGTTTCCCGTCCGAAAAAGAACCTTCACCGGCAATTTGTCCATTTGGATAATAGGTGATATACGGACCATTCATTTTATTTTGATCCGCTCCAGTGACATAATATTCTTCTTTGATCTCGCCATTCCCATAACGGGTAATGACTTTTTTACCGTAAGATTCCTGCGCCTTAATAACGACAGACGAGGAGAGAATTATAAAAAGTAATAGAATACGCTTATACATAGGGTAAATATACACTATAAATCATAAAAAAAGAGCCTTACGTTTAACGCAAGGCTCTTAAATTTATTATTGAAAAATTACAATTTCTCTATAACCATTGCGCTGGCACCACCGCCACCGTTACAAATACCAACAGTACCGATTTTTCCATCTTTTTGTTTAAGAACTGAAGTCAGGGTAGTAAGAATTCGTGCTCCTGAAGCTCCTAGTGGGTGACCTAAAGAAACAGCACCTCCGAAGACGTTTACTTTGTCTTCGCTTAGGCCGAGTTTCATGTTGTTAGCAATTGCCACAGCAGAAAAAGCCTCATTGATCTCAAAGAAATCAACATCTTCTAATTTAACTCCTGCTCTGTCTAACGCTATTGGAATAGCAAGAGAAGGAGAGGTAGTAAACCATATCGGATCCTGTGCAGCATCGCCGAAGCCTAAGATCTTAGCCAATGGCTTAAGGCCTAATTCTTCTACTTTTTCTTTACTCATAACAACCAATGCAGAAGCTCCGTCATTGATCGTACTTGCGTTAGCCGCAGTAACGGTACCATCCTTAGCAAAAACAGGTCTTAAAGAAGGGATTTTTTCGAATTTCACATTTTTATATTCCTCATCTTCGGTCATCATGATCGGATCACCTTTACGTTGAGGGATCTCTACAGGAACGATTTCTTCTTTGAAGTAACCTTTGTCAGTACTCTCTGCAGATCTCTTATAACTCATCATTGCGTATTCATCCTGCTGCTCACGGGTAATTCCCATTTCTTTAGCAGTATTGTCAGCACAATTACCCATTGGGAACCCATTGTAAACTTCCCACAGACCATCGTGCATTAAGCCGTCGATCACCTGACCATGGCCATATTTCATTCCCCATCTTGCTTTTGGAAGATAGTAAGGAATTGAAGACATGTTCTCCATACCACCGGCAATTACCACATCATTGTGCCCAAGCATAATACTTTGTGCAGCCAGCATAACAGATTTAAGACCGCTACTACAAACTTTATTTACAGTAGTACAAGGAACATCAGTTCCAATGCCTGCACCCAGAGCAGCCTGTCGGGCAGGAGCCTGGCCTAGTCCGGCAGAAACTACATTACCCATATATACTTCCTGAACCTGGTCTGCAGAAACACCAGCTTTATCTAAAGCTCCGTTGATTGCGATTGTTCCAAGTTTAGTCGCAGGAATGTTTGCTAAAGTTCCGTTAAAGCTGCCGATTGGTGTTCTGACAGCGGATACGATATATACTTCTTTCATGAATATTATGGTTTATAAAAGGGGATTATCCTTAATAGATTAATGTTTGTTTATTCAGTTGCAACTTAATTAAATAACAAATTAAATTCACGTCTGGACGAACAAATGTTAGGGTTGACTATCATAAAAAAAGCCACAATTAAGTGGCTTGCATATTACCAGTCCGGTTTATCGTCATCTTTATCTTTTGTAGACTTTCGTTGCATTTGTTTGAGGTATTGAACCTCATTATTCTGCAGAGCCTCCAGGATCATTTGTGCTTTTTCCTCAGACATATTCATTTCTTTAAGCTTTTCCCGAAGCTTCTTCATCTTTTCGAGCTTTTCTTTATCAGTCTCGTCGTTTTGCTTCTGATCTTCGTCATCCTTTTCGGCTTTACCGTCGTTTTCTTGTTCTTTCTTTTGATCAGCTTCCTGGTTTTCAGCCTTTTCCTGTTCTTCTTTTTTAGACTTATCTTCTTTTTCTTCTCCAGTCTTATTTTTATTCTCGTCGCCTTTCTGGTCTTTGTTTTGCTGATCCTGCTTTTGTTGATCTTTATTTTCCTGGTCCTTATTCTGATCCTGCTTTTGCTGCTGTTTTTTCTTTTCTTCCTCTTCCTTCAGCTTCTTCATGGCCAACTCAAAATCATAACGAGCCTGTTCATTATACGGGTCAGCCAATAAAGATTGCTTGTACATTGCAATAGCAGATTCCAGGTTTTTCTTATGGAAAGAAATGCTTCCTGTTTGCTGGTAGGCTATCGAACGGATCTTCTTATCTTTTGCATCCAGCAGGTTAGAATATGCTCCCTGGGCCTGAGTTGTATCACCAGATTGCCAGTAGGAGTGGGCCAGATTTAATAAAAGACCTTCCTCTTTTACGTTGAATGAGTCTTTAAGAATAGTGAACTTTTCAATAGCCACTTCATAATTTTTATTTTTAAAGGCTTCCGTAGCTTCCTTTTTCAACTTATTGATCTCTGCGATATTATTTGCAGAGATAAAAGTGATTGTGAAAAAAGATAATATAGTGAATAATATGATTCTCATTTTAGTTGTAATGTTTTTACAGGTACTAACATATCAAGTACGAAGAGTCCCATAGCTATTGCCAGGAAGATCCAGTATTTGTTTTGGTTAACATCAATTACTTTAGTAGCCTGAACCTGGCCTTTAATATCTTTAACGTCTTTGATCAGTTTATTTGTTTCATTCTTTTGTGCCGAGATCTCATAATACTCGCCACCGGTTTCATCAGCCAGGCTTATCAGGTCTTCCGGGTTAAGTTTTGTGATCACCGGTTGACCTTGCTTATCTGCTTTGTACGATCTGCCTTCAGGAATTCTGCTTCCCTGTCGGGTTCCGATACCTAAAGTATAAAGAGAAATATCCCGATCTTTAATCTTCTTAACTGCCTCTTTAGTGTTTTCACCAAAATCCTCACCATCAGACATGAGGATGATGATCTTATTGGTTTCTTTTCCGGCTACCTGTTCATTTTCTTCCATTTTGGAAAGAGCCATTTCAAGTGGCGGACCAAAGTTTGTTCCCGTTTCTGGCACGAGACTGGTAGAAAGCGTTTCGATGTATAGACTAAGTGCAGACTGATCGTAAGTAAGTGGGCATTGGATAAATGATTCACCTGAGAAAATGATCAGGCTCATTCTATCGCCACTAAATGCATCGACAATATCTATTAATTCATGCTTAAGCTTTGAAAGTCTTGAAGGTTCGATGTCGTTGGCGTTCATCGACTCGGAGAGGTCGACACAAAAATAGATGTCTTTACCTACAGCTTGTATTTGATCCTTGGCCTGTCCGAAAGAAGGACCCAGCAGAGCGACTATGAATAATCCGAAATAGACAGTACGCAGAATCGCTTTAAAGGCGATGCCATAATAGGGGACACCCATTTTTCGGGATATTAGAGAAACCCTGACTACATAGAGCAGATAGAGAAAAATAAAAAGTCCGGCAAAAATGTAAATTGTATTATCAGGTTCGACGTACCAATTCATGTTATCACAATAATTTAGAAAACAAATATAACTAAGTGAGTGAAAGCGGGAAACCAGATTGGGGTTAAATGGTGTTAAAAACTTTTTTTATTTTTTTTTCGTTGAGGGTTGAAGAAGTAAAAAAGTATCGTTTATATTTGCATCACTTTTGAACGAAAAAGCTAAACGAAGCGATTGTTCAGAAGGTTGAAAAATCAGAAAATTACCCGGAGAGGTGGGTGAGTGGCTGAAACCACATGTTTGCTAAACATGCGTACGGGAGACCGTACCGGGGGTTCGAATCCCCCTCTCTCCGCTGCTAGTCAATATAGACTACGGGGTGTAGCGTAGCCCGGTTATCGCGCCTCGTTTGGGACGAGGAGGTCGCAGGTTCGAATCCTGCCACCCCGACAATGAAAACCTTGCATGAAAATGCAAGGTTTTTTTGTTTGCACTGGGCAAGTCAAGCTCGCTTGAAATTGAACAGTGCGAACAAAAAAATATATCGCGATAGCGATAAGGTTTTCATTAGCACCGACCCCCGACCAGGATCACCGAAGGTAATCCTGCCTTAATTAAATTGAATGTTTAATCTGTTTCGTGAAGACACGAACCAGGGCTTCAT
>NZ_JAPFQN010000013.1 GCF_026241165.1 Mangrovivirga halotolerans | reverse complement strand
CTCTCCATTGTAATTATTCTTAAATGTTTGTTGTATCCCAGGCCCTAAAAATTGACTTAAGGAAATTCCTTAAGCGGTTTGCTATCTTGCCTACATCTATTCAAAGAACTTTTTCGCTTGCTATACCCGGACGTTTCCGGATCTCAGCGATTGTGAATACTTAACTTTTTAAGTACCCTTTTCCCGTTTTGGGAGTGCAAAATTGAAACATATTTTTCATTTCCACACAACTTTTTGGAAGTTTATTTTTTCTTTTCTCTCCCGGCCTCTAAACCAGGAACTTAACCCCGATCTCCCTCCTAATAAACTCGTCTCCATCACTTCAATCTTACTCCCTCTTCCACCGTCTGTTTCCGAAAGGGATTGCAAAGGTAAGAAAAGTATCTATAATCGCAAAGCTTTATTAATAATTATTTGGTCAATTCCGACTTTTCTTTCTGAAACCGTATAATATTTGGTTAGTGAAGGATTTAGGGAAACTTTTTATACCATTGAACCCAAGCTTAATACCTTTTCCTTCGTAAGGAATATAATCGGTTTTAAATAAATAATCCCATAAGCTTAAAGTGATTCCATAATTAACCCCAAATCGACGTTCTTTTGGCAAATTCATAGCGTGATGCCAAATATGCATTTGGGGATTATTTAATATATATCTTACCGGTCCAAGGTTAACCTTTATATTACTGTGGTTAAAATGTCCCACGGCCAATGTGAATATGTGAATTATAAAGAAGTCTCTTAAACCAATACCGATTAATGCTAATGGGATATACTCTATAGTCCGGTAAACCACTGTCTCCATCCAATGGTATCTTAAATGAGCGGCAAAGCCCATTTCTTCAACAGAATGATGCACCTTGTGGAATTCCCATAAGGCAGGCACTGTATGTAAAAGTCTGTGAACATTCCACTGAACGAAATCCCTGACTAAGAAACCTAAGAGTAAATGAGCCCACATTGGCCAGGTCATGACTTCAAAAGCCACAACATTTTTTATCCCGACCGAGGCTAGTATGTCATTGAAGAAATTTACTACAACATCACTAGCTGCATTATAAATAATGAGCGAAAACAGAAAGAAGTTAAAGAACATGTAAAAAAAATCCAGCCAGAAATCTTTTCTAAATAACTTTTGATTTTTATTCCAGGGCTTATATGCTTCTAAAACAAAAAAGAACAGAGATATGCCAACCAGCCAATAAAAATAATTGTGCCATGAGGGATTGGTTATTTCACCCCATAAATAATTAGCATATCCCGAATATGAATTTTTTACTATTTCTAAATACTTCTCCAACTCTATTTCTCTAATTCTAAACCTTTACTGGTCCAATTTCTAATTCCACCCTCTAATTCTACCACTGTATAACCTGATCTTTCAAGATCTTCAGCGGCTCTTTTACTTCTTCCCCCAACTGCACAATAAACATAAACGGTTTTTTGTCTATCCAGTTTTGGTTTGTAATCAGAAAATTCTCCACTTAAATAATCTGCCAGTATTGCACCCTTGATGTGCCCGTTTCTGTATTCTTCCATTGTTCTGACATCAACAAGCTGGACATCCTCTTTACTTACTAACTCTTTAAATTTCTCAGGAGAAACTTTCGAATAATCACCTTCTTCAGATGTTTGACCTCCACAAGAATTTAATGTGATAACTACAAGAATCAGTACTAATACAATATTTCTATTTAGTTTCATTATGATGCTTTTATAAATTCACTTACAATTATATATACGGCCATTATTAATACAAAGTAACCAAATCCTGATTTAAGTTTTTCTCCACTAATCTTTTTCGATAAAATACTTCCCAGAATAATACCAACTATTGATATACCGGTAAACATTAATAAAAATTCCCAATCTATCGGTTGATTTTGAACATCACCGATAAAACCAATCAGCGATTTTGCTGAGATAATGAGTAGTGACGTTCCTACTGCCATTTTCATGGGTAATCGGGCAAACAAAACCAGTGCAGGAATAATCAAAAATCCTCCCCCTGCTCCTACTATCCCTGTAAGCACGCCCACGAAAGCACCTTCAAGTGCAATCAGAGGTATGTTAAATTTCAGTTCGTTAGGTACCTCATCTTTTGAATCAGGCCCTTTCTTTTTCTTTATCATCGATATTGCTGCTGCAAACATAATAAAAGCAAAGAAGACCATTATGGCTATATCTTTAGATACAACTAGGTCACCGATACTAAAAATCTCTTCAGGTATAGCAGGAATAATATACATCCTGGTTAAATAAACTGAAATAAATGAAGGTATAGCAAAGACAATTGCTGTTTTATAATTAACCAGGCCCTTTCTCATAAATGCGATTGATCCCACCAAACTTGTCGACCCAACTACAAAAAGTGAATATGCCGTAGCAATAACTGGAGAAATTCCTAACATATAAACGAAAACAGGTACAGTTAAGATTGACCCCCCTCCTCCAATAAGTCCCAGACTTACTCCAATAATAATAGCTGATATAAGTGCTCCTATAAACATTTTTATTTAAATTTTTCCACAAATCTAACCTTGTGGAAAGCGCATTACTGTGATTATTGTTACAGTTGCCAAAATTCACAAAATAATTTTTTTATCAATCAATAAAAGTAGACAAATAAAATGAGAATACTATTAGTTGGAGCTACCGGAACTATTGGGAAACATTTAGACAATCATTTTTCCAAAAATCATGAAGTGATTCGAGTAAGTAGAAATGACGGAGATATAAAAGCAGATATCACAAAACCGGAAACAATAAAACAGATGTTCGAAAAAGCCGGAGATATTGATGCTGTCATTTCAGCAACGGGTGGAGCTTTTTTTGGCCCGTTAAACGAGCTTGATTATAAAAAAGGTATGGATAGTTTTGGAAATAAAGCCATGGGACAAATCAACTTAATTCTGGAGGGTCAGCACTTTCTCAAAAAAGGAACTTCAATTTCCATAATAAGCGGAATATTATCTGAAGACCCAATAAAAAATTCTTCGGCACTGTCTATGGTCAATGGTGCTATAAATTCTTTCATAAAGGCCGCATCATTAGAAATGTTTGAAAAAGGCATCCGTCTAAATGCAATTTCACCAGGCCTTGTCGAAGATTCTGTAGATGAGCTTGGTGAAGCTTTCCCCGGCCATAATCCCGTCAGCATGAAAAGAGTAATTAAAGCATATGAAAAAAGCGTATTAGGATTGGTAAATGGAGAAATTATTAAGGTATATTAATAGAACTTTTTAAATAGCTGATTTTTAACTTATAATAAAACCTCCTATGTCTATTTTTGATGGCCTAATGGGCAATGCTTCTGAAATTCCAATAAAAAAAATATATTCGGAGTTTTCACAGGTATTAATCGAGGGCGAAGAACTACATAAAGCATATAAGATCATCAGAGATGTTTTTGTGTTTACAAACAAACGATTAATACTTGTTAACAAACAAGGTATTACAGGCAAAAAAAGAGAGTATCTAACTATCCCCTATCATAGTATAATCAAGTTTTCGAAAGAAAGTGCCGGATTGCTTGACTTTGATGCGGAGCTCAAAATCTGGATCAGAGGCCAGGCAGAACCAATAGCTAAAGATTTTAAGGAAGATAATAACATCAACGAGATATATAAATTACTAAGTCAATATACTCTTTAAGAATAAAACCTTTACCTGCAAAATGCCGTTATTTAATATAACATTTGTTTAAACAAATATAAGGGTTGGAAAATCATGAACAAAGTCATACACAAATCCAATAGTAGAGGTCATGCAGATCATGGCTGGTTAAACACCTGGCATTCATTTAGTTTCGCTAATTACTACAATCCTGAGCGGATGCACTTTGGCGTCTTAAGAGTGCTTAATGACGATACAGTGGCTCCGGGAATGGGTTTTGGTCAACACCCTCATGACAATATGGAAATCATATCCATCCCTCTTAGCGGGGATCTTGAGCACCAGGATAATATGGGCAACAAACAAGTTATCAAAGAAGGTGATGTGCAGGTGATGAGTGCTGGTACGGGTATCATGCATAGTGAAAAGAATAAAAACAATGATCAACAAGTTAAGTTTTTACAGATATGGGTCTTCCCAAATAAAAAGAATGTTGAGCCCCGCTATGACCAGCAATCTTTCAAAAAGGAAAATAGAATAAATAAATGGCAGCAAGTATTATCTCCTGATAAAGACGATGAGGGGGTTTGGATTCATCAGGATGCCTGGTTTAGTTTATCTACATTGGAAAAAGGAAGGGATCTGTCTTACGAAATTAAAAGAAAAGAGAACGGCGCCTATTTATTCTTGTTAGAAGGAGAATTGGAAATAGATGGCGAGAATATTAAAAAAAGAGATGCTGTAGGAATCTGGGATACTGAAAAGTTTAATGTAAAAGCAAGTCAAGATTCTGAAATCCTTGTAATGGATATACCAATGAAAATATCATAATTATGGAAACAATAGAAAAAATAGATATTTTACAACATAAAGAAAAAATAGCTGAAACGAACTATCCAATTTTGGATGTCATAAAAAACAGGTGGAGTACCCGATCATTTAAAGAAATGAATATTAGTGATGAAACTCTAACCAACCTGTTTGAAGCTGCTTCATGGGCAGCCAGTAGTAGAAATGAACAACCCTGCGAGTATATCTATGCTCATAGAGGGACTGAAGGATTTGAAAAACTGGCTAATTGCCTGATGGAAGGTAACAGATGGGCAAAAGATGCTCCGGTATTAATATTAAGTATGGCAAGAAAGACTTTTAGTAAAAACGACAAACCTAATACTCATTATTTTCACGATACCGGCGCGGCAAATACCACCATGTTACTACAAGCTGTAAACATGGGCATTCTAGGGCATATGATGGCTGGTTTTGATAAGGAGAAAACAATAAATAATCTGGATATTGACGATAGTTATGAGCCAGTTTGCTTTATTGCTTTGGGGTATCCTGATGAAGCTGAAAAGCTTGAAGATCCATTTAAAGAAAGAGAGTATGGCAGCAGATCAAGAAAACCGGTAAAGGAATTTGTTTCAAAAATCTAATCAAAATAAAAGGAGCGTTATTTACGCTCCTTTTTTTATTCAAATTCTTTACAATCTTCACTAGGTTGGTAAACTGCAGCGCCCTGCTGATAAACGAGTCTTGCACCTAAATGTCCAACATATCCGGTTAGAAAAAATGCAAGTAGAAGGGCGGCCGCTGAGATTATTTTAACATATTTTGAAATTGTATCATTAAAAATCCCTGCTATAAAAAACAGGCCAGTTCCTATTGTGAAAGACCAACCTAAGAAGTACCCGAAATATTCATGATCGTTTTTAACTGTTGGATCACATAGATCCCTTCCAACAATTTCATAGGCTTCATTTCCTGTCCATATAGCCAGCCAAATCAATGGCACTCCTACTAAAAGAAGTAATTTGGATGCAGGCTTTAAAAAGGAATATTTTTGATTTAATGGAGGAATTACTGAACAAATTGCCAGGATTGACCCGATAATAACTAGACCAATAGGCAAATGAACAGCAAGTGGATGCCATAATTCCGGCCTCCACATACCCGGTACTTCTGTCATATTACTCAGTGATTGTTACTGATAAAGGTACAACTTTCTGTCCTTGTTTTTCAACGTCAACAGTCACATTGGTTCCTTCAGAAAGCACAGAAAAATCTACTGATTCTCCCCCTTTCATTAACTGAGTATCATCAGTAAAGTAAAGTTCTAATGTTTTATTATCATCTGTTTTTACGTAGATCTCAACTTCATCAGGATTTACTTTTTCAATTGTACCTGAATAAGTGCCAGATTCTACAACATCGGAATGACTTCCTCCACATGATACTAATACAAATAATAATGAAAATGTTAGCGCGGTAATTTTTAATAGTTGCTTGTTCATAATCTTATAAGTTTTTCTATGTGCAAAATAATGAACAATGATTACTTATAATAACAATGACTATTATTCTATATCAAACCCGGGATCATTTCAGGATTTGTATTTTATAAACAGGAGCTGAAGACTCTTTTTCGTTAAGACAATAATTTATAGACCCGAAACCATTTAAACTTAGATTATCTTTTGCAAATTTAGTTGCCTCGTAATGAAGTATCAATCCTATTTCATCGTCCTTATTGGCTATTTTGAAATCATCTCCTAGTTTTTGTTTTAAGAAATCCATTCTAAGTCTTGCACTTAAAACATAAACTGATGTATCCTCTCCTTCTAATTTAAATTCAAAAATCATAAACAATATAGCTGGTTAAATATCAATGTTATTGATTTTAAGGCATGGAAATTAATACGTTATATCCTTTTTACAAAAAAATATCTGATATTTAAATTAAATTATTGTACTATTTAACATTCAACAAGTTTAAAATATAATAAATAACTGCTTTATTATAACTTTTAAAAGATCTTTAAAGAAATCACTAATTAACTCCAATGGCAGTCTAGTTTAGATTTACTTTAGTTGTTTCCTTAGAGCCTGTAATTAAAGGAACATAAAACCTCAATACTTCTGCTTTTTCACCAGACAGCATTACCATAAATAAATCACCATATTGGTTATCTTCAAATTGTTGAAGCATTTCTTCGCCTATGAATTCATTAATCAAAAATGGAATTGTATTTGAATGACCGGAAACGAGTATGGTATTTCCTTTCTCATTCTCTTTTATTTTCTTAGCAAATTCCTTAGTACTTTCAGATGGCTCATATGGCATTATAACCAGGCTGTTCTGATCAGCAATTGGTTTAACTGTCTGAATGGTTCTTTTGTAATTAGTTGAATAAATGCCATCAAACTCTACATTTTTAAGCATAGAAGTTAACGTTTCAACCCGCTTAAAACCAGTAGCAGATAAATCCGGATCATTACTAAGAGTATCTTTTTCAGCATGTCTGGTTAAAAATATTATTGTTGGTTCAATTTCAGGTTTATCCAATAATTGTTCTGAATCACTCTTTTCCTGAGTACATGAGATAAAAACTAAAAAGGCAACTATCAGGAAAAAATAGGATTTTAATTTCATATCTAAACTGAGTTACTTTATGTTAAACAATAGCAAATTATAAACAAAAATGAAAGAATACACTCAGGACATAAAAGTTTTACCGGGGCATATTGATGAATTAGGACATGTTAACAATATTATTTACTTAAAATGGGTACAGGAAACAGCCAAATCACATTGGGAAACTGTTGCCTCGAAAACAATGCAAGAAGAATATTTATGGGTTGTATTAAGACATGAAATCGATTATAAATTGGAAATTTTCGCAGATGATATTGTCAGAACCAAAACCAAAGTATTAAACATGAAAGGACCGTTGTCTAAGAGATCTGTTGAAATATATAGTAATAATAAGCTGGCAGCAAAAGCAATTACTACATGGTGTCTCTTGAATAAAACTACAAGGAAGCCTATGCAGATCCCTGAAGAATTTGCTCAATTATTTTTATAAATTATCAGTAGAAAATGTATCTCCGAAGGAGAGATCCCCTGATTCGTAACCTCGTTTAAACCATCTAATGCGCTGCTCTGATGTGCCATGAGTAAAAGCATCGGGAACTACTCTACCCTGCATTTGCTTTTGTAATCGATCATCGCCAATAGCATTTGCAGCATTAATAGCTTCTTCAATATCTCCTTGTTCGAGGATATCAAACATTTCATCGGCTCTTCGTGCCCAGAAGCCAGCTAAAAAGTCAGCTTGTAATTCCAACCTCACGGACAATTTATTGTATTCCTTTTGACTTAAACGATTTCTCTGACTATGTACTTTATCCGTATATCCTAATAAATTTTGTACATGGTGACCAACCTCGTGGGCTATTACATAAGCCATGGCAAAATCTCCTGGCGCACCAAACCGATTTTGTAGTTCATTATAAAAACTTAGGTCAATATATACTTTCTGATCTGCAGGACAATAAAAAGGCCCGGTGGCTGCTCCGGCGAAACCACAACCTGATTGCACCTGATCAGTAAAAAGCACTAAGGTAGGCTCAGGATAATCTTCTCCATATTGTTCCATGAACACTTTATTCCAGACATCTTCAGTATCCGCTAAAACTACTTTTGTGAATTCCGCCAGTTCATTTTCTTCTTCGGTTGATTCATATTCCTTTTCAACGGTTAAGGAACTTACTCCAGATGAAGCCTCAAATAGTTGCAAGGGATTGAGACCGAATATCCAGGAAAGTAAAAGTATTATAATTATTCCTCCGCATCCTAAAGATCCCCCTCTCCCTATAGATCTGCCACGCCTGTCATCGACATTACTACTGGTTCTGCGACCTTTCCATTTCATATTTTATCTAAATTAATTATTTATATAATTTAAAAAATATTTACTTTAATTTTTACAATATAATATGGAGGTAAAAAAAATTCTTCCCGCAGTTAATAATAGTTAATTATTAAAGCCTGACATTTTTATTGAATATATACTTGGTGCCGTGATTTTCTTATAAAGAATTCAACTCTTATCTTACAGTTTTTAGTTGACTATGTTTTATAAATCACTACTCTGACAAAACACGTCAAAAACCAACAAAAATCTGACTTATAACTAGTTATATTTGTATTTTATCTCTTTCGATCTTATATTAATTGTTATATCTCTATTAAGAGCAAATTAAAACCACACCACTATGAAAAAACTATCAATACTATTTATGGCATTTGCTATGTTCATTCAGGTAAATGCCCAGGAAGAAAAAAAGCCTGTTATCAAACAAATGCTTCTCACTCCTCATCCTGAAAAAATAATGGAATTCAGAAAAAACCTAGCAGAACATAATCAAAAATTTCACCCGAAAGGTAAATATGATGTGACAGTATATGAGATTGAAACCGGAAAAGATGCAGGAAAATACATATGGGCCATGCGTACAGACTCATACGATGACCTGGAAAATTCACCTTCAGGAGCAGACCACAAAGCACATTGGGATAGCAAAGTAGTTTCTACATTAAAAACCCATCCACAAGTTGCATTATGGAGGCTGCAATTAGACAGATCAAGTTTTGTAAAACAATTTGATCATAAATATGTCCGAGTCAGATTTTTTGACTTTAAAGAAATAGATGAGGCATATAAACATTTTAATGATATGCAAAGAAAATTTAGTGCCGTACAAAACAAATTCTCCATTCGAAATGAAGGCTATTATACAAGTGCATTTACTTATGATAATTTCCATGTTGCAATTGTAAATTTCAAGGAAAAACTTGATCGAGATCAATCCTGGAATTGGGATGCATTTACAGAAAAATATAAGGAAATGTTTGGAGAGGAATTGAATGAGGAAACATCAAAAAAATACGAAGAAACGATTAAAGAAATGAAAATGGAATTATGGAAATTTGATGAAGAGCTAAGTACCCAATCGCCGACAATTATGGTTGTTAAAAACCAGAAATAAATAACAGCTACTAAAAGCCCTTATGATTTAAGGGCTTTTTTTCACCATATTCAAGAATCTATTATTAATTATTACCCGAATTATACCATCCAAAATCAGTATTTTTTTCAATTAATATGAAGGACTATCAGTACTATTTGGTAGTAAAACCTTGATAATAGAAAGATTCAAAAACATCTATTTAATCTTTTAAAGCTATAATCCTATTTACAATTCTTTGTCTATGTATGTTATTATACTAGAACACTTTATATATATATAACTAAACACTTTCTTAACAAAAATGTGTAAATTCTATTATATAATAAGTTGTAATTCTAATTAATATCTATGTCTGTTGATCAAATCATTTCTAATATAAAAGAAAGAAATCCCCATCAGCCTGAATTCATTCAATCTGTAGAAGAGGTGATCGAATCACTAAGCCCTGTCCTTGAGAAAAAGGAAATCTACAGAAAATATAAAATTCTCGAACGTCTGACTGAACCTGAAAGGTTAATATCATTTAGGGTTAATTGGATGGATGATAATGGAGATATACAGGTCAATAGAGGATACAGAGTTCAGATGAACAGTTCACTAGGACCATTCAAAGGAGGTTTAAGGTTTCATCCTTCTGTAAATTATTCTATACTGAAGTTTCTTGCTTTTGAACAGACATTTAAAAACGCGCTCACCGGAATGCCTTTGGGTAGTGGTAAAGGTGGTGCTGATTTTGATCCAAAAGGAAAATCTGACGAGGAAGTTATGCGGTTTTGCCAGACTTTTATGAATGAACTTTTCAGGCATATGGGTCAATTCACAGACATCCCGGCCGGAGATATAGGAGTTGGTAATCGTGAAATCGGTTATTTGTTTGGTCAATACAAAAAATTAAGAAATGAATTTGCAGGAGTTATAACTGGTAAAAACGTAAGATGGGGTGGCTCGTGGGTCAGGACAGAAGCCACAGGATTTGGATTAATCTATTTTGCCTGTAATATGCTTAGTACCCAGAAGGACTCTTTAGAGGGGAAAAAATGCCTGGTTTCAGGTGCGGGTAATGTCGCTCAGCATGCCATAGAAAAAATCATTGAAATGGGTGGTACGCCTATAACTGTATCAGATTCTTCAGGCTTTATTTACGACGAAGAAGGGATTGATAAAGATAAGTTAAAGGTCATTATGAAAATTAAAAATGAAGACCGGGGCCGAATAAAAGAATATCTTGATCATTATTCTAATGCAGAATATCACGAAAATAAAGAAGACGAAGAATTTAATCCTCTTTGGGATATTAAAGCAGATTGTGCTTTTCCCTGCGCCACCCAAAATGAAATAAATAAAAAAGATGCTGAAAACCTGGTAAATAATAATATGGTTTTAGTTGCAGAAGGCGCCAATATGCCAGTATCTAAGGAAGGTGTTCAGGTTTTTCAAAATTCAGATGTTATGTATGCCCAGGGTAAAGCATCAAATGCAGGTGGTGTGGCTGTATCAAGTATTGAAATGACACAAAACCGTATGGGCGAAAGCTGGAGCCGTGAAAAAGTAAACAAGCAATTAATAAATATCATGAATACGATTCACAAAGATTGTACTGAAGCTGCTGAGGAATTCGGATTTAAAAAAACAGATTATGTTCACGGAGCGAATATTGCCGGATTCACAAGGGTGGCCAATGCCATGATCGAGCAGGGTATTACCTAATTAAAAATCAAATCTTTTGACGAATTCCCTTTAAAAACGCAGATTTTTTTCCCAGAAGTGCTCTTATTCTTTTTTCAAAATATTTTTTCAACCTGAAACAATTCTTATCTCAATTACTTGAATCATAATTGAATAGAATATTATATTGCATTATAAATAATATCAACTATTCTAATTTAGAAAGTATAAGATTTTTTAACCGGGCTGAAAGCTATTAAATATAAAAAGGCTTTATTTTTTTTAAGTAACCATCTTTCAGTTCTCCATATAAAAATAAGTATGAAAAAAGTATTGATTCTCCTCTGTGCCCTTTTTCTGACTCTGGGCTGTAATAATGATCATGATGATTTCAGTAGTCAAAAGGGTTTATTTGTCGATTATATAAGCTCATATACCGGTGGAGTGATTTCAGTGGGAAGTAATATTAAAATTCGTTTGGCTAAATCTTTTCCGGATAGCCTTCTCGATGAAATAGATACTGATGTTTTTAACTTCTCTCCATCCATAGAGGGTAAATCCTACTTTGAAAATAATAACACCCTGGTGTTTGAGCCACAGGCAAATCTCCCGTATGACCAGGAATATAAGGCAACCGTTGACCTGGGTAAAATATTTACTGAAATCGATTCAGACAAAGAAGAATTTAAATTCATCTTCCAGACATTCATACAAAACTATGAAGCATCGATTAGAGGATTTAAATATTACGATCAATCAGATCTATCAAAGGTTAAGATAAACGGTATAATAAATACTGCAGATATAGTAACAACAGAAGATCTGAAAAAAACAATAGAAGCCACCCAGAATGGAACCGAACTGGAAGTTTCCTTTACAACATCTGAGAATTCCACAGAACACATTTTCACTGTTGAAAATGCAAAACGAAACAGTGCTGATGACAAAGTAAATATTGAAATCGACGGAACTGCTATTGGGGTTGACAAAAAAATGAAATTTGATGTTGCCATCCCTGAAAAAGGTGACTTTCAGGTTTCTTCTGCTAAAATTATCCGTGGGGAGGAAAGTTATATATCAATTCTGTTTACTGAACCGGTAGATAGTAAACAGAATTTATTAGGATTAATAAGCTTGTCTAATACCAATAAAAGCCCTCGCCTGGTAGTAGACCTGAACGAAATAAAGGTTTATCCCAGCAGTCAGCCAAATGATGATGTTACTCTAACTGTAAATCAGGGCATAAAAAATATTAATGGTATCAGGCTGGCTAACACCTTCACAAAAACACTGGAATTTACTCAGGCAAAGCCAAATGTTAAACTGATAAATAACAGTGACAAGTCGATTATACCAAATTCAGAAAACCTGGTCTTACCTTTTGAAGCAATTGGTCTGAAAGCAGTAGATGTAACAATAGTCAGGATCTTTGAAAATAACATGCTGCAATATCTCCAGGTCAATAGCCTTGGAGGTGAAAGCCAATTAAATCGTGTTGGGCGACCAGTTGCAAGAAAAACAATTTCTTTAAAAGCCAGCGGTGTAACCGATCTGAATAAATGGAACAGATTTACATTAAATCTGGAAGAGGTTTTTAAAGCTGAGCCCGGTGCTTTTTACCAGATAAATATTGGTTTCAGAAAGTCTCATTCTCTTTATTTCTGTGAAGGTCAGTCGGAAAATGGCAACATGGAAGATCTTTCTGACAATTGGGATAGTGAAGATCAAGGATCATACTGGGATTACTATGACAGCTATTATTCACCTGGCTATGACTGGTCACAAAGGGATAATCCATGCAGTGACTCTTACTACGGACGAAGAAGAACAGTCAGTAAAATGCTGTTCTCATCTGACCTGGGGTTAATTGCCAAAAAAAGAGATGGAGGTGATCTTTCTGTTTTTGTCACTAACCTATTGGATACAGAACCTCAAAGTAATGTAAAAATCGACGTTTACGATTATCAACAACAAGTTATAGCATCTGGGAATACAGATTCTGAAGGAAAAGTTTTGCTAAAAGTTGAAGGAAAGCCTTTTGCTCTGGTAGCATCTCAGGAAAATAAAAAAGGATACCTGAAGCTTGATGACGGCAGCGCTTTGTCTCTGAGCAATTTTAATGTGTCAGGAAAAAATGTTCAAAAAGGCCTGAAGGGTTTCATTTATGGTGAGCGAGGAGTCTGGAGACCAGGTGATACCGTTCACTTGCATTTTATTATCGAAGATAAATCAAAGTTCCTCCATGAAAATCATCCGGTGATTATGGAATTGTATAATCCCGCAGGACAGCTTACCTATAAAAAAGTTAGCTCGAATAGAATCGGCCCGATATACAGGTTTGATTTTGATACTAAAAATGATGCCCCAACAGGGAATTGGTCTGCAAAAGCCAAGGTTGGCGGAGCTGTTTTTCAAAAACAAGTCAAAATTGAAACGATCAAACCAAACCGGTTGAAAATTGACCTGAAGTTTGACCAGGAAAAATTTACTGCTGATGATGATTGGGTTACAGCTGACCTCAATGTAAAATGGTTGACTGGCGCAACAGCAAGAAACTTAGACGCAGAATTTGATTTATTATTAAGGCCCACCAATACTACTTTCGAAGAATTTCCAAATTATGAGTTTGACGATCAGTCCAAAGATTTTAACGCTAACAGGGAGCCTGTTTTTGAAGGTACTCTGGATAACAATGGTTACACAAAACTGAGAGTAGAGTTAGGGGAAAACAAAAATGCTCCAGGCGCTTTGAATGCAACTTTCTATGGCAAGGTTTATGAAGAAGGCGGGAATTTTAGCATAAGCAGCACCTCAATACCTTATTATCCATATACTCATTTTGTGGGCATTAAAGTTCCCGAAGGCGATAAACGAGGAATGTTACTGACAGACAAAGACCATAAAGTTCAAATAGCTACTGTAAACTCAAAGGGAAGTCCGGTATCAAGAAAAGACCTGACTGTTTCAGTATATAAACTCAGATGGCGATGGTGGTGGGATAATTCGTATGAAAACATCAGTAATTATATAGGCAGAAGTTATAACGAGCCTATTTCCACTCAAAAAATCAGTACTGTCAATGGCAGGGCTGTGTACAACCTGCGTGTAAACAAACCCGAATGGGGCAGGTATTTCATTAAAGTAACAGACAAAGAATCAGGTCATTCAGCCGGTCAGGTAGTGTATATTGACTGGCCGGGCTGGGCAGGAAAAGGCCAGAGAGGAGAGCTTGGTGGAGAAGCAATGCTGGATTTTGCAGTTGAAAAGGATGAATACAATGTAGGAGATAACGTTTCTCTACAGATTCCTTCAACTGAGGGCAACAGGCTTCTCGTCAGTCTGGAAACTGGAAGTGAAATCCTAGAAACATTTTGGGTTGAAACTGAATCGGGACAGACAGTGGTTGAATTTGAAGCTACTGATAAAATGGCTCCAAATATATACGCTCACCTTACGATGATTCAGCCCCACGGCCAAACTGAAAACGACCTGCCAATCAGGCTGTATGGTGTAAAATCAATTAAGGTAGTGAATAAGAATACCATCCTGGAGCCAGAAATAAAGATGCCTTCCGAGATAAAGCCACAACAAAAATTTGAAATAAAAATCTCAGAGAAAAAGGGAAAGCCAATGGCGTATACGATCGCCGTTGTTGATGAAGGTCTACTTGATATTACAAATTTCAAAACTCCCGAACCGTGGAATTCTTTTTACTCCCGTGAAGCACTGGGAATAAAAACGTGGGATGTTTATGATGATGTAATGGGAGCCTTTACGGGAGAAATGCTTCATCTCTTAGCAGTTGGTGGTGATGGCCTATTAAAATCTAAGGATAATAATGAAGCAAACAGGTTTAAACCAGTGGTTAAAGTTTTAGGTCCGTTCTACCTTGAAGAGGGTGAGGTTGCAAAGCATAATGTGAAAATGCCTCAATACATTGGTAGCGTCAGGACTATGGTAATTGCTGCTGAAGATGGTGCTTATGGTCATGCCCAGAACACTACACCAGTAAAACAGCCGCTGATGGTTCTCGCAACGCTTCCTCGTGTAGCAGGACCAAAAGAGAAAATGAAATTACCTGTTAACATTTTTGCCCTTAAAAATAACCTGGGTTCTGTCAATATAAAAGTACAAACCAGCGGCAATCTGAAAATTTCCGGTAGCTCTGATAAATCTGTTTCTTTCACCAAAGCCAGTGATAAAGTTATTTATTTCGATCTGGAAGCAACAGATGAAACTGGCATTGGAAAAGTCAAGGTCATAGCTACAGGCTCAGGCCTGAGAGCCGAATATGATATAGAAATGAATGTCATCGCCCGTAACCCTCTGATGACTGATGTAAAAGATGAAGTGATTAAGCCCGGAGAAAGCTGGTCATCCAGATATACTCCTTTAGGCATTAAAGGGAATAATACAGGTTCAGTTGAGATCAGTACGATGCCACCGTTGAATATCGAACAGCGGATGAACTATTTGGTAAAATATCCTCATGGCTGTATCGAACAAACCACTTCTGCTGTTTTTGCTCAGCTATATTTAGATGACCTGACTGAATTATCAAGTGAGGAAGAACAGAAGATCCAGAACAATATTGAGGCAGGAATAAATAAAATGAAATCTTTCAGGGTTTCAACCGGAGGTTTTGCTTACTGGCCAGGTGGTAATTATGCGTCTAACTGGGGGACTAATTATGCAGGCCACTTTTTGATCGAAGCCAAGAAGGCAGGTTATATGGTGCCGGATGATCTTCTCAATTCATGGGAGAAGTACCAAAAAGCAAAAGCCAGATCATGGGGAAGTTTGCAAGATGACAATGACACTGATCTGACTCAGGCATACAGACTGTATACTCTTGCATTAGCCGGATCTCCTGCATTGGGTGCGATGAATAGAATGAAAGAAAATAATTCTCTCAGCCTTGCAGCAAAATGGCGTCTTGCTTTAGCTTATGCTGTGGCAGGATACAAAGATCAGGGCAAGAACATGATCACAGGATTATCTAAAAATATTGAGATTTCTGACGAAAGAAGGTATTATACCTTTGGTTCCAGAACAAGGGATAAAGCCATGATTCTCGAAACTTTAGTTAGATTAGACCAAAAAGAGGACGCATTCCTTCTTCTTATGGATATTGCTAAAGAAATGGGTGATAATAGTCAATGGATGAGTACTCAAACCACTGCATATAGTTTTATTGCAATTGCTAAGTATGTTCAAGGATTTGATATAGATAAACCGGTTAATGCAGAAGTCATTACAGGAAGTGATCAGCTAGCAGTAAATAATGATTATTTCATTAACCAGGTAGCAATAAGTAAGGTTAATAATTCTCAAAATATTAAAATCAATAATAAAGGTAATGCACCGATCTATGCAAGGCTTATCCGTACCGGAACACCTGTTGAAGGAAAGGAAGAACCTTCAGAACGCAACATTGATTTCGAGGTTGACTATTTTGATTTAGATGGAAATACTATTAACCCTGCCAATCTTGTTCAGGGTACAAATTTCACAGCTGTTGTAACAATAACCAATCCAGGTACGAAAGGCGATTATAAAGATATGGCATTAACTCAAATCCTGCCTTCCGGATGGGAGATCATCAATACTCGACTCGATGGGTCAGATAATGGCAATTCAAAAGCGGATTACATTGATATTCGCGATGACCGGACGATGCATTATTTTGATTTAAGGGCTTATGAAAAAGTAAAATTTGAGGTGCTTTTAAATGCCGCTTACCGGGGTAGATTTTACAAGCCATCGGTAAAAGTGGAAGCAATGTATGATAACTCAGTATTTGGAGCGACAGGTGGAGAATGGATTGAGGTAATAGCTGAATAAATATGAATCCAGGCATCAAAAAAAAGTTGAATAAGGTTATCAGGGCAGGTATATATCTTGTACTTGCTCTGATCTTATTGATTTTATTGATACCGATTCCCGATCCTGTTTTTGACACTCCCCGATCAACTGTACTTTATTCCTCTGAGGGCAACTTACTAAGTGCAAGTATCGCAGACGACCAACAATGGAGATTCCCTTCATCAGATTCAATTCCGAAAAAATTTGAAAATGCTATCCGGATCTTTGAAGATGAATATTATTATTATCATCCCGGTGTAAACCCTGTATCCATTTTTAGAGCTGCATGGCAAAATCTCGAAGCAGGCAAGGTGGTGTCAGGAGGAAGTACTCTGACTATGCAGGTAATTCGCATGGCTTATGGAAATAAAAAGAGAACCTTATTCCAAAAAGTAATTGAGATCTTTGCGGCCATTAAATTAGACCTATTTTATTCAAAAGAAACTATAATCAAACTCTATGCTGACAATGCACCTTTTGGTGGAAATATTGTCGGAATCACAACCGCTGCCTGGAAATATTATGGCAGGCCACCATACAGGCTTTCATGGTCAGAAGCAGCTACGCTAGCAATTTTACCCAATGAACCCTCAAACATTTATCCGGGAAAAAACCAGGAATTATTAATTTCTAAAAGGAACACGTTACTATCGAAACTTGCAAAAAAGGGATTTATGTCTGAAGAAGAATTATTTCTTGCCAAGGAAGAGATGATCCCGTCTGAAATTTATAACCTGCCTGATCACGCCTATCATCTGTTATACAGATCAATTAAAGAAGGAAAGACAGGAACCAATATTAATTCCACTTTATCTTCTTCACTTCAAAATAAAGTTGAAGAAATAGTTAACCAGTATAGCAGTAAAATGGCCTCAAACGAAATACATAACGCTGCCGCTTTAGTTTTAAATATTGAGGATGGAAGTGTATTAGCCTATGTTGGAAACAGTAAAAATACAGGATCACATGGTCAACATGTAGATATTATCACCTCCAGAAGAAGCTCTGGCAGTTTACTTAAACCATTTTTATATGCTGCTTCGTTGGATGAAGGACTCATTACTCCCCAAAAACTGGTCCCTGATATACCTCTTTTTTATAATGGGTTTGCTCCAAAAAACTTTGACAAACAATATCGTGGGGCAGTACCTGCCGATGAAGCGTTAGCAAGTAGCCTGAATGTTCCTTTTGTCCATCTACTGGTTGATTACGGTTATGAAAAATTTCATCACAACTTAAAAAAAATAGGTTTCCGGTCTTTTGATAAACCAGCTAGCCATTATGGCTTATCGATAATTCTTGGAGGTGCTGAAACTACATTGTGGGAAATAACGAGCGCTTACGCCGGAATGAAAAGATCTCTTGACAATTATTACACCAGGCCAATTAATAAAGGATATAGTAATTCTGATTTTCATAGTAATTACTATGATAAAACTGACTCAATCAGCCAGAATGAAATTAAACTAAAATCAGACGGTCATATCAAGGCTCCATCTGTCTGGTTCACGTTCAATGCCATGAAAAACTTAAACAGGCCTGATCAAGAGGCTGGTTGGGAACAGTTTAACTCTTCTCAATCTATTGCATGGAAAACAGGCACGAGTTATGGGTTCAAAGATGGGTGGGCGATCGGGTTAACAGACAGTTTTGTAGTAGGGGTCTGGATAGGTAATGCTGATGGCGAGGGCCGCCCGGGTTTAACTGGAGTCGAAGCTGCAGCCCCTCTGATGTTTGAAATTTTTGATTTGCTCGATGATCAACTTAATTTGAGGGAACCATTTGGATTGAGCAAGGTCGTTTGTCAAAAAAGTGGCATGATTGCTTCGGAAAATTGTACTGAGATCGAGAACAAAAGTTTGCCTGAGTATCTTACTGCAACAAAACAATGTGACCTGCATCAAAATATAAAACTTGATCAAAAGCAAGAATACCGTGTAAACAGTAGTTGCTATGAGATTTCAAATATGGTTACAAAATCATATTTTATTTTACCGCCTGTCCAGGCTTATTATTATAAACGTTTTAACCCGAATTATAATTCTGTCCCTCCTTTTACTGAAGGTTGTAATGCACAGGATGTAACCCAATTCTTCGACCTAATTTATCCAGGAAAATTTACTAAAGTTCACATCCCCAGAGAACAAGCTGGAAATACCGGCCAAACTATCTTTGAGGCAGCACATGAAAATGCTGATATAAAAGTATTCTGGCATCTGGATGATCAATTCCTGGGCTTTACCACAGGAGAACATAAAATGGGAATAAATACTTCAACTGGTATTCATCTTCTGACACTAGTTGACGAAAACGGGAATGAAGTGAGCCAGTCATTCGAGGTAGTTAATTAATACAGGCTAAATTTAAAGGCAAATTATCTCTTTGTGATATTTATGGTTATATTCATGTATACCAATCTGTTAACCATGAAAAAAACTGCTATCCTTCTCATTCTTTTAATCGTTAATTTAATTCAGGTCAGATCACAGGACTGGGCGATTGAACAACTAGAAAATTCTCCTCGTCACCAGGAAAATATAACAGTTTCCTATGGAGATGAATCAATATCATGCTTCCTCGTTTACCCTGAAGTATCAGAAAAAGTACCCGTAATTATCTTGATCCATGAAAACAGGGGATTAAATGACTGGGCCAGAAGTATGGCAGACCAGGTAGCTGCAATGGGATACATTGTTATTGCTCCTGATTTTTTATCTGGCAAAGCTCCCAATGGTGGTAATACACCGGATTTCGAGAACAGTGATGCAGCAAGATCAGCAATATATGAGCTAAGCCCTCAAATGATAACGAATAACCTCAAAGCAGTAGTTTCATATGCTAAAAATTTACCTGCCGGTAACAGTGAAGTGGCAGTAATGGGATTTTGCTGGGGTGGATCACAAACGTTCAGATTTGCTACCAATACTGATGAAGTTGAGGCCTTCTTTGTATTTTATGGATCAGGCCCTAAAGATCCAGAAGATTACAAAGATATATCCGCTCCCGTTTATGGTTTTTATGGTGGGAATGATAATCGGGTCAATTCAACTATCGATATGTCAAAAGAAATTATGAATGAATATAATAAGACTTATAAACCTGAAATTTATAAGGGTGCAGGGCACGGGTTTATGCGGGCGGGTCAGGCACCAGATGCTTCAGAAGAAAATGCGCAAGCCAGAAAAGAAGCAATCTCCAGGTTGAAAAAACTATTGGCAGAATTGTAAGTTTAATATTAATATTCAATTTTAGTTAGAATTATACTTTCTCAATGAATAAAAAGAACATCTTCATACTACTTTTAGCTTCTTTTTTGATTTCATGTCAAAATACCAATGAGCATAAAAATAAACAGATTAAAAATAGTGAACTGGTAGATCTTACTCCTCCGATGCCTACACCAGAAGGAATGGCATGGGTTCCTGCTAAAAAATTCACTCAAGGAGCTCTCCCAGCTGATGAATTTGCTATCGACCATGAGAAACCTGCTCATGAAGTGTATGTAGATGGGTTTTTCATTGACATCCATGAGGTGACCAATAAACAATTCAAAAAATTCGTTGAGGAAACCGGTTACATAACTGTTGCTGAAAGACCCATAGATTGGGAAGAAATGAAAAAACAACTTCCACCCGGCACTCCAAAACCAGCTGACTCAATGTTAGCGCCAGGATCATTGATCTTTAATAAAAAAGTCGAAGAAGTTCAAAACATGAATAATTACTATCAATGGTGGGAATGGAAAAAAGGGGCAAACTGGAAACAGCCCTATGGTCCGGGAAGTAATATTGATGGGAAGGACAACTACCCTGTAGTCCATATTGCCTTTGAAGATGCTCAGGCTTATTGTAGATGGGCTAATCGACGATTACCTACTGAATCAGAATGGGAAGCTGCTGCAAAAGGCACTTTGACAATGTGTACTTACACCTGGGGTAATGACGATAATAAAATCAATGCTATGGCTAACACATGGCAGGGAATATTCCCAACTAAAAATGAGTCTGAAGATGGCTTTAAATATATCTCACCTGTAAAATCCTATCCTCCAAATTCGGCCGGAATATATGATATGGCCGGTAATGTTTGGGAGTGGACTAGCGATTGGTATAACAGGGATTATTATAAAACTATTAATACTTCTTCCCCATTGAGTAACCCATCCGGTGCAGATGAATATTTTGATCCGGACAGACCCTACGAACCGGTCAAAGTAATTAAAGGTGGTTCTTTTTTATGTCATGCCTCATATTGTGCCAGTTACAGAATTTCTGCAAGAATGCCATCCAGCATTGATACCGGATCTGACCACCTGGGCTTTCGGACAGTAGCAACTCCGGATATGCTAAAATAATTACTCTCCTTTTGTTCCTTTTGTTCTTTTGTGGGGAGTAATTTCAGTTTCTTTTGAAGAATGCTGAGCTTTTTCTTGGGGATAAAAATTAACATCTCTTTGTGGAAATGGAATTGTAACACCTTCTTCCTTGAGCTTTTGAAAAATAGCAAATCTCAAGTCCGTTTTTACTGACAAAACTTCATCATAATTTTTGATAAAAGCTCGGACTTCAAAATTAAGAGAACTATCCCCAAAATCACTCCAATAAATTGTTACCGGAGGAACTTTTAAAACAGAAGGATGGTTCATTGCCACGTCTGTAAGTATATTTTTTACTTTTTCCGGATCTGAACTATAAGCAACTCCCACAGGAACAATTACTCTTCCTCTTCTATTATTAAAAAACCAGTTAGTTAATGAATTTGAAATCAATTCTGAATTAGGAATAATTATGGTTGACTGATCAAAGGTTTGTATATGAGTGGCTCTGGCCCCAATGTGCTTCACATATCCTTCTCCGGAGTTTACTACTACCCAATCTCCTATTTTAATAGGACGCTCAAACAATAAAATCAACCCGGAAACAAAGTTGCTTACTATACTTTGAAGTCCAAAACCAATACCAACAGACAATGCACCTGCAATTATTGCTATTTTAGAAAAGTCTATACCTATAGTAGCCAAAGATAAAATTATTGCTAATAAGATTCCAAAATAATTTGAAAGGGTCATCATTGAATTCTTCAATCCGGGATCGAAGTGAGCCGGGCCCAATATTCTTTTATTGAATAAACTGCTAATCCACCGGGTAACTATTATAACAATTAAAAATACTATAAATCCATAAATTAGATTTGATATAGAAAATGATACTGCCCCAATATTAATATTAGAATCAAAGAATGAATAAATACGTTTGATATCCAATCTATCAAATCCAAGCAAAATTAGTAATACAGGAAATAATACAAATGGTAATGAAAGATCAACAATTACCTTTATCCAGAACTCAGCTGAACTTTCTGTTTCATCACTCTCTTCTGATTCATATTTTGATTTATAAGAAGCACCAAAAGCTTGCAAGCTTGCGATTCCCCAGATTAGCAATTCCCTGAGAGAAATATAAAAAACCAATAAAAAAGATAACAGAATGAACCTGATCACTAAAAATTCGGAAAGCCTGATATACCCTAGAAAAATTGCGGCTATTAGAATAAGCCCAATAAGCCTGAAAACTTTTCTAATTATCTCATATCTTAACTTCAGTTTCTTTTCCTGAGGATTTTTATCACCTTCTTCTGAAGAAACAATGGTGTTTATCCAAATGTTTTTTTTCGTAAGCCATAAAACCAAAACAAGGACAATAAAACTAAAGACACCTGAGATCAATTGTATTAAATCTATTCCCCCTTCTAATGTTAATTCAATACCGGTAACGGGTACACGCTCAAGGATATATAATACAAAAATTAAGGATAATACTTTAACGATCTTTTTTGCATAACTATCATTACAGTTAATAATCCTCCATTTACCTGTATTTGGAGAAAAAGCAGATTTAATATATTTAATGAAAAATACTGTAATTGTAATTCCAAAAAGCAGCCTAATGAAAAATAGGTTATTATGATCATTGATCAGACCAAATTCTTTCCCAACCCGATAAATAATAAAACTTGCTAAACTAAAAAGTATTAAATCTGAAAAGCTCTTTAAAGCTGCCCGTCTTCTTTTATCGATGGCGGTATAATTACCATCGTTATAAAAATAATTATCAATACCTTGCCATATACTGTTTTTATAAATCAGGTAAAAAATAACAACCAGAAACATAAACACTACACTAATAGTCAATATAGTCGCTTTATAGCTGTTCTCTTCTACTAATTTATTCTTCCACTTTATAAAATATATTTCTACCTCTGCCCAGAAAGCAGGGATTTCATCAATTGCTGATTCCCATAACGAAGGTGATAAAATAGAATAATGTCGATTGCTGATTTCATAGAGGAATAGTGAACGTTTCTTTTTAGATATTTCGACTATCAGTTCATCAATACGAGGTTTTATTAAATTTATTGATTGTTTCAATCCCTCGGCTTTAGCCAGGTTTTCTTCAATATTTGACCTCAGATCTGAAATCACCTTTGTTTCAGGGGTTTCTCCTTCCTTTGGCTCTGGGCCTAACTCTTTCAATCTGTCTGAATAAGTTTTCTGAATTTCTTTTGCCTTTTCAGCATATTCATCGAGCTGCTCATTAAAATTAATTAGCTTTTCAGAATAATGATCCAGGCTATCTGAAGAATCAGAATATTCTTCTATGTTATTTTCAAGATAATTGATTTGTTCTGTCCCTTTTTCTACCTTTTCTGACAGACTTTTAAGTTGATCTTTCTCCTGAGAAATACCATTAAAATATATTGAAATAATTAAAAATAGAAGAAGTAAATCAAGTCCCGAATTTTCTTTACTAATACTTAACTGATCTTTCACGGCAGAATAAGTTGGCTTTTAATTTTAAGATAATAATTAAAATGAACTATAAATAAAAAATCCTATAATAGTATATACCCACGTCTTCAAATAAAACCGATTCTAATAGTTTGAACATTATCAGAATGAGGAATTTGTTTTTTGACTAACCAGTTTATCATTTAATAAAAACCTTCTCATTATCTCATTAAATTTCATTGGCTTATCAATATTACAAATGTGGCCAGCTCCTTCAATTATTTTCAGCCTGGTATATCTCTGCTTTTCATTAAATTCTCTTGCCGCTGATAAGAAAACAAAATCATCTGCCCCCATAATAATAAGTGTGGGAAAATGTATTTGCTGACTGCTAAACTTTCTAAGTGTATAAAAAAAAGAGGAATATAGCCCCAGCCATTTCATATATTCTTCAGAACCAATTTTAGTAGCTTGAATTTTATAAATTCTTCGGGATCTTTGATGTTCTTTCTTAGGCATTAACAGATAAGAAAATAAGCTGTACATCTGACTATAAGATAGAAAAAAGTTAAAAAACCTCGCCAGGTGTACAAAAGTTTTTATTAATAAATTGCCCTTAAAAATAGCTCCTGCCAATACTGCTCCACATACCAACTCAGGACGTCTCATGCTCAAATCCTGCATTAAAACACTTCCAAAAGACAAGGTAACAAAATAGGCTTTCTCTATGTCTAAAAAATCAATCACCTTTAGAATATCAGTGGTGATCAACTGAAATTCATAGACTTCTTTATCTGGCAAAATGTTTTTACTTTTTCCGTGATCTCTGAGATCTATGGCTAACAAATTAAAATGAGAACTCATTTCCTCCCATTGATAGTTCCAAGTATCAAGGCTACCTCCTGCTCCATGTATAAAGACAATCCATTTTAAACTATTTGGATTTATCTCTGTTTTAAAGTGTAACATATTCATAAAACATATTGGCTGTTATAAAGTTTATAAGACATGGAAATTGTAAGAATGATTATTGATTTCGGACTATTTATACTCATTTGGCTAACCCAGATCATAGTATATCCAGGTTTCCGGTACATGAGTCAAAGTGAGGTGAGTACCTGGCATAAGAGATATGTCGCAAGAATTACTGCACTGGTAGCCCCTTTAATGATTACTCAATTGGGAATCATTATTTATTTTTTTATCAAAGATCCGGGAATAATCAATTTTATCTGTCTGGCAATCGTTTTACTTGTTTGGGCAAACACATTCTTTTCGGCAGTTCCACTCCATAATAAAATGACTGAATCAGGAGATGTTAAAATCATTAGTGCAAAGCTTATAAAGGTCAATATCATACGAACATTTGGCTGGACTTTAATCTGGATATTAGGCGTGGTTAACTACCTGGTGTTTTAGAAAAAATATTTCTTCCCCCCGGGGGAAATTATTTTGAACGTATGTAGAGAGTTTTAACTAATTAAAAAATTAACAGGCATTCTCTTTAAACATAATTAGTAATAAAAACTTTAAAATAGGTTTTCACCTTTTGGAATAAAAAGCTACTTGTTGTACAAATATACTTTTTGTCAAATCAACATTATAGAATTCTTGAATCTTGGTATATTAATATTATTCATTATTTAAATCTGGTCTGATTGGAAGTACCATATTTATTTATTGTTCGAAAACTGTTAAAACATTACTCCTCCTAAACATATACCCTGTAAGCGAGTTCTTTTACTATTAATAAAATTGATTTTATTGTTGACACAAATAATATAATGATATCTATGTTTTAATAATATTTTGAACCTGAAAACTATAGATTTTACAAATGATTATAACAATTAATTCTCATAGCATTTAGCTTCACCCAATTCAAAAGCCAATTTGATTTTAACCATTTTTCAAAGTTATATAACTATAAATACAAATTTCATCTTTGTCATTACATGTCAATACTTCCCGGTAAAATTAACCGGGTTTACTTTTAAACTCTTTTGATGATTAATAAAAAACGAAGTGAAGATTGATATGAAGAAAAAGTTATTTTTCGCTATATGGCTGACTTTTTTACTTTCAGTCATAGCAATTATTTTTTATCGACAGGAATATAGATTCCTGATGCCAACACCTAAACCTGCAGATCTAAAAGAAATTAACCAAGGTGATTCTGTAAGTCTTGAAAAAGCATATTCAAGCCAAAGAGTTTATTTCCATTTTTATAATAGTGAATGCCCCTGCTCAAGATTTAACATCAAAGATTTCAAACGAATTGTTGGTAAAAATGCTGATTCTGTGAAATTCATTGCTGTAATAGAAGAAAAGCAAGCTGATAAATTAGAGGAATTTAGAGAAAAGTATGATCTCGGAATTGAGACAGTTATCGATAAAGGAGGTAAAATAGCTAAAGAACTTGGCGTTTATAGTACTCCACAAGCGGTAATTATTGAAAATGGAAAGGTTTTTTATAAAGGCAATTACAATAAGGCTCGTTTTTGCACATCTAAAAATACGCGCTTTGCAGAACTTGCCCTGGAAGCGCTTTTGGAAAATAAAAACCCACCCTCATTTCCTGAATTAGCTTATATCACTTATGGCTGTGAGCTACCTTCTAACCAATAAAAACAAATAAATATGCAATCTAAATATCTACCATTTTTTGAAAAAATATATAAGCAATCTGATAAGGTCCTGGAATCTTTACTCATTGGTTATTTTATTTTTGGAATTGGTCTCTCATTTATTTATGATACTTTTCTTGTTGGATTTGGCGTAGGTCTGATCAACTTGATGATGTATTACAGTGCCAAAATATTTTTTAAGGACTCAAGACTGAACCAGTATATTGGTAGCCTCGTGGCCGGAATTTTTATGGCTCAATTTATTTACCAGATGCACGGTTTGTTTGAAATGCATTTTACTGCATTTATAGCTATTATTGTTTTGATAGCTTACCAAAACAAATATGCTTTCATCCCCCAGTTTTTATTCGTAGTAATCCACCATTCTTCCTTTGCTTACATTCAGTATCTGGGAAGTACCGAAAATATTGAATCTTATAAACAAATCTATTTTACTCAGCTGGATTACATGGACTTTCAGACATTTTTATTCCACGCAGGCTTGTATGCTGTAGGGATAATTATTGCTTCTATATATGCACATAACCAGGAACAAAGTACCAAAGAAAGTGCTGATAATATCATGGAGCTTCGAAAAAAGGATGAAAGTGTCCAGCGCAGTATAGATTTTGCAAATGAAATAGCAAAAGGAAACATAGATATTGAATTCAAAAATGATGAAGATGATGTCCTCGCTACAGCTCTTCAGAACATGAGGAATAATATTAGCGAAAGTTCAAAAAGAGAAAGGCAAGAAAAGTTTATTACTGAAGGTATAGCTAAAGTGAGTGATATCGTCCGTTCAAAAATTAATAATCTTGAAGAACTCTCTGATTTGATCGTATCATTTATGGTCAATTACATGGATGCCAATCAGGCTGCCTTATTTATTCTTGATTCAGAAACTGAAGAAGATCTGGAAATGACGGGCTGTTATGCTTACGACAGGAAAAAATTTATTGATAAAAGGATTAAAGTTGGTGAAGGCCTTGTTGGTCAATGCTTTCTCGAAAGAGAGAAAATCCATCTGAAAGAAATTCCTGAAAACTATATTAAGATTACCTCCGGACTTGGATCATCTGAACCTCGCGAAATTATTATAATTCCTATAAAAACTGACCAGGAAATAGTGGGTATCCTGGAAATAGCTACGCTGAAAAAATTTGAATCAAAGCATCACAAATTTTTGGATCGTGTGAGCGAAACAATTGCTTCTTCAATCAGCACTTCTCAATTAACAAATAAAACAAATGAACTGCTTCAGGTGTCTCAGCAGCAAACTGAAGAAATGCGTGCCCAGGAAGAAGAAATGAGACAAAATATGGAAGAACTGCAGGCGACCCAGGAGGAAATGAGAAGAAAATCTACATTAGCTGAAGAACAGCTCATCGCCATTAGTAACAGTAATATTGGTATGATCGAATTTGCAACTGATGGGACTATTCTTAATGCCAATGATGCTTTTTGCAAACTAATGAAATACAACCCAAGCGAAATCGAAGGGCAACACCATAAGATTTTTGTGGATGAGGCCTTAAGAACTTCAATGGAGTACAAACAATTCTGGTCTGATCTTGGTAATGGAATTACTAAAAGCGGCGAATTTAAAAGAATTGACAAATTCGGAAATGAAGTAATTCTTTACGGAGCGTATACCTTAGTTCAGAACGAACTTGGTCAAGCTGAAAAAGTAATGAAATTTGCCTTTGATCTGACATCCTATATTGAAACAAACAAAAATTCAAATGGGAAAGATCTGAATGGAGAAATTAATAAAGTAAAATCATCAGAATCTTAACCGCTTTATTATTGAATTAAATACGTGTTCATATAAATAAATGGTAGATTTTATTAACTTAATAAGCTAGCTGCCATAAAAAAAGAACACGAAATGCATATAATAAAAAAGACAACAAGGAAAGTACTCTTAGGCGGGGTACTTTTTCTTATTCCTTTGACTGTGATGCTCATTATAGTTGGCAAAATAGTAGCTTTATTAAATCCTCTAGCAGCATGGTTTGCTTCCATTACTGGTATTGATACCATGTTCGGTGCCGCCATTGCAGCAACACTTTCTCTGGTCATAATCATTTTAATAATATCATACCTTGCAGGTTATTTAATAAAAGTCGGATTACTTAAAAGCTGGGGATCGGGGATAGAAGACTTTTTATTCAGGGTATTTCCTTTTTTACAAATTCTTAAATTCAAATTTATTTCCGAGGACGATTCAGTAGAAGAACCATGGAAGGCTATTTTACTCAAAGAAGATAATTTTTATCGTATAGCCTTTATTACTGACGATACCGATCAAAATTTTTATTCAGTTTTTGTCCCAGATGCTCCTCGAATGGATGCCGGAGAACTCAGGTTTTTTGCAAAAAAAGGATTTGAAATAAATCCTATCTCAATGAAAAGTGCTCTTGACGGACTTAGTACTTTTGGTAAAAAAATGCCGGATATAAAACTTAAGAATGTTGAATAAAATCAATGCTACTGAACATTAAACTTCATATCCTTAAAATCTATATCACCTGAATTAACGGCTATCTTCAATTGGTTTAGACCTTTATTCAATTCAATCTCATCTAATTTATAAATTTGGAATTGATCAGATTGTTCAACTTCTAAAGTCTCTTTTAACTGATCATTAAGATAAACATTGACAACTGAACCCTCACTAACTGACCTCAGGGAAAGTATCAAGTTATAATTCTGTTTCTCCTCTTCTTCAATAGAATACAGAAGCCACTCCTCTTCAACAAAATCTCCTACATACAATTCCCCTTCCTGTGTTTTAAATATATCTACACCATCGTTTCTATAAAGCCTGCTTTTGTTCCATGGTTGTCGCTCACCTCCCGTAGAAACGTGATAGTTTGCGTAATCCACATCATAATAAGCTTTATTAATTGGACCAAGATCATAATTCACAGCTTTGATAATATTTTTTCCAGTAAGGTGATCCCTGAATGAAAGAGTACTATCTGTTTTTACTTGCCTGAACATAGCATCCAAAACATCATAGTGAACTATATTATTTTTAATCTTAGTATTTTCAGCCAACTGCATGAAAGCTTTGATCGCTTCATCCCTCGAAGGTTTTTCTGCTTCATCTTTCCAGTAATTTATGATATTCAGATACCCTTCATTCATCTTTATTTCTAACGGATTGTTACTTCCCAGTTTTTTTAGTGGCCACCAGCACCAGCCAATCTGGTTTTCTTCCATCAGCTTAATCGCATCCCGAAACCAGACATTAGAATTCTCTCCGGATTCTCCCAGCCAAACCGGAACATTATACTGATCTCTTATTTCTAAAAAAGCTTCTATATCTTTTGTCCGGTTATAATTCCAGTACTTATGAAAACTTACGACCATATTTTTATCCCAGGGAGGAAGGATACCTGTATAGTTATTTCCCCATCCATTTCCTTCAATAAAAATTATGTGATTTTGATCCACTTCTCTGATCACTTTAGTAATCTCTATCATCAATTTTCTGATCGGAGCATTATTTTTTTCATCAATACCATGTTTATGACCTTCCTCACTAAAACGCCAGTTGGGTTCATTAATCAGGTCATAACCTCCTATCCAGGGTTGGTCTTTATATCTTTTTGCCAGCTCCTCCCATAAAGCAATCAGCTTTTCCTGATTAGCCTTGCTTTCCCATAATGACGGTTTTGAGGGATCCCGATCTGATATATTGAGGTCATGCCCCTGCCCTCCCGGGGCTGCATGCATATCTAAGATGAGATACATTTCATTGTCCGTACACCATTTTAATAAAGAATCTGTTAATGCAAAGCCCGTTTCACGCCACGTATTTTCACCTTTTACAGGCTCATCTTCTATAGGCAAGGTGTACAAGTTATAATGCATGGGTAGCCTGACAGAATTAAAGCCCCATTTTTTCAGTGAATCAATATCTGGTTTTTGCACATGATTTGACAACCACCTTTTATAAAATTCTTCAGTTGCTTCCTCTCCGATCAATTCTTCAACATGATTTCTGAAAACATATTGTTGACCGGAAAAAGGAACCTTCAACATATAACCTTCCTGTAGCATATAGCCTCCAAGACCAATTCCTCTAAGAATAATCTTTTCCCCGTTTTTATCGATTATGTATTTCCCTTCAGTATGTAAAAAATCCTGTGCGCTTATCAGATTAGTAATCAGCAGGAATAAAAATATAATGCTCCTCATAATATAGTGGCTTTTAGAATACTGTCTGGTTAAAATTAGTTTATTATCCTTGATCCGCAGCAAGGCTTTTATATCAAACTAGGTTATAAATACCCCCCTATTGTAAACCAAGATGATAAAAGTCAGTTTGCCCACTAATATCTGACTTAACAGGATCGATTAAGTAGAGCTAATTTGAGTGAAATCCAAATAAAGATCAGAAACACATGCTCACAGATATAGAAATTGCACAAAATTGTCAGTTAAAACACATTGATGAAATAGCGTCAGGTCTGGGACTTGAAAGAGATGACCTGGAACATTATGGTAAATTCAAAGCTAAACTCCCTTTAGAACATAACAATAAAGATAAAATCAATCGCAGTAATCTTATCCTGGTTACTGCTATAACCCCTACACCTGCTGGTGAGGGAAAAACCACCACATCGATTGGATTGGCAGACGGACTTTCCAGGATTGGCAAAAAAACAACTGTAGTATTGAGAGAACCATCATTAGGCCCTGTGTTTGGTATCAAAGGTGGTGCTGCAGGCGGCGGATATTCACAGGTAGTACCTATGGAGGATATAAACCTTCACTTTACTGGTGATTTTTCTGCAATAGAAAAAGCAAATAATCTGCTTGCCGCTTTAATTGATAATAATATACAGAGCTCAACCCGTAGTTTGGGTATCGATCCACGTACTGTGCTCTGGAAGCGCAGCATGGATATGAACGACCGCGCTTTGCGAAAGATGGTTACGGCCTTAGGAGGAAAATCCGGAGGAATTCCTATGGAAACAGGCTTTAATATTACTGCCGCATCAGAAGTGATGGCTATTTTATGTATCAGCAAGGATTTTGAAGACTTAAAGGAGCGCCTTGGAAATATCTATGTTGGAGATACCTTTGATCATACACCTGTTTTTGCACGTGATCTGAATGCCGAGGGAGCCATGGCAGCGCTATTAAAAGATGCAATCAAACCAAACCTGGTACAAACACTGGAAGGTACACCAGCCATAATCCATGGCGGGCCATTTGCCAATATCGCCCAGGGTACAAACAGTATAATTGCAACGAAAATGGCCATGTCATTATCCGATTACGTTGTGACAGAAGCGGGTTTCGGAGCTGATCTTGGTGCAGAAAAGTTTTTTAATATCAAATGCCGACATGCCGGTATTTCCCCAAAAGCTGTGGTCATCGTGGCAACTATCAGGGCATTAAAATATCACGGAGGTAAGCCCTTAGCTGATTTGAAGGAAGAAGATCTGGAAGCAGTAGTTAAAGGAAAAGAAAATCTGAGAAAACACGTGGAAAATATCACCCGATTCGGGCTGCCTGCAGTAGTTTGTATCAACAGGTTTGAATCTGATACTGATGCAGAAATATCTATCCTTAAAAAAGCTTGTGCAGATTGTAATGTTCCTTTTGTAGAAAGTAATGGCTTTACAAAAGGTAGCGAAGGAACTTTAGATCTGGCAGAAGAAGTGGTAAAAGCTACGGCAAAGTGTGAATCAACCTTTGTTCCTACCTATGACCTGGAAGATTCACCAAGAGAAAAAATCGAAAAAGTTTGCCAGACTGTCTACGGAGCTAAATATGTAATCCTTTCTAATAAAGCTAAAAGACAATTACACAGATTCGAGGAGCTGGGATTTAGCAGATTACCCATCTGTATTGCAAAAACACAGAAATCACTTTCTGACGATGAAAAATTATTAGGCAGACCAAAGAACTTTGATATAAACATCCGGGAATTTGAGATCGCTGCCGGCGCAGGATTTTTGATACCAATAGCAGGAAATATATTGAGGATGCCCGGACTTCCCCCCACACCTGCTGCTGAGGGTATTGATATCAATAATGAAGGGGTGATATCAGGACTATCATAACATGGAATGGTTTGATTTAATTAATAGATAAAGAGGCTATCGAAGGGTAGTCTCTTTTTTTGATCCAAAAAATAAGAAGGGCAATTTACAGTTTCCCTTTTTTATTAATCATGTACAAATCTGAATCATTCAATATTTAGATCTATATTGTTTGCTTTGAATTAATAAAAAAGGAAGGCAAATTAATTTGCCTTCCTTATAAAATAGCTCTAGATCCACGTAAACTTTTATTCTAAACTATTTATCCACTCTCTGATCAATGCTACACCTTCTTCATCGATCAAAGTTCTGCCAAGTTCAGGCATCATTACTTCAGTTTTTGTAGAATTCATCCTGAAATGTAAAATAGATGCATCTGCATTTCCTTTGACTATGACATAATCTAAACCACCTGAACCAGCTCCGGCTGCTACTGGTGTTTTATTGAATCCAAGGCTTAAGGAATCAGTATTATAATAATTCAGGAACAAGCCAGAGTTATATGCTGAACCATTTCTCTGATGACAATGAGCGCAATTCACCTCAAGGTAAACTCTTGCTCTGTCATTCAGGCTTTTCGATTCATCAGTATAATCGGCCCAGGTGGGTATCTCTTTATGATTTGGTTGTTCTAAGATTCCAGCTTCTATCCATTTTGTCAACTGGTTTTCAACTCCATCAGAATAGGAGTAATTTTTATTCAGGTTTTGGACAACAGGCCCTATTGGTTTTTCGTCATTCCCTCTTGCATGGCAGTTCTTACATTGATTTTTATTTGGAATCACATAATCAACTGTATAAGATTGGCCGTTGGCTACAAATGAAAGTGTTTTAGTATTCCCTATGATATTTCTGTAAGCTTCTGTTTGTTCATCATTCCATTCATACACCTCCAGATTCCATCCATTATTTTGATGAAGTAATAACCGGGTTTCGATTATAAAATCTTCGCCTGATTCCAGAGTATAATAAAAATTCTTAACCAGGATAGTGCCTTTTGGAAAAGACAACACATCTGTGGTATCATAGGATACAAAGTTCCCTTTTGGAACATAAACAAACCTCAATTTCGAGGCATGATCAGTAAATAAAGGAGAATTAAGATCATAAGGAAGAACTCCCTCAGCCGGCTGGAGGTCGGCCAGGGATCCTTCAAACAGTCTATAGTCACTTAGTTTTTCAAAAACCTGGGATTCAGGAAACAGAGGCCCGGTAGGTGAAGTTGCGGATTCGTCTTCACTACAGCCTGCACTAAATATCCCCAATAAAATCAATACACTCAACAATCGAATCATCATCACACACTATTTGATTTTAAAGACTCGCTCCATATGGATCAAATGAAACTGCAGGTAGAACTTCACCTTCGCAATCGTAAATTGAAAGATCTGTTTTAGCTGTTCCACTACAATCAGATGTATCCAGGTTAAAAGCATCAACATTTATAAATGATGGAGAAGGAGTTTCCTTAATACAAAATGCACCTCCTGTAATTCCGTCAATCAATATATCAGGCTGTTCTAATTCATTCCATGTTTCAATAAAAGTATTGATACACATAGCAGTTTGATTTTGGTTTTGATTGTATGTACCATTTCGGCTATACGTATTATCGTGCACATATATCTCATTCCAGAATGCCACATAATCAGGATCGCCTGGATTATCATTTATAATCAGATAGCTTGCGGCAATGATATTAGCGAACATATTATCTAATAAATCATTATCAAAGATCTCCACTTTCCTGGTACTCAACATCATAATTCCAGTACCGGCAGGAACTTCAGCCACAACATTACCCGCAGGCGCAAAGTTTGTTCTGTTATTATCACTTACAGTATTATTAAATACTCTGCAGGTATTACCATACTGGCTCAACCCAGGTAAATCAAATATCAAAATACCTCCGGTATTGTCTGTGGCAGTATTGCCATAAACGTCTGCATTGATTGTGTTTTCAATCTCTATTCCTGCAACATTTCCTTCGGCAGTAGAGTTTCTTACCACTGCATTAGTCGTTTGCCCTACGTAAATCCCTGCATCAGATGCTCCATAAGCATAGCAGTTATCAATCAAGACATTAGTACAAAGAACAGGGTATAATCCATAAGCTCCATTATCAGTACTTGGAGTTCCACTCCAAACAGTACCAACATTAAGAAAAGTCACAAAGTCACAATCCCTGGTTTTTAATGCATCACCATCCGTATCTTCAATAGTAAAATCCTGAAACAATATATTTTCGCAATTGGTAGCTAGCAATCCTTCTCCCCCTCCCGTTTGTTGTGAGAAGTTAAGAATTGTTGATTCCCTTCCGGCTCCGAGAATTCTGATGTCATTTTTATCATCAATGGAAAGTTGACTGGTAAAATTATATGTTCCTGCTTCAAACACAATATCAGTTCCTGCATTGGCTTCAATAAAAGCAGTCTGCACTTCTGCCTGAGCATCGGGACCCGGACTGATAACAATCCGATTTCTTGATCCCTCATCATCATCATCACAAGCACCAAGAAATAAAAGGAAAAGAGCAAGCAATGAAAGGTTTAATTGTTTCATGATTAACTGGGTTTAATTAAAAAGTTCAAATAATTGGTAAAGTGGTACAGATCGGGTGGTTGTGAGCGGAAAAGTACTTTATAAAGAAACTAAAAGCAATTTTACTCCTTAAGTCCGTACTTATTTACCAGAGTTTGGACTTTTAATAACCGGACTAATCAGATTAGTATCGTTACCATTTTAAGGGCTGTACAACTTATATATCTAAATTTTTCTTTTGCCATTTCTTTTTATATTTTAATGGAACTAATCAATCAAATAAATCATGAAAACAAGAGCTTTAAATACCACAATGTTTTTATTATTCATGGTACTTTTAGCTGGCTGCGGCAAAACCTCTGTTGCAGAAAGCACTAGCACGGAACAAGTATCAATGCTGGAGGAAGAACCGCCTGTTAATATAGTAGAGGTAACCACTACCGGAATGAATTTCATACTTCCGAAGGAAGTTCCCTCCGGTTGGACCACTTTCAGATATACAAATAAATCAACCTGGACACATTTCATGCTGATCGACAGGATGCCGGTTCATGAAGGAAAGCAAATAACTTTTGAAGATTTTACAACCGGAGTTCCCCCAGTATTTAATGACGCTTACGCACTAATTAGAGAAGGAAACACCGAAGAAGGATTTGCTGAATTTGAAAGATTACCGGTTTGGTTTGGAGATATAATATTTTATGGTGGGATAGGACTGGTATCTCCCGGTGAAAGTGCTGAATCAACATTGTATATAGAACCTGGCACATATGTAGTTGAATGCTATGTCAAAACCGATGGAGAATTTCATCCGATGCGGGAAAGCATGATAGTTAAGGATATGGGAAATACGGCCGAGGAACCTGAGGCAGATGTAAGCCTTGAAATTTCTGAAGAAGGGGGTATTAACATCCTAAATAAACTCGTCCCCGGGGAGCAAATTATCGGTGTTGAGTTTATAGATCAGACATCATATTCTCATTTTCTCGGACATGATGTTCACTTAGTCAAATATGAAGAGGGGGAAGAAATTGCAGAGATCAACTCCTGGATGAACTGGATAGATATTACCGGGTTGGAAACTCCTTCACCTGGAAAATGGATTGGAGGTACCCAGGACATGCCCGCAGGTAAAAAAGGTTATTTCAAAGTAAATCTTAAACCCGGGAAATATGCTTTTGTAGCAGAAGTTCCTGACCCACTTTCAAAGAATATGTTGAAGGTATTTGAGATCGAAGAGGATGCAGATTTTGGTACAGGTAATTAGACATTAATAAAGGCTCCGGCATTCGGAGTCTTTATTCTTTTCAAAATAAGGATTACAGATCCATAGATAGTCGAAAAGCATTTTTTTGGGGTTCTTTTTTATAAAAAAGGAGAAGATTGAAAATTATTGTTCTTCTGGACATTGAAACGAAGACCTCAAAAAGCTTTGAATAATGTTGGTCTTGATTATCAGGAAAGGGCCCTTAGCTTTTCAGCAAACTTTTCTTGCCAGTCTTTTTGAAGCGAAGGAGCTTTAATAGCCTTTTTCAATAATTCCTTATTTGCTTTCTCTGTAGTATAAAGTTTTACCAGATCACTTATAGTCAGACCATAGGTGTCCTTATATACTAGCTCAATTTTATCACCGGGATTAATAACACCTTCTTCGATTACTTTAAGGTAGAATCCACTTCGCTCTGCGATCATAAAGTCTTTAACAATTTTGGAATCATTCATCTTGATTCCCAACTTATAGCAAGGAAGCCTTGGAATGGTAACTGAAAAAACTGCAGTACCAATTTTATACCGATCACCTACATTAACGTCATTTTCCAATAAGCCTGAAACACATAAGTTTTCACCAAAAATACCTGGTTGAAATTGAAGGTCAGGTCTCTTTTTATTCCAGTAATCATAATGTTCAACCGGATACGCATATACTGCCTTAAACTCTCCCCCATGGACAGTCAGGTCTGCTTGTTTATCGCCTTCGAGATTAAATTTATTCACCTTGACTGCACCTGTTACCTCTTTTTTAAATATCCCGCTGGATATGATTTCACCATTATATGGTACTTCTTTTGGTTTTCCTACAAAAATTGATTTCAGTTGCATACGAACCCATGGATTGTTTTTTGATAAATTTATCAGACCTTTAAATTACTATATTATTTGGCTTAAAAGGTGCGTATGGTCTTTAAAATAATAATGATTAAGTAACTAATCCTCCTTCATTAGAAGATTCAGTAAATACTTCTTTGGCTTTCTGCTCACCCTGACTTCGCCATAATGTCATTAAGAACCTGTCGAAACGCAAACCAGTTGGATTTTCTTCATCGAGGTTCGTGTCCGGCTCAATGTTAAACACTCTGTTATTAGTCCTGGCTACATAATCTTCAAGCACCATGTAGTCTTTCGTTTTAACCCCTTGAAGAAATATAGAAATGACTCGCATAATCGTATTAATAACGCTCGTGTATTGAGGTTCTCCCGGAGATAGTTCTCGTGGATTGTTACTCAAAACTATAATCTCATCAGGATTTTGTGCAACTGCTGCGGCTGAAGGAACAACCGTCCAATGTCCTCCATCCACCATTTGATGCCCATCAATATTTACAGGAGGTAAAAATCCTCCCTGGCTACTACTGGCTAACATAGCGTCTTTTAAGTCTGATAAGCTCTGGATCATTTTCATTTCATATCCCTCGGGCACAATAATATTTTTAGTAGTAAAAATATACGGTTTCCCTGTTTGAAGACTTACAGCCGTCAGACATAAGGTAGTGTTACTATTCATTACTTGCAGAAAGACATCATCCGTAACTTTTTCATTGATCAATTCTTTCAGAGGATAAGTATCAAGTAGATACGGTTCTCCTTGTTGAAGCTGCCTTACCAGGTTTGTTCTGGCTATGATGTCATCATTGACCACATTTGTATAAACATCTTTGAGTGTTTCAATATCTCCGATAGCAGCAAAAACTGCAATCAGTGAACCCGTGCTGGTACCACTAATGATATCAAAATCACCTAAATTATTATTAAAAATATAAGAAAGCGCCCCGACGGAAAAAGCGCCTTTTGCACCTCCTCCACTAGTAATTAATGCTCTTTTCATGATTTAATTAATTTAAAAACCGGTAGGAAATCCCTAACTCTAATTGATTAATTGCTGTTCCGGTACGCCATTGATGAAGCAATTTAACACCAAACTGTGGAAACTCAAGTCCTACACCCGGGCCAGCAATCCAAAGTCCATCCAGATCAGTACTTCCTTCTAACAAAAATTTAAAAGTACCAAGAGATACTGGCTCTGCCTTAAGATCATAGATACGCACTTCCATCCTGGAGGTGAGATAGACGTCTACCTCCTGTTTCGAATAATATAGAGATGGTCCGAGCATCATACGGATTCTTCCCCCTGCTTGTTCTTTAGCGAAAGTGTAGGCCAGAAGTCCTTTAACAGTTAACAGGTATTGTTCGGTAGAACGAAATGGATCGATTACCCCCTGATTGATTTCAGCCAGTATGCCTATTCCTTTTTGAAATTCCGGTGACAGAGACTCATTAGTAGGTGCATCCTTGCGATAAATATAGCTGATCCATGCATTAACAGTGGTGTTATCAGCAATTTTATAGAAACAAACCTGCTGTTCCTGAGACGTGTTGGCAATGAATCCCTGAATATTATTTATTAACTCAACATAAGCTGGATAATCATAGGTTTTGAGTGAGTCGAGTTTCTCCTGACGTTCGGTATCATTGTTTGGCGCAGGATGTAATTTGAACAAAACAATAGGCACGATAGCTTCGGCATAGTTTTGTATTTGGTTCAATTGCTGAGGAGTAAGATTTTGGCAGTCCTGAGCATTTGCCCAATTGCTCACAATAAAGAGCATAAAAAATACACTATATTTTATTTTGAATAGATTAAAAAGGGCCATGTAAAAAATGTTATTCATTATTAGTTGAAAAGAAAGTCAGGCAATCATTATAATCAATATTCGATGTTTAAAATCAACTGAAAGCGTATTAATATTCTAATCATCCTGATCTTAACTTTAAAATTGGTGATGTTTTATACTCTTGTCAACACCAGATAGAACATCCTTTTGATATTATTCTATAGCAATAAATTCTCTTTCTATTTGACATCCCTCAATTACAAATTCATCAAAATATAAGGTTTTGCCCAGAATATGGTAGCTCACATAAACTTCTCCAATTTCATCATCTAAAACCTCATTTGTGTCATAATGAAGTTGATTGCCATTTTTATAATATTCATATTGGTAATTAACAGGAATACCTAAAGAATCATAAGAGTTTATTATCAGTAATGTGCCATCAAAATAATATTCCACACAATTTTCTTGTTCGCAATCAAAAGTTTTCTGTAGATAATCATCTTGATTACAACTCTTTGAATAGCTTGTCATTAACCATTTGGTACCTTCAAATTCTACAGCGGGTGCTGGCTTAGAGCAAGACTGAGACATTGCTAAAACTAAAATTGCAAAAACAATATTTACAGTGGTTTTCATAATTGATTTTGACCGATTACAGATATCAGTCAAATATAATGAAATATACTTATTTAAATGACTAGGATGAAATTCTACTTTTTATCAAAATTCTGAAGGTATGTTATCGTTAAACTCCAGACAGTGGAGGGTGTGTTGTTAATAAAAACCTTTCCTGATATCACTAAACTCTAGTCAGTGGTGGTAATAACAATAACACAAAAATTTTATTTAATTACTTATGCGATAAACCTATTAATAAAAATAAATTAAATAAATAAACTCCTAAGAAATATTCAGATAAATAAATAGCACCTGTTAAAAAAAGAAAAAATATTATTCCAATAAAAATATTCTTCCTTAGAAAACTAAAGAATATATTTTTACTACTGAGCAATCCTAAGTTAAAAATGATAAATAATGTTATAATCATTAATATTATCAGCGTATAATTAATAGCTACATTTGCTTTATCCCATTCAAATACTATAGAATAAATCATTAATAAACCAGTAAATACTAATCCTGTTACTTTACTAAACAACTTCATTTATATTAATGGTTATGATTTTTCCCCGCTGTTTGGAGTGTTCCGCAGGACAACTTCAAACTTTTTAATGAATTGTAGAGTCTGTGACTCGGTCAATTATCACAATTATACATTTAAACTGTATTCTTATCAAACCAAATGTTTTTTGAAGCCCTGGTTCGTGTCTTCACGAAACAGTTAAACATCATTGACTGGATTGCCTGGCGGCGATCCAGGTTTTGGAGGTGTTGCTAATGACAACCTATCCCGCTATCGCGATGTGTTATTTACAAATCTCAATGATCAACTGCAGCTGGGAGGACTGGATTGCCTGGAGGCGATCCAGGTGGGGGAACGGTGCTAATGAAAACCCATATCGCTACCGCGATATACCTTTTTTGTTTAGTAGGGGGTTGAGCTCAAGCGAGCTTGGCTCATAGTTCTAGTGAAGCCCTGGTTCGTGTCTCCACGAACCAGATTATACATTAATCACTTAATGACTGGATTGCCTGCCGGCGATCCAGGTTTGGGAACGGTGCTAATGAAAACCTATCCCGCTATCGCGGGAATGTTTAGTTATTTAAAGGCACAAGCTCAAGTGTAACTTGGCTTGCCGCCTTTAAATAACTAAACCCAACACTTCCGTGTTGGGTTTTCATTGTCGGGATGACTGGATTTGAACCCAGTCAAATATCTATCTTATTATCAATAAGTTAAGGTCAATTTCAAAAATCAGGTATCCGATTAGGTCTACTTTATTTTGATATTTTTTGATACTTCTAAATTAACAAAAAGGGATAAATTCTTTAAACTTAATTAATAAAATAGCTAGTTTGAAATAAGTGTGGCAGGATTGAAACCCTACTCTTAAACCCGTTTATTTTCAATGACTTACAAGCTTTTCAAAATATTAACTCACCGAATCACTCACCTATAAATTGATGTTTCTTGATATGCTTAAATTAAGGTTTTCATTCAATATCTCATAGATTAGAGATAAATTAAACGCAAAGGTTTTTCACATGTAGTTGGGAACAAAAGGTCCGGCTATTGGCAGGTATGAACGCGATGAGATGAAGCCTTCCATTGAAGTGGCTGCTAAGATGGCCGATTACCTGGATGTTTCCTTAGATTATCTCGTCGGTGCTGCCGATGAGCTCATTGACAAAAAAACACTCAACCGGGTGCTTGAACTCCAAAAACTGCCCGAAGACATCCAGGAAAAGATTTACTACTTCATGGATATGTCTATCCGGGATTTTAAAGCTAAAAAGGCTTATTCATAATAAAGCCCCTGAGTGATCAGAGGCTTTTGGTTTCTATTTATTTATTTAGCCGAACGCGTTTTGCTGAAAAAGCAACGCGCCCGAGTGGAGGCTTTTGGTTTCTATTTATTTTCTCGTTATTATGACCGGGATGCAATCCCTGCTTTTCATTTAAAAGTTCGTAATTAGGCTATTGATAAACTTCTAATAGCTGGAGTTTTGATAAAATGCAACAGGTCTGATAAGAAAAGTGATAAACTTGATGCAAGAAAGCTCCTATTTTTTTTTGAAAGAAATTAAGTAAATTATATTTAAGCTCTCTCTATTCCAGATATTTGAATCTAGAGGTGATAATGAAAACTCATCTTTTCTTTTAAAGATAATTTTATATGTTGTATTATTTATCTCAAGCAAAGAATCATTCATTAAAGAATAATGTCTCTCCTGATTATTAATATTTGTAGAAGAGTAAATTAATTTATCTTTTGTAACAAAATTTAATGTAATTGTATCCTCATTAAAATTACCACTCCATGATCCATTAAGCTTTTCTTCAAGTGAACGATTATCTTGACAGCTTTGTGATATAAATAAAATTACCATTACGAAGATCTTATTTCTTAATATTATTTCCATTAGAGTCTACAGTCCAATTCCAATTAACATTCATCCTTTTTTCAACGATAACCCAAACTGTTGTGCCTGTGCCTTCCCTTCTATTTGCTTCACGTCTCCTAACAACATCAGTCACAAATTTCTTAATTCCAGCGTTCCCTCCATATATTCCAAAACAGCCAAAGGATCCTGTTGTATACGTATCCCCCCCTGGCGCAAGAATTCTCTTGGGCTTGTGTTGTTAAGTTTTTTCTTCATTTATTTAAAATTTCGAATATAAGAATATTTATTGTTCGGATTGCTAGTAAAATGGCTTCTGTTAAAAATGTGTATTCAAAAAAAGCCCCTGAGTGATCAGAGGCTTCATATCTTATCATCTTTCTATCCTATAAATCCTAGTTCAGACAAGCCCTACTTTTCATTTATCGTTAGTAGTTACGCTATCACTAAACTACTAACAGAGGGTGTAGAATAATCTGGAGACTTAAAATCTTAAATGTATCATTTCAATAATTTGACTGAAATGTATCTAAGACACACTATGAAGTGTGGAATTACAAAAATTAAACACTACTCTTGGACTCCAATAAAAACTATCTTATTACCTCCATACTTTTCAACAATTTTAATATTACCATTATAAATACTCACATTGTAATCAGAACCAGAATAATTTATTTCTTTTTTTAAATCATCCTTCTTATAAATAATATCTAACTCTCCATTTGGCAATTCGAGAAGTATCTCCTCATATTTATTCCTCCCCTGTTGAATAAAATCTATGGAATGTAATTTCGCAGTAGATCCTGATTTATCAAAAAAAACCACGTTATTAAAGGTAAATTTGGATACAAGAATATCTGGATTTCTTTTGACTATACTCGAATCCTTTTCTACTCTTTGCCGAAGAGTAGAATTAACTAATTGATGAAAATCAGGATCAGCAATTTTTGAATTAAGATACCAATAAATTGAAATCACCAAAATAGCTAAGATTAATCCCGCAAATATTTTAAATAGCCAAGTCTTCATTTTTTCTTTTATTCTTCTAGTGTAGCCCTTACTTCCGTTAGGGTATAATTTACTTTCTCACCCAAAGGGGTACCATTATTATCTTGAAAAGTTCCTGTTTCTGGAACCTGTATGTAATCACCATGTTGGAATTCAAAATTAGCATCAAAATACAAATAATTTAAATATGCTGCCGGTGCTTCTTGAGTTGAAGAACCTACTGCTACACTTCCTCCAATTCCACTTTCAAACGTATTTTCTAATTGTGAAGTTGATTCGCCTATACCTGTGGTTGCAGGATTAAAAATATTTGCCAATATTGATGCTATTGTTGCTGGATTAATATCAGTTCCCCGCTGTTTGGAGTGTTCCGCAGGACAACTTCAAACTTTTGTATGAAATGCAGAGTCTGTGACTCGGTCACTTATCACAATTATACATTTAAACTGTATTCTTATCAAACCAAATGTTTTTTGAAGCCCTGGTTCGTGTCTCCACGAAACAGTTAAACATCATTGACTGGATTGCCTGGCGGCGATCCAGGTTTTGGAGGTGTTGCTAATGACAACCTATCCCGCTATCGCGATGTGTTATTTACAAATCTCAATGATCAACTGCAGCTGGGAGGACTGGATTGCCTGGAGGCGATCCAGGTGGGGGAACGGTGCTAATGAAAACCCATATCGCTACCGCGATATACCTTTTTTGTTTAGTAGGGGGTTGAGCTCAAGCGAGCTTGGCTCATAGTTCTAGTGAAGCCCTGGTTCGTGTCTCCACGAACCAGATTATACATTAATCACTTAATGACTGGATTGCCTGCCGGCGATCCAGGTTTGGGAACGGTGCTAATGAAAACCTATCCCGCTATCGCGGGAATGTTTAGTTATTTAAAGGCACAAGCTCAAGTGTAACTTGGCTTGCCGCCTTTAAATAACTAAACCCAACACTTCCGTGTTGGGTTTTCATTGTCGGGATGACTGGATTCGAACCAGCGACCTCTCGCCCCCCAGACGAACGCGCTAACCGGGCTGCGCTACATCCCGAATTCATATAAATGGTATTTTCAGGGTAAATATCTGCATTCTTACACCATTTACGCAAGCTTAATTACAAATTATCGTATTATTATTTAGAAAATATTAGCTTTATCCTTTCATCGAATCTTAAACCAGAAATGATGATACGCCAGCTATTTTTTATACTACTTGCAATTCTATCTTTTTCTGTTTCAGCACAAAACAGAATTTTCAAACTGGTCGGAAAAGCCGATACTGCCAAGGCTAAAGACTATGTCCTCAAAATAAATGATAAGGATCCCAACGATCCTGAAACTAAACTTGCCACTGCTTATTATCTTCAGTGGATGTACCCCGAAAATCTTAAGCATCTGGATAGCGCTGCATCAATGTTGAGTAAATACCTCAACATTGCTACAGAAGAGTCAAAACTAAGTGAAGAAGTTCATCCTGATAGTTTGAAGATCAGAATTGATTCTTTGGCTTTTCAACAGTTGAATCCTCCACATACGCAAAACAGGTTCCTCAACTTCCTTACAATTCATAATACACAGCCATATTCATCACAGGCAAAAAATATATGGGAAGACTGGGCATATAATACAGCCATTGCTACTCATACTGATTCAGCCTACAATAATTTTAAGAGGTGGTTTCCAAACAGCCAGTATATAAGCAATATTAAAAGGCGTCAGGCTGACCTTGAATTTAGCCAGCACTTTACTGAGTTCTCAGAAAAAGAATATGCCAATTTCCTAAGAAAAAACCCTAATAGTCCGTACATACAAGAGGTTGAAAACAAACTGGCCGATTTGCTAACTATTTCCGGTTCAAAAGAAAAAATGTCATATCTGGCAAATCAGTATCCTGATCTTAACTTAGCAAAAAAAGCAAAGCTGATAGTTAATTCTCATTATGATGAATCTTCAAAGTCTGAATTATTATATCCAATTGCCCAAAATGCAAAGATCGGGCTGATTAATTCACAGGGCGAATATATTGTACCAGCGATTTTCGACCGTTTGGAATCATCAGATAATTGTAAAGGATATGAATCTAAATATATTATTGGATATATAGGAGAGGCCACTGCCGTGGTCAATCGATCAGGGAAATTTGTTTTCCGTGGACCTGCAGAAAATATTATTGAACTTTCCCCGGCCTACATTTCTTTCGTTCAAAATGGAAAAAGTGGCCTTTTACTTTCTGATGGTTCTATAATCCTTCCTCCTATTTACGATGAGATCTTTTTCCCACATAAAAACTTTATTGCAGCAAGAAAATCCGGATTAATAGAATTCAGATCTCTGCTGGGTTCACTTTTAATGACTATTGTGGACGGTGATCTTTACTCGGAAAAAGACTTTATTTTTCATGAAACTGATGATCAGTTAAAAGTAAGTCATGTATCCATGTTGCCTAATATAAAAACTGATTTTTTTCCATGGATAAGGAATGTTTATGACTATGAGTTGGCAAATGATTCAACACTAATCATTGAAAATGAAAACAGGCAATTTGGAGTGCTTAATGAAAATCTGCAATGGTTAAAATCACCCGCTGAAAATAAGATCTATGATACTCCTTTCGGTATTGTCGTTAAAGATGCACTGGGTTACAGACTCGCATATGATAACATGCAAAATTATACCGACCCTTATAATAAACTGGTTAATAGTAAAAAATGGCTACTGGCCAAAAATGATACAAGCACAGTAGTTTACAATCAAAAATGGTCTGCTCCACTTAATCTTGAAACAGATTCTTCATATATATTGGGAGAAAACTTCCTGGTTACTGTTACTAACGAAAAACCGGTTGTTTATTTCAATAACAAAAAATCAATAAATTTTACTTCTGGCACTGGTTTTAAATTAATATCAACCACTGATAAAAAAGAAAATGATCAGGCCCTGATATCCTATAAAGGCAGAAGGCAGGTCGTCTATAATGCATCTGGTGAACAGGTCTTCAGCGGAGATGGAAAAAGTTATTCAATAATGAGTGACTCCGTTATCTCTATTATGTTTACTTCAGGTAACTATATGCTTAAAACCCTTGATGGAAAAACGCTACTTCCCGGGGTTTATGATGGCTTTCAAAAACTTGACGATAACAATCTGGTCATTGTTCGGGATGGGAAATTTGGTTGGATAAATACTAAAAATTATAAAGTCGTAGCCCCGAGATATTCAAAATTACCAGTGAAAGATGGTGCTCGGGTGTTAACAAAATACGGGAAATACCATTATTTGCTCAATACCGACGGATCTCTTTTTTATCGATCTGATTCTGAAGACCTAAAGTCATGGAATGATTCTTCGGTATGGATTAAAAATAATTTCAGATGGACATTGTGGGATATCAATGAAAATGATTCTGCAGGTATAGAGGCTAAAACGATCAGAATGCATGATCTTGATAAAAATGAAAATGAACGCCTGGCAATCTTTCTAACTGAAAATGGATATGGTGCTGCCTCTTCTAAATATGGACAGACCATTAAACCGGAATATACAGGAATCGAATTTAGAGGTAATGAAGCAGAGATAGTGTTTTTTGCATATAGAGACTTTGAAGAAGCAGGTTACAGATCTATAAGATATGTTAACAATAATGGCTCCCTGCTAAAAGAAGAAACTTCAAACCTCGGTTCGTCTGAAAAAATCTTATGCGATTAATAATGTAAGATTATTTTTTTATTCTAATAAAAATCACATTAAAAAAGAGTCAAAACCTCAAAAAGAGTCTATTTCAAAAAAATTATTACCCGGGGGTTTACCTTCATATTTCTCAATTATATTCAATTCAACTGGCGATATTATACCTCCTCAAACCACTTGAGAATTAAAGTTTTCAACATGAAAAACACGATAGAAAACTGACAATCAATCCTTTATACAAAGGCTAAACCTATTTAAAACATCGCGTTCTTAAAAAAAGACAATTTTTATTTTATGTATAAAAACATTTCGTAAAACAGGGGAAATATCACATATCGGTAAGTTTTGCAGCATTGCTGAAAGGTATTTGACGAAAATTGGAGGTATCCTTGAAATAAAACCACCTGTCTATGTCAGCAATAAAACTAATAACACACAACGGAAAATTGATCGTTCAGGAAGACCTGAACCTCAATAACGAAAGTACCACTGAGCGGGATGCCTTTTTAAAATACTGTGATCCGAAATCAGCTTTGGTAATGACCACTATTTCCAGAAAATCGGTTTTTAGTGCATTTTTCAGGTTACTCAAAATAAAATACCGGGCTCATGTAAAAGCAAGAGCTATCATTGCATTAAATTCGATGGATGCTTATGCGATCTACTTTTTAGCTCGAATAACAGGTTCGGATGTAAAAGTTTTTACTGATACAGAAAAAGCAAAACACTGGCTAACGGCGAAATAAATCCTGGTCTATTTCATTTTTTTAATAATACCATCGCGAAGCCTTTGCTTATATGAACGTACTTCTTTGGCAACATCGGGGAAGAGGAAATACAAACCAATCAGGTTTGGAAAAGCCATAAGTAAGACCAAAGCATCTGCCAGGGAAAACATAGCTTTCAGACTAAGTGAGGAACCGATGACTACAGCAACACAAAACAGCACCTTATAAATGAGGTCTGCTGTTTTGTTTTCTCCAAACAAAAATGTCCAGGCTTTCAATCCATAATATGCCCATGCTACCATGGTAGAAAGAGCAAAAAGGATTACCGCAACTGAAAGCACATAAGGAAACCAGGTAATGACACTTCCAAAGGCTTTACTAGTTAAACTAATACCTTCGGTTGCATTAGGGTCGTAATTATTAGTCACAACAATAACGAGGGCAGTAATTGTACATACAACAACCGTATCAATAAATGGCTCAAGTAATGCCACAAGGCCTTCAGAAAGCGGCTCATCAGTTTTAACAGCCGAGTGAGCAATTGATGCTGATCCAAGCCCGGCTTCATTACTATAGGCCGAACGGGTTAATCCTACGATCATTACCCCTACAAACCCACCAATTCCAGCTTTCATGGTAAATGCTTCAGAGATTATTGTCCCGATAGCCCCAATAATGTCATCTGCATGGGCAAATAAAACGACAAATGCTGCCAGCAGATATATCCCTACCATAAATGGTACGATTCGCTCAGTTACTTTAACAATACTTTTAATTCCACCAATAATTACAAGAGCAACGATTCCAGCCATCACTAGGCCGAACATCCATCCATTTCCATATAAAAACCCATTCTCTCCTCCTGTTATGGCAATCATTTGCTCTGTCGCCTGGTTCACCTGTGCAGGGCCACCACTACCTATTGCAGCACCTGCGCAGGCAATTGCGAAGAACACTGCGAGAAAACGACCGAATCGTGGTAGATTTCTTTTAGCCAATCCTTTTTGAAGGTAATACATTGGACCACCTGAAACGGTGCCATCATTGTAAATATTTCTGTATTTAACACCCAGCGTACACTCAACAAATTTGGTAGTCATTCCAAAGATTCCTGCAAGAATCATCCAGAATGTTGCCCCGGGCCCACCAGTTGAGACAGCGATAGCCACTCCTCCAATATTTCCGATACCTACAGTTCCGGATAGTGCTGCAGTCAAAGCCTGAAAGTGGCTTACCTCACCTTCGTCATCAGGATTGTCATATTTACCCCTGACTACATCAATGGCATGCTTGAACATACCTATATTTATAAACCTGAAAGAAATCGTGAAAAAAACTGCCGAAATAAGCAGCAATGCAACCACAACCGGAATTTCAATAGAATCTGTTAAAGGAATGCTAAAAAGTACAATGTCATTGACTTTATCAGTTATCGGTGCTAACACATTATCTAACCAACCGTCAAATCCCTCCTCAATTAAAAAATCAACCATCCTGTGAATTTAATTCATTCAACTGTTTATCCAAAATAGAAATCCCTTCTTCAAAGGAATGTGGGGCATAACCAAGAATATCTTTTGCTTTATTTATTACAAAACCGGTTTTTGGAGGTCTTTTGGCTGGTTGAGAAAATGTTGAGGCATCTGCTTTCTGAATGAGTGTCTTATCCAGACCAAAATATTCTGCCGTTTTCATAGCCATATCATATGGAGTAAGCATTTCTTCGCCACTGATATTAAAAACTCCTTCTGCTTCTTTTAATGCTATTAATGCACAACCTTCGGCAAGATCCTCTGCAAGCGTAGGTGTCCTCCACTGATCAGTCACTACATTTATCTTCTCACCATTCTCCAGGCTTTTCTTAACCCATAATATTATATTTGACCGGCTCATCGATGGAGTCAATCCATATACCAGAACTGTCCTGGCAATAGCCCAATTATGAGGATAAGCCATTACAATTTCTTCAGCATCAAGCTTTGACTGACCATAAACAGAAATCGGTTTTGGAATGTCAGTTTCTAATAACGGCCCCTGGGATCCATCAAATATGAAATCAGTACTTAGAAATAGAAAAAATGCCTTTATTTCTGAACCTGCCTCGGTGAGGTAGCTAACGGAATCGACATTCAACTTTTGGCACTCTTCAGGGTTTTGTTCACATTGATCAACATTGGTCATTGCTGCGCCATGAATGATCACATCGGGCTTATACATTCCTATAACTTCGTCGACCTCACTTTTACTTGTGATATCAAGACTTGCATATTGATAACTTTTCGGATCGATATGTCTGATCCTGTTTTCGCCCCGGGATGTAGCAATTAATTCTACTTCAGGATTTTCAGCCAAAAGGCCAACGAGTTTTTGTCCAAGAAGGCCATTTGAACCGGTTATCAATATTTTTTTTGATGTCATGTCGAATTAATTATATATATCTCCGTATTCTTTTTCCAGCTTTTTTCTTTTCCACTCCTCTACCTCGACAGCTATTTTAATATCTTTTTCAGGCCGGTCACTATAGTTAGTTTTCACCTCACTGATTTTATCAATTACTTCCATTCCATCTATCACCCTCCCAAAAACAGTATATTCACCATCCAGATGGGGTGCTCCTCCAATTTCCTGGTATCTTTTTATATCAGACTCAGAATAATTAACCTCGTAATAATCATCAGAAAATTCCAAAAGCGCAGGTTTTATACTTAACAACCATTCCTCAAATGCTGCATAGTCACCTGCATCCCTGTATTCCTGATATTTAATTGCCAGAGTATCTGCTCCAGGTTGCTTGGCTGCTTCAGACATGATCCTGAAAAGATTTTTCATATTCTTATCTTTTTCAAGCTTTACTAATTGAATGGAATCTACTTTTTGTCCTTCAACAATGTAAAACTGACTACCACTACTTTCTCTTTCAGGGTTTGCTCTGTCCCCTTTTCGTGCAGCTGCAAGTGCTCCTTTAAAGTGTTTGTGCCCTGCACCAAATTCCGATTCGATGGTATATCTCGGGCCTCCCGAGCCATCATTCCCCGGGATTGTATCTTTAGAATTAGGATCTCCACCCTGGATCATAAAATCTTTGATCACCCGGTGAAAAGTGGTACTGTCATAAAACCCTTCTTTTACCAATTTTAAAAAGTTTTCTTTATGCAGGGGGGTATCATCATAAAGTAAAATGAGCATTTCTCCATATGGAGTATGCATCCTTACCAGCTCATCTTTCTTTTTCTTTTTCTGAGCATTGATCTCTGTATTAGAGAAAAGAAAAATAAATAGAATCGAAAGGCAATATAAATTAATTCTCATTGGGTAAATACTCCTTATAATTTTCTGGTAATGCAATTTCATTTTCATTAAAAACCTCGACACTAATCACCAGGTCTTCCTCTGGTTTTCCATTAGGTCCGGTTTTGGCATTCATTATTTTTTCAAATGTATCAAAGCCATCGATTAATTGTCCAAATATGGTAAAATCGCCATCCCATTCTGGCATCCCTCCATAAGTTTCATAAACTGTCCTGGCCTCGGTAGAATATTTAATTGGCTTCAAATCATATTGAGAAATCACCTCTTCTCTTATAGAATCTGTAACTGACTTAAACCGGGATGCATTTCTGTTATTTGAAAGTTCTATTAACCTGTCACGGATCTCAGTGTTTACAGAATCGCCAAGAAATTTGGCTATATAGTAATCTTGTTGTTCCCGGGTTCTTGCTGTAGCGAGACTATCCAGCTTATTGTTATCCCATTTTTTACCATATACAATAAAAAACTGTGATCCATGAGCTAATTTTTCTTCTCGATCTTTACCAATTATTCTCGCCGATACTAATGCCCCTTTTCTATGGATTATTTCAGGAAATATTTCTGCAGGTAATTTATAGCCGGGTCCGCCCATGCCATCATTAAACCGATCTTCATCCTTAGTATTCGGGTCGCCTCCCTGAACCATTTCTCCACTGATAATACGATGAAAACTGGTTTTGTCATAAAACCCTTCCTTTGCCAGCTTAACGAAATTCTCCCTGTGTTTTTCTGTTTCATCAAAGAGGATAAAGGTCATATCTCCCATCTCTGTATGCATTACAACAATCGGATTTTCTTCTTCTGAAAGCCCGTCACATGCACTTACCAGCCCAAATAAAAATAATAAGGTTAGAGATAGTTTGATTATCCTCATATCAGAGTCCTCTTTTAATTTCGTTTAATAGTTCTTTCCCGCCTCTGCTTATAAGCATATCGCCAAGTTTTTCGCCAATTTCTTTACTCTCAGACATGCTGCCAGATATTTCATCATCTATCATTGTCTGGCCATCCAGGCTTACAATACCTCCTCGCAACGATATTTTGTCTCCCATTTGAGATGCCAGACCAAATACCGGAACACTACAACCTCCTTCTAATTTTTTAAGAAAAGCTCTTTCTGCAGCTAAACAAGCATGAGTATCTGAATCATTTACTGCTTCAACGATCTTTTGTTTAAGTTCTGGTTCTAGAGATGTACTTGCTTCAATAGCAATACTACCCTGGCCTACAGCAGGAGTGAAAACTGAAAGATCAAAATGATGCTTGATCAGATCTTCATATCCCATTCGATGGACACCGGCATAAGCCAAATGTAAGGCATCACATTGACCATCACGCATTTTGGCAATCCTTGTTTGCAGATTGCCTCGCATATCTACAATGTTAAACTGAGGATTGAAACGCTTATGCATCGCTACCCGTCTCGTAGATGATGTACCTATGGTCAACTTGGATGTCATATCGATTTCCTTATCGGAAACGAGCACATCGTGCATTTTTTCTCTCTTTGTAAATGCAATAAGTTCAAGTCCTTCAGGTAGTTTGCTGGGCATATCCTTGGCAGAATGAACTGCAATATGAGCTTCACCGGCATATAAAGCAGCTTCTAGCTCTTCCGTAAAAACCCCTTTACTACCTATTTTATTTATGGCAACATCGAGAATCTTATCTCCGATGGTGTCAAGTTTAATGATCTCGGTCTCAAGACCTGCTTTATTTAGCAGATCTTCTATATGGTTAGTCTGCCACATTGCCAACAGACTTTTTCTCGTTACTATCTTTACTACCTCTTTCACCTTAACGCTTTAACCAGATTTAATGATAAATTTAAAAACATCAGTCGGGCGTTTACATTTCTTTCTATGTGATATAATGATTCACTTAGTAATTCATACACCCGTTCTACCTTCTTAGCATTTAATACCTTTTGGAAATTTTTTATAAAATCCATCTCACTTCCGGACATCCTGTATAATTCTTCGGCTCCACTGATACCGATAAGGCTTTCCCGCATCATATGCAACCCATATTCCAGTAAGCTTTTTTGATTCATTTTACCCAGCTTTTGATATCTGTCTGCCCAGGATACCAGTTCAGAGTAATCACGCTTATAACAAGTTCGCATCCACTCTTGAAAAAGTTTATGCGTATCCTGATCTTCCTGGCCAATATAAGATATTGCCTTACTGACATTTCCTTCTGAAATCCTTGCTAACTGGAAAGCCTGATCTTCATCAACTCCTTTAGCGACAAGAAGTTCTTTTAACTCTTCCTCCTTAAAATTTCCTACAGTTAAAATCTGTGTTCTTGAAAGAATAGTTGGAAGAATTGCCTCGAGGTCACACGATACCAGGATGAATATTGTTTTTCCGGGTGGTTCCTCTAATATTTTCAAAATAGCATTAGCTGCAGAGGGATGTAAAAATTCCGGCAGCCATATAATCATAACTTTGTAGCCCCCTCCAAAAGTAGAAAGGGAAAGGCTCTTAACTATATTCCTGGCTTCTTCTTTAGAAATACTCAATTGTTTATCCTGGCCTCCATAAAATGCCGCCCAGTCATTTAAAGCAGGAAAAGGATTATCTTTTAAAAACGATCTCCATTCTGTCATCAAAGCACTACTAACAGCATCTTTTGAGGAAAGCTTCGCCGTTCCTCCCGTTGGGAAAATGAAGTGCAGGTCAGGATGAGTATACTGGCTGAATTGCCGGCAACTACCACATTCCCCACAGCTATCGTTTTCTAAACGGTTTTCACAATTTATATATTGACCGAATGCCACTGCCAGAGCCAAATTGGCACCCCCCTGTTTACCTGCAAACATATGGGCATGGGCAAGGTGGTTGTTTTTTACAGCCTGAATTAAGGCTGCTTTTTCGTCTTTAAAACCAGGTATCTCTTTAAACTGCATATTTTATTTCTCCCAATTTCGAAACTTACTCGTCTCTTCAAAAATATGATTTAAAATTTCTTTTTCAGTATCATCAAATTCTTTGCCTCGTCGATCAAAGACAATACTTGCAGCCTCAAAAGCTTTTTTTACACTGAAGGTAGACACTCCTTGAGGCCCTCCCCAGGAAAATGAAGGAATGAAATTACGTGGAAATCCTGCACCGAAGATGTTTGCAGAAACACCTGTTACCGTTCCTGTATTAAACATTGTATTTATCGCACACTTGGTATGATCACCCATCATCAAACCACAAAATTGCTGATCTGTGTTTACAAAACCTTCACGATCATAACTCCAGATCTTAACTTTAGCATAATTATTTTTAAGATTACTATTGTTAGAATCTGCTCCTATATTACACCATTCTCCAATTACAGAATTTCCTAAGAAACCATCATGCCCCTTGTTAGAATAACCTATAAAAACAGAATTGGAAATTTCTCCACCTACTTTACAATACGGTCCGATTGTATTATCTCCCCGGAGCTTTGCTCCCATGTTAACATAGGAATTATCAAGAAGTGCACAAGCTCCTCTGATCATAGCACCTTCCTGGATCGTAACATTCTTTCCTATATAAACCGGACCAGTTTCAGCATTAATTATTGCTGCTTTAATATCTGCACCATCTTCGATAAAGATCTTTTCCTTACCATAAACTTTCGTATAAGGATCACTTATCTCAGCAGAAGTTCTTCCATCGGTCAATAAAACATAATCTAATTCCAATTGAGCCCTGTTTTGTTGAAAGATCTTCCATGGGACATCGATCATTTCTACTTCTTCGCTACATTCTTCGCAAGCATCCAAATGAGCATTGAGAGAATCCCAGGAATCAATCTTATTTTTACTTTTAAATGCAATTACTGAATCCCCGATCTTTAGGCCTCGATTATCATTTAGGGATTTGATTTCCCTGATAAGGGCTTCAGTCGGGCAAAGGGCTCCGTCGATATATATGTTTTCTTCGTCGGTTTGAAGTGGGAACTTTTTAGAAAGGTACGACTCAGTAAGATAAGAAATATTCTCATCGAGTCTTTTACTCCATTTATCTGCAATTGTGAGAATTCCTACCCGGATCTCTGCTACAGGTCTTGTGAAGGTAAAAGGTAATAACCTCTTACGAGTAGTGGGGTTGTCGAACAGTACAATATTCATATAGCAAAAATAAAAATACTGAACGCAATCTATAAGAAATTACAATAAAAGGACGCAGAAAGAATATTAAGTTTCCAAAACCTTCATGGGTGATTTGATTTTATCATGAAGAAAAATCCTGAAGGTGGCTCCTTTTCCGGGGGTACTTTTAACAGCGATTGATCCTCCATAAGATTCAGCAATCGATTTCACGGAGTATAGTCCGATTCCTGACCCTTCTATATCCCGGTTAAATCTTGTAAATAATCCGAATAATGCTGCACCATGTTTATCTAAATCAATTCCTCTCCCATTGTCCTTAACCTGGAGATATTTTCTACCTTCCTTAATTCCTGTACAGATCTCAATTTTCAGATCTTTTTCCGGATTTCGATATTTAATGGCGTTGGTAACTAAATTTAATAAGATGCTTCTAAGATGAACTCTGTTATATCCTATTTGATTGAACTCTGAGAAATCAACTTCGATTTGAGCACCAGAGTGTTCGATCTGTTCATAAATCGATTCCTTGATATCTTCGTAAACCTCGTATATATCTACCTTATTCTCATCAATTTCACTATCCTCCTTATGGTCTTTTAGCAGCATGATCATTTCCTGAATAGACCTCTCCAGCTTATTACTGGCTTTCTTTAATGCATTGAATAGCTCTAATTCAGAGTCATCAAGTTTACTTTCTATATTTAAAAGATCTAATAAAGAAAGAATATTATTTACAGGGCTTTTAAGATCATGTGAAGCTATGTAGGCAAATTGCCTAAGGTAATTATTCTGCTTTTCGAGCCTTGAATTCACAGTGAGCAAGTTATTTTGTAACTGCTTGTGACCGGTAATATCTATAATGGTTATCAGGGAAGCTTTCTGACCTTCATAATCAATATCCATCGTTCTTATCTCTCCAACCCCAAGACTTCCGTTTCTGGTAGTAATTTCTACTTCGTGATTTTGATTAGGCTTAAAGTCAAAGTGAAGATGCATATTGCTCAACTCATTCATGTTAGCATTAAGAAAAATTGTTGCAGCTTCATTAGCATACACCACCTGGTTATTTGTATTGAGAATTAAAATTCCATTAGGACTTTTGGCTCTTTCTCTTACCAGATAAACTTGTTTCTCCAATTTTGTCCGTTCGATGGAATACCAGATTGAGCGATATAGCTGGTCACCGGTGATATCATTTTTTAATAAATAATCAGCCGCACCTGCATTAATTGCCTCTTTTTCCAGCATTTCATTTGAATATCCTGTTAACAGAATGATGGGATTCGTACACCCACAATCTATTGCATCTTTTAACACAGTCAATCCATTTTGTTCCCCAATCCTGTAATCAAGAAGGTAAACATCATACCGGTTTTCGCAAAATGACTCCAGTGCATCCGAAGAATTGTCATTCCAGGATAATTCAAAGTCTTTTAGTTTCGATGATTGAAGAAGGTCTTGAATGATTAAAAAATCTTCGTAGTCATCATCAATAAGAAGAATTTTAGTTGACATGTATGCAATTTGATTTCATCCTCAAATTAATCAGTTATTATGATTTATAAATGGGTAAATAACGAGGAAATATAATATTTAAGGCTGATGTAAGGTTTAGATTAATTTTGCAAAAATAGCAGCATTATTTTTTCAACTTAAATTTATCAAACGTCAACTCAACTATTGTTCCTTCATTTTCACGTGGTAAAATTCTAATTTCACCTCCAAGACTATCCATTATTTTACCACACGCTGCTAAACCAATGCCGTACCCTTGCACTCCCGAGTCTTTCTTACCACGTGTGAAAAATTCAAAAAGGGCATTATTATTACTTACATCTATCCCAATGCCATTATCGGAAACTTTAATTTTTAATTTATCGTCGGCTATCTCTTGATTTACATCGATGATAAGCCTTCTGCTCTTTTCCCGATACTTTAGAGAGTTTGAAATGACATTTTGGAATAGCCGGTATAGTTCCTGGTAGGATCCATATATATTAGCAGCAAGACCAATATTTATTTTTGCTTCTGATTCACTAATTGCTAATTCGAGATCATCCAACACATTATTTATAACAAAAGAGGCATCAACCATTCTTCGTTTTTCACCTGACGATCTCCTGCTATCCTCCAGAAGCTTATTAACTAAATCCTGCATCCTTCCAGAAGCATCGACCATTCTATCTAGTAATTCTCTGCTCTGGTCATCAAAAATCTCTTCATTCTTTCTCTTAAGCATATCACCAAAGGCTTTTATTTTCCTGAGAGGTTCCTGAAGATCATGACCTATCAGTGAAGCGAAATTTTCCAGCTCCGTATTACTTTTTTCAAGCTGTCTGGAATACTCAGAAAGTTGGTTAGCCATTTCAGCAATTTTCAACTCGTTTTTTTTAAGCTCCGTCACATCCTCAGCATAAAGAATAATCCCACCAATCTCATTGTCAGGATAATACCATGGGCCTACAGCCCATGAGATATAAGAAATGTTACCATCAGGCCATTGGAAAAAGTCATTATCTTTATTCATTCTCTTACCCCTTAAAGCTTCCTGATGTCTTTTTTTCCAATCATCTTTCACTCCCGGAACTACCTCATAATGATTTTTACCTATAATGGATTCATCAACATCATAATCCTCGAGCCACCTTTTACTAACCATGATGTAGTGCATTTCGGTGTCAAACATTGCTACAGGTACAGGATTACTCCTCACGAATTCCTCCAACAGAGACTTATACCTGTCTCTCTCCTGCTTCAACTTTTTTTCTTCATCAATATTCTGAAGTGTTCCCCGCACCGCAACCACTTCACCTGATTCATCAAAAACAGGTTCACCTTTCATTAAAACCCAAACCTCAACACCATTATTTACTATGCGAAATTCAGAACTATACGCTTTACCCGTTTTATAGGATTCCTTTCTTTTTTCTACAATCTCTTTAATATCATCAGGGTGGACTAATCGTAAAGCTTGATCAAGATTTAATGATTTATTAGTAACCGGATCAACACCAGCTGCTTTGAGCGCACCTTTAGAAGAAGTGACAACATTAGTTTTGAGATCTCTGTACCACACCCCCATTTGATTGAGCTCTTCTGAAGCCAAATATTGTTCCATCTGTTTTTGTAGCTCTTTACGATATTGCTGCCTGCTTTCGGATGAGGTTTTCAATTCAATCACCTTGCCTATAGAATTGGATATTAACAGAATGATATCTCTTAAGTGATCTTCGAGCAAAACAGATTTTAAAGCATGGGAACCCGACCAACTAATCAACCCTTTTCTTTGACCAAAAACTGTAACCGGCTTATGAATGAAGCACCGAATATCATTTTGGAGGTAAACTTTATATTTTTCAGGTATTTTTTCAGATTTGAGATCAGAAAAGATGGTGATTTCATCTGATTTCATTGACTCTTCAGCCATCGAATCTTTATAGGGTAATATTTTTTGCGGAGCTTCGGGTTTATCCTCTTTTGTGGAGACAATTTTTCTAATAAAAATAGAATCATCAATAATCTCTACATAAGAAGCATTTTCCATCCCGAAAAGGTGTGTCCCTATTAACAAAAGCTCTTCAACTTGCCTTTCCGGATCATTTACGTTCTTTGTGAATGCCTCGTGTATCCTTCTTATTGCATTTGAATAAATCTGATACTCATGTGTTGCCCGATCATTCATAGGATGTTTTTTTCTTTAATATAATAACATCAACACAATACAAAAGGACTTAAATAAAAAAAGCCCTCGTTATTTCTAACGAAGGCTTCAATTTCTTTATCAAAAAGATTATTTCTTTTTGTAACGTTTGTTGAATTTCTCAACACGTCCTGCAGTATCCACGAACAATTTCTTACCAGTGTAGAAAGGATGCGAAGCAGATGAAACTTCAACCTTTACCAACGGATATTCGTTACCGTCTTCCCACTTAATTGTATCGTTGGTCTTGATAGTAGATTTGGTCATGAATGAATAATCACTCGATGTGTCCTGAAAAACTACTTCTCTATAGTCCGGATGAATATCTTTTTTCATTATTATATAAGCTTTAAATTACTTTCCTTTTTCAAAATGAGGCACAAAGATAACTACATGAACTTTGTTTACCAAATAAAACAAAGATTTAGTATTATTAAATTTTAATTGTGCTATTATTACTTTTACACACGCAAAAATAACAAATATGAGGCAGGTATTTTTCTTTTCACTGACTTTTCTCTTTTTATCATTATCAATTAAGGCTCAAAGTATAAGATTGGATCGAAGAAACTATCAACACCACCTGATAGATCGGTTTGAAATCAGAACCGGAAAACAATACCCGGGCTTTCATTCAACAATGAAAACTTATCGTAGAGATAAAATCGATACCGCCTATTATGACATGGTTGCTGACTCTACAGAAAAAAGTGATATCGCTGCAAGTCTATTACTTTATAACAACTGGGAATACATTTCAGAAGACGCGCCGGAATCTGATAAACCTCTTTTTAATTTTCTTTATAAAACACCAGGAGATTTCTGGTATGATAAAGGAAAAAAGTATGATCTGCATGTCAACCCGATCCTGCATCTGGCTTACATGAATCAGAACACCGAAACTGATGGCTCATTGTTTATTAATACACGAGGTGTTAAAGTAAGAGGTCGTATTGGTAATAAAGTAGCCTTTTTCACCTCTCTGACAGAAAATCAAGCCCGATACCCATCATATATTAATCGATACATCAACGAAAATATTGTAGTTCCTAATCAGGGATTCTGGAAAGAATTTAAAGATACCGGGGTTGACTTTTTTGAAGCTCGGGGTTATATAAGTTTTGATCTCGTAAAAGATATGATCAATCTTCAATTTGGTCACGACAGGCTTTTTATCGGAAACGGATATCGAAGTATGATTCTTTCAGATTTCTCTGCGCCGATGCTTTTTTTAAAGCTTGAAACTGAAGTGGGAAAAGTTAATTACACTAATATTTTTGCTGAGCTAACAGCAGATATTGAAGGTAATCAAAGCGGGTTAACAGGTAGTGGCAGGTATCCTAAAAAATACCTTGCCCAGCATAGAATCGGTATTGATATAGGCAAATCGTTGAATATCGGATTATTTGAATCTGTTGTGATTTATGAAGATTCTGCTAGTGCCAATATCGAACTGGGTTATTTAAACCCGATTATTTTTTACCGTGCAATCGAACAAAATGAAGGTAGTCAGGATAATGTTTTACTTGGGCTAGACTGGAAATGGAATTTCTTAAACCACTTTTCATTTTATGGCCAATTATCTCTGGATGAATTTGTATTAAGTGAATACACTGATAATAACGGATGGTGGGCAAATAAAAACGCTGTCCAGGTTGGAATGAAATATATTGACGCATTCGGAATACCTTATTTAGATCTACAGGGCGAGTTTAATACGGCAAGACCCTATATGTATTCACACAAAGATAGCTATGGAAGCTTTAGCCATTATGGCCAGCCACTTGCTCACCCAAGAGGGGCAAACTTTACCGAACTAATAGGTATTGCAAGATATAAGATCATTCCTCGATTGGACCTAACTCTCACCGGAATTATTTCTGATTATGGATCAGATGAAGATGGTGGAAACTGGGGAGGTGATATTTTAAAACCAAATATTACCAGGGAACAAAATTATGATAACGAAACAGGCCAGGGAGTAAACAACTCATTGTTTATAGGTGAAGCTCTCTTAACTTATATGCCAAAAAACAACCTTTTTATAGATTTAGGGTATACTATCCGTAACCAGGAAAACGAAATTTTAGGGGAATTCAATGAAAATTGGCTATCCGTTGGTGTGAGATGGAACATTGCAAGACAGAATAACCTGTTTTAGCGAACTAAAAAATGTAACTTGCAGCCCTGAATTGACAAAAATACTGAATGAAGACATTAAAGAGGCTTTTTAAATACGCTAAACCGATTAATTTAATTATTCCGGTTTTTATCGTCAGTACTATACTTTATACTCTTTTTTCCTTATTCAATTTGCTTTCGATAATGCCTATTCTGGAGGTTTTATTCAACCAAATTGATCCTCAAAAGCTCAGTGAATATCAAACTAAACCAATTTGGGGAGAGGTGGGCCTGATCGAATTTTTTAAAGGTCAATTTTATTATAATTTAATACATTATATAAATACAGTGGGGAAACTTCGTGCCCTTCAGTATGTTTGTACTTTATTAATTGCTTCTGTATTTCTTTCAAATCTATTCAGGTACCTATCCCAGGTTTCTCTTGAAAAAGCCAAAGTTAATGTAATCACAAATTTCAGATCGGCTGTTTTTAAAGCTGTCACTAAGCTCCATATCGGTTTTTTTACTAATGAACACAAAGGTGATATCATGTCAAAAATCACCACTGATGTGCAAGAAGTTGAAAACAGCATTGTGAATTCGGTAAAAGTGTTTTTTAAAGAACCAGTCCTCATAATAGCATATTTTATAGCATTATTTGGCATTTCTGTAAAACTCACATTATATAGCCTCATCATTCTTCCTTTATCAGGAATTCTTATTAGCACAATATCTAAGGCACTAAAAAAACAGGCAAAAGGAACCCAATCTACCCTGGGAAGAATATCAAATATCCTGGATGAATCCTTATCAGGCATGAGGGTGGTAAAAGCTTTTAACGCGAATGGATATATCAATAAAAAATTTCAGGGAGAAATTAACAGGTATGCAGGTTTTAGCTGGAATTTCAGCAAAAGATATAACCTGTCAAGTCCAATGTCAGAATTTTTAGGAGTTTCAACAGTAGCCCTGTTGATCTACATTGGTGGTCAACTAATTTTTGAGGATACAGGAGAATTAACTCCTCCCGGATTATTTGGCTTCCTTGCAATTTTCAGCCAGATTCTGACCCCTTTAAAAGCTTTGAGTAATTCAATCACAGGATTGCAGAGAGGGCTGGTATCTGCAGATCGGATCTTTGATTTAATGGATACTGAAAATGAAGTTAAGAATAATCCTGAGGCTATCGAAATAGGTGCTTTTTCCGATCAGATAATATATGATGAAGTGTCTTTTGCCTATGATACCGAAAAGGTCATCGACAATATATCGTTTACTATCAAAAAAGGCCAGACTGTAGCTTTAGTAGGGCCTTCAGGCGGTGGGAAATCTACACTTGCCGATCTCTTACCTAGATTTTATGATCCTACTTACGGTAAAATTACTCTAGATGGCAATGATCTTAGAAATATAGATGTTGAAAGTCTTAGAACCCAAATGGGAATAGTTACCCAGGAATCGATTTTATTCAATGACACGGTATTCAACAACATTGCTTTTGGTATGAGCAACGTCAGTGAGCAAGATGTGATTGCTGCAGCTAGGATCGCTAACGCCCATGAATTCATTGAAAAACTTGATGAAGGATACCAGTCTAACATAGGTGAGCGAGGAACAAAGCTATCAGGTGGACAAAGGCAACGATTAAGCATCGCAAGGGCAATTCTAAAAAACCCTCCTGTTTTAATTCTTGACGAGGCCACTTCAGCTCTGGATGCAGAAAGTGAAAAGCTGGTTCAGGAAGCGCTTACAAACCTGATGAAAAACAGAACTTCTCTAGTCATCGCTCACCGCCTGAGTACGATTAAGCATGCTGATGAGATTCTTGTTATTGAAAGAGGTCAAATTATAGAAAGAGGCAATCATGAATCTTTGCTGGAACAGAAGGGTTTATATGCTAAATTAATTGAGATGCAGAGTCTCCATGAATAATCAAAACTAGTAAAATCTTAAGCTATCGGTGGTAACTTAACCGATATGATAGTATATTGACCACAGAACTGAAGCATTTAATTACGATGAAAAAATTTACTATCGGATTTTTTATTGTTTACCTGCTATTTCATATAGCGGTAATTATAGCTGCTACAATAGCTACAGGTGATAGTTTTTTAAACCTTCTTAAATATGATTACCTGTTCAAACCGGGTGCTTATCTTGGATTGGTTTTGTTCCTGGTTAATATCGTTTTGTTTTTAAAATTCTGGCAGGATCAACATAAAAAGATCTCTAAGCTGGATAAAGAAAAAACAGAATTAAAAGCCAAGATGTTTGATCTGGCTGAAGAATCTAAGCAGGTAAAAAGCCAGGGGAATTCTGATTCAGATACAAAAAATCAATAATCATTATTATAAGTGGTCGAAGATATTAAAAAAGAGCTGGAAGAAGCCTTACATACTTTACAGAAGGTATTATCTAACGAGGACTTACTCAATAAAATTGCTGAAGCCGCTAATCTGATGTCTGACAGCCTGAAAAATGGAGGTAAAATAATCAGTTGTGGTAATGGAGGATCTCATTGCGATGCCATGCACTTTGCAGAGGAGCTATCAGGAAGATATCGGGATAACCGCCCTGCCATGGCAGCAATTGCAATTTCTGATCCCAGTCATATAAGCTGCGTAGGTAATGATTATGGGTTCGAGTTTATTTTTTCACGATTTGTGGAAGGATTAGGTCAAAAAAATGACATCCTTCTGGGAATCTCTACCAGTGGCAATTCCAAAAATGTCATCGAAGCAGCAAAAGCAGCAAAAGTAAAAGGGATGAAGGTGATCATTTTAAGTGGTAATACCGGAGGCAAACTGGCTGAGGAAGCGGATATTGAGATCAGAGTACCTCATCAAGGCTATGCAGATCGAATTCAGGAAATCCACATCAAGATCATTCATATATTGATTCAAAAGATAGAGAAGGTAATGGCTGCCGGGTAAATAGCCCCCAGTAGAATAACTAACATTAAGAAAGCTTGACATTGTCAGGCTTTTTTCTTTTTATAGGTATTCATCCCATAACATCTATCACCATGTGCATTACCAGCTTATGTTATCTACCGGAATTTTTATCTACAACCTCAGGAATGATCATTGAAGCATCCATAATTTTAGGTTTAATTTTCCTCGTTTTGAGATTCCGCTATCTTAAAAATAAAAGATCGAAAAAATACTAGCGATTTTATATACTCCCTTCCGTAACCTTCCTCAGATTTATTTTCTTTATTTAAAAATATCTTGTTAATTAGCATTCAGTAAGGAATTTACTATACAACCAAAACCAATACACATGTTATCAAGATGTTATGGCAGCGCCGTCCACGGCGTGGAAGCCGTTACCATTACGATCGAGGTGAGCGTAATGAAAGGAAATAAATTTTTTATGGTCGGGCTCCCCGACAATGCTGTAAAAGAAAGTGAACAAAGAGTAGAAGCCGCACTTAAATACAATGGCTATTACTTTCCCAGGCAGCGAGTCGTTGTGAACCTGGCACCAGCGGATATTCGAAAGGAAGGCTCTTCCTATGACCTGACTATCGCTATGGGAATGTTGAAATCCTCAGGACAAATAATTGCTGATAAACTGGAAGATTACCTGATAATGGGTGAACTGGCTCTCGATGGTTCCTTGAGACCAATAAAAGGTGCTCTCCCGATTTGCATCCAGGCCAGAAATGAAGGCTTCAAATATTTCATGCTTCCCGAAGCAAATTCTCATGAAGCTTCGATTGTAGAAGGCATCGAAGTATTACCTGTGAAATCTCTCAGGCAGGCTATCGATCACATTGAAGGTTATGAAAAGATAGAACCGATTGAAGTAGACCCAAATGAAGCTTATTTCACAAATAACAATGAATATGGCGTAGACTTTTCAGATGTTCAGGGTCAGGAAAACATAAAGCGAGGAATGGAAATCGCTGCTGCCGGTGGACATAATGTTCTCATGGTAGGCCCTCCGGGATCAGGTAAAACCATGCTGGCCAAAAGATTACCATCTATTCTACCTCCAATGACCATGAGTGAAGCACTCGAGACAACAAAAATTCATTCTGTTGCCGGAAAGCTTGGAGAAAAAACTTCATTGCTCAATAGCCGTCCGTTCAGGTCCCCCCATCATACTATTAGTGACGTAGCTTTGGTCGGTGGTGGTGGTCATCCCCAACCGGGTGAGATTTCTTTGGCTCATAATGGTGTTTTGTTCCTCGATGAACTTCCGGAGTTCAAAAGAACTGTTTTGGAAGTCATGAGGCAGCCATTGGAAGAAAGAACGGTAACTATTTCCAGGGCCAGGGCTACGGTAGATTTTCCGGCTAACTTTATGCTTATAGCCTCGATGAACCCAAGCCCGTCGGGTGACTTTTACAATCCTGAAGAAGAGCACCCGGACTCTGAAATGGCAGTTCAACGATATCTAAACAAAGTCAGCGGACCTCTTCTTGACAGGATTGATCTTCATATCGAAGTTACTCCTGTATCGTTTGACGAAATGACCGCCCAGCGTAAAGCAGAAAGCAGTCAATCAATTCGCGAGAGAGTCCTCCTGGCCAGGCATATTCAATTGGACAGGTTTAAAGATATGGAAGGCATCCATAATAATGCGATGATGCCATCACAACTAATCAAAAAAATGTGTCGTGTAGATGAAACCGGAAAAGAATTATTAAAATCTGCAATGGAAAGATTAGGCCTTTCTGCCAGGGCATATGACAGAATATTAAAAGTAGCCAGAACTATCGCTGATCTTGATCAAAGTGAAACCATTAAACCAGCCCATTTAGCAGAGGCAATTCAGTATCGATCGCTGGATAGGATGATGGGAATTGGAGTATAGTAAATATATAATAACATAAAAAAACCGGCCAATGGCCGGTTTAAAAATATCTTAATAAATTATCTTATAGAATCACACTTAATCCTGTTCGAATTGCAAATTCTCCCTGATCAAAATAATAGTCACCAATAAAATCCCATTTCAGATTTCCACTAATAGGGTGTGCATAACCAAAACCAAGGTTCGCATCTGAATTATCACCGATCAACCCTCTGAATCTTATATAGACAGGTTGAACAGGATAAAACCTCATCCCCAATGCTAAACGTGTAGTATTTCTCCAGATCTCAACACCTCCTGAAACAGAAAAATTGTCTCTGATAAAATAATCAGCTTCCAATCCTATCTGGGCTTTTTCAAATAATCCATAATTATCTGTTTTATAGATATCAAGCCCTCCATGCAGCATCCATGAACCAGTATTTTGAGCATTAGATGAAGATAAACCTAAATATAAAAATAACCCAAAAAATAAAATTCTTTTCATGACTGTTTTGATTTAATCCAATTGCAAAATATATTTTACTCTCAACATTTCACATTTCTTGTAAGGGTTTTCTGAATATTTATTGTGAAATAATTTTTAATAGGATTCATCTAAATTCATTTTGAATTATTTATAGAAAAAAGTGCTCCAAGTACTTAATAAAAAGAGCCATCCTCAATTAAAAGTATTATATTATTACTGATCGAATTCCGGATCATTGAATTTATAACCCAAATGATAGTCAATGAAAATACTTGTTACTGGAGCTTATCATAAAGATCATGAAAAAACAAAAAACCTGATAAAGGGACTAAAACTACTGGGCATCAAAGTTATAGAACTACCATACAGATCTTTAAAGGTAGAGCTTGCTAAAAAGATTGCCTTGCTATCACACAATGTTGACGCTGTTTTCCTGCCAGGATTTACTCATTCAAATGTAAAGCAGATAAAAAAAATAAGTTTTGCCCCGGTGTTATTTGATCCGGAAATCTCAAATTTTCTGACAAAGGTTTATGATGAAAAACAAGTAATTCCTTATACTCCCAGGGCAGCAAAACATTATTATAAAGATTACAGGGCTTTTAAATATGCTGACCTGGTATTTACTGAAACAAAGCAATATAAAAGATATTTCATGCAAAAAATGGGAGTCAAAGCAAGAAAGATCTCTGTAGTCCCATTTGGAATAGACACTTCAATCTATCATCCACTGAAGGATTTATTACCTGATGAGTTTTTCAGGGTATTTACCCTTATAGAAAATGTCCCTCTGGACAGCATTTTGTTAATTCTAGATGTTGCTGCCAGTCTGAAAGGTCAAAATATCAGATTTGACCTTACCGGAATTAATAGTGAGCAAACTAAAATCATTAAATACATGACTGATAATGAAATCAGAAATGTTAACCTGATTAATTATGAGGATGAAAAGGAACTTAACTTGCTGATCAACTATTCTTCTGTTTGTCTGGGCATATTCGGTAATTCTAAAAAATCCAATCTGGGTATTCCAAAAGACCTTTATAAATATGCTGCATGCCGAAAGCCAATAATTTCTAAAAATTCATTAGCATTAAAAGAGGTATTTACACCTGGCAGGGATATACTTGCAGTAGAAAATTCAGCTGAAAGAATTGCTTCAATGATCCTTGAATTAAAAAACGATCCCGAAATGGGGCAAATGGTCGGACATATGGCTAAGAAAAAAATTGAACGTGATCATCATTTCAGGCATTCGGCAGCAATGTTGCTTAAAGCAATGAAAAAATTAAAAATAAAATAATATGAAAGTTTCGGGTTTTACCTTCATAAAAAATGCTATAAAATTTGATTATCCCATCGAAGAAGCAATAAAATCTATCCTTCCTTTATGTGATGAGGTTGTCGTAGCAGTAGGCGATTCAGAAGATGAAACCAGGAAACTTATTGAAAATATAGACCCTAAAATAAAGATCATAGATACCGTATGGGATCAATCTCTGGCAGCAGGAGGTAAAGTACTGGCAGCGGAAACAAATAAAGCATTCAAACATATATCAAAAGATAGCGACTGGTGTTTTTATATTCAGGGTGATGAAGTAATGCATGAAAAATATATTCCTGAAGTCCAAAAGGCAATGCAGAAATGGAAAGATAATCCCAAAGTAGATGGTTTGTTATTTAATTATCTTCATTTTTATGCTTCTTATGACTATATAGGCACTTCTTCTAATTGGTATCGCAGGGAAATCAGGATTATTAAAAACGACCCTTCAATTTATTCTTTTAAAGATGCCCAGGGCTTTCGAAAAAATGACAATGAAAAACTGAATGTCAAACTGGTCGATGCGTATATCTATCACTATGGCTGGGTTAAAGAGCCCAAAAAAATGCTTGCAAAAAGAGAAAACTTTGTCAAGCTCTACAGGGGGGAGGAAGCCAAAGAGCAGCATGTTACCGATGAAGGATATGATTATTCAAGAATTGATGCACTTGATCGCTTTATAGGATCACATCCCAAAGTCATGCAAAATAGGATTAACCAAAAGAACTGGAAGTTTGAACACGATCTTTCATATAGCCGGTTATCTTTCAAAGAAAAGTTTAAGCAATTCATAAGAAAAACAACCGGCTATCATATTTGGGAATATCGAAATTATAACCTTCTTAACTAATCATTCTTCTGACTGAGCACTTACTGACTCTCGATATTGTGGTATCATACGCTTATTGGTTAGTTGTTCAAAAGCGTAAGCCAAACCGATAAGTTTCTTCTCTGACCAGGCTCGACCTACAAAAGAAATTCCAACAGGCATGCCATGAATATCTCCGGAAGGAACTGTAATATTTGGATACCCTGACATCGCTGCAGCTCCTGATGAGCCTGCATACCCATGATCTCCAAGAAGAAGATCGATGGTCCAGGCCGGAGCATTGGTCGGCATTACTATCGCATCCAGATCATGCTCTTCCATATATTTATCTATGCCTTTTTTCTGAGTGTTTGTCCGGATCTTAACCAGTGCATCTAAATATTCCTGATCATTTAACGACCCTTTTTTCTCTGCCATTTCAAAGATCTCCTGGCCAAACCACTTTAATTCAGATGATTCGTTCTTTTTATTGTATTCAATCAGTTCAGCAAGTGATTTATACGGGGCATCATAGGTTTTCAAATATCTATTCAATCCATCTTTAAATTCATAAAGCAAAACCGTCATTTCCGCATCATCAATATCATCACCCAGGATATTGTCGATCTCTATTATTTGTGCTCCAGCCTCCTGTATGGCCAGGATTGACTTTTCCATGGCAGCATCCACTTCTTTATGTTTACCCATATAATTTTTAGCCACTCCTAATCGAGCATCTTTTAATGAAAGTTCATCAAGGGCATCATCAAAATTCATATCAATAGCCATTTCCTGAGTTGCTGGATCATTAGGGTCTTTACCCATACAGGCTGCCAGTAATGCTACTGCATCAGAAACTGTTCTGGCAATTGGTCCTGCTGTATCCTGAGTATGAGAAATTGGAATAATCCCCTCCCTACTCCATAATCCAACAGTTGGCTTGATTCCAACTACCCCATTTATACCCGAAGGGCATATTATGGAACCATTGGTCTCTGTACCAATAGCTACTGCACACATATTTGCTGCAACTGCAACTCCGCTACCACTGCTTGAACCACATGGAGAACGATCCAGGGAATAAGGATTTTTACACTGTCCGCCTACTCCACTCCATCCTGAGGAAGACCTTACAGATCTGAAGTTGGCCCATTCACTCAAGTTTGCTTTACCAAGAATAACGGCACCGGCCTCCTCGAGCTTATTAATAATAAAAGCATTTCCGGGGGTATGATTACTCAAAGCCAATGATCCCGCGGTCGTAGGCATTCCTGCGGTATTAATATTATCTTTGATCAAAACCGGGATGCCATGCATAGGGCCTTTTGTTTTGCCCGCAACTCTTTCTGCATCTCTTTGCCTGGCCTGATCTTCAGCTTTTGGATTAACAGCTATAACCGCTTTTAAATCTGGGCCCGTATGGTTTAACTCTTCAATGCGCTTCAAATATGCTTTTGTTAGCTTATAAGAAGTTAAATCACCACTTTCCATCGACCGCCGCATACGGGCGATATCCCATTCGAGAAATTCAAAATTATTATATTTATTCTTAGAGGTATTAGGTTTTTGGATATCAGAGGCTAAAATGTTGCTACCTGGAAGTATGCTTAAAGCTCCGGCAACAACTGATCCTGAGAGGCTATTCTTTAAAAAATTACGTCTTTTCATGATTAGAATTTCGATTTTCTTTAAAATAGTTAGAAAATCGAACTCAACCAACATTATTTCTTTTCAGCAAGTAATTTTTCAAGCTCCATCATTTCATCCCGGAGTCGTGCTGCCTCCATAAAATCCAGATCTTTAGCAGCTTTTTCCATCTTTTTCATAGTTGCATTCTTTTGCTTTTCAAGTTGTTCCTTATTCATATACTGAACAACAGGATCTGCTGCTACTGATGTCTCCTCTGGGCCAGAATAATATTTTTTAGTGCCTTTTTTAGCGTCAGCAACTTTAGTAGAACTTAAAACTTGTTCCCGTTCTCGTCCGACAGTTTGTGGTGTAATGCCATGTTTTTCATTATACTCTTGCTGAACACTTCTTCTTCTATCGGTTTCATCAATTGCCAACTGCATGCTCGCAGTAATCTTATCAGCATACATTATCACCTTTCCATTGACATTTCTAGCTGCCCGGCCAATTGTCTGAACAAGACTACGCTGATTTCTAAGAAATCCTTCTTTATCAGCATCCAGTATGGCCACAAGTGAAACCTCAGGAAGGTCAAGTCCTTCTCGCAACAGGTTTACCCCTACCAGCACATCAAAAATGCCCAAACGTAATTCTCTTAAAATTTCAACGCGATCAAGTGGCTTCACCTCTGAATGAATATAGCGGCATTTAATATTTGCCCTTTCCAAAAATAAAGTCAGTTCTTCGGCCATTCTTTTTGTTAAGGTCGTGACCAATATCCGGTCTTTCATCCGGATGCGGTCGATGATCTCATGTAAAAGATCATCAATCTGGTCACCACTTGGTCTGACATCAATTTTCGGATCAAGAAGCCCAGTAGGTCTAATCAACTGTTCAACTATAACTCCTTCAGATTTTTGCAATTCATAATCTCCAGGAGTAGCGCTGACATAAAGAACCTGGTTGATCATCGTTTCGAATTCATTAAAATCTAAAGGCCTGTTATCCATTGCTGAAGGCAAACGGAATCCATGCTCTACCAGATTAACTTTTCGGGATCGGTCACCTCCCCACATCGCTCTTACCTGGGGGATGGTAACATGACTTTCGTCAATGACCATCATGTAATCATCAGGAAAATAATCTAAAAGACAGAAAGGTCTGCTTCCCGGCTTTCTTCTGTCAAAATATCTCGAATAGTTTTCAATTCCTGAACAATATCCGAGCTCCCTGATCATCTCTAGGTCAAACTCCGTTCTTTCTTTTAATCTTTTGGCTTCCAGGAAGCGGCCTTCACGTTCAAAGTAATTGACTTGCTTGACCATGTCATCCTGAATCTCATTAATAGCCTGCTGAAGTACATCTTTCCCGGTCACAAATAGGTTGGCAGGAAAGATGGTGATCCGGTTTTCTGAGGCAATCTTTTTCCCTGTTTCGGGATCGACACGATGTATTTCTTCAATTTCATCTCCCCAGAATATTATCCTGTATGCAAAATCAGCATAGGCCACAAAAATGTCTACTGTATCTCCTTTTACTCTAAATTTGCCGTGGGTAAACTCAGTCTCAGAACGGGCATATAAAATATCGACTAGTGCATATAGAAACTGGCTTCTTGGAATCCTGTCTCCTACCGATATTTTGATGACATTTTTTCCAAATTCATCCGGATTACCAATACCATAAATACAACTCACGGATGCCACAACAATAACATCCCTTCGACCGGATAATAAAGCCGATGTAGCACTCAGCCTTAGCTTTTCAATTTCATCGTTTATCGATAGGTCTTTTTCTATATAAACGTTCGTGCCAGGATTGAAAGCTTCGGGTTGGTAATAATCATAATAGGATATAAAGTACTCAACTGCATTATCTGGAAAAAACTGCTTTAGTTCACCATATAGCTGTGCTGCCAGGGTTTTATTATGTGATAATACAAGTGTCGGTTTATCTACATTCTGAATAACATTGGCTACTGTAAAAGTTTTACCCGATCCGGTAACACCTAATAACACCTGTGCAGGTTCATTATTATTAATACCCTCGGTGAGTTCTTTAATAGCTTTTGGCTGGTCACCTGTGGGCTCATATTGAGATTGTAGCTTAAATGACATGAAAATTATTTCTTACTGGCGTCAAATAACTTTTGTTTTTCTTCTTTGGAAAGAGAACTATACCCTTTTTCAGATATTTTATCCAAAATTCTGTCTATTTCTTCCTGGGATGCTTTCCCTGAGGATGTTGAAGCTGAAGAAGTTTGCTTATTCCCGGAAGATTTGGATCCCGATTTCTTATATGTGACTTTGATTTTTGGTTTCGGTTTAAATAAGCCCCTGAAAAATGAAATTATAGCATATACCCATCTCCCCAGATCAGTGCCTTTTTGTAATTGGCTCACATATAACCATCCCATAAATGCACCTCCAAGGTGAGCCACGTTTCCTCCAGCATTATCTCCTACCGACCCAATAAATGATACCACCACAAAAAAAGCAGCGATATATTTAATTCGTACGGGGCCTAAAAAGAGTAGGTGAAATGTATAATTAGGTAAAAGAGTTGCTGCTCCAACCATGATGGCATTTACTGCAGCAGATGCTCCTATCATTCCCAGAATTGGAGTTCTTTCAATGTAGAAAGGGACAAAATTATATGCGAGTAGATATAGTACCGCGCCAAATATCGCTCCATTTACATAAATACTGATAACTCTGTCACTTCCCAGGTACTCTGTTATCAATCTTCCAAACCAATATAGAAAAAGCATATTAAACAGAATATGGAAGATATCACTGAGGTTATGAGCAAAAGCGTAAGTTATTATTGTCCACGGACGAGTAATAAATTCCGAAAATGATCCCGGGATATAAAAAAGCTCAACGAGAAATGTATTACCAAATTCTCCAAATCCTGATAAATTAGTGATAACCGTCACCACTGCCATAGCCAAAAAAACGATGACATTGATGAATATCAACTGCATCACGGCATTATTAGGCCGATTCCAGGCATTTTTAAAATCGTCTACAAATGAATTCAACATTTATCTTAAAATCTTATTAACTATATTTTTATACGTATCGATTCCAGTATTTGATCATAATAAAACCAAATAGCATACCTCCTAAGTGAGCAAAATGAGCAACATTGTCATTTGGAGCCGCTTGGAATACTGAATATAACTCATATGCCCCATAAAACATGACAAAATACTTTGCCTTTATCGGTATAGGTGGAAATAACAACATTAAAACCACATTCGGGAAAAGCATCCCAAAAGCAAGTAAAATACCAAAAATAGCTCCGGAAGCTCCGACAGTAGGTATGTCAGCATACCTTTCATAAACAATTCTGGCGACGTTTATAGCAGTTTGTCTTAATTGTAGATTATCTGGGTTTTCCGACCATTCATTTTTTAGGTCAAAAATATTTACCCGATCTATTTTTCTACCATAACCATTCCCCATATCCTGAACATAATAATCCAGGGTCACATTTTCCTGAACAAAATAATCAAAGTTTTCGGGGGTTGGCTGACTGATGAAATCATTATAACCTTCTTCGATGGGTCTTACCTCTGCATACATAACAGCTGTTTGTATTAAACCGGCACCAAGACCACATACCATGTAGTAGATCAAAAAGTTTTTCGCGCCCCAGGTTCTCTCAAGATTTGGCCCGAAAATGAAAAGAGCAAGCATATTTCCGAAGAGGTGCCAAAGATAAAAACCTCCTCTAGGGTCTGCATACGCATGAGTAAACATGTACGTCACAAATTGAAAAGGCTCAAAATACTCAGACCTGACATAGTAAAGCCCTAAAAAATTATTTATATCAGCTCCAAAATATGAATTGATTACATTAGCCAATATAAAGATCAATATATTGATCAGTAAAAGGTTCTTAACAACTGGTGTTAATCGTCCAAACATATATTTATCTGTTTAACAATTGTGCTATCTCTTCAAGGGAAAGAAGTCTGAAGACTGTCTTTCCATCCGGGGTGAAATTAGGATTTTTGCAGGCAAAAAGCTGATTAATTAAGGATTCGCATTCTTCTTTTTGCATCACTTTACCTTTTTTTACACAAGATCTTTTTGCAAGCGACCGCGCAAGCTTCTCTCTAACAGGTAAATCAAGGTCTGATTGATAATGTTTATACTGCTCAAGCAACCCCTCAAAAATATCTTTTTCGCTTCGGTCTGCCAGATCTGAAGGAATGCCCCTGATAATTAATGCATTTTTCCCAAATACCTCTACTTCAAATCCAAGCTTTAATATTTCATCTTCAAGATCAAGGTAAAGTGAAAAATCACCAGGACTTAATTCAATCGTCTGTGGAAATAATGATTGCTGACTACCTGCATTACCTGACTCGGCAGATACAATATACTTCTCAAACAATATCCTTTCGTGAGCAGCCTGCTGATCGATCAACATCATGCCAGATCTGACCTGGGTGATTATATATTGATTATGGAGCTGAAATGTTGAGGCCCCTTCATATTTCTCTTCACTTTGATTCCAATTTGATGAAGCTTTGCTTTCAAATGTTAGGGAGGCTGATTCTTCATTTTGTTCTTCCTCCTCAAATTCTTCAAAATTTAATGCAGAGCTTCTCAGATCGCCTTGCAGTTTTCTTTCCTCATCTGTCAGTTTCGGAATGGCCTCTGATTGAGCTGAATCAAATAATTTGTCCCAGTTTTTAAGATTATTACTTTCTCTGGTGGTGGGCCTGTTGCCCTGAAAATTATTTATACCCGAAGAAAAAGTTCTTGTTCCCGAACTTCTTTGTTCTGCGGCAGCATCAAAATTCACATCAGTTTCAAAATCAAGCGATGGACTAAAATTGTGCAGACCTAACGCTTGCTTAACTGCAGCATGAATCACTGCATAGACTGCCCTTTCGTCGTCAAATTTTATTTCTGTTTTCGTTGGATGTACGTTTATATCAATATGTTTTGGATCTATATCCATAAACAGTACAAAAAAAGGAAAACTTCCTTCCGGAATGAGTTGCTCAAAAGCCCTGGTAACTGCATGATTCAGATAAGGACTTTTAATAAATCGGTTATTTACAAAAAAGTACTGGTCACCACGGGTCTTTTTGGCACTCTCCGGCCTGCCAATATATCCTTTGACAGATACAAATTCAGTTTCAGCTTCACAGGCTGCCAGTTGCTGCTGGTACTTTTTTCCGAAAATCCCCACTATTCGTTGTGAAAGCTTGCCTTCTGCCAAGTTAAATAGTTCCATATCATTTTGATACAACACAAATGTTTTATCAAAATGAGCCAAAGCAATGCGTTGAAATTCTTCGATAATATGCTTCATCTCAACTGCATTGGATTTAAGGAAATTCCTCCTGGCAGGAACATTAAAAAACAGGTTCTTAACCGAAGTAGTCGTACCCTCGGGACAAGCTACCGGCTCTTGCTTTTTAACTTCCGATCCATCAATACTAATTATGGTTCCCAGCTCTTCTCCTTCAGGCCTGGTTTTCATTTCAACCTGTGCCACTGCAGCTATCGATGCCATCGCTTCACCGCGAAAACCCATTGTTTTAATATTAAAAAGATCATTGGATTGACGGATCTTTGAGGTGGCATGTCTTTCAAAACTCATTCTTGCGTCAGTACCAGACATACCACACCCATTGTCGGTCACCTGGATCAGGGCCCGGCCTGCATCTTTGATATAAAGAGTGATATGATCTGCTCCGGCATCGATAGAATTTTCAAGAAGCTCTTTTACCACCGATGAGGGACGCTGAACTACTTCACCTGCTGCAATCTGATTTGCTATTGCATCTGGAAGCAGTTGAATTACATCTGACATGCTTATTCTTTACTTTTAAAAATGTTTCTAAATCTGTAAATAAGATAAATAGGAATGGCTGACCATCCTAAATAATAAAAAACAATATTGCCCCATTCTAACCAGGCGTAACCCACGCCAATAAATAATAAAACGATCACCCAACGTAATGTTTGAGCTTTCAATTCATTCCGCTTATGCCTTCTCAAATTCTCCTCAAGTTGCTGCCTGAAGGCTTTTCTGTCTTCAGGGTCTTTAGAAACATGAGGATTCTGAAGGTCTGCCAGATACTGTTTTCGTTTATTTTCTATCCTTTCCTTTACAGGGTCGTATATACGGGGCTGATAGTCAAAACGCTTATATCTAGGCTTTTTCTTTCCAAAAAAAGGGATATTTGCCATAATCCTTTCCAAACACTTACGTTAGATAATAAATTTAGGTAAAAGATTTCTCTTCTACGATTTCAATTAACTAAATTCACAAAATGCAAATCTAGTTTTTAATTTGTTGAATACATAATTTGTAAAACGCCACCATGAGCAAAAAGTTCCAATTGTATTTTTTATTAAGTCTGCTAACTATTTTTTTCGCAAAAGCACAAGACCCTCTTGCCGCTGATGATGTTGAGGCTCAGAATAAATGGGTTGACAGTGTTTTTAACAGTCTTTCTCCCGATCAAAGGATTGGCCAGCTTTTCATGGTAGCAGCCTATTCCAACAAGGGACAAAATCATCAACAACTTCTTGATAAACTGGTCGAAGAGAATCATATCGGTGGACTGATAACCATGCAGGGTGGTCCTGGAAGACAAATCAATATGCTTAACCGGTTACAGGAAAAAGCAGATGTGCCCTTACTTGTAGGGGCTGATTACGAATGGGGCCTCAGTATGCGCCTCGATTCGACTTTCACTTTTCCTATGCAAATGACTATTGGTGCTTTACGTCAAAATCAACATATATACGATATGGGTGCAGAAATTGCTCATCAGTGCCAGGCCGTTGGTGTTCATATAAATTTCGCTCCCGTTTCAGATATTAACAACAATCCCGATAACCCGGTTATTGGCAAAAGAGCTTTTGGTGAAGACAGAGTTAATGTTGCACTTAAAAGCATGACCTATATGAAAGGTCTTCAGGATAACCAGATTATTGCTACTGCCAAGCACTTTCCGGGACATGGCGATACTGATAAAGACTCACATCTGACCCTTCCTGTCATAAAACATAATATGTACCGTCTGGACAGCGTGGAACTGTTTCCGTTTAAATTATTGATCAATGAAGGTGCTCAGGGTGTTATGGTTGCTCATTTACAAGTACCCGAACTGGAAGCTTCTCTCAATACTCCAACTACCCTCTCTAAAAATACTGTAACTAACCTTCTCAAAGAAGAATTAAAATTCAACGGATTGATCATTACCGACGCTCTTAACATGCAGGGAGTCGCTAAGTTCTATCAACCGGGTGAAGTTGAAGTTAAAGCCCTTCAGGCTGGAAATGATGTTCTTTTGTTCTCAGAAGATGTCAACACTGGCGTTGAAAAGATCAAAGAGGCAATAAAAAAGGGTAAGCTTTCAGAAGAACGAATTAATTATAGTGTAAAGAAAATTCTGAAAGCAAAATATCTGGTTGGATTAAATGATTACAAGCCAGCAAACAAGGAAAACCTTGAAATGAAACTTTTTAGCAGTGAAGCTATCAAGGTTCGTAGAAGAATTTATTCCGGAGCAATGACAGTAGCTGCAAATGATAAAGGTAGCATTCCTGTAAAACAACTCGAAAATAAAAAGATCGCTTCCCTGGTAGTTGGCCCTTCAAGAGAAAATACTTTTCAAAAATATTTATCAAAGTATGCACAGGTAGACCATTATCAATTACCTGAAAATGGCAGAGGAAATACTCTTTATAATGGATTAAAGAATGAACTTTCTCAATATGACCTGGTGATTATAGGCTACCATGACATAAACGACAGAAGTCGGTCTAATTTTGGCGTTTACCCTGACCACCTGGAATTAATTAAAAGTATTGCGAAAGAAACTAAGGTGATCCTGACAGTTTTTGGCACTCCATATTCTCTTAGGCTTTTTGAAGATTTTGAAAGCGTACTATGTGCATATGAAAATAATTCCATTACCCAGGAAATAGCTCCGCAAATAATATTTGGAGCAATTGAAGCCGAAGGACGTTTACCAGTAACTGCTTCTTCGAAGTTCAGACAGGGAATTGGAATGAATTCCACAACCCTCAATAGACTGGGGTTTGATATCCCTGAAAACGCCGGGATGGATTCGAGGGTATTAACAAAAATAGATGACATTGCAGAAGAAGCAATTCAAACTCAGGCAACTCCTGGATGCCAGGTATTAGTAGCAAAAAATGGTAAAATCGTTTACGAGAAGGCATATGGTTATATGACCTATGACTCCTTAACGCCAGTTACCACCGAAACTGTTTATGACATTGCTTCTGTCACCAAAGTTGTCGCTACCCTTCAGGCGGTAATGCTACTCAACGATTATGGGTTAATAGATATTAACGCCAAATTATCAAAATATTTACCCGAGTTAAAAGACACCAACAAGGAAGACATTATCATAAAGGATCTTTTATCTCATCAAGCAGGACTCAAATCTTATATTCCTTATTGGGTAAAAACAATGGATAATAATAAGTTGATCCCGCAACTTTATACTGACCGACCCAATGAAGAATTCCCATTATTGATATCAGACAGGATTTATGGTCATAAATCTTTACCTGACAGCGTTTGGCAATGGACAGTGCAGTCAGATATGCGTAAGAAAAAAAACGGCAGGTATGATTATAAGTATAGTGACCTTACATTTATATTCATGCACCGGTTGGTAGAAACAATAATTAATCAGCCTATTGAAGATTTCCTTTACCAGAACTTTTATACCCCAATGGGTCTGGGGACTACTAAATATATAGCGTCAACTATATTAAATAAGGAAATAATTGCCCCAACCGCTTACGATGGAAAATTCAGGCAAACCCAGATTCATGGGCTAGTCCATGATGAAGGGGCAGCATTAATGGGAGGTGTTGCCGGGCATGCGGGATTGTTTTCTACTGCACAGGAACTAGCAGTGATATTGCAAATGAATTTAAATGGAGGTGTTTATGGCGGAAATCGGTATCTAAGTCAGTCTACTATAGATGAATTCACTAGCACCCATTTTGAAGATAATCGAAGAGGACTTGGTTGGGATAAACCTGCCGACGATGATAAATATTCACCAACTTCACGATATTGCTCTTTAGAAACATACGGTCACAACGGGTTTACAGGAACAACGGTATGGGTAGACCCGGAATTTGATCTTGTTTATATATTTTTAAGTAACCGAATTTATCCTGACGCATCTAACTGGACCTTAATGCGTAACGATATCAGAACACGGATTCAGGATGTCATTTATGAGTCAATATTCTCATATGAAAAGTTCAAAAGCTGAAAAATTGTTGTAACCTAACAGGCAATTTTGAAGTTTATTGTAAAAAACGTAAAACATGAATATTGGAATTGTATGTTACCCAACCTATGGCGGTAGTGGCGTAGTTGCGACCGAACTGGGTAAAGCACTGGCACAGGAAGGTCATAATGTTCACTTTATAACTTATTCGCAACCTACCCGCTTAGACTTCTTCAATGAAAATTTATTTTATCACGAAGTCGATATACAAACATATCCTCTATTTCAATATCCACCGTATGAACTTGCGTTAGCAAGTAAGCTTGTGAATGTCGTTAAATACGAAAATTTGGACATTCTACATGTGCATTATGCTATTCCTCATGCATCTGCTGCATATATGGCCAAGCAGATTTTAGCAACAGAGGGAATCAATATCCCTGTGATTACTACACTACATGGTACCGATATAACACTTGTGGGTAAAGATCCTACATACGAACCTGTGGTTACCTTTTCAATTAATCAGTCGGATGGAATTACTGCCGTTTCTGAAGACCTGAAGGAAGATACCTACGCACATTTTAACATTACTAAAGACATAGAAGTCATCCCTAACTTCATTGATCTTGAGAGATTTAAAAAGCAGAAAAAAGATCATTTCAGAAAAGCAATATGTCCAGAAAATGAAGCGTTAATAATTCATACTTCCAATTTCAGGAAAGTAAAAAGAGTACAGGATGTAGTTAAAATATTCAACAATATTAGGAAAGTTGTTCCATCAAAGTTATTATTAGTAGGAGACGGACCGGAAAGAACAAATACAGAAAGCTTATGCAGGGAATTGGGAGCTTGTAATGATATCAGGTTCTTAGGAAAGTTAGATGCAGTTGAAGAAATACTATCTGTAGCAGATCTTTTCATAATGCCTAGTGAAAAAGAAAGTTTTGGTCTGGCTGCATTAGAAGCAATGGCTTGTGAAGTACCAGTTTTAAGTACAAATGCAGGTGGATTGCCAGAGTTAAATATAAATGGTGTTACCGGATTTACATGTGATGTTGGAGATATTGAAGCCATGACCGGAAAGGCTCTCGAAATTCTTGACCCAAAAAATTTAGGTCTCTTTAAAAAGAATGCTCTTAAAAGAGCGAAAGAATTCGAAATAAAAAATATATTGCCAAAATACGAATCTTTTTATAAACGGTTTTTGAATAAAAAAACTGCTGTATAAATTTGTAATACATCAATCAATCACCACTGCATGAATGATAATGCTAAAACCGGTAGAAAGTTGGATGACAACCAGCAATCTGCAAAGATGTTCGATAATCCAATTCTCGAACGACTAAGGAAATCTCACATTGCTGTACCAATATCGATTTTTGTAATTATTTCGATCGGTTTATTGGTTTATGCAGCGAGTACTACTTCCATTCCAGCTCTTACCACAATAGGTTTATTTCTTGTGGGTGTTTTTGTTTTCACCCTGGTAGAATATGTAGTTCACAAAGAAGTCTACCATGCTAAAACTGAATCTATATTAAAAGAAGGACATACGTTTCATCACGAATATCCTAAACAAAAGTCCTTTTTGGCAATGCCACCAATTATGAGTGTAATTACTGCTGTGGTATTATTCCTGTTATTCAGACTGATCTTAAATGATTATAGTTTTTCATTTCTAGCAGGTTTTCTAATGGCATACGCAGGATACCTGGTAATCCATGCCATTACTCATATTTACAAGCCACCGAAAAACTTTCTTAAGATCTGGTGGAAACACCACCTTGTTCATCACTATAACGATAAAGTTAATTTTGGAGTGACCTCTCCTTTCTGGGATCATATTTTCGGTACAGTTGATAAAAAATAATCCTGTTATAGCAATAGCTGGCTGTGGATGGACAGGTTTTCCCCTGGGTGTAAAGCTGACTAAACTTAATTTCCAGGTTAAAGGCTCGGTAAGACATGAGACAAAAATAAATAACCTCAAGGATTCCGGGATTTCTCCCTATTTAATGAATTTACCTCAAGAGGTGAATGAACGCTTTTTTACAAATAATGATGTACTTGTCATTTCGATTCCTGCTGGAACAAAATCGGGTAAAGGAGATCAATATCTTAAATCACTTCAGGAGATTATAAAACAATCCAGACTTTTCAGCCCACGTTTAAATAAAATAATTTTACTTAGCTCAATAGGCATTTACCCCCATCAAGAAGGATCTTGGACTGAGAATAGTTCCTTCGAACTCAATTCAGAAAAACAAAAAACCATCAGTTCTGCGGAGACACTTATACAAGAGAATTTTGATAACAATTTAATACTGAGGTTAGGAGGATTGATGGGCTACGACAGATACCTGGCTAAATACTACTTAAAGAAAGAGATATTAGATATCGATCCAACTCCTGTAAACTATGTTCACCGTGATGATGTGATTGATGTTATTGTAGAAGGCATTCAAAAAGATCATCGGGGGATCTATAATGTAGTTGCTCCAGAACACCCTCAAAAACATGAGGTATTGCAAAATAGTGCTCATAGCAAATCAGTCGACCTGCCACCTGCAGGTAAAAAATTAACTCCTGAAAGTCGCACGATCTCCGGTGAAAAACTTATGAATGAATGGGATTTCAGGTTCAAACACCCTGATCCTAATAGATTTTGGTCTAATTAAGCATCAACAGTTTTCTCTACTGACTTCTCAGTATCTACTTTTGTATAAGTAGGGCAAGTATATTGAGTACAACTCATGCTTACAAAAAATAACGCTACTGCTGCACTGAAAGCTACTACTTTTTTAACTCTTTTCATTTCTTAAGGTATTTGTCGTTGGTCTCAACCTAATTTATGAGACAGGAATTAAACAAAAATTTTTATTTACGTCGTAATTAAAACGCTAAAATGTTAAAAAATATATTCTAATTAAAGGAATATTATACTTTTTCCAAATAGATATAAGGTTTTTGTGCTTTTTAAACATTTTTAGAATATTAATTATCCCGTTGTAACTATTAAGTTTTTTATTAGTTTAATCTAAGTAAAGCAATAGTTTATGCTAGGATATCGATTTTCTGACTACAAACCAGATCCTCAGCAAGGGGGAAAAAAATTCGATCAACTTTTAAAGATCTTTTTAGAATTGATGGTCTATACCTCCGGTGATGTTTCTGAAGCCCTTAATTGGATGAATAATCTTGATAAGCATCATAATCTCACCGATGATGACTATGGTATGGGTGATTTTATAGAAGATCTCAAGAAAAATGGATACATCACCGAAGATAATCAATCAGGTAAAATTGAATTAACTGGTAAATCAGAACAATCAATAAGAAAAAATGCCCTGGAGGAAATTTTCGGGAAATTGAAAAAAAGTGGTAGTGGTAATCACCATACGCCCCATAGTGGTCAGGGAGATGAAAGAGGAACGGACAGAAGGGAATTCAGATTTGGCGACACCCCCGATCAAATAGATTTCACCGGATCGTTCAGAAATGCACAAATAAATCACGGATTCGGTGATATCATGCTAACTGAAGGTGATCTAGAAGTAGTGGAAAATGAATATAAAACACAGACCTCCACTGTACTTATGATCGATATATCACATTCAATGATATTGTACGGTGAAGATCGAATTACCCCTGCTAAGAAGGTGGCAATGGCACTTGCCGAGCTAATCACAACCAAATATAAAAAGGATACCCTTGATATTATCGTATTCGGTAATGATGCATGGCAAATTGAAATTAAAGATCTCCCCTATCTTCAGGTTGGTCCATACCATACCAATACTGTTGCCGGATTGGAGTTGGCAATGGACATTCTCAGAAGAAGGAAAAACAGGAATAAACAAATTTTTATGATCACCGACGGCAAACCTACCTGCCTGAAAGTTGGTGTCAAATACTATAAAAATAGTTTTGGTCTGGATAAAAAAATCCTGAATAAAACCCTGGACCTTGCTGTTCAATGTAGAAAAATAAATATCCCAATCACTACCTTCATGATCGCTTCAGACCCCTGGCTTCAGGAGTTTGTCAGAGAATTTACAATAGCAAATCAGGGTAATGCATATTACTCAAGTCTAAAGGGATTGGGAGATCTGATTTTTGAAGACTATAGAAGAAATAAACGTAAACAGTTTTAAAAAAATTCCATTATGTCGTATTTCGATCTTGCTCAAGATGAGCTATTGAAAATAAACACACTTGGCGAACTTAAAAAAGCCGGATATCAACCTCGTTCAATAAAAGATGAGCTTCGTGCAAACCTGATTGCAAAGCTCAGAAACAAGGAAGATGTATTTGAAGGTATTTGGGGTTACGAAGAAACAGTGATCCCTGAGATCGAACGTGCAATTTTATCCCGACATAATATAAATCTGCTTGGCCTTAGAGGACAGGCAAAAACAAAAATCGCCAGGCAAATGGTCAAACTGCTCGATCCATGGATACCTGTAGTGGCTGGTAGTGAAATGAATGACGACCCCCTGCAGCCACTAAGCAGAAAAGCAAAAGATTTAATAAAAGAGAATGGTGATGAAACTCCAATATTCTGGTTAAACAGAGAAGATCGCTATAGCGAAAAATTAGCTACACCGGATGTATCTGTCGCTGACTTGATCGGTGATGTCGATCCAATCAAAGCAGCTTCACTAAAATTACCCTATTCCGACGAACGCGTAATCCATTTTGGTATAATCCCAAGATCCCACAGAGGTATTTTCGTAATAAATGAGCTTCCTGACCTCCAGGCAAGGATACAAGTTTCTTTGTTTAACATCCTTCAGGAAGGGGATATACAAATAAGGGGCTTTAAACTACGATTACCCCTTGATATTCAATTTGTTTTTACTGCTAACCCTGAAGATTACACCAATAGGGGAAGTATCGTAACACCATTAAAAGATCGAATTGGCAGCCAGATTATCACACACTATCCTAAATCAATAGATATAAGCAAGCATATTACTGCACAGGAGGCTAAGCTTTCAGAGGATCAGCAACAAAATGTGGTCATTCCTGAGCTAATCAAAGACCTGGTGGAGCAAGTAGCGGTAGAGGCAAGACAAAGTGAATATGTAGATGTAAAAAGTGGGGTTAGTGCAAGATTGACTATCACCGCATTTGAAAATCTGGTAAGCACTGCAGAATTAAGACGTTTAAAATCGGGTGAAGATCAGGTTACAGCCAGAATCGGAGATCTGTCGGGAATAATACCTTCAATCACAGGGAAGGTCGAGCTTGTTTACGAAGGAGAACAGGAAGGTCCGGGAATAGTAGCACAGAACCTGATTGGTAAAGCCATCAGAACTCAGTTTACCGAGTATTTTCCTGATCCTGAACAGACGAGAAAATTAAAAGAAGGTAATCCGTACAAATCACTTACCGAATGGTTTGGAGGTGGAAATAAGATTGATCTGCTGATCAATGCTTCACGAAAAGATTATAAAGAAACACTTGAAAAAGTGCCCGGACTCAACAAACTGATCGAAGACAATATCAAGGATATTAGTGACATTGAAAAATACCTGTTCATGGAATTCGCTCTACATGGGTTGGCTGAATATAGTATGCTAAGTAAAAAACAACTAATTGGAGGTCATTCCTTTGGAGATCTACTGAGCAGTATGTTTAGTATTGATGATTTTGATAAATTTGAAGATGACGATATTTAATTGATCTTATTGCTTTAGATTTGCAATCTCTTTTGAGTACCTGGTAATACTAAAAAATGGACTTTAAGACGTTAAAAAACCTTGTCCGACAGGGAGAAGGTCAGCATATTGAATTTAAAAAGAAGGTAAACCATCCTGAGAAAATTGTTCGGGAAATGGTAGCATTTGCTAATTCCAATGGAGGAAAGGTACTTATTGGAGTCTCAGATGAAAAGGAGATCAGTGGTCTAAAATATCCTGAGGAAGATATTTACGAAATGGAAGGAGCTATCAAAAAGCTAATTCGCCCACAGCTTTCATTTACACTGGAAACTATTATCACCAGAGATCAAAAAACTATTCTTTCCTATGATATCCAGGAAAGTAATAAAAAACCTCACTATGCTCTTGAGAAACCCGGACAAAAATTCGGAAAAGCATATGTAAGAGTTGATGATCGTAGCATTCAGGCCAGCAGAGAAGTTCTTGAAATAATCCGACAACAAAGCCGACAAAATGAGGTATGGTTTGAGTATGGTGAGAATGAACGAATTTTATTGAATTATTTAGCTGAATTCAATGAGATCACGCTGAGAGAATATATGAGAGAAGCCGGTTTACCAAAAGTCCCAGCCTCTAAAATTTTAGTAACTCTTGTTCTGGCAGGCGTCCTCGAGGTCTATCCATCTGATAAAGAGGATGTTTTCAAATTAGCAGACCAAAAACTGGCAGATGAGAAAGCTCTTAAATAAAAAAAAGATAAATTATTAATATACTTTTACTACCTCTTTTTCTATCTTAAATGGAAAGCTATTGATTTACACAATTAACCTTTCCATATGGCTAAAAAGAAACCTTCTCCTAAAAAAGTATTTGTTCTTGATACATCTGTAATCCTCTATGCTCATGACGCAATCATGCATTTTGAAGAACATGATGTGGCAATTCCAATCACCGTTCTGGAAGAACTGGATAATTTCAAAAAAGGCAATGATTCCTTAAATTTTGAAGCAAGGGAATTCATTCGATTACTTGATAAACTCGCCAAAGGCCATAAGCTGGATGAATGGATACCTCTGCAACCGGGGAAAAGTTCTAAAAAGGGAAAGTTTAAAGTGCTCATGGACCTTGATAGTAAGATTAATGCACTTAGGATCTTTAATGATAATAAGCACGACCATCAAATATTAAATGCTGCTTTAAAACTGCAGGAGTCAGAAACCGATAAGCAAGTAATATTTATTACCAAGGATATCAACTTAAGGCTTAAAGCCAAATCACTGGAGCTTGTCGCAGAAGACTATGAAACAGGAAAAGTATCCAACCTCAATACTTTATACACAGGAAAAAAAGCCTATGAAAATATAGACAATAAATTCATCGATGCTCTTCATCAAAATGAACATATACCATGGGAAGATATCTTTGAAAAGAAACCTGTGGATAATGAGTTTTCGATATTAAAAAGTGATTCAGGCTCTGTTTTATGCTATTTCAATGCAGAAACTAAATGCCTGGAAAAAGTTGAAAAACGACCTGTTTATGGTATTAAGCCGAGAAATGCAGAGCAGACTTTCGCTGTACATGCTATCCTTAATCCGGAAATAAAGCTTGTATCCATCCAGGGAATCGCTGGTACCGGGAAAACGCTTTTAGCACTGGCGGCCGCATTAGAATCAAGAAGAGAATTTAAACAGATTTACCTGGCCAGACCTATCGTACCTTTATCAAACAAAGACATTGGATACTTACCGGGCGATATTAAAAGTAAGTTAAACCCTTATATGGAACCCTTGTGGGATAATCTAAAATTCATTCAAAATCAATGGAATGAAACAGATAAGGAATTTATCCGGATCACTGAAATGGTTAACAAAGAAAAGCTTATGATCACCCCGCTGGCATATATTCGTGGAAGATCATTTTCGAACATTATTTTTATAATCGATGAGGCTCAAAACCTGACTCCGCATGAGATAAAAACCATAATTACCAGGGCCGGAGAAAACACCAAAATAATATTCACTGGTGATATCAGGCAGATTGACACTCCGTACCTTGATTCTCAAAGTAATGGCATGAGTTACCTGATCGATCGTTTAAAAGATCATCCTTTATATGCTCATGTTACTCTTGAAAAAGGAGAAAGGTCAGAACTTGCCAATCTGGCAAATGAGTTGCTATGATTTATTAAACATTTTAAATAAAAAGTTATATTTTAGCGTAAACATATTTTTAATTTTAATAGTCAGATGTCCAATCTGCCCAAAATAGCTTTAAATTTTTTCGTCAACCTGGTATTTATCCTCACCACTACGTTTTTACTTCTGGTGATTCTCTATTCCAGTGATACTATTTCCACTGTCCCTGCAGAAATGGTAGATGATTTTACTATCTGGTCAGGAATTTCTGAATATTCGGATCATGCCGATTCATGGAACAATCTTGCCATAGTAGCGATTTTAAGTGGGATCACTTTATTATGGTCTATCATTTCGATTTTCACTGAATTATTTTTTAAAAAATATATTCTTACTAATAAAAAGTCGAAAAGAATTGGTTTTTGGCTATTGCATAAATTAGCTGCTTCCACATTAACTCTCGGAGCAATTCTTATTTTTTGTAATCTCATTTTAATGGCATATGAAGTCAAAAAAAGTTACGAATACAAAGAACTGCAGGGTGGACGGTATCCTACTGTGGTTACCATAAAAAAAGGCCTTGGTGAAACTGATGAGGAAACATGGCATAATATAAGATCAATAGTCGATGCAGCCGTAAATGTTTACGATAGTGGTCATGTAAAATACTATTATATCATGAGCGACTCTCTAACAGATTCAACATTTACCAATTATGCTTTAAAAGAAATCTCGAGACAAACCGGAGTTCGGGAAAGATATATTACAGTTAACCGGAATGATAAAACTCTCTATGATGGTTTAATTAACTTTATTGATTATAACCGAAATAAACGAGTGATATTCGTAGGGAATAAATATCTGCTCGATAAACTTGTGATTATGGCAAGGTATTATGAAATACTTCCTTTAAGCGTTTCGGTTCAGGGAAAAATCAATACAAAGATCTTTTTCAATGAGTTTCTTGACAGAACTAAATTCTTTTTTGATGTTTTTCTTTTTGATCAGCAGCCTTTTTTCAAATTGATCAAAAAAAGGGATGATATCAGGTATTATGAACCAAAACATCAGGCTTTGGTTGCAGCTACTATGATTCTTTTTCTTACGACCATACTTTTCTTTTTCAGATCATGTAAATTCGTATTCCACTCCTATAACGAATATGACTAATAACTTAAATATTGTAGTAACAGATGGAAGGGCTTTAAATCCTGGAGATCTCGACTGGAATGCATGGAAAGAATTTGGTGACATTACTGTGTATGATCACTTGCCTGAAGAAGAAGTCGTTTCTAAATGTAGAAATGCCGAAGTCCTTGTAGTTAATAAAACTAAACTCACAAAAGACATTCTACGAAAATTACCTGAGCTTAAATTCATAGCTGTAACTGCTACTGGAGTAAATAACATTGATCTTGATTATTGCCAAAAAAATAATATTGAAGTAAAAAACACTCCTGGTTATGGCACCTACTGTGTTGCACAACATGCGATAGCTCTATTGCTTGCAATAACTAATAAAGTTGCAGGTCATGATCTTAGTGTCCGAAGAAATGAATGGGCTTCTCAAAGTGACTTTTCATATACTATCGGATCTGTTATTGAATTAAAAGATAAAACCCTGGGAATATATGGCTATGGTAACATTGGTCAGCGAACAGCAAAGATAGGCGAATCTTTAGGAATGAAAGTTATATACCATTCCAGATCAAAAAAGGAAACTAATCACGAATTCGTAAGTTTTGAAAAACTTATTTCTCAAAGTGATATTATCTCGTTACATGCTCCCCTGACAGATCAAAATAAAGAGTGTTTTGACAATAGCACTTTTGAAAAAATGAAAGATTCCGCTATCCTGATAAACACGTCTCGCGGAGGACTCATTAATGAACAAGATTTAAAAATAGCTTTGGAGAAAGGAGATATTTCAGGAGCTGCACTTGATGTCCTGCAAAATGAGCCTCCACAAATAGATCATCCTCTTTTAGAATTAGATAATATAATTATTACACCCCACATGGCCTGGGCCGCATATGAGTCAAGAAAAAGAATTATGGAAATGAGCATTGAAAATCTTAAAACCTATCTATCAAGCAAATAAGGTATAAAAACCATCTAAATATCCCCCTATTAAGGTGATGTGTAAGAATTAAAAATATCCTACATTTAATTAGGTTTAGATTTAACGAAGGCCTTCTGAAACAAATTCTTACCAGGTTATAAAATATTGGTAAACTTCTCTTCATACTGCAGAATTTTCAGAAGGCTTTTTTTATTGCTCTTCTTAACATTCGTCCTTAGTTGATAATATAATATTTTAGCGATAACTTCCTGCAAAGGAAAAATTATGATCAAAACTATCGCAGTTTTTGGGGCAACTGGTATGCTCGGTGTCCCGGTAGTCAAAGAGTTAATTAATGAAGGGTTTCATGTCCGGGCATTAGTCAGGGATATTGAAAAAGCCAAAAGATTACTTCCTCATTCCGTTGAGTTCATAACAGGTAATCTAAAAAATGAACAAGATATAGAAAATACCCTCGTAGGTGCTCAAGGAGTTTATATGAATCTCAGTGTAAAACCAGAGGATAAAAAGAATCAATGGCTCGCTGAAAGAGAGGGCTTAAAAAGTATCATAAAGAAATCAAAGATCGCAAATATTCAGCGAATTGCTCTTTGCTCTTCGCTGGTTAAAAACCACAACCAATCTTCTGGATTTCATTGGTGGGTTTTTGATATTAAAGAAGATGCTGTTAATTCCATTAAAACTTGTGGCATCCCCTTCACTATTTTTTACCCATCTTCGTTTATGGAAAATTTTGATAAAGGTGACTACGTTCAAGATGATAAGATCATGCTTGCCGGGGAATCAAAATATCCGATGTATTTCATAGCAGGTGAGGATTATGGAAAACAAGTTGCATACTCTTTTAAAAAACTTCTTAACGAGAATAAACACTACCCAGTACAGGGCCTGGAAGCATTTACTGCAGATCAGGCCGCTGAGATTTTCAAAAAAAATTATCCTGAAAAAGACCTTAGTATAAAGAAAATGCCAATCGGACTGTTGTGGTTCTTATCGCTGTTCTCTGCTAAAATGAATTATATATATAAGATCATTACCGCCCTGAATAAATACCCTGAAAAATTTGAATCTGAAACAACCTGGAAAGAATTGGGGAAACCTTCAATAACCCTTGAAGAATATTCCAGGAAAGCTTCCCTGAAACAATGAGTCAATAAATTCGTTTCGAAATTATGTCAAAAAATGCAATTATTATTGGTTCGGGTATCGCGGGACTAGCAACAGCTATTAGGCTTAAAGCTAAAAATTACGATGTAAGCGTATTTGAAGCTAATGAATCTCCTGGCGGTAAACTTTCAAGACTTGAATCAAATGGTTATACATTTGATGCCGGCCCTTCTTTATTCACATTGCCGTCTTTAGTAGATGAACTGTTTGAAATATCAGGAGAAAAACCAGATGAAAATTTCAAATACTACAAGAAGAATATCCATTGCCAATATTTTTTTAATGATGGTACTAAGTTTACTGCCTGGGATGATCAAGATAAATTTATTAATGAAATAACCGAGGTCTTTAAAATCAATGCTAAATCAGTTCTGGAATACCTCGACAAAAGCAAGAGGAAATACGAATTAACATCTCCTCTTTTCCTTGAAAGATCACTTCATAAGGTTAATTCTTTTTTAAACTTTAATACACTTAAGGCAATAGCCAGCGCTAATAACCTCGACTTGTTTGATACACTTGACGAAGTAAACAGGCATCACTTTAAAGATCCCAGATTAGTGCAGTTATTTAATCGGTACGCTACATACAATGGCTCTTCCCCTTATAAAACACCTGGAATTATGTCGATGATTCCACACCTGGAATTCAATGTGGGGACTTTTTATCCGGAAGGTGGAATGTATTCTATTACTGACTCTCTATATGCTTTGGCGAAGAAAAAAGGAGTGAAATTCAACTTCAACAGTCCTGTTGATAGAATTATATGCAAAAACGGCGTAGTTGAAGGAATTATAACGAAAAATGAAGAACACTCTGCAGATCTGGTTGTGTCCAATATGGATATTGTCCCAACATATAGAAAACTGATGCCTGACCAGAAAGCACCTGAAAAAACTTTATCCCAGGAGCGATCAAGTTCTGCTCTGATCTACTACTGGGGCATTAGAAAACAATTCCCTGAGCTCGACCTTCACAACATTTTCTTTTCAGGAAATTACAAAAAGGAATTTACTGATATTTTTGATCATAAAAAGGTTCCTGATGACCCAACGATATATATTAACATCACTTCAAAAGAGGATCCTGAACATGCTCCTGAAGGGTGCGAAAATTGGTTTGTGATGGTTAATGTACCTCCTAACTCAGGTCAGAATTGGGATGAAATGATTTCTATTACAAAAAAGAGAATTATCAGCCGGTTAAATAAATTTTTGGATGCCGATATTGAAAAGCTGATCGAAACCGAAGAAATGCTAACTCCCATTACAATTGAATCGAAAACGAGTTCTTATATGGGAGCTCTTTATGGTGCAGGTAGTAATGACCGAAATGCTGCTTTTCTACGTCACCCTAATTTTTCAAGCAAAATCAAAAATCTTTACTTCTGTGGAGGAAGTGTCCATCCCGGTGGTGGAATTCCTTTGTGTTTGCAAAGTGCTAAAATTGTTTCATCATTGGTTTAAAAATGAAAGCTCAAGAAGAAGAAATAAAGAAAAGTAATCAACTCAGGTTTATCATTTACTTCTTGTACCTGGTTCACATTGCAGGGGTTTTTGGAATTATGTCTCCTTGGAGAGAATTATTTCTTGATCTGACACCCTTCACTATACTATTGACTACTGCTATAATTATTTATGCATTGCCCAGAAAAGACAGGGTAACCTTTATATGTTTAAGTTCTGCATTTGTCATTGGTTTTATTGCCGAATACTTAGGAGTAAATTATGGCTTGATTTTCGGAGACTACCACTACGGAAATAACTTAGGTCCAAAAATTGGCGGAGTCCCTCCAATAATCGGTATTAACTGGGCTATATTAACTTATTGTAGTGCAGTATTAACCAGTTATATGATAATAAACCCGTGGATCAAGGCCATAACGGGAGCAATCATAATGACGGGAATAGATTTGTTTATTGAACCGGTCGCTCCAAAAGTTGACTTTTGGTTTTTTGATGCAGGGGTTGCTCAGGTTCAAAATTATATAGGATGGTTTTCTATCTCCTTTTTAGCTCAGATTATCTTTCAAAAATCAAATTTCAGTAAGAATTTTTACGTGGCGAATAATGTATTGGTCATTCAAACACTATTTTTTGTTATTCTAAATGTTGTTGCATGAAAAAGCATTATGATTTCATCATTGCAGGTGGAGGTGCTGCTGGTCTCGTTCTTGTCAATAGTATACTTGAAAACCCTGTTCTGAAGAACAAATCTGTACTGATAATTGATAAAAGCGATAAATCAGAAAATGATCGAACCTGGTGCTTTTGGGAAAAAGGAACAGGTCCCTGGGATGAAATTATTTACAAATCCTGGGAAAAAGCAATATTCAAAGATTCCAGTTCCTCACTCAAGTTTAACTTAAATCCCTACAGATATAAAATGATCCGGGGAATTGATTTTTATAAACACGTTAAATCAAAGATTCGTGATAACTCTAATATTGAATTTCTAAATGCAAAAATTAAATCATTAAAAGCTGATCAAAATATAGCAGAGGTAACAACTATTGATGACATAAGAATTGAAGCAGACATAATTTTCAATAGTATACCTGATTTTTCAGAAGTTAAAAGAAATAAAAAATACCCCCTCCTATTACAGCATTTCATAGGTTGGGTCATTGAAACAGAGGAAGAAAAGTTTGATGATTCATCAGTAACATTTATGGATTTTTCTGTTGCTCAAAAAGGGAATACCCGTTTTATGTATGTTCTACCATTCTCGAAAAATAAAGCCCTCGTAGAATACACTCTATTTTCTCCTGAATTATTAGATGAGGAAGAATATGAACAAGAAATCGAAAAGTATATAGCCAGTGATTTAGAAATAAAGGAATATTCAATTATTGAAAAAGAAAAAGGTGCCATCCCTATGACAACTTTTCCATTTGAAAAAGTAACCGATCATAAAATCATAAATATCGGCACTCAGGGAGGCAGCACCAAAGCATCGACAGGCTTTACATTTAAGCGTATAAATGAGGATACTGCAAATATTGTGAAATACCTGGAGGGAAAATGTAAAGATATCCAAACGAATGAAAATCGGTTTAGATATTACGATATGCTACTTATAGATGTGTTGTTTGATAAAAATGAAAAAGGAGGAGAAATCTTCAGTTCTCTTTTTAGAAAAAATGACCCGGTAAAAATCTTTGATTTTCTGGATGAAAGAACCAGTATCTCAGAAGAACTTAAAATAATGCTTAGCAGTCCTCAAATCCCATTTTTAAAATCGGTGTTAAAAAGAATTTTCTACAGGAATTTTCTTAGTTGATACTCTCCCTCTCCTCGAGAATATTTCCACTAAGTCTCTTTAACCGTATTTCTAATATTTTAGCTGCAAAAGCTGCATCCAACAATCTTAATCTCGCATCCTCTAAATTTTTTTGAGCTTCTCTTAATTCAAGAAAAGTTGATCTTCCCAGTTTATAACGGTCAAATGCAATGGCAATATTTTCATTTGCAATTGAGGTATTATCCATTTCCAATTCGATAAGCCCCAGCGCTCTTTGATATGAGCTATAAGTACGGTCAAAATCTGCTATTACTTCCAGCTTTATTTGTTGATAGCTCAACTCAGCATTATTTTGCTCAATCTTTGCATTCTGCTCTCGTCGATTAATATTCAACCCATTGAAAATTGGGATTGTGGCACGGAGGCCATAATTAAATCCTGTTGACTGATTACTTAGTAAAAATCCTGCTTGCGACTCTAACCTGCTATATCCATAACTCCCAAAAGCTGTAATCCTTGGAAATCTTTCTGACCGTACAATATCGACATTATAGGTAGTACTGGCTTTATTAGATTCAGCCTGTTTGAGCATACTATTATTTTTCAATACTTCTTCCCTTAAACTTTCATACGAATACAGAGAAATCTCATTGATAGAATCTGAAGCATAATACTGATGATCTGTACTTTGCCCAAGAAGCAGGTTGATATCTATAGCCGCTTGCTGAACCCGGTTGAGTTGATTAATATATGCTGAACTATCAGCATTATAGTCAGTCTCTGCGGTTAGTAATTCCGTTTTTGATGTCTTACCTACATCATATTTGTCTGAAGCGATTCTGATTCGGGCACGGCTAATCGCCATCGTTTCCTTTAAAACACGAAGTTGTTCAGCTGAATATCTTAAATTATAATAAGCTTCAGCAATCTGATATAAAGTTGTCTCTACACTATTTTTCCAATTATAAGTTGCTGTTAATTCCTGTTGCTGGAGCTGATCATACCTTTTAAACATACCAAGCCCATCAAAAATTATCCATTCAGCATCCACGCTGGCATTAATAGTATTACTTCTGGCTCCATCTCTGGATTGAGAATCACCACTAACGAATTGCTGTTCAACATCTTCATTACTCCACAACATGCTGGCATTACCATCAACAGTAGGTAAGAATCCGGCATTTCCCAATGTCACATTATTAGACGCGATCGCACGGTAATTATCTTCTATTTTAAGATTATAATTATTTTCCAACCCTATCCTTACTGCTTCACTCAATGATAATTCTTCAAAATCTGTTGAATCAATTATAGCATACCTTTCCTGTGCCATAGCAGAAAGGGCTAGAAAGCTAAAGAGTATTAAGGTTAATGTGACTTTTTTCATCTTCATTTAATTTACATTCTGGAAACTCTGGCTTCTTTCCCAGTAAGGTATGAATAGATCGCTGGAATAATATAAAGTGTAAGGACCGTTGAAAAGATCATTCCGCCGATCACAGCAATACCCATTGAGACCCGGCTTTCAGACCCGGCTCCTAAAGCAAGGGCAATAGGTAGTATTCCTAAAATTGTAGAAAGCGAAGTCATTAGAATCGGTCTGAACCTGTCTTCTGCTGCTTCAATAATCGCTTCTTTCACACCCATACCAAGAGCTTTTTTCTGATTAGCAAATTCCACGATCAATATACCGTTTTTTGTAACCAGACCGATAAGCATAATTATTCCTATCTGACTGAAAATATTCAAAGTTTCACCAAATAACCATAAGGCTAGCAGTGCCCCGGCCATTGCCAATGGCACTGTAAATAGTATTACCAATGGATCACTAAAACTCTCAAACTGCGCTGCTAAGACAAGGTAGATCAACACTAAAGCAAAAAGAAAAGCAAAAATCAGGCTATTTGAGCTTTCCATAAACTCAAGAGACTGACCATCAAGGCTTGTTGTAAATCGTTCATCAAGCACATCTGCTTTAATTTCATCCATCGCATCAATTCCTTTATCTATTGTAACCCCAGGAGCTAAAGATGCAGAAACAGTAGCTGACGCGTAACGATTAAATCTGAATAACTGAGGTGGTGTAGCACTTTCTTCTACACGAATCAGGTTATCTAATAAGATCAATTCACCTTTGTTGTTTCTTATATATAAGGTTCTAAGATCAACTGGTTCATTTCTGTTTTGCTCACTCATCTGACCGATGATCTGATACTGCTTTCCTTCCATTATGAAATAGCCAAAGCGCTGACCAGAAAAAGCAAGAGATAGTGTTTGAGCGATATCTCTTACAGAGACACCCAACGTTTGTGCTCGTTCCCTGTCTATCATAACAGTTAATTCAGGCTTGTTGAATTTCAAATTCACATCAACGTACACAAACTCCTTCCTTTGTTTGGCCTTATTAACAAATTCTTCGATTACTTCTTTAAGCTGGTAAACATCTCCTGCCTGAATTACATATTGAATTGGCTGACCTCCACCGCGACCACCTATTGATTGTTCCTGAGATACAAAAGGACGGGCAGCTGTAAGCTGACTCACCTTTGGGGTAAAGCTATCAACAATCTCTTGCTGGCTTCTTTCCCTGTTTTCCGGATCGACCAGTATTACCCGCCAAAAGGCTGAGTTCACTGACGATGTTGCGCCAAATCCAGGGGAGGTTACCGATATTATTGCTTCAGTTTCTGGAATTTCTTCTTCAACCAGATCAATCACCTCATCAACATAATTATCCATGTATTCAAAGGTGGTTCCTTCAGGCCCGGCCGCAAAAATTCTGAATCCATTCCGGTCTTCATAAGGAGCCAGTTCAGATGGAAGACTCGTAAATAAATAATAAACTATTCCTCCAAGAAGAATAACAAATGGAAAAGCTAACCACCGGAATTTCATAAACCATTCCAGTGAACGATTATATAATCTGTTAAGCCCAACAAAAAACTTCTCAGTTTTACGGTAAAAATATCCTTTTTCCTCCCTTTTCTTTAATAGTTTGGTGCAGAGCATTGGTGCCAGAGTCAGCGCTACAAAGGAAGAAATGATCACCGAGGATGCTACTACTACCCCAAACTCTCTAAATAACCTTCCAGTTAATCCCTGAAGGAATATTACAGGAAGGAACACCGCTGCAAGAGCCACTGTAGTTGAGATTACAGCAAAGAAAATTTCCTTAGCCCCTTCAAAGCCTGCTTCTAAAGGTGCTTTTCCATCCTCGATCTTTTTATAAATGTTTTCAAGTACAACAATAGTATCATCCACCACCAGACCAATAGCAAGGACAATCCCTAAAAGTGTCAATACATTAATAGAGAAGCCAGCGGCATACATAACGAAAAATGTACCGATAAGGGAAATAGGGATGGTTATTACAGGAATAATAGTAGTACGCCAGTCTCGTAAAAAGAAAAATATAATGGCAAAAACCAGTGTAAAAGCAACAGCAATAGTTTGCTCTACTTCATTTATCGATTCACGTATATAATCAGTTACATCAAACCCAATACCCAATTCGATATCTTCAGGAATATCTTTCCTTAGAGATTGCAAACGATCATAAAATTCATCGATGATCTCAATATTATTTGAACCCGGCTGAGGTCTTAAAACAACCCCTACCATTGGGATTCCGTCTCTTTTTAAAATAGTTCGCTCATTCTCTGGTCCAAGCTCTGCATGGCCGATATCGCGGAACTTAATAATGTAGTTTTCAGTTTCTTTTACAATAAGGTCATTGTAGTCCTCTGGAGTGGTTAATCGTCCCAATGTTCTTACTGATAATTCAGAGAAAACACCTTCTACCCTACCTGATGGTAGTTCAACGTTTTGCTCACTTACAGCACTATAAACATCCAGAGGGGTAATATTATAAGCTGAAAGTTTATCGGGGTCCATCCAAAGGCGCATTGAGTACTTTTTCTCTCCCCAAATGTCTACCTGACTTACTCCAGGGATAGTTTGAAAGCGTTCTTTAAAAGTCGTTTCAGCTATTTGAGATAATTCCAATAAGGATCTCTCATCACTTTTCAGATTCAAAAACACTATCGGCTCGCTATCTGCATCTGCTTTAATAACTGTTGGTGGATCAGCATCTGCAGGAATATTTCTTCTCGCCCGTGCAACTCTGTCCCTCACGTCGTTAGCAGCAGCCTCCAGGTCTTCTCCTAATTCGAATTCAACTGTGATTGTACTTCTTCCATCACGGCTTACAGATGTTAATTTTTTTATACCGGAAATTCCATTGATCTCCTCTTCCAAAGGCTCGGTAATCTGAGATTCGATCACTTCTGCATTAGCTCCTACATAGTTGGTTGAAACTGTAATGATTGGAGGATCAACACTTGGATATTCCCGTACCCCCAAAAGATTAAACCCGATCACACCGAATATGATAATCATCAAAGACATCACAATCGCTAGTACTGGTCTGTTTATACTTATACTCGAAAGACTAGCCATAAAAAATTTAGTTTTTCAACTCCAGAGGAGTGCCTTCATTGATTTGTAATAAACCTGTGGTGATCACGCTGTCTCCTTCGTCCAAACCTGACATGATTTCTATTTCGGTTGGAGTTCTAATACCTATATTGACTTTCTGAACTGATGCTTTGCCATTTTCCACAACATACACTTTATGTCCGTCAAGCTCTGGTATTACTGCCTGGTTAGGAACCAAAATTGCATTTTCTCTGGCTTCAAGAATAATATTTACCCTGGTAAACTGTCCCGGTCTTAACTCTTTATTTTCATTGGAAGCAATTGCTCTCACAGTCGTAGCTCCGGTTGCAGGATCTACGCCGGGCTCAATTGCATAAACTTCTCCCTCGAATGTCTTATCTGATACTTCAACGGTAAAATCTACACTTTGGCCCTTCCTTAGTGTGCCAATATATTTTGCAGGAAGTGCGAACTCAATTTTTGCAGGGTTTAAACTATAAAGACTAGCTATGGGAGTTGTTGGGGAAATATAACTTCCTTCACTAATGTATCTTAACCCGATATATCCACTAAATGGAGCCCTTACTTCTGACTTAGCTATTTCAGCCTTTAACAATTGTACATCAGCAATTGCTGTATTTAATTCCGTTAATGCAAGGTCGTATTCTTCCTGGCTGATTGCTTCACGTTTGAGAAGCTCATCCTGACGATATTCTGTTTGCTCCTTCAGTTTAAGATTATATTGAGCTTTGGATAGCTGCGCTTTGAGATCATCAACATTTGTTGCCAATAACAATTGTCCCTTTCTAACATAATCGCCTTCTTTAAAAAGGATTCGGTCAACTTTCCCGCCTCTTTCAACTCTTAACTCTACTGATTCGTTAGCTAGTATCTTCCCAGTTACAGCAATCTGATTATTAAATAATTTTTCTTCTGCGATTATATATTTAACTGGAATTTTGCGTGCTGCTCTCGATGTGGATGAACCAGCCTTTAATTCTGGTTGGCTAGTTTTATTTCCTGAAATTATGTCTTTCTGAAATATTATAAATACCACTGCAAGAACGATAATTATAATCACTGCAATGGTTCTCTTGAATGTTTTACTCATAACTGTTGAGCTGTCCGAGCTTGATTAATATCATTATACAATTCTCAGTAACGAGATTTAATGACAAAAAGATTATTGTTATAACAATTTTTGATTGGACTTATGCCGGTTTTTATCTCTTTTCGTCTTTTTTTCAATATTTTTTCTAAAAGCTTTCTCCAGATCTATCCCTGTTTGATTGGCAAGACAGGCTAAAACCCATAATATATCTGCCATCTCATCACCGAGATCTTTGTTTTTATCAGATTCCTTTTCAGATTGCTCACCATATCTTCGTGAAATAATTCTGGCTAATTCTCCTACCTCTTCAGTTAGAATAGCCATGTTGGTTAGCTCATTGAAATATCTGACTCCATATTCTTTTATCCATGAATCAACATCCTCCTGAACTTCTTTTAAGGATAAATTTTTCTTTTGATCTGCCATCTATTCCTTATTTTTTGTATCCATATTTATAGTGACTGGTCCGTCATTCACTAAAGAAACTTTCATATCAGCTCCAAATTCGCCAGTCTCAACTTTATCACTTCCCAACACCTTTTTGAATGCTTCAATACTTTCTTCATATAACGGCACAGATTGGTCAGGTTTGGCAGCTTTTATATATGATGGTCTGTTTCCTTTTTTGTAAGAAGCATGTAAAGTAAACTGGCTAATGAGTAGTATCTCTCCACTTACATCTATCAGACTTTTATTCATTACTCCATCCTCATCATCAAAAATTCTCAGATTAGATATTTTCCTGACTAGCCATTCTATATCTTCAGTGTTATCCGCTTGTTCAATTCCTAAAAGAACCATGAGCCCATTTCCTATTTCTCCGATAACTTTTCCGTTAACTTTTACACTGGATTCACTTACTCTTTGGATTGTTGCTCTCATAAAAAAATTAATATTTCTGTATTTGTTCTGATTCTATTATCTCAATTCCCTCCACATTTTGCTGAGCACGACTATGCATTGCCCTTGCTACTTTTTCTGCTTTAACAGGCTTATATTTTTTCAATGGCCCAGAAAATATCCATCCGAATATTTTTGAAAACCCCTTAAAAATATCCTCTCCCAGCCTGCTTTCATCCCTGTTACCTAACAGTAACGATGGTCTGAATATAGATGTTGAGGCATAATTTACCCTTTTCAGGTCTCTTTCAACCTCACCCTTAACCCTGTTATAAAATATTTTTGATTCGGGATTTGCCCCTAGTGCAGTAATAATTAAATAATGTTGCATTGAGCCGGATCGCTTTAACGCGTTTGCAGCAACCATGGGATAATCGTAATCCACTTCGATAAACTTTTCCTGAGAACCAGCTTTTTTAATTGTAGTTCCCAGACAGCAAAAGATATCATCGGCGTAATATTTCTTTAATTCTTTGGCCAACTGATTAAAATCAATGATTACTTCTTGTAGTTTTTCATTCTTATTACCAGAAGGTCTTCTTACTATCGATATTACTTTTTTGTATCGATTATCAGCAATTAATATATTTAAAAGTTTTTCACCGACTAAGCCGGTTGAACCAAGTATTAAAGCAGTTTTCTTAGCCATAAATCATTTATTTATATCAGTCGACCATATTCTACTCCACAATTTACCCAACTCTTCTTTTATATTTCCTTCAGGTTCTCTGTCGTTTTGTTTTACAATAACTCCGTTTTCGCTTTTTTTAAATTCAAATGAAAAAATAAATCCTGATTCAGGATTATACCATCCAAGCATTGGCCCAAACCGAATATCATTTACAATCATTTTACCACCTTCTTCTTTTTTGTATTGAAGCCAATCATTTGCAAAATGCTTTACCCCTCTCAACTCTTCTTCATTCACCATCCAATCCGCAGGAGCATTTTTAGGAATTATAACATCTCTAAAATCCTGTTCAGCAATCATCATGCTGAAATAGCCAGCCTCATAGTGATCCCCCTTATCAATAACTACTGTCCATAACCAATTACAAAGAGGCGAAGGAACAGTCATGATCCGATCATAAGATTCATTTCTATGTTCAAGATATCCAGTTACATTTTTATCAACATGGTATTTATGATAAACGGTGAGTAACAAGTACGAAGAAGAAAGCACTAGTGCCCACATTGCTACTCTCTTCCTGATATTATTTGTCTTACCATAAAAAAGCAGAAATACAACTGCAATTAATAACCAGATTGAATATAAAGGATCTATAACAAAGATCGTCTTCCACGCAACTCGTGCATCAAGAAACGGCCAGAAAATTTCAGTCCCATAATTAGTAAAAGCATCAAGCAATGGATGCGTAAATATTACCAGAAAGAAAAATATGAACCAATTCTGATAAGAAACTGAAGTTTTCTTTTGCAATTTAAGAGCCAGCCAGCTGAAAAGCATTGAGGCGATTAGTGCAAAGGTTATACTATGAGAGGGTCCCCGGTGAAAAAGAACTCCATCAACCGTCGACATTGATGATTGAATTAATACATCCAGATCGGGCAATGTTCCACCAAGAGCACCCAAAATAGAAGCTTTACGACCTATCTTATTTCCCAGCACAGCTTCTCCAACTGTTGCACCTAACAATGCTTGTGTGAGTGAATCCATAAAAAAAACCGTCAAAATTATGACGGTTATAAAAATTTAATTAACAATCTATTTAAGTTGTTCGCCTACAAAATCATTAAGCTCCGCTGATATTTCTTTTCCTTTATTTTGGGCATACCATGTGTGAGCAGAAATTGAAAAAGCCTGATAATCAAAATCATCACTGGCTTTCCCTTTTTCCAACATTCTTTGTACAGTTTTTGGACGTGGACCCCAAGTAGCCAATTCTTTAAAATCATTATCTAAAGCAATCATTTTAGGAATAGATCTTCCACCACTTGTGAGGTATTCATCCATCACCTCAAGATTTTCATCTCTTAAAATTATTCTGAGATTAATGTTTGAATTTAATTCAGCTGCTTTGTAGATAAATGGCAAGTTTTGAGCTACATCACCACACCATGGCTCAACTAAGACCAACCAGATTACTGAACTATCTACTTTTGATAAAGTGCTTTTTAATTTATCATCCAGTTCACCTGTCCTGATCCATTTTTTTAGACGACTGAAATTTAACCTGGTATATTCAATCATACCTTCTGATTGATTTTGTCCGGTAGTACGCTTTTCATCGACGAGTTTTTTTGATAATTCAAAATACTCTTCAAATGACATTGCGTTTTTTATAAGCTGCTCGTTAATTACTCTTAACTCTTCCATTGTTTAAACAAGTATTTACAGCTTATATACTCAAAGTAATAAAAAAGGTTAGGTAAATTAATATTTAATTAGTTGGATTGACGTACTCATGACCTTGTTCCCAGGCACGATATTCATCAATATCATGCTTAAAATTAGAGAAAATCCATGCGAGCAAGGCAATATCATCGGCAAACCCTACCAGTGGAATAAAGTCCGGTATAAAATCAATAGGCATTACGAAATATACCATTCCCGCTAAAATTCCGATCAGAGATTTTGTTGGGATTTTCTTATATTCTTTTTTAGCATAAGCTTTAATCATTCTCAGTGCAGCAAGAAAATCTCCTTTTATAGCCTTGAAGGTTTTTTTATTTAATATGCCCTTATCCAGCTTGCTAAAAGCAAGACCTGCGAGCCGTGCTGATTTATTTCTGCTTGATGCTATTTTAGTGGCCTGCTTTTTTGCAAGCTTCATTGCACTCGAGTCAAGTATTTCGTTTACATCCATATTATTTGGTCATTATTCCATGTATGATCCTGTGAGCTAAAGCCCTGGCCAGTTCATGCGGGTTTAAAGTTCCTGTTGGTCTGTACCAGTTGATCACCCAGTTGACAGAAGATAGCATGGTCAAAACACTCAATTTTTCATTAAGGTCGATGAATTTCCCTTCTACTTTACCTGCCCTGTATATATCAACAAGTTTAGACTCATATTCATCTTTCATTTTATTGAGCCTTGAGTAATGCGGCTCGCTTAAATGCTTCCATTCATTCAAAAACACAGCACTACTGTCGGTATCAGAAAGTAATACTTCTATGTGACCTATCAAAAATTGCTCGAGCCTTTTTTCATTATTATTGTCGATTTGCTCTAGCTCTTCCAATTTCTCATTAAATGCATCAGCCTTCTCAAAGCAGATATGTTGTAAAATTTCTTCTTTGGATTTAATATGCGAATACAAACTTGCTGCTTCAATACCTAATTTTTTAGCAAGGTCGCGCATAGAAGCAGAGGCATACCCCTTTTCTCTGAATAGCCTGGTAGCTTGCTTGATTACATTATCTCTTTTTGATATACCTGCATCCCTAATCATAACCAGATCTTGTTTTATAAACAAAATAAAGAATAAAAGAAATAAAAATAACAATGAAAACCCACATAATAATTCATTGATTTATATTTTTGTAGAATGGTTAAACACATTATCAGTTTTGTCATAAGAAAAGTACCGAGAAAACATCTTCAGCTTTTCAGTCATTTTGCACTAAGAATGATGAAGGTTTTTTATATCGGTAATAATGTAACTTGCCCTGTTTGCGATTCAAATTTCAGGGAGTTTGTGCCTTATGGCAGAAAGCCCCCTAGGAAAAATGCATTATGTCCTAATTGCCTTGCCTTAGAAAGACACAGGTTATTATGGTTATACCTTAAAAACGAAACTGATTTTTTTACCAAAGAAGCTAAGCTTTTACATATTGCTCCTGAATTATGCTTTATAGATAGATTTGAAAAGATTGAATCACTTGAATATATCACCGGTGATTTGGAATCTCCTCTTGCTAAGGTAAAAATGGATATCAATGAAATTCCTTTTGAGGAAAATTCCTTTGATATGGTTTTTTGCAACCATGTAATGGAACATATTCCTGATGATATTCATGCCATGAAAGAGGTATACAGGGTTTTAAAACCTGGAGGATGGGCAATTTTACAATCACCTCAGGATATGAACATGCAAAATACCTATGAAGATCCTGAAATCACCGATCCAAAAGATCGTGAAGAGCATTTTAAACAATCAGACCATTACCGTATTTATGGATTAGATTATGGTGAAAGATTGGAAAAAGGTGGATTTGAAGTAAAAGAAATACCTTATCCAAAACAACTCGATCAGGAAAAAGTTGAAAGATATGCGCTTCCGAAAGAAGAGATTATTTACCTCTGTACAAAACCGGAATAATTATTAACCACTATATGGTTTTTTGATAAACTTTATCCATTCAACAAAAAAGCCATTCCCGTATGCAAATAGTTGAATAAAAGAAGCAACCACTGATTTGGATGCAATACTCAGACTTTTTTCATTTTTAAAGTATGAGTCCGTAAATATTAATAAATAATATGCCAGTATCATTCCTGCTCCAAAAATGAAAAGATTAGGTAAAAACCATGGGAAAACGATCAACCAGGTAAGTATTCCTAGATAAAAGGCTACAGGAAATAAATGGAAAATCTTAATCTCTCCTGGATAGAATCTTCCGATATTAACTCTTGCACGCCCAAAAAAGAATAATTGCTTATAAAATTGTCTAAAGTCAGTTCTGCGTTTATGATAGACAAAAGCATCTTCGATCAACCCGACTTTAAATCCAGCTTTTATAATACGAATGCTAAATTCAATATCTTCGCCCATCCTGGTAATTACATACCCTTTTGTTTTTTTCCAAACATCTGCTGAAATCCCCATATTAAAACTTCTGGGATGGAATGTCCCGGCATGTTGTTTACTTCCTCTAATTCCTCCTGTGGTATATGGAGAAGTCATCGAATAGGAAATGGCTTTTTGCACATCCGTGAATGAAGGATGAGATTTGTCCGGACCACCAAATGCATCCAGCCAGTTATTATTCAGGTGGTCGTCAACAGTTTTTAAATAGTGTGAAGGGATTATGCAATCTGAATCAAAGACTATAAAATAATCTCCGGAAGCTCTTTCGTAGGCATAGTTTCTTGTAAATCCCTGACCTTCATTTTCCTTAACAAAATATTTCAGATCCAACTTATCTGAATACTTTTCTATTATCTTATTACAAGGCTCAGATGAACCATCTTCAATAACCAGAACTTCAAAATTAGAATATTCCTGATGCGTTAGGCTTTCTAACAATTCATCAACTTCTCCAGGTCTGTTGTAAACCGGGATAATTAGAGAATAGAACCTGTTACCTTCAGACATTTTCTCGCTCTTCAAATCCTTTTTTCTCTGAAATCAAATAATCATTTTTATACTGGTCTGTTTGGGTGATCATTTCTCCTAAAAAGCCGGCTAAAAATAACTGTACTCCAATTACAAGGGCTATTAAAGCCAGGAAAAATAGTGGTTGATCTGTCACAGCTCTTGCCACTTTATGAGTAAACCAGACTGTGTAAAGCTTTTCAAAAATCACCCAGCAAGTAATAAAAAATCCAGCCATAAATGATAAAGTCCCCATGGTTCCAAAAAAATGCATGGGTCTTTTTTTGTACTTCATCACGAAAGTAATGGAAAGAAGATCTAAAAATCCATTTACAAACCTCTCTAGACCAAATTTGGTTTCTCCATATTTCCTGGCCCGGTGTTCTACTATCTTTTCCCCTATTTTATTATAGCCTTTCCATTTAGCTATGACAGGAATATAACGATGCATTTCCCCATAAACCTCAAGTGATTTTACCACTTCATTTTTGTAAGCTTTCAGACCACAATTAAAATCGTGGAGTTTGATTTTAGAGATTTTAGCCGTTACAGCATTAAAAAACTTCGAAGGGATAGTTTTAGATATCGGGTCATGCCGCTTTTTCTTCCATCCTGACACAAGGTCAAATCCTTCATCACGAATCATGGATACAAGGGCAGGGATTTCATCAGGACTATCCTGAAGATCAGCGTCCATGGTAATTACCACTTCACCCATCGCTGCTTTGAAACCGGTATCTAATGCCGCTGATTTACCGTAGTTTCTATTGAATTTGATTCCTTTTACAGAATCATTTTTATCGGATAATTCTTCGATGACAGCCCAGGAATTATCACTGGAGCCATCATCGATTATAATAACTTCATATTCCAGATTATTTGCCTCATTCACCCTATCGATCCACTCAATGAGTTCGGGAAGAGATTCTGATTCATTGTAAGCTGGGATAATTAAGGATACATCTATATCCTTTCCATTTATCATATATATTCCTCCTGAGGTTTTTTCTTTTTAAATATGGCTGCAAATATAGCTCCTATTACAGCATAAACTAAAATTGCAATACCAAAACTTTTCAGTTGCCCTGCTAAAGTAAATTGCTCAATCGTGTTGTCATAAGTTTCGTCAAGTTGGCCTTCTATCTCACTAACATCACCGCCCATTTTTTCAACGATACTAATTGTATTTTCTACTGCATTTTCAGCGATTATTTGGGAAGCATTAGGATCTATAACCACAAATAATAATATCCCTACAATAGTATTTATAATACCTCCTGTTAATAACAGGAAAAAATTATATTTAAACGCTTCACCAAAACTCCAGTATCCTCCGATTCCGTTTCTGAATCTGCTATTAAATATGATTAATAAGATTAAGTATAAAACAAATACTCCAAGCCCATACCATAGACCACCAAAGAAATTGATATCTACAACATAGATTATAACTGTCAATAATGTAAAAATAAGACCGATAATTACACCGTCTTTTACGCCTTCTGAAATAAAAGTATCCTTCATTGTTTAATTGGTTTGGTTTAGATTATTATTTTCTCATAAAAATTGCAATAATTGGGGTCACTAGCAATCCTAGTAATAACTTTTTTATTCCCTCTTTAAAAACTATTCCACTTATTGAAACTTCTTTAATGTTTGCCAGATCTGTTTCTCTTCTTTCCGGGGAATATTTATCTGGGTACATTTCAGCTGTTCTGTTATAAAAATCAATGGATTCCTTTTTATAATTCATTAAAGCTTCAGGTTCAATATAGGCCATAAACAAATAAAGAAAAGCTGAAAACCCGATTGCAGCCATTACATAGATTATCATACCCATAGACATTCCCTGCCAGAACCTCAATTCTCCCCCTTGCCTGTATTTTCTAAATTCATAAGTAGCAACACCGATCAAGACTAAAAACGATAATCCATCAATAAAAATGGTATTAAAATTTATAAAAGGCTTTTGATCAGTATAAAATAGTACGGTAAATGAAATTATAGTGATCAGGATTGCAAAGGCTCCGTATCTTAACGCTAATTTTATCATCTTTTAATCTTGATCCTGAAAAATATTGTTCCCTAAAATGACTGCTCTTACTTTCCCCTTTATGTTTTCTCCAAACCTGGGGTGATTATGGCTATTACTCTTATTTGTTCGATCGCTATATTCCCAAACCTTTTCAGGGTCAAACAATGTTAGATCAGCAACTTCTCCTTTCTGAATCTTTATATCTTCAAGCCCCATAAGAATTCTGGGGTTTAATGACATTGCATCAATGATTTTATCTTCTCCAATGTCTGCTTTTAAACTCCATGCTTCTGAAATCGCAGTTTGAAGACCAGTGATACCAAAGTCAGCAAGGTCATATTCCAAATCTTTTGACTCCGGGTCATGAGGATGATGATCAGTAACGATGCAATCTATTACTCCTTCTTTGACTCCTTTTATCAAGGCTTTTCTGTCTTCCTCTGTTCTCAAAGGGGGATCAACCTTGAAATTAGAATCAAACATCATATTTTTTTCATCGGTGTAAAGTAAATTATGAATGGCAACATCACAAGTAATATTAAGGCCTTCTTTTTTAGCTTCTTTGATAAGCTTAACACTTTCTTTACTCGATATTGTTGAAAAGTGCAGTTTACCACCCGCATATTTGAGCAGTTCAATATCACGCCTTATCATTAATGTTTCCGCCAAAACAGGAATGCCCTTCATTCCCAGGCGCGTACTGTTCACACCTTCATGCATCTGGCCAAATTTGGACAACCATTGATCACAAGGTTTATTAACTAATAATGCATCAACTTTTTGAAGATATTGTAAGGACTTAACCAAAATATCGGTATTCCAAATTGGTTTATCACCATCACCAAATACTTTAGCTCCAGCAGTATAAAGATCCAGCATTTCCGTAAGTTCTTCCCCTTCGAGGTCTCTGGAAATGCTTGTCATAGGATATAACTGAACTAAGGAAGAACTATTACCACCCAGAATATATTTAACATCATTTTTAGTCTGGACAGGAGGTTTGGTATTTGGGATAACCATCACATGGGTAAATCCACCGGCAACGGCCGCTTCTCTTCCTGATGTTAAAGTTTCTTTATGCTCTAGGCCAGGATCACACAAGTCAGCTCTAAGATCAACGAGGCCAGGAAAAAGAAGGGAATCTTTCGCGTCGATAACTTTTATTTCAGAAGGAGTGGATATGTTATCCCCTAATTCTTTAATTTTTCCGTTACTAATTAAAACATCTATTTCTTTCCGGTGATATTCGTGGCCCGGGCAAACTAAAAATGCTGATTTTATAAGCCAATTCATGCTGGTAAATTTAAATCATTCTAATTAATATGATTTCAATAAGCAAAAATATTAAAGATCCTATTAAAAACCATTGCCAGATATCCTGGCCATAATCCATTCGATCAATTGTGGCCCTGACTTCAGAAACATCAGGATTAGTCAGCACTTCATGATCAGGATAAATAACTTTTAATGAATCAGAGGTAATTTGTTCTAAATTACTTTCTTCACCTCCTAAATTTAAAGCTAAAATTCTGATCAGTTCGGTTCCTGATACAACTTCATAATGGCCAGGGTTAATTTCAGCTTCCAAAGGAAGAAAGATTGAAGCAGAGTTTGCACTATATCTCACTTCAGGAATTATAACATTTTCTCCATTTGATAATTTTAAGATATCATCTTTTTCAGATTGCCAGTCAAATGTTATGCCTTCATCTGTTGCTTCTATTTTGTAATATAAATTTTGAATAGTGTTACTGCTATAGAATGCCGTTTTATATAACAGAGGTAAAAACAACCCATGATTATGAATATTTGTGACTGAATCTACCAAAGAGGAACTTAAAAAATATATTGGTTTCTGAAGTTCAGCTCTTCCAAAAAGCGTCATCCCATTATTCAAAGTAATAATAGGTTCAGCAGCCCTCCATCTCAATTTAGGTTTTACCCATGGGACATCAAGATTGTCAGGAATATTTTCAAATACTCCTTCCATAAAAGGATTAGTGAACGATTTCTTTTCTACAGAGACCTTTTCATTAATATTTACTTGTTTAAACCCATATTGTGACAAAAATTGCCGTACCTGTGAAGAAGCTCCCTGAATATACCCCCCAACAATTAATACAGAGCCACCATCTGATAATCTTGATCTTATAGAAGATAATAAAGAAGTAGATATTTCAGTAACCCCGTTTATAATCAGTAAGTCTGCATAATTTATATTCTGATAATCTATATTGCCAAACGAAAAATAATTGTAATTAAACAATTGATTATCAGCAAACAAAGCATCGAACACAGACTTATTCTTTTCGGATATTACACTTACGCTTACTGTAGATAGTTTATTTAAGGACCAGAAAAACTCATTGTCAAAACTAACTGGGAGATCTTCTACAACGACTCTTCCTTTATTAATATCCTGTAATTTGGTTTTAATATCAAAAGTAATGGTTTCTGTCGCTTTAGCATTAAGATTTACTTCTGTCACCCCCACCTGGCTACCATTTAACTCAACTCTTACCGGAATATTTTCCTTGCTTTCATTCCCGTAATTGGTAATATCCACATTCATTTTTATTTCATCGGCTATTCCTCCTACCGGTTCATTTAAATACAGGCTATCAATGGAAATATTTGCAACCGGACCATATTTAAGAGGCATGAAAATAAAATTCTGATTATCAATCCCCGCTTGTGTATCTAAGAATTGATTTTGAAAATCAGAAATAAGATAAATGTCTGAATCTTTTACTTCTGGATCTTCAAGGGAAATTAACAGGGATGATATTTTTACAGTTTTCCCCGAGACCTGAATAGAGGATAAAAATTTTAATGCTGCTTCTTTGCCAAGGTTGTTATATCTATTAAAGGGTTGGTCGGAAGTAATTATATAAAATTCTGTATTTGGATCATATTTTTGAACAATCTGATTGCCAAGCCCTACAGCTCTATCGATTAGAGGAATACCGTCATCGCTTTCAATAGTCATCGATGGTGAATTATCAACAAATATTACGACACTTTCACTTTTTCTTCTATCGGTTTCAGATGGAATATAGGGTCCTGCAAAGCAAAGAATTAACAAGAGAAGGAAAAGGATCCTCGATAATAGAATAAGGTACCTTTTCAAATTATTTTTAGTATCAGAATGATTTTTTACCAGCCTTAGGTTTTTTAAGCTACTAAAATTTAATCGTTTAGCTCTCCTAAATGAAAAGAGATGAATTATCACCGGTATTGATAAGGCAAATAAAAACCATAAGACTGCAGGATATAAAAATTGCATATTTCGGATCGCGATTTTTCGCTCTATGTAATTAAATCTTACATCAGAAAACCAAAGTGAAATAACACCTTTTTGCAATTTAAATTAAATGTTTACACCTTGAAATAAAAACATAGCTTTATGAAAAAGAATATTTTTTTAAGTGCTTTAATTTTGAGCTTAATTTTTGCTTGTAACACACAGACAGAAACTGAAGAAGACTCAGAAGATTCAGTAAAAACAGAACAGGAGATTTCGATTTCTCAGGATTCTATAACTGAAATAAATGAGATTGATTCAGTTGCTGCACAAATTTCTGAAGAGGCGACTGATCTCAAGGAAAAATCAAATGAAATTTTAGAAGATTTAAATAACTAATAATTATGAAAAATAGAATACTTATTTTGATACTTCTTATAACGGCATTATCTGTTTCAGATGGTCTGGCACAAGGTAAAGGGAAGTCAAAAAAATTTGAAGACAAAACTGAAAAGAAAGATAAAAAGGATAAATCCAATAATGGAAATGCTTACGGTAAAAACAAGGGTGATCTGAGTGGTCGTGAATTTGGACAACAACGTGCAGCCCAGGCAAGAGCTAAAGCTTTAAAAGAAATCGATGAAGCAGAGAGAGAAATAAAAGAAACTGAAGATAACATAGAAGAAGCAAGAGAGATTCTTGAAAGAAAAAAACGAAGTAGAGAAATTTCTGATCGTGAATATGAACAGAAAGAAGAAGAAATAGAAACTGTTGACAGGCGAATCAAATCTCTTAAGGAAAAGCTGGAAGAAAGGAAAAAAGTTTTAAATGAGTCTCCAGATGACACCAATACTTCTAGTGAAGAAATTAAGAAAACAGAAGAAACTATTGAAGAAATAAGAAAATCTAAAAAAGAGGTTTTTAAAAATTAGTTTTTATCAAGAATCAAGAAAAAGGTTCGACCATCAGTTTGGTTGAACTTTTTTTTTAAAACTTATGGGGCCCATAGAATTATTAGATAAAAGTCATTAAAAAACAGATAATGAATCCACTATTGAATTTACATATAAACAGTGCTAAAATCTATAGCCTAATAAAGTGAAGATTAAACCTAATCTCAATATGTTCCTTAACCTTAACAGTACCCAAAAATTTGACTGGTGGTTCCAAACCAAATTCTTTCATATTTATTTTAATCTTCCCTGTGCATTTTAATTGACCAGGTTTAGTTTCAGTAGTATAAATATTAACCTTTTCTTGTTGTGTCTTACCTGCAACAGTTAAATTAACTAAAAAATAGCCCAGTTCTTCTCCGTTATCAGCCTCAGCATTCAGATTTTTCCTATCGTACCAAATAGCTTTTAAAAATTCAAGTTTGATATTAGGGTACTTTTCTGACTTCAACAATTCCCTGAAGTCATTATTCATCATGTTTTTACCACAATCAAACTTGACCACAGGTAAATTAATAATGCCATGCCTGAAGGTAACATCTGTACCTCCGTTTTCTATGATTCCTTTAAATAGAGTTTTGTTATAAGTATTCTCATCCTGAAATTCACAGACAAAACTATTCACATTGGTCTCAACAAAGATTCCAAGACTACTTTCTTCTAATAGCTTTATATCGAGTAAAAATGGTTGTGAATCATCATCACCATTGGATTGTGCAACAATAAGGTTTGCGCTAAATAATACCAGGAATGAAAATAACTTTTGAAAAGAAATATTTTCTATGGACCGCAAGGTAGTTCTAGAATGAGCTATCATGGAGATTTAGTTTATATTAATTTAATCAATATAAACTAAACCTATTGATTAAATTAATTAGAAACTTGTTTCCAGACTCTCATTAAGTTCCCTCCAGCTATCTTGGATATTTCTTCATTTGAATATCCTCGTTCTTTCAAGCCCTCTAGTATAAGGGAATAATCTGCAACACTATTAATATTATCTGGTAAGCTTGTTACTCCATCAAAGTCAGACCCAAATCCTACATAATCTATTCCGGCAATTTCTACGACATGATCTATATGGTCAAGAATATCAGAGACTTTACTTTTAACTGGATATTTTTTTATTAACTCTGCCATTAATTGCTGTGCTTCTTTGGATCCAGCTTCAATATTACGTTCCTCTAATTCATTAAATATTTTCATAAAATTTGAAGAAGCTTCTTTATTTAAAAAAATACTGCCAAAGTTGATCATTACTACACCTCCATTATCCTTTATCCTCATAATAAGTGAATCTGGTAAATTTCGAGGAAATGATGGTGTTAGAGCTCTGCAACCTGAATGAGAAGCTATAATGGGATCTGTAGAAATTTTAAGCACATCGGATATAGTTTTATCAGAAACATGACTGACATCAACCATGATGCCCAGTTCATTCATTCTTTTAACGACCTGAATACCAAAATCACTTAACCCATTATTTGGCTGATCGGTATCAGTACTACTATCACAAATTTCATTTGATTTAAAATGACATAAGGTAATATATCTTATTCCACGCTCATAAAAATGATCTAGATTTTCCAAGTTATTATTAATGGGCGAACCATTTTCCATCCCCAGAGGTAAATAAATGATATCCTTTTTAAAGTTATCCTCAATTTGCTCAGGGCTATTGACAACTTTAAATTTATCCGGAAACTTATTACCGAGACTATCAACCAGGTCGATTAAATCATTAGCTAAAATAAATCCATTCTTACCAGCAGTTGAAGGGGGAGTGTATATAGACATAAAAGCTACATTAAGACCACCCTTTCTAGCCTTTACATAATCAAAGTGTCCTTTAGAAAGGTCTTTTGTTACATCAACAGGCCCGGATTCAAACGACAACCTGTAGGGAAGGTCTATATGCGTATCAACTATCAATAGTTCATTTCCTAGTTGATCCTTTGACACTGTAGTCGTATCAAGACGGTTATTATCATCTTTATTGTCAGAAGAATTACATGATAAAAGAAACAGAGTCAAAAGACCGATTGAAAAATATCTCATAATTATTAATAGTTAATGACAAATTATTAACCATAATAATAATTGATCGAGCAAGGATCAAATACGGTAAAGATTAATTAATCTATAATTGAAGTAAATATTGACTATAAAAGAAAGCATTGCCACATAGTAAATAATAAAACAGCAATCCCCGGGTCTTATCAATATTTAACTTTCTAGTAGATAAGAAAATTATCAAATTCTATGAATCAGGTAACGGAAGGAGAATGAGTGAGTGAAGTTTGAAGAGTGCAGGACTATGGAGTGAGTGTGGAGGGGCAGTTGTCTTAGTAGGGTTCAGGCATAAAAAAACCCTGACGATCTAACGATGTCAGGGTTATAATAATAAAATGGCGATGACCTACTCTCCCACATTTAACTGCAGTACCATCAGCGCTGAGGGGCTTAACTTCTTT
>NZ_JAPFQN010000012.1 GCF_026241165.1 Mangrovivirga halotolerans | reverse complement strand
GGTGTAAGCTATTAAGTAGAGTATTTGCCGTTATTAATAGACAAACACCCTACATAAATACCTTTAAATTCGCGGCATAAATAATTAAGAAATTACTTTACTTTTATCATAGAATGCGCCAGGGGGGGAATTCGAAGGTGGAGGCGATCAAAATGTTAATGTTACTGGGAAAATAATACTGGAAGGAACACAGAATAATGAAAATCAATAAAAAGATTCTAATTTTTTTTTATAGCCTAATAGTTTTAACAGTATCTTGTAGATTTCACAGACTAAATTATTTAGGCTCAAATACCTTGGTAGAAGCAAAAGAAAAATATAGAAAAGAGTATTTAGGAACAGTTGTAGATTGGCCAAAGTGGAAAGGTGATATTTCTAGTTGTAAAGAAGGCCACATTCCTTCTATAATAAAGAAAAAAGCCTTGTTAAGAATTAATTATTTTAGAACATTAAGTGGCTTATACCCCATTAATTTAAATGAAGAATATAATCATTTAGCACAAGAAGCAGCATTTTTAATTAAAAAGAATAATCGCATAAACCATTTTCCTCCCAAGACATGGGAATGTTACAGTAATGAAGCTGCAAAAGCCTGTCAAAATTCAAGTCTAGGATTAGTACATTTTGGCTATAACAATCCTATTACATTTATAACAGGATTTATTCAGGATGATGGGGATAATAATATAGATGTTGGTCATAGAAGAAGTATTTTAAATTCCACTTCAGGGGATATGGGATATGGAGCAACTTCTGGTTCAGAAGTAATTTATCATTCAAATATAAAAAGTATTCAAGAAAAAATATTGCCAGAATTTATAGCCTATCCAATTTCAGGTTACAATGAAATAGATTTAGTTTTTGATCGTTGGTCATTTGGAATACCAAAACATCATACAGTTGACTTTTCTGATGTAGAGGTCATTCTCAATGATGATAAGGGTATTAAAATTGATATTAAACTTTTGCCATATAAGCCAGGGAATGACCCAACAATTGTTTGGGAACTTAAGAGTATGGATAAGAAAAAATTATTGAATTCGGAAATCACCGTAAGAATAAAAAACGTTGTAATAGATGGTCGAATAAAAAATTTTAACTATAAAGTTGATTTTTTTGATTTTTAATCCCAACTGGTCCAAGAACATACGTGTGCAAACCTAGTAGGTCTACCACTGGTTCAAGTTTGAACTTGGACCAATCTAGTTTGACTCCGTCTGGCGCGCGTTACTTTTTCAGTAAAACGCGTGCCGATAAATTGGAACCAGGATTTACAGGATTAAAAAAAATTAACAAGATTTTATAAAAATATAACTAAAGCCTTCAGCTAATAACTGGAGGCTTTTCTTATTTAGTCGCATAAGCCTTACGGGTTTTAGCATCACGAAGGATAGCATCCAGACTAAACCTGAAATATGCAATAGAGAATCTATTCCGACTATAAAACTCTTTGAAAGAGCCACTTAACACGAGTTTATTGAATCACCATAGCGGTGCTATGCCTCATCAATATAAGTGTCTCTTTCTTTGTGTTTTAAAATCTCATCACGATTTCTAATGCATAATCCAGGTTAAAGAGCACACATTTTCTTTCTTCCTCGTCCAGGTGGTTGATGTCTTTTAGCCTGCCGATAATTTGTCTGAATTGAAAATGCTGATACTAGTCTTCAGTGCTAGGATTGATAAGATGATTGGATATTAAGTATAAGTTCGATACTGCATATCACAGACAGATCTCTCCTATCGTCGAGATGACGCTGAGAGTCTTGGTTGCTGCTTTAAATAGATAGTAAGTATTTTAATATTCGGAAATATCACAAGAAAGATCATTCCATAGCGGATTCTTCCTGTTAATTAACTTTTCTTTTTTCTTTCTGCTCCATTTTTTAATTTCTTTTTCTCTGTTTATAGCCTCTTCAATTGAAGAAAAATTTTCAAAATATATCAGTAGTTCTAAATTGTAGCGTTTGGTAAAGCTAGTATTATAAACACCAGACCGATGTTCAGATATTCTATTGAAAAGATTACTAGTAACTCCAATATATAAGACTGTATGGTTTTTGTTGGTCAAGATGTAGACAGAACCGCCTCTTGTCATTTGTATGTATAGTTAATAAGCGCTCTAAATCTATAAGTTATAATTAGTTTTTCAAGCTCTGGTTGAATGATTTTTGCATTTAAAGTTTAGGAAAAGGGATAAGCTGGTCATATTTTTCAGATTTAAAATGCTCGCCTCTCAAAAAACACCCAAATCCCAAAATACTCGTCTTTTCGAACGTATTTACTGATGAGCGAGAGCGCAGTCAGTAAGTGAGAAATCTGTATCAATCGGAGGAAGATATTTAATATAGGTTCGAAACTACATATTACAGACAGATATCTCACGATATATCCTTATGAAGCAATATGATAATTGCAATACACTATTTATATGTTAGATTTTTTGAAATGTTCACTGTTCGATATGACGATTAGAGGGCTGGCCCCTGCCTTATTTAGATAGATAATTCCCAAAGTCAAAATCTCTATAATTTAGCCTCATAAAAACACCCAAAACTCCAATATTTTCGTCTTTTCGAATGTATTTACTGATGAGCGAGAGCGCAGTCAGTAAGTGAGAAATCTGTATCAATCGGAGGAAGATATTTAATATAGGTTCGAAACTACATATTACAGACAGATATCTCACGATATATCCTTATGAAGCAATATGATAATTGCAATTCACTATTTATATGCTAAAGTTTTTTCAAATGTTCACTGTTCGATATGACGATTAGAGGGCTAGTCCCTGCCTTATTTTTATAGATAATTGCCAAAGTCAAAACCCCTATAATTTAGCCTCATGAAAACACCCAAACCCCAAATTACTCGTCTTTTCGAACGTATATACTGATAATCGGGAGCACAGCCAGTATGTGAGAAATCTGTGGCAATCGGAGGAAGATATTAAGTATAGGTACGATACTACACAATACAGACAGATATCTCACGATATTTCCTCATGAAGCAATATGATAAGTGCAATTCACTATTTAAATGCAAGAGTTTTTTGAAATATTCACTGTTCGATATGACGATTAGAGGGCTGGTCCCTGCCTTATTTTTATAGATAATTGCCAAAGTCAAAATCCCTATAATTTAGCCTCATAAAAACACTCAAAACTCCAATATTTTCGTCTTTTCGAATGTATTTACTGATGAGCGAGAGCGAAATCAGAATGTGAGAAATCTGTGGCAATCGGAGAAGGTTTATAAGATTAAGTAAAGTCCTGAGTATTATTCTATTCACTCAGGCTGACGTATTAACTCACTCAAAAAGCCTTGTCGGCTCACTAAATTTCCTTATTTTTGGCTGTCGAATAATTATCAGGACATATCAACTATTTTTAAACACTTATTTTTTTAACGATGAAAAGAATATTTCAACTATTTTTCATTTTCATAAGTCTATCGTATTCATCACATGCTCAACAAGAAAAAACTCCTTTTGAGGTTCGTATTGGAGCTACAGATAAAATGCGAAAAGGCATGCGCCAAAAAGAAGTTTTGGGCTATGATGGACAAAACATTATTGTGCTAAAAACGGTAGCCGATTTTAATTTTTCCGGGGAAATAAAGTTTCCCTACGATAAATTCGAATTAACCAAATTTGATTCCCAGCTTAAATCATTAAAGTCTGAAACCACAAGACTAAAAGTTCAGGGCTCAAGACTTACCATAGAAAAGGTGACTCAGGTCAACAACAATATCTATGTAATTTATAGTTATCAGGATTCCGGGTCAAAGAATTGGAAGTTGGCTGCTAAGAAAATAAACAAAAAGAGCCTCGTCCCTGAGTCAGGTGAAAGCACAATAATTGAATTGGATTATGATGGAGACCTTTCCTATTATGATCCTTTCATTATTAAAAAATCCACAGATAATAAACAATTATTAGTTTATACAGAGTTGCCTTATAAAAAAGATGAGAAGGAGAATTTCTCTTTGCAAGTCATCGATAGTGAAATGCAACAGCTCTGGAGAAAAGATGTTACCATCCCTGTTGAGTCGGCGTTATTTAGTACTGAAGATTTATTATTAGACAATTATGGTAATGTTCAATTGTTAGGTAAAATTTATGATTCTAAAAACTGGACTGGCCGGGCAAAAGAAAAAAAGGATGGTGAAGCCAACTATAACTTCCAATTGTATAGTTTTTACCAGCAAGGCAAAACCCAGATTGATTACCCTATTGAAGTAGAAGGTAAGTTTTTCAATAATATGAATATCACTGTCGGTGATAATGAGAATGTAATATGCACCGGGTTTTATTCTGAAGACGCATCATTAAGTGCAAAAGGGTTGTTCTATTTAAAGGTCAATGCTAAAACCAAGCAAATCGAAACGAAGTCTTTTGAAGATGTAGCAGTAATTGCTGCTAAGGAAGGGAAATCAAATGATGCCCAACAGAGGATAGATAATAAAGTCGAAAAAGATAAATCTGTCGAGCTTGATTACTTATACATCGGTGATGTTATTCCAAAATCGGATGGCGGGTTTACCATTATCGCAGAAAGTTATTATAACAACACCATGATGGACAATTCCCAGGGTTTAACTACTACAGCCACAAGTCACCATTTTGGCGACATTTATGTTTTTAATTTTAATGCTGAGGGTAGCCTTGATTGGGTTCGAAAAATTCAAAAAGATCAAAAAGAACTTGAGCATGGAAGTTACGACCTGGCAATCGTAGGGAGTAAGCTCTTTTTAGGTTTGAAGATGGATATGAAAGACTTACAAACTGAAAGGGATGATTCGAATAAAGCAATAATGGGACGAAAGCGGTTTTGCACTTCGATTATTGAAATTGATATGAACGGTAAAAGAACTGACCATATTTTATATAAATGGCAAGATTTAAAACTATTTTTTGTGCCTAATGGATCGTCACAAGCAAGCTCTACTGAATGGTTTCTGTACAATTTTTATCCAAATGATGAAGCGCTAATAAAAGTCAAATTTAAAGCCCCAACTCAATCTACGGGACCTGTTTTTTTAAAACCTTGATAATCTTTCTTGACAGTTAAGAATATATATGAAAGTCTCCAGATTATTTCAGGAGGCTTTTTCGTTTTTAGGATTGATAGATTATATAATTAACCGGCTATGCTGCTTTACACTTTCAGATTCCTCACCACAAGGGATTCGGAATGACGATCAGAGTTTTGAAAAGTGCCTGGAACAAATAGAAAATTTCAAAGTCAAAACCCCTATAATTTAGCCTCATAAAAACACTCAAACCCCAAATTACTCGTCTTTTCAAACGCATTTACTGATAAGCGAGAGCGCAGTCAGTAAGTGAGAAATCTGTGGTAATCGGAGGAAGATATTAAGTATAGGTACGATACTACACAATACAGGCAGATATCTCACGATATTTCCTCATGAAGCAATATGATAAGTGCAATTCACTATTTATATGCTAGAGTTTATTGAAATGTTCACTGTTCGATATGACGACTAGAGTGTTGGTAACTGCCTTAAATAGACTAATGAGGTCTTTTGCTAACACCTCTGAATGCCAGTTTATTCCTCCATCAACATAAACTTAAGTTAACATTGACTTTCACCATTTAATAAATACTTAAACAGCGAAACTAAATGACTTAACATTATATATCGAAGTTTGCTCCAGATTTTAGAAAAAACACAAAATCGGAAAAAACGAAATGAAAAAATTACTCAATTCAATCCTTGCATTTGCACTTATAGCAGGCTTTTTAACACTACAATCTTGTAGTGAGGATGAAACACCAAAACAAACTAGCAATGAGATCACTTCTTTGTCAGTTAGTGGAGGAACATCTGTAAGTTCTGGAAATAGATATATTGTTGAAGTTCCGGCAGGTACTGATCTAACTAATATCATGGTAAACCTTGAAGTTTCAGAAGGAGCAACAGTTACTCCAGAGTCTGGACAGGCTGTTGATTTTTCTACTGGCTGGGTGACCTATGAAGTGACTTCTGAAAGTGGCTCTACTCAGGCTTTTGAAGTATATGTTACAAATGATGGCACGGTTACCTATAATAGCGGTACTTATACTGATGCTGATTTCTTCGGTGCGTTTGATTATTATTTAGTAGCGACAGAAGACTATTTATTCGATGGTCTTGTATATATAGAAGAAGGGTCTTCTATCAATATTCCTGCTGGTACAATGGTTAAATTTGTTGGATCTCCAACTACAGGAGATAATACTTCTTCATTAATTATTGCAGCAGGAGCTCAAATCTTTGCGGAAGGGACAGCCACTGATCCAATCATTTTTACAGCGCAAAATGATGATGATTCAGGCACAACTTACCTGGCTACTGACAATGCTCAGTGGGGTGGTTTAATCATATTAGGTAATGCTCCTGCATCAAAAGGAGGAGTGACCCAGGGTATAGCAATTGAAGGGATATCTTCTGAAGAAACAAGAGGACAATATGGTGGTAATAACCCGGATGATAATTCTGGTATTTTGAAGTATGTTTCAATACGATATACCGGTATTGGTCTTGCCGTTGGTGATGAAATTCAAGGATTGACTCTTGGAGGTGTTGGAGCAGGAACAACAATTGATTACATCGATATATTCTCTACTGCTGATGATGGAATCGAAATCTTCGGTGGCACAGTTAATATCAAACACATTTCTGTAGCATTTTCAACTGATGATGATTTTGACTTTGACCTTGGTTGGAGAGGTAATGCCCAGTTTTTATTCTCTCTTTTTAGATCTGATGCTGATGGATTTGATCACGCAGGTGAGTGGGACGGGGCTAGTCCGGATGGCGCTGATCTTTTTGCCGCTCCTAATGTTTACAACTACACTGCAGTTGGGCCTGGTCAGGATGCACCACAAGGAGGAAAAGCGATATTAATGAGAGATGCTTTTGGAGGTAAGTTGGTTAATTCTGTTTTTGTTGACTTCCCTTCTTACGCTATTGAAATTGAAGACAGAACAGATACTGATGTGGATTCTTATGGCAGGCTAACTACTGAAGTACAAGGCTACAGAACTGAAGTATTAAATAATACATGGAGTCAGTTTGGAAACTATGACGGAACGGTTGAGTCAGTTGTTTTGGCTTCGGAGGATGATGGAGCATTAATAACAGATGTTGTTGCTGAATTAGCAGATAATAACAATACAATTACTAATGATCTGGCTATTACAAGTCTTAACAGAGGGACTGTATCTGCTGATGATGTGGTACTCGATCCAAGGCCTGCAACAAATGATACTAATGTAATTACTAATGTTCCAAATGGTATCGAAGCAGTAAATTACCGTGGAGCTTTTTCCGCTGGAGAACCAACCTGGTTAAGCGGATGGTCAACATTATCAAAATTCGGATATGTAACTGAGTAATATAAACTCACACTTTTCAACAAAGGTCATCTCATCCAGAGGTGACCTTTTTTTATTTCCCAAACCCCTTGCCAACAGGTATAATTATGTTAAACAAATGTTACGTGTTTGTCAGAATAAGATTTTGCCAAAATTTATATTGAGAAAGCCTATTGCAATCAAAAAAAAGCCTTGTTTTTACATTGAAGGATAAAATTTACCTTGCTGTTCTCATTATTGATTTTCAACCTGTTAATGAGTTTCCCCTCTTATGTTAACGCATTGTTAATCCCTTCTTACAATGTTTCTTATTGCGTTAACAAATTGATAAAAACGAGGTAAACAGTCCGTTATATTGACAGCATATCTTTGCAGTATCAAAATTAAAAATGAAATGAATTACTCAAAGGTATTATTTTTCTTATTATTCGTAACAGGGGCATTTGCAGCCCATGCACAGAATGGTAGTATGAGTGGAATGATTACAGATGGCGAGACTGGCGAAGAGCTGATCGGTGCCACAGTTTACATTCCATCAATTTCAAAAGGAATGGTTACTGATATTTATGGTAATTATTCTATTAAAAACATTCCTGCAGGAACGTATAATGTTGAGATTTCATACGTTTCTTATCAAAAGAAAACAATTGAGGGTGTTGAAATCAAAGACGGTCAAAACACGGAGATATCTGTAGCTCTGGCATCAGATGTTCAGCAAATGGAAGAAGTTGTTGTTGTTGCAAAGCAAATTAAAAACAACGAGGCAGCATTACTTTCTATGCAAAGAAAAGCTGTTGGTGTACAGGATGGTATTTCTTCTCAGGAAATCAAAAATCTTGGAGCATCCAATGCTGCTGAATCGATGAAACAAGTTACCGGAGCCTCTATCGAAGATGGTAAATATGTAGTAATGAGAGGTCTGGGGGACAGATACTCGATTTCCTTATTAAACGGTATACCAATGCCATCTGCAGATCCTTACAGAAACTCAACTAGTATGGATATGATTCCTTCGGATATGGTAATGAATATCGTTACTCAAAAGACTTTTACTCCTGATCTTCCAGGTAATTTCACAGGAGGAGCTGTAAATATTTCAACTAAAAGTATGCCTGAAGAATTTTACTTAAATGTAGGATTAAGCATGGGATATAATACTCAGAGTAGCTTTAATGATAGCTTTATTTCTGATGGAAACAAGGGTAGCACAGATTGGTTAGGTTTTGATGACGGAACGCGTGACAGACCTGATGTAGTTGTAGATAATAACTATGAACTGAGAGATGCTATCAATTTATCTATTCAAGGTAGAAACCCTGAAAATGAATCACAGCGAAATCTGATAGATCAGTCTGCAAAATCCCTTGGTGGTAATTTTTTACCAACCACAGGAAGCTCTTCTCTGAATCATGGCCTTAATGTATCTTTCGGAGATCAGCTAGGTCTGGGAGAGAAAAAGCTTGGGTATAACATCGGCTTATTTTACGATAGATCATTTGATTATGTAGGTAGTGGCCAGGCAGGTTATTATAATACTGTTGACGCGGAGGTAGGACCAATCGAAGAGCAAAACTATGTGACACGAACAGGAACTGATAAAGCATCAGTTGGTGCTTTGGCGGGATTATCTTATCAGTTCAATCCTACAAATGAAATAAACCTTGACGTGATTTATAATCATGTAGGAGAATCTTCTGCCACTATTAATGATGGCACGTGGTCTAGTGTTACTAAACCTTACTTTACTTCAACCTTGACCTCCTTCAAGGAAAGAACATTAAGCAATGTACAATTAAGAGGTAAACATTATTTTAATGAGTTTAAAGAACTTAAGATTGACTGGTCTGTTGGCCGAATCAATGTAAAACAAGATCTTCCTGATATGAAAATCTTTGCTTATGCAAAAGATATTGTGGACGGTGAAGATGTATATTTCATGGGAGCATCAGAAATTGGTTATTTACCATCTCATATTTTTAGATATTTAGATGATGTTCAAAATACTGCTAAGCTTGATATTGAATTAAAACCTTTTGCAGGGTTTAATCATAAATTTAAAGTAGGCGGTTGGTACTCTAAGAAAGACCGTGTATTTGAAGATTATTTCTACGAGCAGGTTAACCCGACTCCAAATCAGCTGAACCCATCTTATTTAACTTTTAATGGTGCTAGTGGAGATTTAGAAGCATTCTTTGACAATAGTAACTATGGTGTCGTTGATTCGCCTTCGTCTAATGGAACAAGCTCTTACGGTTTTGGTAATTATTTCAGAAACAGATCATTCATACCTAACTTTTATACTGGTGAAGAAACTATTATTTCAGGGTATGCAATGGCAGACATCGAAGTATCAAAGAACTTTCAGTTTGTTGGTGGTATAAGAGTTGAAAGCACAGATATAAATACAGTAAGTAGAGATGAGAGTGCTGGAAGGGGAGTAGTAAACCAAATAAATTTCTTACCATCTGTAAACACTAAGTATAAATTATCTGAAAATGCTAATTTGAGATTTGCTTATGGTAAAACACTGGCAAGACCTAATTTAAGAGAAATTTCTCCGGTTTATTCTATCGGGATCATTGGTAGACCGAACTATCAGGGAAATATTAACCTTCAGGCAACTAAAATTCATAACTTCGATCTTCGATATGAATTATTTCCTAAGGCGGGTGAAATGTTCGCTGTTTCAGCCTATTACAAGAACTTTAATAACCCGATTGTTTTACAACTTTCTCCGAACTCAGGATCACCTGAAATTAAGCCGATTAACTTAGATAACGCAACAGTTTATGGTGCTGAGATCGAATTTAGAAAGAGACTTGATTTCCTGGGTGAGAAATTCGAGAACTTTAAGTTCGGAGCTAACTTCAGCTACATTTATTCAAGAATAAACAAAAGTCAGGAAGAAATTGATGCTTACCAGGAGCAAGAGTTAGATTTCGAAGACTGGAGGCCTTTACAAGGACAGTCACCTTATATAATAAACCTTTCATTAAATCACTATAGCCCTAAGCTAGATTGGGACAATACATTAAGCTTCAATATTTGGGGTGAAAGGTTAGCATATATCACTGGTCCGCTTGATCCGGATGTTTATGAGCAGTCTCGACCTTCTCTGAACTTTGTTTCAAGAAAGAGTATTAATGAGCATTGGTCAGTTTCATTTAAAGCAATGAATATCCTGAATATGAATTACGAGAAAAAATTCAAGGATACAGACTTTATCTATGAAAGTTACCAGGTTGGAACAGATATCAACCTTGGAGTATCATACAGCTTTTAAAAAACCTTTTGAGGGTTCATTTTGGGGCAGCATCCACGAGTGGAGCTGCCCTTTTTTATTGCTTTTCTAAAAAGTCTTCTTTGATCAGGTCCACGGCTTTTTTCATCACTTCTGTTTCCTCATAAAGGCTGTCTGCTTCGATCTCTTTTACTTTGATTAATGAATCGTATTCCTGGTTTTCCTGCTCTAGCTTTAAGATGATTTTTTGAAGCCGTTTGATCTCCACTTTGTTATGTTCGATATCACCTTTCAGATTATCGATCTTTCTTAGTGTTTTATCGTATTCCTTGCTTACATATTCAGAGGCTTCCTCGGCATTACTGAGCATTTTTTGAAAAATAAGGGTTTGATATTGGTTATAAATCGAATATATTATTTTCTCTGTTTCTTTTCGCTTAGTATCATCTTGCAGGCCAACAAAAATAGTATATAGCCGATCACCGACTTTTTCAACGGATGTTGCAATAGTTTTACCTGAAAAACTAAATCCACTGGTTTCAAAATAGGTTAACTCATATCCGTCGACGCGGTCTTTTTTTCCATTGTCATGAACCACCATTTCTACAGATTCTTCAATGATTTTTTTATCACCTTTTAATACAAATGTTGCCCCCAAATACTTCATTCCATCAATATTAGCCTCTTTTTCTGTATAAGAAAGCTCATTTTGTCCGGAGCTAACCAAACAAAGCATACCAAAAAGAGTCATAAATGTGTATCTTAAAAACATATAAAGAATTTTTATGGATAATCATGTAGTTATAACCGGAGGAACCGGACTTGTCGGCTCAAATCTGACCAAAAAACTTCTGCAAAAAGGATACCAGGTGTCAATTTATAGCCGTACGGAAAACAAAGATAGCAACCCTCCGCAATATTTTTGGTCTCCGTCGACGAAAGAAATCGACACAACACCCCTGGCTACTGCTGATGCTGTAATTCATTTAGCCGGGGCAGGAGTCTTTGACGAGGCCTGGACGGATAGTCGGAAAGAAGTAATTCTTAAGAGCAGAACGGAAAGTTCGAGACTTCTCTCTGAGCATGTTCCACTTTTTGACAACATCAAAACTGTTATCGGTGCCTCGGCAATTGGTTATTATGGCAAGGACACCGGGGATAAATTAATAGAGGAGGATCACGATCCGGGAGATGATTTTCTGGCAGATGTCACTGTTAAGTGGGAGGAGGCAGAAAAGGAGATCGATTCTGACACGAGGCTGGCCCAGGTGCGGATAGGGATTGTGTTAGCATCTGAAGGAGGAGCATTGCCTCAATTGGTGCAGCCGATCAAATTATATGCCGGGGCACCTTTAGGTTCGGGCGATCAGTATATGAGCTGGATCCATATTGACGATCTGACTGATATCTTTATTCATTTATTAGAAAATCATGAACTTAAGGGAGTGTACAATGGTGTAGCTCCAAATCCGGTTACTAATAAGGAGATAACCAAAAAGGCAGCAAAGGTATTGGGTAAGCCATTATTTTTGCCAAATGTACCCGGTTTCGTATTGAAAACTATGCTTGGGGAAAGGGCAGAGGTATTACTTGGAGGTCAAAAAGTTTCCAGTCAAAAAATTCAAAAAACAGGGTTTAAGTTTAAATTCAGTAACGTAGAGGAAGCTTTAAAAGACTTATTATAGAGATATTTTACTACATCGGTTGATCTTTTTTGAAATAAAATGCTAAATTCAAGGTTGCTTTAATATTTAAAGGAAAGAAACTAATGGAAGAACAAAAAATAAATAAAGAGGAAGAACATAGGATTGTCAAAGCATTTAAAGAAAAGAATTGGAATGAGATCAAGAGTACGGACTCATGGGTAATATTCAAAGTAATGTCAGAGTTCGTCGAAGGTTTCGAAAAGCTTGCCAAGATTGGACCTTGTGTTTCAGTTTTCGGATCAGCAAGAACCCGTGATGATCACAAATATTATAAGATGGCCCATGATATTGCCGCTAAACTGGTAAGGCATGGTTATGGAGTGATCACTGGTGGTGGCCCGGGTATTATGGAGGCCGGTAACCGCGGTGCTAATTCTGAAGGTGGACGTTCTGTAGGTCTTAATATTCACCTCCCGTTTGAGCAGTTCAACAACGTTTATATTGACAGAGATAAGCTTATCAACTTTGACTATTTCTTTGTTAGAAAGGTAATGTTTGTAAGATACTCCCAGGGTTTTATTGTAATGCCGGGTGGATTTGGAACGCTTGATGAATTTTTTGAAGCGTTAACTCTGATCCAGACTAAGAAAATTGGGGCTTTCCCGATTGTTTTAGTAGGAAAATCATTCTGGGGTGGCCTTGCTACCTGGATCCAGGATACCTTGTTACAAGCTGAAAATAATATCAGTGAAGAAGACCTTGATCTTTTTCATATTGTTGATACTGTAGACGACGCAGTTAAAGTAATAGACGAATTTTATTCTAAATACTTATTGTCTCCAAACTTTTAATGAATACAAAGAATCTTCTACTTGCACTGAATACTTTCACGGTATTCACCTTGTTTTTTTATATCATTTATGCAGAATTTGGTAAGCCTCCGGAAATAAAGCAGGATTACCAGCATGACCCGGCACCATCACCTTTTAATGCACAACCGGGTGAGCCTGTGGTCTATTCGACAAAAACGGTGATGATCGACTTGCCGGATTCGTTGAAATTTGCCGGCGAGGAGGTGCCTCTTGGTATCCCTGATGTAAGGGAACGTCTTGATAGAGAGATTCATATAAATACTTATTGGCACAACAACTCGATTTTTTTATTTAAACGAGCAAACAGGTGGTTGCCACAAATCGAAAAGATACTAAAGGAGAAAGGAGTACCGGATGACTTTAAGTACCTTTGCGCAATAGAGTCAGGGTTTCAAAATGTAGTTTCTCCTGCCGGGGCTGTAGGTTTCTGGCAATTTCTGAAAGCTACAGGAATTGAGTATGACCTTGAGATCAACAGGCAGGTAGATGAACGCTACGATCCGATAAAAGCAACATATGCAGCATGCGATTATTTACTAAATGCATATGAGGATCTGGGTGACTGGACACTTGTTGCGGCAAGCTACAATCGTGGGCTTGCAGGTATTAAAAGGGCATTGGAAAATCAGAAAGTCGATAGTTATTACGACTTGATGCTGAATGATGAAACATCCCGTTATGTTTTCAGGATTCTTGCTTGTAAAGAACTTCTTCAGAGTCCTTCCGATTATGGTTTTGAGATCGATGAAGAAAACCTTTACAGCATGATCGAAATGCGCAAAGTGACTGTTACAGAAACAATCCCTGACCTGGTAGAGTTTTCCCTGAAACAAGGGATAAACTATAAGCTTCTTAAAGCGTATAACCAATGGTTGAGAGACGATAAGTTAACAGTAAAAGACGGAGAGCAATACGATATATGGATACCGGTGCGGAAATAAAGCAAAAGAAATCTAAAAATACTGACGAACCGATCGATCTGACGGGGCATGAATATATTGAGGTTTTTGGTGCCAGAGAACACAACCTCACCAACTTTGACGTTAAGATCCCAAGAAATAAACTGGTTGTTTTAACCGGGATCAGTGGTAGTGGAAAATCTTCTTTAGCATTTGATACAATTTATGCGGAAGGTCAGCGTCGATACATGGAGAGCTTTTCCGCCTATGCCCGATCATTTATCGGGGGCATGGAAAGACCCGATGTAGATAAGATTAGTGGACTTTCTCCGGTTATTTCAATAGAGCAAAAGACTACTTCCAAAAATCCACGATCAACTGTTGGTACAACAACAGAAATTTATGACTTCCTAAGGTTGCTCTTCGCCAGGACAGGTGAGGCCTTTTCATATTTAAGTGGAGAGAAAATGGTTCAGCAGACCGAGGACCAGATCGTAAAACAGATCGTTTCAAAATTCAAAGGACAAAAAATATATTTACTGGCTCCCGTAGTAAAAGGACGTAAAGGTCATTATCGGGAGTTGTTCCAGCAGATCAGAAAATCCGGATATACTTCGGTAAGGATTGATGGGGAGCTCATGGATGTTGCTCCAAAAATGCAGGTTGACCGGTACAAGGTTCACGATATTGAGATTGTCGTAGACCGGTTAAAACCTTCGGGTGAAGCAGACAGAAGAACACTGGATTCAGTTAAAGTTTCGCTTCAACAAGGGAAAGATGTTTTGATGATCCTGGATGAAAATGGAGATGTACATCATTTCTCAAAGGCATTAATGGATCCGAAAACAGGTCTTTCTTATGATGAACCAGCTCCAAATAACTTTTCTTTTAATAGTCCTTACGGTGCTTGTCCAACTTGTAATGGATTAGGCCAAATAGAAAAGATCACTTTAGAAAGTATCATACCCGATCCTTCATTGAGCATTCGGCAGGGAGCCATTGCCCCTCTTGGAGATTATCGGGATATCTGGGTATTTAAAAAGCTCAATGCAATTCTTAAAAGACATAAGCAAAGCATCACTACACCATTTAAGGACCTCAGTGATGAGGTGAAAGAGATTATTCTCAATGGTGATGATTCACTGGTGGCTGTTGATTCAAAGAAATATCCAGGCACAAAGTGGAACACTACGTTTGAAGGAATTATTCCTTTCCTTGAAGGACAATTAGAGACTGGAAGCAGTAAAATCCAGGACTGGATCAAAGACTATATGGTCGTTTCAGTTTGTCCGGAATGTGAAGGGCAGCGGCTCAGAAAAGAATCACTGCACTTTAAGATTGATAATAAAAACATTGCCGAATTGGCGATGCTTTCAATTGGCCGGTTAGGGGAATGGATGGATGGCCTGGAAGAGCGAATGACGGACAGGCAGAAACTAATCGGTAAGGAGATATTAAAGGAAGTCAGGAAAAGAATTGGCTTTCTTCTGGATGTGGGATTGAGCTACCTTCATTTGAACAGACCTTTGAAAACCTTGTCCGGAGGAGAGGCTCAACGAATCAGACTTGCCACACAGATTGGCACCCAACTTACAGGTGTTCTTTATATTCTTGATGAACCAAGTATTGGTCTACATCAAAGAGATAATGTAAAGTTGATCAAAGCATTAAAAGATCTTCGAGATCTTGGTAATACTGTAATGGTGGTTGAGCACGATAAAGATATGATGCTCGAGTCGGACTATATTATTGATATTGGACCGGGAGCCGGAAGACATGGTGGTAAAATTGTAGCTGCAGGAACTCCAGAGGAATTTATCAAATCTAATACTAAAACGGCTGATTATTTAAATGGAGAAAAGGCCATTGAAGTACCTGAGAAAAGGAGAGAAGGAACCGGTAAGGACCTAGCATTACTTGGAGCTTCGGGCAATAACCTGAAAGGTGTTGATCTAAAACTTCCACTTGGAAAAATGATCTGTATCACTGGAGTTTCAGGAAGTGGTAAATCAACTCTGATCCATGAGACTTTGTATCCTTTATTAAATAATTATGTCTACCGTTCTTCAAGGAAAGCGATGCCTCATAAATCGCTTGAAGGACTCGAAAATATTGATAAAGTAATTGAGGTGGATCAATCACCTATTGGTCGTACTCCTCGGTCAAACCCGGCCACTTATACTGGAGTTTTTAGTGATATCAGAGCTCTTTTTTCTGAATTACCGGAATCTAAGATTCGCGGCTATAAACCCGGGAGGTTTTCTTTTAATGTAAAAGGAGGCAGATGCGAAACCTGCGAAGGAGGAGGAATGCGGGTGATCGAAATGGATTTTCTTCCTGATGTCTATGTAGAGTGTGAAACCTGTAAAGGTAAAAGATACAATCGGGAAACACTGGAAGTCAGATATAAAGGAAAATCGATTGCTGATGTACTTGACATGACAGTTGAACAGGCTGTTGAATTTTTTGAACACCTGCCAAAAATTGCCAGGAAAGTTAAAACACTTGAAGAAGTTGGTTTGGGTTACATTAGCTTAGGACAGCATGCGACAACTTTATCCGGAGGAGAAGCGCAAAGGGTAAAATTGTCTACTGAACTTACAAAAAAAGACACCGGGAAAACGATCTATATTTTAGATGAACCGACTACCGGATTACATTTTCAGGATATCAGCCATTTGCTCGATGTATTAAATCGCCTGGTCGACAAAGGAAACACTGTTTTGATCATTGAACACAACCTCGATGTAATAAAAGTTTGTGATCATATTATTGACCTGGGACCTGAAGGTGGTGAAGCAGGTGGAGAAATTATGTTTGAAGGGACACCGGAAGATCTCATTAAAAATACGAATAATTACACAGGTAAGTATTTAAAGGCAGAATTAGAATAATAGCTTGGTAATATTTGGAGTTAAGGTTATTTTACAAATTATCCTAAACTATATAAACCCTCTATTATGAAACTTTTTAAACTACCTATTCTCTATTCCTTTATTGTTCTTTTGTGTTTTTCAGGAATTGCTCAGACTACTTCATTTTCCGATGCAAAGCAAAAAGGATCAGCAACCCTTGAGTATTTTTACGTGGAAACCCCTGGTTTTATTGAAAATTCAGGAGGAGGTCAGAAGGGAATCTGTGCAGATATTCTTACCGGTTTTGAAAGCTGGGTAAAATCCCAATATGGTATTACACTAAATACTAAGTATGTTCCGACGCCTAAGGAGAGTTTTCCTACGTTTATGAACAAAGTAAAATCCGGAGGCCCGGGAGTAATTGGTGTTGGGGGAGTGACGATCACAGAAGCAAGAAAGAAGTCGTATAGTTTTAGTTATCCCTATATCAACAACATTTCAATTCTTGCTACAAACTCTTCAGTGCCAACCATAAGTAATCCGTCAGAGATATCAAGTGCATTTGCAAATATGACAGCCCTTTCTGTAAAAGGCACTACCAATGAAAAAGCATTGTTAGAGCTTAAGAAGAAGTACTTCCCGAACATGAAGATAGAGTATTTATCAAGTAATATGTATGTCAGTAAAAAGATTGCAGAAGATCCGAAATACTTTTCTATTGTAGACCTAGGATATTTCCTGGCATCATTGAAGGAATACAGATCGATAAAAAGACAGCCTGCCATGGATGAGGCGAATGAAACTTTTGGTTTTGTCATGCCAAAAGGATCTGACTGGGAACCGATTTTATCTAAATATTTAAAAGAAGTTTATTTAAATAGTCCTCAACATAGAAAATCAATTGCTACTCACCTTGGACCATCAGCTTTGAAGCTTTTAGATTCATACGCCAATTGATTTAAGAAGAATCATTATATAACTAAGCCATTTCAAATTTTCTTTGGATCAATTGAAATGGCTTTTTTTATTTGGTAAACTAAGAATAAGCAAAAATCATATTCAAGTTTTCATAAAAAATTGAAAATTATTATTTTCCTTTTTTAACCAAAATCAGGAAAGTATGAAATTTAGTTTTTTTAGTTATCTATCACTTTTTGTTATATTATTTTTAACAGGTTCATTCAAGGGGTTTTCTCAAACAACTTCTTTCAATAAAGCCAATCAAACCAAATCAGCTACAATCAATTACATCTATCTGGATACTCCCGGATTTATAGAAAAGGGCCCCGGGGGTATGAATGGACTGTGTTTTGATATAATTAATGACTTCGAAAAATGGGTGAAATCAAAATATGGAATTACTATAAATGGTAATTGGACATTAGCGAGAGATAATAGTTTCCCTGTTTTCATGCAAACTGTAAAATCTGCTTCCAATGGCACTGTTGGAGTTGCTAATATTACAATAACACAAGAAAGAAAAAGCTTGTATACATTTAGTTCACCCTTTATTAATAACATATCCATTCTGGTTACACATAACTCAGTATCGAGTTTAGATTCTCCTTCAGACATTGGAAGTGCATTTAAAAATATGACAGCCGTTACTGTAAAGGGATCTACTAATGAAAAATATTTACGTCAGATTAAATCAAAGTATTTTCCGGCTATGCAGATAGAGTATTTAAACAATAATGTCGACGTAAGTAAAAAAGTTTCAACTGATCCAAGATACTTTAGTGTTCTGGATTTCACCTATTATCTGTCATCACTTAAAGATTACAGAACGATTAAAAGACAGCCGGTAATGGATGAAGCAAATGAGTTTTTTGGATTTATTATGCCTAAAGGATCAGATTGGGGACCGGTTTTTTCTCAGTTTTTATCTGATCAATATTTAAAAAGTGACCAATACCGAAGTATCCTGGCGAAGCACCTTGGACCTAATGCTCTCAAACTTCTTGATGCTGTTCAAAATCCTTAAAGAGATAAAAAAGAAACGGCTGCCCGGGGAGAGCAGCCATCTTTCAACCAAAACATTAGGAATTTATCAACTATGAATAAAGAGACTCAAAGTTAATGATTCTTAGAAAAATTACAAATTCAGTAAAATTAAATATTTCCCGCTTAACATTTTTTCACACCGCAAAACACTTATTTAGTACTTTTTAATGTGGATTTATGCTATTTTAAATAAAAAATGGCCATGACGCGATATTATATTCTTCTTACAGGAATCATACTAATAGCAGGCAACATAGGATTTGTTGACCCGATAGTGTCAACTGCTGTTTTGTTACTTGTATTGGCTATTTTAATTCTTGAGCGGTTTAGTTCAATCAGGAAATACAAAAAAACACAGAAACTTATCCCTATATTTATAATTATATTGGCTGTACTTTTCAATACAGTGCTTGCCAATGGTTTGGAATATTCAGCCGAAAATACTATTTGTGAAAATCAACAAGCATTAGATTCAATTTTAAACTTTGATGAAAATGTTGTTTTTGGACAGAATTTATTTTTTAAGGTACTGTCATTTATTGTTGATACTGTATAATATAAATAATTAATGAGTAAAACTTTAATTTATTGGATATGCCAACTTGTTGGTTGGTTTGCATTAGCCTTTATCCAGATAGTTGGATATTATTTTACTCTTAATGAAATATCTGTTCCTGCTGCTTTTAGCTATATTTCATTCGCTATTTATAGCATTCTTGTAACTCATCTTTTCAGAGGAATTATTATAAGAAGGGGTTGGCTTTACCTCCCAATATCCAAAATTTTACCACGCGTATTTTTCTCTACTCTTGTAATGAGTATTCTTGGGTATTTCTGGGGACTTGCAACTGTGCATTTTACTGATTTATACGACCCAAGGACAGATATTACATTTTCTACTTTTATTGTTACGATAATTGTCAATGAGTTTTTATTTCTTATCTGGACAGTTCTTTACTTTTCATATCATTATATCAGTAATTATCGGGCAAATTTGAAATACCAGGCTTATATCAATGAAATCCGATTAAATCAATTGCGTTCTCAACTCAACCCTCATTTTATATTTAACGGACTCAATTCTATTAGGGCTCTGATTGATATTGAACCAGATAAAAGCAAGCTTGCAATAACTAAACTGAGTAATATTTTAAGAAAATCGCTGATCTTTGACAGTAAGAAATTCGTTGATTTGAAAGAAGAGATAAAGACAGTTACCGACTACTTGTATCTTGAAAAAATAAGGTATGAGGAAAGGTTAAATTTTAATATTGATATCGATAGAAATATTGAAAATGTTGGCGTTCCACCTATGATGATACAGACCCTTGTGGAAAATGGGATAAAACATGGGATAAGTAATCTAGTGGAGGGTGGATGTATATCTATAAAAGCATTTGAAAGCAATAATTATTTAATAATTAAAATTATCAATAGCGGGCAACTGGAAAAGCATTCACTTTCTTTATCCAAGGGGTATGGTTTGGCGAATACGAAAGAGAGGCTGGATCTTTTATATAAGGGCAAGGCAGGATTTAAAATAGAAAATGAAGAAGAAAATAAAGTTAAAACCAGCATCCGCATACCATTAAAATAATATCCATTTTTTTAATTTACAGATATGAAAGCAATAATAGTAGATGATGAAAGGTTGGCCAGAGTAGAATTAGCTTCCCTTTTAAAAAACTTTGATCAGATCGAAATAATTGATGAAGCTGTTAATGCTGATGATGCATATGAAAAGATCAAAAAGCATCAGCCGGATTTATTATTTTTAGATATTCAAATGCCAGGGAAAACGGGTTTTGAATTATTGGAAATGCTGGAAGTTGTGCCAAAAGTGATTTTCACAACTGCTTATGATGAATATGCCCTTAAAGCTTTTGAAGTCAATGCACTTGACTACTTATTAAAGCCTATCCAGCCTGATCGTCTTAAAGAAACAATTCATAAAATACAGGAAGGAGATGTGAATCAAAATGATAGTGGCCCTTCTTTAGGAACATCAAAAGAAAAGTTGTCTCAAGAAGATCAGGTTTTTGTAAAAGATGGAGAGAGGTGTTGGTTTGTTAAACTATCTGAAATCAGATTATTTGAGTCGGACGGAAACTATATCAAGGTTTATTTTGATAATAATAAGCCCATGATTCATAAAAGCTTAAATGCTCTGGATGAGAAATTGGATGATAAGGCTTTTTTCAGAGCGAGTCGAAAACATATAATTAACCTAAACTGGATTGAAAATATCGAACCATGGTTTAATGGAGGATTGCTTGTTAAACTAAAGGGAGGAGAAAAGATTGAAGTTTCGAGAAGACAGGCTGCAAAATTTAAAGACATGATGAGTTTGTGATCAGACTCATCATGTCTTTATTATTTAAATAAATAGTTTAATTCAGTTTATTTTCTGATCATTTCGATCAGCTCCCTTTCAACATCCCAGTCTTTGGCTAACTTCAACATTGCTGTTGCTTCCATTTCTGTGATATAACCTTTTTGGTTATTAGCCTCCCAGACCAACTTTATATAATTCAGCTTCTTTTCTTTATCTAGCTGACCAATTACTTCATTAAGAAGACTTCGGGCTCTCTGGAAAGCAGTATAATAATCTTCCGCAATGAAACTATTTGCCCACTCAAGTTCTTCATGCGCATCAAGTTCATCAGCAGTATCACTGAGCATTTTTTCTTCATCTTCATCAAGCCCGTGATAATGAAAAATAACTGATTTTAATAAAATAAAGGCTTTCTTTTCCTCTTGAGTCATTACGAAAAATTACTTTCTACAAATATATATTAATCTTTTAAAAGTCGATAATAAGAAAAATTATTTTGATCAACTCACCATTAGTAAAACAAATTAGAGGCAATCTGGTCGGCAAATAATTTACCTTTAGTCGTTAATTTAAAAAAATTATTCAATAATACTCCTAGCTCCTGCGATGAAATTTCATGTAAATATGATTTATTTTTTTCAATAAAGTCATAATCAAACCTTTTTATAAATTCTTTATTATCTATACCCTCCTTCAATCTCAGCTTAGTCATAATGTATTCATTGATCTGATTTTCTTTTGATAAAGTCTCTGATTCATAAGGAATTAAGCCATTGTTTAAGGAGTTGATATAGGCCTGATTATTCGCAATATTCCACCACCTTTTGTTTTCTAAAAACGAATGAGCTGAAGGGCCAATGCCAAGATAGGGTACCGAATTCCAATATGATGTGTTATGCACTGCTCTACATCCCTGTTTCGCAAAATTCGACACTTCGTAATGTTCATAGCCATGATCTTCCAAAATTTTAACCAATAATAAATATTGTTGAATAACTTCATCATCATCCATTGGTTCAAGCTTACCCTTCCGAAGCCAATTTCCAAACACTGTTTTTTCTTCAATAGTCAAAGAATATGCAGAAATGTGTTCAGGATCATATGATAAAGCTTTTTCAATGTCTTTTCGCCATTCATTGAGATCTCTTCCCGGGATGCCATAGATCAGATCCAGACTAAATCGATTAAAACCTGTGCTTTTGCAATCTTCAAGTGCTTTTTTAGCCATCATGTCATCATGGGCCCTGTTGAGAAATTTTAAAATATTCTTATTAAAACTTTGTACCCCAATGCTCAATCTGTCCACCCCAATGCTTTTCCAGGTTTTTAATTTCTCACTGTTAATATCGTCTGGATTGGCTTCAAATGTAAATTCTTCGGGGATATTAGCTAAATCGAAAGTTTCATAAAGCGTATCTGTTATTTTGTTGAGGCTATTGTTATCCAGGAGGGAAGGAGTTCCGCCACCAAAATAGATTGTATTCACTTTATGCCCATTAAAAAAATCTTTTTGTAATTTTAATTCTTTGCACATTGCCTCCGTTAGAAGTTCAATATTTTTTAAACTAGTGCTAAAGTGAAAGTCACAATAATGACAAGCCTGCTTACAAAATGGAATATGAATATAAATACCGCTCAAATCTGGGTGTTTTTGTTTTTATTATTCTTTTTTTCAGGAAATGCACAAAGTTATTCGGTACAAGTTCAAAATACTGAATTACACAATGAAATTATCGGGTCTGATATAAATGATCTCAATTTTATAATTAATGAATACAAAAAAGCGGGCTTCCCCTCCATTGATATAGATACCTTAAGGAGTTCTGACGAGATTATTTATATAATAGTTGCTCCATCATTAAAATTTCCTTTGAAGCTTAAGATCTTAAATAAAGAATCAAATAAAATAATTTATTCTGAAGAGGTGGGAAGCATATCAGAAATGGATCATATAAAAAACGAAATTATACAATCTGGACTTTCATCTGGTTTTCCATTTATAAAAGTAGCATTTAAAGAATATAATAAAGAGGCGGGCACGTTGGAGTTTTATCAGGAAGAAGGCAGAAAAATCTATTTTGACACAGTAAAACTGACCAATGATAATAATCTGAATAAGAATTTTTTATCCAGATATTTGAAGGTAAACCCGAAAGAATGGTTTAATCAGGAAACAATAAATCATATACCAAATCGATTTCTACACTTACCTGGCTGGGATTTTGAAGCGATCGATACTATTTTATTTAGATTAGAAAGAGCGGAGCCATATTTGTCTGTAAAAAGAAAGCAAAAAGATTATGCTGATTTTTTTGTTGGTTTAACTAATAATAATTCTGGAACAATAATTAGTGGAAAGGCATCTTTAGGTCTTTTCAATCTATTCAGGTCAGCAAAAGTATTGACGTTTGAATGGCAGAGAATCGGAAAAGGATCTCAATACCTTTCTATAAATTATTATCACCCGGGATTATTCAAAGCAAACATCTTTGGATCCGCTAAATTAGAAATAATCAGGGCGGATAGTTCATATAATCGTGTTTTATCAGAATTTAAGGTGTTTGGAGGAACTAATAGTGGGATAAGATATGGGTTGGGTTATTACTTTGAAGATAACTCTGGTCTTTCGGAAGGAAAAACCGACAACCGGTTTAGTCCTACAGATAAAGTTAATATTAATGGGATTGTTTTTTCTGTTGAGAAATATGAATTCTCAACTATACAGAAGAATGGAGTATCATTTTTTTCTGATGTTGTTATAGGAAAAAGGAAGGTAACGGATTCGGTTGATAACATATCGGGGGGTTGGATAAAAGCATTTGCTAATGTTTCATACCAGAGGAAACTATCATCAAGATTCGGTTTGAACTTTAGCTTGTCAGGTGTTTATGCACCTTTAAATGACCAACGAATAAATGAGGCATTTCAATTTGGGGGTATAAATGAATTTAGAGGAGTGCCACAAAAATCACTTAGTTTAGAACAAGGGGTCTCATTGCAAAGCGAATTAAGGCTATTTCTTCAGGGTCCTACCTTTTTGTTTTTGCATTTGGATGCAGCTGCATTTAATGAGTTTGGATTTGAACAAAGCTTTCCTGTTAGCGTAGGCCCTGGAATGTCAATTAGTTTTAAGACAGGCAAACTTGACCTTGCTTTTTCTTTTTTGTTGAAAGAACCTTACGCGTTTTCATCAAATGTGCCGTTATTTCAGGTAGGTTATCGTGCAAATTTATAACTTTGAAATATTAATATCAGCGTGATAGAACTGACGATGAGTGAACTAAACCTATTGCTTTCTTTTATATGGGCGTCTCTGGTAGCAGTGTATGCTATACCATCAATCGTAAGAGTTGCTACCCAAAAGCAACTTTTTGATCAACCTAATCATCGTACGATACATGATAGAAATATTCCTCGTTTAGGAGGATTGGCAATATTTGCCGGATTTGTATCAGCAGTTTTTATATTTGGTGAAATTGAAGAGTCAGTTCAATATCTCATCGCCGGTGTATTATTGATATTTTTTATTGGGATAAAGGATGATATCATTTCAGTAACTGCTTTAAAGAAGCTACTCGTACAAATTCTTGCTGCGGGAATAATTGTTTTTTTGGCAGATATACGTCTGACAGATCTGGATGGATTATTTGGCATATATTCTATTCCTGACAGTGTGTCCTATTTTTTATCATTCATTATAATAATTGGTCTGACAAACGCTATTAATTTGATAGATGGTCTGGATGGCCTGGCTGGGACTATAATATTTATCATCAGTATTACTTTTGGAATATTATTTTTAATAGAAGAAAATGCATATGCTTTTATAGGATTTAGTTTAGCAGGGGCCGTTTTCGGTTTTTTGAAACATAATTATAAAAATGCAAAAATCTTTATGGGAGATACCGGATCACTGGTATGTGGTTTTACTGTTGGTGTTATGGCATTAAAATATGTTACAGCAAACAATGATCCTGGTACTGCAGGATTGGCAACAGCAATATTAATAATTCCGGTTTTAGATACAACCAGGGTATTTATTATAAGGATAATAAAAGGCATGAACCCATTTGATCCTGATAGAAACCATATTCATCATAGATTGCTAAGCTTAAGCCTGAATCAAACCAAAGTGGTTATAACACTAGCTACAATTAATATATTATTCGTACTATTTGCGTTTTTATTAAAAGATTATGGAAGTGATGTGGTTTTTCTGGCAATAGGAGGTGTTGCCATCATATTTTCATTAATACTTGAAGTTAAAACCAAACCATATTTACCTAAAGGATGAGGTACTTTTTTTTCTTTTTATTTGTATTAATAGCTGGGGAAGTTACCTCACAAACCCTGATCAAAAATTACAATCATGATCTGTTGTATTTTGATCAGACTCAGAAATTATATCTACCCTACACTTTTGGCAGCTATGATGCACATGATGCAATACATGTGTTAATAACTAGACAGCATTGGTCTGGGGATGAGTTGGTGGTAAAAGCACCAATTGAGTCTGCTTTTTTAATTAACCATGAGATAGTCTATACTTTTCAACAAGATTCGTTAATTATACCGGTTAATAATACATTTGAGGAATATGAAAATGACTCGTTGTTTTTGACTATTTTTTATCCCGGATTAGTTCCTGAGCGTGATATAGAAGTAAAGAGTTACGTGAAGAACAAAAATATTACATCTCAAAATAAGGTCATTGCATATTTTAACAGGCTTCCTAAATCCACGGATCATAAGGTTCTGGCTATTCTTTTCCTGGCTTTATTTATTGTTATTTTCAAATCTGCAAATTCAAAAAAATTTAATGAAATAAATCGTAGTGACCGGCTATTTTCTATACGAAGGAAAGAAGAAGATTCGGGGTTGGCAACTTCTGAATTAGCGACTTTTGTCACTATTTTTATTATATCATTCACGTATAGTTATGTTTTTTTAACCTTACTAAACAATTCTAAAATAGTTAACCCGGAAGGTTTAACAGGCTGGTTACCAGAGAACAACTATTTAATGTACCTTGCTTTAACAGGAGCATTTTTTCTGATTTTTATAATAAGGTTACTTATTATTAATTTTTTTGCCAGCATGTATCAGATTGATTCATTCAGTTCGGAGCACTTTCTTTTTCAGTTAAGGCATTTTACAGTTATAGCCTGGATATCACTAATGCTGGTTATAATTGTCGACTTTTCACCTTTAAGTAATTCCAGTTCGTACTACGATATAGTATTATTCGTAGTATTAATTTTACTGTTTTTATCCGAAATATTGCTTTATCTAAAGGCAATAGCTTACACAGGTTATAGGAAAATGCATATTATTTCCTACCTTTGCGGAACGGAATTTGTACCCTTATTAATAGCAGTAAAAGTTCTGTTAATTATTTAACTATTTTTCGGTGAATTTATGAGTGATATTAAACCCATGTCTAAGGAAGTAGAGTCTAGACTTAAAGAGGTTAAGACGATTTTGGTATCCCAACCTGAACCTGCAAGTACCAATAATCCCTATCGAGCACTTGCGGAAAAATACAATTTAACAATTGATTTCCGCCCGTTCATTCAAGTGGACCCCGTACCGTTTAAAGAGTTCAGAAAACAAAAGATTGAAATTCTTGATCATAGTGCAATAATTCTGACCAGCAGAAATGCAGTAGATAACTTCTTCAGAATTTGCGAGGAATTAAAGCTTGAAGTGCCGTCTGATATGAAATATTTTTGTATTTCAGAGCAGACTGCCAATTATTTACAGAAGTACATAGTTATCAGGAAGAGAAAGATCTTTACAGGTTTAAGAACCGCACAGGATCTTATTGAAATCCTTAAAAAGCACAAAAAGGAGAAATTCTTATTTCCATGTTCGAACATCAGAAAAGACGACATTCCAAATTTTCTGGATGATAATGGTTATGACTGGACAGAGGCGACAATGTATAAAACCGTTGCCAGTGACCTTTCCGATCTTGATGATGTAACATATGATATAATTGCATTTTTCAGTCCGTCAGGTATTAATAGCTTATTTGTTAATTTCCCTGATTTTAAACAAAATGATACTCGAATTGCAGCTTTTGGTCCGACAACTGCAAAAGCAGTAAGAGACCATGACATGATACTTGATATTGAGGCGCCATTGCCTAATGCTCCAAGTATGACAGGTGCAATTGAATACTATATTAAGAAGGCAAATAACCTCGAATAATTAGTATTTAGATAAATTTTTGCACATCCTGCTGGTCAGTGTTGAAAAAGTTAGTGGACTCGGGTTGCAATTATAAAAAAATTGCTATATTTAAATTTCTAGTTTAAAGAAAAGCATGAGATTGCGATACTTTTTTACCTGTATATCAAGTTTTTTGTTGCTAGCTAATGTCAGCATGGCTCAGCAGGATGTTCCTTTGAGCCAATTCATGTTCAATAAGGTATATTATAACCCGGCTTATTCTGGTGTAGAAGGTATTACCAAGTTTACAGCTTTACACCGGACACAGTGGGCAGGATATAATACAACTTTTGACGGAGTGGGTGGAAACCCGGTGACTCAAATGCTATCAATGAACACCGCACTGTTAAAAATGAGTAGTGGTGTAGGTTTTTATATAGTGAACGATCAGCTTGGGCCACAAAATAATCTTGAGATCCAGGGATCATTTGCATATCATTTAAAAGTAGGCGATTCAAAATTAAGTTTCGGCGTACGAGCCGGAGCATTTTCACAAACAATTGACTTTGATCAATATCGTGCTGTCAACCCAGACGATCCATTATTAGGTGAAGGAAAGGAGACGCAAATCCGTCCGGATCTTTCAATCGGAGCCTGGTATCAGCACGAAGATTTTTATATTGGTGTAAGTTCTGCCCATATAACTGAAGCAGAATTCGACTTCAACGTCGAAAGTTTACGAAACCCGATTAAAACGCATTTGTATTTTATGGGGGGGTATGATTATGATTTAAATTATGATTTTACCGTAACTCCATCTTTACTTGTTCGAACAGATTTGGTGCAGTATTCTTTTGATGTGGCAGTACTGGGTACATACAAAGAAAAGATGTATGCGGGACTGTCGTATAGGCAGGAAGAAGCCATCATAGCCATGTTAGGCTATAGTTTTTTAAAAGAAAACGCTATGAAAGTAGGGTATGCGTTTGACTATATAGTATCAGAGCAAAGTGCAAAACAGGCAACCTCACATGAAATTATGCTGAGCTACACCTTACCGGTACTACCTCCAGCTGCTAAGAAAGTAATTCGCACACCAAGATTCAGACATTAGGAGTATTTTTATATACTTGTAAGAAATTGAGTGTTTTCGACCTTCAATTTTTGGATTAGATTTTTTTACTTTACCGAAAATTGAGAATTGAATACAATAATTAATATTCTTTATTAGTTATTTATTTGGTATCATAGATTTTTTGCGAAAAAAGCTTAAAACAGTATATTATGAACAAAGGTTTCTTTAGAAAATCCCTATTGCTTGCCGTATCAGCAATGGCTGTATTTTTTCAAAGCTGTGGATTATTCGGCGGCGGTGGCGGTAATGCAAGTGGAGACTACAAAGGAGAGCTTCTAGGAGCTCAGGGACGTCCGCCGGGATGGGTGATGAATGTTCCTTATGGAATGGTGGCCATACCTGCAGGTACTTTTCACATGGGTCAGGCGGATCAAAACGTTGCTGCCTCAATGATCAACCTGAACAAGCAGATCACAATCGGTCCTTTTTATATGGATGACACTGAAATTACTAACAATGAGTATCGTCAGTTCATCGAGACCGTACAACAGGATTCTGCTATGGCTGAAGGGGAAAGCGGCGAATTAAGTGTTTACTATCCAGATACAACAGTATGGGTGAAGGATTTTGCTCACCACATGGGAGATCCTATGATGGAGTATTATTTCTGGCACCCGGCATTTGACGACTATCCTGTAGTTGGTGTATCGTGGGAAGCTGCTAAATACTTCTGTAAATGGAGAACAGACTTCTTAAATAGTTATAGAGCGTCACAAGGACTTTGGGCGATGCCTACTTTCAGACTTCCATCTGAAGCTGAGTGGGAATACGCTTCAAGAGGTGGACGTGATATGGCGAAATATCCTTGGGGTAACCCATATATACGTAACTCAAAAGGGTGTATGTTAGCAAACTTCAAACCTGGAAGAGGAAACTATTATGATGATGGATTCCAGTACACAGCTCCTGTAGCACAATACTTCCCGAACGACTGGGGATTATGGGACATGTCTGGAAATGTGGCTGAGTGGTGCGAGGATGCTTTTCATCCGGCTTCTTATCCTGTAGTTTGGGACCTTAACCCAACCTACTATGACGAGGCAGAGCCTAGAAAAGTAATTCGCGGTGGTTCTTGGAAGGATATCGCTTATTACCTGGAAACAGGTACGAGAACTTATGAACATAAGGATTCTACAAGAGCTTATATAGGCTTCCGTTGTGCATTGACCAACTTAGGTAGATCAAGCGGAGCTGAGTTTAACTAAAAAGAATTAATCTGTAATTTAATATCAATTTTTTCACAACCTAAAAATCTAGTAAGATGAGCAAAAAAGGTGGATCTAATCTATTATTTGGTACGATTATGCCGAAAATATACGGTATTGGTGGTGCAATTGTAATTATCGGTGCTTTATTCAAGATTCTTCATTGGCCTGGAGCAAATGAAATGCTAATCCTTGGTTTAGGAACAGAAGCATTAATTTTCTTCCTAAGTGCCTTTGAACCAAATCATGATATTGACTGGGCAAGAGTTTATCCGGAATTAGCGGATGATTATGACGGACCTCTTGGAATCAGCAACAAATCAGCTGGTGGAAGCGGTGATTCTGTTTCTAAACAACTTGATAAAGTACTTGAGTCTAATAAAGTTGGTGGCGATTTAGTAAAGAGCTTAGGTGATGGTCTTAAGAATCTTTCTGACTCAGCATCAAAAATGGCAGACCTTAGTAATGCAGCTGTTGCAACTAACGAGTATGCAGCAAACGTAAAGCAGGCTTCTAAGTCATTAACTGACATGAACAAGTCTTACGGTACTACAATGACTGCTATGTCTGAAATGGCTAATGCTGCTAAAGACGCAAAAGAGTATCATTCACAAGTACAATCGGTAACTAAGAACCTATCTGCACTGAATGCAGTGTATGAAATGGAGCTTCAGGATGCTAACAGCCACTTGAAAGCAATGAAGAAATTCTATGGTAACGTTGCTACTGCTATGGATAGCATGGCCGGCGCTGCTAAAGAAACTGAGTCTTTCAAGAATGAGCTTGGTAAATTAACTACTAATCTTACTTCACTTAACAACGTTTATGGCAGCATGTTGACTGCAATGCGTGGTGGTAAGTAATTAGTATAGTAATCATTAATTTTTAAAATTAAATTAAAAGTTTATGGCTGGAGCTAAAGAAACCCCAAGACAGAAGATGATCGGTCTTATGTACCTGGTGTTGATGGCAATGCTTGCCCTCAACGTATCATCTGCCGTGTTGGATAAATTTATATTCCTGAATGACAGCCTTGAAAACTCTGTAAAGCAAACAAGAGATATTAACAGTAATACTGTTGCGCGTATTCAGAGTGCTGTCGAAGAAGCAGGAAGTAGAGAGAAAGATGTTGCCGTTCTTGAAAAAGCTAAAAAAGTTAGAGAACTGGCATCTGAAACAATAAAGTACACAGAAGGTGTAAAAGAAGAGATTATCGAAGTGTCAGGAGGTAGAGATGCCGACGGAGAACTTGCGGGTAAGAAAGACACTGAGAAAATGGCTAATCTGATGATTAATCAGAAAAAAGGTGAGGATCTTAAGCAAAAATTAAATCAATATGTTGCTGATCTTAATGAATTAACAGGAATGGATTTCTCTAAAATTGCTTTTGATGGCAAAGAGCATCCATTGTTTAAAGATGATCCTGATCAGAAAGGAAAAGATTTTTCTACCTTAAACTTTAGTCAATCACCAACTGTAGCAGGTCTTGCAACTATTACTCAGTTTCAAACTGAGGTAATGTCAAGAGCCAACAGAGCGTTAGAAGCTCTTGCTCAGCAAGTAGGTGCAGGTGACCTTAAATTCGACCTTGTAAATGTTCGAGTTGTTCCTAAATCATCAATCGTTGCTGCAGGTGCAATGTATGAAGCGGATTTATTCCTAGCTGCATCATCATCTGCCGGAAACGCTGAGATGTATGTTAACGGAGAAGAAATTCCTGTAGAAGGATCTAACGGTAAAGTTAAATTCCGTGCTACTCCAGGGAAATATGACTCTAAGACAGGTCTTGCAAGAAAGACATTCATTGGTAAGATTGAAATGAACGACTCAGCTTTCGTTGATACAATCGAATATTTCGTAGCTCAACCTGTAATCCAGGTGACTGCACAAGCGGTACAAGCTCTTTACTTACAGTGCGGAAATGAACTTGATGTTCAGGTTCCAGCTTTAGGTGCAGAGTACAACCCTCAGTTCTCTTGCCGTGGTGGTACAGCTATCGCAGGCAATAAGCCGGGTCTTGTAACCGTTATACCTACGTCAGCGAATGTTACTCTTAATGTAAGTAGCGGTGGAAACGCAATTGGATCAAGACAATTCAAAGTTAAGCGTGTTCCTAAGCCTGAGATCGTAGCAAAATCAAGAGGAAGAGCAGTAAACCTTAAGCAGGGTGTTCCTGCACCAGGTCCTACTTCTATCGAACTTGATGCGATCGCTGATGAAGACTTTAAAGCAATGCTTCCTAAAGATGCAAGATACAGAGTAGCTGAATGGAGAATTACTCTTGCACGTGGTAGCAGACCAGTTGACCAGCAAATCGTTAGAGGTTCTGAAGCCAGCCTTTCTGGTATTGCCAGAAAAGCAAGAGCTGGAGACAGACTTGTAATCGAGGTATCTAAAGTACAAAGAATGAACTTTAGAGGTGCTGTTCTTGATGTACCAATGGGATCTGGTTCTTCAATTATTACAATACCTATTAACTAACAGAATTTTTTTCTGATATGAAAAAACTATCATTTTTACTGATTATCATTTCAGGCTTTGCGTTGTCGTTCTCTGGTAACGCGCAGATAAACTCGATGGAAACGCCTGATGATGCTGTATTCACATCGGCAGAAGGAAATACTATCTACAAGGATGATATCTTCTTTAGAAAGCGAGTATGGCGCAGAATGGACTTAACAGAGAAAATGAACCGACCGTTTTTCGCTTTTAACAATGAGATCACAAAATTAATCATTGATAAAGCATTAGCTGGTGAGATTGATATCTATGAAAATGATAGTCTTACTACTAAGATGACGGTTGAGCAGTTCACTGAAAACATGAAGCGTGAGGTGTTCACAGCAGCTCTTACTGAAGAAGAAAAAGCCATGGGATTTGGTGAAGAAGAAGAAGCCGCAGATGACTGGGGTGACTGGGGTACTCCTGAAGATTCAGGTGCTGAAGGCACTGACACAGGAGCTGCCGAAGAAACTTCTTCAGTTTCTGGTGGAGACGACCTTTTCTTCCCTTCTCAGGTAACTATTCTTGAGATCATGGAAGATATGATCTTCGACAGAAAAAGATCTCGACTTTACTGGACTATCCAGTCTATCTCTTTAATTATTCCTGCAAAGGAATTTGAGACTGGTGTTTACAGAAGAGTTGGAGCATTTAAGTATGAAGATCTTGTTGAGCTTTGGAGAGAGAATCCAGATCAATCTATATGGTTCAACCGTCAAAATTCTGCAGAACACAGAAACCTTGCAGATGCTTTTAAGCTTAGACTTTTCGATGCACGAATTATCAAAGTTGATAATCCAGAAGACCTTCAGTTGGAGGATATCTACTCTGATCGTAAGCGTGCCTTGATCGAGTCAGTTAACATGGAGCAAAAACTGATGGAAATGGAACATGACCTGTGGTCATTCTAAACATCGGTTTAGTGAATAAATTAAAAAGGGCTTCGAAAGAGGCCCTTTTTTTATTTCTATAGTACGTAATAATTTTAATCGATTTTTTTGAAGTGTTGCGTGATCTTTTCAGCTCTGCTTTTTCCTACAACTTGCTCTAAGTCGGTGTAATTAGCTTCTTTGATATTTTTAACACTACCAAAATGTTGAAGCAATTTGTTTATCGTCTTTTCTCCCAATCCAGGAATATCTGACAAGGAGGTTTTAAAGGCATTTTTACTCCTGACTTTTCTATGAAATGTAATGGCGAATCTATGCGCTTCATCTCTTAAATGCTGGAGCAATTTCAATGCTGGTGATTTTTTACTAATGAGGATAGGATAACTATCTTCCGGCACGTAAATCTCTTCTAACCTTTTTGCAATACCTGCAATAGCCACTTTGCCATAGATGCTCATGTCCTTCAGGGCTGATACGGCGCTGCTAAGCTGGCCTTTACCTCCGTCAATGAGTATTAGGTCAGGAAGAGGCTTCCGTTCTCTTAGCAGTCTTGAATAGCGTCTTGTGACCACTTCATACATTGAGGCAAAATCGTCAGGACCCTGTACAGTTTTAATATGAAAATGTCTGTAGTCTTTTTTGCTGGGCTTAGCATTTTTAAAGCTTACCATAGAGGCTACAGGATTAGTTCCTCCCAGGTTCGAATTATCAAAACATTCAATATTGAAGGGAACGCTATTTAATTGTAGAGCCTCTTTTAATTCAGTAAGTACTGCTAAATGTGGTGGTGCTTTTGACTCTACATTTTTCAGTTTTTCTTTTTTATATAGAATCGCATTTTTTAACGAAAGCTCTACAACTTTTCGCTTATCACCGATCTTTGGAACGACGATCGAAAACTCAGGTATATCAAACTCAATTTCAAGATTTGTGAACACCTCTTTTGCGGTACTCCCATATGATTCCCTGATATCAATAATTGCTGTTGCAAGTATATCACTGTCACTTTCATCAATTTTCTTTTTGATTTCAGTTGTCTTCGTAGCAGTGATTTGTCCCTGATTTATTTTAAGATAGTTGATGTAAGCTCGCTTTTCATCCGATGTGATTGTGATGACATCGACATCATCTAATTTCGTATTAACAATTGTTGTTTTAGCCTGGAAATCTTCAAGCAACATTAGCTTTTCTTTATAAGACTGCGCTTTTTCAAAAGCCAGGTTAGCAGCAGCATCCTGCATTTCCGCTTTAAAATATTGCTTTGGGATGGTTAATTCTCCTTTAAGAATATTTATGGCCTGGTTTATATTATGATCATATTCTTTTTCATCCTGTAATCCTTCACAGGGGCCTTTACAGTTACCTATATGATATTCCAGGCAAACCTTAAATTTTTGCTTTTCTATGTTTTCTTCAGACAAGTTGTACTTACACGTCCTGATCTGAAATAGTTTGTGTAACAGGTCTATGATATTTTTCATCGCCCGCACGCTTGCATATGGCCCATAGTACGTGCCATAACCTTTCTCTATTTTTCGGGTAGAATGTATCCTTGGAAAGCGCTCATTGGTAATGACAATATGAGGATAAGTCTTGTCATCGCGCATAAGGATATTATACCTTGGCTGATGACTTTTGATCAGGTTATTTTCGAGGAGAAGGGCATCAAACTCAGTATTAACAATAGTTACTTCGATCGATTTGATCTCAGAAACCATTTTTCTGGTCTTCCTGCTGATCCCTGATAATTTGTTAAAATATGAGGCAACTCTTTTTTTTAGGTTTTTGGCTTTACCAATATATATGAGCTGATCATCCTTATTATAATACTTATAGACTCCCGGTTTGTCCGGGAGTCTTTTTATATCTTCTGGACTATATCGAAATTCATCCATTTAATTAATTAACCAAAATCAGCTGCGTCTGGCTGAACTACATCATCATCAACAGCAGTACTGTCTGATTCTTCTTCGTTATCAGTGTCGCAATTCAGATTTATTGTGATTGGTTTAGTCGGTCTTGGGAAAGGTCGTTTTTCGACATCCAGTTCTTCGTCAGCATATACCTTTTGCATGAACTTGTCATAGATCGGCAATGCAGTTTTACCTCCCTGTCCGTAATACCAGCTTCGGAAATGGATAACAGGTTCATCACCACCTACCCATGCACCACCTACAAGATCTGCAGTTACACCAACAAACCATCCATCAGAGGCGTTGTTGGTAGTACCGGTTTTACCACCTATTTCGTTGTCAACACGAACATTCCTGCTTAATCCTAATGCAGTACCACCTTCTTCTTCAACACCACCTTTTAGCATGTGTAGCATTACATAAGCAGTTTCTTCGCTTAAAGCCTGTACAGATTTAGGAGTGAATTCGTGAATGATATTTCCGTTTTTATCTTCAATACGAGTAATATAATGAGGCTTATTCCAGAAGCCCAGGTTGGCAAATGTTCCATAAGCACCAATTAGTTCAAGCAGGGTAACTTCAGATACTCCCAGGCAAAGTGCCGGAACAGGATCAATCTTACTCTGGATACCCATTTGATGAGCGATGTTAACTACTCGCTGAGGAGTTACCCGATCCATCATATTTGCTGTGATACTATTCACAGACCTTGCCATAGCTTGTCTGAGAGTCATATCTTCATTTGTATACTTACCCTCTGCATTAGCAGGAGTCCATGTTGGAGGATCACCACCAGGAATATGGAAAGTATAAGGAGAGTCCATTACCTCAAAACAAGGTGAATATCCTTGTTCGATGGCTGCTGTATACACAAATGGTTTAAAGGTTGATCCAGGCTGACGTTTACTTTGACCAACATGATCATACTGGAAATACTTATAATTATTTCCACCTACCCAGGCTTTAACTTCTCCATTTTGAGGATTAATAGCTACGAAACCAGCTTGAAGCATGTGTTTATAGTAACTCAATGAATCCATTGGGCTCATTAATGTATCTTTCTCTCCTTCCCATGTAAATACAGTAGTAGGCACCTTGGTGTTCATCATGATCTCAACAGAATCATCTCCTTCACCATATCGGTTTACAAAAGCTCTGTATTGAGCAGTGTTTTTAGCTCGGGATTCCAGGAAATTTGGTATCACCCTGAAATCACCATCCACCCAGGGCTCACGTCCTCTTAAGGTTTCTATGAATTTTTTCTGTAGCTCAGCCATATGCTCTTTTAAAGCTTCCTCGGCATAGCGTTGCATTTTCGCATTAATTGTTGAATAGATCTTGAGACCGTCGCGATAGAGATCATATCCGTTTTCTTTAGCCCATTTTTTCAGATATTGTCTTGCATCTTCTCTGAAATATGGAGCTAAACCATCATTATGAGTTTGCTCAACAATTTTTAAGTTGAGGTCAGTAAGTCTTAAAGTATCGTATTCGTCCTCAGAAATAAAGCCATACTTGGCCATTTGACTCATTACTACATTCCTTCTGTGCAAAGCGTCATCAGGATGCCTCTTAGGATTATAACGGCTTGGAGCATTTAATATTCCCGCAAAAAGTGCTGCTTGAGGTACGGTTAAACTATCAGTTTCCTGATCAAAGTAATATCTAGCAGCAGTCCGGATACCATAAGTGTTATTGGCATATTCAATCGTATTTAAATATAAAGCAAGTATCTCTTCTTTCGTGAAAGTTCGTTCAAGCTTTACAGCAATTATCCATTCTTTGATTTTTGCAATACCACGTCTTAAAAGCCTATTGTTTTTAGTAAGCGAACCTTCGTAGTCATTTGTTTTGAAGAGGTTCTTGGCAAGCTGCTGAGTGATGGTACTTGCTCCCCGGTTTTTACCTAATAAATTGTATACCGGAATAGCTAATGTTCCTTTTAAATCGATGCCGGCATGATCTTCAAAACGAATATCTTCAATCGCTTTTAAAGCGTTGACCAGGTTAGGTGATAGCTTATCATAAGTTACCGGAGACCTGTTTTGAAGATAATATTTACCTAGTAGTTCCCCGTCTTCAGAATAAAGTTCCGAGGCCAGGCTATTTTCTTCATAGGCATTTTCCAGGCTGGCTAGCTCTGGCATTCCGCCAAACCACCCACCCCAATCCTGGAAAACAGCTACAAATAGCATAACCAGGGATAAAGTTCCGACGATAAAAAGTATCCAAAAAGCCTTAATAAGCTTTTTGAAGAGGCCGCCGAACCTTTCATTTATAGCTTTAATTTTACTGTTCATTCGAATTCAAGTATTGTTTTTTAAAATAACTGTTATAGCCGGTCAAGTCTTTGCGCTTGTAAAAAGTGTCAAAGTTACTCTTTGAAATTACGAAATTAAAAAATTCTGAGTTGCCATATGCAAGGTCTTCCTCAACTATTGGCAAAAAATTGTTAAAAATTGTCATTGCACCCTCATAATCAGGGATGTTCTGGATCATAACGAGTGCAAAATCATCATTTAAGCTAAGTAAGTTATAGTCTAAGTTTGCGTTATTTAGCTTTTCTAATTCGTCTTTTACGGCCTTGCTGGTCTCATTAATATAATCACCACCTGTAGGGACAGCCATGACCCAGTAATGTTCTTCAGACCGATTCATTTCATATCTGACCTCAGACAGATTTTCATATTTTTTTTGTTCTTTCCTGGCTTGTTCAAGAAGCTTTTCAGCAAAAGGAATCAGGTCGCTATCCGGATAATTCTTAATAAAACTTTGAAGGCTGAATTGATAGGAAGCTAAAGGCTCAGTTTTCCCTTTTATTAATACCTGTAAAAAGATAGCATTATCTGTAAATTCATTAGACTGAATACTTCTGATGCTGGCCATTATTAAAGAATCTGCTTTTTTATATTCTCCATTTTCATACAGAGAATACGCATTTTTATAAATGGCTCTTAACTCTCTGGCAGCTTGTTCGCTTTCTTTGAGATAATCAGGATTTTCCAGGATTTTAGCATACAGGCTATTAGGATGCTGGTTTAAGAGCATTTGTTCATATTTTGAAGGGTCTTCGCCTAAAGCTTCTGCGATTACTTTTAGTAAGAAAAGGGCTTCAGGAATAGTTTCAGCATCAGAAAAACGAGAAATAAATTCATTAAGGGTTTCAAAAGAATACTCATCTTCTTTCAGATCGAAATGATAGATTTTCCCAACCTGGAATAAAGAGTTTTCAACTTCTTTAACCAAAACCTGTTTTTCTTCTTCGGTAGAAGGAATATTAGCCCAATATGTTTCAGGTTGCAATAGCGGATCATTTTCAAATGGTGATTCCTCCAGAACATCTGCTTCCCTGACATTCGCAACATCATCAACATCATCTACAGTAGGTACAGGCGAATCACCAGCGAGCCTGATCTTATTAGAGCGCCGCCAGTTATCTTCCAGCTCTCTGTCTCCCCATATTGCTTCAAATTCGTTAATACCTCTGGCTATGGCTGAAGGCTCGTCAAAATACCATCCCGGGGAAGCCCTTTCCTGATCGTTATCAAAACTGTTGAAAGTATTTTTGCCTGCATTGGCTAATGCTTGTTCCCTTCTCTTTTCTTCTTCCTTCTTTCTTTCTTCCTCTTCTTCGATCTCCTGCCTTCTTATCTCTATCTGTTCTTCAATAATTTTATTTACAGATAAACTATCCATAGATGCAAGGTTCAGCAAAGAATCATTTGCTTCCACAGTTTCTAAATGTCCGACAAAAGTCTCTAGAATTTGCTGTCTCTTTTTTAATTCTTCATAATCCGGTTCATCCTGTGGGTAGAACTGAACGGTACTGTCATAGTAATTTTTGGCCAGCCGATAGTTCCTTCTGTCGTTATAATATATTTCTGCTAATCTTCGAAATGAAGCAGCTTTAATAACGGGTCTTGCCCCTTCCTGCCTCACAGACTTTTTAAAATATTCTATTGCCTGGCCTTCTTCGTCTAGCTTATAGGCGAAGGCACCCATTTCATGATAGATTTTATCTTTATATTCTTTGTTCTTTCTGTCCTTAAGCAGTTTCTCAAAATACTTTTTGATTTTTTTTGTGTCAGACTCTTTAGCCAGGTCATACACTTGGGCCATATTTAACCTCGAGTAAAAGAACAATTCATAATTTGGGTTGTTCTTTACACATTGATTATAATTTTCATAGGCAAGGGCATCAAAGCCAAGATCCTGGTAAACCTGTCCAAGGATAAAATAATATCGTGCTCTTTTTTTGTGATTGCTTTCAAGTTCTACAGCAGCTTCAAGATTTTGTATAACTTTTTCCCAGTCATTTTCTAACTGATAAAAATATGCTTTTGCGAGGAAGAATTCTTTTTGATTGTTTTTATTCAGATCTTCTTTACCGAGATAATCGATTACCGAAATGATATTATTTCTTTCTCCTCTGAAAATAAATGTATAGATAAGCCCGATTAAAGCTTCGTGTCTAGTGTTATCATCTTCTCCTTTAACATTAACATATTTATAGGTATTTACTGCCTCTTCCAGTTCACCTCGATAATAACGGGCATCACCAACAGCTACATAGGCATTGTCATTCCAATTGGAGCCTTCATGTCTTTGAATAGACATTGACGCTTTTTTGATTACATCCTCAAGTTGATCATCGTATGCATTAGTTTGTGCAGTATCGAGTGGAGGATATATATAGAGAATTTTTTCGAAGTTGTCTTCGTATTGTGCACGACGATCTTCTTCAATAGCTTTCAGGTTTTCGCGTGCTAACCAATAGGCATTATATTTGGCATTCGTATCGTGCCATACCATGCTAACAGGGTTACTTTTGTTGACAGCACACGAAACAGAAGTAAGCAATAAAAATAAAAATAGTAAGTTTTTAATAAATTGCATTTGCTGCAGATAAATCGATTTATGTAGTAAACGTAAGAAAAGAAGGCGTAATTATACATTAATCAAGCCTTTTTTCGCAAATAAATATATAATTTTGCAGGGCATTAAAAATTTAACGCATTGAAAAGCAGAAAGACACTATCTAACTGGCTGACAAACAGGTATCTTTTAATTATACGAAACGAAGAAAACTTCGCTGAGAAGACGACAGTAAGTTTCAATTATGCTAAGTTAATTGTTATAGCGTCAGGGCTTTTAATAGTTCTCGTTGCATTAGCTTTTTTTCTTGTTACGACTGTTTTGTCGCAATGGTTTGATCCTCGACATGCCCAGCAGCAAACGAGAAGACAAATGGTCGAGTTTAATTTAAAGCTCGATAGCATTGAAACTGAGATGAAAAAGAAAGATCTTTTAATTTCTCGTTTTCAAAAACTTTTGGCGGGGGATACAATAGATTTTTCAGATGATCTTTCCGAACAAAAAATAGCCGAAGGAGAACAGTCTCCTGCTAAAGAGCTTGATGAAAAAGAGATGGCATCAATAGATAGTGCATTCCGCAAACAATTTTCTACAGTAAATAATGCGATCATGACATCCATGGTGGAAGGAGCTGAAGCTAATGAACTTCAGGAGATCGTTTTTTTTCCTCCATTGAAAGGCCTGGTGTCATCAAAATATAATCCGCTTCAAAACCATTATGGCATAGATGTCGTAGCTGTAAGTAACGATCCAGTTAAATGCGTTGCTGACGGAACAGTAATATTTTCAGACTGGTCACAGGACGGAGGATATACGATAGCTGTGCAGCATGTAGGTAATTTGATATCTGTTTATAAACATAATTCAGCTTTATTAAAGGAAACAGGAAATTTTATCAGGGGTGGTGACGTTATTGCTCTGGTAGGGAATTCCGGTGAGCTGACCGATGGTCCGCATCTTCATTTTGAGTTATGGTATAACGGCAATAGCGTCAATCCGGAAGAATTTGTATCATTTTAAGCATAGTGTATAATGTTAAGAAAAGACGAAAAGAGTTCTGATAAAGCAACAACAGCGCATAACATCATTGGTAAGGGAACAACTTTAAGAGGAGATCTTGAAACCTATGGTAATCTTGGTATAGAAGGAAAAGTTATAGGAAATATCAAGACAAAATCTAAGATCGCTGTTGGTCAATCATCTTTGGTTGATGGTAATATTACTGCGCAAAATGCAGAAGTTGCTGGTGAAGTAAAAGGAACGATCGAAGTAAACGAAGTTTTGATCCTCAAGCCGTCGGCAGTTATTCATGGTGATATCATAACCAACAAATTGGTTGTAGAATCAGGCGCCAAATTCAACGGTGGTTGTAAAATGGGCGTATCAATGGGAGAAATAAAGATTGGAGAAACCTCATCAACAAACAAACAAAACGGAGCAGTCTCAGGAAAACAAAAAGCCCCAACAGCAGGATAATTCATATTTAAAGTATAGCCAGTTAGCCATTCAAATGGCTGTGACAATTGGTTTGCTTACAGCTGCTGGTTATTGGGCCGATAAAAAACTTGAGCTTGAGACTCCATGGCTGACCCTGGCCGGAGCTATGCTGGGGACTATTGGAGTATTGTATCAACTATATTCTCAGATCAAAAACAATTAAATTGTAACATGCAGAAATATCTATTCGGTCTTGGCGGATTGTCACTGCTATGTGTAGTTGGGTTGTTCCTAATCGATAATATTTATCCACAATCAGGACTAGATCTGCGCCAAAGCTATTTGGTGTTTTTCTTTGCACTCATCACCTTTTTTATTCATTCATTTGTGGTAAAAGTTGGCGATGATAAGCAGGTTGGGATTATTTTTATTGGCGGAGCTGTTGTAAAATTAATTTTTACCATTTTGCTCATGTTGGTGATAAAATTTCTGGATCCGACCCATTTCACAAACAAAATGATATACCTGGCAGTATTATACCTATTATATACTATGTATGAGGTTGGTAGCCTTATTAAGGTTTTAAATAAATAAATGACAAAAAAAGTCAACAAAAAACTAATCAATTATTTTTTATTGATTCGATAATATCTACCTTTGCAGTCAAATTTAGAGTCCTTGAACTAAAACGATAGATGCAACGTAAAAAAAGCCTCCTTTTGATCCTGAAATCGATAGCATTATCGATCGTTATTTCAATGATGTTTATCTCACCGCTTAAAGTGACTGCTTCTGAGCAGGCATCAGGAGAGGGAGAGAGTTTTAATCCGGGAACCTTGATCATGCACCATATCCAGGATGATTATATCTGGCATTTTTGGGATGGTCATTATGGTACACTTTATTTACCTGTGATCCTTTATTCAGATGACAGGGGATTAGAGGTTTTCTCATCATCAAACTTTTACAATGAAGATCACGAACTTGTACCTTATAATGGTTATGAAATTGACCATGGTAAGATTCACCGAGTTGACAGTGAAGTAAAAGTCTGGGATTTTTCAATTACAAAAAACGTAGCCTTCTTGTTTTTAACTATGGCGGTAATGCTGATTGTATTTATATCAGTAGCCAGAGGGTATAAAAAGAGGCCGGGAAAATCTCCTAAAGGTATACAGTCATTATTCGAGCCGATCATTATTTTCATCAGAGATGAGATCGTGAAAAAAGGTATCGGCGAGAAAAAATACGAGAAGTATCTTCCGTATATGCTTACCTTGTTTTTCTTTATCTGGTTTGGTAACCTGTTAGGATTGTTGCCTGGTGCTGCAAACCTTACTGGTAACATTGCTGTTACAATGACATTAGCAGTGGGAACTTTCCTTTTAACAAACTTCAGCGGTAATAAGCATTACTGGAATCACATATTTAATACTCCGGGAGTTCCTTACCCGATACGATATACAGTTATCATCGTGGTTGAATTCTTAGGAATTTTCACCAAGCCGATATCGTTGATGATACGTCTTTTTGTGGCGATCACCGCTGGTCACATTGTGATCTTAAGTATTATCGGTTTGACATTTATATTTCAAAGTGCAGCAGTTGGTATCGGTGCAACTATTCTTACGATCTTCATTAATCTGATCGAGCTATTAGTTGCAACTATCCAGGCATATGTATTTACATTGTTTTCTTCAATGTACATTGGTATGGCGGTTGAAGAGCACGATGATCATTAATTTGTATTTTAATTAGTTTTAACAATAAACGCTTAACATCATGTTGTTACAAATTTTAGCGGAGAACCTTGGTTTATTAGGTGCAGCTTTAGGTGCTGGACTAGTTGCGGTTGGCGCTGGTGTCGGTATCGGTAAAATTGGTAGTTCTGCTATGGAAGCTATGGCTCGTCAGCCAGAAGCTGCTGGTAGAGTTCAGACTGCTATGCTTATCATTGCAGCACTAATCGAGGTAGTATCTCTTTTCGGTGTAGTTGTATGTTTTATCATCGCTACTGCTTAAAAGAATTAAAGGTTGCGGGTTTGCCGCAACCTCCTTTTATTGTTATAAGTAACCCTTAAGCGGAAAAAGAAATGGATTTATTATTACCGGGCGTCGGACTGATATTCTGGCAAGCATTAGGCTTCATTATCCTATTAATCTTATTAGGCAAATTTGCATGGAGCCCGATTTTAAATGCGCTAAAAATAAGAGAAAACTCAATCGATGAGGCATTAGAAGCTGCAGAGAAAGCCAAAGAAGATATGGCTAAACTCAAAGCTGAAAATGATAAATTATTAGATGAGGCTCGTCTTGAAAGAGATAAGATCCTTAAAGATGCGAAAGAAGCTTCTAATAAGATGATTGAAGAAGCTAAAGAAGATGCGTCAAAGACTGCAGAGAAAATGATAGCTGATGCAAAGGCTTCGATCGAATCAGAGAAGAAAGCTGCATTGAAAGAAGTAAAAAATCAAGTAGCTGAACTTTCTTTAGAAATCGCAGAAAAGGTTATCAAAAACCAGCTTTCTGATGATAGCAAGCAGAAAGCACTAGTTGACCAGTACGTAAAGGATATCAATCTTAATTAATACAAATTATGTCAGAAATTCGGGTTGCATCAATATATGCAAAATCACTACTTGAGTTGGCAAAAGACAAAGGCCAGCTTGAAGAGGTGAAGAAAGACATGGATATGCTCGGTGATTTGTGTAAAAAGAATCATGAGTTTTCTTTGTTCCTGAAGAATCCGATTATTACAGAAAATAAAAAAGAGAAGGTGATGGATAAGATCTTCAAAGGAAAGGTTTCTGACCTGACTTTGAGGTTTTTCGAATTATTGTCTCGAAAGGACAGAGAAGAATACCTTATCATAATACCTGAGCAATTCAACAACCTGTATAACCAACTAAAAGGAATTGTTGAGGTTTCTGTAGTTTCTGCTGTCGATATTGATGAATCAATGATGAAAGAGTTTGAAGCATTATCGAAAAAGTATACGGATAAAGCCCCAAACATTTCTACAAGCATTGATCCTTCATTAATTGGTGGTTTTATCCTTACCATCGGTGACAAAAGACTGGATCAATCAGTTAAGGGTAAATTAAATAGAATAAAACAAGCAATAACGAAATAAAGGCAATAGCCTTAATTATAAACTTTAATTAAAAGAAAATGGCGGACGTAAGACCTGATGAAGTTTCAGCAATACTGAGGGAAGAGCTCTCAGGAGTAAGATCTGAAGCCGAACTACAAGAAGTAGGTACTGTATTAACAATTGGTGACGGTGTTGCCCGTATATACGGTTTGACTAAAGCACAATCCGGAGAATTATTGGAATTCGACAATGGAACCAGAGCATTGGTATTGAACCTTGAAGAGGACAATGTCGGAGCTGTAATCCTAGGAGATTCTGAAGGTATTAAAGAGGGCGATTCTGTAAAACGTACTGGTAAAATTTCATCTATTAAAGTAGGTGAAGGTATGTTGGGACGAGTTGTAAACATGCTTGGTGAACCAATTGACGGTAAAGGTGCTATCGAAGGGGAAACTTTCGAAATGCCATTGGAGAGAAAAGCTCCTGGTGTTATCTATCGTCAGCCAGTGAACGAACCACTTCAGACAGGTATTAAGTCTATCGATGCAATGATTCCGATCGGTCGTGGTCAGCGTGAGTTAATCATTGGAGACCGTCAGACTGGTAAAACAGCTGTTGCGATCGATACAATTATAAATCAAAAAGAATTTTACGAAAGAGGTGAGCCTGTTTACTGTATCTATTGTGCGGTTGGACAGAAAGCTTCTACAGTAGCACAGGTTGTTGCTGCATTAGAAAAAGCAGGGGCAATGGATTATACAGTAGTTGTTTCTGCTGCTGCTTCAAATTCAGCTCCAGAGCAATTCTATGCTCCATTTACTGCTGCTGCAATTGGTGAGTATTTCAGAGATACTGGACGTCCTGCATTGGTTGTATTTGATGACCTTTCTAAGCAGGCAGTTGCTTATCGTGAGGTGTCTCTTCTTCTTAGAAGACCTCCGGGACGTGAGGCATATCCTGGAGACGTATTCTACCTTCACTCTCGTTTATTAGAGAGAGCTGCGAAAGTGATTGACAATGATGAGATCGCTTCTAACATGAACGACCTTCCTCCTTCACTAGAAGGAAAAGTAAAAGGTGGTGGTTCATTAACAGCACTTCCAATCATTGAAACTCAAGCTGGTGACGTTTCTGCTTATATTCCGACTAACGTAATTTCAATTACTGACGGTCAGATATTCCTGGAAACTAACTTGTTCTTGTCTGGTATCCGTCCTGCAATTAACGTAGGTATCTCGGTATCTCGAGTTGGAGGTTCTGCTCAGATCAAATCTATGAAGAAAGTAGCTGGTACACTTAAATTAGACCAGGCTCAGTTCCGTGAACTTGAAGCGTTTGCTAAATTCGGTTCTGATCTTGATGCCGCTACTAAACTTACAATTGAAAGAGGTAGAAGAAACCAGGAAATTCTTAAACAGCCTCAGTATTCTCCTCAACCAGTAGAAGAGCAAGTGGCTATCATTTACGCTTCAACTAAAGGTAAATTAGATAAAGTACCTTTGGATAAAGTGAAAGAGTTTGAGTATGAGTTCCTTGATCTGTTAAGAGCTCAGCACAGCGAGGTTCTTGAAGGTCTTAAGAAAGGGAAGCTTGATGATGACATCACTTCTACTTTGAGCACTGTTGCTGAAAATCTAGCAAAAAAATATACTAATTCATAAATAGAAACAGGCAGCATTAAGCTGCCTGTTAACCTGCTTAACAAGCTTTAACGAATGGCGAATTTAAAGGAAATAAAAAGCAGAATTAATTCGGTAGTTTCTACACAGCAAATCACCAAAGCGATGAAAATGGTGTCTGCAGCGAAACTTCGAAGAGCTCAGGATAGCATTATCCAGATGAGACCTTATGCTGATAAACTTTCTGCAATTCTTGGGAAAGTGTCATCGGGATTGTCTGAAGATAGTGAGGTTACTAGTCCTTATGCTGAAGAGAGAGAAGTTAAGAATGTATTATTGATTGTTATTAGTTCTGATAAAGGACTATGTGGTTCTTTTAATACTAACGTTATCCGTACAGCGACTAATCACCTTGAAGAAAATTACAGCGATCATTTAAAAAATGATAAAGTAACAATTCTTCCTATCGGTAAAAGAGCAAATGATCATTTTAAAAAGCGTGGTTATAACGTAGTATCTGACTTCGCTGAGATCTTAATGGATTTGAGTTTTGCCGCTGTTCGTGACGCAGCAGAATTCGCCATGAAAGGATTTGTTGATGGAAAATTCGATAAAGTAGAAATTGCATACAACGAATTCAAAAACGTAGCTACTCAAATATTAAGAGTAGAACAATTCCTTCCTTTGGTTCCATCTGAACCTGAAGAGGATGAGGAAATGAGCAATGTGGAATATATTTTCGAGCCGGATGAATCTTATATCATTACGGAATTGATTCCTAAGAGCTTAAAAATTCAGTTATACAAGGCTGTATTAGAATCTAATGCTGCCGAGCATGGAGCTAGGATGACAGCAATGGATAAGGCGACTGATAATGCTGGTGAATTGCTTAAAGATTTGAGACTTACTTATAACAGATCTCGTCAGGCAGCTATTACAACTGAGATTCTCGAGATCGTTTCCGGAGCAGAAGCACTCGGAAAATAAAATATAAAAACACTATCTTTTGAAGCCTGTTCATATCGAACAGGCTTTTTTTATTATTTTACTAACCGTGGATCTAAAAGAAACATATCGATTGTTTCAGGCCTTAAGCCTTGATATAACTTTCGGGGCATGGTGTTGTTTAATGGCTGTAAGTACAGTATTTGATATTGAGGTCATGTGGCATGAACAGTTTTTACTTGCTGCTGCTGTATGGCTTATTTATACCCTTGACCATTTGTTAGATGCCAACCGGATAGATCAACAAGCTTTAGCTTTACGACATGCTGTACATCAGAAATTTAGAATACCAATTTTAATGTTTGCGGCATTTATTATTGCCAGCAGTGTTTATTGTTTATTCCTTCTGGATTCTGAAATATTATACGGAGGTCTATTCATCTGTGGATTTGTTCTAATCTATTTTACGATAGTTCACTTTATAAAAGGACGCACCTTTATCTTAAAAGAGTTTGCAGCCGCAATGGTATATTCTACTGGTATTATGCTTATACCTTGGATCCGCATTGAAGAACATCAGGAGTTATTGGCTTTATTTCACTTACAGTTATTCCTGATTGCCTATTGTAACATTCTTATTCTCGCATGGTTTGATGCCAGAAAGGATAATTATCAGAAGCAAAATTCCGTAATTTTAACCAAGGGATTAAAGCTAACAGTTAAAGTACTCAATGTCCTTCTTGCTATATTCTTCATTGTAACGGTAATAGCCCTTTTTGGAATTAAACCCGGTTTACCAGGATTTAGTTTGTTCCAGATAATATTGTTTTTAATGGGATTAACATTGGGATGGGTTTTCACGTATCCTAATGATTTCCGCCGGAATGAAGTTTATCGAACAATAGCAGATTTGATTTTTTTATATCCTTTTCTTGTGATATGGATAAAGTAATTAATTCATATGATCATATAGCTTCAATTTATGACCGTCTTGGAAAATTGGTTTTTGGTGGATCATTAATAAAACCACAGATTGAAATTTTAAATAGTTATAAGGGGAAAGACATACTAATTGTAGGTGCAGGAACGGGTAATGTTTTAAAGACGTTCGAAGCCAATCAATTCAACTCTATCGATCTCTTTGATATTAGTAAGCCAATGCTGAATGAGTTTAATGATTTGGTAATAAGTAAATCGTCAAATATCAATTATTTCTTAAAAGATGGGCGAACAGGTGATTTAAATAAACACTATGATCTCATTATGTTCCCTTTTTTTCTTGATCATTTTGATGAGCAAGAGATCAGAGAAATATTAGTAAGCTATCGGTCAGAGATACCGACATTTGATGATCTCGCAATTATAGACTTTACGAATCCTTTAAAATTTAAGCATAGGATACTGGCAAAGACAATGTTGCTGTTTTTTAGAATAACCACTGGCCATACTTTAAATAGAATACCAGATATTTTCAGAGTTTCAGATGAGATTTTAAAAGGGCTTAAGAAAAAAGATAAGTACTATTATGATTCGTTTATTAAATCATCTGTTTACAGCCGTTTATAAATATTAAAATTTTGCTGCATCAGTTAAATATTCGTATATTTTATTGTATAATTTTATTAAGCAGATGAAGTTCTTAAAATACTTTCTCGTATTGATTTTACCTGCATTGGTCATCTTAAGTTATTATCAGTTGGGGGTTACAACTTTCTTCCCGGTTATTTTTGCTTTTGTGGTGATACCAATACTTGAGTTACTATTTAAGCCTGACCCTGAAAATATTACCGAAACAGAAGAAGAAATTCGGAAAAAGGATGTCAGGTATGATATTATGGTCTACAGTATGGTGCCTGTTCAATACGCTGTTTTGATCCTGTTTTTAATAAATTTTACTATGCTTGATCTGAAGGTCTATGAACAAATAGGGATGATATTGGGTATGGGAATGATGTGTGGTGTAATTGGAATAAATGTAGCCCACGAACTGGGGCATAGAAAAAAGACTCATGAAAAAACTATGTCAAAAATGCTGCTTCTAACATCGCTGTATATGCATTTTTATATTGAACACAACAGAGGTCACCATAAAAATGTATCTACACCTGAAGATCCTGCCAGTGCCCAATACGGAGAGAGTATTTATGAATTTTACTTCAGGTCTTTAATTTACTCTTACAAATCGGCCTGGGAGATCGCAAATAAGCAACTGGGAAAAAAAGGGTTTTCTTTTTTTTCATTGAAAAATGAGATGCTACAATATCAATTAATCCAAGTTGTATTTCTTATCGTAATCTTTTTTGTATTTGGAATTAAAGGGCTGCTCGGATTTATTGCTGCAGCCATTGTAGGCATTTTACTTTTAGAAACAGTAAACTATATAGAGCATTACGGACTACGTAGAAAAGAAATCTCGAATGGCCGCTATGAAAGAGTGTTACCCATGCATAGCTGGAATTCAGATCATGTAGTAGGTAGATTAATGCTGTTTGAGTTAAGTAGGCATTCTGATCATCATTATATTGCCTCCAGACCATACCAGATATTAAAGCATCATGATAATTCACCTCAAATGCCTACCGGATATCCTGGAATGATGTTATTAGCAATGGTTCCTCCGCTATGGTTTAGTATTATGAATAAAAAAGTGAGGAAGATTCAAAATATTGTTAGTTCAGCTTAACTAATTTAATATTGTCAGATAAATATTGATTAACTGCTATATGTTAAAACAACTACCTTTATTGCTTTTAACAGCAATTCTGATTTCATGTGATTCAAAAGATCTTAAATATTCTGACAATGGCTTTTCCTGGTCCGACCCGGAGATAAAAGAGCTATATTTAGCTTCCCAAAATAGAAATGATGAGATAGTAGAAAAGAGATTATCCAGTGATAATGCATTTCTGGTTCTTGAGGCATTAAAGATCGCTGGCAGTTTCCCTTCTGATAGATTTATTGATGAAATAAAGGATTTACTAAAGGTTGAGGATCAGCAAATTAGAATGAAAGCTGCTTTTGCTGCAGGCCAGAATGGATCACCTGAATTGTTGGAACCTTTAAAAGACCAGTTTTCAGAAGAAAAGATTTCATCAGTTAAAAAGGAACTTCTAATAGCTATAGGCAAAATAGATGGCGAACAATCTATTACTTTCCTTTCAGGGTTTAAACCAAAAACTAGTCCAGAGATAGAAGGACAAACGATAGGACTCTTTCATTGCTTATTAAATAACAATATAACCAATAGTGCAGTACGGCTGATGACTGAAAATGTTGGTGCAAAAAACCTTAGTAATGAGGCACGCAGATATTCAGCAGGATATTTAGGAAGATTACCTGTAGGTTTTGATTTGAATAGATATGCCGGGAAATTAAGAGAAGCTTTTAACTCTTCAAAAGACCAGGAAGAAAAGCAACATCTATTAATAGCTTTTAGTCGATGTAACAGGGATGTTAAAACTCTTGAAATACTTAAAGAAATCGCACAGAAAGAAAATGAAGATTTCAGATACCGGGTTCTGGCCTTGCAGTCTTTACAGTTTTTTCCTTATATCGAAGCCAGGGAGTCAGTTTATAAAGCAGCACTTTCAGAAAATTCTAAAGTAGCTAAAGAGGCAGCAAATTATTTTATAAACCTGGGTAATTCTAATGATGCGGTTCAATATTTAAGCCTTGGAGCTAAACAAACATACCTGCCTGCTGCTGCCATGTTACTTCAGGCAGCCTGTAAATTCGGTTCTAAACAAGTTATTGAAAAAGTCCTTCCCTATGTTCAGAACCAGTTTGAAAAGACAAATAACCCTTATGATAAGGCGGCATTAATTCCACTGTATATTTATTCTGATGAAGGAATAAAAAAGTTATCTATTTATGCCAGGGAAGGTAACCATCCGGTAATACGGACGACAGCATTAAATATACTTACAAAAAGTTTGCTGGATGATTATAAAGAGAACCCGGATCAAGTCGAAAATTATGCAGAAGAGTTAGCTGGTCTTTTATTTTCCAGTGATACTGTTGTAGTCAGGCAAACCGCCGGATTATTTATGAGTAATGACTTAAACTTACAGAAGTATCTTGACGAAAAGATGATTTCTCGAATAGATACGGTCGAAGAATTAAATCTATTAAGTAAATTTTTAAAAACCGGTGCTAAACCAGGTGGTAACCAGAGACTTAAATATAACCCCTCACACTATGACGTGAGTCAATTACAGGATTATTCTGATACTCTAAATGCTGAGATAATTACTAATGAGGGAGTTATAGAAATAGAACTTTATCCTGAAATCGCTCCTATTACGGTTATTAATTTTCTTAATTTGTCCAAAGTCGGATATTTCTCAAATAATAATTTTCACCGGGTAGAAAATAATTTCGTAATCCAGGATGGATGTCCAAGAGGTGATGGTTATGGTCATCCTCCTTACCGGATCATTTCAGAATTCAGTCCGAATTCATTTGAAAAAGGAGTATTAGCAATGGCAAGTTCAGGTAGAGATACTGAAAGTAGTCAATGGTTTATTACCCACAGGTTTTCTCCACATTTAGATGGGGCTTATACTATCTTTGGAGCTGTTAAAGGGACTATGGATGAAGTATATGAAGTCTTGACGGGAACAGAAATATTAGATATAGTAATAAAAAAATAACCCAGGGTCAATGAGAAAAATTATAAAACTCTTCTTGTGGATGATTTCAGCAGCAGCCATAATGTATGTAATTGCTTTATGCTTTATGTATTTTAAACAGGAAGAGTTTTTGTTCAGACCAGAAGTATTAGCAGAAGATTATATTTATCAATTCGAAGGAGAATTTGAAGAAGTAGAAATCCCCGTAGATAGTAATATAAGTTTAAATGGTCTTTTGTTTAAGACTGAAGATCCAGAAGGATTGATAATATTTTATCATGGTAATGCTGGAGCTTTGGATAAGTGGGGTGGATATGCATCTTTTTATCTCCAGAATAATTATAATTTTTTTGTATATGATTATCGCGGGTATGGTAAAAGTGATGGGGAGATCGAGCGGACCAGTCATTTACTCAATGACGCGCTAATTATTTATGATTCGATAACAAATAAAATGAATGTTAATAAACCAGTCATTGCAGGTTATTCTCTAGGATCTGGTATAGCTGCATTCGTGGCATCCAAAAAGAAAACTAATTCTCTATTGCTATTTGCCCCTTATTATTCATTGCGAAAGACAGCTATCGATGCAATGCCCTATTTTCCAGGTAATATCCTGAGATATAATATTGAAACAGCAAATTATCTCAGGAATGTGGAATGTCCTGTATATGTCTTTCATGGTCTTGAAGATGAGTTGATCTTTCCTGAGCAATCTGAACAGCTAACTGAAATTCCGGGCACGAATATTCAGAGATTAACCTATGAAAATATTTCTCACAATGTTTTTGGGCATCCAAGGGTCAATAGTGACTTGGAAAATATACTTGATGAGATAGATTAAATGTACATTAATTTTTTAACCTCTTTTCCTTCTTTATCAATGATATTTTTAAGGATCATTGAGGCATGAACCCTGCTATTTTCAATAAACCATTTATTTGTTTTTAAACCTCCGCAAATCACACCTGCCAGGTAAACATTCTTTACATTGGTTTCCATGGTTTCGAGATCATACTCCGGTGTTCTTTGTTCGTCATCACCGATATTTACACCAGTTTCTTTTAAAAATGTAAAGTCAGGCTGATAACCTGTCATTGCCAGAACAAAGTCATTTTCTAAAGTTAAGCTTCTCCCTTCTCCTGTTTCGATTTTAACTTCATGTTCTGAAATTGAGGTTATCTCACTGTTGAAATAAGCTTTAATGGAACCTTCCTTAATTCGGTTTTCAATATCGGGCTTTACCCAGTATTTAACTGAAGGACTTATTTCTTCTTCCCTGATCACCATTGTTACATTAGCTCCTTTTCGATAAGTCTCCAGGGCTACGTCTACCGCGCTATTGGCTGCGCCGACTACAATGATCTCCTGCTTATAGTATGGGTGTGGCTCATCATAATAGTGTTTTACCTTTGGCAGATCTTCACCCGGGACATTGAGCTTATAAGGAAGGTCATAAAAACCGGTAGCAATAATTATATATTTTGCCTTGTATTTAGATTTGGAAGTATTTATGATATAACCTGAATTTTCACTTTTGATGTTATTGACAGATTCATATAGCTTAGAATTCAAATCAAAATACTGAGCTACTCTTCGATAGTATTCTAATGCTTCTGCTCTGGTAGGTTTATTACCATGGCTTACAAAAGGGATGTTTCCGACCTCAAGTCTATCGCTGGTCGAAAAAAATGTCATGTTATAAGGATAATGATAGATACTGTTTACCAGGCATCCTTTATCAATTAAGACATGACTGAGTCCATTATTTTTAGCTTCTATCGCACATGCCATACCAATTGGTCCGGCTCCGATAATTGCTATATCGTAGGCTTCTGAATTCATATATTATTATTCTGAAATCTATAAGATAACCACCAGGAAGTTTTAACGATATAAAGCTAAATGTGTTATGACAAATATTCAAAAGTGCCGTGTTCTGATGAAACGGTTACTTTAGGTTTGTCTGAAGCTTCAACACGGCCTATGATTTGAGCCGGGATATCAAAAGATTCACTGATTTTGATAATCTCCTTAGCTGTTTCTTCATCAGTATAAATTTCCATACGGTGACCCATGTTGAAGACTTTATACATTTCCTTCCACTCCGTTTGACTCTGCTCTTGTATTAACCTAAATAAAGGAGGAGTGTCAAACATGTTATCTTTGACAACATGGACATTTTCAACAAAATGCAAAACTTTAGTTTGGGCACCACCCGAGCAATGCACCATCCCATCGATTTTATCTCTGTGATTTTTCAATACCTCTATTATGACAGGAGCATAAGTGCGGGTTGGGGCTAATACCAGTTTCCCGGCGTCAACATCAACTCCTGAAACTTTATCATCTAATCTTTTTTTGCCACTGTATATTAGGTCTCCAGGAACTGAAGGGTCAAAACTTTCAGGGTATTTTTCAGCGAGGTAATGAGCAAAAACATCGTGACGGGCAGATGTCAGGCCATTGCTTCCCATACCTCCATTATATTCAGTTTCATAGGTTGCCTTTCCAAAACTAGCCAAACCGACTACTACATTGCCTGGTTTAATATTCTTATTATCAATAACGTCAGATCGTTTCATTCTGGCCGTTACGGTGCTGTCCACGATTATAGTTCTGACAAGGTCACCTACATCTGCAGTTTCGCCACCTGTTGATCTGATCTCAAGGCCATTATCGCGAAGCATTTGTAATACTTCTTCTGTTCCATTAATTATTTCAGCAATAACTTCTCCAGGGATGAGATTTTTATTTCTACCAATAGTAGATGATAACAAAACAGGTCCTGTAGCACCGACACATAGAAGATCATCAGTATTCATTATTACTGCATCTTGTGCAATACCTTTCCATACTGAAAGATCTCCTGTTTCTTTCCAATATAAATATGCAAGGGAAGATTTAGTGCCCGCCCCATCTGCATGCATAACTGTACACCAATTTTCATCACCAGCCAGGTAATCTGGTATGATCTTGCAAAATGCTTTGGGAAACAACCCCTTATCTATATTCTCTATTGCTTTATGTACGTCTTCTTTAGATGCGGAAACACCGCGCTGCATATATCTGTCTTGCATGGCATTTATATTTTATGCAAAAATAAGAAAGCCTCTAATAAAAGAGGCTTTCTTATTAAAATAACTTGGAATTATTCGTAGAGGCTATCGCCATCATCATCTTTTTTATAGAGACTGTCGTTATCTTCGACTTTTTTCTTTTCTTGTTTTATTTGAGTCGAGTCCTGAGCTTCTTCTTGCTGAGATTGTTGTTGCTCTAGAAGTAGCTGTTGACGTCTTTCCTGTTCTTTTCGAATTCGTTCCTCTTCAGCTTTGCGTTCTTCCTCTTCTATCTTCTGACGAATCATTTGTTCACGGGCCTGAACAGCTTCAAGGTCATACCCGATCACACGGAATTCGGTACGACGGTTTTCCTGGTGTTTTTCTTCAGGACATTCAACGTCGTTCGCACACTCATTTTTAAGTTGTGTTTCACCATATCCTTTAGCCACAAGTCTGCTTTCATCAATTCCCTGGCTAATTATATAATCAACAGCACTTTGAGCCCTTCTTTGAGAAAGATCCATGTTGTAAGCATCCGGCGCACGACTGTCAGTATGAGAACTAAGCTCAATATTAATTTCCGGGTTGTCCTTAAGTATTGTTACCAGCTTGTCCAATTCTCTCGCTGCATCAGGACGAATATCTGCCTTATCGAGGTCATAGTAAATGTTTTCAAGCTCGAAAACTGTTTTTGTATCAACCTGCATTAATGTTAAAGTAGTATCCAGGTTTACAACCGTTCTGTATTTTTCTAATTCAGATTTATCGACAGCTTTATCATTTGTTGAATATCTTAATCGAGTTGTAAAATATTCTGGTTTTTCTCCTACGATCAGGTAATTCGATTCAGGAGTCACCTTCATTTTAAACTTGCCTTCTCCATCAGTAAAAAACCTTTCCAGTAATTTACCTTGTTCGTTGAATACCTGGACCCTGGTATTTTCCAAAGGCACTTTTTCATTTCCTTCATTGCCTAAAGTCTGAACAGTCAGGAAGTAGTCTACTACTTTATATTCAGGATCGTTATTTACGAATGCATAAATATCATCATCACCGACGCCGGTAGGTCTGTTTGAAGAAAATAATCCACCTAGTGGATAGGTATAGGTAATAGCAAAATCATCATAGGTAGAATTGATGCCTTCACCAAGATTTTCAACGGTTATCACCCCATCTACTCTTGTTGCTCTGAAAAGGTCTAGACCACCAAGGCCTGGATGTCCGTCAGAAGAAAAATATAAAGTACCATTTTCGTGAACAAAAGGAAACATTTCATTACCAGGACTATTTATATCAGAGCCCATATTTTTTACAGCTCTGAAGTTTCCATAGGCATCCATTTGTGCAGAATAGAGATCTACACCTCCATAACCCCCCGGCCTGTTTGATGCAAAATATAAGGTTCTTCCGTTAGAACTAAAGATTGGACTACTCGTCCAGTAGCCTCTTTGATTGATCTTCATCATACGGGGTTCAGACCATTGTTCAGTTCGTTTGTTATATCGGGTTATAAACAGATTAACTTCTTCTCTGCCCTTTTTCTTTCCTGTATTTCCTTTTGCAAAAATAATAGTTGTTCCATCGTCATTTATAGCAATTGTACCATCATTGACGTTTGGATCGTTGATGTTAGGAACCTCTTCAATCTGATCATAGGCAATTCCCCTGTCGGTGAATGGAGCTTTAAAAAGATTACTAAAACCCTGGCCTGTGGCTTTATATACTTTATTACTACTTCTCGTACTGGTAAAGTAAACATACCCATCATGATAAAATGGAGCATAGTCAGCTCCGGGAGTATTAAGTTCTCTTACAGGAACTACATCATAATGGCTTTTCTTTTCTTTTATTTTTCTTAAAGCTTCAAGATTGTTGATTTCTGTTTTAGCATAAGTGACGAAGTAATCCGGAGTTATAGAATCTGTCTGAGAAATAAATGATTTAAGCTGATTTTCAGCCTTATCATATTTCTGATTATCTATCAGGGCTAATCCGTAATAAAATTGAGCAGTATCATTTTCAAGCCCCATATTCAATGCTTTTTGATAATAGGGTTCAGATTGTTTTAATCTGTTACTCAAACGGTAGGATTCTGCAATTTTAAAATTAGCCTGGGCAGGAAAAACATCTTTCCTTATATACTTTTCATATAGCGGGATAGCCTCTTCATAAAAACCGCGTTTAAAAACCTTTGTGGCCTTTTTATGAGGATCCTTAGCCTTTTGCGCTACCATATTAAATGGCGCTGTAAAAATTAGTATCAGTGTTAGAATGAATAGCCTGTTTATCATAATTACTCCATATCTAATATTATTTTACACGGTTGAAGGAAGCCATTTATTCAACCATGAGTCTTTAATGTTTATAACGAATGAATCATCAAAATCCTTCTTATTTGTAACGGCTGTATTAAAAATTCTGGTTTCAGGACTTAGATTGCCTTCTATAACGTCTTTTTTTATTTCACCTAAAGTTTTTGAATTGATCGAATCATTATTATCTAAATATAATACTTTTGTTCGATCAAAGAAGTTTATATTTAGCTTATTACCCAAATCTTTAATGAAATGAACAGAAGCGTCAATTGAACAACCAGAAGCTCCATGTTGCTCTTCATTGACAGCTATCACTAAAAATCTATTAAAAGCAAAATCGCCAGCAGCAGAAAGAGCTTTACCATGGGCTGCCCATTGATCAATAAATGAAAATAATGCAGGCCTGATAGACTCCTGCTCTTCATTTGTTAAATCTCTGTCAGCTTGATAAACCCAAAGCCTGGAATTTGCTGGTAATTCATTAAATGGTACAATCATAATTTATTCGTTTTATAGAATAACGGAATTTTTATTTTAAATGTTAATGTTTTACTATTTCTAAAGCAAAAATTAATCCAAAGCTACTTCAAAATACTTTTTAAATGGAGTTAGGTTACTTAGCTTATTAACAATTATCTCAGAGATGTTATCTTTTTGCAAGGTTTTATCATCGATGTCCGTGCTACCAAGAAAGCTTTTATGTTTTAGTAGTTCGATATGTGGATTTGTTTTTTCATATCCTTTTGGGGGCCGTTTAAGTTTTTCTCCTTTTAACTCACCAAAAGTATTTTTGAAAGAATCACTGTTTATTATTGACTTTAGTTCGTCGCCATTGTAATCTATTTCCTGTCGTATCGCTTGTAAATGTTCACTTTCTGGCAACCATATCCCACCTCCAATTATAGAATTGCCAGGCTGGATGTGGATGTAGTATCCTGGTTTGTGAACTGCTTTTCCTTCCTCTGAAAATGATGCGGCAAAGTTTTGTTTATAAGGAGTTTTATCCTTTGAAAATCTTATATCACGATTAATTCGAAAAAGACATTTTTTTGGTTCAATAATCTGGCGAAGAGATTCGTCTTTTTCTGACAATCCTGATATAACTTCTGAAACAATTTGAATAAACTCTTCCCGAGCCTCCTGATACCTTGATCGGTTTTCATCAAACCACTCCTTATTATTGTTTTCTGAAAGGTCGGAAAGAAAGCTTAATATGTCTTTCATTTTATGTTGTTTTAGCTTTTCTGATATAATAAATATAATCAGAAGCTGGAGGTTTTATTCCATTTTCAGATAGTATTTGTGCAACCTGGGCTCGATGGTGGGTACCGTGAAAAGCCACATGAGTCAAGATATCTTCGATTGAGGTGGTATAGGGTTTTCCTGACAGACTGTTATAACTGATTGTTTCATCGTAGTTTCTTGATGAAATTATCTCTTTAAACTTCTCAAGATGAAGTTCATTATATTTCTTTAGGTCTTCAGGAGAATGTTCTTCCCATATTTCTAAAGAAGACATTTCATTTTTAATTCTGGATATCCAAATATCCTGAGCATTTATAATATGCGATAAAAGTCGCTTGATTTTATCATTGTAACTTAAATTTTGGACGGTGAAGTCGCAAAAAGTATTATTCAATTCAAAGTTAAATTCAAGGAGCTTTTCCATAAGAGTTAATTAGTCGGGGAAGCAATATTTACGTAGTGCAAGATATTCTTTTGAGGTTGCTTTTTGAAAGTCTTCGGGAGTATCAAACCTGTTTTTGGCCTCTTCAACAAAGCAACGACAATATTCAAGCCCCTTTCTGTCGCCAATTTCTCCCTCAACATTTTTTTGGCAATCAAGAATTAACAAACCTTCTATTTCAGGAGTCCACTGAGAAAAATCGGGTTGCAGGCATTTTGACTTAATGGATTCAAGGCCTTGTTGAGTAAGGCTTTTATTCATCTCGTTATAATCTTCAAAAAGCAATTGCAATTCATCTAAAACACAATTACAATATCTATCAGTACGCGAGGAATTATAAACTTCGGAATACGTATTTTTACATTGTTCCAGAAATGCAGCTTTGTTTTCGTTACTCCATTCCGCTGAAAACTGACAGGATTCAGCGATGTCATTAACTTCAACATCTGAAATAGAAGCAGCTATTTCCGGAGTAGGGTACAGGTTGCCTAGTTTTTCGAGTATACAACTGCAAAAATTTTCATCTCCGTCGTTGTTGGCTTTACAGTCATCCATAAATTCTTTCTGTTCTTTTTCAGGCCATGGATGACCATCCAGACAGCCCTTATACACCAAAGAAGCCTGAGAAGCATCAGCTCTTATGGAGGCTTTAAATGAGGTGAAAATAATTTTTGCTTTATCTAATGAACATGAACAGAAACTTTTGGTTTCATTACCAAGCGCGTCACCCCATTTGCTCTCACATGATTGTAGAAATAGTTTTTCCTGTTCATTTGTCCACGACTGGCCCCATGAAAAATGGCAACTAAATAATAATAGTATGAAAGCAGTTAAATACTTCATCAACTTGATTTAAGAATTTGTTCTAACTTTTCTAACCCAATACTTCTGGAGGCCTTAACCAGCACAAGCGAATTAGTTATCGGATTAGCTTTTAAATAATTTTCCAATGAGTCAGTATCTTCAAATGTCATGCCTGAATCATAAACTTCTGAAGCAATTTTTATTTTGTCTCCCACAAAAAAAGCTTTAGAGATATTATTGTCATTTAGCCATTCTCCTATTTTTTTGTGTTCTTCCTCAGAAGTTTCTCCTAATTCGTTCATGTCACCAAGGATTACAACTTTATTATCCGCCGGCATGCCCTTAAGGTTTTCCAGTGCTGCTTCCATGGATGAAGGATTTGCATTATAAGCGTCCATAATTATTGTATTTGAAGCAGAGTGAATAACCTGGCTACGGTTGTTTGCCGGCTGGTAATTATTTACCTTTTTACAAGCCTCTTTAAGGTTGACATCAAAATATTTAGCAATACAAAGAGCAGCCGAAATATTTATAAAGTTATAGCTACCCAGCATGTTACTTTCCTGAATATCCATTTCCTCCGGCTGATACCTAACATAAGGATTGGCATCTATAAAATCACAATGAAAATAGTCGGTTTTCCCAGGGTAAAATACCGGTGACTTAAATCGTTTCGACATGTTAGCCAGAATTTCATCCTGACTGTTTATAAAAACAGTACCGTCATTTTCCAATAAATGCTGATAAAGTTCAGATTTACCTCTGATCACTCCATAAAAACCTCCAAAACCTTCGGTATGTGCTTTACCAATGTTTGTGATCAAACCATAATCAGGTGAAGCAATCGAAGTTAACTCTGCAATATCTCCTATTTTATTAGCACCCATTTCGATTATAGCAAAATCTGTATCCTGAGGACAATTCAGGATAGTCAGAGGAACACCAATGTGATTATTTAGATTGCCTTGAGTAGCCCAAACTTTATATTTGGGTGAAAGAGCTTCTCTTATTAATTCTTTGGAGGTTGTTTTTCCATTGCTGCCTGTAATCCCAAAAACCGGGAAACCCCATGTTTTTCGGTGGTTATTAGCTAACTGCTGGAGGGTGGATAATGAATTTTCAACATAAAGAACCTTTTCATTATCGGCATAGTCCTTGTCATCAACTATAGCAAATAAAGCGCCATTTTCTATAGCTTGTGATGCAAGTCGGTTAGCATTAAAATTTGGTCCTCTTAATGCAAAAAACATTTGACCGTTGAGGTCTTTTCGTGTATCAGTACCTACACCATTATGACATTGTAAATATAATTCGTGTAGTTTTTCGACAGTAACCATCCTAATATTGATTGGGTTTACAGGTTATTGATTAATTTTTCGGAAATTTACTAAAACATTAACTCTCAAATGAAGCATTCAATCATTGTTTTGTCCTTTATAACATTTTTTATGAGTTTATCTACGATGGGACAGGATATAGCTGATTTTAATGAGGAGGATCTGCCTTATGGGGATTTAAATAATGCCAAAAATCTTTTTTCAGGGGGGATGAATTCACCGTTGGTAAATCGGATAGACCTGGATCGTGATGGCATCGATGATGTTTTGTTTTTTGAAAAAACCAGCGGAAAGCTAATGCCCTATATTAATATGGGGAATGATTATAAATATGCACCTGAATATAGATCTGCATTTCCTGAAGGCCTTAGAAACTGGGTGGTCTCCTATGATTTTAATGGCGATGGGAGAAAAGATCTTTTTACAAAATCACCTTTTGGCATTTCAGTATACCTTAATACATCTGCCGAAGAACTATCATTTGAACTATATACAGAGGTTTTATTTACCATTGGCACTACTGGAAACATTAATTTACAGGTTAATAGTACTGATATACCAGCCCTTGTGGATTATGATAATGATGGTGATATGGACTTATTTACTTTTCATTTTGCAGGAACCGGCACTATCGAATACCACAGGAATATGGCGGTGGAGAATTACAGTCGAACGGATACCCTTGCTATGATGAGAGAAACCAGGACTTGGGGAAACATTCAGGATTGTGGCTGTGGTGAGCTTATACCATTAGACCAGGAATGTAACACTAACGGAAGGGAATTACATGCCGGAGGTAAGTCTTTATTAATAGCGGATATTGATAATGATGGCGTTAAGGATATGCTCTATGGCGATGAATTTTGTCAGTCTATAGCATATTTAAAAAATTTCGGGTCTGAGGAACAACCTGTTTTTAGTAATTCAGAGTATCCCTGGCCAATGGAACCCGCCGAGGGTTTTCAGGCTGCATATCTTTGGAACAAAGGGCTATCAGATTCTTTGGTATTAGTCCCAAATGTATTTACCAATGAAGGTTTTAAGTATGACTTTTCAAAAAGTGTCAGGCTTTATAAAAATATAGAAGGAACCTATATTTTGGTCAATGATGAGTTCATTCAAGAACAAAGTCTTGATTATGGAGAAAAAACATATTGGACAATTTTATCTGAACTTAATGAACCTTTTGAGGCATTAGTTTCTTATATGGATTTAAATATGGATGGAGTTGTAAAAAGAGTTTATGAATCAGATGGAGTATTTATTGATGAAGAAATATATCGTTTTACGGCACCTCAACTTGATATTCGGTCATTTGTTACTCAAGTATCTGATATGGATAATGATGGCAAAACGGATGTGTTTTTCGGATACAGATTAATTGATAATTCTAATGTGATTAATTATGCGCGAGATGTTCGTGGAGCCCAGGAAACTAAACTAATAGAAGGCTTGTCCTTTTTCACTTCTGAATCCTTACATTTTTTTGACTGGGATACTGATGGGTTGCCAGAAGTATGGAAAACAAGTACTAGTGGTAAAGTTTCATTATATGAGGGGGTTGAAACTTCTGAAGGATATCAATATTCTATTTCTGAAGAAGAATTTAAAGGAATGGGACTGGATGCCTTAAAGGGACAAAGGGTGTTTTCTTTTGCGCAATGGGATAATAGCCTCGGGCTGGATCTTTTATTAGCAGATCGTAATGGTAATTTCAGTTTTTATAGTAATGTAACTAGTGATGCCTCTGAAAGCCGAGAATTAACTGGATTGGTCAAGGGAATTTATTCTATTTCATCAACAGGTATTGAAAAACCGATACTTGCCATTGGAACTAAAGAAGGGGGATTAGTTTTTAAAAATATTGATCTTTCCTTTTTGGAAAATGGTCCCGTAAATGGGCAAACTCTTAGTATTTATCCTGTACCAACAGATAAATCTTTAAACGTGAAATTTACTGAAAATCATACTATAGAAATCTTCGACTTGAGTGGAAAGCTTATTTATGAAGATAATTCCTTTAAGAAAGACCGGGTATTAAATTTTAGTCAATTCTCCTCAAGTGGTATCTTTTTTATCAGGGCAGTTACCGAAGCGGGCAGGGTAATGACTGGTAAAATGATAAAACTTAAATAAATGGGGAATAATCATCTAAGAATCAAATACTACATTTTGGACGATCCTTTGGATATGATACACAAGATTGGTCAACCTTCAAGTTGTGACTTGAGCTTGGATAATTATTCCGGCAATGAGCTCTCAGTTCATTTGGTTACCCTAATGAAAGAAGCTGAAATAGTAAGCGTAATTATTGAAAATCAAAAAGCTTCAGAATCTGTTGAAAAAGATCTATTTAAATTTATCAGGATACTTAAAAATCACAGAGCCAAGATTGACAGGATAGAGTATTCTAGGCTTTCAGAAAAATCTGAAGCATTGATAAAAAAGATCTGTTCGAATATAATTAAAAAGGAATTTTAATCATCTTCTATTTTTACATGCCCCCAGTTTTCACCACTTCTTATTCTGTTTAACTGAGTGTGAGTGATACCAAATTGTTTTGCAATCATTTTTAACCTGGTATTTCCTCTTTTAAGCATTTTCTTAATTCGCAAGACTTCAGTTTCAGAAAGCTTTGCATAAGGACGATGATTTTTAATAACCTTTCTGAAGGTAGGATTCTCTCTTTGGTGCATACCGGTTTCTTCACGAGTAGCCCACTTGAGGTTATTTATATAGTTATTTTCCTTATTATAATCCAGGTGAATAACATTTATGCGAGTCGGATCATTATTTGGAATAAAATGTTCAGCAACAAGCTTATGGATATATTTGGATATAAGCTTACCAGAATCTCTTTTTACCGTAATCGTACGATAACCTTTAATTCTGGAGCCTTTGATTATAGCACCTTCTTTTTTTGTTTTGTAAGACTTTACACGGCCATAATTGGAAATTTCATAATGTTCATCCGGATGGATGTCATCAAAGGTCAGTTTTTTCCATTCCTCATTCCAATAATCCTTTTCAGCAGTTCCCATTTTTCTTATTAATTACACACACACTTAAATATTATCACATAGTTATGCGAACAAAAATTGTTCCAACAATCAAGCAGCAATTCAACTCTTGTCTGAAACTTCACATTAAAAAAATGAAATCAACTATCTGTTTTCAGACTCTTTTTTTACTTCAACTTTTTCATTTATAACTTCGCATGGATAATCAAAAAGGCAGTTATCTTTGATAGCTCTCTCAACTTTACTTGGGACCATTTTTTCCCATCCGGGCTCTCCTTTTTTGATCATCTCTAATACGTGATCATTTTCTGAATACTCTTGTAAATCCTCTCTTATAGAATTTATGGCTTCTAATTTATTGTTTTCTACCAAATAATTAAATAGCCCAGTAAGGTTTTTGGGCACTTTAAAGTTTTCCAGAGTATAAATCTCTTCATTGTCCTTTTTTATCGCGGGATAAACATATAATTTGACATTGTTGCCAAATAACCTTCCAAAAGATTCCAGGATTCCGCCATCGAGATCTTCGTAGTAGCTTTCATCAAAAACACGTTCAAGGTTATAGATTCCAAGAGTGATTCCAATTTTCCTTTTCTTGTTAAGTTTGGACAATCTTGAAACCAGTCTGAAATATTTTTGATAGTTTGATATCAAAACTGTTGTGCCCAGACTACATAATATATCTACGCGGTCAAGAAAATCTTTATCATCTATAGTTCCATCTGAAGTCAGGTCATTCAGGGTCAGTTCTGCAACAGTTATCAATTTATCCTGATCGACATCAGGTTCTTTAACAAACTGGGTACGTCCTTTAATAAACATATCGATGTTTACATAAGTTACTGGTCTGAACCTGCCTCTTAAAACGTGAATATTCTTTTTGTATAGAGTTTCAGATGGCTGCATAGTTTTACCATCTGGTCCGAACATTGCCAATTCAGATAGTCCAATTTTAACGAGTTTTAAACTCATTAATCGGTTGTCGACATTTTTAAAATCCGGCCCTGTGATTTTAAACATATCTATTTCAACCCTCTCCCTTGACAGTCCTTCTACAAGAGATTCGAGGAATTTTTCAGGGTCACGTTCTACAGCAACATAGAGGCAAGAATGTATAAGGTTTACCCCAATTGTTCCAAGAGCTTGTTGTTGACGCTGAAGGTCATGGTCATTAAGTCTGACATGAATAATGCAATCATTAGGTTCACTTTCAGGGGAAAGCTGAAACCTGAATCCTATCCACCCATGTCCTTCATTTGTTTTTTTATAGTTAAGAGTTTCAACAGTATTTGCAAAAGCAAAAAATTTGGTATTTGGTACTCGTTGAGTTAGCCTTTTTGCGAGGAGGCCGTACTCTTTATTTAGCATTTGCATCAATCTGGCTTCACAAACATACCTTTTGCACTTGCCATAAATTGCATCACTAAATTGCATATCATAAGCGGACATAGTTTTAGCAACAGTCCCGCTCGACCCACCGGCTTTAAAAAACTGTGCAGCAACTTCCTGACCCGCACCTATTTCGGCAAATGAACCGTATACATAGGGATCCAGATTTATTTTTAAAGCTTTTTCTTTAGTAGTTAATTTTCTATACTCACTCATCGGTTAGCTCTATATGGGTCAATTAATGTTTATTTCAAAATTATCAGCGTCCAGATGGGTTGGAAACTTATCTCTGAATTTTAACAGATCGTTTCCTGATAGTGTAGCTTCATGAATCATTTCTTCACCATCATTATACCAGGTAGTTTCTCCTTTAGGATCTAATACCATGGAACTCCCTGAATAAGGGACGTTATTTCCATCGTCTCCTACTCGATTAACGCCAATACAATAGGACAAGTTTTCAATCGCACGGGCTTTTAATAGGGATTCCCATGCGTTTACTCTTACCTGAGGCCAATTAGCAACGTAGATCAAAAGGTCGTAGACTAGTTCGTTTTGATTCTTGACATTTCTACTCCAAACAGGAAATCTTAGATCATAGCAAATCATTGGGCAGATCTTCCAACCTTTGTATTCAACTATTAAGCGCTGATTTCCTGCTGAGAAACGGGTGTTTTCTTTAGCCATAGAAAAGAGGTGCCGCTTGTCATAGTACTCAGTTTTACCATCCGGGTATACCCATAATAAGCGATTGAAAATATCGGCGCCGTCTTTACAAATAATGCTTCCTGTAATACAGGCTTTTGTTTGAGAGGCAATTTGTTTCATCCATTTATGGGTCGGACCATTTAAGGTTTCAGCAAGGTGAATAGCTTCCATGCTAAATCCGGTAGTAAACATTTCGGGTAGAATGATTATGTCGGTGCCATTTTTGATTTGCCAGACTTTTTCCTCAAACATCGCCCTGTTTGCATCGGGCTGATGCCAATAAAGTTTGGATTGTATGACCGTTATTCGAAGGTCGTGCATGCCTTCAGTGAGTTTATTCCCTCTGGTTATTTATATTATGCAAACCTACAATATTCTTTATGAATTTAGGGTAAGGAGGTAATAAATTTGTATCTATTATAATTCATTTTCCTGAATTTCCTTTTTTCTTTCCTCGTCCTGAAGTATGTCTTTAATTTCATGAATAGCCTCATCCAGCTTATTAGCAGATTTTTTTAAACTATTGACTAATTCGCTTTCTTTTTGAGAAAGGTTTGTTCGAAGGATAAGGTCGATTAATCCTAAAATACTTGCCACAGGAGCACGTAATTTATGAGCATTATAAAAAGCATACTTCGCCAGAGTATGATTTTTCTCTCTTAATTCCTGTGTCCTTTCATTAATTTTTTGCTCCAGGTCATAATTTACCATGGTTTGCATTTCATTGAGAGATCGTAATTCTTCTGCCTGAACTTCTATCTCTTCATTTTGAATCTGAATCTCGTAATTTTTTTGGTTTAGTTGCTTGTTATACTTCCTGATTTTATTGTGATTTAAAAACAGTTTTATAAATGAAAGCAATAAAATCAATCCAATTCCTCCAATTACCCAAATTAAAGTTGTTTGAGTTTTGTTAGTTTCCTGAGCAAGTTGGTTTTGCTTTTTTAAGAGTGTGTTTTCTTGTTCTTTCTTTTCACTTTCATATTTGGCAGTTAACTCATTGATCTGATTTGTTTTTTGCAGATTAAAAAGTTTATTATTTGCCTCTGCTAATTTCTTTTGATAAAACAAAGCTGAGTCAAATTGTTCATGAATTTCATAAAATTGAGACAGTTTGTTATAAATATCCCTTTGAAGATCTAATGCATCTATTTTTACTGCCGGCTCCATTGATTCGTAATAAGAATCTATTGCCTTAGGATTATACAAAGAGAGGTATAGATCTCCTTGGAGTAAATAGGAGGAACTTAAACCTCGTGTATCATTAATTTCTATTCTTAATTGAATAGCTTCCTTTACATTCCTAAGACCTTCCTCAAAGTCTTCTTGATGAAAATTTACCCTGGCTAGATTATGATATCCATAAGCTAATTTTCTTAGAGATTCTTTATCTGGCGTATCAATCCCAATTAATTTTTCAAAATAGTATTTAGCGGAATCGTATTTCTTTAATTCAATGAGTGTTTCGCCAAGATTATTGAGAAGAATTAATGGAGGCTCTGCATTCTCAATTCTTTTATAAGTAAAATATGCTTTGTCAAGAAATTTGGCTGCAATATCGGGATTATCTTGTTTCCTGAAAATTTCACCTATATTATTATAATTGGTCGCTATTCCATTATGATCATTTATGGATTCATAAATATCGATAGCTTTGTAATAATTCTTTAGTGCGACATCATAAATACCAACTGACCAGTATGAACTACCAATGATACTATAACTTCTTGCAAGCCCTTTTCTATAACTTGAAGCTGTAGCAAGCGCATTGGCAGATAGAGCCATTTCTCTCCCTAAGTCAGGGTTTGAAATTACAGTAGAAAAGGCAACATTATTGATGCTATCAATCTGGGCAGTTATGTCTTCCCTATTTCCCGTTTGTGCATTTAATAGGAAATCTTCCTGGGAGAATACTGTTTGGTTGAAGACAGTTATAACAAATATTATTCTTAAAAAAATAGGCATAGGCCGTATTGTGTTCAAAAAATAGAATAAAAACTACAAATTATTTAAATGACGAGCAAATAATTGACACTTTTTGTCATTGAACCCTGGTGCATATATTATAAGTTTTAGTATTCGTATGGTTTTTATATGCAATCAGCCATTTAGTTCCTCCTGCTTTCTTTTTTATTTTTTTTAATATTTCCTCCGGGGTGACTGGAATATTTTTTGTTATGACATTAACCTTTTTATCCACGATGTGTTTTGATATTTCTTTCAAGCTGGAAATTTGTTTGTTATCTATTTTAAAAATCCGACCTGGAAAACCTTCTATTAATTCACTAGAAGTATAAAAATTAGTGTTCTGAGCGATTTTCTTTAAGCTATAAGATTTAGACAATTTATTTTCTACCCCTGCTTTTAAAAAAACGGGATGCGGATCATAAAGATAATTTGATGCCGGGCCAATAGTATCAACTTTCTCTTTGAGATCTGACAGATTATAGTGTTTTATAAATTCGCCGGAATTACTAAGAATTGAACAAACAATAGATGGGTCTTCAGTTGGCCTTTCGAAGTCTACTAATATGACCACTTCTTTTATTTCTCTATCCACAGAAATTACATGCACTTCTGTAGTATCCCGAAACGCATTTATGCAACTGGTAATATCGATCATAGGAGATCCTTTGATCAATATTTTTTTAGTGGTTTTTTTTAAAGTTGGATAAAGTTCAATAAGGTTTGGTAGAAGATCTTCCCATAGCACTACCTTTTTATTTTTTACTGATCTTCTGCTAGGGTCAACAAAAATTAAGTCAAAATTATCGTTGTTTTTATTCAGAAAATCCTCTGCTTTCATACAAAAGTATTTTCTGCTTTTATTGCTTAGAGATGAAATATTTGACTTTACTATTTCAAGCAGATCGCAATTAGGATCAATGTAAAATGATTCATCAAATTTTTCACTCAGATAATAAAAATCAACTCCAAATCCTCCTGACAGATCGGCCATTTTGTTTCCACTACCAATAAGACTTACCTTATATTTTGCAGTTAGTTGAGAACTACACTGCTCAAGAGAGATTTTTGGTGGGTATTTGATATTATAGTTACTGAAAAAATCCGGAAGCTTTGATTGAGCTACCTGAAGTCCTTTTAGTTGAGTACTTAATTCTGCGGAAGAAATACCCTGAAAAGGAGGAGATTTTAAAGCAAAAAGTGCAGGATCTTCATTAAGGTTATTCCTTAAATAATCCTGCACTTTTTTATCTGTGATTTTATACATACTATTTCACAAGGCCTGAAGAAACCAGGTATTCTGCTATCTGGACGGCATTTGTAGCAGCTCCTTTTCTAAGATTATCTGCAACAACCCATAAATTAAGTGATTTTTCTTGTGTTTCATCTCTCCTCAATCTACCTACTAAAACATCATCTTTTTTATGAGCATCAATAGGCATTGGGTAAACATTATTTGCCGGATCATCTTTAACTATCACGCCTGGTGTTTCAGAAAGAATATTTTTCACTTCTTCCAATTCGAATTCATTAGTGAATTCAATGTTTACAGATTCAGAATGTCCTCCCATTACAGGAAGTCTTACCGCCGTAGCTGTAACTTTAACTGAATCATCTCCCAGGATCTTTTTAGTTTCATTAACCATTTTCATTTCTTCTTTGGTATAACCATTATCCATGAAAACGTCGATATGAGGTAATGCATTCATATCAATTCTATGTGGGTAGACTTTTTCGACATCTTTGCCTTCTCTTTCTCCCATTAATTGATCTACAGCTGCCTTACCAGTGCCAGTAACACTTTGGTAAGTCGAAACGATAACCCGTTTGATATTATATTTTTTATGTAAAGGAGCAAGCACAAGCACCATTTGTATTGTAGAGCAATTTGGATTAGCAATTATCCTGGTTTCGCTATTTAATTCATTAGCATTGATTTCAGGGACAATTAGTTTTTTATCTGGGTCCATCCTCCATGCGGATGAATTGTCGATTACAAAAGTTCCTACCTCAGCAAATTTTGGCGCATATTCTAAAGAAGGGCCACTTCCGGCTGAAAAAATCGCAATGTCAGGCTTCTTTTCGATCGCATCTTCAATGGTCATCACCTTGATCGGTTTACCAGCGTATTTAATTTCTTTACCAGCAGACCTTGCAGATGCTGCTAGTATCATTTCATCAAATTTGAAGTTTCTTTCCTCGAGAACAGCTAACATTTCTGTTCCGACAAGACCGGTAGCGCCAACGATTGCTATTTTCATTGTATTAAATTTTATTTTTTGAACTGCAAAATTACACTTCGTAATTAACTTTTGTCTAATAATTAGCTATATTTCGGATAGGATATCAACTTTTGAAATTGTAATAATTAACGGTAGCTGATTTACGAATTCAGCAAATTTTTATCAACTAAAACACCTTTTACAAAATAATGAAACGGATAATGTGTATTATCTGCTTTCTGCCAAATATTATATTTTGTCAGATAGTGGATGAATTTAACTCCATTGAATTTAATAAAAATCAACATTGGCAAGGGGACACCAGTTTTTTTAAAACTGAAGAAGGACATCTTGTTTCCAGCTTTTCTACGGAAAAAAACAGCAGTCTTCTTTACCATCAAATAAATGACCTGAATACGCCTTTAATGTATGATCTTCATTTACAAATGGCTTTTTCACCTTCGGCATCAAATAGTTTACAAATACTTTTAGCTGGCGAACTGGAAAATGAAAATATTCTTAATGGAATAGTACTTCAGATCGGAGAAACTGGCTCCAATGATGGACTGAATGTAATTAAATATAAAGATGGAATAAAAATGAAAACTATCACCTTCTCTGAAGGTCAATATTCAACCTCACCATCCAAGAAGCTCTTAATTTACTTTAATGGGATTTCATCATGGCAGATAAAAGAAAAAACTGAAGAGGGTGAAATCGTGACAGGAAGCTTTGATTATTTACCCGATTTCGTTTCCGCTGTTTCCGGGATGTTTTTCAATTATACTTCTACACGAGTTGATAAATTCAAATTTGATTATTGGCGAGTTAAACAAGTCGCTAAAGAGGATAGTGGTCCTGTCATGATCGATCATATTGCAAATGAAGATGGAATATCAGTATTTTTTTCGAAAGAAATAAAATGCAATGATGTTTTGATTGAGTTTATGATAAATGGAAAATCAGTGCATTCTGATTATACATGCTCTGATAGTATTCTTGAGATATCGTCTTTGTCATGGGGCCAGCAATTCAAGAACTATGATTTGAAAATTGACAATATTTCTGATTTTAATGGCAACTATACCGGTGTAATTAGTATTTCAGGGGTACATGTTAATAACAGTTTTAAATCTTTGCTATTGACAGAGGTCTTACCTGATCCTGACAGGAATACTATTTACTCAGAAGAGTTTATTGAAATTTATAATTCCGGGAAGCAAAAAATTTCACTGAAGGGATTTTCTATCTGTGATTTCACCAAATGTGTCAACTTACCTGAATTAGATATTGATACTAGTGAGGTGATGGTTTTTTCAGGATCGGCAGAGGGTTATTCAAATTCTGTAATTGTTTCCGGTTTACCGAGCTTAAATAATTCGGGAGATAAGGTATTTCTCAAGTTTGAAGAGGTGATAGTTGATTCATTAAGTTATTCAGATAAAACTTTTCATTCGTTAGATCTGCCCAGTTCTGGTACAGCACTCAAACGAAGGTTTAAAAACTTTTTATGCGCAGAAGAATTTAATATGACCGGTGGAGAACCCGATCCGGGAATAGTAAATTTCGAATCCGTACCAGAAAAATTGGCTGAACCGAAAATCACTTTTTCCGATTACAACTCAGTCCTAAAGATTAAAGCTGATATATTATCTGATAATTCTAATCTTAATTTATTTATTGAAGATCAATCTATTCAATTTGATGTTTCGGAAGAAATAGTTCTGGAAGGTTATAAAATCTATCATTTGAATTTAAATAGACTTTTAAATCCTAATCACGAGTATACCATCAAAATATCTGATCAAAAAAACTGCCTAACTGGAGAAGTTGATTCTGTTTTGTTTGAAGACATTAAAACCCTTGATGATTCGGAACAAAAATGTCTTAAAGTTTCAGAATTTATGTTTGATCCTGAAACAGGGAAAAGTGATTTCATTGAAGTTTACAATGAATGTGATGGTGCAATTGAAATTTCAAATTATAAATTCATCTTCATGGATCATAATCAAATTGTTGATGATACAATAGCTATAGAAGAAGAATTTGATGAATATCATTTAGGGGCTAAAAGTGTGGCCTTGTTATATTCTGAAGATAATGAGCTTGAAGATGATTACGAAATCAAAGGAAAGCCTTTAAAAATTAAAATCAAAGATTTTATAAACCTGAGAAACACAGGAGGATATTTCGAAATATTCAGGAGAATCCCTGGAGGTGAAGTTAAAAAAGAAATTGAGAGATCAGCGTATTTTGAAAATTGGCATTCTGAATGGCTGGAGGATACTGAGGGAGTTTCTTTAGAAAGATTTAATTTTGAAGGGAATTCAGCAGATAAGTCGGTATGGAAGAGTGCTTCGGAATTAAGTAATTATTCAACTCCTGGAATTATATCAGGATTTAGTCAGAATGTATTCGAAGGAGAAATTACCATTCAACCCAAAGTAATAATTCCCGGAGATCCTTATTACGGGGAGCAAACGATAAATGTAAAAACCGATAATACAGCAAAAATGGTATCTGTGGAATTATTTAGCTTATCGGGAAAACTGGTTAAGACTCTTTGCCTTGATTGTTATGTATCTGGTTCTATTACTTTAAGATGGGAGGGCATTAAAGACTCGGGGCAAGTAATAAATCCTGGTCATTATATATTGAGAGTAACTTATATTAGTAATAATGGTATTGATGATATAATTATCAAGCCATTAGCTGTAGGGCTATAGTAACACTTTATATTTAAACTTCGTTAAAATAAGTAGGAGGACGCTTGTAATGGAAGATATTTTAACAAAGTCAATTGCCCATCTTAGACAAAAAGGCAAGCAAGTAGAAGAAATACGAAAGTATTTGAGAGAAAGATATAAGATTAATATTGATCTTGAGAGTCTAAGATTACGAATTAAACAGTTGTCACAGCTTAATGCATAATATACGAAAAAGGAGGGTTGCGACCCTCCTTTTTAATTATTCGGTTTCTTCATTTTTATAAATATAAACGTGTGGTTCATCCTTTTTATTGATGTATCCCCTAAACATGGATTTAGAATTAAATGGCATTGCAATATTTCCTTTTCGATCAAGAGCTATTATACCTCCGGATCCATTCATCTCAACGAGGTTTTCCATAACTACCTCTTCCGCAGCATCAGCCAGCGGTTGTCCTAAGTATTTCATTCTGGCCGCTATGTCATATGCTACAACATTTCTGATAAAGTACTCGCCATGTCCTGTTGCACTAACACCACAGGTAGAATTATCAGCGTAGGTTCCTGCTCCAATGATTGGACTATCACCGATACGACCATATTTTTTATTGGTCATTCCTCCAGTTGACGTTCCGGCTGAAATATTTCCGTATTTATCAAGAGCAACAGCTCCGACTGTTCCGAATTTACGATTTAAAAAATCAGAATAGGTTAGAGAAAGTTTGTCTTTCATGTCACCCATTTCTTTTTTTCTGGCGTTTTCCAGGCTTTTTTTTCTCCTTTCGGTGATGAAATATCCCGGGTCGACCATTTCAAGGCCCTGGTTTTGGATAAATGTTTCAGCTCCTGCTCCAGCCATCATTACATGTTCGCTCATTTCCATTACAGCGTAAGCAGCAGCAATTGGAGATTTAATTCTGGAAACTCCAGCTACTGCCCCTGCATTTAGGTCCCGTCCTCTCATTATTGAAGCATCGAGTTCAGGTTTCCCTTCCGCATTTAATACGGCACCTATTCCGGCATTAAATAATGGAGATTGTTCCAGAATCTGAATGGCTGCAATAACTGCTTCTTCACTTGTGCCATCATTCATAAGAACAGAATATCCTGTATTAAGTGCTTCCCGGAGTTTTTCGTTATAATTTTTTCTGATATCATCTTTAAGATAGTTTGGGTCAACAAAACCTGCTCCTCCATGTATAATTATTGTTATTGGCCCAGGCAAGGTATCCTTTTCAATCTCAAGGGGTTGTAGTGATATAGAAGTAGTGTCAGAAGTCACTTCTTTAGCGCTTTCAGTCGTATTATTACAGGAAATAATAAAAAGGACTGATAATAGAAAAGTAAAATATCGCTTCATTATTAAAACTTTAGTTTTTTAATTAACGTTTTGAAGTGTAAAAGATAGTGAAATACTAAACAGGCAAAAAATATTGTTATTAATAATAAATAAATCAAATTTTTATTTTAGCAAATACTAAGTATTTTTGCCACTTTTAAAACCATAACCGCCACGAAAATGAGTACTGAAGAAAGAACGCGTTACTCAACGGAGGAATTAAGTGAATTCGAAGAGTTGATCCAGGAAAAGCTGGACAAAGCAAAAAAAGAATTGGAAATGTTAAAGGGTTCCTTGAGTAGAAAGGACGATCAGGGCACGGATAATACTTCCGGAAATGTTAAGGTTCTTGAAGATGGAGCTGATACAATTGAAAAAGAGCAGTTAAGTCAGCTTGCAGCCAGACAGCAAAAATTCATCAACAACCTTGAAAATGCAATGATCAGGATTAAAAACGGTACCTATGGTGTTTGTTCCGTTACTGGTAAGCTTATCAGTAAAGACAGACTCAGAGCGGTTCCGCATACTACCCTTTCGATAGAAGCCAAATTGCAGCAAAACAAATAACATTTGGATGTTTTAGCGAAACATATTGAAGCATTGATATTTTGTTCTCCTCAGCCAATTAAGGTTGAGGAGATTTTAAAATGTCTTACAGAGATGTTCGATGCAGATGTTCCTGAAGAACATATCACTGAAGCCATTGATAAGCTTAGTAAAAAGTATCAAGATGATGAATATGCTTTCGAGATTATAAAATCCGGTGGGGGTTATCAGTTTTTAACCAAACCTGCCTATCAGGCAAGCATCGGGATTTTATTAAAACAAAAATCAAAAAGACGACTTTCAACTTCTGCTTTGGAAACACTAAGCATAATTGCTTATAAACAACCAATTACTAAATCAGAAGTTGAGCAAATTAGAGGTGTCAATTGTGATTATGCAGTTAATAAGCTTCTTGAAAAAGAGCTGGTTATTATCAAAGGGAAAGCCGATACAATAGGAAAACCACTGCTTTACGGCACGTCTGAAAATTTCATGGATTATTTTGGTATTAATAGTTTGAATGAACTGCCGACACCAAAAGATTTTGCAGAAGAGGATAACACCATCGGTAAAGAAAATGATCCTGACTTTAATCCATCCGCATTTAAGGATCAGTCTTCCGAAGATGACAACTACGAGGAAGAAGACAATTAGTTCGATATAAACTTTAGATAAATATGAAAGGCAAGAAACGAGGTTTCCGCATAAATAAGCGCAAGCCGGAGGCGCCAAAATATGATTTTGACCACGTAAGGAAGGTTGAAAAAGATAAGGGGAAGGCGCCCGGGCCAATGAGATTAAACAAATATCTGGCACATGCCGGAATTTGTTCCAGAAGAGAAGCTGATACCCTGATCGAACAGGGTTTAGTAAAGGTTAATGGCAAAAAGCTCACTGAAATGGGCTATAAAGTCCAAATAGGTGATACTGTTGAATTTAAAGGGAAAGTAGTAAAGCCTGAAAAGCTTATCTATATACTATTAAATAAACCAAAATCTTTTATCACAACGACCAAAGATCCTGAAGATCGCAAAACTGTTATGGACCTGGTGTCTAATGCTTGTGAAGAAAGGATTTTTCCAGTAGGAAGACTTGACAGAAATACTACAGGCCTTTTGCTTCTTACAAATGATGGTGATCTTGCTGATAAACTAATGCATCCCTCAAATAACATCAAAAAAGTTTACCAGGTCACTTTAGATAAACCCATCTCAGAACAAGACTTTAACGCGGTAAAAGCTGGGGTAGAACTTGAGGATGGTTCAGCTCATGTCGATGGGCTTTCTGTATTGACTCCTGATGCTATGACTCTTGGTATTGAAATTCATATAGGTCGAAACAGGATTGTCAGACGGATTTTTGAACATCTTGGTTATGATGTAGTAAAATTAGACCGGACCCTCTATGCGGGTTTAACCAAAAAGGATCTTCCAAGAGGAAAGTGGAGGTTTTTAAGCCAAAAAGAAGTGGCTAGATTAAAGATTATGAAGCTTAAATAATGGGTGAGAGGAATAATCTGTTTCCAATATTTTTAAAAGCGGAGGAATTAAAAATTCTTCTTGTAGGGGGAGGGAATGTAGGATTGGAAAAGCTCGAGGCCATTCTTAAAAATTCCCCAAAAGCCAAAATTAAGATTGTAGCAGAGGAATTCCGTAGAAAGGAGATTGGCGACATTGCCAGGAAAAATGATAATATCAAGCTTTTCGAAAGAGCTTTTACTGATAAAGATCTAGATGATATTGATTTAGTCATGTTAGCCACTGACAGCAGAGACTTGCATGTTAAGATCAGGTCATTAGCGAAGAAAAATTCTTTACTGGTTAATGTGGCTGACACTCCTGATCTGTGTGATTTTTATTTAGGGTCTACAGTAACCAAGGGCAACCTTAAGATTGGAATTTCCACGAATGGAAAATCACCTACCCTCAGCAAGAGGATGAGACAATATCTTGAAGAATCTATTCCTGATGATATTGATGAGTTGATCGATCAGCTCGTTGAAATCAGAAAACAATTAAAAGGAGACTTCGATTACAAGGTTAATCAATTGAATGAAATTACTGCTTCCTGGTTAAAAAAAAATAAAAAAGATCAGTAAACAGGGAATTTTGGTATAAGGATTTTAAAAGTGCTGCCGTGTTTTGTGGTTGAATCCACTTTGATCTGACCTCTTAATTTTTTTACAGCAACATTAACAATAAAAAGGCCTAATCCAGTTCCAGTTGATTCATTTGTCCCTCTGAAGAACATATCAAAAATATTATCTCTAATCGCTTTATCTATTCCTGTTCCATTATCTTCAATTGATAATATCCAATGGTATTTATTCTCATCAAGAACAATGTTGATATACATTTCCTCTCGTGAAGGCTTGTGATAAGTTATTGCATTTGAAAGCAGGTTTTTTAAAATTATCTTGAGGAATAATGGATCCGTATTGATTTCCTGATTATTAGTATTAGCCTTTATTCTTAATGTTATTTCACGGTCGTTTTTTCGAAACTCTAATTCATTAAGAATTCCTTCTGAAAGAAATTTCGGGAAATTGATGCGTTTAGGCACTGGCTTGTATTTCTTGATCTGACTAAAAGCTGAAATATCGTCAATGATAAATTGTAGTCTGTCTGCACTCAGATCAATTTTATCAAAATATAACCTGACTTCATCCAGATTTTTTTCTTGTTTAGCCAGGTAGATCAAACCTTTTAGAGTTGTGATCGGAGAACGAATATCGTGGGAAGTACGATAGAGAAATTGATCGAGCTCTTGTCCTGTCCGCATGTATTTAACAGATTCTCTTTCCAGCAGCCAAAGAAAAAACCCCATTCCCATAAGAGCAATAGTGACAGAATCAAAATAGCCATATGTCGAATAGAATATATTGTAAGTTTTATATCCTGAAAAATCCATTAAAAGAAGGATGAAATAGAAAAATTGTAGTATCCCATGACCTGCCAGCCCAAATACAATTATGTAAGTGCTGATTTTTTTGTCTTTTTTTTGAACCGGTCTAATGTATTGAGCATAATAAACAAATATGATGGCTATCAGGATGGATTGGATCATGAAATGAAACAAATATGACCGCTCGGTATCATAGTTGAATAACAGTGTAAAATATATCACAGTCATTGAATACATAGCCCCGACTATCCCCCAAATGATCAGTTTTATATTACTAAGCTTTTTCCTGGTAAACAGGATATACATACCTGCGGAAAAAAGAAAAATAAAGGCAAATGTTGAGAATTGAAATATAAATGTAAGGATGTTAAATCCAATCACCGCCGTTCCGGATCTTACCATTAAACTTATTGCCAGACCAAAAACCAGATGTATAGCATAGATTAACCAGGCCGTCGAATGATATGTCAAAAAGGTCCGGTTGAATCTCAAGCTAAATCCAATCATTACAAAAGGAAATAGCAAAGCGAGAAATATCTGAGGTAAATGGGAAAAAAATAAGTCTATCAAAATCTGCTTTTTTGTTAATATAGAAATTAATTTCCTAATAGATAAATCTCAACAGGCAGAAATAGGACTTTATAAAGGAAAGTTATTTATACTGATTCCGAATTACTGAAATTTAGTATGCTTGCATACTAAATTCAATGATTTTTTTTAATTTAGCTTACTAATAGAAAAAACAATTTGATTAGATTGAGTGATATTTATGAAGATGGTGGCTCAAATAACTGGTATTCACAACGTAAACAAAAAAAGAAACCCCTCGCAAAGCGAGAGGTTTGTTAGACGTGGTGATGAGTGGGCTCGAACCACCGACTCACGGATTTTCAGTCCGATGCTCTACCAACTGAGCTACATCACCGTCTCAATTGTGGCACAAAAGTATGCAAAATTGTTAACCTCGCAAATAGTTTTGAAGAAAAAAAACAACTTATTTTTAACCTTAACTTAAAACACCCTGGAAATGAATTATTTGTCTCAAATCGCTTTTGTATTGGTTCTGGTAGTAGCCGGATACTTTTTGGCGAAAAGGATCAAGGAAATCCGCGGGAACATATTGCTGGGCAAGGATGTTGATCGGAGTGATAGAAAAAGCGAAAGGATGAAGAGTATGTTACTCGTAGCCTTTGGACAGAAAAAAATGTTCAAAAAATTGATTCCGGCTTTTTTACACTTACTGATCTATGTAGGCTTTCTGGTAATTAACATTGAAGTTCTCGAATTTATTATTGATGGACTTGTCGGTACTCACCGAATTTTTGCTGGTCCATTAGGAGATGCTTATACAGTAGCTTTAAATATTTTCGAATTTCTTGCTGTAGCTGTGATATTCTCTTGTGTAGTATTTCTTATTAGAAGAAATGTACTTAAGGTAGGTAGATTCAGTGGAATAGAAATGACCAGCTGGCCTAAGCTTGATGCAAACCTCATCCTGGTTATAGAAATTATTTTGATGTTTGCTATTCTTACTATGAATGCAACGGATCAGATCTTGCAAACAAGACCGGATGCTAATTATACCGAAACCGGCAGAATGGTGTTTTCTGCTACCCTGATACCTTTGTTTGAGGGAATGTCTACAACTGGTTTGATAATCACTGAAAGAGTTGCCTGGTGGTTTCATATAATCGGAATTTTTGCTTTTGCGATATACATAACGTACTCTAAGCATTTACATATTTTCATGGCCTTCCCTAATACCTATTATGCAAATCTTAATCCGAAAGGAGAGATGAATAATATGGATGAAGTAACAACAGAGGTCAAAGCTATGCTTGGGGTAGGAGGAGCCTCTTCTGAACCACCAGCTGAAATAAGCAGGTTTGGAGCAAAAGATGCTACCGATTTGAATTGGGTCAACCTGATGAATAGTTATGCCTGTACAGAGTGCGGTAGGTGTACACAACAGTGTCCGGCTAATATGACCGGTAAAAAACTATCTCCTCGTAAGATCATGATGGACACCAGAGATCGTATTGATGAGATTGGGAAGACAGGGGGTGATGATGGTAAGTCCTTACTTGGAGACTACATTACCAAAGAAGAGATCAATGCATGTACTAGTTGTAATGCATGTGTAGAAGCTTGTCCTGTGAATATTGATCCTCTCTCAATTATTCTACAACTAAGAAGATATGTAGTAATGGAAGAGTCAAGTGCTCCTCAATCATGGAATTCAATGTTCAGTAATATTGAAACAAATTTTGCTCCATGGAAATTTCCTCCAACAGATCGATTTAAGTGGGCAAACGACTTGAAGACAGAAGAAAAGGATTAAGAATTTTAACGATAGGAAAACATGAATACCGAAAATATACAAGTACCAACAATGGCTGAAATGGCCTCAAAAGGAGAGCAACCTGAAGTACTTTTCTGGGTAGGTTGTGCCGGTTCATTCGACGATAGATATAAAAAAGTAACAAAGGCATTTGTTAAAATACTTAATAAAGTAGGCGTTAAATTCGCTGTATTAGGAGAGGAAGAAACCTGTACCGGTGACCCGGCGAGAAGAGCAGGAAATGAGTTTTTATTTCAGATGCAGGCAATGTCTAATATCCAGGTGTTGGATGGATACGGTGTCAAACGCATCGTGACCGCGTGCCCTCACTGCTTTAATACTCTTAAAAATGAATATCCTGCACTTGGCGGAAATTACGAAGTGGTACACCATTCGCAATTTCTTCAGGAATTAATAGATGAAGGAAAGGTTCGTGTGAAAGAAGGCGGTGGATTTAAAGGAAGAAAGATCACTTTCCATGATTCATGCTTCCTTGGCCGGGCAAATAATGTCTACGAAGCTCCAAGAAAAGTCCTTGAATCTCTTGATGCCGAATTAGTAGAGATGAAGCGATGCAAAACCAAAGGATTATGTTGTGGTGCTGGTGGAGCTCAAATGTTTAAAGATGCTGAACCCGGAAACAAGGAGATCAATATTGAAAGAACCGAAGAAGCATTGGATACTGGCGCAAGTGTTATTGCTTCAGGATGTCCTTTTTGTATGACTATGCTTTCTGATGGTATTAAGAATAAGGAAAAAGAATCATCAGTAGAAGTAAAGGATATAGCTGAACTAATTGCTGAAGCAGAAGATTTAGTTTAATCTTACAATTCATAAATTCCCCGAGACAGAAAGTCGGGTGTCAGATAAATGACACCTGACTTTTTTTATACTTTCAAAACTGAATTTTCAGTCACTACATAAACTTTGTCTCCCTTTTTTATCTTCATTTTATAAATTCCTGTGAAATCCCCATACGAAGGCAAAATGGCACCGGCTTCACCGAAATAAAAACATTTTAATTTCGCTGTCTGCCTTCCGTTACCCCTCAAAACCACTCCCGGGTGTATATGACCAGCAAGATTATACAATTCAGAGGTTTCTTTGAGTGGATGATGTGTGAAAATGAATGGGTCTACGCATAAGGCTTCTTTGTAAACCTTTATTTTGAATTTTTGATAATGAAATTCGGGTAGTATATCATGATTACCTGCTACGAGATGAAAGGTGGTACTAGGAAACTCAGCAGAAAGTTCTTCGAAAATTATCCATTCATTATTATAATCACTATGAAATAGATCTCCTAAAAAATAAACATCTTCGGGAGAATACTCTTCAATCAAATTCCCTAATCTTTCCCAGTTATTCATCACTCCATTAGCAGGTAGGGCAACACCCTGATTTCTAAAATGGGTAATTTTTCCCAGGTGAAGATCTGCGATAATCAATGCAGATTTCTTCTTCCAATAAATTGCTTTTTGAGGTAATAAAGTCAGTTTTTCCCCTCTTATTAAAATTTCCTGCCTTTTCACTTTCATCCAATTTTCTGCAAAACTAATCTTTTTCCAGCTCTATTTTCATTTTATTTATTCGGTCTTCAAGTTTTTCAGAGCTAACCTTTTCCCTGGTCCGGTCAACCATAATTGGAAAAGAGAATGGTGTTACCTTATCAGTGTGTTTTACAACGATCTCTTGCTCTTCAATTCTTTCTAGTGCTTTACGTAACCTATATTCTTCAAGTTGAAATTCCAGCACTTCATCATATGCCTGCCTTAGTAATAAGTTATCAGGATCGTATTCTTTAAAAACATCAAAAACAAGCTGAGTGGATGACTGCATATGTTTACCTGTGATATTCTGCCCGGGATATCCTTTAAATACCAAGCCAGCAATACTGGCTATATCCCTGAATTTTCTTCTGGCCATTTCATTTGCATTTACACCTGCCTGGATATCTTCAATAAGTCTGTGGGTTGAAAGAAATTCATTGTCCAGAGCCTCCTGGATGGGGATGGGTTTGTCTGAAAGTAGTTCGAAACCATAATCATTCATGGCAATACTAAAGGAGATAGGCTCCAGCAAACTCATTCTGTAAGCAAGCAATCCTGAAATTCCTTCGTGAACCAGACGTCCTTCAAAGGGATATACAAACATGTGATACCCTTCCTTACTTTTGAAATATTCGATCAAAAGCTGATTTTCCTTAGGGACCAATGATCTTTTTTGCTGGATTTTAAGAAGCGGACTGATAGTTGTGGTTTCTGCAAACCCTTCAGCAAATTCAGGGTATTGACTGATCTTTTCTCTTAGCAGTTTAGAGACCTGCGATGAAAGGGGTAATCTTCCTCCTTGCCAACTCGGCACTTTACCACTTTTTTTATTCGATTTGCGAACATAGGCTGTCATATATTTAACCCTGATAAGTTCCAGCGATCTTCCGGCAAACCAAAACGTATCGCCGGGATTTAAACCTGCGATAAACCATTCTTCGATTGTGCCTATCCTTTTGCCACTATTATATTTTATATTCATGGCTGTATCACCGACGATCGTACCGATTGAAAGCCTGTGACGCATGGCTATTTTTCTACTGTTTACTACATACTTACCATCTTCCAGCTCAACTTTCTTAAATTCATCATAAGCTGTTAAAGAGCTTCCCCCCGTGGTGATAAATGCGAGTGCCCATAACCATTCTTCCTTTGAAAGATCTGTAAAACAGTATGTGGAGCGAATTTCCTCAAATACAACCTTCGGATCAAACCCGCCGCCGACAGCGAGCGTCACCAGATATTGAACCAGAACGTCGAAGGATCTGATATAGGGAAGGCGATCTTCTACGATACCTTTATTGATCGCAGTTCTGAGTGCTGCTGCTTCTAGCAGTTCGAGACTGTGGGTAGGCACAAAATATATTCTGGCTGTTTCTCCAGGGCGGTGACCGCTTCTTCCTGCCCGTTGAATAAATCTTGCTACTCCTTTTGGGCCACCTATTTGTATTACAGTTTCAACCGGTCGAAAATCTACTCCAAGATCAAGGCTCGATGTGCATACAACTGCTTTGAGTTTTTCACTGTGAATGGCTTCCTCTACCCATGTTCTCAGATCCCTATCGATCGATCCGTGATGCATTGCTACCAACCCAATTAGTTCGGGAGCTTCAGAAATTATTTTTTGGTACCAGATCTCTGCCTGGGATCGAGTATTAGTAAAAATGAGCGTGCTTCTGCTTTCTTTTAAAATTGGTAAAACCTTTTTAAGCATTTTAATGCCCAAATGTCCTGACCAGGGCAACTCTTTAACGTCTTCGGGAAGTATTGTTTCTACCTGGATGTTTTTTTCAATATCAGCTTTTATTAACTTTTTGTTTTCTGCGGGAAATTCCGGACCCAGCAAAACATCTAATGCCTGATCCATATTGCCTATCGTTGCTGATATACCCCAGATACGTAGTTTCTGATTACTGAGATTTTTAAATCTTGACAATGCAAGTTCGGTTAATACGGCTCTTTTTGATCCCAGAAGTTCATGCCATTCATCCGCAATGAACACTCGTAAATTTGAAAAAAACGTTTCATTATCTTTTTGAGATAAAAGAAGATGGAGGCTTTCAGGTGTAGTTATTAATAACTGGGGAGGCTTTCTCTTTATGGCTTGTCTTTGAGCCGTGGTTGTATCTCCCGATCTGATGGCAACATTAAAATCATCAATTCCCATACCTGAGGCCAGCCTTTCAACCGCTTGTTTTATTTCAACAGTCAAAGCTCTGATAGGTGTTATCCATATAGCAAAAACTCCTTTTGACTTTTTTTGCTGCTTTGAAAGTTCAGACCACAAAGAGATGATTGGAACGGCAGCTGAATATGTTTTCCCTGAGCCTGTGGGGGCATTTATTATCCCTGAGTCACCTGAATAAACTGATTGCCAGGCTTCTTTTTGAAAATCAAAAACCTGCCACCTATTTTTATTGAACCATTTTTCTGCTTTGTTAAATGGAGAGATCATTAAACAATTATAATGCTTTATTTTTACATAACAGATGTCGGAAAGATATGTTAATATGACTTTAAAATGAAAAAGTATTATTATTTGTAAGTCTTTTGTACAGTATTCGGGTAATATCTTGGAAACGAGCTACAACCAATTAATTTTGTTAGTATTGGTTAGTTACATGGTTATTAAAACAGTGAAAACATAAAAATATGCTGTTGGGAGAAGGTTTATTAAAATACTTGTTTAGTTTATTCATCATAATTTGCATGACGAATATCGAACTTCGTGCTCAAAATTCGATTGAGAATGCATTAAGTGATGCTGAACGATATATGGAAGGAGGGAGCTATGACCTGGCAACCGATCTCCTTAGTTATGTGGATTCAGTTGCCAAGCCAAATAAAAAGGTTAAGTTTTACCTTGGGAAAAGCTATTTTCTCGATGATAAGCGTCAAAAAGCTGAAAGGGTCTTTAATGAACTTGAGGAAATAGGAGTACCAGATGATTATAGAGCTGATGTAAATTTTTACCTTGGCAGAATAAATCATTTCAATTATAATTTCGACACTGCTATATATTATTACAATCAATATCTGTCTCTCGCTTCTTCGCCCGATGCCCCGGGATATAATGAAATGCTAGTAGAGGGAGGAATTGAAAAGTTCATTAGGGAGAGTTTAAGGGCTAAAGAGTTGATGGAGAATGTTTTAAGTCTGGAAATTAAAAATTCTGGACCTGTAGTCAATTCTCAATATGCAGAATATGTTCCAACACCAACAGCTGATGAATTAACTATGTATTTCACCTCTCGGAGGGAGAATACGACAGGAGGCAACAGAGACCTTGATGGAAGGTTTTTTGAAGACATCTATGTTGTTACTCGACCAACGGTAAATGATAAATGGAATTCTCCTAAACAATTACCGCCTCCTGTCAATACAAAAGGCCATGATGCGAATGTTGGATTAAGCTTTGACGGAAAAAAATTAATAATATATAAGCCTGAAAATGGCGGAGATCTGTTTTTCAGTGAGAAAACAGGTGAGAATGCATGGAGTATTGCAACGCCTTTTGAGGGTATTAATTCACCTCATTGGGAAGCTAGTGCTTGTTTTACTAAAAATGGGGAATACCTTTATTTTAGTTCTGACCGGCCAGGTGGTTTTGGTGGAAGTGATATTTACAGAGCTCGTAGATTAAGTAATGGAAAATGGGGAGAAATTGAAAATCTCGGACCTATGATTAACTCCAGTCTCGATGAGGATGCTCCATATATTTATGTGGATAATGAGACCTTATTTTTCAGCTCAAAAGGTCATCTGGGTATGGGTGGTTTCGACATTTACAGTACTACTTATAATCCTGAAACAGACACATGGTCTCCTCCAAGAAACATCGGATATCCGGTAAATACACCTGATGATGATATTTATTTTAACCTTGCAGCAGGTGGAGCCAGAGCCTACTTTTCAAGCTTTAGAAAGGATGGATATGGAGAAAAAGACATATATGTATTGAGTCGCCCTAACCAGGAAGAAGATAAGTTTATGATGAAGCTTAAGTTCAGTGATAAAGTTGCTGAAAATACTGTTCCCGGAAGCATTTTAATAACCGATCCGGGAGAAGAAGTCGTAGCAGCTTATAAATCACAGGATGTATTCGGCCAGACTTATGAAATTCCTTTAACATTTAATGATCGGTATGCTTTAACTGTTCAGGCAGAGGGATATTATACTTTATACGAGAAATTTGAAGTAGAACAAAGACCAGATCTTTTTCAGATCGTAATGGGAGTTCCAATGCTGGAGGATCTGAGCATTTTTTATGATGAATCAGATGATGAAGTTTTGAAAGATTCCCTGATCATTAATGATGGAAAAGTAGTCTCACTGGCAGCTTTAACAGCTACAGATAGCAGAGTTAAAAAGAAACGTGAAAATATTGGCTTTGTTTATTTTGAATTTAATAGTGTTCAACCAACAGACTCTTCTATGTCTGAAATTAAAAAGGCTAGTTATTTCATGGAAGAGAACCCAAATGCTTCTGTTAAAGTATTTGGATATACTGATAATGTAGGCTCTGAATCTTTCAATAATAAATTATCTGAACAAAGAGCCTCCCAAGTAGCAAAGATCCTCGAAGCTTATGGTATTTCAGAAGAAAGAATATCAGTCGAGGGTAGAGGTGAAGCTAATCCTATTGGAAATAATGATACTGAAGAAGGAAGAGCAAAGAATAGAAGAGCATCCTTTGTCTTTGATATCAATAATAAAGCTGAGAATGATTAATTGTCAGCTTTATTATTTGTCGTGTCTTCAGGGAAATCAAAGTATTCATCGGAGAGCTCTACAGTTTTATCCTGGTCTACTCCTTTGTGTTTAAATGCATCGATTAATTCTTTTTTCTCACTTTTAATATCAGTTACTATTTTTTTACTGACTGCCCTGGTGTCGTAAATAATATCATATTCATCGGTGGTACCTACAATTCTTAAATATAAATTCGGGCTTCCGGTACCATCATCTTCTACAGCTCCAAAAACTTCATCCTTATCCTGTTTTGCTCTTGATAATGGCACAATAACCTGGTAGTTAATTTCCTGGTTGAAGGTATGTGTACCAGAAACATCTAGCGTGGTAACATTAGTGCCAACTGTCATTTTTGGTAAGGTTATTTGCCTGTTTTTTATTACCAGTTCGTTCTGAAGATCATCAAACCTGAGGTTTGCCAATGATTCTTCTTTTACAAATTTAGAAAGATCCTGAAGCGGCTCGAAGTTGTTTAATTCTCCATTTTTAATTTGAATGTCTGCTCTGCATGTAAAATAATCCGACAAAAACTTTAATGAGGGGTCAAGTACAATATGGCTGCTGACATAAGCAGTGATCTGACCTTGCAGGTGTTTATCCTGTAGCCATGTCTGACCAAAGTTTTCAAAAACATAAAACACTTCGTCAATATTAATGTTATTGACGCGTCCCCTGTTATCAATGATAATTCCCGACTTATATCTGTCATCAATTTGAGCATTCAATTCTAAATATCCCCCGAAACTATTAAGTCGCAGATCTTTGATATTAGCTACTTTATTTTTAATAATTAGATTTCCTGTCAGATTGGTGGCACTAAACCTTCTGAAGTTTATTTTTTCAACTTTACAATCGAAATCCAGGTTAATCTTTTCCGGTAAGTGGAGGCTGTATTCCTGACCTTTAACTGTATTGAGATTACCAGATAGTAATTCATCCAGGTTTAAATTTTTAGAAAAAAGGTCTGATTCGATAGATATTTGCTGCTTATTATCAGATGAGAAAAGAGAAAAAATGTAATCTGCAAAACCATTGAGACGTATATCACTGCTACCAATTTCACCTTTCAGGTCTGAAATAGCCAACTGGTTATCTTTTAACCGAAAGTTGCCTTGAAAATTCTGGAAGTCGTACTGGAAGCCTTTAACATTGAAGCGAGTATTTTGAATTTGTATCTCACCATTGGCTTTTGAATTTTCAAACTTTTGAGATTTCATGTCTTCAAGTCTCCCATTTAATGAAAAATCAAAATGTACTTTACCATTTTTTGCCACTATATCTTCTCCGGGTAAAAAAGCAGTTAATAATTTTAAATCAGCAGATCCTTTTAGAGAACAGTCTATAATGGGACTAACAAAGTTTACCAAGTTTACGTATCCAGTCACTTTATCTGACCCGAATTGGCCTGAAAGAGCAGAGATTTTTAATGAATAAGTACTTTTTAAATCAATATTAGATGAGGTGAAACTGCCTTCCATTGAAGCATTCTTGAATTTAGAACCAGTTTCCGGATAGGTAATATTAAAATTATCACCTCTGAAATTTATTAACATAGAATAGAGATCGGCTTTTCCCTTAACTTCTGCCTGAAAGGATAGATTTCCTGAAGATTGATATTTCAACCATGGCTCAGCCTGTTCTCCTGGAATAAATTGAAGTATATGTTTTACATTAGTTTTTTTAGAGCTTACTAAAACCTCTGTTTTTGGTTCTCCTTCCCAGATATAAGACCCTGAAGTCAGATAATTAAAACCATCCATTTCCAAAAGTCCATTTTTCCAATTGACAGTTTTTTGGTCAGCCAAATAAGTTATTTCGGTTTCGATGTTTACAGGAATTGATTTATCAAGTTTATATGTTGGTTCAATTATTTTTTCCCAAATAAAATTGCCATCAACCATAAATTTCTGATCAGGTTTTAAAACAAGGTCAACTTCAGCAAATAGAGTATTTGCCTGATACATTGCTGAACGGGCATTATCGTAAAAAGAAATCAATACATGATCGACAAATATCTTGTCGATATTGAATGTAGTTTGGGTATTTTCTTTCGTGGTATCTTCTTTCCAAATCTGGAAGTTATATGAGTTATCAGCATTGCGCTCGATATTAACCTCACCCTCCTGAATAATAATGCTTTTAACAGAAACCTCACCACTAAATATTTCAAACAGTCCGATATTTACCAATATTCTGTCGGCACGGATCAGGTTTTGGGAATAATTGGGCTTCCCTTCACAAAAAACATTTGACAGGGAGATTGATATATTTGGGAAATCTCCAAAAAGGGTAACGTCAATTTCATCTGTATTTACAGGTACTTCTAGTCGTTGGTTGACTGTTGAAACAAATTCATTGATGATATCATCTTTGAAGACCTGAATAATAATTATAAGAATTAGGATCAATCCTGCTATTAGAGAAATGAACCAGAAAAAAATTTTCTTAAGAGTACCGCTGGTTAATATTATATTCAAGTTTCTGATTTTCTTATTGATAACGATTACTAAAAATATATACGTAAAATTGGGTAATAATATTTTTTAAAAAAAATTTAAATCAGGGTTTGCAAATATAAAAAAGTGGACTACATTTGCACTCCTGTTACACGAAACAGGGACACAAATAAGGGCTCTTAGCTCAGTTGGTTCAGAGCACCTGCCTTACAAGCAGGGGGTCACTGGTTCGAATCCAGTAGGGCCCACAAAAGACAGTCAGAGAAATTTGACTGTCTTTTTTTTATTCAACCGAAACCACCGTGAAATATTATTGCTACATTTTATACTCCGTAAAACTGGACAAGTATTATGTAGGCCATACCGGAGATGAATTAGTTGAAAGATTAAGACGCCATAACAGTAATCATAAAGGATATACAGTAAGCCTCAGTGGCTATTACATGATCTTTCCAGAGACGGTTATATAAAATACCCCTTACCTGAATAGTAAGGGGTTTAAAGTTATTGATAAAAAGAAGCGGGGAATTCGAATTATTTTCCTTCGCTCCAGGGAGGTGCTATTCCGTTGGATCTGGCATAAGCGATCAGCTGCCCCATGTGTTCTTCACAATGACCATACGAAATGATTAAAACTGATCTCATAGTCATTTGGCTTCCAAACACATCAACCATGTCATCGAGTTTATCATCAGGAACGCTCATTATTGCTTTGATCATATGATCATAAGATTTTGTCAAAGCTTCGATACTAGCATCTTTACCTAAAATATTCATATTTCGAGGATCTATACCATCAGGCATTTCGACTCCTACGAATGTTGGAAAAAAATAATTAGCACCAGTAATATGTAAAACAACATCATTTATTGAACGGATACCTTCCTCAGGAGTCCAGCCGTATTTTTCAGCTGGTATAGCTTTTGCCAAAGAGATTACCTTATCAGAATTTGCCCTGACCATGCCGGCAAGGTCTTTTTGGAATGACCCTTGCGAGAAAACAGAGATAGGGACAAGGATAATTAGTAGGGTAAGTAACTTTTTCATGATCGGTTTTTTATTTAAGTTAATTGAAAAATTGGTAAATAGCCATGTAACTTATTTCATTTGGTTTGAATTACTTTTCAGAACCAGTTAATAAAAATTGATGCATAGAGCAATTAGAAAATTAATATTTGCTTCCCTTTTGTTTCTTCTAAGTTTGATGGTAGGAACTATCGGGTATGTTTACATAGAAGATTATACTGTTGTGGATGGTGTTTATATGTCTATTTTAACATTTTCAACAGTGGGATTTAAAGAGGTGAAGCCTTTGAGTGATCAGGGTAAAATTTTTACTACGATCTATATTGCTTTTAATCTGGGTATATTTGCTTATAGTGTCTCAGTTCTTTCTACTTTTATTTTTGAGGGAGAGTTTAGAAAAGTATTTCAAAAATATAAATATGACCGTGCTTTAAAAATGTTAAGTAATCATGTAATTGTATGTGGATTTGGTAAAAATGGGGAAATGGCTGCCAGGGAACTCTCTGGTTCTCATCAGAAATTCGTGGTGATTGAAAAAGATCAACATGTTATTGATTCTGCCGAAGGACATTATGACTATAAATTTTTGAATGAGGATGCAACCATGGATGATACGTTGCTCGAAGCTGGTATTAAGAGGGCATTAGCTGTAATTTGTGCTCTTCCTGGTGATTCCGATAACGTTTTTATCACATTGACTGCAAGGGAGCTTAATCCATCGATCAATATTATTGCAAAAGCAACTGAGCCTAATACCGAGAAAAAGCTAATGAGAGCCGGTGCCTCCCATGTGGTTATGCCTGATATGGTAGGGGGATCTTATATGGCTGCCCTGGTTACCAAACCTTTTGTTATAGAATTTCTAACCATTTTAAATGGGTCTAATGAAAGTAAATATATACTTGAAGAAATTAATCATGCTCAATTAAAACCAGAATATCAAAACAAATCTCTCAGGGAGCTTGATGTGAGAAATAAGAGCGGCACTACTATTCTTGCATTCAAAGATGAAGAAGAAGGGTTTATTTTCAATCCCCATTCTGAAAAAATAGTTGGTGAAGGAGACGTCCTGATTCTATTAGGTGAAACTGACACCATTGCTAAATTTAAAGATACCTTCTTGCAGTAGAGAAAAATGAACCTATGGAAGATCCTAAACTCTCATTTGAAACTTTAGCCATAAAATCAATAGAACCACTTGAAGGTGATGTGAGTCCCGTGAGTACACCTCTATACTTTTCAACGACCTATCAGAGGAACCAGGATGGATCTTACGATTCTGGATTTGTGTATAGTAGAACATCAAACCCTAATAGATTGGTTCTGGAAAATGCCTGTGCAAAACTTGAGAGTGGTCACAAAGGCTTTGCCTTTTCTTCGGGTATGGCTGCTATAGAAGCAGTATTAAAGACTTTACAGGCTGGTGATCATATTATAATTCCTGATGATGCATATTTTGCTGTTTTTAAGCTGATCAAGGAAGTTTTTAACCGGTGGGGATTAAACTATACCCAAGTAGACATGACTGATTTGGGTAAGTTAGAAAAAGCGATTAGTGAAAAAACAAAAATGATATGGCTGGAATCACCTTCCAATCCGATGCTAAAAATTACAGACATTTCTGCTGTAACAAAACTCGCTCGTGAAAATAATGTGCTTGTTGCTGTCGATAACACATGGCCAACCCCGGTGTTACAAAACCCGCTTAAAATCGGAGCGGATGTAGTTGTGCATTCAACAACCAAATATTTTGGCGGCCATTCAGATGTTTTGGGTGGGGTGGTAGTAATTAACAATAACGATAAACTGGTAAAACAACTTGAGAATATACAAAATCTGGGAGGTGGTGTTTTGTCTCCTTTTGATTCCTGGTTAACTGCCAGAGGACTACAAACCTTATTTTTAAGAGTAAAAGCTCAAAGTGAAAGTGCATATAGGCTCGCGATGTATCTAGATGAAAACCCAAATATTGAAAAAGTATTTTATCCAGGTCTTCCATCTCACAAAGGACATGAAATAGCTAAAAAACAAATGCAAAATGGGTTCGGGGCCATGCTTTCGGTTACTATAAAAGGTGGAGAACAAGAAGCCATTGGCGTGTCTAATAAATTACAATTGTTTACTACTGCAACCAGTCTTGGAGGTGTTGAAAGCCTTATTGAACATCGAAAATCTGTGGAAGGACCAGAAAGCAATACTCCTGATAATCTATTGCGCATATCTGTCGGGTTAGAAAACATTGATGATCTTATTTCTGATTGGCAAAAGGCTTTAACATAAGAATTCGGATGTCAGTTATCCGGCAATATTGATTTTTTTAACTAACCTGTTCTTATCATTTTGCATTTGAAAATAAAATTCAGCAAAATGAAAAGATTTTTTATACTTGTTCCTCTTGTGATATTTTTTACTTCTTGTGGCGACAAATCAATAGAAACAGAAGACAATTTTAAAACTGTAACATTACCTGATAGCTCTACAGTTTATTTGAATCACAATACAAAGATTAGTTACGATGAAGATTTTGAAGAAAGAAAAGTTCACCTTGATGGTGAAGCTTTTTTTGATGTAGTTCCAGGAGAAAAAAAATTTACAGTAATAACTGAAAATGGAGAGGTAGAAGTTGAAGGAACATCCTTTAATGTTGTTTCAATTGATATGGACATTAATGTTGAGGTAGTTACAGGCATTGTTCACTTGCATAGCCATGGCCACAAGCATAAATTGGGTCGAGGTCAACGTGGGTTTTTCCATCCAGGAAATAAGGGCATTAGAGTAGCCAGGGCGAATCATGCTCATAATCATTGGTTGGACTTGCTTGTTGTGGATCTAAAACTTGGGGGTTTTCATCCTGGTCGTGGACACCGCAAATTTTTTAAAGGTAATAATGGCAGAGGCAACCGAAAATTTAAAATTAAACCCGGACACGGTAATGGTAATTTTAAGTCTGGTAAATTTAAATCCGGCAAAGGAAAGCCGGGCAAAGGAAACCGCGGTAAAGGCAATAAAGGTAAATTAAAAATTAAGTTTTAATATTTCGAAAGGTGGTTTGTTCATAAACCACCTTTTTTTGTGAAAATTAAGTCCGGATTCTGGAATTCACACTTTGTAGTTAATTGCTTTGTTTATTTTTAAAGTAGAGCATTTAATTATATTTATGAAAATCAACTTCTCATTATTAATTCTCCTTATTCTATTTATCATAAGTTGTAAATCGAATAACAGTTATGATCCTGTAAGGAGTTATTCAGATATCCAAAAAGATCTCACAGCCAAATTTATTTTAGCAGAGGATAGTTCGGTAATAGAACTACCAGAGGGCCACTTTTTATTTGATAAAAGCCTTAGCCTGGAAGGGAAATCTCACCTGACCATTAAAGGGAAAGGAATTGATAAAACAGTACTGAGTTTTAAAGGTCAGACGGATGGAGCTGAAGGGTTGAGGATTACTAACTGTAATTCTATTACTCTTGAAGATTTTACCGTTGAAGATGCTGCCGGTGATAACATCAAAGTAATGGATACCAAGGATATTACTTTTCGCAGAATGAAAGTAGCATGGACTGGAAAGATCAACGAAGATAATGGTGCTTATGGGTTTTATCCTGTTATGTGTAACGGGGTAATTATAGAAGAATGTGAATCTATGGGCTCGAGTGATGCTGGTGTTTATGTAGGCCAATCAGAAAATGTGATAATTAGAAATAACATTGTATACCAAAATGTCGCGGGGATAGAAAGTGAGAATTCTGATAATGTACAAATCTATGGGAATGAGGTCTATGATAATACAGGAGGGATTTTAGTATTTAATCTTCCCGGACTCAGCCGGTATGGTCGCAATATTAAAGTTTATGAAAACAATGTCTACAATAACAATCGCAAAAACTTTAGTGTACCTGGTGCTATTGTAGGTTATGTTCCGGCTGGAGCGGGTATGATAATTTTGGCTACGAGCAATGTTGAAGTTTATCAGAACTCAATTAAAGGCCATAAAACAGGAGGAATTGCAATAGTAAGTTACGAACTGATAAAAGCAATGGATGAAATGAATGATGAGAAGCCTGATGAGGCCGAACTACCAGATGGAATTGCAGCATTCAATGCAGACTATAAAAGTGACCCGAATTATGATCCTTATCCTGGAAAAATCTACATACACAATAATGTCTATGATAATAATAAGTGGATACCAGACCTCAATTCAGACATGGGTAAATTGTTGCTGGTTAAAAATGGATTAAAGACTCCTGATGTTATTATCGATGGGATATTGCCGGATAATTATCTGGGTGAAAACGGAAGGGTCAATGATGCATATAAAATTTGCATTGAGGAAGAAGGAGTCAAATTTCTTTATTTAGATGCAGAAAATGACTTTAAAGGAATGCATGAAAATGTAAATAATTATAAATGCGAACAAATCATTTTATAATAATCCTTACAACGATTTTAATCATCGGCTGTAATAAAAATACCGATGATAAAGTTGAGAAAACCACAGCCATCGATGAACCGGTAGAGGTAGAAACTTACGGACTGGGAAAAGCATGGTTATCTGAGTATGGTTTTTTTGAGAACGAACTAAGTCAACTTAAGCCTGTTGAAAATGTCCATCCTTACGAAATCAACTCACCTCTTTTTTCAGATTACGCTTCAAAAAAAAGATTTATCTACTTGCCGGAAGGGGAATCTATTAATTATGTAAATGAAGGGATTTTAAACTTTCCTTCAGGAACTATATTGATAAAAAACTTTTTATACAAAAAAATTCAGAATTCCGAAAGTCCTAAAATTATTGAGACACGCCTTTTAATCAAAAATGATAATGAATGGAAGCCTTTGACATATATATGGAAGGAAGATCAGTCTGATGCCTATTTGGAAATTGTTGGGGCAAGAAAACCAGTACAATTTATTTCTGAAGATGGTGAGTTAATGGATATCAAATATAGCATTCCTGATCTTAACCAATGCCAGAATTGTCACAATAAAAATGAAGTTTTAACTCCGATAGGTCCGACAGCCGGGCAATTAAACAAGTACGTTATAAATAATGGAAAAAAAGTAAATCAATTGGCTGTTTTGGCAGGCAATGGAAGTTTATCAGGATTACCTGAGTTAAAAAATGTGCCAATTGTGGCACAATGGGATAACCCTGGACATTTTTCCATTGATCAACGGGCAAGAGCTTATCTCGATATGAATTGTGGCCATTGCCATAATCCTCAAGGCTCTGCGAAAACTTCAGGATTAAATCTCACGCTTGATGAATTTGATGAACATAAACTTGGAATCAACAAGAAGCCTGTCGCTGCTGGTAAGGCATCAGGAAACCTTTTATATGATATTGTCAAGGGTAAGCCGGAAGAATCAATCATCGTTTTTAGGATGGATTCAGACAAACCCGAAATTATGATGCCTGAGCTAGGTAGAAGCCTGATTCATAAAGAAGGTGTAGAACTTATCAGACAATGGATTAAAAATATGGATGAATAAGAATTTATGATTTCATTTTAGCTTCAGAATATTATCTTTAAAATAAAAAGGATAGTATTCAGTGTATTTTAATTTATTCAACCTGTTAATCTTTTTTGGTGCTCTTCAGGGCATAATCATTGGGATAGTTCTATTGTTCTTTAAAAAAAAGGAAGATCAAAGTACACTGTTTCTCTCTTGCCTTATTTTTAGTCTTTCCCTAACTATTGGTAAACATTTTCTAATAGATTTTTCAAAGCTTAATCAGTGGGATATAGTATTCAAACCTCCGGTTTCCTGTTTTTTATTAATGGGGCCATTTTTGTTTTTTTATGTCCAAACTACTTTAGGAAAGAAAATTAAATCTGATAATAAATTTTTTCTCCACTTTATCCCCGGATTGATATTTTTAATTATTCAACTGGTAATTTTCGTCAGGTCAGGCTTCGGTGAACAAATTATGGATCAATCTATAATTTCGATTTTTCAGCTGGTTGAACAGGTTCTTGGACTTCTTTCTTTGATGATTTATGGATATTTAAGTTTAAAGCTGGTTATAAAATATCAAAAGAGGATAACAGAATATTATTCCAATATCGAATATATAACTCTACAATGGTTAATTAATCTGTTAATAGGGTTGTTTATTGGGTGGTTATTTCTTTTGTTTTTAACGATGGTGGATTTGTTTGTTTTTGATTTTACCCTTCCTCAATCAGCCTATTATTTATTATTCATTTATGTAGGAGTTATTATTCATTATTTTGGTTTAAGGAAGCTCACAATGATCCATTTTCCAGCATTAAGGCCATTAGAAGTTTTAGAAAAAAAGCCTGAAACTCCAACAAATCACCTAGAGCCAGATAAAACTGAGGATGCTAAAGAGATTCAAAAACTAGAGAAGATTATGGTTGAGAAAAAACCTTTCCTTGACCCAAACCTGACTCTTGATAGCTTATCTGATCTTTTAGGCGTCCATAGTAAAAAATTATCTATGATATTAAATCAAAAAATGGGCACTAGCTTTTACGATTTTATTAATAAAGCCCGCGTGGAGGAAGTCAAAATAAAGATTGCAGACCCCGAAAATGATCATCTAACAATACTTGGAATTGCACTTGATTCCGGATTTAACTCAAAGTCAAGTTTTAATGCTATATTTAAAAAATACACAGGAATGACACCAAGGCAATATAAAAGCACATTGTGAGGTGGTTAAAAGAAGACTGAATGCAAAAGCTTTTTACAATTTTATATTTGGCAATATTAACTTTTGGAAATCTTTATTCTCAGGGTTATCAGCCCCTTGATCTGGCAAAAGAAATTTTTTCCAGTGAACGGTTTTATGGAATAGATCGATATACCTATGGAGAATACCAGGGCAAACCAAATGGAACACACCTGGCAAAAGGAGTAAAAAAAGAGTTTGAATTACTGGATAAAAATGAGATGACTGCTGTAGTAGCAATGACATTGTGTGATTCTACAGGTAGGTTTTTGATCGATACTTACCTGCATTTCAGGAATGATGAGTATTGGAAAATGGAAGCATTCAGAACGCTGACTAATACCGATGTGTATGCAGAGTTTGTGGAGCGAATAGAAAGTATGAATAAGTTTCAGATAGATAGCCTGGTCAATGCTGTTAATTCTAAACCTGATACTAAGAACAGAATTTCTGAAGAGGATATACAATTTGACCTGGAAAACAGCAAGTTAATTTTATCTTCTGACAGAGAATTAAAAGATTACTATACAAACAATAAAGAAAAGTTCGAAGCAATAAAAAAATCAGTTATATCAATTTATGGAAAAGGAAAGTATTCCCTTGAAAATACCAGGGATATTACTGATGATTATAATAAAGAATTATTTGACTTGAAATTAACGGCCTTGACAATCGGAGGTTATCTATGTGAATCATGTATTTTTTTTATTATTGGCGGGGTCTCAGATAACACTGTAGGTTATTTATATGTTGATAGCCTAACTGATATACCCCTGATGAGTCCGGATGATTTTATAGTTTTAAGAGATCTCGGAGAAGGATGGTTTTTATTTAAAACAACATAAAATGAGCAAGCTTACCCCCTTTCATTTAGCGATTCCTGTTGATGACATTGAAAAGAATCGTAAATTTTATAAAGAAGTCATTGGCTGTTCTGAAGGTAGAAGTGATAAGAACTGGGTAGATTTTGATTTTTACGGACATCAATTAGTTATCCATTATAAGCCGGGAACAAACGATTCAAATTTACATACTAATCCGGTTGACGGGCATGATGTTCCGGTCCCTCATTTTGGGGTTGTATTGGAATGGAATGATTGGCATACTCTTTCTGAAAGATTAAAAAAGGAAGGTATTAATTTCGCGATCGAACCCCATATTCGCTTTCAGGATAAGCCAGGAGAGCAAGCCACGATGTTTTTTTACGATCCGGCAGGGAATGCTCTGGAATTTAAGTCTTTTAAAGATCCAAAAAATCTTTTTGCAAAATAAGGCTGAGAATTATATAGGCAGCTAAAATTTTATAATCCTTATCTTTTATCTATTTTATTAGAAATTAAGCATTTCTATGTTAAAATGGATTAAAAAGTCTGGTCCAGGAGCAATGGTAGCAGCAGCTTTTATTGGTCCAGGCACTGTAACTACAGCTTCCGTAGCCGGAGCCTCTTTTGGCTATACACTTATCTGGGCTCTAGTGTTTTCAATTTTTGCTACTTTGGTCGTTCAGGAAATGTCCTTGAGGTTGGGAGTTATTGGTAAGATTGGAGTAGGTGAAGCGGTTAGGAAAAGTGCAAAAAGTAAATTTTTAAGAGGTCTTTTCCTAATACTTATCTTTTCGGCAATAATAATAGGAAACACCGCATACGAGGGAGGAAATTTAAAGGGCGCTTCACTGGGATTTCCTGATCATAACTTTCAGTATTTGGGGTTAAATTTAAATTGGGTGTTTATCATCGCTTTTATTGCAGGATTTACCTTTCTTTATTTTGGCAAGGTTGAATTTATTGAGCGGATCATGGTGCTGTTTGTTGTATTAATGGGTTTAATATTTATGTCAACAGCTATTTTTATTAATCCTGACTGGTCAGATGTTTTTAAAAGTTTGTTTGTTCCCCGGTTAAAAGAAGGCGCGGCACCGCTGGTAGTTAGTCTGATAGGGACTACTGTAGTACCTTATAACATTTTTCTGCACGCATCTTCCAGTAAAAAGAAGTGGGAAAATGAAAACGATCTTTCTATTGCCAGAAAAGACTCTATCACTTCAATAGTATTTGGGGGATTGATCACTTTGGCTATAATTATTACTTCTGCTGCTGCATATCAAGACTCTGGAAATGTCGTTGCTGATCAATCTTCAATTAACTTAGGGTTGCAACTCGAGCCTGTAATGGGATCCTTTGCGTCATTATTTGTGGGTCTTGGATTATTCTTTGCCGGGATAACTTCAGCAGTAACAGCTCCCTTAGCAGCAGCTTATACAGGAAGTGAAATTTTCAACTTCCGGAATGATAGAAATTCTTTTAATTTTAGAATTGTATGGATGTTTGTGTTCTTCATAGGCGGATTACTGGCAATAATAAACGTTGATTCAGTCATGCTAATCTTATTTGCTCAGGCTACTAACGGAATTTTATTACCACTAATTGTTGCTTTCTTAATTTGGATTATGAATAATAAAAACATATTAGGGAAGCATAGAAATGGTTTCGTTGCCAATATTCTCGGGTTTATAGTATTGATAATTTCATTACTTCTCGGAGTAAATTCTATTTCGGGGGTAATTCAACAACTGAATTGATGCATAAAATAGATATTAATTGTGATATGGGTGAGAGTTACGGCCAGTTCCAGGTTGGTAATGATGATATATTATTTCCCTATATCTCCTCAAGCAACATAGCATGTGGGTATCATGGTGGTGACCCGTTATTTATTGAAAACACCATAAAAAAAGCACTCAATCTTAATTTAAATATTGGTGCACACCCCTCTTATCCTGATCTTGCTGGTTTCGGCAGACGAAAAATGGAAATGTCATTTGACGAATTAAGAACAATTATCAAGTATCAGGTGTCTGCAGTGAAAGGAATTTGTGAAAGCTTAGGCGGAAAGCTATCCCATGTAAAACCTCATGGAGCATTATATAATACAGCTGCAAATGATGAAAAGGTTTCCCTGGCCATAGTTTCAGCCATTCGAGAAATTGATAGCTCTTTGATTCTTTTAGGTAAGTCGTCAAGCCAAATGGAAAAGGTGGCTAAAGAAAAAAAAGTAAGGTTTGCGTCAGAAGCTTTTATTGACAGAAGATATGATAAAAGTGGAAACCTGGTGCATCGTAGTATCGCGGAGGCAGTAATATCAGATCCGGATATAGCAATAACACAGGCCCTCGATATTATATTGAAAAAAAAGGTTTTAACTATAGATAATGAGTATATTAATATAGAGTGTGATTCGTTATGTATTCATGGTGATAATCCAATCGCAGGAAAAATACTAGAAAAATTAAAAGACTCTTTTGAACAAAATAATATAGAAATATCCCCTCTATTAAATGTTGAAAGTTAAACATTTAGGTAGTACTGCATTATTGGTAGAATTTCGGCAGAATATTGATTTGAAAATCAATAAGAAAGTCTACTATCTGGATCATTTAATCCAATCCAAAAATCTTGAAGGTATTATTTACACAATCCCAGCCTTTTGTTCATTGACAGTCGGATATGACCCTGGTAAGATTTCTTATTTTGTTTTGTCGGAGTTTATTAAAGCTCTGGCTAAAGAAAACCTGGATGAGGATAAGAACTTCAATATTGATGGTAATACCCATATTATACCCGTTTGTTATGATGAAAGGTTTGCAACTGATATTGAAGTGGTAATGAAGCAAACAGGATTGGGCAGCAAAGAAATAATAGAATTACATATCTCAAAAGAATATACTGTATTAATGACCGGCTTTCTACCCGGGTTTGTTTACCTGGGAAAGGTACCTTCCAGGCTCCATTGTCGTAGAAAACTCTCACCTGAATTAAAAGTTGCCGCTGGATCCGTTGGGCTTGCCGGATCTCAAACAGGCATTTATCCATTTGAATCTCCGGGAGGATGGCAAATTATAGGAAGAACTCCGGTAAAGACATTGGAACTATCGGAGGGAAATAATTTTTTATTTAAGGGAGGTGATAAAGTAAAGTTTAAACCTATTTCTTTTGAGAGTTTTGAGCAAATGAAAATAGCAAACAGGTAATAATTAATATATGACATCCGGAACACTGAGGTTTATAAATGGTGGAATGTTTACTGTGATCCAGGATTCTGGTAGAGAAGGATATCGACAATTTGGTATACCTAGTGGAGGGTTTTTGGATAGGAAAACTGCTGGTTTTGCGAATCGTTTATTGGGTAAGCCAACTGGAAGTGCATTAATAGAAATTACACTATTAGGCCCTGAGTTTATTGTTTCAGGTTCATTGTATATTGCTTTATGTGGCCCACCTTGCGAAGTTTATCTAAATGGAGTTGAAGCTGAAATGAACAAGCCTCTGGCTTTGCATGATGGAGATATCATAAAGATTGGTAGAGTAAAATCCGGATGTAGAGTGTATTTAGCATTTTCAGGTGAGCCTGAAATTCCAGAGTGGTTAGGTAGTAGTTCTGCAGCTTCCATAATTTCTTCTTTAGCTACTCCATGGGCTATAATAAAAAAGGGATATGAGCTTAATCTTAGGAATACTGATTTAAAGAAATCAGATAATGAAACCTCAAATGCTTTAACAGAAATCACATTCCCCGCAATAATCAGAGCAATTCCGGGTCCAGAATTTGATTGTTTCTTAAAGAAAGATATTAGAAAATTTTTTAAGATGGAACATGAGGTTTTGAAAGATTCAAATAGAATGGGAGTGAGATTAAAATCAAGTATTGTTCCAAATAACAAAAAGAATATGATCTCTTCAGGAGTTGTTCCCGGGACAATTCAAATAACTGAGAATGGCTTACCTATTCTTCTGTTAGCTGATGCTCAAACAACTGGGGGATATCTCAGAATAGCCAACGTCATTGAAGAAGATTTGGATCGGTGTGCTCAATTAAGGCCTGGAGAACAGTTTCTCATAAAATTAAATGAGTTTGAAGATTAACAGGCATAATTTTTGATGATTCATAAATAAAAAAACTATTGACCAATGCACCGATTTCATATTTCTTTAATTTTAATTCTTTTAACCGGCATTTCATGTTCTGTAAGTAAAGATTTGGTTTTTACAGATTATGAGCCTGTTAGAAAAGAAAAATGTGTAATAAAACCTAATCTCATTTATGTTTTCAATCAATCAGATAGTTTACCTTTTTCAATAGATACAATTGGTTATGTCTATGTAGAGACAATTAACGAAAAAGCAGTAAATATCCTGAATAGAATTCAATATGAAGCATGGGATAATTGTGCAAATGCTATAGGCGCTGTTCCTGACTATCTTACTGACGAAAACATGGCATTTAATATGCAAACTGTGCAATTAACTATACCGGCATTGCGGATCATAAGCACAAAAGATTTTATTGAAGTTGAAGAAAATTATCAAAAATATGATACGGCATTTGTGCGTATTGCTAAACAACAAATCAAGGATCAGGAAAGTCGACTACAAGCAGTAAAAAACACAGAAAACACTATTGGGGAGGGGATTTCCCTGATACGAACGATTTCTTCATATATAGAATAATTGCAACAATTATTCTGTTATAACTGTTAATTAAGTATGAGGCGAATGTATAATGTAATTGGGGTTGTAACAGGAATGGTGATTATATACTTGGGAATGATAGCTTTTAATATTCCGTTCCCCTTTGTCTATACTTTATTTTTAGCAATTCATGTAGGCACTATATATATGGTTTACACAATCTTAAAGGCTCCATATAAGTCAAAGAAAACATTTGACCAGCAATGGTATGATCATTGATTACATAGATTTTTGTGCTCTTTTTGCTCTTTCCCAAACCACAGATTGAGATCCTTTAAAATGCCTGAACAACCCTTGTATGACTGAAATATTCATCATGCAGAAATAATAAGGAATAAAAAATGCTTTGATCCTGATTTCCTTGCTTTCAAATAGCCAGCCGATAAGAGCTAGGGTATAAAATAAAATCTGTGCATAGGCTAGGATTTCGTATACGAATGATTCGGTTGTCTGCCAAAGATAAATGGTAGTTATAACTAAGATAATCAGAGCAAATGGGGTAATCGTCCATCTCAATACTCTATGAGATATAAAGGCAAAGCTCAACCAGAAATTTTTAAAGAAATTAAAAGCACCGGGCAGTCTTGATATTGCCTGAATACCACCAGCAGCTATTCGAATTTTTCTTTTACGTTCTTCTTTGGTATTCGCAGAACTTCTCTCTGTTGCATAGGCCTCAGGTTCATAAGCAACTCTGTATCCTGAAAGACTAATACCTACAGTCATGACAAAATCTTCAATTATTGTATCAGAAGAAACTGGTTTGTATAAGGATGTCCTAATCGCAAAAAGCTCTCCTGCTGCTCCAACAACTGATACTAGTTCATCATCCCATTTTTTTAATTTTGATTCGTACTTCCAATAAAACCCTTCTCCAGCTCCGGCTGCATGATCTGATATGTTTTGCTCAATTCTTTTTTCTCCTGCTACAGCACCTACTTTGGAGTCGTCAAAATGTCTGACAATATTTTTTAATGCATATTTATTAAGAAAAGTATTAGCATCCGTATAAATAGTAATGGGAGTTTTTACTAGCGACATAACCCGGTCAACAGCAGCAATTTTCCCTTTTCTTTCCGAACTATGTTCAATAATTATATTTTCTCCTGCATTTTCACGCAGTAATTTTGTGGTGTTATCAGTCGAACCGTCTGTTACAAAAAGAATATTGAGTTTTTCTTTAGGGTAATCTAATTGAAGTGAATTGGTAAGTTTATCCAGAATATCATCCTCCTCATTATAAGCAGCTATTAAGAGAGTAATCTCGGGCCAATCTTCTTTTTTAGTGATATCAGTGATTTTTCTTTTCCCTTTGAATATTCGTTTGACCCTTGTGATAAGGAAAAGTACAAATCCGTACCCAACAAAGGTATAGACAACAATAAAAAGTGATATCCAAAAGATCAATTCTACTAAAAAAATCATCCTGAAATAATGTAAGGTTCTCTGGAAAGTCTAAAAGGTTAAGGGATTAAAACTAGCAACATAATAAGAATAAAGCAATATAAAATTATAATATAATTAGAATTAATGTTATCTTTGAAATTCTAACGGGCCTAATCAACTTATACTTTTGAAATAATATTCATGTAAGTATCATGAACTATGAAAAGATTTTTTTTAACGGGTAGCATATGTTTCCTGGCGATAGTGATTTTTGGGAGATCAAATAGACTTAATCCTGAAAATTTGAATATTAAAGCCGGTTTTTTTGCTGCAGCTCAAATTGAGCCTGTAGGTGATCAAATTGTAGACGAAGGGGAGGAATTTTCTTATACTTTTATTATTTCTGATGACGAAGACGATCTTCAGGACCTATCGATTTCCATAAATGGATTGCCTAGTGGAGCATTTTTTGATGAATCAGCACTTACTTTATCATGGACACCTGATGAAACTCAAGGCGGGAATCAATATAGTATTGAATTGAGTGTCGTTGATACTGATTTAAATCTGACAACCGAAAACTTTAACATTACTGTAAATGAGACTAATTCAGAGCCTGAATTATTATTTTCTGAGACAACTCAAAGCTCGCCAGAATTAAACTTGATAAATTTTGTAGTTGGGGCTACAGATCAGGATATCCCCGAAAATCAATTAAGCTTTGCATTATCCGGAGATGTTCCTGCTGGTGCTTCAATTAATGCTGCAACAGGAGAATTTACATGGACTCCAACAGAAGAACAAGGGCCTGCAACTTATGTTTTTGATATTTTAGTAACAGATGGCCATGGAGGTACAGCGCAGCAATCAATTAATATTACTGTGGAGGAGGTTAATACTGACCCAATTATTGATCCTGTTTCTAATAGTGAATTACTTGAATTAACTACGCTAACTATCAATCTTACTTCAATAGATAGTGATTTACCTCAGCAAGGTTTAACATATAGCTTTTCCGGAATTGATTCACCAAGTGCAAGTATTGATGAAAACACAGGTCAATTTACCTGGACTCCATCCGAAGCAGAAGGTCCTGGTCAATATGAAATTTTCTTTACAGTAACAGATATTTATGGGGGTACATCAACCACCTCGTCTATAATTTCTGTTTTAGAAGATAATGAAGATCCCAAAATTGAAAATATTGAAAATCAGACAATAAATGAAGGGGAACCATGGACTTATCAGGTTATAGCTACTGATGAGGATATTGAAAATGGGGTTGAGCAGGTTTTATCTTATGATTTTAAGAATGGTTTTCCTGAAGGAATTACTATTGATGGTACAACTGGATTAATATCCTGGACTCCAAATGAATCACAGGGTCCTGGCACCTATGAAGTTACTGTTCGGGTAAGGGATGATGGCTCACCCAGAGGAATGGATGAGGAGAAATTTAAGATTGAGGTACTTGAAGTCAATACTGCTCCAATTTTAAATGATCCAGGATCCAAGATAGTCGACGAGCAGACAAAATTGGAGTTTACTTTATTATCAACAGATACAGATCGGCCTGAAAATGAAATTCAATATTCCATTGTTAGTGGAGCTGCATCAGGCATGAATCTGGATTCAAAATCCGGAGTATTTTCCTGGACTCCTTCAGAGAATCAGGGGCCATCTACCTATGTTGTAACATTTAGTGCCTCAGATGGTGAGTTATCGGATGAAGTTGATGTTGAAATCACAGTTAATGAAGTGAACACCTTACCAGTTATAGGCACAATTAATGATCGAACTATCAATGAACAAACCATACTATCGTTTACAGTAAACGCAACCGATTCTGATATTCCGCAAAATACATTGACTTATTCATTGAAATCTCCGCCTCAAGGAGCATCAATTAATTCTTCCACAGGGCAGTTTAATTGGACACCTGATGAATCTCAAGGCCCAGGAAATTATACAATCACTGTGGCTGTTAGTGATGGAATTGGTGAATCCACAAGATCTTTTAACGTGATAGTAAATGAGGTAAATAAACCACCTGTTTTTACTTCCGGCGCTATAACTGAAGCTCAGGAAAATGTTGAATACGTATATAATGTAGTGGCAGAAGACCCTGATAACAATGATTATGTTACTTTAACAGTACCTACAATTCCTTCTTGGCTTACTTTTACCCAAACAGGTAATGGCACAGGGACTTTGTCTGGAACTCCTGGTAATAATGATGTTTCAGATAATGATGTTGTAATTAGAGCAACGGATAATTCCGGAGCCACTGCAACTCAGTCTTATTTTATAACATTTGAAATAGTTAATGACCCACCGGAAATAATAAGTAGCCCTGTCACCCAGGTTCAGGAAGGAGCAGAATATTTATATAATATAATAGCTACAGACCCTGATCCAAATGAACAATTAACCTTTACAGGGCTTACAATTCCTGATTGGCTAACATTGACAGATAACGGAGATGGAAGAGCAACATTGACCGGTGTTCCAACTCAAGCAAATGTCGGAAGTAATTCTGTTTCTATAAGAGTTACTGACCGGGATGGACTTTCAGATACGCAATCATTTACTGTAAATGTTCAGGATAGCCCTGATAGACCAGTTTTGAAAAGTGCCACCCTTCAGGTAAATGAAGATGATACACTCCGGCTTGATTCCCAGCTCTTTGCACAATATTATAGTGATCCGGATAATGATCCACTATCTACAGTTAGGGTAATCACAGTACCTTCCAACGGGTCCTTATTTTTAAATCAAATGAATGTAGTTGCAGACCAAATAATTGCTGCAGACCAATTGGATAATTTCTATTACGTACCAGACCAGGACTATATTGGGGCAGATTCTATTCGATTAAGAGTGTCTGATGGAGTGGAAACGGCAGTTAATTCTACCTGGTGGAGAATAAATGTTGTTGGTGTTAATGATAAACCTGAAATTCTAAATTTTAACGATTTTGATTTTTTCTATAATGGCTTTTCAGAACTCCAGCCAATTGTTGAATTCGGTGAGATTGTAGATGGTGATAGTGAAACGATGACTTTTATGGAAGCATATTTCACAACAAGCTATCAGGAAGAAGATTTTCTTTGGTTTGATCTTACAGGTACTGATTTAACCGGCGCCTATGACCCGTCTTCAGGCATTTTCAGAGTAGAAGGCGTTGCTTCAAAGGCTGAATATGAACAAGTGTTGAACACCTTGTCTTACGGTTTTTCCGGTGAAGCTGAACCAAGACCTTTCCCTCGTGGCATAGCAGTAGTAATTAGTGACGGCACCAATTTAAGTGATGTTTATGAACGGATAATGACATTTGAAAATGCTACTATAAGACTGGATATCGTCGATGCTTTTACTCCAAATAGTGATGGAATAAACGATACCTGGAGCATTCTTAATTTAGAATTTTTCGATACTGTGATCATAAGAGTATTTGATATCGAAGGAAAGCAGGTTTTTTATTCTGATGGATACCAGGAAGAATGGGATGGCACTTCCAGTGGTGAAGTTCTACCTTCAGGAACATATTATTTTGTGATTGATTTAGACAGGGGCCGTATGCAAAAAGGGTCCGTAACGATATTAAAATGATGAGACTGCCTTTCATTATAATATTTATATACCTGAGTTTGTGGTCAATAAAAGCACAAAACATACCTTTTTATAGCCAGGATCAAAGAGCTGTATTGCTTTATAATCCTGCGTTAGTAGGGATGGAAGATTTTACTCAGGTGCAAGTAGGATATAAAATGTTTTATCCTAAAATCCCGAATGCACCTCAACTAATAACAGCTTCAATTGAATTTACGCTTGGAAATGATCTAAAACAGTCAACCGATCAAATCAGGGTAAGTGATAAAGAAACATTATTAGAAATGGCTGATAAAGGAGGTGTGGGAGTAAAGCACGGTTTAGGGTTTTCTTTCCAGGGATTTGATGAATTCGGGATATTTTTTAATCGGGCCATTGCAAGTTATAATCTCAAGCTTCCTTTAAATGAAAAACTTAAATTTTCAGGGGGTGTTCAGTTAGAATATCTTGGCATATCTGTGAATCCAGATAAATATACTTTACGTGATGAGCAAAATGATCAGTTTTATCAAAGCTTACTACAATCTGGCTCTAATGCCTCATATATAAATGTGGGTCTTGGTGCTGCGCTTATAAGTGATAAGTTTTATGCTGGTGTTTCAGTGAATAATGTAGTTAGTTCTCCTCTTTCAGATGAGCCTATAGATAATATTGATCCCGATTTGATGCTAACTGCACATGCGGCATATTATTTCGATAATTTTGCAAATATTGTAATATCTCCAATGCTTTCTTTTTACAAACATCCGAATCTTGGTGATATATACAGTGGACAAGTCAGAATGTTTTATAAGGATATTGGATATTTTGGAATTGGAGGAGGCAATCGTACTTCCTTTTATGTACCGTTAGGAGTAAACATTACTGATTTCATAACAATTAATTATACCTATTCAATTCTTGATCAGGATAAAACCGGTCTCGGAACTTCCAATCACGAAATATTTTTGTTATTTGCAATAGGAAATAAAAAAGAAGCAAAAAGGTTCAATAAGTGATTAAAGAGATACTTTTTTTATTTGTAGGGATAAATATTTTTTTCCTGAATTCTTATGGTCAAAACTATGTTTTTGGTCCTGCAGATTCTCTGCCAGATAAAATAAACTCAAAGGCAGAAGAACTAGCGCCATATTTTGCACCTGATCAAAACACCCTATATTTTTCCAGAATATTTCACAAAGAAAATACTGGTGGACTCTATTCCGGGGCAGACATATGGATGACCACTTTGGATGCCAAAGGAAACTGGAGTGATCCTACCAACGATTTTCCAAGATGGAATAATAAAGAGAACAATGTTTTGGTGGGAATTAAAGATGATGATAAAATTGTTTACTTGAATGATTCGTATAAAAATTCAGGTGGAATAGCATTTTCTAAATTCAACGGTAAAAATTGGAATAATCCTGAATCAATAAAAGTTCCCGGTATATCCGAAAGCTCTTATACCGGATACTATATGACACCTGATTATGAAGTTTTGATAATCTCAATGAAAGGAAGTGATTCATATGGAGAGGAAGATATTTATGTTTCTCTAAAAGATAGTGCATCAGGGCAATGGTCAGTCCCTAAAAATTTAGGGCCTACAATTAATACCAAAGGGTTCGAAATATCACCTTTTTTATCTGAAGACATGGAAACATTATATTTTGCCTCTAATGGTCATGGTGGATATGGGGATTCAGACATTTTTATGTCTAAAAGATTATTTGGTAGCTGGACAGTTTGGACTAAACCCGTGAATATGGGGCCTAATATAAATAGTGAAAAATTTGATGGTTATCTAAACATTAATAAAGAAACCAAAAAAGCTTTTTTTACAAGTAATCGGAACGGTGGACTAGCTGATATATTTTGGTGTTCATTTCTTGAAAAGCCATTTAGCATAGATTTAACTTTTTTTCAGAAAAAAGTGTTATCAGATTCCAGTCTGCTTTCGTTATTTGATGTAGATATTCCCAATAGATTTCAGATGAATAATGAAATGAATGTTTCTGCTGGTGATTCTGAAATCATATATTATATAATTAATACGATAAATAATGATGAAAATATTTTTGTTGAGCTAAGAGCTACAACACCTTTTTATGAGGGTATTAGTCAGGAAGAATTCAACAAAGTGATGGATTTTGCAAAAAAAGTTCGGCTGGAGTTTATAAAACAGGGGTTGCCTTCTGAAAGGATAATAATGAATGCCGAATTAGTTAAACCCGGTATTCCTGAAGCCGAAGCTTCAATAGGTAAAAGTGGGCACGTGAAAATATTATTAAGAAAATAATTAGTAGATTGTATTGCTGGATTTTTTTCAAATTTGAAATATGGATTTCATTCTTATATATAAAGCATTAAAACGTAAGTGGTGGTTATTAGTAACTGTTCCAATTCTGGCAGCTACTATTGCCTATTTTGTTGCTAGTTCTGCAGAAAAGGTTTATAAATCTACTACTCAACTATCTACTGGAATCACTACTGATGAAGGGGTTACTTTTAATGAGGATGGAAACTTCAATCCTTTTGAAATTGAATCCAAGTTTACAAACCTGATTGAGAACATCAAATCAGAAACCATTATCAACATGGTTTCCTTAAAGCTTTTGCTTCACGACCTTGATCAGCCAGATGCTTTCAGATACATCGAAAATTACGATGATGGAAGACCAATTTATTCTAAAGAAGACTTTAAGACAGCAAAGGAAATAGCAAAAAATAAATATGATTCATTAAAAGGGATTTCAACTTTTAATAGTGATGAAAGGATGGTTGCCAAACTCTTAAAGGATTTGGGCTATGATTATAAAAGCCTGATGGAGGAAATGGAAATCAGACGGGTAAGTAATTCTGATTATATAAGTATCAACTATATTTCAGAAGATCCATATTTATCTGCCTTTGTTGTTAATACCCTGGCCCAGGAGTTTATCAGGTATCAAAATAAAAATGTAGTAAGTCAAAGTGGTCAATCTATCCAGTTTTTTGAAGAGCTTTCGAAACAAAAGAAAGAACAGCTTGATGAAAAAATTTCTGAGTTGGAAAGCTTTAAGGCAGCTAATAATGTGATCGACACTGAAGTTCAAAGTGAGAGTAATGTTTCAAAAATATCTGACCTAGAAAGCCAGCGTTCGGAGGTTCGAAGAGAGATCTATAGTTTAAATCTGCAACTTGAAAATATCAACCAGAAAATAAGAAACCATGGTGGAGAAGGAAATCAATCCGGATCATATGGCAGAATTTTACAGTTGCGAAACCTGATTAATGAAGTAAATAAAGAATATATCCGCACAGGGGATGAGGTATTGCTAGATTCACTTCAAAACCTCAGAGCAGAACGTGACCGATTACAAAGTCAGGCATCTACAGGTACCACCATTGGTGGAGAGAAGGTGAGTCTTGCTGAACTGCGAGATACCAAAGATGATATTGAGCTACAATTAAGGGTGGCTAGAGAGACTTTATTAGATATTAATAGTGATATAGCCAGCCTTCAATATAATGTTAAAGATTATGCCTCAGTTGAAGGCCGACTGGGTGCTCTACAGCAGGAAGTAGATCTTGCACAGCAGGAATATCTCGCAGCACAGGAAAAATTGAATGACGCAAGGAACAAATCCAAAATTTCAGAAAGTTCTATCAAGCAAAGCATGATAGGTCAACCTGCTACCGACCCGGAGTCTACTAAAACTATTATTATAACAGGGTTTGCCGGGTTATTAAGTTTTATCCTATGCGTATTCGGGATAGTATTTGTTGAGTATCTTGATTTTTCTATAAAAACGCCTACACAGTTTATCAGGCAGACAGGACTTCCTTTTGCAGGAGCTATTAATCATATAAAGGAAAATGATAAGCTTAATCTACAGGATCTGTTTGGCAGTGATTCTGACAATGAAGAACTTAATATATTTAAACAGGAACTCCGTAAAATCCGGTTTGAAATTGAACAGTTAAAACCAAAATCAATTCTTTTTACCAGTACAAGGCAAGGGTCAGGAAAGACATTTTCACTTTTATGTCTTGCCTATTCTTTGAGTTTGATTAATAAAAGAATCTTGATTGTAGACACTAATTTTAAGCACAATTCATTAACCGATATTTTGATTGTAAGTCCATATAATAATCAGATCGAGCAAAAAAGCAGGGTAAGAAGATCCTTAAAGCTATTAGATGGTGGAGCAGGTAAAGCCAGCTTTACGGAAGAGCCTGAAAATGGTGAGGAATATAATGAAGACAATGAATCAATTATTAGGACAACTAGTCATAAGCTAATTGATGTGATCGGCTGTAAGACAGGAACTGATTCTCCATCTGAAATTTTCAGTGGAAGAAATTTTGATAAAATGCTCGAGGAGTTTAAGCATCAATATGATTATGTTTTGCTTGAAGGAGCTGCTCTTAATGATTTTCCGGATTCTAAAGAATTGATTTCTTATGTAGATGCAGTAATTCCAGTTTTTTCGGCTGATACTGTATTAAAGGTGATTGATAAAGAATCTATTAAATACCTTAAAACATTAAAAGGAAAACTGATTGGTTCGATTTTAAATAAGGTGACAACAGAAAATCTGAAAATCTAGTCAGCACCTAAAAGAATTATTTTTGGAGTTTCCCTGGCTGTAAGTGTAAGCTTTTTATTTGTTAGTACTTCAGTTGATATTTTCCCCACTTCTTTTTTATCTTTTAATTCAACAATAGTTACTCTGTTGTGTTTTTGATTATTTAAGGCTATTTCTATTTTGGTAATTTTATCTTTTGAAGTACCTAACCAAATGATATAAGCTTCTTTACCATTGTTGGGATTATATAATTTGATCTTGTGTAAATTGGTAGTCGAATCTACCTTCAAATCCTCTATAATAAACTCTCTCAAATGATGATTAATAGTGGAGTAATAATACCAAGAAGTCTTTTTTTGATATCCGGTATGTTTTGAAGAAGTTAATCCGCTATTCATATAAGTTTGGAAACTTTCCTCATTTCCATCTCTAAGCATAAATTGGGTCATCCGGTTAGCTCCTGCAGCCTTTCCAATTATAATTGATCTGATTAACCATGCAGCCTGAACTTCTTCCGATGTTAAATTACCTAAAGCAGGAGCAATTTGACTTCCCTTTGTCTGGGTGTCGTAACCAAATTCAGTGATCCATAATTCTTTTCCTGGCAGATATTTATCTCTAAAATTGCTTAATCTTTTTATTTTATAAAATAATGAATCAGCTTCCGGCGATATTCCTTTGGTAGCCTTACCATGCTGAGTGCCTCCATTATTTGAATAGTGATGAAAGTTTATCACATCCCACACAAACTTTTTATCAGTACGATTATGTTCACACCAAAATTTCATCGCTTTGACATATTCAAGATTAAAAGTTGCCAGGCCTGCCATTACCAACTTAGAGTTAGGGTCGGCATTTAATATTCCAAATGTTTCTCCCATTTTACCCTGATGCCCATCATAATCTGCGCTTGAAAGGGCTGCATATTCAAAAGGAGTAAAATACTGTACTCTTGACATCCACCATTTGTCTGGTTCATTCCAATTTTCATAATACTGCAAAACCCCCATACCCGAGATTTTTTCTTGTGATGAATGAAGTTTTAACAAGTCCTTTTTTACAGAATTTGAGCCATATCTCGCAGCAAATTGAAACATGTGATCTGCATGTTCTTTATAGTCAAATGGATTGCCAGGATCTCCTTTTGTTGGTTTATTTTCGAGTGATTTTTCCCCTTCTCCGGTCATCCATAGAGTTGTTCCTACCATAACAGGAACTACAATTTTCCCTTTTTGATGTAGTGTCTTATAATAGCTGTCAAAGTTCCAGCCGTTACCAGCAATTGTGGGATTAAACCTGTTTAAATTACTTGGGAAACCTTGATAATTTTTGTTTCTGGCACCTTCCATCCAGTCCCACTGATGATATTCACGGACAATATAGATTGGATCTAATGCAGTATGTGGTACATCAATAAAGCTATTTGTGCCTAATACATTCTTTAACTGTTTTAGTGAATTATTTAAAGGGTTAGAATTAATTTTTTCAGGCCTACCAATTTCTTTTATTAAAGTACCACTTATTACTATTTCATTAATATTCACTTCAGGCCCGGACAATATGATTTGCAGGTACCTTGTTTCCCATTCAACTGACGTTGTTTGCCACTGATTATACTTATTAGTAGATAGCTTAACTCCTTCAGACCATTCAAAAGGCTTTCCAAAGTTAATTTTTAATTCCCCGGTTGATGATCCATCATAGAAGCTTATGCTATCGATTTTATATTCATTGTTCAGGTCAATAATGAGCTCAGCAGGATAGTGCCATTTTGGAGAATAAGGAGGCTTCCAGGAGGTTTCCGGTTTTCTTTTATTTTGCTCGTCAAATAAGAGAAAAGCATTTCCCTGGGTGGTAACATTTATGATCTGTTCAGGCTTTATTTCTATTTTTTTGACAGGTGGAAGAGAAGTTTGATTTGTACACCCTGTTGTTTTAGTGTAAATTATTATTATTAAAATACAAAAAATAGTCTTACATTTGAACTTTGTCATAAATAGTATTTTTTGATATCACTATGCATATAGTAATAACGATATTTCTTGGAATAATCTTTCTATATTTTGGCTTTTATATAGTTTACTTTTTGCTTTTTTCGATTGCTGGGCACTTTTATAAGGTAAAAATAAATTTATCTGAAAATAATAAAGTAAGATTTTTAATCATGATACCAGCGTATCGGGAGGATGAAATAATTCTCCATACAGCTGAGGAAGCAGTAGCACATAATTTTAAGAATGGAACATTTGAGGTTGTCGTTATTGCCGATAAATTAAAAGATGATACGATAGAAAAGCTTAGAGAAAGGGGAGCAAATGTTGTAGAAGTATTTTTTGAGAGAAGCACAAAAACGAAATCAATAAATAAAGCATTAGATACAATCAAGGAAGAATATGACAGAATACTAATTCTGGATGCTGATAATGTCATGAGAGAGGGTTGCCTTGATGAAATAAGTAGATATTTGGATGCTGGATATTATGCGGTGCAGGGCCATAGAACTGCTAAGAACCGGGATTCATCTTTTGCTTTGCTGGATTCTATAAGTGAAGAGATAAATAATCATGTTTTTAGAAAAGGACATAGAGCTTTAGGGTTTTCTTCTGCCCTGATTGGATCAGGAATGGCTTTCAAATACGATTTTTTTAAAGAGATCATGCATGGAAATGAAGAAATGGGAGGAGAGGATAAAGAGGCAGAGTTTAGAATAATAGGAAGGAGAAAGAAAATTGCTTACGCTGATGATGCAATTATTTATGATGAAAAGGTTTCTAATGCAGATGTTTTTGCCAAACAAAGAACACGTTGGATTGCCGGGCAGTTTTATTTTTTTCGGGATCATTTTTTACCTGCTTTCAGAAATCTTTTCAAAGGTAATTTTGACTATTTCGAAAAGTTCCTTCAATCATTTATACCTCCGAGGGTAATTCTATTAGGTGTGTTACCTGTCTTAGCCTTGTTAAGCATCTTAATCGATTCCAAAATATCCTGGTATTATTGGGTGATTTTACTAATCATCTTTTTAATTGCCAACCTGATAGCGATACCAAAGAGATTTTATAACAAAGATTTTTTAAGTGCTGCAATGCAATTGCCCAAAGCAATTTATGCAATGATGACTGGAATTTTTGGAGTTACCAAAGCTCATAAGACCAATTTTCACACACCAAAAACAAAAAAATCTGTCGAAAAAGAATAAGACGTAAGTAGAATTATCCTATTCTTGTCACTTTTTTTGTAATGCAAACGTTTGCAACCGGGTGTGGCTTGCATGTAGAATATTTCCACAATCCAAAATCTAACATCCACAAAAGCAGCTATAATGCCACTATAGCTATGAATATTTCAATTTTAAGGCCTCACATTGTGTCTCAAGAATCTTTTTATATTACAATTATTTAATTCCTTACATTCATTCGAATATGCCCGAAACCGGGTGTTTAGTTTATTATAAGACCCATACATTTGCAACCGATATACTTGACAATCAGCTATTCGTGGCTGATAAATTAAAACACAAAACCAGCAAATTAGATGGAGAGAACTAAAATTCTATTCCGCGGGCTTCTTTTAATAATCTTATTGGGTACTGCATTTCAGGCAGTAGCTCAAACTTCGCCTGCCGATCGACAAACACAGCAATCATTCACATCGCAAACAGTAGCTCCGGGTGAAACCTTTGGCTATTGGGAGTATTTGCCTTCAAATTACACTCAATCAGGATCTCAAGTTCCTTTGGTAATATTCCTTCACGGGATGGGCGAAAAGGGGTCTGACCTAAATAGGGTTCTTGCAACCGGACCTCCTAGACAAGTTAAATACGGAAAAGACTTTCCTTTTGTAATGATTTCTCCTCAAACCAGGTATCCATGGGATTGGTCTCCTGAGTTCGTTGAAGAAATAGTCGTTCACATGATAAAAAAATATAATATTGACCCTGACAGAGTTTACCTTACCGGTTTGAGTATGGGAGGAAACGGAGTTTGGGATTATGCTGCCACTGGTAACTATGCTGATAAATTAGCAGCGATAGTTCCTATTGCCGGATGGATGACTAAAGATGGTTGTAACCTGAAGGATCTTCCAATATGGGGATTTACTGGTGAGTATGATGGCCCTGGGTCACCAAATACAGGTACTGAAAAAGCTGTGGCTGCATATAAGAATTGTGTTCCTAATCCAACTCCTGCTCCTAAACTTACTGTGTACGCTGGTGTAGGTCATAATGCCTGGGACAGAGCTTATGGTGACGATAATACTTGGAACTGGATGTTATCTCAAAGAAGAGGAAGTTCTTCCGGGGGAGGATCTGATCCAATTTCTGGAACTCCAACAGTACAGGCACCATATGATAAATCTATTACTTTACCTACTAATAGCATTTCTCTAAAAGCTACAGCAGGACACACTGCGGGTAAATCTGTTACAGTTAAATGGTCAAAGATATCAGGTGGTTCAGCTAATTTAAGCGGTATAAATACAACTACATTAAATGTGTCGGGTATGACCGTAGGGTCTTATACATTTCAAGTTGTAGCTACAGATGGTGCGGGTCAAACTGCTAAAGACCAGGTTATAGTTACTGTAAAAGAAAATGTAACTAATCAACCACCAAGTGTAAACCTTGGGGCCGATAAAGTAATAACCCTTCCTACCAATTCAATCACATTAAACCCTACAGTGTCTGATCCGGAAGGTGGAGCGATGACTTACCAATGGCAAAAACTAATGGGGCCATCAGTTACAATGAGTGATATGAAGAAATCTTCATTGAACCTGACTAATATGGTTGAAGGAACTTATAAGTTCAGATTTGTTGCCTACGACAACAAAGGTAATATGGGTTATGATGATACGTATGTATATGTGAAAAAAGGCGATGGCTCAGGCTCTACCGAACCTGCACCGGGTGGATCTTTCACTTATAATTATTATGAAGGCACTTATAGTAATCTTCCAGACTTTTCAAGGTTGACTCCAAAAAAATCGGGTACAGCCACAGATATAAGTCTTTCTTATGCTGATGCAAGCAATACTTTCTTGTTAGAATTCATAGGAAGCATCACTGTTCCAGCTTCAGGAGAGTACACTTTTTACCTGACTTCTGATGATGGTTCAAAATTAAAGATCAATGGAAGTACAGTAATTAATAATGATGGGTTGCATGGCGCAGTAACAAAACAAGCTAAAGTAAACTTGACTAATACTGCAACACCATTTGTATTAGAATACATGGAAAATTGGGGTGGTGAAACATTGAAGCTTGAAGTTTCAGGTCCTGGTATCACCAGACGAGTTGTTCCTTCTTCATGGTTTACTGGAGATAATTCTACTTCTACGGGAGGCACTAATGATGGAACTGTTAGCGGAGTAATGAATGTTAACTTCACTCATCTAACCACAGATGTTGCAGACTGGAACTCTACAAAATCTTATCCTGATGCAGGATTTGTAACTTCAGTATTGAAAAACACTACCGGAGCTAAAACGAGTGCTAAAATTAAAATCGGTAATGGGTTCAGATCAGCATCCGCTAATGGTATGACAACGAATAATACCGATGAGATCCTTCCTGATAACGTAATGAAAACATTCTATTATGTTATGCCAGGAGATGTTGGTAGAATTGTGATAACAGGTCTGAATTCATCTCTTACTTATAACTTAAACCTTTTTGGTAGCCGTGATGGTGGAGGAGATAGAACAACAGTATTTACAGCTGGTGGAAAATCAGGAAAAGTACAAACCGGTTTTAATACAGATAAATGGGTATCATTAAAAGAGATATCGCCTAATTCAAATGGTGAAATCCATATCAATGTTCAGGTTGCTCCAGGTGCTATGTACGGTTACATTAATGCCATGATCATCGAAGAAATAGGAGGAACAAGCACAACTTCTGCTTCTATGACTACTTCAAGTACCACTGGTATTAAGCCTTATCCAAATCCTTTCAAAGATTACATCAATGTAGGGTTTGAAGCCGGTAAAACTGGTACTGCTAATGTTGAGATCATGGATGCAAACGGAGTGAATTATTATAATAATTCATATGAAGTGACAGAAACGATGACAGAATTTACTATTGAATTAGGATCTGCAGATTTTCCTACGGGTACTTATTACTTAAAAGTGAGTGGTGCCGGGTTTGATGGAATGCCTGTAAGAATATTAAAAGAGTAGATTGGAAATAGATAGTTGTATGTTTAAAGCCGGGTTTATTGCCCGGCTTTTTTTATTTGAGTTTCTGTGATCATTTCTGCTACATCCTCTGTAAAAAGCTCAACTCCATATTTATTTAAATGGTCTTCATCAACAAAGAGATCAAATCTTTTATTATACTTATCTCCAAAATTATAGAACTCGACTCCTCTTTTATTAAGATAATGTTCAAATTCATTGAGGCCTGAAAAATATTTCTGATCAGTCTCTGCATTTGCAAAAGGGCAGACAAAAACAACTAGCTCGATATCATTTTCTTTACACATTGAAATAATCTTATTGAGATACTTCATCTGGCCAGTTGTATCAAAATTATATTCGAATAAATCCTTAGTCCCATGGTAGTCGGTGCTTTCGTATATTTTAGTACCATAGGCATCATATGCAGGCTGCTTGAAATCAAAAAGGCTATTGGCTAATTGATGCAAACCCCAGGTTGTATTTTGTTCTGCGTACCTGACAAAAGGCAAATAGCGGTATAACTTCCATTTTAATCCAAACTCTTTATAATGGTCGTAAACAGCCTTTTCTTTGTAATAAGGGAAAAATCGGGGATAGGAAAACTGCCCAATTACCTCTGTGTCTGCTTCCCAGTTATCTACATTTAAGTAAAGAGTATTTATTTTATTTCCCCTGTTTAAAAACATTTCAAGCATTAAAGCATGAGTTGGGGTGGTACTTCCATCCAATGATATATTTATACCTTTCAATCCGGTGTTCTCAACTACCTCTTCTGTGTCGATACAAGTATATGGCCTGCTACTACCATGAATGGCAAAATCATATACGTTATTTTCTTTGTTATTCAGCCATTGAGTTTTGTAATAAGAACCTTGCTGATAAATGTTAGTAAAAAGAACATCCAGCAACCAAAAAGTTGAATAAACAATAACTAAAAAGACTAGCAGATATTTTATTAACTTTTTCATTTTAAAACTGGAAATATATAAAGTCACTTGGGTCGACAAAGACACCAAATAGAGCTATAATAATTAATAAAAAGATATAAGAAGCCCATCTTACCCATCTGAGCTTGTGAAATAATGAAATAGTAGTTTTCCATTGCATCATCATTTCAATGATCAGTAGTAAAATAATCAATGGAATACCGATAGCAAGATTATAAAGTTCTTTGGTTTCTATTCTTTTAATCTCCCCAATTATATTAGCATTCCAATTTAACATATTGTCGATAATATCAATGGCTTCATTGAGGCCGGGAGCCCGGAAAAAGATCCACGCAAATATTACCAGAAATAATGTATATGAACGCTGAACCCAGATCGGAAATTTAAACTTGAATAAGGGCCTGACTCCATGATAACTTTCGATCGATACTGCAAGGCCATGAATAAGGCCCCAAATTACAAATGTCCAGGCGGCTCCATGCCAAATGCCGGATACAACGAATGTGATAAATAAATTCAGGACCCATCTGAAAACCGAAACTCTGTTTCCTCCAAGAGGAATATAAACATAATCTCTGAACCAAGTAGATAGCGAAATATGCCATCTCCCCCAGAATTCCTTCACTGATTTACTAAAATACGGGGTTCTGAAGTTAGTCATCAGGTCAATGTTAATAATCCTGGCTGCACCAATAGCAATATCAGAGTACCCACTGAAATCACAGTAGATCTGAAAAGTAAAGAAAAGAGTTGCCATTATTGGCCAGGGGCCATGAAATTGATCTGGGTTGTCATATACAAGATTAACAAAAAACGCCAGCCTGTCTGCAATAACTACCTTTTTAAACATCCCCCATAACATCTGCCGTAATCCAAGAACGATATTTTCATATCGAAATCCTTTAAGTTCACGAAGTTGGCCAAGTAAATTTTGAGGTCTTTCAATCGGACCGGCAACCAGTTGAGGAAAAAAACTTACGTATAATGCAAAGATTCCAAAGTTCTTTTCTGCATGGGTTCTCTTCATGAACACTTCAATAGTATATGAAAGAGTCTGGAAAGTATAAAATGATATCCCAACAGGGAGAATTACGTCTGCATAGGGCAAAACGATTTCTTTATCCCAAATGGCAACAGCCATATTGATGTTGTCAATAAAGAAATTATAATATTTGAAATAGAATAATAATCCCAGATTAACACTTAAACTTATCAGTAAGAGGAGCTTTCGCCTTCTTTCATTTGCTGAAGATTCAATACCAAGGGCTACAAAATAATCCACAACAGTACTTAAGACGATCAATCCAATATATTCCCACTTCCACATCATATAGAAGTAGTAGCTGGCGATTAGGAGCAAGATCCACTTCACGGTTTTGGGCAGCATAAAAAATAAGCTGACAACTACCGGAAAGAAAATTAAAAAATGAATCGAGTTAAAAAGCATATTTTTTATTTAAACCAATGTGACAGATCTCGCTCTATCAGTTCCTGAAATTTCATCGTGTCATCGTAATAAATTTCACGGGTCAGTGTTTTTTCGATTTCCTGATCAATCCCGGGCTTTTCGAGATTTTTACCCCTTAGTTTATTTAGTTGCTTCTGTATGATCAAGCTTTCTTTAAGCTTACTATACATGCCCGGAACCACTGATTTGATCGTCTTAAACAAAATGCTATCTGTTCCATATAGCTTGTCGAGGATCTTATTTTTAATAAATCCAGACTGATTAAACCTGATTGATGTGTCCGGATTAAAATCTGAATCAACCCCTACAAAAGAATAAAGTTCTGAAATAACTCTTTCGGGATCGGACCTCAAATCATCATATAAAAATACTTTAATTTGGCTTTTATCAAAAAGTTCGTAATAACGGGAAAGATGTTTATAGTAAAAACCTTCCTTTACAAGGTCATTTCTCAACCACCATATACTTTCTTTATCCAAAACTTTATCAAAAGTGGTTCCCATTAAGTTATTTTCCCTGGCCAGGTGAAGGTATCTTGAATATAACCTTTCGGATGGTTTTCTAAAGATCGCAATGATCTTTACATCAGGAATATATTTCTTTATATTAGATGGTGCTTTGTCACCATATAAATACATTGTGGAAGATTCCCCTTTTTTCTGAAAAGGTTCAGCTGGTTCAAATAGCTTTTGATATTCTTTTAGATCAGTTACTGCCCATGGAAAATCATACAGATTTAGCGGATCATCTTCTTTGGAAACTATTTCTTCGCCCTCTAATGCAAAAAAGTAGGGTTCCTTTATTTTACTCATGTATATTTCCGGGTGTTGATCCAGATAATTGTGCAAAGAAGTAGTGCCTGATTTACCTGCTCCGATCAATAAAAAGTCCGGAAATAAGCTTTTGGAATTATCTGACATAAATTAAAAAACAATAATAGGACGAAAGTTTCATTAAATTGTATAATAATTATAATTTAGTGGCAAATATAAAAATCTAAATTACTATCAGTATACATCATTAGCAAAATAAATCAATTTTTTCAGAGCATATTTATACTAACTTTTTAGATGTCGCCATCGGATAAAAAATATTGGATCAAGTCAGGTAGCTATACATTGATGCAGCGAGTTGCAATGACCCTTTTTGGTCTGGCAAGCTTCCTGCTCCTGATTCGCCTATTGCCAAAATATGATTATGGTATCTGGGTACTTTTTGTATCCATTACTTCAATTTTTGAAGTGATCCGTAATGGTTTTATAAGAAATCCACTTGTTAAACATATTACCAGTCATGAAGAAGAGGATCATAGTATGATCTATAGTGCTTCCTGGATTCTCAATCTTCTTTATAGCATTTTAATTGCGCTTTTAATTTTAGTTTTCAGGTTTTCATTAGAATCTGTATGGAATGCTGCTGGCCTTTCAGAAGTATTGATTGTATATGTAGTTACAAATTTTTTGCTGATCCCTTTTTCTCAATTTGAATATATAAACCAGAGTAACTTTGATTTCAGGGGTACGTTTTGGATTTATTTTACCAAACAGGGATTCTTTTTTCTCTATGTCCTTTACTGTTGGTTTTATTATCCTGAGGTGACATTGTTAAACCTGGCAATAGCACAGGCAGCCGGGGTTTTTGTAGCTGCAGGGATTGGATTTATTTTTACTAAACCGTTTATAAAAAACCGAGTTAGATTCTCTTTTAAATGGTTTGGCGATTTATTCCATTTTGGAAAATATACATTGGGCACCAATATTAGTACCATGTTATTTAAAAATACCGATAAGTGGATGCTCGGATCAATGATGTCTCCTGCCATGGTAGCTCTTTACGAACCAGCAGTCAAAATAAGCAGCTTAGTAGAAATTCCTACAATGAGTATTGCCACAATATTATTCCCTCAGGCATCCAAACGAATCCGAGAACAAGGGGAACAGGCTGTTGCCCCATTATACGAAAAATCAGTGGGTTTAATATTAGCTCTGATTATTCCACTTGTGATCTTCGTATTAATATTTCCTCATTTTGTAATTAAGATTCTTGCGGGTGCAGAATATGTGGAAACAGCCTTTGTGGTACAAGTAACAATATTTTATGCTTTGGTCGAACCATTTGCCAGGCAGTTTGGAATTGTAATGGATGCAACGGGTAAACCAAAAATCGGATTTTATTTTATCGTATTTAGTGCCATCCTTAATGTTGTTTTCAATTATATATTTATTACCTACTATGGTTTAGTCGGGGCAGCTTATGGTACTTTAAGTTCACTATTGATAGGCCTTATAATTAACCAGGTTTATTTGAGCAGGAACCTGAGTGTGAGTTTTACAAGAGTTATCAAAGAGTGTTTATTATATTATAAAAAAGGATTGAGCTTATCCGCAAAATATGTAAAGTGACAATGGAGAAAGAAATTACTACTAAAGAAGATATTTTATTTTTTACGCTTTCGAGGTGGGATTCACCTATATCATCTCCGTCATTAGCTCTTGCCAAAGAATTTGCCAAGACTAACCGTGTATTTTATGTAGACCATCCATTTTCGTTCAAGGATCTCATAAGTAATTATACTTCTGATCAGATAAAGAACAGAACTAAAGTATGGTTTGGATCTTCTACGCGCTTTTCACAGGACAGTTCTTTACCTGAAAATCTAATTGTCGTAACCCCGGGATTGACATTGCCGATCAATTTTCTTCCCGAAGGGAAGATGTATAATTCACTTTCTGAATTTAATAACAAAATTGTTTTAAGAGCAGTCCGAGAAACTATTGATAAGTTTGACATTGAGGATTTTATTTATTTCAATGCATTTGATCCCTTCTTTATTCAAAAATTGCCTGCAGATATCAGACCAAAAGTTTCAGTTTACCAGTCAATGGATGATATTTCACAAGTCGCTTATACACATAAACATGGATCAAGGTTAGAAAGAGAGATCATTTCAAACTTTGACATTACTTTAACTACGGGTAAAGAATTACATAGAATTAAAAACGAAATTAAAGGCTCGGCATTTTATCATCCTAATGCTGCAGATCTGGATCTTTTCAAAAAGAGTCTTGACCCAAATTTAGAAACACCCTCTGACTGGCCTAATGGGGTAGATAAAAAAGTGGTAGGATTTATAGGCAATCTTGAAACGAGAACTGACTATCAACTGCTCGAGGGAGTGATAAATAAATTAAAGGATTATTCTTTTATATTTATTGGTCCCCGTGGTACTGATGAGTATAAAACTATAGATCTCTTTAATAAACCAAATGTTTATTATCTTGGATCTAAGAAAATTGATGATCTACCGGCCTATCTGAAGAAAATAGATGTGGCAATTATACCCTTTAAGTGTAATGTTCTAACAAAAAGCATTTACCCTTTAAAAATCAACGAATATTTAGCAGCAGGGAAACCGGTAGTGGCCACCAGGTTTTCTGAAGATATTCAGACCTTTTCTGAAGTGATCAGTTTTGGAAATGATTCTCAGGAATTTGCAGACAGTATTAAAAATGAATATGAATCTGATTCTGAAGCTAAGGTCCAGGCGAGAATTAAAGTAGCCGAAAATAATACCTGGGCAGCGAGGGTAGAGCAATTTTGGGAAATTTTGAAATCATTTAAAAACAGGAATCATGAGCATGCTGGATAAATCATGGATTAGTGAAAAAGTACTTAAATGGATTGTTTTAATTTTCTGTTTTGTAAGTACTTACTTTTTCTTTTTTAAAGTTGTGCTATTATAATTGATGCAGGACCTTGTCATAAAATATAAGGAAATATTAGTTATAGGTGTAATAACTCTTTTGTCATTCGCCATTGCATTTGTAATGGGAAAGGGAGGGTTTGCTATTAGCGCAGGTCTTCTGGCTGGAATTATCGGTCTGATAATTCTAACTATTTCATTAATATCACTTAAAGCAGGTGGAGTTGTTATTATGGTGCTGGGTTTTACTCTTGGATGGGTAAGAAAATACTTACCTGTTGATATTCCTGTCGGTCTTGCTTTGGATGCTGTCTGTTTTGTTTTATTAATTTATATTTTACTCAGGATGAAGAGCGAGAAGCGCTTTTCATTCCCCAATAATGCATTGACCTGGGTATGGCTTGCCTTTGTATTATATAATTTTGTTCAGATAGCAAATCCGTTTGCCTACAATCGAACTTTGTGGTTTAACGGTTTCAGAACTGCCCTTTTTCCCTTTATGGCTTACATATTATTTTATAATATCGTTCAAAATAAGGGGACGGTTAAATTATTTATTAAAGCGTGGTTAGTACTTGCCACATTAGCAGCTCTTTATGGCCTTCTCCAGGAGTTTTTTGGTTTTATGGACTATGAGGTTCAGTGGTTGTACCAACATCCTGAAGTAGCAACGAGAATATTCACCTTTGGCAGATGGAGAAGGTTTAGCTTTTTAGCCAGCCCTATGAGTTTTGGAATTATCATGGCATATTCTTCATTGCTATGTATGGTTTTGCTTGCAGGACCTTTTAAAAACCGAAATAAATTGATTCTGGCCTTCCTGATCGTTCTGATGCTATATGCTATGTCATTCACCGGAACCAGGACTGCTTATGCCCTCGTGCCAATAGGCTTGGTTTTTTATGCTATATTGACTTTTAGAAAACCAATAATTATCGGTGTGGGGATTATGCTTTTGGCTGGTGTTGTATTTATTATAATGCCTCCACTCAATGCCCAACATTATATAATTCAAACTGCATTTAAAGGGGATGATAAATCATATAATGTGAGGGCACAAAACCAGGAATTTATCCAACCTTATATTCAGGATCATCCAATTGGTTTTGGTTTAGGGAGCACTATGGAGTCTTCAGGCCATCCTGTTTTATCAGGATTTCCCCCAGACAGCCAGTTCGTTCAAATAACTTTAGATACCGGATGGATTGGACTTTTAATTTATTTAACTATATTCTTTTTAGGATTAAAAATCGGTGTTGAGGCTTATTTCAAATCCGATGATGGAGTTTTGAAAATATTTTTAGCCGCTTTACTGACAACAATATTTACCGTTATGGTAGCCAATTATCCACAGGAAGCAATGCTAATGGAAACAATGACTTTTTGGGCCATAGCAATGGGAATCGTGGTAAAAATGGCATCAATAATTGAAAACAAAGAACAAAATAATACCGCTATAGAATAAATTTTATGATCATGAAAAAGAATCTATTAATCATTTTTATTTTCATCGGAGCGTTATCGCTTAATGCTCAGAATGTTGACTATGATAAAGTTATTTTACCTGAAGAAGCTTCTGGATTATCATTTGAGGAAAAATTAGTTAGGCTTGCCTGGCTAAACTATCCATTAAATCGGGTTGCTGAAAATAATGTAGAAGTAGCACGAAGAGATATTCATCTTGCTCAATGGGACTGGCTTGACAACGTAGAGGCTCAGGGAAACCTTAACGAATTTAATATCGATCCTGCACCAGGAGAAGGAAACCAATTCTTTCCTAGATATAACTTCCGTTTAACTTTAAAGTTAGGCGATCTGGTAAATACACCCGTTGAAGTGAAAAGAGCCAGAGCTATTTACAGAAATTCACTGGAAGAAGTTAATGCTCAAAAATTGTCTATACGAAAAGAAGTACTTCAGCGATATGAAAATTTTAAATTGTATGATGAGTTACTAAGAATTTATACTGTATCCATGGAAGATGCTAATGCTGAAACAAAACTTTTGGAAGAGAAGTTCAAAAATGGAGAAACTACTCTAAATGAATACAATACGGCATTAAGGATATACAACACGGAAAGAATTAAACGAATGACCACTGAAAGAGATCGGGAGATCGCTAAACTGGAAGTAGAAGAAATGATTGGAATGAAGCTTGAGGAGGTTAATTAATTAATTCATGATAATGTGTTAACATCTGACTAGCGGCATTTTCCCAGGAGAAAAAGGAGGAACGTTTTAATCCCAGAGATTTTAGTTCTTCCCTTTTCTCTTTATTTTTTGCAAGATCAAGTAAAGCATCTGTGATGGTTTCTGGTTTATATGGATCAATCAGCCTGGCAGCTTTCCCAGCTACCTCAGGCATTGACGAAGTGTTTGAAGTGATCACCGGCGTGTTACATGCCATTGCCTCGATAATTGGTAAGCCAAAGCTTTCCCTTAATGAAGGATAGACATAAATTTTTGCGAGGTTATAAATCAACGGCATTTCATCTGCGCCAATATAACCTGGCAGTATAAAATGATATCTGTATTTGCTAAAGCCAGTTTTTTCTAAAATTGATTTTAAGACATTCTCATCCAGATCTAAAACCACCATTTTCAATGGACTATCTCCTGATTTTTCCAGGTAATCACAGTAAGCCTTGATCATGGCCGGGGTATTTTTTTTAGGAGCCGTATTACCTAAAAATAAAATAAAGTCATCCGGAAGAACATGTCTCGTTTTAAATTCATCAAGTTTTACCTGATCTTCAATTGGTTTAAAATTTTTACTTTTAGCATTATAAACAACTGAGATTTTTTCATCAGGAATATTCAATCTCTTAACTATCTTTTCTTTTTCAAATTCAGAAACAGTAATTATTTTTTTTGCATTCGCTACTACTCTCGGTACTACCAGTCGTCGATATATATTTCCAAAATTTTGATATGTAGTCCCTTTAAAATTTAAAGACTCCAGGTAAATAATATCGTGAAGTGTTAATATAGTTTTAACCCCGGGAAATAAAGGGCCGGTGTTGCTTGTGCAATGCAATATATCCGGATCAAAAGTTTTTACTTTTGACGGGAGGAGGTATTGTTCCCAGATAGGGTAGGGATAGCTTTTTGTTTTGGTAACCGTAACATTATTTTTATTGTAAAGGCAATTGTCATCTTTGTCGTCTTTAATAAAGATTCTGATCTCATCGGATGGCTCAAGGTCTTGCATGGCCCTGATTAATTCTAAAGTAACTACTTCCATACCATGCTTTCTTGGCCTGAATAACCGCTGCGCTTCAATTGCAATTCTCATCTCACTTAATTTTTTTTCTAAATTTTCTGCTTATTTCTTTAGTAAACAGTACTGATCCCTCGTTATTTAAATGGCCAAAATCGAAAGAATACTTAGCCAGATAAAGCTCCGGATACTCCTTGCCACTTGAAACACTTAGCACCTTATTTTCAGGAAACTGGTTCAAGATTGGAATTAATTCCATGTAGTTTTCCCTGGTTTGACGTGGAGGAAATAAAATAAACACTTTTATATCTTTGTCTTCTAGTTTTGAAATGATTCCTTTCAAATAATTATAATGATATTCATTGAAGCTATCATAGCTTTGATCAGAATAGCTTTCGATGCTAATATTTTTATATGTAGTTGCAGAGAGGGTATCCTTAAGAAAATCCTCATATCTCGATTCTAGAACTGTTCTGTCAGATTCATCTGTAGAAGGATCTTTCATCTCATCCATTAAAGGAAAATACCCATCTTGAGAAGGGCCGAGATAATATTTGTACCTTTCAGAGTCTGTATCAACAGTTTGATATTCCAGGTAATTACTGATATATCCTGCATTTGTAAAATCTAATGAATAGGATACTAAATGACTTATTGAACCATAAATTTTATTAACAGTAGATCTGTTGGAATTTAAAATTGACCTTACACTAAAAGTAACTGATTCATTGTCGTACCAGAAAGTGCTTCTTATAGTGCCGAGATTTTTTACACTTACATGATTGGTATTCATTAACTCTATAAAGATGTAATCAAGGTCACCTGGTTGAAGGGAATCTGACAGAGCACTAAGGAACCTGTAAGTATCAGCCGCACTCATTGTATGGACACCAAAATTGAATGTTTTCGTATCAATACCCGCTTCATTATTGAGACTATCAAAAGTCTTTACGTCAACCTGTCGATATAACCTGCTGGAACCAATCATTAGCGAATTATATTTTTCCAGGTTGTTGGTAAAATGATTGAATTTACTGTCCAGTCTTTCAAATCCCCATGTAACAGGCAGGGTTATAAATTGCTTGATTATCACATTAATAATCAAAACTGATATACATAGAAGAAGGGTTTTGAATAGTAGCTTTTTCATATCAGAACTGGAAATAAATGAAATCATTACTTGTAAATATCCCGAAATTCAGGATTGTTGCAATGAGTAATATATAAAAAACCCATCTTATTGGCTTCCCTTTAAATGTCATCCAATCTTCAATTTCTTTACTTCCTTGCAGGTTTTGTATCACCTCTAATATAAAGATAAAAGCGGCTGATGCGATCAGTTGATTTCCGGACGCATCTAATAAATCGAAGCTTAGCTGAGAAGCGTTAATTTCCAGACTATTTGAAAACAGGACCATGGCTTCGGTAATATTATTAGCTCTGAAAAATATCCAGCCTATCAACACTAAAATGAAAGTTGAAAATAGCTGAATCTTATTATACAGCCAGGGAACTTTATTTAAACCGATCTTTTCATTTATTTTATTTTTTGGCTTCTCATAAATAATAGCAAAAATGAGATAAAAACCGTGGAGTGCTCCCCAAACTATAAATGTCCAGTTTGCACCATGCCAAAAACCACTAACCAGGAAAGTTATAAACAAGTTCATATACCACCTGGGGCGACTTGCACGGTTTCCTCCAAGTGGAATATATACATAGTCCCTAAACCAGGTTGATAATGATATATGCCATCTTTTCCAAAATTCAGATATACTCTTTGAAAAATAAGGACGTTCGAAGTTTTTCATTAACTCAACTCCCAATATCCGTGCTGTCCCAATAGCAATGTCAGAATAACCCGAGAAGTCGCAATATATCTGATAAGCAAAAAGGACTGATCCGAAAATAACGTACCATCCGTGATATTCATTTGGGTTATTAAATATCTCATTTACTATCATTGCCGCCCTGTCAGCGATCACTAATTTTTTAAAAAACCCCCATGCCATCAGACGTAATCCGGAAGTAACCCTTGTGTAATTAAAGGATGTCTTACTCTTTAATTGAGGTAATAATTGACGCGGTCGTTCAATTGGGCCAGCTACAAGCTGAGGGAAATATGATACATACAGGGCGAAAGTAAATATGTTATTCTCCGCAGTTTGTTGTTTTCGATAAACATCAATTGTATAGCTCATCGTCTGAAAGGTATAAAAAGATATACCTACAGGTAGCAGAACCTGAAGGACAGGCACCTCATAATTTATATCAAATATATTGATTACATCCTGGACATTTGAGCTGAAAAAATTGAAATACTTAAAGAAAAACAGGATGCCCAGATTGGCCAGGACACTTATCATCAGTAAGAATTTTCTTCTTCGGTTATCAGATGATTGTTCTATGCCTTTTGCAACAAAAAAATCTATAAAAGTAGAAAGGAGGATCAGAATTATGTATTCTGCCTTCCAACTCATATAAAAATAATATGAGGCAATTAATAGCAGTACCTGACGATATCTTGGTTTTATCAGGAAGAAGATCGCTACTACCAGAGGGAAAAAAAATGCGAAATGTAAAGAATTAAAAAGCATATTTATTTCACATAAATGTCAATTGTGGCTCCTGGAATTTGCCTGGGAGCCGAGCATGTTTTAACTAATTTATACTCTTCTTCAAGACATTTTTTTATTTTATCAGGATAAAAATTATTTAGATTCGGAATATTCTCAAATAGTATCAGGTCGTATTTTTTGCTGTCTATTTTTTCACAATATTCTTCTACTTGTTTATCAAAAATACTGACTCTGTAATGAAACCATAAAGGAGTTCCATATTCATATTCCCAATTAAATTCATGGTTTAATGGAGTAAGTTCAGTCATATTCAAGACTTTTGGCTCTGCAGGAAGCCTTTTATTATAATCTTTTAGCCAGATCATAGTCTCGGCAGTGCTTTTAGGTACTTTTATTCGCTTAAAAGTGTCGAAAGGAGTAAATACCCACGGTTCTGTTTGCTCTTCAGAAGCTACTTTGTTAAAAGTAACCGGAGGACTTATACCGAACATAGAAGATGCATAACCCCAATATAATTCACTACCTAACAAGAATACTATAACAAACGCAATTGCCACCTTTTCAAAATTATATGATTTTATCAGTCTAAAAGGTTCGAAAATTCCAATAAAAATATAAGCATAAATAAAAGCATCATTGCCTAATTGCAGAACACTTGTGACTTTAGATACAATTCCAAGACACAAGATCCCACACACAGTTAAAATAAGATAAAAATCATTGGAAAATAATTTTAGTTCCCTTTTATATAGTTTATAGCCACCTATCCCGGCAATAACCAACAACCCGGCTTTTTCAAAGAAAGAACCTCCCAGGATTTTATGTAAAAAATTGACCGGCATTATCCTGGCACTGTGTGGGTCCTGACCATAATTAAACCAGTAATTTATATCGTGATCACTATGAAAAATAAATAAAAGGATAAGAGGCAAAACAAACGCTGCAGAAGATATCAAAGGCAGATAAATTCTTTTAGATTCAATGCTCTTAATAATGATTAAAATAGTAATAAAAATAATCCACAGCCCACCGTAATCTTGTTTTGTCCAAAAGGAAATAAAAGTAAATAATCCCGCCAGTACTAGTAAATAAGGTTTTTGAGACTGTAAAATGTATTTCAGAGTAAAATAAAGTCCGATTTGGCCGAAAACAAAGGCGCTATGATTATACCAGGGCCAGTAATTAAGAAAGATATATGTTAATCCGTATATTAAGCAGGCAATGGCAATGCTGTAAGGGTTTATTTTGAAGGCTCGCAAAATTTTTATAAAGGTCAGCCCCCCAATAAAATTTATAAATGCCTGATATATTATTAATGTGAATAACTTTGGGCCAAAGATCTTAAAAAAGAGAGAGGGAAGAAGCCAGTAAGCGTAACCCATTGGAATACCGAAATCTTTGAAAGGCATATCGCCATTCATTATTCGGTAAGCTCCCTCCCAGGATAAAAATATATTGATCCGATATGGATAGGAGAAAACTAATGGCAACACAGAAAAAAGTAAGACAATCACTACTTGTGAAGTAGAGATAATCCTTCTGGAGTTGATCATAGATCTATGTTCTTAATACGAATACGAAAATAGGAGTTTATTAATCAATTTCTAAATATAAATGTTCATTTTTTTATACTTTTTATAATTAATCTTATTTTTGAGTTATATTAATAAAATTATGCTTAAAACTTATTTCCACTTACTGAGAATTGACCAGTGGGTGAAGAACACATTTTTATTTATTCCTTTATTTTTTGCAGGGGATCTATTTAAGTCAACTAAATTATTAAACTTATTAATAGGGTTTATTTCATTTTCATTGATCGCTTCATCAATTTATATTTTTAATGATTATAAGGATCGTGAGAATGACCGGAAACACCCAAAGAAGAAGTTTAGACCAATAGCTTCAGGTAAAGTATCGACTTCGATAGCTTTCGGAATTATGACTCTGTGCTTAATTGCCGGATTGAGTCTTGGGTATTTTCTCGATTATCGTTTTATTATATTATTATTAATTTATTTATTAATAAATATAACTTATTCTCTGGGTTTAAAAAGAGTGGCAATACTTGATATGATCATGGTATCGAGTGGCTTTGTAATAAGGGTAATTGCAGGTGGGGTGATCGCTGGGGTGCCATTATCTCAATGGCTTATCGTAATGGTTTATCTATTATCTTTATTTATTGTTTTAGCTAAACGAAGAGATGATGTATACCATTATACAGTATCTGGAAATCTTACCCGAAAATCTGTGACCAATTATAATCTTGAATACATGACAGCCACCCTGGTTCTAATATCCGGTGTAATCATTGTCTCTTATTTAATGTATTGTCTCAGCCCCAATGCTAACATCCAGAGTGAACATTTATATGCCACATCATTGTTTGTTATATCAGGGATTTTAAGGTATTTGCAGATAACAATCGTTGATAACAAAAGTGGATCGCCCACCCGGATTTTATATAAGGATAGGTTTTCTATGGTAAATCTTATTCTGTGGGTGATAAGTTTTTATATAATAATTTATACTTCGTAACATGAAGGAAAGAGTTTTGATCTTAGGTGGAACTTCCGATCTGGCTACCGAACTAGCTCACGGGTTGGCTAAGGAAGGCAAGGAATTGATTATTGGAGGAAGAAGGACAGAGGAGCTCAGCAGAACCTCTAGCGATATATCCGTTCGATATAATGTAAAATGTGATTACGTTTATTTTGACGCAGAAAAATTTGATTCTCATGATGATTTCTTCAAAAATATTGAAGGCTCATATCCCACTTCTTTATTTGTCGTATTCGGATATCTTGGTGATCAAATGGTAGCTGAAACAAATAAAGAAGAATCTTTTAAGATCATAAACCGAAATTTCACCGGAGCAGTATCAATTATAAATTCCTATTTAACTCAGAGAGGAGATAATGAGATCAATTCAATAGTGGGCGTAACCAGTGTAGCCGGGGACAGGGGTAGAATGTCTAATTTCATTTACGGAAGTTCAAAAGCTGGTTTTACTGCTTACCTTTCAGGTCTGAGAAACAAGCTATTTCATGAAAATATCCACGTCATGACTGTTCGTCCGGGATTTATGGATACAAAAATGACTGAAGGCATGGATTTGCCCGGACCACTTACTGCTTCACCAGATAAGGCAGCCAGATTAATTATTAAAAGCTGGAAAAGGAAAAGGAATAACATTTACGTCCTTCCACTTTGGAGATACATAATGTTGATAATAAAAAATATTCCTGAGGGTATATTTAAAAGACTGAAAATGTGATGGAGAAGAATAACAGGCTGGCACTTTTTGATTTTGATGGCACCATCACAACTGGTGATACGTTTATTCCATTTATTAAATATACTAAAGGGAAATTCGAGTTTTTGAAGGGAGCAATTTTATTGTCCCCTTATATCATACTGTATTCAATTAGTGCATATCCCAACTGGAAATTAAAGGAGAAATTTATCAGGAAGTACTTTAAAGGAATGGAGATTTCAGAGCTTGAAGAGTATGGACAAAATTTTGCAAATGAAGTTCTGCCGGGAATGATACGCCCTAAGGCTATTGAAGAGATCAATGAATTAAATTCGCTTGGGTATCAGCTTTTCATTGTTACAGCATCTCATAAGTCATGGATATTGCCATGGGCAGAAAATTTTGACTTCCAGATAATTTCTACTGAATGGGAAGTCGAAAAGGGATTAATTACAGGAAAAATAAAAGGTCTGAATTGTTATGGAGAGGAAAAGAAAAGCAGGATTAATAAAGAATTAGACCTTAATAACTTTGAGCATATTGTAGGTTATGGTGATACCGATGGAGATATACCAATGCTTTCACTTTGTAAAAAAACTAAATTCAAACCCTTTCGCTAATGCTGACAAAAACTAATTTCTCCGGGATATACTGGACGAAATAATAAAAATTTATAAGTGAAATAGGAATAGTTCTTAACACTTTCACTTTTATTAATTACTCCATCTTTATTTTCTATTGTATAAATAGTATTACCTGATTTGAAACTCACTTTTTCACCCGGGTTGAGATTGCGAATAATTCTTTGCACTTCGAAATTGGTAAAAAGTCTTGGCCTGCCTTCATGATAATAATCACTTTTGACATATTTCACATTAGAGTCAGTTATTTCCACGAGGTCTTTTTGGAAATCAAAAACCTGAAGCCATTCAGGCATTAATATATGATTATTTGAATCATTTTCAGTTTTCAAATTGCTGAACATTGCATAGGATGTTTCAGTTTTTAATCCGAGGTAAGGGGAAAACCCATTTATAGTTATGAAAAACAGGAAAACCAGGCCTGCATATCCAGGGAATCCAATTCTGAATAATTCTGATTCATAAATACGATTTATAGATCTGAGGAATATCAAGTAAATCACTATGCAGGCCACTCCGATAACATACCAAAGAACCTGCCCTGTCAGATAATACACCCAATATCCATAATATTTATAGATAAGGAAAAACCCGATAACAATAGTAGAAAGTATAATTCTTAGATATAAAGTGATTGAATTTACCCTGAAATTTCTGATCCATGTGAAAAAAGTTTCCGGAAGGAAAAACACATAGTAAGTATACATCATCAGGCTAAAGCTGAAAATCCCCAGGTGTGCGTGTAAAGATAAAAGAAAATGAAATATCAGTCCAATAAAAATACCTGTAGTCCTGAACCTCCTTGTGAATAAGAAAATAGGTATTATAGCTTCAATTATTATAGTACTATAAATTGAAATATATTTAAGTGGAGTAGTTAATGATACTAAGGGTAGATTCAGTAGTTGCAATAATTGGTTGACCCGGTGAATAATTCCTTCGAAAAGAAAAACACCGCAAGAATGATCAACATCGAAAAACCCGAAATTCAATTTATGAAAAACAACAAAGAAATATAAAATCAATAGTCCCCATTGCGCAACTGGTTCGAAAACCCAAATAAACAATCTATCAGCACCAACACTATTTCTTTTTTCCTTAATAACGGCAATGATAAGATATAAAAGAAGAGGTATATTGATCAACCATTCATACATCATATGATTAGGTATAAATGGCATTTTTTGAAATGAAAGAGCAATACTATTAATCACTGCCAGAATAAATATCACCATAGAACCTGGTCGGAGCAATAAAGCAATACATAAAGCAGCAAGAGTATAACCGAGATAATAAGGCACTTCTATCCAGTCATCAAAAGTGATCAAGTGACTTAGTACTGTAATCGCCCACATCACTGAAAACACTTTTAATTTTTCTGTTTCAATTGACTTTCTGATACTCATGGCGATAACTTAAAATTAACTTTAATATTCCAATAGTAAGAATGAGTCCATAGGAAATAAAAATGGCTGTCCATTCACTATATGGAACATAATATTTTTTCATTTGTAGGAATAATTCCTGCTCTTGAAGTATAGCTGCAACAATAATACCTATCAAAGTACAAGATATGTAACTGATTATTATGGCAGTCTTACCAGGAATTATCCACCACTTTTCTTTGCTGATTAATATAACAGCCATTATCCATGGTGCACTAATAGCTAATAATCTTATTTCATTTAATCTCCCAAACACAACAGTGGTTAATGAAACAATTAGTAGAACTACTATGCTCGAAAGATTAAGCCATTGTGAAACAGATACAATTTTTAAATTTTTGATTTTAATCATCATAAAATAATAGACCCACAAAATATGAAAACATATAATAGGGAAGGCAATACTTGAAATCTTATGATTTAAATTATAGAAAAATCCGGTGTCTATTTGATTATCTAAGCTACTTCCGCTTTTAGCCAAAACCAACCTAATTGCAAAAAAAACAATAAATGAAATTACCAGGGGAAACACTCTTTTGAAAATGGAGTATCCCGGAAAGAATAAAATTACCAAAGGCAATACCATGGTTGTTTCACGGGTAGCTGTTGCTATAATTATGATAAGGATTAAAAGATTATATTTATTTTTTAACAATGCTACAAGTCCAAAGCAAATCAAAGAATAAGCTAAGGTATCTTCCCTTGTATGAACAGGTATACTAAATGCCATTAAGTAAAACGGAGATAATAAAATGAAGATTGAAGCAAAGAAGGATGTTTTTTTATCTCTTGTAATTGTAAAAAACAATAGGTAATAGGCCAAAATGGATACTACAAAAAACAGCAGCGAGTATGATAGATAGGTAAAATAGAAAACATCAGCTGATTGAGGGTTTATTATTGATGAAGTATATTTTACAAGTTGCTGAAATACAATTCTGAATTTAAATGGTTCTACATTAGTAATTCTGAATTCTGTTAGTGCTTCGGGACTGGTCATTAATTCAATAGAAAGAGTCTCTATGGAATGTAAATATCCACCCAGGTACATGTTATTAATTAAGAATATTAATGCTGCGAATAATATTAGCAGAAAAGCTCTTTTATGCATAATGATATTATTACGAACCAACAAGCATACGACTATATCCTTTAAATGGTATTTTCACCAATTTGGTAGCCACGCCACTCAATAAAACAATTAATATAAAGTATGTTAATGAATATACTGTTAGTAGAACCGGACTAGCCGGAGCATATTTTATTACAATCGGTTTTGTTGCCAGGATGAAATAAAAGTGGATAAAATATATACCAAAGCTCAAATCAGCCAATACATTCAAAACCGGTATTTCTTTTTTATTTCTATATAAGATAAAAAGCAATAACCAGGAAAGCGCTAGTTTTTGAAGAAAAAATTGCTGTTCTGTCCAGGTTTTAATTGTTATACTGGTGAACAATAAAATGATAAAGACCAGCCAGGGTAAGTATGGATATTTATTTGTGAATTTAAAAATTTCATCACGGTACATACAGGTTATCGCACCGATCCAGAATACACCTAAATAGTGAATCAAATTCCCTACAATATCCGTTGTTTCAACTCGCGTGAAAATCAGTGAAATTGTTGTGAATAAAATCGTCGGAAGTAGTATGATTCTCCTCTTTATAAGCCAGTGAAATACGGGGCTTATAATGTAAAAGCAGGCGATCATTGGAATAAACCAGTAGGGGAGTAAGTGTGTCCCTGTAAAGAGGTAATATAAAGCCTGCGAAACACCATTATATTCTACAATTTCCGGGAATGCAATTATCACTCGTGGAGGGATGTCCTGAAAGAATACTCTGTAAAATAAAATAGGGAGGGAACAAACGATATATGGAAGAATAACATACCTGGCTTTTTTACTTAAATAAATTCTATAATTGTATTTATAGGAAAGATATTCGAATAAAAATCCAGCTATAAATACAAAAAGTAAAGTTCCGCGACCAATAACAGCATTAACAATAAACCACCCATTTGGGAATTGGGCCCAATTAAAAATTCCAAAACAATGGATTATTACTATTAATAAAATAGCTAAACCTCTGAACTGATGGATATAATTTAAAAATCGCTTCTTCTCCACAGTAAATAAAAAACTCCTGCATATTTGTGCAGGAGTTATTCTGAATTTATGATTTTTATTGAATAATTACTTTTTGCTTGTAAATGGTATCACGGTAAACAACTTGTAGAAAATACATTCCGGCAGCTAATTCTTCTTTGTAAACTAGAGTCTGGCCGGTGTCAGTTAATAAGTTATCAGTTTTAGTTGTTCCTGATCTTACAGGGTTTCCGTAAGTATCAAATACTGTATATGTAATTTCATCCCCGTGAATGATTCCTTCACCCTGAACTTTTAATGAACCTTGAACTAACGGGTTAGGGAATACTTTAAATTTAATTGGAAGATTATTTCTTAACACACTTACGATCTGTGAATAATCGAAATCTCCATTAAAATCTATTTGTTTAATTCGGTAATAATTTCTTGGTCTGACATCTTCATCGATAAATGAATAATTGATCAGTTCGTTAGAATTTCCGTTACCATCTACCGTCCCGATTTCTTTAAAATCCTTACCATTTGTAGATTTTTCGATTACAAAATAGTCATTATCTATTTCCAGGGCCGTACCCCATTCAATTGTAATGTCGCTCCCTTCATTTGTTAATTCTGCACGTACATAAGCAAATTCAACAGGTAGAGGCACCTCAGATCCAGTAGTAGCAGATGCAATATTACTTAATGCGCTTTCCAAACCACCTATATCTACTGCGCGAACACGGAAGTCATAATCTGTATCAGGTGTAAGACCTGTTACTAAAGCAGCGGTAGATGGTGTTGATCCCATTATCTCCATTGTGGATTCATCACCTGAACCTGATGTTCGGGATGCAATTCCAACCAGACTATTATTAGCCCAAATTTCATAATGGCTCACTCCAAAGTCATCTGTCGAAGCATTCCATGATAACCCAACATTTGTACTGCTAACCGACATAACTGTTAAGTTTGTTGGTGTAGTTGGGGCTACATTATCCTGAGATACAGTAATTGATGCCTGATTAGAAGCAGGAGAAGTATTTGAGTTAGAAATAGCCTTTACTATGTAATAATAAGTTTCTCCTGGTATCGCTGTATCATCAATAAAAACTTCGGCATTAGCAACCGAGGTACTTAAAATTTCATATCCTGATCCGGAAGTAGTACTCCTGTATATTTCAAAACCGGTTTCATTAGAAGATTGATCATTCCAGGTTAATCTTACCTCGTAATTACCGATATTACTTGCATTTAAGTTTGTCGGTGTATTTGGAGGATCAGGTAACTGGCCAGGGCCAAGGAATAGTTTATCTGCAGGAATAATCATATTTGGGAAACTTGGCCCATTATATCTGACTTCTAAAGTTTCTCCACCATTATTTTCAAAGAACCTGACGTGTAATTTATATCTGCCTTTATTTAAATTATAAGTCTGACTCGTAACAGTTACAGGGCCATGAGGAAAGTCATTATTAACAGCTAATGTCGAATCATTATCATTTAGTGGATCTAATTTTATATACAGTTTTGAACCATCATCTGAACGGGTACTGAAAGTATAATTTCCTGGTTCATCTATTTCTAGATAAGTATTATAAATGAACCCAAATCTGAATAGCCTTTCTGCAGGATCATAAGTAAATGCAGGCATTACTCCTGATTTAGAGAAAAATAAATCACCCTCTGTGAAGGTACTTAGTTCATCTACGGAATTAATGTTATTCCAGAATTCATAATAATTATATCTAACGCCATTTGGAGTAGTTACCGCAGCAATTTGATTACTATGATCTGATTCGTTTCCTGCTGCATCAATAGCAATCACTGTATATCTGTATATTGTATTCGCAGTAAGTCCTGAAATTATATAGTTGTTCCTGTTTACTTGAACCAATTCGGCCCCATTTTGGAATAATTTATAATTAACAATTTGTGAATTATCCTCAGGCACGTCCCATTCTAATGATATAGAATTTTCAGTCACACCCACTAAACTTAAGTTTGGTGGTTCAGGTGCTACATTGTCATTTAGTGTTGTTAGGTTTATTGTGTTGGTATAATTATCACTATACCCCTGATTATTGATTGCACGAACTCTATAATAATAAGTTGTTGAAGGATTCAGTGTTGCGTCTTCATAATATTCTATATTAGCATTTACCCTTGCAATCATGGAAAATGGCCCGGAAGACGAAGTAGATCGGTAAATCTCGAAAACTGTTTCATTGTCAGATTTATCTTCCCAGAATAGATTGATTTCGGTTTCAGAGCTAACAACTCCAGAAAGGTTCTCAGGCGAAGCAGGAACGTTTGGCCCTTGTCCTCTGGAAACTACCATAGGATCAGAAACGAGACTGATACATTCCCCCGGAGCAATAACTTGAAGAGTATAAGAATCTGCTGTTGAAACCGTAATTTCCTGTGTAGTAGCACCAGTCGACCATAGGTATGATTGCATTCCTTCAGGCCCTCTTAAAGTCACATTACTTCCACTCGGAGGCAGTGCTGTTGTACTAAGTGGAGTGATTTCCGGAGTTGCGGTACGATCTTCACGCAAATAAATTGTCACAGGACGAGACCATTTACTCCATTCTGTAGTATTTCCTATATTTCGTTGAAACCGAACTTGATACTGTCCTGGTACATCAGTTGTAATATCATTTGTCGTAGCTCCAATCGCCTGCCCATCTCTTTTCCACTCGTAAGCTAAAAAGTTTGGGTCTACTCCCATAGTGATAGTTGATCCCGGACATAATGCTGTATCACCAAATATGGTAATATTTGTTTTATCCTGCTTGAACATCCACTCCATCCAATAAGGATCGTTGTAGGTATCGATCCAGGCATTATGGCCTCTATTTGGATATTCGGTGTATATTCTATGTTCACCTTCGTATTTTTTTTCCTGACCACCGTATTGTCTCAAAGCGTTCATTACGTCATGTGATACCGAAGGCAACGGGTTGCCGTCGAGCCCACCCTGAGTTAACCAGACGGGTATATGAGCTAATTCATCTGCCTGACTCACATCCCCGGGAGCTGACATAGGTGAAGTAGCAGCGATTAAATCAGGCCTTTTCATTGCGATATACCAGGCGCCTGAGCCTCCTGATGAAAGGCCGTGAACATAAATTCTATCCGGATCTACCTGACCTTTTGCAATTAAATAATCAATCAGCTCAATAGTTTTATCCATTTCAACAGTAGGATTATCTCGAACATTATCAAAATCTAGATAACCTGCTGTAAAACCACTACCATTTACCCAATATCCAAATGCTTCCTGTGGGAAAAGTACAAATCCAGGATATTCTCCTCTCGTAACCCAACCTAAATGGTTGGCACCACTCCAAATCAGTTGATGATCATTATTTCTCCACCTTCTATTATCATTTTCCCATTCCTGGATTTGCTGTTCACTTCCAGCAAAATCACATCGTTCTGGTAGCTCAGCATAATAACCTTTTCTGCCTCTTTCACCTCGGCCATGAAACATAACAATAAGAGGCCACTTTTGAGTTGATGTGGGAGTCCAGTCATTTGGATGAAGCATCCTGAAATCCATTACAGATTCACCATTCCCAGGTCTAAACATATAAGGGATATATCTTTCAGATTGCCAGGATGTCATGTCTTTATAGTCTGAAACTAAAGTATCAGGATTAGGAGCCCAACTTCTATCATATAGAAATCCGTTCGGCCCTATTCTTTTAGTGCTTCCTTCAGGGCATACATCTTGTGAATATCCCATAAAGGATATCAAAAAGACGATTAGGGATGATAATAATACCTTTTTCATAGAAAAAATAATTCTTAAAATGTGTGGCCTGCGGAAATTGAATGAATGATTATATAACTTACATAAGTAATGTCGAATAACAAATGTACCCAAATCCTTTGTAAATGAAAAATAATATTAGAATAATTTAATTATCTAAATCAATAAAAAATAAGCTTTACAGGTGGTAAAAAGCGAAATTTATCTAATAGTTAGAATCCAGGCCTTTTTGAAATCATCTCGGTTTATTTTACGAATTTGATAAACTTTTTTTAGTGCTTCATTTATGTTCTCTTCTGTATAAAAAACATACGTGTAATAAAGACCGGCCTCAGGTCTGTAGCCCATCATTGTTTTTATACCAGCATCATTTAATTCTTTTGTATATCCTATAGCATTATTTTCAATTTCAAAAGACCCCACTACGATGTAATGGCCTTTATTCATTTTATATTTATTAGCTACAGATTCATTGGCAGTTATTGCAGGTTCATCAATGAATTGAGGTTCATCAATGTTGGTTGTATCTTCTAATTCTTCCACAGCCACCATTTCTTCAGTTACCTCCGGTTCTATTTTTTCTTCAGGTTCCTCTTCCAAAACTGTAACATCTTCTTCAAGGGCTATAGCTTCATCCTCTGTTTCAGTTATACCGACTACAGGTGAAACGTCAGTATCTTCGATGTAATAGTAGTTTTGATCCGTTAAACCGATATTCAGATTAAACTCTTGTGAACCGTTATTAAATCCCTCAATATTATTCGTAGGGAAATCATAATGGTATGAAAAACGAGCCCTCTTTTTAAGCTGTATAGAAATATGAACTAAGGGACCGAAATTATTTCTATAACCCGCACCAGCAGATATAACATCATAAAATGTGAAACTTGTAAATACTTCCCAGCTATCTCCTAAAACTTCAGGTCTGTGTCGATAAAGAATACCGGTTTTATTAGTGAAATTAGACTTCCTATCTAAATCCAGTACTATTGCAGCCTGTGTTGTAAAATAATTTATTCCACCAAAAGATATCGGATCCCGGGAACCTTCATAAGCATAGTCTCTTTCTATTAGTTGAGGTGCGCTAATTCCTAATTCAAGGAATCTGTTAAAATATACAATTCCTGCAGTGGCACTCATATACCAGGTATCATCTATTCCTGGAGTAAAAACAGGGTCATTTATATTGCCGGTATTAGATGCAATAACATTTTCTTTTCCAGCTCCCATCATTATTCCAAAATTTATCCACTGATTATTACTCAATTGTAAATGATAGGAAGCTCCACCGCGCAAGGAAGTGGATCTTAGCAAACCGATTTCTTCAAAGATTCCTTCGCCTCCAATAGTAATTTGCTTATTTATTGGTATTTGGACATTTCCGTATAAAACCCTTGGAGCTCCTTCTATTTCCTGCCATTGCTGCCTGTAAAAAATGTTTAATTCAGTCATTCCTCCCATACCCAGGTAGCCAGAATTGTAGTACATTGGATTAAACAACCAGCTAGATGATACTGGGTAATCTTGTGCCTTAAGCTCTTCCTTATTTAAAGAAAGTACAACAACTACAAATATTATAATACTAATTTTCTTGATCATGTGATTATCTTAATAGAGTTACGCTACCTGTTTTAACAACAGTTCCATTAATACTTATGGTAAAAAAGTAAACTCCTTCCGGCAATTGTCGTCCACCTCCATTTGCCGTGCCATTCCAGTTATTCTGGTAGTTTTCTGCCTCATAAACTATATCCCCTGCTTTATCAAAAATGATAAGTAAGAGATCACTTGATAAGTTCTCGTAATTTTCTAATACCCAAAAGTCAGCTATTCCATCATTGTTTGGAGAAAAATAGTCTGGAGCAACAATTCCATCATATTCATTTGCGAAAACATTGATAACTACTTCGTCTTTACTTACCATGCCATCCTCGTTTGCTGCACTTAGTTCAAAAATATATTCGCCCACAAGAAGCTGGGTAAGATGTAAAACAGAAGAATCGGGATATAGGATTGTTGTTGGAGGCCCGGAAATTTGTCTCCAGCTAAAGCTAATTATCTCATCTGCATTTACCGGATCGAATGCGGTACCATATATGTCTATATCTCTTTGGGGGAAAATTATTGTCGTGTCCGGGCCCGCATCGATTATAGGTGCTATTTTTTCACCTTCTGCAAGGACTGTTATTGCTACTGCATCTGTTCCAGTTGATCCTTCAGCGTCAACTGCTACTAAAGTGAAGTTATAATTACCTGGAACTACGTTTGTAAGAGTAAGAGTTTCGGTATTTATACCATCCAATGTGACTTCCGGGCCTGATGTTTGCTCCCAATTGATCAGTTCTATCTCACCATCATCTTCCACAGTACCATTTATCACTATCTGTGAAACCGGGACGACAAAATATTGATCTTTTCCGGCATCTACTATTGGGGGTAGATTTAAAGATTCGGATAAAACATTTATGTTAATTCGGTCAGATGATTCATCTCCATCATCATCTATTGCGGTTAATTCGAGAATATAAGTTCCAACCTCGAGGTCAGATATTGTAGGATTTAATTGATCAGGATCTGAAATAGTAAGAAAAGGACCACTAATTTTTTCCCAGAAAACTGAACTGATTTCTCCATCTTCGTCTGCAGCACTACCTGATAATTCAATCGAACTTTGTGGAAGTTTAACTGTGATATCTTCTCCCGCATTTACGGTAGGTCGTCTATTGGCAATTTCTGGTAAAACAGTAACGATTATCTGAGCATTATCTTCTGCTCCGTCATCATCAATAACATTAAAATTGAAAACAAATTCACCTAAAACCAAACCAGAAATCGTCACAGTATTTGTTGAATCATTTTCTAAACTTGTTGCTGCTGGCCCTGATATCTGAGTCCATACGCGGGTCACTATTTCTCCATCATTATCAGTAGCATCTCCTGATAGCTGTACACTTGTTTCAGGTAAATAAATAGTAATACTTTCTTGTAATGTGATTGCCGGAGGTTGATTAACTTCCTCAGGAAGGACAACCACTTTCATTTGATCTGTAGAAGAAGCACCATCATCATCGGTGACCTTTAATCTGAAAGTATAATCTCCAGCCTGCAAATTTGTAACAGTTAATATTGCAGAATTTGCATTATTAAGTGTTGCAGATGGTCCGCTTATTTTGCTCCATTGATAAGAAGATATGGTGCCATCCGGATCATTTCCCGAACCAGTAATAGTTACCGTATTTAAAGGAAGAGTTATGGTCTTATTGGGTCCTGCATTAGCAACAGGCGTTTGATTGGTGTTTTCGGGGTTTACAGTTATAATTACATTATCTGAAGCTTCTGCACCATCATCATCTGTTACAGATATTCTAAAAGTATATCTGCCCTCTACCATATTGGTTACTTCCAATCTTGCTCTACCGGTTCCGCTTAAATTTGCTGCCGGTCCCGAAATTTTCTCCCATAAATAATTAGTGATTTCGCCATCATTATCTGATGCCGTGGCATTTAATACAATGCTATTTTGTGGTAATGTTATTGTTCTGTTACTTCCTGCATTTACTGTTGGCACCTGATTTACTTCTGCAGGCAAGACTTCAACCCTTACATCGTCTGAATCTACTGCGCCAAGATTATCCGTTACAGTTAATCGAAGAACATAAGTTCCCTCCACAAGATTAGTTAAGGTAACTGAGGCTGAGTTTTGATTTCTGAATTCTAAAGTAGGGCCGGAAACTTTTGACCACTGGTAACTGACAATAGATCCATCAGCATCAGTTCCAGAGCCATTAAGTACAATTCTGTTAGTAGGTAGTTTAATACTTTGATCCTGGCCTGCATTAGCAACAGGGACTTTATTCTCTGCTTTTACTTCAATAAGGATGTCATCTGAGGCAGTAGCTCCATCATCATCTGCAACTGTGACGCGGAATCTATAAGTACCTTCTACCAGATTTTCAACTGTTACGGTTGATTGATTAATATTTCTCAACGATGCCTGTGGGCCCGAAACTTTTGCCCAGAAGTATGAAATAATATTACCATCTTCATCACGGGCATTACTACTTATAGTTGTACTGTTTGTGGGAAGATAAATGATCTTATTTTTTTCAGTTGAAACTGTTGGCCTGACATTAGCTATTTCCGGTAAAACCGTGACAATCACTTCATCAGTACTCTGAGCACCATCATTATCAGTTACTGTTAATGAGAATGTATATGTACCTTCCAGCAGATCTCTAACTTTAAGATTTTTTTCATTGGGATTTACTAAAGTAGCTGAAGGACCGGAAATTTTCACCCATTGGAAAACTTCAATAGTTCCATCGTCATCTCTGGCGTTTGGAGTAAACGTTAAGCTATCTAAAGGAAGTGTAATTGATCTGTCATTTCCAATATTAACGACAGGAGGAATATTTGCTGCACTAACCGTTACCCTGATTTGATCAGTAGCTGTGGCGCCATTGTTGTCTTCAACCAAAATTTCAAATATGTAAATTCCTTCAACCAAATCGGTTAATTCAAGAGAAGCAGTATTCTGCCCTGAGATAGATACTGAGGGGCCTTCAATTTTCGTCCAGGAATAGGAAACTATTTCTCCATCTGGATCAGATGCATTAGCAGTTAAAGAGGCAGTATTATTTGGTAGAGTTCTAAATATATCAGCCCCGGCATTAACTGTGGGAACTTTATTTGTTTCTTCAGGATACACAGTAACTTTAACCCTGTCAGATGCTTCAGCATCCATATCATCTATTGCTTTTACCTCGAATTCATAAATGCCTTCCACAAGGTTAGTGAGTTCAAGTGTAGATGTGCTGGCACCGTTAATTGTTACCGACGGCCCTGATATTTTTCTCCATGAAATTGATGATATTTCACCATCGCTATCAGTTATGGTAGCGTCAATATTGATACTGTTATCAGGTAATTGTACTTGCAGGTCTGCTCCGGCATCAACATCAGGAGGTGAATTGGTCGGTGGGTTTTTTACCAACACATTAACTACATCAGATGCTGTGGCACCCTGATCATCTTCAACTACTACTCTAAAAGTATAAGTTCCTGCGATTAGGTTATTTACCGTTACTTCAGATGTTTCATAATTTGCTAATCCAACAGTGTTAGGACCTTCAGTCTGACCCCAAAAATAGCTAACTATTGACCCGTCGTTATCAGAAGCATTAGCATTTAAGACTATTGTATTTGTAGGCAAGGTTACAGTCTTGTCCGGGCCGGCGTCCACTACAGGATTTTGATTTGAGCCAGAAACTATGACTATTGCTTTATCACTTGCTGATGCTCCATCATTATCTGTTACGGTTAGGTTAAATTCATAAATACCCTCTACCATATCTTCTATGGTCAGGTTAGGGCTTGAAGTATTTATGAGAGTTGCAGAAGGCCCTGATATTTTTTGCCATTCAAATGAAGTAATTCTGCCATCAGGATCTGAACCTTGCCCGTATAACGTTACCGTATTAGTAGGAAGGGCAACCTCTTTATCTGGTCCTGCATTAGCAGAAGGCTTTTGATTTATTTCCTCTTCATTTATAGTTACAATTACCCTGTCACTAGCTGTAGCTCCATCGTTGTCAGTTACAGTAAGTCTGAATTCAAAATTTCCTGAGACAAGATTAGTAAGAGATAAATTTGGATTATCCTGACCTGTTAATGTTATATTGGGTCCAGAGATTTTATCCCACTGGTAAGAAACGATAGTCCCATCAGGATCGCTTCCTGAACCTTCAATTATAATGTTTTCGGCGGGAAGATTTATATTTATATCAGGACCGGCATTAGCAGTAGGTGGTTTGTTAACCTCTTCGGCAATTACTGTAATAATAATTTCATCAGAAGCAGAGGCTCCTTTATCGTCTGTAACTTTACACCTGAAAGTATATTGTCCTTCTACTAATTGCTTTGCTGTTAATGTAGCCGTGTTCACTCCCTCAAGTAAAGCATTTGGTCCATTTACTTTAGTCCATACATAAGCTGTGATTTTACCATCTGGATCTGAAGCATTTGCATTTATAGTAACGCTATTTGTAGGTAATGTAATGGTGCGATCATTTCCCAAACTCACTTTTGGAGGAGAGTTTGGTGGGCTCCCCAGCCTTTGGGCCAATAACCATGTCCACATATTATCATCGTTATACGCCGGAGTCCAGGCATCGTGGCCACGACCTTCATAAACAGTTAAAAGTGGTTCTGGATTGGGTGTTCCACAATTATAGATTCTTACAATTCCTTTTTCAGTTCCGGTATTTGGTGATCCAGGCCCATCGTATTCTCCTGTAAAAGCCCAAGTTGGCAGGCTTTGTAAGTTGCAGCCATCTCCGGTTAACCATCCTGCTATTGGTACAATAGCTGCCAGTTTGCTCGAATGATTTCCGTATGCTGCATAGTCCCAGGTACCATTACCTCCCATACTCAACCCGGTAACATACACCCTGCTTTTATCAACCTTGTAATTGTTGATCATCCAAGTAAGTAATTCATCAACAAATAGGGGAGACCAGTCCCAAGGATATCTTGCTTGGGGCGAAATACAAATAAAAGGAAAGTTTTTTCCGTTTCTGATTAGTCTTGGAGGACCAGCAACGAGAACTCTGTTTAAATCAGAGCCTTTTTCACCTACACCATGAAGAAACAAAACGATAGGAAAAGTTTTGCCGGGATCATTATAATCTTCCGGAAGGTATTCCCAATATCCGAAAGATTCTCCCGGAGCCACTACCTGGGAAGTCCAGGATTGTGCAGTTTGCCTGTCAGCTGGTGAGGTTTGAGCTTTTGCCGTGGTACACAAATATATTAGCAATAGGCAAAATATTGCCTTTGCAAAACAGTTGGTATTGGTTAACATGATTAATAGCCGGTATTTTAGGATTATTTTTTAACCCGTAACTAAAATAGTGAATATTAATTATTAATTAAAGTCAAATTAAGTTTAATTATTTCAACAATTTATTTAATAATCTTTTTAGATTTTTTTAAAATATCAATTAAAGAAAGGCTATTTAAAGTTCCTCCTAGTAAACCTTTATACTTTTCATCTGTAAAATAGACCTTATCATTTAGGTAAGTGATGCCTTCTTTCTGGCTAAAAGATTTCCATGGTATTTTCGTTAACATGTTTTCATTGATTGGGCCACCATTCCAGCCAGAAATAACATATAAATTTGCATAGGAAAGGAGTAATAAGATATTGCTATTTTTAAGATATGTAGCGCCAGTTATAAAAGTTTCAAGCATCCTGCCTTCGCCCACGGAAAAAGAACCTACAAACTTAGCAGTATGATTTCCTGGAGTTTTGGGTATCGAATAAAATTTCACTATGCCATTATAGGGGTTAGTTCTGTTTTTAGTAAAGATATAGAGGCTATCTCTTAAAGAGACTACTGCTTCCATATCATAATTCAGATCATCTTTTTCAGGAGGGTAGGCATTTTGATCAGGAAGGTTAAATGAAATAATTTCAGATGGTAGACGACTTAAGTTTCGATCAAAAGGAAAACTTATTTTATAAATTTGAAAGTTCTTTCTAAGGTTCTGGTTGTTACCTATATCGCAAATAAAAAAATGAGAACCATCAAATACTAACTCTTCCCAGTCGTTATTGGAAGCCCCGGTGATTTTATAAAAATCAATGATTTTTCCTGTAGTATCAAAGCTATATAAATATGGGGGATTGCCGCTATCTGTTACTGTCCAAAATTCATTTTCCTGGATTGTAACTAATCCTGAATTCTCATTCAGGTGTGAGTGCAGATCAGTTATTTTGTTATAGGTTAGAAAGTCATCTGCTGAGTGTTTAGCGTCAATTTCATTTTCGATTTCTTCTTCAAACTTTGTATCAGTTGGGTCGCTATTTAAAAGCATGGAGTAAAACTCTTCAGATGAATATGTTTTCGTCCATGCATCATGACCTGTGTTTTTTAACAAAAATACTTGAGCTTTACCATCACAAGCTTTTATGGCGTTAACCATGTTTTCAGAGCCAGTTTTTCTTCCTTCTTTATGATCAAGTTCGCCATGAAATGCAAAAATTGGCAGTTTTTTTAATTTACAAGCTTGTTTAGGGTCTCCCCATCCTGCAATGGGGGCGGCTGCTGAAACTTTATTCGGATATTTTGTTATGTATTTAAAAACACCGTTTCCTCCCATGCTAATTCCGGTAAGGAAAATTTTTTGGTTATTAAATTTTTTGGTTTCAATTATTTGGGAAATCAATGCGTCAACAACACCTTCATTCCAGTCGATTGGCCTGTAGGTCTGGGGCGTTATTATTAGAAATTTATCCTGGACTTTTAATTTTTCTCCTAGAATGAACGGACTATTTGATAATGCTCTGTTGATATCACTTCCTCTACCTTCTACTCCGTGCAAATAAATTAGAAGTGGAGGGTTTTTCTGAGAGGGTTGATTATAAGCATATTTTAATTCATAGGTTATTGAATCAGTAACAAAATTAAAGTGATCTATTTTTAATTCTTGTCCAAAAACACTTGCACTGAGTATTATGAAAAAGAAATTAACTAAAAACTTCATTATGCTTATTTTTGATGTGTTTAATAATCTTTGCCGGAACGCCAGCCGCTACTGTATAAGGAGGAACATCTTTTGTGACAACAGCTCCTGCAGCAATTACAGCTCCTTTTCCTATTCTAACACCTTTAAGTATGATTGCTTTACTTGCTATCCATACGTCATCTTCAATTATTACTGGTAGTTGAACACCTTTTTCGAAGTGATTGTGTATATCATGGAAGTCATCATCTAAAATTAAAACATAAGGAGAAACTCTTACATTTTCACCGATTTCAACCAAACCGGTAACCGAAATATGGCATCCATTAATTCTTGAATTTTGGCCTACAATAAGTTTGGCATTATTGTGGACGAATATTTTAGCAGTCTCAATAACAGACCATAGACGTACTCTATCGCCTAAAATTATTGATCCTTTATTTTTAATTTTAGGTCTTCCATTGACTGACACAAGCCGTCCTGTGGAGCATTTTCTTAAATAATAAGATGCCATAACAGAACGGTAAATGCCACTGAAGAAATAGCCTGTAAGTTTTAATTTTATTGACGTATTTGACTTTTCAGGGTATTCCTTTCTTAGCTCCTTTTCCTTATTTTTTAATATTTCTGATATATTTTTCCACATTTGAGGCCTGTTTCAAATGATCAATGTTGATTTATTAATTGATTGTTGGTTGTTTCTGGTTTTAAATGATCGGTAGGATGAGTTTTTTTCATAAATAGCCCTTTTACTGCTCCCTTTATTATGGCATTTGCGTGTTTAAATTCAAATTTTGAAAGTTCTTGTAAAAGGTTTTTTGGCAGTGCTATAAACAAGAAAAACGAAGCCCCAAAGATCCAACGCCACCCATGATTATTCCTTCGCATGAACAATAACCGGTTACGTGTAAGATAATAAGTTTTAAGTGGATTTCCTTTCCCTACAGTGACAGATTCTTTATGTGTTACTTCAGATAATCCAATGTAGAAGATTTTATAACCCTTTCTTTTTGCCTTTTCGCACCAATCATGTTCTTCATAGTACAAAAAGAATATTTCCGGCATTAAGCCAATATCATAAATGACTTTTTTAGGAATTAATAAGGCACAACCATGTGCAAGGTTCGTTTCATAAATGGTGTCATATTGCCCTTCATCTTTTTCCAGATGACCAATTGATCTACCTCGACCTGTGAGGGGATGAATAGCTGTAGCGCCCGCATATTGTATTAAATTATCACCCTCCTGAAATTTTATTTTAGGAGTTGCCATTCCTAGATTATCAATTGAAGTGGCATTGTTGATTAGAGGTTCTAAAAATCCAGGTTTTAAAACTGTATCATTGTTCAAAAGCAGAATAAATTCACCTGAAGCTTTAGAAATACCAAGATTATTGCCTCCAGCGAAACCTAGATTAACATCGCTGTTTAAGAATGTAATTTCGGGATAATCACTCTTGATTTTATTTGAGAGCTTCGGATTGCTCCCATTATCAACTACAATTGTTTCAAGGTTCGGATAAGTTAAACCTCTTATATAATCAAGAAATTCACGGGTCATCAATTCCTGATTGAAATTGACCGTGATAATACTGACTTTAGGAAAATTTCGCATAAAAAAGTTAAACGTTATCTTTTTGCAATAACGCTGGTATAGTTTTTAACATAATACCAATATCAAAAAGTAAAGAAGATTTTTTCGCATAAGCAACATCAAGGAGCATTCGCTCTTTTTCAGACATATCAGCTTTTCCTCTTTTGGTTACTTGCCACAGCCCGGTAATTCCGGCAGGGGCATCAAACCTCTTAGCCCAAATATCTATCGTTAATTGTTCTGCTTCATATAGAGGTAATGGTCTGTTACCCACTAATGACATATCTCCCTTTAATACATTAAATAGTTGAGGAAGTTCATCCAAGCTTGAGTTCCTCAAAAATTTACCAAATTTCGTTATTCTTGGATCATTGCTGATTTTAACAAAAGATCCACCGTCATTATATTGATTAAGATGTTTTAATTTCTCAAGTTCTTTGTCAGCCCCTACTCTCATGGATCTGAATTTGTAAAAATCGAATATCTGATATCCTGATCCCGCTCTTTTTGATATATAAAAGACTGGTCCTTTGGATTCGAGTTTGATTATTAGAGCTATCAATAGGAGTATCGGACTGATCATTAATATTATCAATCCTGAAACAAGGATATCAAATGAGCGCTTAGCTATTGGAATATTAGGTTTTTTATGAAAAGTAATCGAACCTTTTTCTTCTTCGGTTTCGAGTAATAGAGATTTGTATTCTTTGAGAAACTGGATTCTGTAAACAAGATCCTCCACTTTTACTTCTGAATCATAATAGTCGTCTACACCAAATTTTAGTGCTTTTTCTTTATCCTTTTCATTCGGTTCTGAGGATAAAAGAATAAAAGGGAGGTGTTTGAAATAATTATTTATTTTAAGTCTATTAAATAAAGAAAAAGCTGCATCATCTGGCAAATCTGCATCACAAATTATTGCGGTAGGTAATTTATGACCTTGAATAAGTTGTTCTTCGAGCCATTTAAAAGCTTTGGAGGTTTCATTAAGAGCTAATCCATCATAGGCATAATTTACCATTTGCTGGCAAATAGCAATACCATTAAATCCTATATATAAGACTATATTCCTTTTTTTATTCTTAGGACTTAGAAATGATTCAGTTGAGGGTAAAGATTGATTGGTTAAAGAATCATTAATAGTAAAACTATGCATAGTTACCTATTTTATTATTACCAGTTAGCTCGTGAATTTCTTTTATAAATACTTCCGGATTAAAAGGCTTTTGATAAAAACTAATGGCTCCGGCCGCCAAAGCTTTTTCCTTTTCTTTTTCGTTATCATAGCCAGATAACATCACCACAGGGATTTCTTTAAATAATCCACTTTTTTTTAAATTCTCTACAAATACTCCACCACTCAATTGCGGCATATTGACGTCAGAAATAATTAAATCGGGTTTGTTACCTGAATTCAACCATTTAAGGGCTTTAAGCCCACTAGTTTGTGTGAAAACATTGAAGTCTTTACCCAAAAGCTTTTCCAACAACCAGCATATACTTTTATCGTCGTCAATTACAAGTATTTTTTTCTTATTGCTATTCATAAAAAATTCTCTGTTTGCCTAAAGTCTAATTTTTCTAAAACAATAAATAGTTAAATTTTTAGCCTGTCTTATAATTGATCGGATGTTAAAAATATAAAAAAGGGCAGAAAAAAACTAAGCATAGTGCAAAATTATTTTAAAATAATTATAAAACAACCTTGTATTACTGAGTAGTAAATTGTAATAATTTTAGGAATAAATATGATTCTTCAGGAAAGAATATTATTATTTGTAGAATAAAATTGAATAAAGATATTTTTGGATGAAAGTTATAAGAATTTGATATTATTCAGGCTTTATTAAGCAGTTAAATTTAAAATATTTAATTCTTAACAAGAGATAGTGCTTTCCTGATCTTATTAATACTGATCAAAGGATCTGAGGGATTAATATCTAGCAGTAATTCTTCGGCCAGATCTGCATCTCCTATATTTTGTTTATTGCCGATATTAAATATTTGATTGTCGTAAAAATCAGCTGCGTCTCTATATAGATGAAAAATAACCCCACCTATTTTTCTTTTTGTCGTAAACCCATCTTTTATTTGCATCTTTACAACTTTATTTTTCAAACTTCTGTAATAACGATGAGTAATTACTTCATAAGGTTGCATATATTAATCACTTTTTTATTTACAGGAATAATATTATCCTCCTGCAAAGAGCCTGTTCCTCCGGAATATACTGGTATTGAAAATATTGTTGTAGATGAAATAAATTCTGAAACTGCAAAATTAACCGGTGAGGTAATATTGATGAGTGAAGAAAAAGTTTCATGGAATATCAGAGATGTTGACATAGATGTTTTCCAGGATGAAAAAAATGTCGGGAATTTAAAAATTGCTGACAACTCCAAAATTGAGTTTGGAAAGAATACTGTTCCGGTTATCCTGATCATCAATTTGAAAGAAGTTGGTAAGCTAAACAGTTTATTAAGTTTATTGGTCTCAAAATCAATTACTGTAAATCTTAGAGGAAACATCAAGGTAGGGAAGTTTGTATATAATAAGGTATTGCCAGTAAATGAGACAATAGAATTTCAATTAGAAAAATAAGATATAAATGAATGTTCAGATCGTTCAATCAAAAAATGATATAAAGGAATGGCTTTCTTTTCCACTTAAATTATATGAGGGAGATGAAAATTACATTCACCCTTTAAACAATGATGTTGAAGAAGTCTTTGATCCCGACCGAAACAAACTTTTAAAAGGAGGTGAAGCAATTCGCTTTCTCATAAAATTGAATGGAGAAGTAATCGGTCGTGTAGCAGCGTTTTATAATGACAGGTTAGCAAATAAAGGGAATAAACAACCAACTGGGGGATTTGGCTTTTTCGAATGCATTAATGATAAAGAGGTAGCCTTTAAATTATTTGATATCTCTAAGGAATGGCTGAAGGATAAAGGAATGGAAGCGATGGATGGGCCGATTAATTTTGGTGACAGAGATCGGTTCTGGGGCTTGCTGACAGATGGTTTCTATCCTCCGAATTACGGAATGCTATATCATAAGGAGTATTATCAAAAATTCTTTGTTGATTATGGTTTCAATGTTTATTTCAATCAATATACTTATTATCGAATAGTCAAAGGTAAAAGCTTTGATGATCGGTTTTATAAAAAAGCAAAACTTAATATCAATAATCCGGATTACACTTTTAAATATCCTGAAAAAGATGAAATGGATAAAGTGCCGGAATATTTTTTAACTGTTTATAATAAAGCATGGGCGGGTCATAGTGGTGTAAAGCCTATGGATATTCGCCAGGCCAAAATGATTTTCAAAAAGTTAAAACCTATCCTTGATCGCCGATTATTGTATTTTGGCTTTTATAAAGGTGAACCCATCTCATTCTATATCAGCGTACCGGATATAAACCAGATTTTCAGAAAGTTTAAAGGTAAATTTGGCCTTTTTCAAAAATTACAATTCCTGTATTATCAATGGAAAGGAATAATTGATAAATCTTTGGGATTGGTATTTGGTGTTGTACCTGAGCATCAAGGGAAAGGTATTGAAGCTGCTATGGTGGTATCATATTCAGAGCTGGCATTTTCAGAAGAATACGAATATATAACGACAGAAATGAATTGGATAGGTGATTTCAACCCGAAGATGATGCGTGTAGTTGAGCAAATAGGAGGAGAAATTTTAAAAACCCATAAAACATACAGGTATCTTTTTGATCCGAATGCTGAATTCGAAAGGATGCCATTTAATTAATATTTTATAATTATGTCTAAGAAGTACGATGTTTTCGGCATGGGAAATGCCCTTGTTGATTTTGAGTTTGAAGTGGATGATACTTTCTTTGTTGAGAATGGGATTCAAAAAGGATTAATGACCTTAGTTGATGAGGAACGACAAAACTTTTTGATGAACGTTCTTCATAATGTGCCTGCCAAAAAACAATGTGGGGGTTCTGCAGCTAACACTGTTATTGCATTAAGTCAGTTTGGTGGTAAAGGTTATTATTCTTGTAAGGTTGCGGGCGATGATACCGGTAATTTTTATGCTGAAGATTTAAACGAAAATGGAGTAGATTCTAATTTAGATCATCAGGAACAACCTGACGGTATCACAGGGAAATGCCTTGTAATGATTTCGCCGGACGCTGAGCGTACGATGAATACATTTCTTGGGATCACCGCTGAATATGATTCTACTAGGATTAATGAAGAAGCATTGGCTAATTCTGAATACCTTTATATTGAAGGGTATTTAATTACAGGGCCTGAAAGCAGAAAGGCCATTAAACATGCAATGAGTCTCGCCAGAAAGCATGATACTAAAATAGCAATCACTTTTTCTGACCCAGGTATAATTGCCGGCTTTAAAGACTTTTTTATGGAGTTATTAGATGAGCCTGTTGATATGCTTTTCTGTAATGAAGCCGAAGCATTGAGTTTCACAAGTACTGAAAATATTATTGAGGCAAGAGAAGCTCTTAAACCGTTTGCTAAAAACTTCGCAATTACACAAGGTAAGAACGGGGCTATTATTTATGATGGTCTGACTTATATTGATATTGAACCTTATCCTGTTGATGCAATAAATACAAATGGTGCTGGCGACATGTTTGCAGGAGCATTTTTATATGGATTAACGCAAAATCATGGATTTGCTCAATCTGGTATTTTTGCAACATATGCTTCTTCGCAAGTTGTTACAGTAATGGGGCCTAGACTTGAAATGAGTCATGCCAGGGAAGTATCCAGAAAAATCACAGAGTTATAAAAAATAAAAGGCCGGTATTTCCGGCCTTTTTTATTAAAATTCTTTTTTTAACCACTTTTTGAAAATTTCTCGCTGATCCTTGCTTACAGATTCATTTTTTTCAATCTCATACCAGTCGTAATAAGTGGTGGCGTTACTATTAAGTTTGATCTCACATTCTTTACCAAACCTTTCATATTTAATATTAAGCGAATCCGAATCTTTATCAGAGCTTAAATAATCAGTGATGTCTTCACTTTTATCATCTATGCTGATTATTTTATCACCAATCATTAATTGTGATTCTGCTGGGCTGCCAGGAGCTATTGAGATTATTTTATCCCAATTATCAGGAGATAGTTTAAATCCAAACTTTCTTTCGTTTAACAACGGAGAATGCTTCGGTTTCAATTTACAACCTACATTAGATAATAAAGGCGTAAGAATATTTTCTATAGGAATGGTTTGATGATAAAGTGTGTAAAACTCCTGGGAAATATTTTTTCCGTTAGCATTGTTTAATATTTGTAAAATATCATTCTCTGTGTATCCTTTTGATTTTTTCCCGAAATCCCTCCATAATTCTTTTACAACATCATCAAGACTTTTTTCTCCTTTTGTATTCCTTAGAGTCAATAAATCTAAAGCTAAAGCAGAAAGACAACCTTTTATATAAATAGATACTTTTCTACCTGGAGCTCTGTTTTTGTAACCATCTACCCAAAGATCAAATGAAGAATCACTTAACGAACTATGTTTTCTTCCTTCGTTCTGAAAATGGCGTTTGCACATTTTATTAATCTCCTCGAGAAATTGTTCTGTAGAAAAAACGTCTGAAGTGGCTAGCATTTTGTCCCCGTAGTAGGTTGTAAATCCTTCAGTAATGTATCCAGTTTTATGATAGATTTCTTTTGACAGGTCATATGGCGTCATTTCCACGGGCCTGATTCGGCAAACATTCCAGGCGTGGAATAGCTCATGAGAACTGACTCCAAGTAAATCTTTGTATTTTTTTTCCTCAATTTCATTTTCGGGGCCGAGAATAATTATCGTGGAAATATTATGTTCAACTCCATGGTAGGCTTGAAAGGGTAAACCCAGGATCAGAAAAGTGTACTCATTAAAAGGAAATTCACCAAAAAGACCGAGTTGTTCCCGTGTAAATCTTTCAAAATCACTTTTCCAGTTTTCTGGATTTGAATTTTCACCGCAAAATGCAATTTTGAATTTTGTGCCATCCACAGAATACTCAGAAAAAGTTATCTTTTCAGAAGCAAAAAGAGGAGAGTCTATTAGTTCAAAATAATTTTTTGCTATCAAAGTATCATTATCAGAATGCTTAAGGGTAGTAGCTGTTTTAAAAGATTCCGGAATATCTAAAAAAACTTCAATTTTATCATTTTCCATTCCAACGACCTTAAATGCAAAATTTATAAAATTGAGATATACCAATTCAGGGGTAACCCAGCTTCCACCGCCATCTGGTTGGGCAGCATAAAATTGATACTTTACTTCCAACTCTTCAGGAGCATGGTCTATTTCCCATGTATTTTTATCGGATTTATTAATTGATAAATCTTCTCCGTCTTTATCAAAAGCTTTCACATTTCTTATATATGATGCGTATTCAGCCATTTCATATCTTCCGGGTCTCCAGCCCGCTAAAGATAAAATCAAGTGTTTAGAACTATTGCCGGTTATCCTTAATGAAATACTTAACCAATGGTTTAGAGGTTGCTCAGAGGAAATGTTGTATCTTTGCATGTAGAGTTTTTTTATTTTATAAGCAATATACGTTTGTAATTATAAAAAAGAAACTTATCTTTGCAGCCCAAATTAATAAAAAGATACAATGAAACGCACATTTCAACCGTCCAGACGAAAGAGAACCAACAAGCACGGATTCCGTACTAGAATGGCATCTGCCAGTGGTAGAGCTGTGTTGGCCAAGAGAAGAGCAAAGGGAAGAAAGAAGTTATCCGTATCAGACGAAAAGACTCATAAATAATTTGAAGTGAGCCTAAGCTCATTTTAGGTTTAGTCGATATATGACTGATCGACGTTACACTTTATCAAAGAATGAACGTCTTTGCGGTAAAAAGAATATACAGGAACTTTTTAACGAGGGTTCCTCTTTTTATTTTTTTCCTTTCAAAGTCTTTTACAGTTTTAACAAAAATAAAACTGAAGGGGACCATAGTGCCTTATTTACGGTACCAAAGCGACTTTTTTCAAAAGCAGTAGATAGAAATCTATTGAAACGAAGAATTAAAGAAGCTTACAGACTGCATAAACCGCAGTTTTATAACATCCCCATATCCAGACCGATCAATATTGCGTATATTTATACTGCCAGGAAAATGTTAAATTATTCTGACATTGAATCTTCCATGATTCGGTGTCAAAAAAAACTGGCTGATAATATTTTAAATGCGCTGAAAGATGAAGAAAAGAATTAAATATTTCCTCCTATCCTGTCTGGTGATTTCTATAGGGTTCTTCTCATTTACCCCTACTAACACTTATTTCGAGATTCAGAAGAATCTGGACATTTTTGCTACTCTGTATAAAGAGTTAAATACTTATTACGTAGATGAAGTCACTCCTGGTACAACAATAAAAGTCGGTATCGATGCAATGTTGTCTTCTTTAGATCCCTACACAAATTATATTCCGGAAGAAGCAATAGAAGAATACAGGACTCAAACTACGGGTCAGTATGGAGGAATAGGAGCCATTGTCGGTAATCGGGATGGTAAGAGCATTATAGTTATGCCTTTCGAAAACTCACCTGCAAACAAAGCAGGTCTTAAAGCCGGAGATGTTATCACTAAGGTTAATGGAGTCAGCATAGATAACAAAAATCAAGAACAGGTAAGTACCTTATTAAAGGGGGAGATTGGTAAAATGATCACCCTTACTGTTGAAAGATACGGAAGTAACAAGCCAATTGAAATAGAAGTAGAAAGACAAAGAATCACTGTTGAAAATGTTCCATATTTTGGCATGATTGATAACAGTGTTGGATATGTTAAATTAACTGATTTCACCGAAGGCGCGGGAAGAGAAGTTAGAGTTGCAGTCGAATCTTTGCTAGAGCAAGGTGCTGAATCTGTAATTTTAGATTTAAGAGGTAACCCAGGGGGATTGCTTAATGAGGCAGTTAATACGGCTTCGGTTTTTATTCCAAAATATTCAGAAGTTGTAACTACAAAAGGCAGGATTGAAGAATGGAATCAAACCTATAAGACGCTGGATATGCCGGTTGACACAGATATGCCGGTAGCAATTCTGACCGATAATATGAGTGCTTCTGCATCCGAAATTGTAGCAGGTGTTATACAGGATTATGACAGGGGATTACTCGTGGGCAACAGAACTTTCGGTAAAGGATTAGTTCAAACTACAAGGAGATTATCATATAATGGTCAGTTGAAAATTACAACAGCGAAATACTATATACCGAGTGGAAGGTGTATTCAGGCAATTGATTATTCTCATCGTAACTCAGATGGAACTCCAGGCACCATTCCGGATTCATTGAGACAGGCATTCAAAACTGCTAATGGCCGTATTGTATTTGACGGTAAAGGCATAAAACCTGATCTTTTAGTTGAAGAAGAAGCTTATGCCCCAATTACAAAAAGTCTTTTACAGAAGTCATTGATTTTCGATTATGCTACGGAATATGTTTATAATAATCCTGAACCCAAAGATCCTACCGCTTTTAAATTATCTGATAATGAATACAAAGATTTCTCAAATTGGCTGAAGAATAAAGATTACGACTATACCACTGAGGTAGAAAAAACCATTGAGCAATTGGAGATAAATGCAGAAAAAGAAAGATATTATCAGGCAATTAATGATGAATTAAATGCCTTAAAGAAGTTGGTGTTACATAACAAGGAAGCAGATCTACAGACCTTCAAGCCACAAATTAAAGAGCTATTGGAAAAAGAAATTATATCCAGGAGTTATTATCAGAAAGGTGCAATTGAAGCCGAGTTTGACAATGATCCCCAGGTAATAGCAGCTGTTAAAATGTTAAAAGACAAAGAATCATATAGTAGAATTCTATCAGGTAAAAATTAATATGAACATACTGGCTTTGGAAACGGCAACTAATATATGCTCTGTTGCTGTTGTAAATGAGGAAAAAGTACTTGGTAAAATAAACTTAAATATAGATAGGGCTCATTCTTCAAAATTAGCTTCAGCAATAAAAAACTTAATGGAGCTTTTGGGCTTAAGCTTCGAAGACCTGTCTGCTGTCGCAGTAAGCAAAGGACCAGGTTCATATACAGGGTTAAGGATTGGATTAAGTACTGCAAAAGGAATTTGTTATTCAAACGATATTCCTCTTATAGGAGTAGAAACTTTGCATGGAATGGCCGCCAATTTTAAGCAATATTCAGATTCAGATAATAAATTTGTTAGTTATCCGATGATCGATGCGAGAAGGATGGAAGTTTATACTGCCGCTTTTGATGCAAATTCACAAAGACAAGAAAACACCAAAGCCTTAATAATAGAAGAAGATACTTTTACTGATATTGCTGAAGATATAACGATCTATTTATATGGAGATGGAGCAGAAAAAGCTATTTCTAAAATAAATAGAAAAAATGTATTTCATATTAAAGGGATAATTCCAGACGCCACAGGAATCGGACTTGTCGCAATTGATAAATTTAAACTTAATCAATTTGAAGACGTTGCATATTTTGAACCTTTTTATTTGAAAGAATATAAAGCCGGGAAACCAAAATCATTATTACAAAATGGCTGAAGAAATTATAAATAGAGTAGCAAAGTCCCCCTTAATAACAATAGATCTTGAATCCTTATATGATCATAGGGAAAGAATTGGGTTTGACCTGAAAGACTTATTGTTCCAGGAATTAATTTTAAGAGAGAAGGATTTCAGACAATTTGTGAAAGAGCATGACTGGTCGGAATATCAGAATAAGCATGTAGCTATATTTTGCAGTGCGGATGCAATTGTTCCAACCTGGGCTTATATGATTATTGCTTCAAAGCTGAGCCCTTACGCTGCTTCAGTAAATTTTTCTTCAGTTGATAAACTTGAAGAGGTCATATTTGAAAAAATTATTGATCAGATTGATACGGAAGAATATCGCGACAAGAAAATTGTAATAAAAGGTTGCAGTAAGCTTTCAGTGCCCACATCTGCCTATGTCAGGCTTACTGAAAAATTATCACCTGTAGTTTCAAGTATTATGTATGGGGAGCCTTGCAGTACAGTACCTGTTTATAAGCAACCAAAAAAATAATTTTTCGTAAAATAGTCATCGTCAGGGGCTTTAAAATAATATAGAATTTTTCCTTTCAGACGTATTGCAATTATTAAAAAAGTGTTTACCTTTGCAATCCCTTTCGGAAACAGACGGTGGAAGAGGGAGTAAGATTGAAGTGATGGGGGCGAGTTTATTAGGAGGGAGATTGGGGTTAAGTTCCTGATTGAGAGGCCGGCAGAGAAAAGAAAAAATAAACTTGCAAAAAGTTGTGTGGAAATGAAAAATATGTTTCAATTTTGCACTCCCAAAACGGGAAGAGGGTACTT
>NZ_JAPFQN010000011.1 GCF_026241165.1 Mangrovivirga halotolerans | reverse complement strand
AGTCTATCCGCTCCAAAGATTCCTATCAAAGAGAGAATCCCGATTAGTACTCCAATCTTCAATATTTTTTTAACGTATCTCATTTAGTTTGCAATGTCGTTTTTGAATGCCCCACAACGGTCAAGTATAAGCGTAGTGCGGGATTTCGGAGCATTTCACTGTCCGCATAAGTCAAAGTTCCTTAAAAGCAAAAAATCTCAATTTTAGACGTTCAGCCCGCATTACGCTTATACAATGTTAGCCCACGTTTTCATTTTCTTCAATCGTTTCTTTCTCCTTAGTATCAATTACTTCTATGTTAATTCCACTTAGTTGTCTTTTCAGTTCTTCAATTACAAGTTCTACCCGTTCTTCCATAAATTGGTCAAGAGCATTTGACGGCATTTCGTCCATTCTCGCCCAAGTTAGGATTTGTTTTGGGAGCAGATGAGAGTCGATAACACTTTCAAAATTTGGGTTCTGGTCGTATTCCTTAATGTATTCCAACGGATTCTTGTCACTAATCTCCAAGTTTGTCAACTGTGTGAGATATGCAATATTCATTAAACTGTTATTGTCGAGCTGATTGTCTGCCCTGTTGTTTGAAATGTAGTTAGTCGGGAAAATATGATGAAGATTTGGCTTGTCTGTTGAAAAGAAAAAATTGTCAACGTTTACATTTCTATCTGTGTACTTCCAATCTTTTGGACATTTGTGAGAGTAGAGCGATAGAATTGCTCTTGAAATTCGTCCTTTTGAACTATATGATGATTTTCTCAAAGTATCCTTGTCAATGAGGAATCTGCCAAACCTTTGTTCATTATCATACTTTTCTCCATTCAAAAGACTTATGTGTTGATTGATGTCTCCTGTGTTACTGAGTAAATCGTCTCTGTGCAACGAATGGAACCAAAAATATTTTTTCAAAAAATCATAGCTAGGAGTGTCGTTTTTGTAGAAGTAGTTTGCAATCGTCAGGTAGAAATAACGATATGGAATAAGTTGAGGGCCTTTTAAGTTTAGGGTATTCTCAAAGAAATCAAATGTTTTAAGAATTGCCTTCTTAGCAGATTCCCAAATACTTTCTATTTGTTCCGTTTTGATGTCATTTAAATATCTTGGTGTAATGTTATGGATGCCTGAATTTTCAATGTTTTCGCGAATTAGAACGGCAATTATTTGGAGATAATCGAAATCGTCAATTTGGAGATAATTACTGTTATTGACTTTTTTGAAATCATCAATTAGGTCTCTAAGGTAAAAACCTTTATCAGTTTCAGATTTCGGTCTAAATGTTTTTGCAACGACAATATCAAAGATGTCAAGCGGTTTTCCTGCTTGGTTTATGCGTTCAAATATTTGGCAGACTTCTGCGACTTTGATACCCTTTAACTCAATAAATGAAATACGGTAGTTGGTTAGGACTTGCTGAACTTTTCTAAGCTCCACCCAATAAGGGTGGTTGTATTGCTGTGCAACATCAGGATGATTGACAATTTTTTGCTGAATTGTCTCAAAATTTTGCTTTACGTCAAGGAGTTTAACAATAAGTCCGTCATCATATTTTTTCTTCCTTCCAATATTCCTTTTAAAAGTGCCTTCTCTGTCGTCAATTTCATTCCAATAAAGGAATCTCTTTTTGTAACTTTCATCATCTGTTTCGTCTTCACTTTCAATGGTCAGGTCAATATATAGTGAAGGGTTAAAACCGTCACGACCTTCTATTTTACCACCGTAAAGAGAAGTTAGAAGTGAAGTAGTTCGTTGCTGACCGTCAAGTAAATATTGATATTCACTTCTTGTAAAATGCTCGTCAGCAATTTTATGTCCACCAATTTGTCTGTGATTTTGCAGTTTTAAATCGGTTTTCCAAACTAAGATGCTCCCAAGAGGGTAGAACTTGTAGATACTGTCCCACAGTTTTTTAACATTTTCTTCTTCCCAAACTACATCTCTTTGGAAAGTCGGAATTTGGTAATTCTGATTTTTCAGTTCGTCAAGGTAGGTTGTAATTCCCTTGTCCGTTGGTTTTATTCTGTCTGTAAAATTCATTCTCTGTCGTTTCTTTTAATGTGGGCTAACGTTATTGCTAAACTGCGTTTAAATGCAGTTTAGGTATTGTTGGTATTTCGTTTTTTATCAAAAATATATAGTAATCCATCTTGTGTATAAACAAAAATTTTGAATTTTGTAGCTTTTATACTTCCAATTGCTCCATTTTGAGGTTTAAATTCATATTTGTAGAGTAGATCTTTTCTATCAAAATCCAAAACAACAAGTTTAGCTTTTGTGTCCCCAAGGCTTTGAGTGAAATATAAAACCCCATCATTTACATAGTATCGGTGGTCATGTATACTTTCCAGTCCATTCTTCTTAATAAGTTTATCAACATCCCATTCATTTATTGAGTTATCCCTGCAATCTATACGACAGAGGATATTATTTGGTTTTGATGTGTAAATGTATTCTTCATCCCTAAAAAGTTCAAAATAACACCCATTTAATTGATTAATGAGAGTTCCTGTTGTTAGGTCAAATTGTAATAATCCACGATTTTCTACCCCATCACAAAATAAATATAATTTTGTTCCGTAGTTAATTATTCTTTTATGGGTGTAAGCATTCTGAGATTTTGTGATTTTTTTTAAATCTATAGTCCACGAATATTTTCCGAATTTAGCTAAATCGTAACATTTCAATTCAGAGGACCTTTGATCTAAACTTTCAATAAATTTATCTTCTAAAAATAGCTTAGCACCACCTTTTCTATTTAATTCAATCTCTCCAAAATATACTCCTCTAAATTTTATTAATTTCGGAAAATTCGTATTGACACTAGCAATATAATTTTTATTAAAGGAGTAGAATAATTGGTTATTTTTAATATAGACCGTTTGCCCACTGTAGTTAATAAAGTGAGTATTTTTATCTTTAAAATAATAAATTCCGTGAGAATATCTTCCTACTCTGCCTATTGGACCTTCTATTTTGCAGGAAAATAATAAATCAAAATTTTCATTATTTTTATAAACCTCTAAAGAGTTGTTTTCATTTTGCCAACAGGTTAATTCTTTATCTAAATAAAGAATTTTAATACCTTTTCTTATGTCCGTTTCAAATTTCATTTTTATGAATACCAACGTCTCGGCTATGGTTAGTACGGGAATTAAAAGTATTGAACTTTCAGTTAAGCACTTAGCCAAAACTTTTTATTTTGTTTTATCTTTTCTTTATAAAGTCAAATCAAAAGATTTGGTGGACTTTGTTAAAAGCTTTTAACTTTGGGTTAAGTACCAAAACCCGTATTAATTATAGCCATTGTTGTGCTTTCGTGCTTTTATTTTTCAATTTTACTGTAAATCAATCCTTTCCAATACATTTCTCTTTCGACATCCAAGGTGTTTACAAATTTCAAATCAAATTCGGCTTTAATAATCCCTTTGTCGAATAGCTTTTTATCAACTCTAATTTGCCCTTCTTTCATTGGAAATATTTGTTTCCCAAGTTCTGTAATACTATTAAAATCAATCCATGCTCTAAAAGAATCATTCTTGATTTCAATTATCAAACTACTATGAGTAGAAACTTTACAAGCCGATTGTCCAAGTATAGAATTGTCCGCTTGCTTTTTAAAAGTCATAAAGTCTGTACCTGCCCATTCATAGGTCCAAGCTTCAGATGTAATTGAATGAAACAAATGGGTTGTGTCGACAATTGCATAGAATGCTTTTAATGAGTCAGGATATATTTTCCCTTCTTCATTTTTCATTCGGTCTATTTCTGGAGGACAAATTCCATCGCAACTTAATTGCCCAAATTTATTCTTGTAAACACCTTCAGGATAACTCCATTCCTCTTTGAATGAAAAGTCGTTTTCAATATTGTCAACCCATTTGATTGAAATCCATTTTGTTTCATCCTGTTTAGTAAAGGACAAAATTGTCAAACAAGTCAGTATGATTACGATTGATTTCAGTTTCATTGTCTTTTTCAGCATGAAGCACAACGTTTAATGTAAAATGCGTTTTAATGCATTTTTACATAGTGTTACCATTTCGTTTTTTTATCTATTGGAGGAAAGTTCAGAAATTAACCTGCAATCATCACACTTAAATGCGTAAAAGTCGTTGAATGTTGAACCATCTATCAACCAATCATTTCCGCATCTCGGACATTTTCTTTCTTTGTCTTTCTTTTGTCCCCAAGCTCTATAATTGAAGAGAAAATAATAAGTGGGTATTTGTGTTACTTCCTCAATTTTTTTACAACAATCAATTCCTTGTTTACTAAGATCACTATCATGGTTTTGTAATTGGTTTTGTGCCCACCTTTCACCTACAATGCCATTAAACCAAAGTCCTTCAACCCTTTCATAATTATTTTCCCAGAAGTTAATATCGTTATAGCATTCTCCATCATGATGAGTATAAGGTATCTTGTATAATGGAATTTGATTAAGTGATGAGCCTTCAATTATTGGTGAAAACCTTGCAGTTTTAAGAATTAAAAAATCTCGCTTTTTTGGAATGATTGTTTTTCCAAACTCAGGGTCTAACCCCATGTACCTGAAGTCAAATTTACACTTCAATTCTCCTTCAATTCGTTTTTTCCACTTAATTCCATAAATGGTTGAATTCTTCTCGCTGTACGAATCTTTCTCAGGGCAAAAAAGGTTAAGGCTTAATCCATTGTCAATAGGTTCGTACTGCCATTCTTCATTTATTATTTGCTTTGTTCCATAGAGTGATTGAAAGTAATAATTGGTGAATTCAAAGAACTCTTCCGAACCTACTTCCTTACCTGTTATATTTAACTTTACTATGTGCATTTAATGAATGGTAACGTCAAGGCTATGTGTCCGCCGAAACCTACGGCTGCTTAAAAAACGCATAGCTGATGCTCAAAGATAATAGCCCCAACTGAAAAACAAAACGGTGGCATATAGGTACTGTTATGCTGCCGTGATTAATATTTATTCGGATCACTGAATATATATGTGAACTTATATCCAATTCCCAAGGTGAATTCTTTGTAAGCATCCAATTGCTGAAACCTAACAAACGTCTCAAAATTCTTAATTGGTTTATTTAATTCAGCATGAAACCCTAATAATTCATCGTAAAAAAGAATCCTCGAAGATAAAGTAAGTTTTAGTGGTTCATGAACATATTTACTTACTTTAATTGTCAATCCTTTATTTGTATAATCTCTATTCTCCTCGTCATTTGTATTTATTATACCATATCCAAATGATAAATCGAAGGGTATAAATGAGGTCGAAAAGTCTATTTCTAAGAATTTATTATTAAGAGTATAGTTATCTAGTTTCAAATCCTGATAATAGCCTGAAAGTCCAAATCCAAAATTCCATGTGGTTACTATCTCGATACTTACCTTTGAATTCAATAGATTGTTATCCTTAAAATTCGTTTGATAATTAATTGATCCATTCAGTAAAGCAAAATTAAAAATATAGGGGGATGAAATGTAAAGTTCCCCACCAATGGGATTATTTATAAAACCAGATGTCAGGTATATTCCAATTTTTTGACTTCCATAAAAATGAACCAATGTATATGGTTTCAAGAATACTATAAGATTACTATCTGATTTAACTTCAATAGTCCTTGACAAAATGCCAACACCCGCAAAGGTTATTTTCGCAGGTAGTTTCTTTATCCTAATTGAAAACTTTCCATCAATATTTGTAGTTGTTTCATTAGTTGAGTCCACAAAAACTGTTATCCCCGGTAATGGAGAATTCTCTAATGAATCATAAACAATACCTTTAATAAGGTACTGGGCTTTAGAAACATTTGTGATTAGAATAGAAAAAATTAGGATAGCTATTATTCTCATTGATGGATCTGGCTTCTTTTATGCAGCATAACGGTTTGCATATGGCTTGTGGCGGTTTCGAAGCACTTTCCTGTCCACCGAAACCAAAGTTGGCTGCGGAGTGAAAATCCTGCTGGCAACCGTTCACCCGCCATTAGCTATATGCGTTGTTGTGCTTTCGTTATTTATATTTTCTCCACCAAATTGCTGTCCAACATTTGAAGAAGAAAGTCGGATTTATAATTGTCTTTTATTTCTACGGTTATTGGTCTTAGATAATCGAAAATCAAGCTATTAAAATTTTCATCACCTAAGTCGTGGTCGTGAATTTTAATTGTGTCACCAATTTTAAACTCAGGATTATCGTTTTCGTATTCGTCTTGCCACTCTGGAATATCCAATAAGCCAAATTCAACATATTCAAAATCAGGACAATTGTTGTCAGTTTCCGTTAAAGTCTTCTCAATGTTGAAATTTATAGAGATCCAACCAGACCAAGGACAGCAATAAATTCCAATTGAATTGAAATTGCCTTTCTCAGACCGAAACCGCTCAATTGATGTGCTCACAAATTCTTTTATTCCAGCTGTATTATCATTTAGGTCAATCATTTTGTTATTCGGCTGTTGGTTTTAATGAAGCACAACGTCTACACTATGGCGCAGTTTTTATGTCCCCCGTGGCATAAAAATGCGGTTATAGTGAGTGTTGGGAAACGTATTTATTAATTTGTTTGTCTTAATGTAATCTTTATAAATTCAATTTGTTTTGAATTCAATTTCACACTTGATATTCTTTTGGAATCACTTAATTTATCAATCACTAAGTATCCATTTTCTAATTCTATGTTATTGATATCATTAACATTATATTTTTTATTGTCTACTACTAATTCGTTATCAATTAATTTTGCTTTAACTGGAAGAAATGAAATGAAAAATATCATAAAAATAAACAGCATTAAGATATTTAAATATCCTCCATAAAACTGTGTGAGTTGATTCTCTATGAAATTTAACTTAGAAACCATTAGTAGATAAAAACCTATTGAAGGTAGCATTAACAATGAGGATTGCCACGAGATTTTTTTTAATCGAATTGTTATATAATCATCCTTTATATGATCATAAATCCAATTTTTATAGAATAGAAATAATCCTAAGAGTAATAGAATAACCGGGATATAGTTTATCAACTGGAAGGAGATTATCTGATATTTAATTGCTAGATACAATCCGATAATTGAAACTATTAATCCAATGTAGACTAATCCAAAAAATTTAGTTTGATTCATATTGTGATTCCCCATATGTTTCCCAACGTTCAATGTATGAGTTTGTGGCGGATTATCGTGCCGATTTCGCGTCCGCTAGGACAGTGAAATCCAGCGAAAATCCGGCGCTTGAGCTGGCTCTACAGCCAGCCATAACTTATACATACTGTTGGTATTAGTTTTTCTATAATTGTTTATTCTGTTTCGTTCTCCAAAACCCAAGGTAAATAACAGTCAAATTCAATTTGAACAAGTCCACTTTTGTCTTTAAATGGAGTTATTGAATTGTCATACCTAAATCCAATACTGAAATTGTCTGTTATTTTAGTTAGGTCAACGGTGTGCCCACCATCTTTAAGAGGAATTGTACAGTCTTTTCCTTTAAAGTCCCCTTTAAATTGAAACCATCCGTTATAATAGTGAAGCCCATTTTCAAGTCGAGCCAATTCACTAACATCAATTTCCTTCTTATAATCAATTCCTAATTCTTCGAATAACTTTTTAATTTCATCTGGGTAAACTGATTCTCGTTGTATAATGAAATTTTTACAATAGTCGCATCCACAACTCTCAGCTCCTGAATTCTCAAATTCCTTATAAGTATGTTCAGTTATCTTTTTGTCCGAATAGAGTTCCCATTCTCGATATTTCACTTGGGTTTCGTTCATTTTAAATTAATACCAACGTCAAGGCTATGTGTCCGCCGAAACCTACGGCTGCTTAAAAAACGCATAGCTGATACCCAAAGATAATAGCCCCAACTGAAAAACAAAACGGTGGGCCATAGCTCCTGTTAGCTGTAGTATACCTTATTCCAAATTCTAATTGTCCAATATCCTAATGCAAATATCCCTAAAGTAATTATAGATAAAATAACCCAAAGATATTTTATCTTTTGTTTTGCTCCCTTAACAAATACTTCATTATAAAAATGTTCTTCTTTAGCATATTCTGAAAATTGGTCAACTAATTGTTGTTGCCCTTGAATCGTAAAATATAAAAATATCAAAATCCATATAAGCCCAACTAGTAGTCCAATGTTTGTCCATTTATTCTTTAACTTTTTCCAAATTCCTCTTAAAAGGAAAACGAGAAAAATTAAAGGTCCAATAATTAAAAAAGTAATGGAGTTTTGATCCAATACAATGTAGGTATCATGCATTTGAAGATCAACTGGTGAATTTTCTGTAGAAATTAAATAGATAGATATTGCTATAATTATTAATCCAATAAATAATATAAAGTCTGTTTTATAAGGTTTGATTGAATTTGTCATCATATTACAGCTAACGTGTCTGGCTATGCCCCGCCGCCACACGGCAGACTTCAAAAAGTGCATAGCTGATTCTCAAAGATAAGTTTTTTCATAGAAAAAAGAAGCGGTGGGATATAGGTTGTGTTAGCTCTCGTATCTCCATCAGGTAGGTCCTGCAAATCATTTCCGGGTCAAAGGCTTGTTTCAACTAGCAGAAAATACCTTGGGGTAATCCTTAATTATTCCTTAAACAGGCCTACCGGATGACAAAGTTTAGTGCTAATTCATCGGTTTCGTGATAAAACCAGACTTAATCTTTAGCAGTCGAAAAAAAAGTATTTAAAAATTGATCGATTGAACAAAATTCTTTCATCAAACAGAGCTGATCGAAAGAGAACTTCATTCCCAGTCAATCGCATAAATGATTATAAAGAAAAAGCTGATTGATTTGATGATTCAAAAAAAGCCGGATGAGCACTAAACGCTATGAGAGCTAACGTGTCTGGCTATGCCCCGCCGCCACACGGCAGACTTCAAAAAGTGCATAGCTGATTCTCAAAGATAAGTTTTTTCATAGAAAAAAGAAGCGGTGGGATATAGGTTGTGTTAGCTCTCGTATCTCCATCAGGTAGGTCCTGCAAATCATTTCCGGGTCAAAGGCTTGTTTCAACTAGCAGAAAATACCTTGGGGTAATCCTTAATTATTCCTTAAACAGGCCTACCGGATGACAAAGTTTAGTGCTAATTCATCGGTTTCGTGATAAAACCAGACTTAATCTTTAGCAGTCGAAAAAAAAGTATTTAAAAATTGATCGATTGAACAAAATTCTTTCATCAAACAGAGCTGATCGAAAGAGAACTTCATTCCCAGTCAATCGCATAAATGATTATAAAGAAAAAGCTGATTGATTTGATGATTCAAAAAAAGCCGGATGAGCACTAAACGCTATGAGAGCTAACGTCAAGGCTATGTGTCCGCCGAAACCAACGGCTACTTAAAAAACGTATAGCTGACACCCAAAGATAATAGCCCCAACTGAAAAACAAAACGGTGGACCATAGGCATTGTTATCGGCTTTTTTCTTTCAATAGTTTTTTAAATTTTTTGCGATTAACGAATCCTACTTTGAAAGTCAGTTGTTGTAAAATTCTGTCCTCAAAATCTTCAATTGTTGGATTCAAAGTATTCTTATTAATAATTATATCCGATGGTAAAAATTGGCTTACTAGTGCAGATAAATTGGGGTCATAATTTTTATAAGTGGTACCTGATAACCAAGGAATTAAAAAAGATTCTTGACCGGTTGAATGAATAATTAATGTATCAGTATCATTTTCAAAGGCTACAGTAACAGATGAATATCCTGAAGTATTGGATTGAAGTATATGACGGTATGCCATAATCCGAAATTTTTCAAAATCATTCAAAATATATTTACCATATTCTTTTTCAAGCTTGTCCAATTTTGTGTTATTAGCTAGCCATTTCTCAATTATTCGGTCTTTATTTTTTAAATACCAAGTGCTGTCAATTTGATAGAATTCAAGTAAATCACTTAATCCTTTTGGTTGGTTCAAAACTTCAATAAAATCATCAATTTTTTCAGAGTTTATTTGTCCTATTATTTTTTTATTTTCATTGTTTTGTATTTGATCAAAATTTGGGATGAAGTTTTTATAAAAATCAGCTAAAGTATCAGGTGATTTATATTCGTTATACAGAATTAGCTGTGGTAAACTATCATGCAAGTTTATTTTATATACTCTGCCAAAAATTATATTGTAATTACTGTTGAATTCGTCTACAATTACAAGCCTATCAAATTCAGATTTATCAACTAATTGACCCATTACTGAAAATGAGCTAATAAAAAGTAAGAGTATAATTAAAGTTCGCATAATTGCCGATAACGTGTCTGGCTATGCCCCGCCGCCACACGGCAGACTTCAAAAAGTGTATAGCTGATTCTCAAAGATAAGTTTTTTCATAGAAAAAAGAAGCGGTGGGATATAGGTTGTGTTAGCTCTCGTATCTTCATCAGGTAGGTCCTGCAAATCATTTCCGGGTCAAAGGCTTGTTTCAACTAGCAGAAAATACCTTGCGGTAATCCTTAATTATTCCTTAAACAGGCCTACCGGATGACAAAGTTTATTGCTAATTCATCAATTTCGTGATAAAACCAGGCTTAATCTTTAGCAGTCGAAAAAAAAGGTATTCAAAAATTGATCGATTGAACAAAATTCTTTCATCAAACAGAGCTGATCGAAAGAGAACTACATCCCCAGTCAATCGCATAAATGATCATAAAGAAAAAGCTGATCGATTCGATGATTCAAAAAAGGCCGGATAAGCACTAAACGCTATGAGAGCTAACGTCAAGGCTATGTGTCCGCCGAAACCTACGGCTGATTAAAAAACACATAGCTGATACTCAAAGATAATAGCCCCAATTGAAAAACAAAACGGTGGCATATAGGTACTGTTGGTAGCAGTACTTAATTATTTTCTATTATTTCAATTATAACTCTTGGATACCAAACTACATTTAATCCAAGTGGATCTTTATCAACAATATGCTCGGCAGAATGAACCCCAAGTAAAATATATTTTTGAGTGTGGATTCCATTACCCATATTATCAATTATTAAATTATGCGGTGAATTAATTACTGGACTACCACTGGTCCCCTCATGTAAGTTTGAATCAATTAAAAAATAGGGATCTCCTTCAAAATCAACTTTAAACGAAGATGCAACCATACCTTTTCTGTAGACTGGTAAATTATTTGATTCATCATGAAAACCTAAGGGATAACCAACTATTATCACATTTGAAAATGTTGAAAGAGTATAATTATTTAGGAAATTTTCTTGGCTGAAGAAATTGATAATGGTACTATCAAAGTCTATTGTTTTTTCAATCGTTAGTTTATTTAAAGGAAGTGCGATAACATCAATTTCTTTTTCATTATAATCTTTATGCTCAAGCCAATTTGGTTTACTGTCTTCATATAGATTAACTCTAATGTCAATATTCTGCCTGGGATTTTCTTTGTTGGTATGTAGTTTAATTTTTAAATATTTCGGATAAAAGTCCTCATTTTCATCAATTACTACATGTCTATTAGTTATTAAATATTTGATTCCGTTATGCCGAAAAAAAAATCCACTAGCATTTCCTATTGACATGCTATCATTATCAAGTATTTCAATTTTTGTCACAGAGATATTTACACCTGAGATGGGGGATGTTTCTGTATTATTCATAGTTATCTAATTGCAGTTTTCTACACTCTGAATATCGTTTTTATAATTAGCTGATTTTCCTTGAAAAAAGGAGAATTGCTACCAACGTGTGTCTGGCTATGCCCCGCCGCCACAGGGCAGACTTCAAAAAGTGCATAGCTGATTCTCAAAGATAAGTTTTTTCATAGAAAAAAGAAGCGGTGGGATATAGGTTGTGTTAGCTCTCGTATCTTCATCAGGTAGGTCCTGCAAATCATTTCCGGGTCAAAGGCTTGTTTCAACTAGCAGAAAATACCTTGCGGTAATCCTTAATTATTCCTTAAACAGGCCTACCGGATGACAAAGTTTAGTGCTAATTCATCAATTTCGTGATAAAACCAGGCTTAATCTTTAGCAGTCAAAAAAAAGGTATTCAAAAATTGATCGATTGAACAAAATTCTTTCATCAAACAGAGCTGATCGAAAGAGAACTACATCCCCAGTCAATCGCATAAATGATCATAAAGAAAAAGCTGATTGATTTGATGATTCTAAAAAGGCCAGATGAGCACTAAACGCTATGAGAGCTAACGAATGGCTAAGCGCCACTCAGTGGCTCTTATTCCATATATGTATTTGGTGTTTCCTTGCAATATAATGCCTGAATCACTATTTACAAAAATCTGTTTGAACAAGTATGTGGCTGATTTCATATTTCTAAATTATCTAATGGGCTTTTTATTTCATTCATTCCTTTACTTGTTATATGGGTGTATATTTCAGTCGTTTTACTGCTTGAATGGCCCAGTAAATTTTGGATGTATCGTAAATTAGTCCCTCGTTCTAATAAATGCGTGGCAAAACTATGCCTCAACGTATGAAGAGTTGCATCCTTTTTTATCCCGGCGTTCTTTTTAGCCCTGTGAAATACTTTTCTTAAGCTACTCGCAGAATACTTTTCACCACCCTGGCCTTCAAACAACCATCTTTTGGGTTTATATTTTTTATAATATTCTCGTAATAACGCTAAGGTCTTTTCAGATAATAGGGTAGTGCGGTCTTTTTTACCTTTAGCTCCTTTTACATGAATTAACATCCGGTCACCATCAATATCCGAAATCTTCATATCGATCATTTCTCCTACACGTAAGCCTGCACTATAGATCAAGGTTAGCATACACCGGTGCTTCAAATTCATCGGTGTTTTAAGTATACGCACCACTTCCTCTTCACTCAGCACTACTGGTAGTTTTTTCTCCTTCCTGGGCCGGTCTATCCAGTAATACTTCCGGTCTTCTCCCTTTATCTTTTCCAGGTAAAATTTTATAGCGTTTACTGCCTGGTTTTGAGTGCTTTGAGATACCTTTTTGTCGTGGATAAGATGCAAAAGGTATTTTTTTACCTGCTCATCAGTAAAGGTATCCGGATTTCCAATCTGGCAATATGTTAAGAAATCTGAAAAGTAATAGATATAGGTGTCGATTGTGCTCTTACTATATCGAACTGTTTCCAGTTTGTGAATGTATTCCTCCGGTACCGGGATCTTTTGCTCTGTTCGGATAAACGGATTCTTTATCTTCTTCTTTTTTTCGGGCTTCTTATATTTTACCCCAGAGTGTCGAACATCAGGATCATACTTTTTAAGGATATTCGGGTTCACTCCAAGGTTGTATTTACCTAGTACAGCTTTGATCCGACGGTAATTTTCAGCAGTATCTGAAAAATACCAGTATTTATTCCTGATATCCCACTTTCTTCCGGGAATCGAACGCACTGATTCAATGATCTTTACGTGATATTTGAACTCACAGACCAGCCGATTTTCATTATTTACTTTTTTCAGCAGAATCCTTATCATAATTCATTGGTTTTTCTGCTGGTAATATCAGGAAAATTAAAAATACAGTTGTAAGATTAAACGTTTATATCCGTTTATTAAACGTATAATCTTACGACTAATTAAAGAAGGGTATGACACGATGGGGTTTTGTGTTTAAAATATTATTTGGTTGGTGTGATAGTTAGTTAAGGAAGGAAATATTCTACCAGTTAAGTTTGGGCCTAAAAAAAAAGCCTACATCAAACGATGAGGCTTTCTATTTATCTTATGTTTCCCTATATATAAGGAAAATTTAATTGCATGATTTTCTACTGTCCGTCGTTTTCATCCGGAACTTCTGTTACTGTAATTTGTTGAAAGGTAAATTCAGGAGTTTCAATAATATTGCTCTCGTGTAATTGCCTATCGACAATCTGAGCCTGAACCTTAACAGTATCATTTCTAAATACTGAAAAAATAGCGGCAGAATACATATTGTATCTCAACTCTCCTTTTAAAGCTTTGTCATTTTCATCCAGATTGAGAATAGGAAATCTACCATCATATGTATCTGCACATAAAAATGGATCGGTAGTTCTTAAGTCGTATTCTTCCCAGACCCCGTTTCTTTTCACAAAGAAATCAATATAAATATTGTTGTGATATTTATTTCTGTTAACCAGGAAAGTGTCAACTTCATTGCCCTCTGGTACAATTTCGTAATCTACACAGTTAAAGTCAGGGTCTCCGGGTCTGTCACCATACATTACTGGTTCTCCATTTTCAAATACCAGATCATAAGGTTGATACGGTACACCTACATCTACCGGACTAAGTCCAAGGTCACCGTCACCATCTTCAAAATTCAGCACAAGAGACAGATTTTTGGTAAAGCCGGTATCGTAATAAGTTATATTATTATAACTAATAGTCGGTTGTGGAGATAATGATGGCGGCCCGTCACAAAATGCCGCTGTACAGAGAATAAAAATTATTGCTAAAAACGCATTATATTTCATGTGTGCTCGTCTATCTTTAAACTAAAGATATGTAAATATTTACAATATTAAAACGAACATTAATGTCAGATAGTTTAAAGAAGGAGATCTTAAATTTATCGACTGATAATAAAAAGGGTTTTAATGAACTCTCTCTTCGTGTATTCAGGCATCAGGCAACTCATAATGAGGTTTATAATCAATATCTCAACTATCTTTCGATTGACTCTTCCAATATTAATGACCTGCTTGATATCCCTTTTTTACCGATAGATTTTTTCAAAAAACATCGAATTTCATCTACTGACAGTTCACCAGAGGAGATATTCACCAGTAGTGGAACCACCGGAACTAATGCTTCAAAACATGAACTTTACTACCGGGAATGGTATGAAAAGATTACTGTAAAACTGTGGAATGAAAAATATTTCCCTTTATCTGAGTGTGTTATATTGGCACTTTTGCCCGGATACCTCGAAAGAAAAGGATCTTCATTGATCTATATGGTCGACTATTTCATTAAACAGTCTGAAGATGATCGAAGTGGTTTTTTTCTGTATGACCATGGAAAACTATTCGATCTGCTTAATCAGCTTAAAGATGAAGGGAAAAAGGTTGTGTTATTTGGAGTGACTTTCGGGTTGTTGGATTTTGCCGAGAATTTTCAACTCAATTTTCCTGATTTGATAATTATGGAAACCGGAGGAATGAAGGGCAGGAGGAAAGAAATGACGCGTTCTGAGGTTCATCAAATTATCAAGGAAGCTTTTGGAGTAAAGTCGGTTCACTCAGAATACGGCATGACTGAATTGTTATCACAGGCATATTCTTCCGGAAAAGGTATTTTTACACCATCATCAACTCTTGATATCCTGGTAAGGGATACCAATGATCCGTTTTCATGGGTGGGAGAGGGAAATACCGGTGGTGTTAATGTAATAGACCTGGCAAATGTTGATACCTGCTCATTCATTGAGACCCAGGATCTTGGACGTAAATTTCCGGATGGAAAATTTGAGATTCTTGGCAGGTTTGATAACAGCGATATCCGGGGATGCAATTTGATGGTGTTGTAGCGATATTATTACAGTCCTGGCTCGTGTCCCCACGAAGCAGTTGTGAAAAATTGCGTCAGCAATTCTCTTTGCGACCTTGCGGTGTGTTTTTTTATTATCGAGTCAAGTTTACCTATAACCAACAACCTAATCTCTAATATCCAATCACTTTCTACATTTCATTGGGGCAAAAAAAAGCACCAGCGAGATGCTGGCGCCAGTGGCTTTTATAATATTTGAATCATTGACTTTTAAACAATCATCAATAAAATGCGGCTGTTCGATATGTTCTGCAGGGCATGCCGAACTAGTGATGAAGCGGATTTTAAATCCGGATTGCTGTCACTCTGTTTGTGTCCTCACGAACCGGATCTAAGATCCTGATTTACCAAGCTTCCAGATGCGCTGGCGCTAACATCTGGATTAGCATAACTGGAATATAGTTTTCTTTTGACTCCTCTATTAAATGTGAAGGTATATCTACCTCTTCATTTTTGTCTTGACACAAAAACGAAGCAAAAAAGTCAAGACAATATCAACCTCCTTACACACAATCCTTCCCGCCCTCGAGATATTGTCGCTCCTACCGCTCCCTTCTATGAAACATCTTAAATAAATGTGACCAATGTAATGCTGTTGAATCTCGTGTTCCGCCAAAATTGTGTCAGCAATTTTCTTTGCGGACTTGGCGTCTTTGCGGTGTATTTTTTATGCGAGTCAAGTGTACTAATAACTTAATCACTAATCTCTGATAACTAAATTACCCACCTCAACAATATTTCTTCACATCATCAGCAGTGATCGTTTTGCCCGACATGATCACCAGGCGTTCAACCACGTTTCGCAATTCCCGGATATTACCGGTCCAGTCGTTCTTTTTTAGTTCTTCGATAGCACCATCTTCAATTTCCTTTTTGGCAGTGCCATATTCACCGGCCAGGTCGTTAAGGAATTTATCCACGAGTAAAGGAATATCATCCTTTCGATCATTAAGTGCAGGTACTTTTATGATTATCACGCTCAACCTGTGATAGAGGTCTTCCCTGAAGTTTCCTTCTTCAATCTCCTTTTTCAGGTCTTTATTAGTTGCCGCCAGTACACGAACATTTACCTTGATATCTTTGTCGCCACCAACACGAGAAATCTTGCTTTCCTGTAAAGCCCTCAAAACTTTTGCCTGGGCGGAAAGTGACATGTCTCCGATCTCATCGAGAAATAAAGTTCCTCCATCGGCAAGTTCGAATTTCCCTTTTCGTTGCTTTACCGCAGAGGTGAACGCTCCTTTCTCATGACCAAAAAGTTCACTTTCGATCAGTTCAGCAGGGATTGCAGCGCAGTTTACTTCGATCATCGGGCCTTTGCTTCGTTCACTCTTTTCGTGCAACCAGCGGGCTACAAGTTCCTTACCCGATCCATTCGGTCCGGTAATCAATACCCTGGCATCCGTTGGAGCTACCTTTTCGATCGTTTCCTTAATTTCTTCCATTGGTTCGGAGGTACCGATCATATCATATTTCTTGGCTATTTTTTTCTTCAGAGTCTTGGTTTCAGTAACCAGGTTTGATTTATCCAGCGCATTGCGGATACTTACCAGCATCCTGTTTAAGTCTGGTGGCTTTGAAATGAAATCAAAGGCTCCCTTTTTAGTAGCATCTACAGCCGTTTCGATGGTGCCATGTGCGGAGATCATGATGAATTGTGTGTCTTTACCAAGTTCAAGAGCTTTGGTAAGAACCTCCATTCCATCCATTTTAGGCATTTTAATATCACAGAGAACGATGTCGTAGTCGTTCTTTTCGATTTTTTCCAGACCTGCCTTACCATCAGGGGCATCATCGACATCGTATTTTTCATAGGATAATATATCTTTCAGAGTATCTCTGATTCCTGGTTCGTCATCAATTATCAGAATTTTAGCCATTAGATTTCTTGTTGGTTAAAAAAATAAAATTAAAGAACTGCAAAAGGAATGCCAGACAAAAAGAAGAAAAAAATAAATAAAGATGGAGGAGAGTAAAAAGAAACAAAAAAATAAAACAAAGGCAGAACGATAAGCCGGGTTCTGTACTCCGTAAAGAGTGCTTATCATTTATCTGGGCCTGATGTCACCATCAGGCTCGATCGACCTACCCATTCCGGTATCCCGAAGGATGTAAGCGGGCCGCTTTATCCGGAACCTATTTGGTCTTTCAACCCGTAAGGTTTACCTCGCATCCCGATTCACACCGGGACCGGTGAGCTCTTACCTCACCTTTTCACCCTTACCAATGACGAAACCGAAGTTTGCCATGGCGGTATATTTTCTGTGGCACTGGCTGTTACTAACAAGCAAAAGCTTGTCAGCACCTTCCTGTTAGGAAGTACGGTGCCCTGTGTTGCCCGGACTTTCCTCACAAAACTAAGTTTTGAGCGATAAGCTGTACTGCCTTTGTTTTATTTATTACGTAAAATTATGCCATATAGTCTAATTTAGTGTACGTCCAGCCCTGTTAATTTCATTTCGTACTCATCTGCCAGCTCGGCAACTTCAATGATCATTTCTTTTAGGAGATCATCAGTAATGTTATCGAGAAATGTGGCAGCTTCCACTTTGATAAAGTTTTCGCTTAAGACAAACTTGGCGTGGCAGAACCTGGCGTTTTCTACTAAAAGATGCTTCAGGTCAATGGCAGGAGTGTATTCACATACTTTGGAAGTGAATTCAACACCAGTTTTACCATATTTTTCATTCATGCGCATCATCCCTAAGACGGTCTGATAACGTGATTCATCAACCGGTACAATGATGACCGATTTGTTTTTGTCGTACTCGGAAAATTGGCCCCCGATCTCGGAGGCGAATTTTTCCATGAATTCCAGAAAATTCATAATTTCGGCTATGGTTAGTTATAAAAAAGAATATAAGGAATTTTTATGGTTATAAGAATATTTGATTGAATAATTTAATCATTTGGTGCTATGCCAAAATTGTATTCTGGCTGAAGCATTTATCAATATTGCTAAGTATTCAAAAGTAAGCTTTATTACAAAAAGACGATGATTTAATATTAGCGACATAACTTTTATTTAGTTAGTAGAGTTAACATTCGATTTCTTAACAATTTTTAATTACAGAAGCGATTCGTAATTAAGAATAATAAGCTAGTTTCGCTTCCTGAAATCAACTAAAATAAAGTGGCTAATGAAATTATTTAACCTGGCATTATTATGCAGTATTATTATTTTTATTTCTTGTAAAAGTAAAGAAACCCCTCAATTGACAAACGATCAGTTTATCGATTATATGCCTTCAAAACCCGATGATATGACAGAAGAGAAATATCGGGATTACATGATTAAATTAAAATCTACCTATGAGGATATAAAATCAGACGATTCGACCTTTACTTATGTAGATCATTTTAATTTATTTGGAATTTATATGGAGATGAATGTTAATGATGATTCAGTGATTTATCATAATAACAAGGCTTTTGAATTAGATCCATATAATTTTGCTTCAATATTTACTTTGATGTACTCTGAATATAAAGGTTCGATAACTAATTACTATAATCAAAAGGGGTATGATTCATTAAAGTCTGTTTGCGATAGCATAATTGCCAATTATAAGGCAGAAAAGATGGATATTGAAAAGTATGCCATGCAAAACGGCTTTGATTATGAGTTATTGTTGCTATTAAATGAGATTAAAATTAGTGACCAGGCACACCGATCTGGGGAAGAAATGGATTTTGAAAAGCAAAATATGATTGATTATGATAATCAGTTGTTAATTGATTCATTGTATCAGGAATATGGTACTTATATAGGTAAATCTATGGTAGGTGAGGAATTTGGCGGTGTAATGTGGGCGGTTATTCAACATGCTTATCTGGAATATCATGAGAAATACTTACCAGTTGTTCACACGGCTGTTCTTAACAGGGAATTAAGTGAAGGCCGTCTTCATTTACTTGTTGACAGAACTTTCAAAAAAAAGTATGGATATCAGATTTTCGGATCTCAAGGAACGGTAACTCTGGCTCCTGACTCGATTCGACAAAGGGTAATTAACAAATATCAGGTCAACTGATATTTGTTAATTTTTCTAATTACTTAAACACTACCTTCGTGGCGCCATATCCACCCCACTTATCGCGTTGGGTATCTTTAAAGTATTTTATGTCGTCCATGCCACTCAGGTACTTATGGATCTTATTTTTTAAAACTCCATTACCAACCCCATGGATAAAGGTGATCTCATCCATGTTTGAACTCAATGCCTGGTCGAAGTTCTTAAGGAAAGTGTCAAATTGTAATTCGAGCATGTCATTGTTTGACATGTTCTCATAATCCTTAGTCAACTCCTCGATATGCAGGTCCACAGAGGCAGCAGGTCTTTTTCCTGATGGTCGTTCTTGCTGCTCGCTGGCTTTAGATGAAGACTCCATCAAAGTGTCTTTCAACTGGTTCACATCGATTTTTGTTCCCTGATCATCGAGCCTGAAGGTATATGCGTCTGCATCGAGCAATGGTGTTTTTCTTTTGCTTTTAAAAAACTTCGAAGCCTTGAATTTTACCTGACGACTCATGGGTACCGGTGTAGGTTCAAACGACCTAGAATGATACATTATATCAGTACGGTAAACCGGCCAGTTATCAAACTCATTTGAATTGAGATTGAATAATTTATGGTGTTCTTTTGGAAGGACCCTGCCGGCAATTACTCCCTTAGAATTGTCTCCTGATACTTCTGAAAAAGAAAATAAGATCATAAATCCGGTCAGGTTGACCAAATGAAGCGACATCTGCTGGTCGTTGATTGGCTTAAAGGCCAGGTATATACCGTCGGGCCATCCTTCGAGTTTAGCAGGAGCAGCTTTTATTTTTTCTGCCTCTTTTTCGTGCTGTGGTTTATCTTCTTTTTTAAAGTATGTCGTTTCTTCTCTGCTTATAAAGACCAGTTCTGATCGTAAAACGGGAATTTCAAACCCATCTTCGATCTCAACCATCACCGTTTTGTTATCAACTATCGAGGTTACAACCCCGCTTTCTGTCCCTCTCAAGAACCTTACTTTATCTCCGATGTTCATATTTTTAAAAATATATTGGATGAAAAATCACTTTTCCCCGGGTGTTGATCTCCAGTGCCGGGGTCGGCAAATGTATATAATTAACTAATTTAAGTACGAATTTTAGCCATTTCTTGTTTGTTCTAATGGCTGAAAGATCAATATCCGGCGCAAGGTAGAATTGTCTGTACGGATCGAATCCCGATTCGATATTCATATTATCACGGGCATAGATCATATCCTCAGCTCCGTAACCAATACCGATATTAATATATGATAACCATCCTGGGATATCACCAAAGTTATCTGTCTGGATGCTCAACCAATAGGTTTGTCCGTTATAATCTTTTAATATTTGCTCGTGGAGGCCATTGCCCAATACTTCAGGACGTAATTCAGCATATCCTGAGGTTGAAAAACTGAATTTTGGCCTTACCCATTGTTCCTCCCAGCTTTTGTCAGATTGCAAAACAAACAGGCCGGTACCGACAAGATTTGCCAGAAGATCTGTTGCACTGGCACCATAATCGGGAGAGTAGCCATCGAAAATTTCTATTGACGCCATAGCCACTGTGGCTGCTGCTGCACCATAGATCACTGATTTCTTATTTTCCAGTCCTGCATTTCGCAGTCCGTCGACCATTAACTCTGTGATGAAAAAGCTACCGGCTACATGACCGACTTTATCCATTTGCTTCCATTCTTGTGAATCGTCAAACCACCTGAAAGAAACTTTTTCGTCATTTTTATACCAGGTAGTACCCAGGTAAGTCATGGTTGCTGCATAGGTGCCTGCTGATATCAGGGCAAATCTTGTTACCCTGTTTTTTGAAGTGTCTGTTTCGGTATCACTATATTGTGAAAATCCCCTCAAAGGACTCAGGATGATCAGAGAGGTCAGAAGTATTCTTACCAAAGCATTCATCTGGTAAACTTAATACTTCCTTTTTACTTCACAGCTTCTTCATAGGTTTTAATTGCCCGTTCTCTTGCGGATTTGTGTTCGACGATGGGAGAGGGATAGTTCCCGTTTTTAATTTCAGGGACCCATTTATTGACATATTTCAAGTCCGGATCGAATTTTTTTAGTTGTGAGGTAGGATTGAAAATCCTGAAATAGGGTTGTGCATCAGTGCCTGTTCCTGCGGCCCATTGCCATCCGCCATTATTACTAGATAGTTCGTAATCCAGTAATTTTTTGGCAAAATAAGCTTCACCCCATCGCCAGTCAATCAAAAGGTGCTTACACAAAAAGCTGGCAACGACCATTCTTACCCTGTTGTGCATATACCCTGTTTTATTTAATTGCCTCATTCCGGCATCAACCAATGGATAACCAGTCTTTCCTTCACACCATTTTTTGAATTTTTCTTCGTCATTCTGCCATCTTACGGCATCATATTTAGGTTTGAAATTGTTATTGACAACCTTCGGGTTGAAAAACAAGATCATCATATAAAATTCTCTCCAGATCAGTTCGTTGAGAAATGTTTTATTTAGTTCAGCAGCTTTTTTTGCCAGTTTTCTAATACTGATGGTCCCGAAACGCAGATGGACACCCAATCTGGAAGTACCATGTTCCAATGCCGGAATATCTCTGGTTTCATCATAGGTTTCTATGACCGATTCATTTATGTTATCAGAGGGGATATCAATTTCAGTCCTTGTAAACCCCATGTCTGAAAGCTGATGAGGTTTTCGGACTTTCGTTTCGTATAAATTTGAAAGACTATTTTCACTCCAGTAATGTGGAATGTCTTCTTTTTCCCATTTATCAAGCCAGGTTCTGCTGTAGGGAGTAAAAACTTTATAGTAAGAATCGGTTTTAGTCAGTATATCATATTTTTCAAAAATGACCTGATCTTTAAAGGTGTGAAAATCAATATCTTCCTTCTTTAAAAGTTTTTCTATTTTATTATCCCTTTCTTTTGCATACGGCTCGTAATCTCTGTTGGTATATACTGCCTCAATGTGGTATTCATTTAAAAGTTCTTTAAACGCTTTTTCGGGGGTGGTATAAAAAGTCAGAAGTCCACTATTATGCTTTTCGAATTGCTCGTGGAGCTCATTGATCTTATCAGAGAGAAAGGTTACCCTGGCATCATCTTTATCTTCCAGGTCATCGAGGATATCCCGGTCAAATATAAAAACGGGCAATACTTTCCTGTCAGATTTAAGGGCTTCATAAAAGCCATGATTGTCATCAGTGCGAAGGTCTCTTCTAAACCAAAAGATATTTATTTTTTCTGTAGGCATTTATTCCGGGTCATTTTCTTCCCTCAAAACAGCTTCACCTGGAGAAATGTTTTCTTCATCATCTTCATCGGAATTCTTTTCTTCTTTTTTCTTCTTTTTATCTCTTCCGAGAAGCTCGTTAATGTTGTCGAAATTTTCGGTGTAAAGTAAGCTGAGGCCTGCATTTACGTCCGAACCGGTAAGTGAATAAATATTATTGTAGTCAGTTTTGTTATACATTTTAACTTTTAGCTTACCATCCTGAGTAAGTACATATTCGATAGTCCAGTCACCGATCAGTTCGTTTACAGGCTGGTTGCTGTTATCTAATCCGGGGCTATTGGCATTGTTATTAAACGTTCCGTCTCTTGTAATTGTCAGACGGCCATCAAGCATACTGTAGGATAAACGTACTCTAAAAGTTTCAAATTGCTGGAAGTCCAGGTTTACATCCAGGTTATCGTCTACCTGGCTCAGCCAGTAACTGATCTGGTTGGATAGTAACTCACCCATACTGTTTCCGGCAAAAGTATTTTCCACTGTAAATGTATTCCTGGGTGTCAGTCCACCAAGAACAAGCAAACTGAAAACTTGTTGATTCAGGTATTGTTCGTTGTTCTGGACATCCCGGTGAAAGGCCTGAACTTCCGCAAGCATCTGGCGAGGATAGTCACCGATCTCAATATCAAAATCTACTGCCGGAGAAAGAAGCGGGCCGTCAATATCCATTAATACATTTACAGGATATTTTCTTGCAACGTCGGTATTAGTAGTTGTTACCTGGTCATCCTGAGGGATATTTAATATAGGTCTTAAAGACGCAAGGTTGCTATAAGCAGCCCGGATGTCTAATACTCCCTGGTAAGGATCGCCATACCATGTGATCCGGCTGTCTGGCAGAATAGAGAAGTGTTTGTTGATTACATTATAAAAAACAAAGTTATAATCTCCGCGTTCGATCTGGTAATCACCAAACATATTAAATTCACCCTGGGTATCGATGATCATTTTTATTTTTCCGTTACCATATCCTCGTAAAATATCTCCGGTTTTATCATCGAAAATAATTTCCAGGTAGGCGTCAGGGGTAACATCAAAATTGAAATCAAGGATCAGGCCACTAAGATCGATCTCTTCTTCAATCTCATCCTCTTCACTGGTTTCCTGGCCACTATCTGCATCCTGGATGGTGATGAAATCTGTAGTTGTGGTACTCTCTACCTCATCACTTACCGGAATATGGATATGGGTTCCTTTTTCACTAGTCGCATTTGCCGTGACGTATAAGTTTTCAAACGAACCTAATATTTCCAGGTCTCCTGTTGCAAAAGCCTCTCCGTAAAACAGTTCATTTTGTTTTAAAGTAGTATTAAGCACTTTGAAATTTTCCAGCTCTCCTCTCAGGTCAAGGGTGAAATATTCAAATCCATCATGGAAAATACCACCATTAAGTATTCCGAGTGAATTATTGACATCACGTAACCTCAGGTTTCTGAATCCGATCTGGTTCTCGTCAAAGAAAATGGCTCCACGGAATGTATAGTAGGTATTCATGTAATTCATCCTGATGCCACCATCATCAATAAATCCATTACCGCGGAGGATCGGATAGTCCAGCATACCTGTAATCTTAAAATCACCCCGTGCCGTCCCTTTAATATCAGAAAAAATTCTCTTCAGATAAGGTTCGAAAATAGTAAGGTTGGCATCGTCAAAAGTTGCTACAAGGTCAAGTTGATTCCGATCACTTTTAGGGAAAATATCACCTTTTAAAGAGATAGTTTCAAAGCCCTGCCTGATTACATTAAGATCCAGCGCTATTTTTTGTGATTCTTTATTAAAGTCAGATACGCCTCGTACATTTCCCACAAGGAAATCATCTACTTTTAATGAATCAATAGATAAGTTTCCATCGATCTCCGGGCTTTTTAAAAGGTTGCTCAAAGTGATGTCACTATTGAGCTCTCCATAATATTTCACCCGCATTAAAGGATTTAAAGTACTAATCTGAAAGTTATTTACATTGAGGTCTAACTCATGAAACGCCGAATCTGAAATGATCCCGTCAAAGCTTATCTGTTCGTTTTCATGGTAAATATCAAAGTTTTTAACCCTGAACACCTTGTCGATCCACGATATTGAGTTCTCTTGATCAATAGACCAGTTTTTATTCAGGATATTAAAATCTGCTTCGGATATCCGGAGTCGTGTGCTGTCTGTCAGGAAATCCAGTTCACCAATTATCGTTGCATCATTGTTTTCATCCTCCTGCTTCGCAAAAAACTCGAGATCAATATGATTCTCACTCCAGATAGCTTCAAAGAAAAGGTCTTCTGTATTGAGAGCTTCCGTAACTTTTTGTTTGGTAGACTGAACTACTGCATAAGCCAGCACATTGGTACTGTCTCTGAATTTTGAGGTAGAAAGATCGACAGAAAGATCTTTGAAAATAAGATTTTTGATCTGAAGTGTATCAGTTTCCAGGTATCCGTTGAGGATAGAAGTCTCTCCGTTTTGAAATGTTCCAACCAGAGAAATAGTATCCTGAATTTGCAGATTTGATTCCACAAGATCCAGAATAGGCATCATATTAAATCCGGTCACAGAAAAATCAATATCATAAGATTCATCCGAACTTGATTCTTTGATCGTTTTAAGTTTCTCTTTCTCGTTACTCAGTATGTATTTGTACTCCTTGAGAAGGATCTGCAGGTCATTCCAGGCCGTAGTCAGGTTGAAATCCCCTTCTGCATCAAAATTCACCAGGTCGGAAGTAAGTAGTATTTTCCTGTTTATACTATCTTTTTTTGAGATCACCGATAATGTATCAACATGCAGGAAGTTGTTTTTATATTCAATGTCAGTATTACTGAATTGAGCATTCCCCCTAAGACTGTCTATGTGAAGTCCGGTAGCATCGATATTAAAATCTCCTGATAGCGAAAGTTTTTCCTTACTAAGATTTAGCTCATGAAAAAAAGCAGTATCAAGAGAGGCAGTAACTTTTATCAGTTCTTTATCTTCGTTTAGATCGATCGTTCCTTCTGTAATAAATTGCAGATTTGGATCATCAATACTCATTTTACCTTCAAAAAGCTCACTGGCCAGTCGGGCATTTGTTACTATATTTTTATAATTATATCCTTTGATCCCCAGGCTTGAAACAGTGGCGTCCAGAATAAAGTCAGCATTTTCAAGTACCAGTCCTGATCCCCGGATTTCTCCTACCAATGAAACTTTCTGGAAATTTTCAGGCTGATTAAAATATTGCCCGATATCAAAATTTCTTAATACAAGATCCCCAGTGTAACGGGCGGCCTTATCGTCTTCATAAAGCTTGAGGTTAATATCTGTTTCGATATATCCAATTTCAGTTTCAAAGATCGCGTTACTTACAAAGTCATTTACGAAACCGATAAACTGACCTTCAATGTAGGTTCGGCCGAGGGGAGTTAAAAGTGTGTCTCGCTGGCCGGGGATTATCCTTTGAAGATCCTCATTGTACATGTTAGCCTCATCAAGGGTCAGGAACATGAAGGTTTCACCGACATTAGGCAGGCCGGCAAATTCCATACTTCCTCTGATTTTGCTTCGCTGGGCATAGTTTATATTTAAATCATAAACAGAAAAATCAGTAATTCCTCCGCTGAAAACACCAGACACTTCGTGCTTGGCATTCTGCCCTTTAAAATATGTTGCAAAAAGACTGAGGTCCCTGGCATCGAGGATTGAGTTATCTATTTTCGCTTCAATGTTTACTGAATCGACGAAATAACTCAGGGCAGCTGGAGAATTATAGGTAAATACCAGGCTGTCTTTAATAGTAGATTCACCAATATCCAGGTTCAGGTCTTTAAACGACATCAGGTTGTCGCAATAAAGAAAATTAGATTGAAGATCTTTGATGTGCAGCCTGTTATAAACAGGATCTCTTGAATTCAGAAAGTCGGAATAAAATGAAACCGAATCATTAAAAACCTCAAAACCTTCCAGGTGTGCATTGATATCACTGATTTTAAAGTGATACAAGTCAAACCGATCATCTGGAAAGCTATCTTTTTCTATATAATTATAGGTAAAGTGACCTTTGTCTATAAAGACATCTGTAAATGTTACCCATGTCCGTCTTTTTGTCTCTGTCTGTTTTCTGGCTAGTTTTTTAAGCGACTGGATAAAGCCTGTAAGATTAAGAGTGTCTTCACCCGGATGCTTAATCATGTGGACAGTCGGACGGTCAAGGGCTACCTTGTTAAGGTGTACTCTTCCATTTTTAGTAATTCCGGTGATATTAAAATTAACAATCAGGCGGTTAATATCTGCCATCAGACTATCATTCCGGTCGTAAACCTGGATTCCGTTGAGGCTTATTTCATCATACCAAAGTACACCGACTTTATCAAAATTAATTCGGTATCCTGTTTCTGCTTCCAGTTTTGCTTTTAATCTTCCTGTAATCTCACTCTGCACAAAAGGCATCTGAATAAGCGCTGTAAGCATTAAAAATAAGATGATCAGCCCAAGAATTACTCTCACGAGTAATTTGAGTACCTTATTTTTAATAACTTGCGATAATTTTGTTTGCTTATTCAAATTATGTCAATTCATATTTTAGCCATAGAGTCCTCGTGCGATGAAACAGCCGCCTCGGTAATTTCCGATGGAAAGGTCGTTAATAACATCATTGCCACACAAGATATACACGAAAAATATGGGGGTGTCGTTCCCGAATTAGCTTCTCGTGTACATCAACAGAACATTGTTCCGGTAGTTACCGAAGCAATCAAACAAGCAAATATAAAAATTTCAGACGTCAATGCAGTAGCTTTTACGCGCGGACCTGGATTATTAGGTTCATTATTAGTCGGAGTTTCTTTTGCAAAAGGTCTTAGCCTTGCCAGAAATATTCCGATGATCGAGGTAAATCATATGCAGGCGCACATTCTGGCCCATTTTATTGATGATCCAAAACCTGAGTTTCCATTTATCTGTTTGACTGTCAGTGGTGGCCATACCCAGCTTGTTGTCGTAAAAGATTATCTGGATATGGAAATTATTGGTCAGACTAAAGATGATGCAGTAGGTGAGGCCTTTGACAAGGCTGCTAAAATTATGGGATTACCTTATCCGGGAGGTCCGCTAATCGATAAATATGCAAAAGAGGGTGATCCTGAAAAATATTCTTTTCCACCGGCAGAAATCCCGGGGCTTGATTTTTCATTTAGCGGGATAAAAACAGCTATCTTATATTTCCTGAGAGACGAACTCAAAAAAAACCCTGAATTCATCAATGAAAATTTAAATGATATCTGTGCAGGAATTCAACAAAGTTTAATTAATATGTTGATGGAAAAGCTCAGAAAGGCAGTGAAGCAAACCGGTATAAAAAGGGTAGCTTTGGCTGGCGGTGTATCGGCAAACTCGGGATTAAGGGCAGCCCTGACATCGGAGGCTGAAAACAAAGGCTGGGAAACCTTTATACCTGCATTTGAGTATTGTACTGATAATGCCGGAATGATAGCAATGGCAGCCTGGTATAAGTACCAGGCAAATGAATTCGTGGATCTGTCAGTTTCAGCAGAACCAAGATTAAAGTTTTAAAACAGAAATGAGTAAAAAAGATAAAAAAGACATACAAAACCAGGTAAATATTAAAAACCGCAAAGCCTCTTTTCAATACGAGTGGCTTGAAAAATATACTGCGGGACTGGTTCTAAAAGGTACCGAGATCAAATCAATAAGAATGGGGAAGGTTAACCTTCAGGAAGCTTATTGTGTATTCCAGAAAGGTGAGTTGTGGGTGAGAAGCATGCATATTTCCCCCTACGAACAGGGTAGCTTTTATAATCACGAAGCCAAAGCTGACAGAAAGTTGCTTCTCAATAAAAAGGAACTTGAAAAACTCAAGACCAAAATGGAAGAAAAGGGATTGGCAATTATCCCCACCAAACTTTTTATAAATGACAGAGGCTTTGCAAAATTAAATATTGCTCTCGCTAAAGGTAAGAAGCTCCACGACAAGCGAGAATCGATAAAAGAAAAGGATATGAAAAGGGAATTACAAAGACAGCAAATTTAGCTGTCTTTTTTTTTTGTGTGTTGTCAACCTGCCATAATTAATTATCGTTCTGTATATTTAATGGAAACAAAAAGTATGGAAATAAACGAAAAAGGTATTTGCAGACTATCGGTCATCCCTGTTCGAGGTGAACCCAGGCATGCTGCTGAGATGGTCACTCAATTACTTTTTGGGGATCATTATGAGGTCCTGGAAGAAAAAGGCGATTGGAAAAAGATCAGGATGGCATTTGATGATTACGAAGGCTGGATCGACTCTAATCAGCATCATAGTATTTCAAATGAATATTATGATCAGATTGCTTTTTCAGATTTTCGGATTTCAACAGAAAAGGTCTCCACTATTTTATTTAACAAACAATCCCTGGATATTGTGGTTGGAAGCGTTCTGCCATTATCAACCAATGAGTTGTTTAAAATGGAAGAACAGATTGCTTTTAATGGCGAATCCAAAAGTATGGGGAGTAAGGGCTCTGTGGAGGATATAAAAAATACAGCGATGAAATTGCATAATTCTCCCTATTTATGGGGTGGCAGAAGTCCTTTTGGATATGATTGCAGTGGATTTGTTCAAATTGTTTATAAATTAAATGGATACTTTTTGCCAAGAGATGCTTCTCAGCAGGCTAAAGTTGGTGAGGAAATAGTGAAACCGGAAGATGCCTCTATGGGTGATCTGGCTTTTTTTGAAAATGAAAAAGGAAGGGTAGATCATGTTGGTATCATCCTTGATAATAACAGAATAATTCATGCCTCAGGCAAGGTTCGTGTCGATGAACTTACGTCTAAAGGGATATTTAATAGCGAGAAGAATATTTATACACATAAAAAACTTCATGCGATAAGACATGTTATAAGAAAAAGAAAGGAGTAAATAATGAGCCAGAAGGTCTTATTATTAAATCAGGATTACAGTCCGATGGCAGTTTGTACAGTTAATAAAGCGTTTATTCTTCTATATCTGGAGAAAGCAGATATGGTACGTGAAGTGGATGGTGAAGCTCTCCATTCTGTTGACAGAACTTTTCCCAAACCTGCTGTTATAAAGCTAAGGAAATACATTTACCTGCCTTACAAAAACGTAATGCTTTCAAGGCAGAATATCTTTAGAAGAGATAAGCATCAGTGCCAGTATTGTGGTAAATCATCTGATCTTACTGTTGACCATCTTATTCCGAAAGCCAAAGGAGGAAAAACAACCTGGAGTAATCTTGTGACAGCCTGTAAAAGATGTAATACAGTTAAAGGCAATAGTTCTCCTGAAGAAGTAGGACTCCAATTAAGACAAAAACCCTACAGACCAAATTACCTGCTTTTTCTCAAAGATTATTTAGGGAACCAAAACAAAGACTGGGAAGATTTTTTTCCTCAGGCCAGTGCCTAATAATTTTCGTGGATTATTCGGAAAATATTCTCCATTTTCTTTTTTACAAGGCTGGTTCTTTCGGTATAATGATTATTCATAAAACTAAAAATCAGCATTTTTCCACTTTTAGTTTTAATGTAACCACTCAGATTGAAGTTATTGTTCAAGCTACCCGTTTTACCCCATAAAAAAGGATTTTCTTTTTCTTCCTCCAGGAAATATTTTAGCGTTCCGGTACTTCCCGACACAGGGAAATATGAAGTCAGCTCTTCTTTATCCTCAAAATCCTTATACAGAAGATTAAGGATTGTAACGAAATGTATTGGAGAAAATAGGTTATATCTGGATAGCCCGCTAGCATCTCTCCATATCGGTGCTTTTTCCCAGTGATCAGCAAGGCTATCCTGCATAAGGTCAATGATGAGTTGAGTTGACAGGCTATCTGAATAAAATGAAGAAGCATTGATTAAGAGCTGCTCGGCAATGAAGTTATCACTGTCGATCATCATTTTCTTTAGTACAGTATCTTTTCTCACCCCTTTCATGACAATTTCATCTTCATTATGAGACATGAATTCTAGCGGTGTTTGTCTGATAAACACTGGTTTGCTGAGAGTATCTTCCAGTATACAGGTCAGAACCTGATCATCGTATTCCAGGGGTACATTAACCGGATCATCATTGTAAAACATAGAAGGATAGATCGTAAATGAATTATCTTTCATATCCCGGCTAACTCTGTAAATTCCCCTGCCTCCTTTTCTGTTGAGTTTAGTTGAAGGCAGAAAGTATTTTGGATAAACATTGAACGAACTATCCAGCCTGTCAAAATCAACTCGTATCGCATTTCCACAAACCGGGAAGCTGGCTCTTTCATTACTAAAGAAATAGGTGTAATCATCCCATGCCCAGCCTGGACCATAATGCTGTCCTTCGTAGTTTCCTGTTAAAAAGACAATGGTTTTATCCGTTTCCTTTAGAAAATCAAGTAGTGGCTGCTCTTCAAAGTCAGGATGTAAAAAAGTCGGATCTCCGGTGCCCTGAATATAAACTGTATCGCCACGATAGAAATAGTGACTCGCTGCAAGTCTGTCAGGAATTAATTGTAGAGATGTAAAAAATGTAAAGATCTTAACATTGGAAGCAGGATTGAAAAATTTCTTCTCATTGAGTGAATAGATGGTATCACCTGATTCCGGATCGTAAAGCATAAAACCGGTAAAGTTGTCCTGGAAAAGCCGGGTAGTATCAAAAGCAATTTCTACAAGATTTTGAGACCTTGAAGTGAAAATACCGAATACTATTAAAATTGAGATAAAAAAATGTCTTAACATATATTTACTGGCTCTGCTATTCTTATAAATTTAGTTTCTTTTTTACTTCTTCCAAATCCTCAGGGGTATCAATACCGACAGACTCTACATTAGTTTCTACCATTTTTATAGTATAACCTTTTTCCAGCCACCGTAGCTGTTCAAGAGATTCTGCTTTTTCTAACTTCCCTTCAGGAAGAGAAGCAAGTTTTTTTAATATATCAGTTCTGTAGGCATAAATTCCCAGGTGTTTGAAATAATTGAAATTGTCCAACCAGACAGATTCATCATTATTTCTTTGATAGGGAATGGTCTGCCTAGAAAAATATAATGCATATCCCGGTTCTGATACTACTACCTTAACAACGTTCGGATTGAATAAATCTTTTCTGTCACTGATTTTTTTCATCATCGACCCGATCTCCACCTGCGACCCGAGAGCATCACAGAGGCTTGATATTTGTTCCGGCTTTAGAAAAGGTTCATCTCCCTGTATATTGATTGCAAAATCAAATTCATCAGTGCATTTTGTCAGTGCTTCATAGCACCGGTCAGTACCGCTGGGATGATCTTCCCGGGTCATTACCGCTTTTCCTCCATTAGAATTAACGTGTTCGTAGATCTCATCGTTATCTGTTGCCACGACCACTTCGGAGATATTTTTAACTTTTGATACCTGTTCGTATACCCGCATTACCATCGATTTGCCACCAATATCAACGAGTGGTTTGCCCGGAAACCTGGTGGATGCATATCTCGCCGGTATTATTCCTATTATTTTCATTCTATGCCTTAGCTTTGACTAGTAAACTGCTTCCCTCATCTCTAATTACGACTATTCTTTGTCCTCTGGCTATAAATTCTCCACGGGTATATGCATCGTAGTAATCATCTCCAATAGTAACTTTTCCACTCGGTCGTAATACTGTATAGGCCGTGCCGATCTTACCGGTCAGGTCTTCTTCATTTTTGACTTTTGAAGTATATCCTAATTCTTTTGTTGCCTCATATGATAAAGCAATTTTGCTGAATATAGGTGATTTATAAATAGTTACGCCTCCGACTATCATCATTACTCCTGCCACCAATGATGAGGTGACTACTATACCTATCGCTCTGACTATGCTCTCAATATTGACGAAATCAAAATTAAAGTTATCATTATCAAGCATGACCAGGGTCAGGCTGGTAAAGATCAGGATCAATCCACTCACACCGGCTACTCCAAATCCCGGTATGACAAAAATCTCCAGTGCAAGTAAAATAATGCCGATAAAAAAGATCAGGATCTCCCAGTTAGCCGCAAGGCCGTTAAGATAGTAAGGGATAAAATATAGAACAGCTGCAAGTATAGAAGCTGCAATAGGAAAACCGACACCCGGGGTCTGTAATTCATAATAAATTCCACCGACCATGATCAGTATCAAAAACCCCGAAACAACGGGATTGAGTACCAGGCTAATCACTTTTTCAGTCCAGCTAAGAGTAAAATCCTCAGTCTGTGCCTCCGAAAGATTCGTTCTGTCTAAAATATCCTGGTAACTATCTACCTGAGCTTCGCAATATCCGTATTTAATAGCTTCAGATGTTGAAAAGGTAATCACGTCACCCGCTGGTGATATGCTGTCTATTTCAAGGGTTTCATCGACCATGCCTTCAGCGATACGTGGATCCCGGCCTCTTTTTTCTGCCGTGGCCCGCATAATACTTCTCATATAACTCTGGTATTTATCCGGTGCAGCTTCCCCGGTCTGAGTCACTACGGTGGCAGCTCCGATACTTGAAGCAGGAGCCATGTATATGCTGTCACAAGCTATTGAGATCAATGCCCCTGCAGAAGCTGCGTCAGTATTGATATAAGCATAAACCGGGATATCCGACCTGAGGATTCTTTCACGAATGTCATTAGCGTCGGTTACCAGACCGCCATAAGTATCCAGTTCAAGTATGATGGCATCAAATTCTTCTTCCACAGCTTTCTCCATTCCGAGTTCAATATATCGGTTTGTTCTCGGGTCGATTTCGGAGTCTACTGTCAAAATTAGTACCTTACTGGTTTCCTGTCCAAATGCAGACAGGAAAACTAAAAAATATAAAATGGTAAAAAGTTTCAGTTTATTAACCACTGTCGATTTATTAATTTTAAGTTGAAATACTAAAATAGTGAAACAAGCTCCTAAATCCACTTTTTCATATACATTTAAATTTCCAGTCTGGCAAACTGTTGTCAGTTCCGATGGTAAGAGTCTCGGAATCGAAGCCAGAGGAGAAGGATTAGATGATGTTGAATTTTTTCAATACAATATTCTCACTGAAAAAATATATCCCATCGAAGTAAAGATCCCTGACAAATGGTGGCTACGACTGATGTTCCTGTCTGATGAATACTTTATATTTCATGAATATAAAGGTGAAGGAAACCCGGAAGTATCTCGCTCTTTGATCGTTGGAAAAGATGGCGAAATAATAGATGAATTTGAAAACATGATTTATTTTGGAACAGATTCCGGAAAGGATAAATTTTTATTCACAGAATCGGGAAATGAAGAAGATAGCATCTTATATGATCCGAAAACCAGGAAGCTGACAAAGGAGAGGAGTGCTGAAGAAATAACAGAAAGTAATTATGAAATACAATTTCCTGCACAATATCACCAGGGTACAGAATATTTTGATGACGTAAATGAATTTTTGGAGACAAAAGATATAAAATCATCTATCGGGGCCGTTGAATACCTGGAGACAGAAAGTTTGATTTTAATTTCAGGTTATAATAAAATAGGTAAGCTCTTTAGTCATAAACTTTTTATCTTTGATGAAGAGGGAAACTTATTGAAGGAAATTTTACTTGAAAGTGCCGGGAAAGGTTTGACTAAGGAACCATATTTTATAATGAACGGCAAGCTTTTTGTGATTGAAGATAAAAATACTATTTCAACTTATGAAGTCTAAATTTTTAATACTCGTTTTAGGATTACTTTCATTTTGTTCAGCACTGAATATCAATGCGCAGGAGGTCAGGGAGAAAAATGGGCAAAAGTTTATTGTTCATATAGTTGAAGCAGGACAGACTGCCTTTTCGATATCCAAAGCTTATAATGTTGAAATAAGTGAGATCGAAAAATATAATCCTGATTTTTCGAAAGTGATCAAAGTAGGGCAGGAGGTAATGATACCCCAGGGTAAAGCACGGTCACAATCTTCAGTATCTTCAAAGGCAAAAAAGCATACTGTAAAGAAAGGTGAAACGTTATTCTCAATTTCAAGAAAATACGATATTACCGTAAATGAAATAAAGACCTGGAATAGTCTGAATGGTAACAGCATTGACCTGGGTCAGGAACTGATTGTTTCTGCTCCATCAGAAAGCTCAACTCAAAGTAGTAACACAAGTAATAATGACAACTCTACATCCACCAAAATTAAGGGTACTCATAAAGTAGAAGGAGGCGAAACTCTTTATAGCATTAGTAAAAAGTATAATGTAGAAGTGGAGGATCTTGTGAAGTGGAACAATTTACCTGATAACTCTGTGTCCATTGGTCAGGTATTGGTAGTTACCTCCCCGGATGGTGCTAAGCCAGTTAAAGAAAGTGATAAAGAAAATAACAGTTCAGCTAATTCAACAGCAACTGCCAGTACAAATGCTAATGCAGGTACTGAAAGAGAAGTGTTTACAGTTCCTGCTATAGATGTGCAGTCTCACGATATCAAAAAGGTTGTTGAAAAAGGTGTGGCTGAAGTGATCGAAGGTACTGGTAAGAATGACCAGTATCTGGGATTACATAAAACTGCTCCTGTGGGCACCTTACTTGAAGTGATCAACGAGGCAAATAAAAGAAGAGTGTTTGTCAGAGTGATTGGTAAGCTACCTGAAAATACTAGTCAGGATCTGATTTTAAGAATGTCTGAAAGAGCTTATCAGCGTTTAGGTGCTGCGGATAAAAAGATCAGGGTACAGATCTCTTATTTTCCGTATTAAAATGAAATTATCATTAAATGATGTTAAAGAGCATCTGGATGATGCACTGATAAAATATGCCCAGCCGGGTTTTATAGGGTCTGATCCTATTCAGATTCCTCACTCATTCACCAGAAAACAAGATATTGAAATCGCCGGTTTATTCGCTGCGACCCTGGCCTGGGGGCAAAGAAAAACCATTATAAATAAATGCAATGAACTCATGGACATGATGGACAGGGCTCCATATGATTTTGTCGTTGGTCATAGTGAAGAAGAATTGCAGAGACTGAGTTCATTTAAACATCGAACATTTAATAATGAAGATCTGCGTTATTTTATCAGGTTTTTGAATTTCTGGTATTCACAAAATGATTCCCTGGAAGAACTTTTCTATGTCAGTCCCGACAAATCAACTCATCCTGTTAAAGAAGGATTGATCAATTATCACCAGACATTCTTTTCACTTCAGGATGCCCCTTCGAGAACGAAAAAACATGTCAGTACTCCTGAAAGAAAGAGTGCCTGTAAAAGATTGAATATGTATTTGCGCTGGATGGTGAGGTCAGACCGGGAAGGCATTGATTTTGGAATCTGGAATAAGATCAGTACTGCTGACCTGATATGCCCGTTAGATGTTCATGTTGAACGAATAGCAAAAGCACTTAATCTGTTGAAAAGAAAGCAATCAGACTGGCTTGCTGCAGAAGAACTTACTTCTAATCTAAAAAAGATGAATCCGGAGGACCCGGTTAAATACGACCTGGCCCTTTTTGGACTCGGGGTGATGGAAGGCATTTAAGCCTTCCAGTTTTCAGGATCAGTTCTCCATGCTTTTAATGATACAAGATCTTTCTCTTTTACAAGTCCGCGGTCGTGGGCTTCTTTTAGCATATTGGAATAATCGCTGAGCGAAACCAGTTTTATCCCTGCTTCTTTAAAATTATCTTCTGCTATTTCAAAGCCATATGTAAATATTGATACCATTCCCAATATTTCTGCTCCGGCCTCTTTTAATGCTTCTGCTGCTTTTAAAGAACTACCTCCGGTAGAAACAAGATCTTCGACTAAAACTACCTTTTGCTTTTTGTCGACCTTACCTTCGATCATGTTTTTCATGCCGTGGCCTTTTGGTTTTGACCTGATATAAAGAAAAGGCAAGTCTAGTATGTCGGCGGTGAGAGCTCCCTGAGGAATTCCTGCTGTAGCCACTCCTGCAATAGCTTCCACTTCAGGAAATTGCTTTCTGATCGTATCCACAAGGGCATCTTTTAAGTATTTTCTCGTATTTGGAAACGATAGTGTGATTCTGTTATCACAATATACAGGGGAATTCCATCCGGATGCCCACACGAAAGGCTTTGAAGGTGAAATTTTCACGGCGCCGACTTCGATCAATTCAGACGCTGTTCTTTTGGCTGTCTCCTGATTAATATTTACGTAACTCATGATGCGAAATTAATCAAAATCATCTAAGCAGTTAATACTTTTATATGTGTTTTAAGTATCGTAATCTTGTGACAGCTCAGATACTTGATTATTTTTAGGGTCTGTGAATCATTTTTTTATTGTTTGGAAATTACCAGTGATTAAATGAAGGTATTTATAAATGACAACCCTGTTTATTTCAGAGGCCAGGAATCTGATGATCATCATGTCTATGATCACGTAGTGGATGGAGCGGAATTTGATCTGGCCCATGCCAACCTGGTAGATAATCTACTTGTAAGATCTGCACAGATCGATCACATAGACAAAGTGATAGAAATTCTGTCTGATAAAAAAGCAAAGAGATTAAATTCAATTACCTTTTTATTTGAAGACAAAGAAAAGGCAATAAAATACTTCAAAAGTAAATTTAAGATAATTAAAGCTGCTGGTGGTATTGTAAAAAAAGACAGGAAGACCCTTGCGATTTACAGGCTTGGTAAATGGGACTTTCCTAAAGGTAAACTAGAAAAGAAGGAAACCCCGGAACTGGGTGCTGTCAGGGAAGTAGAGGAGGAATGTGCTATCAAGGTTCGTTTAAAAGAAAAGGTGGTGAAAACCTGGCATACTTACGTGCAGAATGGGAAAAGAATTTTGAAGAGGACGGATTGGTATCTGATGGATTGTCTTGATGATTCTAATATGACGCCACAGTTAGAAGAAAAAATCACGGATATCAAATGGCTGACTAAAAAGGAAATGGATAAAGCCCTGTTGACCAGCTATCGTTCGATAAGATATATCTATCAGAAATATCTTAGAGTGCTGGAAGAGCAGAAAGTTGATATAGATTAAAGATTTTATATTTCGTAGGGTAGATATTTTGATACGTCGGCACCGTATCGATGTATCTCCCTTATGATAGTTGAGCTTATAGCCGCAAACTCGGGAGAAGTTATAAGGAAAATTGTTTCGAGTTCCTTATTAATATCTGCATTCACCTGGGAAATACTATTTTCATATTCAAAATCCGTAGTATTTCTCAGCCCCCTGATAAGAAAATTAGCATCCAGTTTATCAGCAAGAAAAGCAGTTAATTCATTATATACCACCACTTTAACCCGGTCGCCATATTCTGTGAAGGATTCTTCTATTTTGCGAACCATCAGGTCTATGTCAAAATACCTCTTATGTTTACTGGTGTTGTGGCCTATAGCGATAATAACTACATCAAATATCTTTAAAGATCTCAATACGATATCTTTATGACCATTAGTAAATGGATCGAATGATCCCGGGAAGATTGCTGTTTTTTGCTGGTTACTCATTTTGGAGGTTATGCACAAGCCTGAATAGACATCAGGTCAAAGTATTGGTGGTCTTCAGCTACATCAAATACAAAGCCGCATTTTAGATATTGAGGCCTTCTTCCGAAAGAAATGTTTCTGATGTACTGATAGAGAAGTTTGAAGTCTTCATGTTGAGTGTCAGTATCTCCCCATATTACAACCCTGGTAGATTGCTGGTTCAAACCGAGAAGATTAAAGACATACATGGTGTATCTTAACACAGCTTCAGCTGTATTAGTTGCAAATTCATTGTAAAATACGATTTTGCTATTTTCATAAACTGCTATAGAAATACCTTCTTTAGATTTATTAAGGAATACGGTAGTTTCGTCAGTTTTGTCGTCGTATTTATAAATGTTTTCAATGAAAGCTGCGCTGGGATGAACAAAATGAACAGGAATAGTAGTGTAAACCCCTTTTAAATATTCAGAAAGGTCCTCATTTACACTAAAAACTGTTACAATGTCCGATTGAAGATGTTTATAGTAAAGTACAATATCCTCCTGATCGACGTTGCCGTTCATTGCTAGATGGTCTATTGCGTTTTCCTTTTCAAAAAGTTCATTAGGAACATGTGTAAACGGACAATCCTTTACCGCAACTTTAACAACTTTCCAGAATCCTGCTTTTAGCAAGTGATGCTCATCAAAGATCTTGTCTAATACCTGCATGAGTTCGATAGAATTATCGACTGTCGGGTATTCAAATTCTTCAATGATTAAGCAGGAGTTATCTCGAGTATTCGTAACGAACATTCTGAAATCACTCCTGCCTATTAATAGGCTGAGCGCATAATCCTCTAAGTGTTCGATGTTAAATCGGGTATCTTTGATTTTTCTTACGCTCTTATAAGCCATGTTGAAATCTTTTTATTGAAAAAATTATTCCCAGTTACCTGATAGGGTTGCATCTACAAGAGATCCAAATCTCAATGGTCTTCTTCCAGGAATATCGTTGTCTTCTTTTCTTGATTTATCGAATGGAGCCGGATCAACTACCTGTATTAATGATACCTTAACAGGTCCTTTGATTTGCTGCTCAGTTTCCATTTCAAATACTTTTCCCTTGCTGTAAGGAACATATTTTAATTCAGAAAGCTTAAAGTTTGGATATTTTCTCTCGTTGAAAAGTGAATCCTGTACACCAACAGATCCAAGTGTGTCATATTCTACAACTACACTGTCAGCACCATATTCTAACGTGATGATTTCCTCGTTTCTCTCAACAATGTAGATTTTACCTGTGTCAATAAAAGAAATTAGAGAATCCCAATTTTCAGTATATCTTTTGTGGGTAGCATAGTAGGCCTTTTGAGCCTCTCTTATTTGCTCGAGATTTTGTATTACCTCGCTTTCAACTTTTTTGATTTTTCTTCTTAATCGAATCTCAGAATTAATAGAATAATCCCATATCAACCACGCTAAAACGATCGCGATAATTGTAAATACAGCAGTTAAAATCTTATTAAGCATTGTGTACCAGTTTATTTTTATTTTTGCAATTATATTATTTTGAAATGCAAATCACAACGAAAATTAAGTATTCTTTTGGTCGGAAACAACTGTTAAGAAGCCTGAAACCTTTTTTAATTCTTTGAATTCGGGAATAATATTAAAAATTCTATGTTTTCTATGGTTATTTATATTCTTGAGTTCCTGCTCACTACGCCATTCAATACCCAGGATCATCTGGTTGTTTTCGCTTAATTCAGGGTCAGAACCAACTTTTGGATTTCCTTCAAATTCTTTCACGAGAAAAAAATGTTCAATAGCATGATAGGGTTCCTGGATAAATTCAGAGATAAATAAATATTGTGAATTTTTAATATCAAGGAATGTTTCTTCTTTTATTTCTCTTTTAAGAGCTTCCTGCATCTCTTCCCCAAAGTCGATACCGCCACCGGGGGGAAGTAAAAACCATTCATTCTTTAAAAATAAATGCTTTTGCCTGATAACGAGGATTTCATTTTTTTCATTAAATATTAATCCCATTACCCTGTTGCGGATCTTGTTTTTAAAGCTTATGTTTTCCTTTTTACTCATGTATCTATTTATCTAAATTGCCAATAAATTTAAATAAATCCAATTGGGAAGAATTAAAGATCTTATAGTTAAGAATTTTCCTTTTCAACCTACTGATGACCAGAACGAATTTCTCGATGTATTCGAAAAATTCATAAAAGACACCAGCGGCGAGGATGTCTTAATACTTAAAGGCTATGCAGGGACAGGGAAAACTACTGTGCTGAGCATGATTAATAAATGCCTGGGTGCCTTTAAATGGAAGATTATGATGATGGCTCCGACAGGAAGGGCAGCTAAAGTGATGGCAACCTATAGCAATTCCCAGGCTTTTACTATTCATAAAGTGATTTACAAACAACAAAATGACCCTTCAGCCGGAACTTTAAGCTTTAAGCGTCAGCCAAATTACTTTAAGCGGACTCTTTTTATTGTGGATGAGGCTTCTATGATCGGGGATGAGTTTAATTTCGGTAAACAGGGACTACTTACTGATGTAATCGAGTATGTTTTTGAAAAACCTGAAAATAAAAATAAGCTACTTATTGTGGGTGATCCTGCCCAGCTTCCACCGGTTGGATTAAATGAAAGTCCTGCATTAACAAAGGAAGGGATTGAAAAAATAATCTTCTATGAGCCTGGAGTGGCTGAGCTTACACAGGTTACACGTCAGGATCTTGATTCCGGAATATTGCTCCATGCTAATGATATTCGTCAGAAGATGCATGAAGGTATTTTCGAACCTGTTTTTAATACCGGTAAGTTTACTGATATATTTAAAATGAGTACTGAGCGAATGGAAGACGGGTTGCGATATGCATATGGTAAATTTGGTCAGGAAAATACTGCCGTAGTTTGCAGGAGTAACTTCGCCGCTGTTCAGTATAATAAATTTATCAGACAGACGATTCACTGGTATGAACACGAAGTGGAAGCGGGAGAATTGCTTATGGTGGTTCGAAATAATTACTTTTTTCTTCCTGAAGATGCGCCGGCAGGTTTTATCGCTAATGGAGATTTTATTGAAGTGATGAAAGTTTTCGCAGAAGAAGAAATGTATGGATTGCGATTTGCAAGGATGAGATTCAGAATGCTAGATTATCCTGATCAGGAACCGGTAGAAGCCAAAGTTTTACTCGATACGCTTCACCAGCCTGAGGCTTCTCTTTCTGCAGAAACTTCAAAAGAATTGTATCTGACCGTCAGGGCTGAGCTTGAACAGGTTGCTAAAAATAAAAAAGACTTAAAAGAGCTGATCAGGACAAATGAATATCTCAACGCACTTCAGATCAAGTATGCTTACGCTTTAACATGTCATAAATCACAGGGTGGACAGTGGGATGCGGTTTTTCTCGACAGAGGTTACCTTCCTCCGGAAAGACAGGATAAAGAATATATGCGATGGTTGTATACAGCCGTGACCAGGGCAAAAAAAGAATTATATTTAATAGAAAAATCTAAATAAACGGAACGATTTTTGTATTTTAGACGTTAATTACATCAAAAAATTATATTCAGTTATGAAAAGATTGTCAGTATTATTTTTGATACTATTTGCATTTACGGCAACAATTCAGGCACAGGAAACTGAAAATGGGCCTAAAATAACCTTCGAACAAAAGAAAGTCGATTTTGGTGATATTACTGAAGGTGAAAAAGTAAGTCACGAATTTGTATTTGAGAATACTGGAAATGAGGTTTTATTGATCTCGGATGTTCTTGTTCAGTGTGGTTGTACCGCAACAGATTGGCCAAAAGATCCGATTCCTCCAGGAGAAAAAGGATCAATCAACGTTGTATTCAACAGTACTAATAAAAGAGGTGTGCAAAATAAAGTGGTAACTGTAGTAAGTAACTCCACTACTTTCAGGGATGCAGTCTCATTAAGAGCTAATGTTATTCCAAAAGCAAATTGATCAAAAAAAGATTTAAAGAAAACCTGGATTAACCGTCCAGGTTTTTTTTATTAAAATTAAATGGTACCAGGTCTAACGCACTGTTAAAAAGATGAAATTTACCTTCCTTGGTTTTTAACAGGACCTCAATATTGTTTTCTTTTGAAAATTCGACCATTACTTGCCGGCAACCACCACAAGGTGACACCCCTGTTTTTTTATTCTCATTATTTATCGCACAAATAGTTAGCTTTTTTATTTTTTGGTCCGGATACTGAGAATGGGCAGTGAAAAGAGCAACTCTTTCAGCACACAGCCCCGATGGGTAAGCAGCGTTTTCCTGATTGTTTCCTTTTATGATAGTTCCGTTTTCCAATTCAAGAGCAGCACCAACCTTAAAATGAGAATAAGGTGCATAAGCTGTTTCACAGGCTTCTTCTGCCTTTTTAACCAGGTTTTGCCATTGCTTAGTTAAGTCTTCAAAAGAATCGTATTCGGTATAGTTTATATTTATTGATTTGGTTTTACCTGTCATATATTAAATTTTCTTATTAAAAAATAAAATCAGTTTGTCAAGATAATGCATTTCAGCTAATTTGCCTCCCACAACAAACCCAAAATATTATGAAATCAATACTGGTGATAGGTGCAGGGAGGTCATCCACTGTATTAATCGATTATCTGATCGATTGTTGCAATAAGAAAGGATGGAGTTTCATTCTTGCTGACCTGGATCTCGAATTGGCGCAATCAAAAGTTGCCGGAAAAGAATCAGTAAAAGCTGTGCAACTCGATCTGAGTGATAAGGAAAAGTTAAGTGAATTGATCAGTTCTTCTGATATTGTGATCAGCATGGTGCCAGCACATATGCATGTAATGGTTGCTTCAATATGTCTTGACCATGATAAAAATCTTATTACTGCCTCCTATGTAAGTGATGAAATGATGGCTTTTGATGAAAAGGTAAAGGAAAAAGGACTCATTTTTCTCAATGAATGCGGCCTTGATCCCGGATTGGACCACATGTCTGCAATGAAAGTTATCGATGAGATCAAAAGTGATTCGAATAATGAATTAACAGCTTTTGAAACATTTACAGGTGGTCTTCTTTCTGAAGATACTGAAAAGAATAATCCATGGAAATATAAATTTACCTGGAATCCAAGGAATGTGGTTCTGGCCGGTACAGGCACTGTGAAGTTTATTCAGGAGGGTAAATATAAGTTTATACCTTATCACAGATTATTCAGGCGCACCGAAATAATTGAAGTGCCGGATCATTGCTTTTTCGAAGGTTATGCTAATCGTGATTCGCTTAAATACCTTGATGTTTATGGATTGAGAAACATTAAAACTCTTTATCGAGGTACCTTGAGAAGACCTGGTTTCTGTCGGGCGTGGGATGCTTTTGTTCAACTTGGAGCAACAGATGATTCTTACCAAATGGAAGGAGTGGAGAAAATGACTCACAGGGAATTTATTAATTCATTTCTTGCTTATAACCCGACAGACTCCGTAGAGCTTAAATTAGCTCATTACCTAAGGATTGATCTGGATTCGGAAGTCATGCATAAATTTAAATGGCTTGATATGTTTCAGGATATACCTGTCGGACTTCAAAAAGGAACGCCTGCACAAATACTTGAACATATCCTTAAGAAAAAATGGACTATGGATGAAGATGATAACGATCGAATCGTAATGGTCCATAAATTCAGATATCGTTCCGGAGATACAGATCATGGAATCGACTCATTTATGGTAATTGAAGGTGATGATTCTGAAAGGACAGCGATGGCGAAAACTGTAGGTCTGCCCCTCGGAATAGCCGCTGAAATGATCCTTGAAGGAAAAATTACATCTACAGGAGTTGTCAGACCGGTTAAAAAAGATATCTATTTACCTATTCTCGAACAGCTGGAGAAAATGGGTGTAGTGTTTAAAGAATATAAATTTCAGCCACAAGATAACTGATCTATAACTTTAGATAATAAGGACTTAAAAGTTCTGAGAAGGGTTTGGAGTATTCTCCATTCTCTTCTTTTATAATTAATTCCTGTTCTACCGGTTCGCTTATAGCTTCAGATTTTATAAAACAGCAAATGTATCTAATCGGATTTTTGTCTTTTTTGTCCCTGACAATTATTCTTTTCAAAACGTTCAGATGATAGAAAGAAGCTATTCTTTCGAATATTGTCATTTGATGAGGTGGATACATAATAAATGCCTCACCTTCTTCATTCAATAACTTGTTAATTATTGATACCAAATCTTCATAAGGAAGATCATCATTGTGAATAGCTTTCGTGTTTTTTTTATCCGATTTTAAATGATTTTCAAAGAAAGGCGGATTGCAGACGATTAAATCAAATTTATCCTGATATTCCAGTGCAAAATCCTGAATTCGCTTTTCAACCAGAGTTATTTGTTTACTAAAAGGGGAGGATGAAATATTTGCTGATGCGTCTTTAATGCTATCTGGATCAGATTCAACAGAAGTTATATCAACTTCTTTTTTTTGAGCAAGCATTAGAGATAATAAACCCGTTCCAGTTCCGATATCAAGAATTTTATATCCGTTTTTGACCGGTATTAACGCACCGAAAAGGCATGAATCAGTGCATACCTTCATAGCAGCATTTTCTTGAATTATTTTGAATTTTTTAAACTCGAAAAAATCGTTAGCCATTTAAAAAATATTTGATCGAGCTTTAAAGATAGGGGATATGTGATTATGATGAAATGAGTTGTAAGAATTATAGAGAATTAAAACAGTAAAAATAAGAGGTGTCTGCTTTTGTTTTTAAAACCAGACACCTCCGGTTCTTATTTAAGTTGTGAACCTGTGTATAAGTAGTAGTGATCATCTCCATCTTTCATAATAAGTTCTGAGTTTTTTAATAGGTTTGCTAATTCTTGATCCTCATTCTCTTGCATGAACTCATATGTTTTAGAAAATATCACTTTATTAGATTCATCTATAAAGCTGTAAGAAGCATTGTTTAAATATCCAAAGTGCTCATCTAATAGGATTTCATTTTCGATGAATTCAATGGTCAATTTTAATTCATTTTTTTCAACTTTTGCTTCTGAGATTGTATCAATGGTACAACAGTTCACATCATCATTTGCTTTTGCAATGTTTGTGAATCCAATCATTATGGCAACCATTATACCCAAGGTTAACCAGATTGATTTTTTGTTTATTATTGCTGAAGTTTTCATAACTGTAAGATTTATATTGTTTTTAAATTATTTACTTACAGTAATGCCAACCTTGTGCCAATAAGTCTTAATAGATTGATAATCAGTAGATTAGAAGTTATTTTTGATTGTTTGGCATGATAAAAGTGTAATGTTTTCGAACACTTGATTCAATAAGTCGGACATATCTTGAAACAAATTGAACTTAAAATAGAATAGAATAGACAATACTAAGAGAGTGTTGCTTTAATTAAACTTGAAGAAATACTAAAAGGTACTTAGATTATTGTGGGTCAATTTCAAAAGACCAGTGAATATTATCCCAGGCAAATATGACATAACCATGATCATTAATGCTGAATTGCATCTGTTCAACTTTGCCGGGAGTTGATTTTACCGGAACTTGCAATGTGGTGAGTACTTTATCCTTATCATAAACTTCGGATTCCGGAGTGATCATAACTGTCCAATATCTATTTCCGGGAATTGTAAAGATACTATATGAACCCGCTGAAAGCTTTGTTTGACCAATCTCTGCAGGCCGGTCTATAATTAATACCGGAGGTTTTGTGATTCCTGGTTTCCATACCATGTTATATGGTATTTCCGTACCCCACACATCTCTGCCGTTGAGTTTAAGTCGTTCATATTTGATTATAATATCCATTTCATCCACTTTATTGGATGACATTTTATAGGACGCTCCATTTGTTTGAGCATTTACCTGGGTGAAAGAAACTATGAAAAACAGCAGTATTAAATATTTCATGATTACACATTGTTGTATTATTAAGATATTTAATGTTACTCAAGAAAGCAAGATATAGGCTAAGTAGTTGAGATTACTTGTAAAAAAGATATTACCTGCATACTGTTGATGCTCTAGCTGGCTTTTATTACGATGTTTTAAAATTAAAAGTTAGTTTTACCTGTGATATTTGATTTTTGAATTTCCCTGATAACTACACATGAAATTAGTTCATATAAGTACTGAGAAGTTTTGGAGAGGTGGAGAACAGCAAATTGCTTATCTCATTAATCATTTAAATGATAGAGGAGTCGAAAACTATCTTATTTGTGATGCAAATTCTGAAATGGAAAAATATGCCATCGATAATAATCTGAACTATTTCAGTATCAATTATGTGAACTCAATTAATCCAATAGCAATTTTAAAATTATCTAAATTAATAAAGCAAATTAATCCGGATTACGTTCACCTTCATAGTTCTAAAGCCCATACCTTAGGGTTGCTAGCTGGAAAGCTTATTAATTTCGATCAATTCATTTTACATAGAAGAGTTATATTTCCCATTAAGCAAAAACAAATTAATATTTGGAAATATAATACCCCCAGGCTTCTTAAAATCATATGCATATCAAAAGCTGTAGAAGAAGAGGTAGAAAAAATTGTTAAGGACCCTGAAAAAATAACTGTAATCCATTCTGCTATTGACTTAAACAGATTTAAAAATATTAGCAATGAAAAAAAGCTTCATGAGGAATTTGATTTTGAAGAAGACAATAAACTAGTTGTAAATGTTTCAGCTTTAAATAGGGAAAAGAATTTAGAAACATTCATAAAAGCGGCTTCATTAGTATTAAGAAAGTCTGATGTTAATATTAAATTTTTAATTGTAGGAGAGGGGCCGGAAAAAGATAACTTAATGGAATTAACCCGGACTCTTAACATTGAGGATCATGTTATATTTACCGGTTTTAGAAAAGATGTTCCAAATATATTATTACAATCAGATTTATTTGTTTTAACCTCAATTTCAGAAGGTTTAGGATCAAGTATTTTAGATGCCTTTGCATCTGGGGTACCAGCAGTCGCATCTAAGGTTGGGGGAATTCCCGAAATAGTTATAGATAATTATACAGGTTACACATTAGAACCCGGAGATGAAGAAGGATTTGCTTTTAATATTTTGAAACTCATTGAAAATAACACCCTTAGAAAGGAGTTATCAGAAAATGCACTACAATTAGTGAGTGATTACAGTATTAAATCTATGATTGACAAGTACCTTCAATTGTATAAAGAGCTTGAAGGTAAAGGTTGAGTCTCTATTATTTCATTAAACTCTTGTAACAATTCATGATTTTCTTAGCTGCAGCGTCAGAACTAAACTTTTGAGCATGTTCTAGGCCTTTGGATATCATTTCTTTTTGAAGGTTTTCACTTTCCAGAACTTTTGAAATAGTATAAGCCATATCTTCAGGATTGTAAGGGTCGAAATATTCAGCTGCATTCCCTCCTGCTTCGGGTATTGAGCTGGTTTTAGAGGCTAAGACAGGTGTTTTGCTATTTAAAGCTTCAATTACCGGAATACCAAAACCTTCATATAATGAGGGGTAAATAAATGCTGTAGAAAGCTGATAAAATGCCGCTAAATCCTCATCACCGATATTTTTATAGAAATAAAAGTATTTTTGAAGACCTTTAGCCCGGATCATTTCAATTGACTCTTTTTTATATCTTTTACCACTTCCTACTACTACAACTGGAATCCTGTTTTTTTCTGGTAACGCACTGATGGCTTTTATTAGTCCTTTAAGATTTTTGCGGTCATTGATTGTTCCTACAAATAGCAGGAATTCGTCAGGTAATTTATGTTTATCCTTCACCTGCTTTAACTCTTCCTGAGATTTTTCTTTCTTATACTGCTCTCCGCATGCCTGGTAGATCACCTCGATCTTTTCTTCAGGCGTATTATAAAATTTTATAATGTCGTTTTTGGCACTTTCACTGATTGCAATGATTTTATCGGATTTCATGCAAGCGCTCTGACATTTATATTCATAGATCTTTCTGTCTATAAAAGGAAAGTGTTCTGGATGTATCTTGAAGATGAGGTCATGAATAGTAACAATGCTTTTTATATGAGCACTTTGAATATTAGACGGTAACTCATTGCTTAATCCGTGATAAATATCAATGTCTTTATCTTTGAGAAGTTTAGTAATACCATATGTTCTCCAATAAGATTTCATTTTACCATCTGGTAGTACAATCTGATAATGATCAGAATTTTTAAACTGTTCTACGACAGGCTTGTTTTTAACCTTCGGAGTAAATAAGTATAGCTCGTTATCAGGGAAATTTTCAGCGATACTTCTAATAAGTGTCCGGGAATAATTTCCCAGTCCTGTGAAGTTATTAAAAGCTCTTTTTGCGTCGTAGCCAATTTTAAACATAAAAATGGAGTTGGTATATCAATTAAAACAATGGTACTATTCTTATCAATAATATTAAAATTCGATCAAATCCCAAAATATTATTTAAGAGGATCAACCAGTTTTGCAGCAGTCTTTAAAAAACCAACAATAATGAATAACTGAGCAAAACAATAAGTTGTCATGATCAGGAGTCCGCTTGCAGGTAAGGCAGTTCTGAATGCATTAATAGCTAACAGGCTATCTGATAGTACAAACAAACAAACACCGAGAAATATAATTTTGTTTTGAGGAACTACCTGATTCCCATATCCTGCTGCGAATATTGCATGAAATGCCAGAACAATCCCATATATCGTTACGGGAAAAGTCATATCAATAGCAACGGAAGGCAAAATAATATACAATAGAAATAATGTATAAATAATTATACCGATAACCACTGGTATAGGAACTTTTCTTAAAATCTGCTTTGTAGTGAAATCCTGAAACTTATGATATGATATTATATAAGATAAATGACTGAATAAAAATGCGATAAGCCCAAGAAGGAAGAACTGTGAATTGTTTTCTTCGAAGATCAAAAGAATATCTCCGGTCCAACTTAAAATCAGGGCTAAAATTATCCAGAAGCTGGTTTGAATTCCAAAAGACCTGGAAGAAATAAAGTAATAGATAAGTATTACCGGGATAATAAAAGCTTTTGAGATATTTCTTAAAATCTCCAGTTCAAGGATTATTGCTACAAGATGAATTGTAGTAACGATTATAAACAGGTATGGAACTTTTAACTTTTTACCTTCCATTCAAAGAGTTTAAAATAAATCTGGATTGCTTTCCTGTTCTTCAAACCCCTCATCGATTTTTAAATTATTTCCATCTGCAGCTTGAACAGCAAGCTGATCACAACGCTCATTCATTGGATTACCGGCATGCCCCTTAACCCACACAAATTTCACATTGTGTTTATTGTATAAAGGTATAAATTTTCTCCAAAGGTCGGCATTTTTTTTGCCTTTAAATCCTTTTTTTACCCACCCCCAAAGCCAACCTTTTGAAACTGAGTCAACTACGTATTTACTGTCACTGTATATAGTGACGTCCCATCCTTCTTTTTTTATTTGTTCGAGCCCTTTGATCACCGCCAGAAGTTCCATCCGGTTGTTGGTTGTCTTCCTGAATCCTTCAGATAACTCTTTTTTGTGGTGCCTGTGCATTAGAACGGTACCGTATCCTCCTGGTCCCGGGTTTCCTCTGGAAGCGCCATCTGTGTAAATAGTTATCATAATGATCCAATGTTTGATTTTATAAGTTTGATTGAGATGGCAAGTAATATTATACCAAATACCTTTCTCATAACACTAAATCCGGCAGGACCGATCTTTTTACCAAGCCAGCCTGAAGATTTTAATACTGCAAATACGAAAATAAGATTAAATATCACTCCGGCCAGGATATTTTGCGTTTCATATTCGGCTCGAAGCGAGACCAGGGTTGTCAAAGTTCCTGCACCAGCTATCAAAGGGAAGGCTAGTGGAACTATACTGGCCCCCGAGGTATCGATCTCCTCAGATTTGAAAAAACTGTGCCCTAGAATCATCTCCATACCTATAATTATCATTACCACGGCTCCGGCTAAAGCAAATGATTGTACATCGATACCAAAAAGATTGAGTAATCTTTCTCCGATAAAAAGAAATGCTATCATAATCCCTGCGGAAACCAGGGTAGCCTTAGTTGAGTCTATATGACCATGTTGTCTTCGTAAATCAATAATTATAGGGACGCTTCCTAAAATGTCTATTACTGAAAATAAAATTAAAGTAACAGAAATAATCTCTTTGAAATTTAGCATTGCTGGATTGAAATTATTTAAATGACCTCTAAAAAATTTAGTAGTTTATTTATTTCCCTTTTTCTTAAGGCCGGAAAATTAGCCATCCTGAAAGTATCATCTTTCCATTTCCCATAACCTTTACCTAAAACGATCTCGGCATCATCTGCAAGTTTATATATGCTGATATCTTCAGGTAGATATTTCAAGGCAAGAACGGTATACGATCTCTTTTCTTTATTTGTTACAAGCCAGTCAACAGAATTATTTTCCGATACCGCCCGCTCGATGTTTTTGTACCTGGACTTGAGGTCATTAAATACTTTTTCGATGTTTTTTCTTTTCTTTAAAACACGGTACATCAGGTAAATATCTGCAACGTTTGGTGTATGGGTCGTTTGGAATTGTGATGCCTGATTAATAATGTTTACCAGGCTGTTGTAATGATTTGTATTATTAACCTTGAAAGCTCTTTCCACAGCCCTGGGGGAAAGTATTAAGACCCCCATTCCGGCTGGTAATCCGAAACATTTTTGAACACTTGCATACCAGATGTCGGCCAGATTGAATGGCAGCTTATAACCTGCCATTGATGAAGTTGCATCAACTGCGATGATTGCTTTTCCGTGGATTTGTCTCAGTGCGAGTATTTCTTCTTTACTTAAAGCTGTGCCATTTGAAGTTTCATTATGAGTAATACAAAAAGTATCAGCTTTTATTTCTTGTATTTTATCAACTGGAATATCCTCATTAATGTCAAACTCGACGGCCTCGGCTTCACATCCTAGCTTAACTGTGTTATTAAACCATTTTTTGCCAAACGCACCATTATAGATATGGCAACTTTTCTTTTTAATAATTGACTGTGCAATTATTTGCCAGCATTCTGTTGCCGAACTGACGAAAGTAATAGTATAGTCAGCCGGGATATTGAGGCGTTTTCTCATCATCCCGGTAGTGTTTTTTATTAATTCAATAACCTGCGGACTACGATGGTTATAGCTCATGAATCCCTCATCATAGGCATCACCAAGGTACTTTGGTACCCTGCGATCTACCCGTGAAGGACCCGGAAGCAAAAACAATTTATCGCTCATTAACTGTTATTTTCTACCCATTTCCGTGCGTTAACAAAAGCTTCCACCCACGGTGTGATCTCATCTGATTTATGCTTTTCATCAATATTTGCCCAGTTCCAGGGGAAAAGACTCCTTTCAAGGTGTGGCATCATAGCCAAATGGCGGCCATTTTTGCTACATACTGCAGCGGTGTTGAAGTCGGAGCCATTTGGATTGCCCGGATAGCCCGAATAAGTATATTTACCAACTATGTTGAACTTATCCTCTGTGTCACCTAAAATGAATTTGCCTTCACCATGAGCAACCCAGATTCCCAATTGTGAACCTGCCAGGGAGTTAAGCATGACAGAATTATTATCAGGGATCGTCATATTTACAAACCCTGATTCAAATTTATGTGAGTCGTTATGATGCATTGTTGGATGATTATCGCCCATTTCAGGCCATAATAAGCCTAACTCCATCATAAGCTGGCAACCGTTACATACACCAAGGCTCAATGTGTCTTCTCTTTCGTAAAACCTATGAAGGGCTTCGTTAGCTTTTTCATTGAACTTAAAAGCTCCAGCCCATCCTTTTGCTGATCCCAAAACGTCTGAATTACTGAAACCACCAACAAAGACGATCATATTTACATCTTCGAGTGTTTCTCTGCCAGAAATCAGGTCGGTCATGTGAACATCTTTTACATCAAAACCTGCAAGGTGAAGTGCCCAGGCCATTTCCCTGTCACCATTAACTCCCTTTTCCCTGATAATTGCTGCCCTGACATTTGATTTTTCTCTTCGGTCAGGGTTAATACCCTGCGATTCATAGCTACCCTTAAATCCTTCAGGGTAGGTAAATGATAGCTTCTGGAATGGAATGTTTTCATATCTCTCTTTAGCAAGATCTTTACCACTTTGATCCTGATCCAGTAAATAAGAAGATCTCATCCACAGCTTTCTCAGGTAATTAACATCTTGCGAAATATTTACATCCTCTTTAGTTATATCAATTTTTCCTGAAGAATTTGCATTACCAATTATAACAGCTTTAAGACCTTTTTCTTTAAAAGCTTCTACTATCTTGTCACCATCTTTTGCCTGAACAATTACTCCAGGGTTTTCATTAAATAAGGTAGTGACCAGGTCAGATCTGATATCTGAAAGATTAATGTTGACTCCGGCCTCTGATGACCCAAAGCACATTTCAGCAATCGCTGTAAATAATCCACCGGAAGAAATATCATGACCTGCAATGATCATATCATCTTTAATAAGTTGCTGCAGGGTAATGAAAGAATCTTTGAAATAATTCACATCAACATCCGGGCAATGTTCTCCGACTTTACCTAATAACTGGGCAAAAGATGAACCTCCTAATTGATGCTTTTTATTACTAAAATCTATATAAACTAAATCAGTATCATCATCTGGTTGTAATACTGGTTCTATTGTTTTTCTTATGTTTTCAACTTCTCCGATTGCAGAAATGATTACTGTTCCAGGAGAGTAAACCTTACCATCTTTATATTTCTGTGTCATGGAAAGAGAATCTTTTCCGGTTGGAACATTGATTCCCAGTTCGATACAGAAATCACTTACGGCTTCAACAGCGTCATAAAGTCTGGCATCTTCTCCAGGGTTATTGCAAGGCCACATCCAGTTTGCACTGAGTGAAATACCTTCCAGGCCTGTAGTAAGAGGTGCCCATACAATATTAGTTAATGCTTCTGCGATAGATAATCGTGAACCTGCAGCTGAAGAAATTAATCCAGGCACGGGAGCATGACCTATAGAGGTAGCAGTACCTTTAATTCCCTGGTAATCGGCCGCAATAACTGCTACGTTATTCAATGGAACCTGAATTTCACCTGCTGTTTGCTGTTTGGCTACTTTTCCTGTAACAGATCGGTCTACTTTATTGGTCAACCAGTCTTTTGAAGCCACAGCTTCGATCTGAAGAATATCTTCAATATATTTTCCTAGCAGTGCGGTATTGTACTTTATTGGAGAAAAATCAGGTTTGATGCTTTTATCCTCCATTATCGTTTGAGGAGAAGAACCAAAGAAATGACTTAGCTTAAGATCTATCGGGTTTTTCTCATTTTTTCCTTCGAAAATGAGTTTCATATCACCAGTGATCTCCCCGACATTATATAAAGGTGCTCTTTCTCTCTCAGAAACTTTCTTAAGGGTTTCGAAATCTTTTTCCTTCATTAAAAGTCCCATTCTTTCCTGAGATTCGTTTCCGATTATCTCTTTTTCAGATAGAGTAGGATCTCCTACAGGAAGTTTGTCGACCTCAATTCTTCCTCCCTTTTCTTCTACAAGTTCAGAAAGGCAATTTAAATGTCCTCCTGCACCATGATCGTGAATAGAAATGATTGGATTATCATCGCTTTCGGCCATTGCCCTGATCGCATTGAAAACTCTTTTTTGCATTTCAGGGTTGGAACGTTGAATGGCATTTAATTCAATTGCATTGGCAAATTCACCAGTAGCAACAGAAGATACAGCACTTCCTCCCATACCAATTCGGTAGTTGTCACCTCCCATTACGATCACCCGGTCTCCTTTATCTGGAGTTTGCTTCAGACTATCTGATTTCTTTCCATATCCTATACCACCGGCAAGCATGATCACCTTGTCATAACCCCAGTTAGTATCGTTTTCGGAGTGTTCAAATGTTAAAAGAGATCCACATATTAATGGCTGACCAAATTTATTACCAAAGTCACTGGCTCCATTTGATGCCTTAATAAGGATTTCCAAAGGAGTCTGATATAACCATTCCCTTGGCTCTGTATGACTCTCCCAGCTTCTGTTTTTTTCCGCTCTTGAGTAAGCAGTCATATAAACTGCAGTACCGGCTACTGGCATTGAGCCCTTTCCGCCGGCAATTCTATCCCTGATTTCCCCACCTGATCCTGTTGCAGCGCCGTTAAATGGCTCAACAGTAGTCGGGAAGTTATGGGTCTCTGCTTTAAGCGATAAAACGCTGTCAAACTCTTTTATTTCGAAGTATTCAGGTATATCCTGTCTTACCGGAGCAAATTGTTGAGCCCGCGGTCCTTCGACAAAAGCTACATTATCTTTATATGCAGAAACTATTTTATTCGGATGTTCTTTGGATGTTTTTTTTATTAGCTGAAAAAGAGAGGATTTTTTTTCGTGGCCGTCAATAATGAATTTGCCATTGAAAATCTTGTGTCTGCAATGCTCAGAATTTACCTGGGAAAAACCAAATACTTCAGAATCGGTAAGTTTTCTACCCAACTCCTCACTGACTTTTTCAAGGTAAACTATCTCTTCTTCATTCAGAGCCAGTCCTTCTTTCTCGTTATAGGTACGAATATCATCGATCTCTTTAATCTTTTCAGGCTCAATGTTTACATCGAAAATTGACTGGTCAAGCTCGTTGTAAACATGCTCCAGCATTTTATCATAGCTGTCGCCCTCTTTCATTTCATAAAATTGCTCAATCCGGTCAATTCCTGATATCCCCATGTTTTGAGTGATCTCTACTGCATTGGTACTCCATGGAGTGATCATTTCAGTTCTGGGGCCTCTAAATTTGCCTGTTAACTTCTCAGAATCAATTCTTTCTGCATTGCCTAGCAGCCATTTAAGTTTTTTAGATTCGTCTTCTGATGGTAAGTGATTTGTAGAAATTACAAATATATTGTTGTGAACACCTTTGTAAAAAAGAATCATCGATGATAAGCAGTTATTTAATTTCAATGCAAAGGTATTATTAACCCATGATTTATAAAACGTACTTCAATAAATATATTCATGACAGTATTTAATTTGCTGCCGCTTGCCATATTTTTTCTTCCATTTAAATAATTATTCAGGTTTTATATGAAAATTTTAAACAATTAACAGACATATTCGTTGTAAGAAACCAAGGAAACTTTTAAACTTGCAAAAGTTTCCGGAGTATTATGACGATATGGCAATAGAAAAAAATACAGAAACACAAACACAGAGAGAGAAAATCATGGAAGGAGCATATGCTCTTTTTATGAAATACGGTATTCGTTCTGTTACCATGGACGAAATATCTGCCAGTATGGGTATATCCAAGAAAACGGTTTATTCTCATTTCAATGATAAAAACAACCTGATATATGAGGGTACAAAATATCTGTTAACTCAAAAGAAAGCCGAGATCAAAGATTGTATCGGAGCAGATAATGATGTGATAACTGAGATGGGGAATGTCTCAAAACATATCCGTGAGAGTTTTCAGTATATGAACCCGACCATGTTTTACGATATGAAAAAATATTATCCTGAATCATGGGCATTGTTTGAGGATTTCAAAGAGAATGTTTTCAGACAGGAAGTTATAAGATCATTAAAAGAGGGTATCTCTCAGGGATATTTCAGAAGTGATATCGACGTGGATGTAATATCAAAATTGAGGTTGATTTTATTTGATGCCGTATTGAATATGGACGAGTTCTCCCCCCAGGAGTACAATATGGCTGATTTACAAATAAAAGTATTTGATTTCTTCGTACATGGCTTACTTACCAAGAAAGGTGCAGAGCGTTACGAGAAGTTAGTAGATGAATTTAAGAAAGAACAAAACATATAATTGAGGTGACTAATCGAATTATTTACATACTCGGATTTTTAATTATTAGCCTGCCAGCTATCTATGCCCAGGAGCAGGAAACGGAGTCAGGTTCTGATTCAGTTTTTACTTTGCAGGATTGTATAAATTATGCATTGGAAAATAATCAGGCCTTGATCAAATCTAACCTTGACAGAGAGATTTCTAAAGCGCAGGTTAGCGAAGTGGTTGCACAGGGACTTCCTCAGATCAATGCAAATGCAGACCTGACCTATAACATAAATCTTAGGCAAGTGGTTGTAGAAGGCGATAACCCTTTTATTCCGCCAAATGGAGGAACTGAAGGTCCTGTTACTTTTGCTCTTGGAACCAAATATTCCGGGAACGCCGGGATCGAACTTACTCAATTAATTTTTAACGGGAGTTATTTTGTTGGTGTCCAGGCAACTAAAACATTAAAAGAACTCTCTGATAAATCGTATATCAAAACTCAGGTAGATGTAAAAGAAAATGTGATCAAAGCATATTACACTGTTATGGTTTCTTCTGAGCGATTAGACCTTGTAAAGGCTAACCTGGCGAGAGTTGATTCTGTTTTGAACGAAACTCAGATATTATATAATGAGGGGTTTGTTGAAAAGATGGAGGTTAACAGGCTTAAGATCAATCATAACAACCTGAAAACTACTTATGAAAACAATAAGCGTAGCCTGGAGATAGCTTTAGAATTATTGAAATTCCAGATGGGTATGCCTCTTGATCAGAATCTGGTTATAGAAGAGACTATAAGAGATATGCAATTTGAGACACTCCAGGCAAACATTCAGGAATTTGAATACTCAGACAGAATTGAGTATTCAATTTTAGATACCAGAGTTAAACTCACTACCTATAATATGAAAAACACAAAAGCACAATATCTACCTGTGATCAATGCTTTTGCTAATTATGGTTTTGTTGGTGGGAGAAATGATTTTGGTGATCTGATGAATTTTTCAGATAGCTGGTTTGATTACTCAAATGTGGGCGTGAGATTAACAATTCCAATTTTTGACGGATTGAGAAAATCTTCGATTATACAGCAACGAAAATTAGACCTGGAAAAACTGGATGAGGACAGAATGATGTTGAGAAATAACATTGACCTGAATATTAAAAAAGCAAGAATTGATGTTGAAAATGCAGTAAACACACTCAATACACAGGAAGAAAATATGCAATTAGCAAAAGATGTATATAATGCTGCACAACTTAAATACACTGAAGGCATCGGTTCAAGTCTAGAACTTACCGAAGCAAATTCTGAATATCTAACTGAACAAAACAATTATTATATAGCTCTTTTTGAAGCTTTAATGGCACGAGTTGAACTTGAAAGAGCACTTGGACTATTATAATTAACATTCCATACAAAAGAAACACAGACTGAAATGAAAAATAATTTAATACCTTTTCTCTCACTTATTTTAGTGATTTCCATGACTTCTTGTGACAAGGATCTTGAAGCAAAGAAGGAAGAGTTAAAAGAATTAAAAAAGGAAGCTTCCGAATTGCAAGGGAAGATAACTTCTTTGGAAAATGAGATTATTAAGGAAGATCCCGAGTTTGCCGAGAAAACTGTTAATAAGGTCCAGGTTGAAGTAAAAGATCTGGAAAAAGATACATTTACCAATTTTGTAGAGATTAATGGTAGTGTTTCAACCGATCAAAATGTAATCCTTGCTGCGCAGGCCGGAGGACAAATTGAAAGAGTAAATGTGTCTGAAGGTGATAAAGTTAGAAAAGGACAAACTCTTGTTGTTTTGGATACTGACATTATTCGTAACAACATTAGTGAGGCTGAAGCTTCTTATAGCCTTGCAAAGACCATGTACGAAAAGCGTAAAAAACTTTATGAGCAAGGTGTGGGTAGTGAAATCGACTATCTGAACGCACAGACTCAAAAAGAAACACTTGAAAAAAGAATAGCAAGTCTTAAATCACAATTGAGTAATTCTTATATCACAGCTCCTTTTTCAGGGAAAGTTGATGGCGTAATGGCTAAAGAAGGAGAAGTTGCTTCTCCGGGTATGCCAATGGTCAGAATTGTAAACCTTAATGACTTAAAGATTGAGGCAGATGTCTCTGAAAGATACATTGGTAGTTTTGAAAAAGGTGATAGCGTGGAAGTATTCTTTCCTGCATTTAAAGAATCTTACAAAACCACTGTTTCTGCTGTTGGAGATGTGATTAACCAGGCAAACAGAACATTTACTTTACAGGTTAAACTTCCAAAAGACAATGACTTGTTAAAGCCAAATCTCATGGCAACTATCCGACTGGCCGATTATCAAAATGAAGATGCGATCATTATCCCGGATAAGATTATACTACAAGATAGCCGTGGTTTTTATGTGTATAAAACTAAAAAAGATGGCGATGAACCTGTAGCAGAAAAGGTATACATAGAGGTAGGGCAGACTTTCAACGGTAATGCTGAGATCGAGTCAGGTCTTTCCGCTGGTGATAATGTAATTGTTACCGGATACAGAGAAGTAAGTGAAGGTAGTATTGTAGAAATTGTTAAGTAATTACAATTATGGCTGAAGAAAATAAAAAAAATAATAATAAGGACGAAGTACTGAAGTCTTTCGGCCTGACAACGGCTGCAATAAAGAATAAAACTACTGTATTCTTCCTTTCCTTCCTGGTAGTGGTGATGGGACTTCTGAGCTACCAAAACCTGCCGAAAGAAAATTTCCCGGAAGTTAGTTTACCAACAATATACATCGGTACTCCTTTTCCTGGAAACTCTCCGGCGGATATTGAAAACCTGGTTACCCGACCAATTGAGAAGGAGATCAATTCAATAAGTGATGTGAAAGATATCAGATCTACTTCAGTTCAGGATTATTCAACGATCATTGTAGAGTTTAATTCTGATGTGGACGTACAGGAAGCACTTATTGATGTTAAAGACGCTGTTGATAAGGCCAAACCAGAATTACCGAGTGACCTGCCTCAGGATCCCAATGTTTTTGAACTGAATTTTTCAGAATTTCCGATCCTGAAAGTTAACCTTACTGGTAATCTTAGTCAGGAGGAATTAAAAGAGCATGCAGAAAATCTTAAGGATGAAATAGAAAACATTTCCGAAATTTCAGAAGCCGAACTTGTTGGTATAGATGAAAAGGAAATGAAGATTCTTGCTGACCCTTACCGAATGGCAGCAAGGAGAGTGACATTTACCGATATTGAAAATGCAGTAAAGGCTGAAAATCTGACCATGTCAGGAGGTAGCCTCAAGCAAAATGAAATCCGAAGAACAGTAAGGATCGTTGGAGAATTCGAGCGTGCCAGGCAGATCGAGGATATCATTATAAAGAGTGAAAAAAACAATATTGTCTATTTAAAGGATGTTGCTGACGTTCAGTTTGAATATGCTGACAAATCGAGTTATGCGAGGCTCGAATCAGATGCTGTAGTTGCATTAGACATTAAAAAGAGAAGTGGAGAAAACCTGATCATTGCTACTGAAAAGGTTATGGATGTTCTTGAGGAGTACAAAGAAAGTGAATCTTATCCTGCAGAATTAGAGCTTACTCTTACCAATGACCAGTCAAAAATGACTAAGGACATGGTTTCAAACCTTGAGAATAATATTATCTCCGGGGTAATATTGGTTACTCTGACTTTATTATTCTTTTTGGGTACAAGAAACTCTCTTTTCGTTGGTATGGCGATTCCGATTTCGATGTTCATGGCTTTTGCCATTTTAGGAGCTCTGGGGATTACCATTAATATGATGGTTCTTTTTGCTCTGATTATGGCATTGGGTATGCTTGTCGATAATGGTATTGTTGTGGTTGAAAATGTGTACAGGTTGATGGAGCAAGGTTATAGCTCCTGGGATGCTACTAAGTACGGCGTTGGTGAGGTTGCCATGCCGATCATTTCGTCAACAGCCACTACACTTGCAGCCTTCCTGCCATTAATGTTCTGGCCTGGAATCATGGGAGAATTTATGTATTACCTCCCAACTACTTTAATTATCGTATTAGGTTCGTCGCTATTTGTGGCGCTGGTTATTAACCCGGTTTTCATAGGGTCATTTATGAAGTTACACGAAAAGACATTTAACCGTAAAAGGATGTTTATTCGTTCGCTGATTGCTATTGGTATAGCCGTAGCATTGATTACTACAGGATTACTTATTGATAAATACAATGTTACCATTGCCATAGGAAATCTGATCATACTTGTGGTGGTCTTGTTATGGCTTAATATTTTATTATTAAACCCGCTTTCAATAAAGTTTCAAATGAATTTTCTTCCGAAGGTGGAGTCTTTGTATGAAAGAACATTGAGGTTTGCATTAAGGGGTCATAACTACATTTTCTTCTTTGTAGGTACAATAATAACATTGATTTTATCAGTGGGGTTATTTGCCTGGAAGATGCCAAAAGTCGAATTTTTCCCTGAAAATATACCGAAATATGTGAATGTGTTTATTGAGTTTCCGATTGGAACAGATGTGGAAAAAACCAATGAATTTACTCAAAAGGTTAATCATCGGCTTGATAGCCTGATTAAGCCATACAGACCTATTATAGAGTCTGTGGTTACTAATGTTGGACAGGGAACTGCTGATCCGGGCGATCCGACTGCTGTTAGTATGAGTGAAACTCCAAACCAGGCACGTATAACTGTTAATTTTGTCGATTTTAAATACAGGGATGGAATTGATACTCGCGAAGCCCTGAATGATATCCGGGAAGGGATGAAGGGAATTGCTCCGGGTGTTACGATAACCGTGGCAAAAGACAGAAATGGTCCTCCTGTTGGTAAGCCGATTAGTATTGAGATATCAGGTGAAGAATATGACAGGTTAATTGAAGTGACTGAGAATGTTCTTACCAAGATCAATAATTCAGATATCGAAGGTATAGAAAAGTTAAAATCAGATCTTGAAACAGGTAAACCAGAACTGATTATTGATATTGATCGCGATAAAGCCAGACGTTTTGGTGTTTCAACTTACAGTATAGGTAATGAATTGAGAACATCGATTTTTGGTAAAGAAATCGGTCAGTACAAGCTTGGTGAAGACGATTATGATATCGAGTTAAGACTTGCTGAGCAATATCGATATGATTTGAATAAACTGATGAACAGGGATATAATTTTCCGTGATCAGTCTTCAGGTGCCATTCACCAGGTACCGATCTCATCTGTTGCTGATGCAGAACTCAGTACTACTTACGGTTCGATCAAAAGGAGAAACCTGGACAGAGTTGTCTCGATTACTTCTAATGTAATACAAGGTTATAATGCAACGGAGATTACTCAGCAACTAAAAGACTTGCTTGCTGGTTATAATCTGCCGCAAGGATATGAGATCAAGTTCACGGGTGAACAGGAACAACAGGCTGAAGAGCTGGAATTCCTTAGCAGTGCACTGATCCTGGCTGTATTTTTGATCTTCCTGATCATCGTGGCGCAGTTTAATAAAATTACTGCTCCTTTGATCATCATGACCTCGGTGATCTTGAGTACTATCGGTGTATTCCTTGGTCTTGTGGTGTTTAATATGAAGTTCGTTGTGATTATGACCATGATCGGTATCATTTCACTCGCCGGTATTGTAGTGAATAATGCCATCGTACTTATCGACTTTATTGAACTTATCAGGGAAAGAAAGCGAGCAGAACTGCATTCGGATGCCAGGTTAAGCATGCATGATATTCTTGAGTCAATTGTGGAAGCCGGTAAGACGCGTTTAAGACCTGTTTTGCTAACTGCAATTACAACAGTGCTTGGTTTGATACCGCTGGCTGTGGGAATCAATATAGATTTCATAAAATTCTTCACTGAATATCAGCCGGATTTCTATATAGGTGGTGATAATGTTATTTTCTGGGGGCCAATGTCATGGACAATTATCTTCGGACTTTCATTCGCTACTTTCCTGACTCTGGTAATTGTACCGGTTATGTATTTGATTTTTGATAAGATCAATCATAAATATCATTTATCGAAATATTAAAAAACCGAAAATAAATTTTATCGTTAGTTTAAAGAAAATACTCCTGCTACCTGTGATGAGAAGCAGGAGTTTTTTCTATTAATAATGCGGCTAATGAATACCATATTTGTGTTACTGATCATTCTGGCATTTATGCTGTTGATCGATCTATATTTTTTTCAGGCGATTAAGACTATAATTGCTGATAGCTCTTATTTGGCCAAGAGAATCACAACTTTTACTTACTGGATGTTTTCGTTTGTGCTATCCGTAGGAGTAATCTATGTGTTTCTCATGAATGATAGGCACGGTTTGGGAAGAGTAATTATTCTCGTTGCTTTTGGAACAGTTATTTCTAAAATTCTTGGAATTCTTTTTCTTTTCTTTGATGATATCAGACGCGGAGTAATCTGGCTTGTTGATAATGTTTTTTATGGAGGGAATTCTAAAGTTTCTGATGTTGCGGAAAGTGTAACAGAAAAAAAAGAGGGGATATCCAGAAATGAGTTTTTAACAAAATCAGCCGTGATTAGTTCACTAGTTCCTCTTGCAGCAATGAGCTATGGAATCATAAGTGGAGCGCATGATTACCGAATTAGAAAAAGAGTGATCAAACTACCCAATCTGCCTTCGGGGTTTGATGGGCTGAGAATCGCACAGATATCCGATATTCATTCAGGGTCTTTTTTTAATAAAACAGCTGTTGAAGGTGGTGTCGATATGTTGCTTGATCAAAAACCTGATGTAGTTTTCTTTACAGGTGATCTCGTTAATGAAGATTCTGATGAGGTAAAAGGTTATACTGAGATATTCAAACGAGTAAAGGCTCCGCTTGGAGTGTACTCGACATTAGGTAATCATGATTACGGGGATTATAAAAGATGGCCAAGTGAAAAAGCCAAGGCAGCAAACCTTCAGAAGCTGAAAGATGCTCATGCTTATATGGGATGGGATCTGCTCAATAATGAAAACAGGATTCTTAAAGAAAGCGGTGACAGCCTCGCCATAGTAGGGGTGGAAAACTGGGGACTTGGATTTAAGAAAGCTGGTGATCTGTCTAAAGCATTGAATGGAACAGATGAAGCTGCTGCTAAATTACTATTATCTCACGATCCTTCACATTGGGATGCTGAAGTGAGACCAGCCAGCGATGTGGATATTATGTTTGCCGGACATACCCATGGGTTTCAAATGGGGATAGAGATCGGGGATTTTAGATGGAGTCCTGCCCAGTATAGGTATAAACAATGGGCTGATCTTTATGAAAATGAAGGTCAATATTTATATGTAAACCGGGGCTATGGTTATATAGGATATCCGGGAAGGATTGGCATGCCTCCTGAAATAACAATTATCGAATTGAAAAGAGGCTAACAATTCATTATCTTCACGGCGATCAATTTTTAGTTATGTTAGAAAAAATATTAGAGTGGGATACGGCCTTATTTTTAGCACTTAACGATCTCAATTCACCAATCAGTGACCAGTTTTGGTTTATAATATCAGAAAAACAGACCTGGTATCCTTTGTATTTATTTATTATAGCTTTTACTATCTGGAAGTATAAAAAAGATTCATGGTGGATGATTCTTGGTTTTATAGTCTCAGTGAGTCTTTCAGACTGGATCGCCAGTGGTGTCTTTAAACCTTATTTTGGTCGACTCAGACCCTGTCATGATGAGGCGATTTCTGGTATGGTGCATATTGTGTATGATTATTGCGGTGGAAGATTTTCATTTATGTCTTCTCATGCCTCGACAACATTTGGATTAGCCTCTTCCTGGTATTTTTTCATGCGGGACAGGTTTCCCTGGATGAAGTATTTTTTCATTTGGTCAATGATCGTGGCTTATTCCAGAATAGCATTAGGTGTACATTTTCCAACTGATATAATTTTTGGAGCATTGACTGGTTATTTGGTCGGGATGTTAATATTTTATTTGTTTGATTTTCTCAATAAGAAATTTTCAAAACAAGAACTACAAAAGACTTAAAGTTTTATGAACCAATTAGCAATAGTTACAGGAGCAACAAAAGGTATAGGAAGAGCATGTGTTGAAAATTTTGCCTCTGAGGGACTTGATATCGTAGCATGTAGCCGAAGTATTGACGATCTTGAAGGTCTTAAGAAGGATGTAGAATCATCTTATGATGTTAATGTTCATGTCAAACCTGTAGATGTTTCGATTAAAAAAGAAGTAATAAACTTTGGTGAGTTTGTTAAATCTCTTAATCAGTCGATTGCTGTTTTAGTTAATAATGCAGGAGTTTTTATTCCTGGTAGTGTGCATGAGGAGGAAGATGGAATGCTTGAAAAAATGGTTGAAACTAATTTATACAGTGCTTACCATTTATCAAGGTCTCTTGTTCCGGTAATGAAAAGACAAAAAAACGGTCATATATTTAATATGTGTTCGATCGCCAGTATCAAAGCCTATGAAAATGGCGGATCATACAGTATTAGTAAATTTGCAATGTTGGGAATGAGCAAAAACCTTCGGGAAGAACTCAAGGAATTTGGTATCAGGGTGACAGCTGTGATGCCTGGTGCTACCTACACTGCCAGCTGGGAAGGTTTCGATATTGATCCTAACAGACTGATGAAGCCTGAAGATGTGGCAAATTCTGTCTTATCAGCATATAAAATGTCAAAAGGCACTGTTGTAGAAGATATTGTTTTAAGACCACAACTTGGGGATCTTTAATAACAAAGATTTAATAAACACTAGGCTCGATTATCCGTTAATCAGGTAGGAATTAGAATTATGCAAGTAACATCTGAAATAGAAAGATTTAAGAAATACTGCGACTCCTTAGTAAGTTATAAGAGGAGAAAGACTATCGAAGTCAATATTGGCGGTGTGAAAATGGGGGGTGATAATCCGATCAGGGTTCAGTCAATGACCACTGTTGATACTATGGATACAGAGGGTAGTGTTGAACAGACAATACGCATGGTAGAAGCTGGCTGCGAATATGTCAGGATTACTGCTCCAAGTATCAAAGAAGCTAAAAATCTGGAGAACATTAAAAATGAATTGAGAAAGCGCGGTTACAATGTTCCGCTGATCGCTGATATTCATTTTACTCCAAATGCTGCTGAATTAGCCGCTAAAATAGTTGAAAAGGTTCGTGTCAACCCAGGAAACTATGCTGATAAGAAAAAATTTGAAACTATAGAATATACTGATGACACCTACCAGGCGGAGCTTGACAGAATCAAGGAACGATTTGTTCCTTTGGTAGAGATCTGTAAAGAACATGGTACTGCTATGAGAATAGGTACAAACCATGGTTCTTTATCAGACAGGATCCTTAGCCGATACGGTGATACGCCACTTGGAATGGTAGAGTCAGCACTTGAGTTTCTTCGTATTTGCGAGGAAATGGAGTATTACAATATTGTATTGAGTATGAAAGCCAGTAATACTCAGGTGATGGTTCAGGCCTACCGCCTGTTGGTTCAAAAACTGGATGAAGAAGGATTAAAACCTTATCCTCTACATCTGGGGGTAACAGAAGCGGGTGAAGCAGAAGATGGAAGGATCAAATCTGCAGTAGGGATTGGAACCTTGCTCGAGGATGGTTTGGGTGATACTGTTCGCGTTTCTCTTACAGAGGAACCCGAAGAAGAAGCACCTGTAGCTGCTGCTTTAATTGAAAGATATGAAGACAGGCAAGGCCATAATGAAATATTACCTTTAGAATACCCGCTTCAGGATCCATTCGGATACAGCAGAAGGGAAACCAGGGAAGTATTAAATATTGGAGGGGAAAACGTGCCCCGGGTAATAGCAGACCTTGAGTTCTTAGCCAAGAAAGAAATTGAAATTCCAGATCTTAAATCAATCGGGCATTTTTATTTGCCGGAACCAGATAAATGGACAATGAATGACCTGGGTGCTGATTTTATCTATACAGGCGATAATCCCGTCCGATTCATGTTACCTAACGGGCTAAAGGAAATTGTTGATTTTGTGCGGTGGTCAACACTAGAGGATAAGAATAATAAATTTCCTGTTTTTGAAATTCAGGATTATCATCAGGCAAATGTAAAACATCCGAAGCTTAACTTTTTAAAGCTAACATTATCGGATACTGACGACACAGTACTGGATCTTTTGAGACACGATGAAACTCTAGTAGTCTTATTAAGTACGTCAAACAAACACGGTCTTGCAGAGCAAAGAAGATTCATTTATCTGTTAATAGAAAATAATATAGATACTCCGGTAATTTTGCACAGAACTTATGGGGATCTTAACGAAGATAAACTTTTGTTATATTCAGCTACTGATATTGGCGGCTTGCTGATCGATGGGTTTGGCGACGGAGCAATGATCAGTAACCGTGATCAGGTAAAGCATACTGAGAAAGACACATTATTGAATTCTGTTAAGTTTCACAATGAGACTACTTTTGGAATCCTGCAGGCCGCAAGAACCAGAATGACAAAAACAGAATATATTTCATGCCCAAGCTGTGGAAGAACACTCTTTGATTTACAGGAAACAACTGCGATGATCAGAAAAAGAACTGATCATTTGAAAGGGGTGAAAATAGGTATCATGGGTTGCATAGTAAATGGCCCAGGAGAAATGGCAGATGCAGACTATGGGTATGTTGGTTCTGGAAAGGGTAAGATAACTCTTTATAAGGGTCAAGAGGTAATGAAAAGAAATATTCCTTCTGAACATGCCCTTGATGAATTGATAAATATAATTAAAGAAGACGGTCAGTGGACAGAACCCGGGCAGTCATTAGATAATTAAGAACTATGGCAGAAGATAATAAGAGAAATAGTTTGAAAGAGTTTTTTAAGATGGGAGAGGTTGCCGGATATTTTTTCAGAAAGAAAGATCCGAGCAGACCTTCTAATTTTAATTTAAAGGCGATGCATACCATTAATAAAATTTCAATATTGATGTTTCTGGTTTGCATGGTTATTTTATTTGTCAGATACGTGTTATGAATATAGAAGATTTCCGGGCCTATTGTTTAAGCCTTCCTTACACTTCTGAAGATATGCCTTTCGGGGAGGATGTTTTGACTTTCAGGGTTCACGGAAAAATCTTCGCTTTAACCGGTATTACTGAGTTCAAATCAATAAATCTCAAATGTGATCCTGAGCGAGCTTTGGAGTTGAGGGAAAGGTTTGATTTTGTCAAACCGGGCTATCACATGAATAAAAAACACTGGAATACAGTGGAGCTTTCACCGGGCTGCTCTGATTCCTTTTTAAAGGATCTTGTTAAACATTCCTATGATTGTGTTCATAAAACCTTGCCCAAAAAATTGAAATAAAATATGCGTTTGATTTTCTTATTTATTCTTATTGCCTCTTTTTTGTCATGTGAAAGTGATGCGCAAACACAAGCGACTACTAAAACTGATAATTCAAAATCAATGACAACAAAATACCTCGCACTTGGAGATAGCTATACAATTGGAGAAGCTGTTGAACCATCATTAAATTTCCCTAATCAATTGGTTGATGAATTACGATCAAGAGGCGGCGAAATATCCGATCCTAAGATCATTGCCGTAACAGGGTGGACTACTGATGAACTTAAAAAAGCCATTGAGGAGGAAAACCCCACTTCAGACTATGGATTTGTCACTCTTTTGATCGGTGTAAATAATCAATACCGTGGTTACCCATTTAGCCAGTATGAAGAAGAGTTTACTCAATTGCTTAATATGGCTGTAGAATTTGCTTCAGGGGATCCTTCAAAAGTTATTGTTGTAAGTATACCTGATTACGGAGTTACTCCTTTTGCCTCTTCCAGTGATACTGAAAAAATTGCAAGAGAATTAGATCAGTATAATGCTTATGCTAAGTCTCAGGCTTTGGAAAAAGGTGTTTCCTATGTTGATATTACTGCCATTAGCAGATTAGCAAAATTTGATCAGGATCTTATAGCTTCTGATAAACTCCATCCGTCAGCGAAAATGTATTCTTTATGGGTTGATGCCATAGCTCCAACAGCTTTTATTAAAATTAATTAGCAGTCAATAAACTTATATCTCTATTTTTGGTTAACTTAATAGAGTAATCAAGGAATAGGAGGGAATAGTGACAGATATAAGTAAAATTCATGCAGTTATTATCGGAGATCTGGTAAATCCACCAGGAGTAGATTCCAGTAACCGTTCAGATTTTGACTCATCACTAAAGGAAATATTTGATGAAGTTAACGGTGATTACGAAAAAGATCTGGATTTTCTGGTTCAACGATCTAACACATTTGTTAAAGTTATGATTAACCCCGAGTATGCACTCGAGGTAGCCCTGTACCTTAAGGCCAGGATAAAAATGCTTAGAAAGTATTACTCTATACCTGGTTTGGATATAAGAGTATCCATTGGTGTTGGCCTTATAGAGCAATTAGGCGAGAATGTTAGCCATTCTGATGGGCAGGCTTTCAGGTTTGCAGGTACTGAACTTGATAAACTAAGTAAATTTCAGCAATTCACACTCAGATCTTCTTTTAAGGAGATGAACATAAGCTGGAAAGCACTTTCTCTTATGGTTGATACGATTACCGATGGGTGGTCTTATGAAGGTGCTGAAGCTGTCTGGTTTTCATTAAAAGGACTTACACAGTCTCAAATCGCCAAGATCCTGGATATCTCTCAAAGTGCGGTTAACTTTCGATTAAGAGCTGCACACTGGAGAGCCACTAAAGTATTGATCAAGACTTATCACGATCAATTAAATCATTTCGTTGATTAAGTAATTTTTTTATATATTTTTATCTTTTTCTAAAGGTATAATTCTATACCTTTATGGATATTTTTTGACTATTTACTAATTACTTTTTTTAACTATGGATTTTAAAGAAAACATTCTGGATGCCCCTGATTCGGCTTTTAAAACGAAAGAAGATGTGGTTAAAGCTGAAACTTCCAAGGGAAGAAGATTTCTTGGCTTTCTGATTGATTACGCTATTTTTTATGTGATGATGTTTTTGTTGGGAGTTGTTTCTGCACTTTATTCATGGGGCTTTGAAGAGATTGATGATTTTGTATTGAATATACTTTCTATCGGAGTCTTTCTTTCTTATTATATATTAATCGAAACGATAACCAATGGTCGTTCTCTAGGGAAATATATATTGGGAACAAAAGTTGTTAAAGTCAATGGAGAACAGCCTGAAATAAATGATTATTTTGTTCGTTCAATATGCCGTATAGTGCCTTTTGAAGCATTTTCGTTTTTTGGTTCTGTTGGATGGCACGATAAGTGGTCAGATACCCGGGTTGTTGATATTAAAAAGTTTTAATAAGGATCAACGTCTATAACTACGCGGCTACGTTTGAAGGTTTTATCTTGAAGTGTAGCCGCGATTGTTTGATCGAGATCGTGTTTTATCTTACCCAGATTGGTCGTTTTTCTATCTATTTTCACGATTAACTGCATAAGATATTGATTTCTGATTTTGCCTACAACAGGCTCCTGCGGGCCCAATATTCCCTTTCTGCCGTATTTTTTCTTTAGAGCAAAGGCTATTGCTTCGGCTGTTTGAATCGCGTTAAGCTTGTCCGGGTTTTTGATAGTTATATTAATTAACCTGGAAAAAGGGGGGTATAAGAATGAATGTCTTTCTTTTATCTCACTAAAATAAAACTTTTCATAGTCATGACTTTGTACCCAGTGTAGTATCTGATGCTCAGGGATACTGGTTTGGATCATTACCTTTCCGATTTTTTCTCTCCGCCCGGTACGCCCGCTGACTTGTAATAACAGTTGAAAGGTTCTTTCATAAGAGCGCAGATCTGGAAAATACATCATTCTGTCTGCGTCGAGAACTCCTACCAATCCAACTTTATCAAAATCAAGTCCCTTTGTAACCATTTGGGTTCCTACAAGGATATTAATTTGTCCGCTGTCAAAATCATTTATTATGGTTTCATAACTGTTTTTTCTCCGGGTGGTTTCAAGATCCATTCTACCAACCCTGGCCTCAGGTAGAAATAACTGAAGGTCTTCTTCCAGTTTTTCAGTTCCATAGCTTACAGTTTTTAGCTTTCTTGAACCACAAGCATCACATACCAGAGGTAATGGCTCATTATATCCACAATAGTGGCATCTCATTTCTTTTTTGTACTGATGGTAGGTCAGGCTGATGTCACAGTGTTCACATTTAGGAATATGCCCGCAAGTTTCACATTGAAGGTAGGGAGCATATCCACGCCTGTTCTGAAAAATTATTACCTGGTCACCTGCAGCAAGTACTTCCTCGATCTTTTCTAGTAGCTTAAGGCTGAAGTCGCCCTTCATTTTTTTCTTCTTCTTAGCATCGCGCAAATCCACCAGTTCAATATCCGGCATCTGACTTTCCCCAAAGCGATTCATTAAGGATACCAATCCGTATTTACCCAATTTAGCATGATGGTAGCTCTCTGTAGAAGGTGTAGCAGATCCTAAAAGAACTTTTGCATTGTGGAACCGACCAAGGATATGCGCCATATCCCTTCCTTGATACCGGGGGGCAGGGTCATGCTGCTTATATGAGGAATCGTGTTCTTCATCAACAATGATCAATCCCAAATTATCAAAAGGTAAAAAGATAGAAGACCGAACACCAACAATAATGTCATAAGCCTTGTTTTTTACCCCCTGCCAAACTTCAACTCTTTCATTGTCTGAAAATCTTGAGTGGTATACACCCAGTTTGTTACCGAATATCTTCTTCAATCGCTGTACGATCTGGGTTGTTAATGCTATCTCAGGAACCATAAAAAGAACCTGCCTGTCAGATGAAAGAGCAAGTTTCATTAATTCAGAGTATATAGCTGTCTTTCCGCTTCCGGTCACTCCGTGTAGTAATACTGTTTGCTTGTCTTCGAACTCCTTAAGGATCTGATCAAAAGCTACTTGCTGTTCGTTACTTAACTTTTGCTCATCAACTACCTCTTTATCGGAAAGATCAAATCTGGAGATGATCACTTCAAATTCTTCAAAGACATTATTTTTGATCAAAGTTTGTAAAGAAGAATTGCTCAGGTCTTCGTCTTTTGTAATATCAGATTTCAAAATACCCGATTCATTAGAAGTGTTGTCGTGTAGAACCGGTACTTTTTGCAGATATCTAAGTATTACAGCTTGCTGTTTATCTTTATTGTTAAGAGAATTTACCAGATCTTCAAGTTCATCAGTGTCTGAGTCAAAGGGTGGTTTTAATCGGATTCTTTTTTCTTTTTTTGGCTTATATTTTTCTTTTACCTGTTCAAAAATTATTATCGCTTCCCGTTGTATCAGTGATTTTATGACAGAATGGATCGATTTTTTACCAAGTAATTCACTTACCTCTGTATAGGTCAGGGTTTTGTCTGCCGATAAATTTTCCAGTATTATTTGTTCATTCTCTGAAATTGGCTTCTCATGATCTTCGATTTTAAATTCAGGATGAAGCTGGATTTGAGATTCGCTACTAAGTTTTAGCCCTGAAGGAATTGCTGCCTGCATTACCTCGCCAATAGAACAGAGGTAGTAATCAGCCATCCATTCAAAAAAACGAAATTGGATCGGTTCAGCGATTGGTAATTCATCTAAAAGATCAATGATAGATTTAGCTTCGTATTTTTTCGGCGGGTTCCCGTGCAAGTGTACTACAAGCCCGGTAATTACTCTTCTTTTTCCGAAGGGCACAAGCACACGGCATCCAGGCTGGATATCGTTTTCAAGGCTCAAAGGCACTCTATAGGTAAAGTATTTCCCTATAGGTACCGGTAAGATTATATCCGCAAAAGATTTCGAATGACTATTTTGATCTAAGCTCAATCTAATTATTAAAAAGTGTTGACAACTGAACTATCGCTTCTTCCGTGTTGCTTGTTGGAGCTTTACAGACGCGATCACTACAAATATATATTTTTGTTGCTGAATCAGACAATCTGCCTTCAAAATGAGGTATTGAAGATTCATTTTTATCAGATGCCATATAATTCACAAACGGATTAAACGGTGTTTGTAATTTTTCTATCACATCATGAGCTTCCTCTCCGGTAACCACTACATCAACCTGAGGAAGATTCATATATAGTAATACTTTAGCCCAGTTACTCATATATCTGAAATCACTTTTGATCATTTTCTCTACCTTGCCAACCATTGTATAAGCTGTTTCAAGCCAGTCTTCCTGGTCAAAGTAACGGCCTAGCTTATAAAGACATTCAGCAAACATTGAGTTACTTGAAGGTATTACCTGGTCAAAAATCTCATATTGTTTAGCCACCGGGGAGTTATGATCATCAGCAGAAAAACTGAAAAAGGTCTCGCTGGTGTCGTAGAATTTTTTAAAGGCAAGTCTCATGTATTGAGCTGCTTCTTTAAGATAATGTTCTTCCTGGGTAATGTTGTAATGATCTAACAATAATAAAATAAACAAAGCATAACTATCCGCAAAAGCTTCAGTGTCTTTGCCTACGCTATGAATCAGCTTATCACTCCATGCAAGATTTTCCCTGATGAAATGAAGGTTTTTTAAAGCCAGTTTATAATACTTATCATCTTTGTAAACAAGGTAAGCTTTAACCAAACCAGAATTTATGAGACAATTTTGGTTAAGTAAGATCTTATTATCCAGGCCGGGAGAAATCCGTTGTTCCCGTGCAGCATAAAGCTTTGTCCTGATGTTCTTAAAAGTTTCATTTGATGAGTGAATATCAAGAACATCTTCTTTATTCGTGTAAAGAATATTCCTTCCGTCTTCCCAATTACCGTTTTCAGTAACACCGAGTTTTTCTTTTGCAAACTCTAATTCTTCCTCATCTAAAACAGATTTTAATTCTTCGTATTCCCAGGTGAAAAACTTTCCTTCCACACCTTCAGAATCAGCATCAGTAGCAGTATAGAAGCCACCTTCTTCGCTTAACATTACTTCGGTGATCCATTGAACAGTTTCATCGATTACAGGTTTAAAATCCTTATCAGGAAAAAGTTGCTGTCCTTCGCTATACAAAGAAAGTAGTTGCCCATTGTCATAGGCCATTTTTTCGAAATGGGGGGCAAACCATTCACCATCCACACTATATCTTGAAAAACCTCCCCCGATATGATCATAAATACCACCGGCAAACATGCTTTCGAGAGTGATTAAAGTACTTTCAGATTGTTTCGAGTTCTCTTTAACGAGGTTTCTGGAAATAATTGATCTCCAAATAACTGGCATCGGAAATTTAGGAGCGCCTTTTATCCCTCCATTGTCCTTGTCAAACAGGTCTGATAATTTATTAAGTCCTTCATCAAAACTACTTAACGGGGGGATCTTTTCTTCGAGTGGTGCAAGGTTAAGCTTTTCAGGTAATGAAACCGACAGTGCATTTTTCAGGCTGTCAGCAGATTTTCTGATTTCATCATATTGTTGATTGAAACCATCATGGAGGCCTTTGAGTACTTTAGCCCATTGATCTGGCCTGAAATAAGTGCCCCCATAAAAGGGACTGCCATCCGGTAGCACAAATACATTCAAAGGCCACCCTCCATTTATTCCCATAGCCTGGACAGCTTCCATATATAGTTGATCGACATCCGGACGTTCTTCTCTGTCTACTTTAACACAGATGAACCATTCGTTCATCATATCAGCAATATCTTTATCTTCAAACGATTCCCTTTCCATCACATGACACCAGTGACATGAGCTATAACCAATGCTTATAAGCAAAGGCTTATTTTGCTTTTGAGCTTCTTCAAACGCAATTTCACTCCACGGAACCCAATTTACCGGGTTGTGAGCATGTTGCAGGAGGTATGGGCTTGATTCATGTATAAGGCTGTTAGTGTGCTCGTTGCTCATATTTCTTGAGTTTATAGTCTACTTCTTCAATAAGGTTTTCTACAGGAAATTGTTCATTTAAGACAAGTAGCATTTTTTTTGTTTCCTTAAGAAAAGTCAAATGCTGGTTACCTCTTTGAAGTGGCCTGTGTTCAAGCCTTCTTTTTATTTTCTCATATTTACCTACTAATTGAATAGTTTTTTCTGAAAGATATGTTTCCCAAAAGTGTTCTCTGACATATTCGACAGCTTGATCATTAGGATGAATCAGATCTTCAGAATAAAACCGGTAATCTCTCAGATCATCGAGTAACAATTCATAAGCAGGATAGTAGGAGCAAAAATCATTTTCTTCCACTAATTTATTAATAGCCAGTAAAAGGGTGGATTTACTAAGCTGATTTTCATGAAAACCATCTTTTATGTGCCTCACAGGGCTGACAGTAAACACAATTTTACAATTAGGGTTGACCGCTTTAATTGATTTTACCGTGTAATTCCAGGATTCAGTAATTTCATCAACCTCAAGCAGGGATTTAGTGAAATAAGTCTGAGGTATCTTCTGGCAATTAGCAACAATATTATTAGTTGGTTGATATCGGTAAATGTAAGCTGTTCCAAAAGTTATAAATATGGTTTTGGCTTCTGTTACTGCTTCCCTGAGATTAGAAAGTCTGTTGGTGATCTCAAATAACAATTTTTGAGGATCGTTGGCGTATAGCTTAGAATGAAAATCAAGACTGAAATAAAGTGATTCTCTTTCTATAATATGGTCATTATTTATTTGAAAGGCTTCTGATAAAGAATTATTGATGATTTTAGCAAGAGATACAGGGTTAAAAATTATACCCATTGGATTAATAGAAGTTTGGAAACCGTAGTCCCCAAGTTTCTTTCCGATGTTCTCTGCAAAACACGATCCTGCCAAAAGGATATTTTCTCCGGGCAGTAATTCAAAATCAGCTTTTTTAGCTTTTATTTCTGTTCTGAACTTCATTTGGGGAATTTACAAAATATAAACTCTCTCCGCATCAGATGAAAATAAAAAAAGCACTTCCCTTAAAGAGAAGTGCTTTTAAAATATTCTTTAGAAAAGATTATTCAGCTACTACCGTGAATTTGATAGTTTGCTTAACATCTCTGTGAAGATCGATTTCTGCTTCGTATTCACCGATGTTTTTAACCTCAGATGGAATAGAAATCTGCTTTCTGTCAATGTCAAATCCTTTTTCTCTTAATGCATCAGCAATTTGAAGAGTAGTAACAGTACCGAAGATTTTTCCTGATTCACCAGCTTTAGCTCCAAGCTCAAGTGAAACACCTTCTAATTTAGAAGCAATTGCTTCAGCATCCTGTTTGATTTTCTCTTGTTTATGCTCTGCCTGACGAGCGTTTTCGCCCATCATTTTTTTATTAGATTCTGTTGCGATAACAGCATATCCTTGAGGAATAAGGTAGTTACGTCCATATCCTGGCTTAACGTCTACTAGATCGTGTTTATACCCTAATCCTTTTATGTCTTTCTTTAATATAATTTCCATTGTCTTGATTACTTTGGATTATTTTAATGAGTCAGTTACATAAGGTAATAAGGCCAGGTGACGAGCACGCTTAACAGCTTGTGATACCTTTTTCTGATATTTGGCACTAGTACCAGTGATACGACGAGGTAAAATTTTACCCTGATCGTTCACAAACTTCAAAAGGAAGTTAGAGTCTTTGTAATCAACATATTTGATGCCGTGCTTTTTGAAACGGCAATATTTCTTTCTGTTTTCTCCTCTGTTGATAGGTTCGTTCTGTAGTGTCATTTTGCTGCCTCCTCTTTTTTCTTGTTAAATTCTCCTTTTCTTCTTCTTTCGTTGAATTCGATAGCGTGTTTGTCCAGGCTAACTGTTAAGAAGCGCATTACTGCTTCATCACGTCTATACTCGGTTTCTAAAGTGTCTATCAGAGAAGGCTCCGCTTTAAATTCAAACAGGTGATAAAATCCGGTTGACTTGTGCTGAATAGGGTAAGCAAGTTTTCTTAGTCCCCAATCTTCATCATTTACGATCTCAGCGCCACCGTCAGTGATCACTTTCTTGAATTTAGCGACAGCATCCTTCATCTGAGATTCAGATAAAACGGGATTCAAGATGAATACTGTCTCAAAACTTTTTAATGCCATTTGTATAAAATTTAATGGTTTTGTTAAACGAACTGCAAAATTAGTCTATTGAACTCAAATAAAAAAGACTCATGTATAAAAAAAGCAGCCATTTACGGCTGCTTTTGTTTTTATATTTCCTGATTCAAAGGATTAGTTTGAACCTGTGATTTTTATATCGTCGAAATAAACAGTTTTTGAATCGCTGGCTTCCTGGAATTCTATAACCAGTTGAGCAGATGTTTTTCCATCTAAAGATGCCGAAGCTTCCGTCCAGGTGTCTAGGTCGTAAGCGTCTGTTGTTGAATCAAATAATACAATTGTTCCATCATTAGTTATAACGCTTATTTTAAGATACTCATTTGTTACTAATGAATTATCAATAAAATATGATAGGCTAACTGCATAATTTGTGTGTCCGGTTAAAGCAACTTCTGCAAAGGTTAATGTTACCAGACCTTTAACACTACTTAGTTGATAACCTTTTGACCCGTCTACGTATGACCCAACAGTTCCTGTATAGCTTGTTACCCCTGAATATTCACCCTCAGTTAAGCCAGTTAGATTAAGTGTATTGTAGTAATAAGCATCAAAAGCCATTTCATTTCCAGTGCCCTCCATTTCGATGCTAGGCTCCCCGTCATTGTTTACCAGGTCATGATCTAATGAACTATCACCCGTATCAAAGTATTTCCAACCAGTAGTTCCTTCTTCAAATGAATTGTAAGCAAGTATTGTAACCGGGTTTTCTTCAGTTCCACTAACATAAATTGTAGTGTTTTCTGCACCAATACTAGATAACGTGATAGTGCCTGTTAATTCTCCAGATTGTCCTGAATTCGGAGTGAATCTAACATATATAGTTTGCTCACCGCTGTTAGCATCTGCTGCAGCGATTGAAATTTCATTTGAAAATGAATTGTTGTCAGTTGAAACTTCAAAGTATTCAGATGCCGAAACGATCACCTCACTATTAAGATCCGTTCCTGAAATAGCAAATGTTTTTGCGTCTGATATATTACCTGTAAGAATTACACCGAAGCTTTCAACAGTGTTATCTGTTATTCCAGATACAATAATTGTTGAAGTGATATTATTCTCGAATATATCTTCAGCTTTCTGTGGTAAAAGTTGAGGGTTATTATAGTAAGTTCCAGCAATACCGGTTAAAGTACCAATGCCATAAGGAATTAATTTATTACTGAAAGAAGCACCACTTTCCACACGCATATCACCATAAGATACACCATCAGTGAAAGTAGTGTTGCCAGATACAGTTTCCTGACCATTAGCGGCCGGGAAATAAACATCATTTAATGTCACTAGCATTGCCTGATAGTTGCCTGAATTTAATTCTTCAATTGAAATAGAAGCAGGTTCTGGCATAGTGCCTTCACCTCTTGATACTGCACTGTCATTGTGGATATTAGATAATTGAACCAGGTTTCTGAAATCAGTTAATTCAACACCATTTATATTTACAGTTACTGTATCACCTAATACAAGCTGATTGTCGTCTTTAAATCTTAATACTATCCCACCTGAATAATCTTGAATAAAGACATTTCTTGAATTCAAATTATCATTTAATGATGTAACAACTCCACCAACAAATGCTTTTTCAGAGAATACTTTACCTCCTTCATTAGCATACATGTCTCTGATTTCAGCAATTGAGTAAATTGCAGGAGCTTCATCATCACCTATAGTGAAAGTCTTTTCTGTGATATTTCCTAATTCAACATTTTCAGATGAAGAAGAGATTGTAAATGATATATTACGAGGCTGTTCCAGAACATTATCGTCATCATTATTATCAACATAGTATAAAAAGAAACTCACCTTTTTAGAATCTGCTAAAAAAGGCAAATAAATGATGCCATTTTCAGTTGAAGGAATTGTCCTGAAGTTTTCTTCAGTAACATTCTCCATTGAATTTAGATCAACCATTATTATTCCATCCTGAGTAGCAGGGCTGGTGAATTCTATGGTCACAACTTCTCCATCTGATTCATTCTCCATTAAGTAAGCTGAATCAGAATCGAAGTTAATTACCGGATCTGAAGGCGTCTCATCTTCCTTACATGAATTAAGGAAGACTACTAAACTTAAGACCGATATATATAATAATTTAAAATTTTTCATTTCTATTTATTTTAAATAGTTATTCAATATTGATTGACAGGTTATCAATAACCCAGGAAGAAGAAGAACTACTTGTTGCTTCGATAAACTGGAACGCAATGACAAATTTGTCAGCGTTTAGTTCCTGTACATCAAGGTTTATTGTAGTCCAGGTTCTGGATCCTGCTGCCGGAGCCTGAGTGTCGTAATCAGTAAGTTCTGTCCAGTTGGCATCAAGAGGGCTTCCTGAGGTGTAATCAGTACTGTAAAGCACTTTTATTCTACCAGGACCTGAATAGTTACTGAAAATATCAAATGAAATAGTCGCAGTGGTTTGTCCTGATAAAGTCATGGCGTCATTAATTAACCATGCATTTTCTGTTCCGGCATCACCACCGTAACCAGAAGCATTTACAGCCCATGATCCATCAACTCCATATTCACGTAATCCCCAGCCACGATCGGTTTTGAATCCATCAATTATTTCCTCTGTGAATTCTGCAGGTATGCCATACTTGTTGGTTTGATCATTGAAATCATAAAACCTGTTAAGTACTGGTATATCATTATCTGATATGAATATTTGAGTTGATTGAACTCCAGCCTGACCGATTGAAAAATCATTATTTTCAGAAATCAGTTTAAAAAGAATGCTACTTGCAGGTTGAACATAATCATTATCAAGACTAACAAATTCAAAAGAATTGTTATCTGAATTATAATTAAATGAAACAACATTATTTACAGCTGCAGGAATGGTAATGTAGTCAACTCCATATTCCAAATCATCCTGTAAAGGAATGATTTCAACCGATACATTTCCATTTGCTTCTGATTGAGAATTGACATATACCTCAATTGATTGAGATTGTCCTTCTTCAATTGCATATGATTTACCCGTGAAACCAACCTTTTCGTTCAGGTCAAAATTCACAGCTTCATCTTCACATGAGGTTATTCCTATAATCAGAAATAAGCCTAAAGTGATTTTAAAAATATTATTTATAGTTTTCATTTTATTCTCCTCTTATTTCTAGATTATCAATAGTATAAGAAACTGAATTTGCACTTGACGCATTATAAAAATGGAATGCAATGTAAAGAGTTTCACTTCCTGCTGCCTCAGAAAGATCTGCTGTAACTTTTTTCCAATACCCATCAGGAGCATTAGCTGACCCAGATCCTTTTTCAGGTAAGTTTTGTGAAAAGCTTTCAACAGTAGTCCAGGTGAAATCCTCAGGATTCTCTGCTTCTGAATCGAAATCAGTAGAATATTTCAATTCCAATTCTCCAGATCCATCGTAGTAACTTTCAATCATCATGGATAGTACTAATGCTTCAAGAGAAGATGTATTAATGTTTTCTGAATTTGAATCTTTGACTACATCATTCAAATTTAAAATCAACCAGGAATTATCAGCTCCGGGATTGCCACCATAAGCGCTTGCCTGAAGCCCGGTGGTTTCATCAAAACCAAAAAATGCTCTGGTTTGCCACCCACGATCGGTTTTAAACCCGGGTACAGTTTTTACCATAAATGGAAAATCAGGAGTCTCAAAATTACCGTACTCATTAAAAGTAAATGTTGTCAGGAGTTCAGGTACATCGGCATCGTTAATATATAAATTGAATGAGCCACCTGCCTGAGATTTTAATTCTCCATTAAATTGATCTAATGAAAATTTAAGATTGTTACCTCCTGTGTATTTTTCATCGTGAAGTGAAGTAACCGTGAACGATGCTGAAGTTTCTCCTCTTTCAGCGAATAAAGTAAGTTTACCATCTTCAACCATCGGAGGATAAGTAATATAATTGACTCCGTAGATTGATTCTGAGGAGATATCTATATTGATTGCAGCATCTCCTGCTATTACTCTTGAGAAATTAACGGTAACTTCTTTTGAGTTTAAATTATTACCAACACTCTCATCTATGGTCGCATTAAACTCCGGACCAAAAGTTGTGGTTACTTGTTCTTTCAAAGATTCATCTTCACATGCGACGAAAGATATCGCAAACAAAGAGAGAAAGAATATTTTATATTTATTAAAGTATTTCATCGTGATTTATCTTTTTAGAAATAGATATTAAGACCAGCATTATACGTGATTCCAAAACCATAGTCTTCACCATTGTATCTCTGATCACTTCTACGAATATAGAGCTCGTCAAACAGGTTGTTTACATTTCCATTGACTCGGGCTTTCAATCCATTAATTTCAAAATAATATCCTGCGTAAACATCAACAATTTTATAATTATCGAGTTTTCTCACTTCTACATTTTCATTGCCAATAGCAACTGTAGGATCATATTCCTCATACAGATCTGCGAAATAATTGATTCTGGTACCTATATAAAAATCTTTTATTCCTTTGTAGTGTAAACCTATGAAACCAGTTGTTTGAGCAGAGTTACCTACCGGAAGGCCACCAATTAGCATATTTACTTCATCGGAATTACCTTCTTCATCAGTTAAAACTGTATTAACATCATTTAAATAAGTGAAATCTCCTAATGAGACCATACCTGTTGCCTCTAGTCCCGGTAGTAATTGAAATCTTGCATCCATTTCAATTCCTTTATGTTCTTGTGATTGACCGGTTACGGCAAAGAAAGTTCTATCAAAAGTTTCCGGGTCAGTTACAAATGAAGAGAATGCTTTGTCATTCCATCTGATCCAGTAAGCATTGATATTTGCACTTAAACGGCTAGTACGATATGAATAACCCAGCTCTGCAGCTGTAATCTTTTCATTAGTTAATCCTTTCAGGTAATCGTTTGAAAAACGGGCATCGATGAAAGAGTTTCTTAGGAATGGAGCTCTTGTGATATAGCCACCATTAACGAAGATATTTTGCTTACCATCAATGTTATAATTTAAACCAGCTTTAGCATTGTAATTATTAAATACTCTTACATCTGATTTTCCGAAACTATTATTGATATTATAAGAACTTCCATTCCAGAAATTTCCATATCGATACATTTGGCTTCTGCTAAGGTTTACAGAGACAAATGCATTTAATTTACCGAAATCATGCTCATATTGTCCGAATAAAGCACCCCACTTAACATGGCCATCATAATTATAGTATACTTTATCACCCAATCTAGCCGCATTATTAGGGTTCAGGATATTATTATCTGTACCATTGTTGCTATCCAGGAAGAATTCACCACCAAGAAGGTCTTCGACTGAAGCATAATGAAGTGCCTTGTAGGTTCTTACATCAACACCTAAAACAAGGTCTCCAGCATCAGATACATCCCAATTTAAGTTGGATATTGCTCCTATCCAGTTATGATTGTTGTGCCTTCCTTGAAGGTAGAATAATGATGATGCTCCTGAAATGCTATTGCTAGTTCCGTATACGTTGTTTACCGTTTGTTCATTAGCAGTATTTAGTTCATCAATCAATTCGAAATTGATATAACCATCATTGTCCTCAGGTACTGATGGAGCATTGCTAGCTCTTCCTATACTTGTACCATATGCTCTTGCGATAGAAACATAGGCTGAAGTAGATAAGGACATTTTTGTATTGATATCCCAATACCAGTTTAATGTAGCTTGTGGTTTATGAGAATATCCTTGTGAACTATTATATAATCCACCCTTATAATATCCAACGGCAGGATTGAACCAGTAATTATCTCTTAATTCATACTCTGCAGTATTCGTGTTCCAGGCTCTTCCGTACTCAGCTGGAGCACCAAAGATTGTAAACATTAATGTATGATTGTTATTGATGGTTTTCTGTGCATTGAAAAAATATGACCAGGCATCAGTATATGCACCTTTTTTATATCCATCACCTGTAGTTCGGGCACCCTGGAAGGTAAAAGCCCATCCACCTTCTAATTGACCTGAATTAAGCGTTAAGCTATATCTGTTATCCCACGTTCCTGAATTCAATCTGACATCAAATTGTCCTCCGGCTTCTTCTTCAGAAGGTTTTGTAACAATATTAATAGTACCTCCAACTGAGTTAAGACCTAGTTTTGATGCTCCAAGGCCTCTTTGAACCTGCATGTTACTTGTGATCTCACTTAAACCGGCAAAGTTTGACCAATATAGACGTCCGTTCTCCATATCGTTCAAAGGGACACCGTTGATCATAAACAATATTTCAGTTTGTTCGAAACCTCGAATATTGACTCTTGCATCACCATATGCTCCGCTCCCTTTAGTAGCGTAAACACCAGGTGTTGAGTTTAGTAACTCTGGTAGCGCCATTGCACCAAGCTGTTCATCAATGGTGATTGCTTTTATTGTAGAAGCAGCAACAGGTGTTTTTCTGTCTACAACAACATCAGCAAAAACCTGAACCTCATCTAACGAAGTAACGTCTGAAATTAATTCGATTGTTCCCAATGAATTATTTCCCTCTTTTAAATTAAGAGTTACTTCTTTAGTTTCAAATCCAATGTAGCTTAATGTAAATACTGTTTTTGAAGTTGGAAGTCCGGATATTTTAAATTCTCCGTTTAAGTCAGTTATGACTCCCTTTGTTGAGTTTTTGACAATGACAGAAACTCCTATTAGAGGTTCTTTATTGTCAGCATCAAGTACCTTACCTGTTACGGTTGCTTTTTCTTGCGCACTTACCTGTGTAGTTACAAGCATTCCCAGGATAAGGATAAAGATCCTTAACATTTTTCTCATTTTGATGGATGTTTGGTCTAAAAATAAAATTGTCTTAGTTGGCTGCTTAAAAATAAATCAGTTAGTTAGTTCTCTGTTTGAAAAAAATATTTCAATTGGCTGATCTTACATTTTCGACTGCAAAATTAAATATGTTTTTGTCAAAAAAAAGAATTCAATATTAATAATTTGTTAATACCTTGATAGTATAATATTCTCCTATTATGATTATCCTTGCATTTGGAAATCGAATAATTTTTGAGATATGGCTAAATCATTACATATTTTTTTCTTAGCATTTATTGGATATTTCTGTGTTGCGCAATCAGGTGACCAGACCACATTTCAGTCAACTATTGCTTTTTATAATCTGGAAAATTTGTTTGACACAATCGATGATCCCAATATCCGAGACGAAGAGTTTTTACCTGGTGGAGAAAAACAATGGGGCAGAGACAGATATTTTAAAAAGCTTGGAAATATGGCTAGTGTAATAGCATCTGTAAATGGAGGCCCAGATGTGCTAGGTGTTTGTGAGATTGAAAATAGGGCTGTTGTGGAGCATCTTGCTATTGTATTAAGAAGATATGGGTTGAATTACAATGTTGTTCATTTTAATTCTCCTGACGGAAGAGGTATTGATGTAGCATTGATGTATAATCCAGGAAAATTCACTCCGTTTTATACAGAACAATTGGAGGTAATTGACCCGGAAAATTCTGATTTTAAAACCAGGGACATCTTGTATGTCAAAGGGTTAATGAATAACGATACATTGCATTTTTTTGTGAATCACTGGCCTTCGAGAAGAGGAGGAAAAGAAGAGAAAAGAATTCTTGCTGCAAAGATATTAAGATCAAAAGTTGCTGAATTGCAGTCTGAAAATTCTGATGCAAAAATTATTATCATGGGTGATTTTAACGACGATCCATATAATAAATCAATCACTGAGTATTTATTGGCTGAAGGCAAAGAGGAAAAATTAGATGACGGTGAATTATTTAATACTTCTTATGCTACCCATAAAAAAGGATATGGGACATTAAAATACAGAGGTGCATGGAACCTTTTTGATCAGATTATTATTAGCCAGGGTTTATTAGAAACGAATGACGCTGAAGGATTGAAGTACATAGATAATTCTTTCAGGGTGTATGTTCAGGAAAAAATGCTTGTTCAGGATGGTGATTATGCCGGGTATCCTCTAAGATCTTTCGTGGGAGATCGTTTTGATGGCGGCTATAGTGATCATTTACCTACCTATATTATACTGAAGTCGAATACAATAAATTAATTTTTTAAGATATAGTTAAATATGGAGTTGAATTACAAAAAGTTTTCTTTTCTATTTTTATTACTTCTTGCATTTGGTTGTAAAGAAGAAATATCCGAAAAAGTAAAACCTATCCCAGAAGAGGATGATGAGGTGATAGAATTACCGGTTGACGGACCGACTTTAGCAACAGATACCACTTTAGAAGTGATGACCTGGAACCTGGAATTTTTTCCTCTTGACGATGACCCTGAGGTTGTTGATCAGGTAGCCAGAATCATTGATTCACTTGATGTTGATTTAATTGGTTTTCAGGAAATATCTGATGTTAGTGAATTTACACGTCTTGATAATTTACTGACTGGCTGGGAAGGAAAAGTTGTTTCAAATGCAGCAGGATTAAATCTTGCATTTTTATGGAGAACAGAATCGTTTTCTTCTGTTTCAAGTGTTAGTTCTATTCTTACAGCTGATGTGAGCTATTTTGCAGGAAGACCACCGATTATGATTGAAGTGACTCATACTAATGGAAATACCTCCAGAGTTATCAATCTGCATATGAAATGCTGTACCGACGGTGGCTTTAGAAGAACCCAGGCATCGGCTAGTTTGAAAGCATTTCTGGATTCAGAATATCCTAATGATAATGTTCTGGTAATTGGTGATTATAATGAGGAAATCAATGATTCAAATGGTGCTTATGATAATTTTGTTGAAGATCCGGATTATCAATTTGCTGATATGGCTATAGAGCAGGGGTCAAGCACTTATTGGAGTTACCCTTCATATCCAAGTCATATTGATCATATATTGATCACAAATGAATTATTTGATAATGTGGTGAATACTCAAACATTAAAATTAAATGAGAATTATCCGACGTATCTTTTCGAGATTTCGGATCATATGCCTGTTATGACCATTGTCGATAATTAATATTAAGAATTAAGATAAAAAAAGGGGAGTTTGTGATCACAAACTCCCCTTTTTACTTTGCTATTATTTCTTACTTAACAGTAAATGTCTCTTCTCCTATAATATAATCTTCAGCCCAGATCTCAACCACGTATTCGCCTTCCTCATACTCACTGCCTTTTTCGTATAGGAAAGTTAATTGTTGTCTGGTGTTGTCAAAGAGGATATTCTTTTTACTGGTATAAAACTCCTCTTTGTTATTCAACATAAATGTGCCAGAGCCTTTGGCTACATCAAAAATTACCTGGCCATTATTGTCTATAACTCGGATAAAGATATCTTTTCCTTCTATAGGAGCAACATCATTTTTTGCCAGATTAAAAGAAACTTTTAACTGGTCAATGTGTCTGTTTCTGAATTCACCTTCTCTTTCTTTACCACGGTCGTTTACTGCAGCTACCGTAATATTTTCGGCTTTTAATCTTGAAGCCATTTCAACTTTCGACTGTAGTTGTTCCCTTACTTCAGATAATTCACCAATACTGTCATTAAGATTTTCTTTCTCTGTTTTTAAATCGGTGTTTTCGGTATACAAGGCTTCATTTATTGCTTTCAAGTCTGCTATTTCTTCATCCTTTTGAACTAACAGCTCCTCGTAACCTTCAACTTTGTTTTTGAGACGATTTAAATTAGTTGTCGCCCAGTTAGCCTGAGATTTGAATTTTTCTTTTTCAGCTTCAAGTTCCGCCTTAACTTTTTTCAGTTCTTCTACATCACCACCAAGTCTTTCTATTGTAGCAATCTTTTCTTCCAGCTCCACGCTCAATTCATCAAGCTTTTTAACTTGTGCTGAGATTTCTGATTGCATTGCACTTTCTTGCTTTTGGTAATCCTGGTTGTCTTGCCACCATAAGTATCCCAATAACAAATTAATAGCAAATAGAACACCAATCAGAACAGTGATCACCGTTTTGTTAGTACCTTCACTTTCTTTCTTAGGAGGTTTGTTTCCAGGTGTCGGAGTTCCCTGGGTTTTCTTATCTTCGCTCATATACTGTTTTCAGTTAATTTTGTTGTTCAACGCAAACAAATCGAAATTCGTATTTTTTTGCCGCTATAAAGGTAAAATAAAACTTAAACATGCAAAATAATAATATGAATGAATTTTACTGGCAGGAGAGATGGAAAAAAGGCTTAACAGGTTGGGATATAGGATATCCATCGCCGCCAATCACGGAATATGCTGATCAAATATTTGATAAGTCCAAGAAAATCCTAATTCCTGGTGTTGGTAATGGTTATGAAGCATGTTATTTAAAGGAAGCAGGATTTAAAAATGTCCATGTAGTTGATATTGCCAGTGAGCCTCTCGCACACATTAAAAAAAGATGTCCGGATTTTAAGGATTCTCATCTTATCCATGATGATTTTTTCAATCTTAATGACAAGTATGACTTAATTCTTGAGCAAACTTTTTTTTGCGCACTGGATCCTGATCAAAGAAAGGACTATCGGGATAAAATGTACGAGCTGCTGGTTCCGGGAGGAAAGCTGGCAGGTGTTTGGTTTACTTTTCCTCTTACAGAAAAGGGTCCACCATTTGGTGGTGATTCGGAAGAATATATTAAATTATTTAGCGAGAAATTTGATGTCAAGGTTGCTACACCATGTTATAATTCAATAAAGCCAAGGTTGGGAAATGAATTTTTCATGATTTTACAAAGGCCTGCTCATTAGTATTTCATGCTCCAATGGTATATCAGGACCTTTCATTAGTAAGCCGGAATGATAAAAGTCTAATTTCGTATTAAACATTCCTGAGGAACAGATCTCCTTCCAGGCTTTTTTCATGCCCTCTGACCAATAAATGTCACCAATAAGGACCGCTGAGTTTTCATTTAAATAGGGATAAATGGTATTCAGGTAATTGATAGTGGCTTCGTAAGTATGGTTTGCATCCATATAGACGAAGTCTATTTTTTTATCAAATGCTTTTAAGTAGGAGGGAAGTGTAGAATCTAGATTGCCTTTTATAACTTTTATATTATCAGCACCGAAATTTTTAAATGCTTTTAACGCTAATTTTGATAGTGAATCGCTTCCTTCGAAACTATATATCTGACCACCATAAAGAGAAGAGCCCTCAGACATTAATAAGGTTGTGACTCCCAGATTTGTGCCTAATTCCAGTACGCATTCAGGTTTGTATTGAATTATATAATTATAAATTATTTTTCTTATGTGGAATGATGAAGTACTGGTTTTCGCTATATTTTTTATTTTTCGTTTGTTGCTTTTCAATCTGCTGCTACCTGCACCATAATCTTCAATTTCAATTATTGTATTATCAGATTTTAATTGGGACAGATAATTTTTAATATTTTCTGGATCCTGATACTTTTTCCGGATCAGGTCCTTATAAGTATTAAATAGAAATGGTGAATGGAGACTGTGGTCATTGACGCATATCAGCCAATGCAATAATGCATTATTAATTCTGGTGAACAATTTTGATTAATTTAATCTGAATGGTGCGACCATTGAAAACTCAGGGATGTTAACAAAAAATTCGTTGCCATCAACTACTTTTTCCATTAAATAGGTCCCGTACATTTTACCCAGACCAGATTTAAGGTTGCAACCACTTACGTATTTGTGCTGCTGTCCTGGTTCAATAATTGGTTGTTGACCAACGACACCTTCACCTTCAACTTCTCTCACAACTGTAGCTGCATCATGGATAAACCAGTGTCTTCTGAGTAATTTTACAGTATATTGACTGTTATTCTCGATGGTAATTCTGTAGGTAAAAACATAATGGTATTGTGAGGGAGAAGAATACTCCGGTTGATATTCGGTTTCAACTGTTACCTTAACGCCTTTTGTGATTTCAGTAACCATTAGTTTTTTGATAGATTAGTTATTATTAAATATAATATTTTTTGAAAATTATAAATATTAATACAATAGTAAAACTGATTTTTAATATAAAAGTTTCGATATAAATGGAAATACCTCTTACGAATGAGTGGAATTCAGCTTTAAAAAAAGAGATGGATAAAGATTATTATCACGATCTCCTTGGTTATATTGAAAATGAATATAAAAATAATGCAGTTTTTCCTCCGAAAAGCCTTATTTATAATTCTTTAAATAAATGTTCTCCTTCTGATTGTAAAGTAGTAATTCTTGGCCAGGATCCGTATCATGGACCAGGACAGGCTCATGGATTAAGTTTTTCAGTAAATGACGGAGTTAAGTTCCCTCCAAGTCTGCGAAATATATTTAAAGAATTAAAAGCTGACCTGAATAAAGATGTTCCTTTTAGTGGAAATCTCGAACATTGGGCAGAGCAAGGTGTCCTTTTATTAAATGCTACTCTTACAGTGAGGGGAGGGGAGGCTGGTTCACATCAAAAGAAAGGGTGGGAGGAATTTACTGACTCAATAATTGAGTACCTGGGAAAGGAATATTCTGGAATAGCTTTTGTGTTGTGGGGGAAATATGCAGAAAAAAAAGAGTCATTGATCGATAAGGATAAGAACTTTATTTTGAAATCAGCTCATCCAAGTCCTTTGAGTGCCCGCCGTGGTTTTTTTGGCTCTCGACCCTTTAGTAAAATAAATGAATACTTAGAGTCAATTGGTAAAGAACCTATCGACTGGTAAATAAAAAAAGTCCTCAACGAATCGAGGACTTTTACTATAAGTTAAATGTGTTCTTACTCTCTGTGATCTATTAAGCCAATTCTATTCAATCGGTAACCTCTGGTAAGTGGTTTGTTTGGATTTTTAGACCAGTGAATAAATAATGGATATCCCATGATGTGATCGGAAGGTACAAATCCCCAGAATCTTGAGTCTAAAGAATTATGTCTATTGTCTCCCATCATGAAATAATAATCTTGCTTAAATGTGTATTCTTCCACCTTTTCACCATTGATGAAAAGACCATTTTTATTAAATTCCACATCTTTTAGCTTTTCATAATCAGCGATAGTATGACCATAAGTGTATAGGTTTTCCTCGGTTAACTTAATAGTCATATCCTTTTTAGGAATTACCAACGGACCATACCAATCCTGATTCCATTTATTACTAAAATAAGAAGGGAAGATCCTGGCATTTCCCTGACCTTCCGGTTCTATGTGTTTCTTTACTTCTTTAACATTTGGGTTAGCTTCTAATTTTGCAGCAACATCATCACTAATATTCGTAACATAGCTATACGAATTAAGGGCTTGTAATTCATCTATATTGATTTCCAAATCATCCAGGGTTTCTCTGGATATTTTACCACTTGTGTTAATAATATGAGTGTGTTGCATATCTTCTGGTTCGAAAGCATTTTTTCCATTTATAAATAGCTTGCTTCCTTTAATTTCAAGTGTATCACCAGCAATTGCTACACATCTTTTTACATAGTACTCTTTCATGTCAACAGGTAACAATTCTCCTTCTTCATTAAGATCCCTGGGCCAGTTAAATACCACAATATCGTTTCTTTCAACATCTTTAAAGCCAGGTAACTGAATCGGAGGAAGTTGTAATAGTGTACTATATGATTTTATAGGTCCTAATCTCTTATGAGTTAATGGGAATTGTAAAGGTGTTTCCGGTGTTCTGACTCCATAATGGAGTTTACTTACAAACAAGTAATCACCGGTTAATAAAGTGTTTTCCATACTTGATGTAGGGATAGTGAAAGCCCCCAGGACTGCCCACTTCATTATAGTCACTGCAAAAACAGCAAATACTATCGATTCAGCCCAATCCCTGTTTTTCTTTTCCTTTTTAATTTCTCTTGCTTCTTTTGGAGAAATCACCCATTTAGGTTTTTCTACAAACGCAAGATATGGAAGGTAGAAATACGGAACAGCAAGGGTGAGTGTCATTGGTAAAAAAGTGGCTTTTTTGAATCCTCGAAGGAATTCGATCATTAAAGCACCCCAAATGATAATATTTATATACGGAATAAATACCAGGATCTTCCACCATAGAGGCTTCTCAACAAAATCCGTGAGTACGATCAAATTATATAGTGGAATAATAGACTTCCAACCTTCTAACCCCGCTAATTCAAATAATTTGTAAAGTCCGGCTTTATATAAAATGTATAATACAGCCAGTATAATAAAAAAAGTAGTGTAACCCATTATTGCCTAATTAATTCAAAAGTTTATAGTGGTAAAAAATCCTTCATGGTAAGGATACCTTGTTTATCTTTTATCCATTCAGCTACAAGAACCGCTCCAAGAGCAAAGCCTGTTCTGCTATGTGCAGTGTGTTTTATAGAAATTTCATCAATATCCGATTCATAAATAATTTCATGAGTACCAGGTGTGGGATCGATTCTTTTACTCAGGATTGGTACTATATTATTTGGAGAATCCTCAGGGAAGTTATCTCCTTCAAAAAGCTTCCAATTTTGAATATCCGGATGATTTTTTACAATTCCCTCAGCAAGTGTAATCGCAGTACCTGAAGGAGCGTCTTTTTTTTCTGTATGATGAATCTCCTCCATTTTTACATTGTAATCAGAATATCGGCTCATCAGATTCGCCATCCATTCGTTGAGGTGGAAAAATAAATTAACACCTATGCTATAATTGGAAGCATAAAAGAATGTCCCTTCTTTTTGCTTTACATATTGTTTTACCTCATCCATTTTATCGAGCCACCCAGTAGTACCGGAAACTACTTTGACTTTTTGATCAATGCATGCTTTTATGTTTTCGGCAGCTGCTTCAGGCTGGCTGAATTCAATAGCTACTTCTGCACCATTCTGAGATAATTGTTTTAAGACATTTGCTCCTCTTTCCTCAACGATGTTGACTATTTCATGGCCACGATCGAGAGCAATTCTCTCAATGGTTTTACCCATTTTGCCGTATCCTATTATTGCTAATTTCACTTTAATTAAGGGTTTATTGTTGTTTATTTGAGTTTCAAGCTCAGTGTAAATCCTGCCTGATACTCACCAGTGGCGAGTTGATAATTGACAGGTTTGATATTAACGGCATTAAAATACTTTTTATTTACTCTAAATTCAATTAAATGTGCATCAACATGTGCATCAACAATATTTAAAGTATATAAAACTACTCCAAGAATAATTAAAAGGTCCCTGTTTCTTCTGTATTCATCAGCAAGGTTGATAAGCTGATCTTCAGACAGACCTAATTCATTGGATCCAGTATTTTGTTGTTCGTAAAGTAAACCCAGCAAATCTTCATATTGACCATTGTTCCAGTTAATAAAATAGATGTCGGTGGCTGCTAATCCGTAGATCAAAGGAACTTTCCAGTACTTTTTATTGTAGATCTGTCCAAGACCTGGAACTACTGCTGACAAAAGTCCTGCCCTTCGTGGGTCGGGTAGGGTTTTATATTTTCTATCCAGCTTTTCACTTCTGGATAATTTTTTTCTTTTCACTTTTGAGGAGTCGGGTAAAACCCGTACAGGCTCAGTGTAAAGAGAATCCTTATCCTGAGCCTGTAGGTTGTATGTTCCTGATACTGTAATGATCAGGATAATTAGTGTTTTGATTATTTTCATTATAATCCGTCAATAAGTTCGAGTATTCTCGAAAGATCATCTGGATTTGTGAAAGGAATATTAATAACTCCTTTTTTATTGTCTTTACTATTGATAGTTACCTTCGTGCCAAAGTGACTTGAAAGTTTGTTTTGCATACTTTTAATTTCAGGGGAAGAATCCTCGTTTTTTTGAGGTTTAGGTTTTTGGGGTTGGCTCATTGCACGCACCAACTCTTCAACCTTCCTCACTGAAAGGTCTTCCTGAACAATCTTTTTGTAAATATCCAGCTGATGATCAATAGAATCTATGGTGATCAATGCTCTTGCATGTCCCATACTTATTCGACCATCTCTTAATCCCGCCTGAATATCTGGTGGAAGTTTTAATAATCTCAGGTAATTATTTACAGTAGTTCTGTTTTTCCCTACTCGGTCACCTAGTTGTTCTTGCTTCAGGTCACATTCAGCCATCAACCTTTGATAAGAAAGGGCGATTTCAATTGCATTTAAATTTTCACGCTGAATGTTTTCGATCAACGCCATTTCCAGCATTTGCTGGTCGTTGGCAACCCTGATGTAGGCAGGTATATTTTCCAGTCCGGCAATTTTTGAAGCCTGAGTTCTTCTTTCACCGGAAATCAGCTGGTATTTACCTTTTTCAAGCTCACGGACCGTTATCGGCTGAATGATGCCTTGTATTTTAATAGACTCAGCCAATTCATTCAAGGCTGCCTCATCAAAATCAGTTCGTGGCTGGAAAGGGTTTACCTCAATCGCAGATACGGGGATCTCATTGATGGATCCTGAAGCTTTTTTTACAATTTCAGCTTTCTTCTCCTGTGAAGGAGTATCTGCCAAAAGAGCTCCTAACCCTTTGCCTAAAGCATTTCTTTTTTTCTGTGGTGACTTACTCATCGGTCCTCTTCCTTTCTACTACGCTTCTACGTTATTCTCAATAATTTCTTTTGCCAGGTTCAAATACGAGATTGCTCCTTTGCTTTCTGCATCGTGAATGATTGCAGGAACTCCAAAACTTGGTGATTCACTAAGCTTGATGTTTCTAGGGATAATTGTTTTAAAAACTAATTCCTTAAAGTGAGCAGTTACCTCTTCTACCACCTGATTAGACAGTCTTAACCTTACATCATACATTGTTAATAAGATACCCTCAATTTCTAATTCAGGATTTAGTCTTGACTGAATAATTTTTATAGTATTCAATAATTTACCTAATCCTTCGAGAGCGAAATACTCACATTGCACAGGTATGATCACAGAGTCTGCCGCTGTCATTGCATTAACAGTGATCAGACCTAGAGAAGGAGAGCAATCGATGATGATATAGTCATAATTATCAACAATATTTTTCAAAGCTTCTCTCATTCTGGTTTCCCTGCCTTCGATGTCGACCATTTCTACCTCAGCACCAACAAGATTAATGTGTGAAGGAAGAATGTCAAGATAGTCAATATCAGTCTTGACTATGGCTTCATCCACATCTATGTCATTGACCATACACTCGTAAATACTAACCTCTACGGCTTTTGGATCCATTCCAACACCTGAAGTACTATTCGCCTGCGGGTCTGCATCGACCACGAGGGTCTTATGATCTAAAGCTGCTAAACTGGCAGCTAAGTTAATGGCTGTTGTAGTTTTTCCTACCCCACCTTTTTGGTTAGCAATTGCGATAACTTTGCCCATGAATATAGGATAAATTATAGGTTTGATTTAATTAAATAAAGCTGAATCGAAAAGTCTCCAATTCAAGTTCCAAATATTATCAATTTTGGTTGGATTTCATAATTTGTAAAATCTTCTTGTGTAAAATTACTCTCAATATTACAGGGGCCGCAATGAATTAGCATTCTATTTGTTTTTAATTGAAAATAAGTGAATATTTAACCCCTGAATTATTTTTGAGATTAAAGTTCCATGAGTAAAATTTTTATAACTATGCTTAGAAAGTTATGCTATTCATTAATGATCCTCGTATTATTCGCTTCATGTGGCGGAGATGATAATGTTGAGGGCCAGAATGACCTGTCAGGAAAGAAAGTATTTAGATACAATCAGGCTGAAGGTCTTAGTTCATTAGATCCTGCATTTGCAAGAAATCAGGCTAATATTTGGGCGACTACTCAATTATTCAGTGGTTTGTTTGAGCTTACTGATGAATTGTATACTGCTCCTAATCTTGCAGACACATGGAAGATTTCTGATGACGGATTGGTTTACACAATCACAATTCAGAAAGGTGTTAAATTCCATGATAATGAGTGTTTCCCAGAGGGAGAAGGAAGAGAATTGAAAGCTTCTGATTTTGTTTACTCGTTTAACAGAATCCTTGATCCGGCAACTGCAAGTACCGGTGCATGGGTTTTCAGAGACAAAATCAAAGTAGATGAAAATGGTGAAATCGCTGAAGATTGGGTAAAAGCAGTTGATGATTACACATTGGAAATCACTTTAAAAGAGCCATTTGCTCCTTTTCTGGAAATTTTAACAATGCCATATACTTTCCCTGTTCCTAAAGAAGCAGTGGATAAATATGGTAAAGACTTCAGAACTAACCCGGTTGGTACTGGTCCTTTTATGCTTAACACATGGAAAGAGAATAACACTCTGATCATGGTTAAAAATGAGGATTACTGGAAAAAAGATATCAATGGTAAGCAATTACCTTATCTTGATGCAGTTGAAGTGTCATTTATTAATGACAAAAACCAGGAGTTACTAACTTTCCAGCAAGGAAAATTAGACTTCGTTTCTGGTATTCTTTCTGCTTCAGTTGATTTGATCCTCAACAAAGATGGTAAGCCAAAAGAAGAATTCGAAAAAGAACACAATTGCCAGATTTATAAAGAACCATACCTGAATACTGAATACATTGGTTTCATGATGGATAAATCTGCTTATGAAGATCCAAACCACCCATTCTTAAATAAGGATTTCAGAAAAGCATTAAATTATGCTATCAACAGAGAAGAACTTGTTTCAGGTCTGTTAAACAATCTTGGACGTCCTGGAAATTCAGGTATCGTTCCTGCTGCACTTCCTTCGTTTGATGCAGAAGTGGTTAAAGGATATGAGTACAACACTAAGAAAGCTGAAGAATTATTGAAGAAATCAGGTTATGATGCTTCTGAATATCCTTCATTTGATCTTTATACTACTATTCAGTCAAAAGATATTATCGAATATCTTAAGAACCAGTGGAATAGTATTGGTGTTAACGTAAACATCCAGATCAATCAGGTTCCTCAGCATCAGGAAATGGTGGATAATGGCAAAGTTAAGTTCTTCAGAGGATCATGGTTAGGTGATTATCCAGATGCTGAAAACTATCTTTCTATGTTCTACAGCAAGTATTACGCACCTGCAGGACCAAACAAAACTCATTTTAATAATGAGAAATATGATAGCCTTTATAATGTAGCTAAAGAAACAACTGATGGATTTAAGCGTTTCGATCTTTATCAGAAAATGGATAACATCATTGTTGATGAAGCGCCGGTTATCGTTTTATTCTATGATGAAGTTGTCAGACTAGTTCACGATAACATTCAAAATCTTCAGTCTAACCCAATGAACGTTCTTAAGCTGGAAAAAGTAGATATCCAGGACCCTGAAACGTTAGAAGCTTCTGCTGAGGGTTCTGAAGAAACTTCTGATGATATTGAAGTAATTACTGAATAGCAGTTAATAAATATTTTAACATGGAGAAGGCCTGCTTGATTTTCAAGCAGGCTTTTTTCGTTTATATCAGCTGAAGTTATCCTAAATCATCAAGTATTGCTGATCTTGTCCCTCTTTTAAGCTCATTATATTCACCAGGTAATGAAGTGGGGTAGCTACCAGAAACATGTGTCTTATGTAGTTATTATTAAGCTTTGAGGGTGCAAATTTTTATTATGACCATTAAATGCAACAGTAATTTGCCCTGGTTAATGTAATGTGAAGGAAAGAGATTACCAGCAATACATATGCGAGATCTCTATCAAACTAAATTGTGACTTTATATTACATAAAGAAAATAATTATTTTTTTGGATTGATGAACTGATTGATAAAAAAAGCCCGGTTGGGAATTTTCCAACCGGGCTTTTTGATTTGTTAGTATTTCTATTATTACTTTTTCTTAGCTTTTTTCTTAGCTTTTGATTCCTGGGCTTTCATTGCTTCTTCCAATTTAGCCTGGAACTTCGATTTTTTACCTCCTTTAAGCTTTCGGTTCTCTTCGATCTGTCTTTCGATCTTTTCATCATCGATCATGAATTTTTTGATCAATGTTTGCTGACCAAAAGTAATGGTATTTGAAAGGAAGTAATAGTAAGTAAGTCCTGCAGGGAAAGAATTAAGAACAAACATGATAATTACTGGTGTGAAGTACTGTATTGTCTTCATAGGGCCCTGCATCTGCGCACTGTTCATCTGGCTGTTCGTATATGTCATCAAAATAGTTGACAAGGTCATAAGCAGAGTGAACAAGGATACGTGATCACCATAGAAAGGTATGGTGAAAGGTAGTGTTGCGATACTATCATAAGTAGAAAGGTCTTCTGCCCACAAGAATGATTCTCCTCTTAACTCAACAGAATAAGGGAAGAAGTTAAATAGAGCAAATAGTATTGGCATTTGAAGAATCATGGGAATACATCCACTCATCGCTGCAAACGGACTTGTGCCCATTTTTTGATAGAGTTTCATTGTTTCCTGCTGAATCTTCGCCTGGTCATCACCGTATTTTTCTTTCAGAGCATCAGTTTCGGGTTTCAGAAGGTTGTTCAACACCTTCATTTTAGCCATTGACTTGTACGACTTATAAGTTAACGGAGATAACATCAGTTTAATGATCAGTACCAGCATGAAAATTATAAGACCGTAGTTACCGGTGAATCTTTCCAGGAAATGGAATATTGGTAAAACTAAACCTTTATTAATAAAGGCAAGAATTTTCCATCCAAAACGCACATTCTCTTTGAATTCCGGTGCCCCTGCAACATCCTGCATAACATAGTAGTTATTAGGGCCGAAGTAATATTTAAATTCAGGTGAGTTTCCTTCCAGATTTTTCATAGGAACTGCGACTTGAGCATAAAGCTCTTTAACAGTCGTTGTGTCACTTTCCGGAGGAGTTATTGTTTTGAATTGAGAATTAGAAAATCCATTCTTAGATATCAACGCAGCAGAAAAATATTTCTGAGACATGCTAAACCATTTTACCGGTGAAGCAAGTGTGTCGTATTGAGGGTCAGTTGAAGAAGCATCTAAAGAATTGAACTCTTCATTATCTGACCGGTAATAATTAATCGTTGTTTCTGGTCTTGAACCAACTCTTGCACCATCAAGTTGTTTTTCCAGACGCTTGGCATGGTTATCCCAGGAAATGATTAAGTTATTTCCCTTATTATTGATTCCTTTAAAAGATAAGCCATAATCAATAGTATACTGATCCGGTGCAAGAGTATAAGAAACACTTATTTGTTTACCTCCGGCACCCTCTCCGGTGAAAACTAATCTTGCAGTGTCTTCCTTTCCGGCAACCATTACTTTTGGTGAATTAGATGAAAAGTAAAGATCTGCTAAATCAATCTTTTTGCCATCCAGCTCTGTAACCAGTGATTGCTCTGAGCTATTCTCATCTATTAAGTAAAGAGGCTCGCCAAGATAAGTTTCTCTATCTTTTAAACGGACTGATTTAATTACAGCACCTTGAGAACTGATTTTTATTTCTACAAGATTATTTTCAAGGGTAAAAAATTCCTCCTGGCCTTCAGAAAGACCGGCAAATGCCCCGAACTTATTGTTAGCCAGTGCAGCTTTTACAGAATCGCTTAGTACCTCTTCCGGTTCTTGTTCTTCTACATCATTAGAAGCTTGTTGATCCTGTTCTTTGGTGCCTGTCTGTTCAACTTGTTCAGTCTTGCTTTCAGCTGTTTCATCTACCTTTGGTTCTTCCATGAAGAAATTCAGGTAAATGATAAACATAGCTGCAATGAGGGCTAACCCTATAGCTTGATTTCTATCCATTATATCTATTCTTTATTCTTATTTTTCTTATACTCAATAGCCGCCTTAACGAATCCTGTAAATAAAGGATGCGGTTTTAAAACGGTACTTTTTAATTCCGGGTGAAATTGAGAACCTACAAACCATGGGTGGTCTTTTAATTCGACGATCTCCACAAGATTTCTGTCAGGATTAATTCCGGATGCAATCATGCCATTCTCTTCAAACTTCTCAAGGAACTTATTATTGAATTCAAATCTGTGTCTGTGTCTTTCTTCAATATTTGCTTTGTGATAAGTATTAAAGGCTTTAGTACCCTTTTTAATTTTACAAGCATATGCCCCAAGACGCATTGTGCCGCCCATATTTTCAATATCCTTTTGGTCCTCCATTAAGTCAATGACAGGATATTTAGTGTCAGGATTAATTTCTGTAGAAGCTGCTCCACTTAGTCCGATAACATTTCTTGCAAATTCAACTACAGCACACTGCATTCCCAGACAAATTCCAAAGAAAGGAATATTATTTTCTCTAGCGTATTTTACAGCAGCTAATTTTCCATCTATACCTCTTTCTCCAAAGCCAGGTGCTACAAGAATACCGTCCATTTCCTCGAGATATTCTTTAATGTTTTCCTCAGAAACGATTTCGGATGAAATGTGATGAACTTTTACTTTACATTCATTTTCAGCACCACCGTGTACAAATGATTCATTAATGGATTTGTAAGCATCAGGTAATTCAACATATTTACCTATAACTGCTATATGAACTTCATTAGTAGGATTTTTTAATCTTCCAAGGAATTCTTTCCATTGATCAATGTCTGGCTGAGTTTTAGTTGGAAGTTTTAATTTACTCAAAACTCGCTCATCCAGTTTTTCTTTGCGCATCAATAGAGGCACATCGTATATAGACTCTGCATCTAAAGCTTCGATAACACTATTGATCTGGACATTGCAGAACAATGCCAGCTTCTTTCTGATATCTTGTGGTAAATGTTGTTCAGAACGACAAACTAAAATATCAGGCTGAATACCATTTTCTAGTAATTGCTTTACTGAATGCTGAGTAGGTTTTGTTTTTAGTTCGCCCGCAGCCTGCAAAAATGGAATTAAGGTTAGATGAATGTTAAGGAAATTACTGGTTCCCAGTTCTATTCTGGCCTGCCTTACTGCTTCGAGGAAGGGTAGTGATTCAATATCACCAACACAACCACCAATCTCTGTAATAATAAAATCATAATCTCCGCTTTCACCGAGCTTATAAAAATTCTTTTTGATCTCATCTGTTATATGAGGAATCACCTGCACAGTTTTTCCAAGATAGTCTCCACGACGCTCTTTCATTATAACATTATAATATATGCGTCCGGTGGTTACATTATTATCCTGAGAAGTTGGGATATTGAGAAATCTCTCGTAATGACCCAGGTCAAGGTCTGTTTCAGCACCATCATTCGTAACATAACATTCTCCATGTTCATAAGGGTTCAAAGTACCCGGATCAACATTAATGTATGGATCGAATTTTTGGATTGTTACTGAATAGCCTCTTGCCTGTAGTAGCTTCGCAAGCGATGCAGAGATGATTCCTTTACCAAGTGAGGACGTAACGCCGCCCGTAACGAAGATGTATTTAACTGCGCCCATAAGTTTTTTTAGATTCCAAATCTTACGGGGTACAAAGGTACTGTTAAAAAATTAATTAACGATAATTTATTAATAAAATACCAACCCGATGTTATTAAATCCGGAAATATCATTTTTCCTCACTTTATAATAACCATTTTAACTTATTTATACTCAAGCTATTTATGGAAGAAAATGATATTTGCAGACACCATTTTTAAAATTGTATATCATTTAAATCATTTGATAATTTCAGATTACAAGAATATTTGAATTTTGCCTTTAAAACATTGGACTTTTTAATAGTGAAATGCTCAATGTAAGTTTTTAGTATATTTCGTTTTAATGCACTTAACTAACTGTAAATCAGTATTTTGTGTGGTTTTTTGCTGATTTTGTGATTTGGTTTTTAGCCATTTATTCTTTCTTTTTGTAAGCAGGCTTTTAAGACCAGCTATTTTTTTAAAGCCTGCGACCAGCTAACTGAAAGAAAATGTACTTGAAACAACTATTTTTTAGCATTTTGGTGCTTGGTAGTTTATTAAATGCCAATGCCCAGGATCCACAGCTTTCCCAATTTTACGCTGCGCCTTTATACCTCAATCCGGGGTTTACCGGAACTTCAGAGGGAAATAGGGTTGCCCTTGTAAACAGAATCCAATGGCCGGGATTGTCTCAGGCTTTCAATACTTATACGTTTTCATTTGACAAATCTGTAGATCACCTCAATAGTGGTTTTGGAGTTTTTTTAATGGCTGATAAAATGGGGTCTGCAAACCTGACTACATTAAATGCTAGCTTTAATTATTCGTACAAATTAAAGATCTCGGATAAAATTATGTTTTCTCCAGGAATATCTTTTGGAGTTGTACGAAGGCAATTGGATGCACAAAAATTACTTTTCGGAGACCAATTAGACTTTGATAATGTTACTCCCGGTACTAGTGATCCGATCATCAGGGATGTCAGGCCGGTAACTTTTATGGACTTTGGGACTGGCTTATTGGTTTACAGCCGAAAATTCTGGGGAGGTATTTCAGTATCGCATATGAATTCTCCTTCTTATTCTCTTACTGGAGAGGATATAAGACTACCTGCGAAACTTACTGTTCATGGTGGAGTGAAATTAAAAGTTGGTGAGCCTAAGTCAAGGCAAGCAGAACCAGTATCATTGTTGCCTTCATTTATATACAGAAAGCAAGGGAGATACGATCAGCTGGATGTAGGCGCTCAGTTGAATTATCTACCTATTAAAGTTGGGTTCTGGTACAGAGGTATTCCTATTCAACAGGAAATTGAGGACAATATTAATCATGACGCAGTGGTATTGATGTTTGGAATTGAAATAAATAAACTTCATTTTGGATATTCATATGATATCACCGTTAGTGAACTCGGACCGCGTGCCGGAGGATCTCATGAGGTATCAGTAATCTACGATTTCCCAACCTTTTCACGAGGTAAGATCACCAGAAAGGAAAAATTCATGCCTTGTCCGCGCTTCTGATCTCTGTATTTTTGAAAATACCATTGTATTAGGCTACTTTTGAAGATTGAGTGAGTCTGATATAATTGAATGGTTGATTTAAGAGCACATTTAGAAGAAATACCCGTATTTAAGATAGTCAGTGAGGCTGCCAGAGAGTTGAAGGTCGATGTTTATTGTGTTGGAGGTTACGTTCGTGATCTTTTACTTAAACGCCCATCTAAAGACATTGATTTTGTATGTATTGGAAGTGGCATAGAACTTGCAAAAGTTGTAGCAGAAAAACTTCCAGGTAAAAATCAGGTGAATTATTTTAAGAATTTTGGTACTGCAATGATCAATTCAGGTGACTACGAATTAGAGTTTGTGGGAGCCAGAAAAGAGTCTTATCGCAAAGACAGCAGGAAGCCTTTAGTAGAAGATGGAACGCTTGAAGATGATCAAAACAGGAGGGATTTCACCATCAATGCACTGGCATTGAGCTTAAATGAAATTAATTTTGGAGAATTAATTGATCCTTTTGATGGGGTTAAGGATTTGCGCAGAAAGTTAATTCGAACCCCTCTTGATCCTGATATTACTTTTTCTGATGATCCTTTAAGAATGATGAGGGCAATTCGCTTTGCCTCTCAATTAAATTTTGATATTGAGCCGGACACATTTGAATCTATCATGAAAAATGCCGGTCGCATTGAGATTGTAAGTAAAGAAAGAATCGTTGATGAACTTAATAAGATCATTTTATCACCCAAACCTTCTTATGGTTTTAAATTACTTTTTCAAGCTGGTTTACTAAATCATTTCTTTCCTGAAATGGTTGATTTACATGGTGTAGAAAAAAGAAAGGGGCAATCGCACAAAGATAACTTTTATCATACCCTCGAGGTGTTGGATAATGTGTCTGAAGTATCCGATGACCTGTGGCTAAGATGGGCTGCGATATTGCATGATATTGCCAAACCACCAACTAAAAGATTTAATCCAAAAGTAGGATGGACTTTTCATGGTCATGAAGATAAAGGAGCAAGAATGGTTCCCGGGATTTTCAGAAGGCTGAAACTCCCTCTAAATGAGAAAATGAAAATGGTTCAGAAGCTTGTTAAGCTTCATTTAAGACCAATAGCGCTCGTTAAGGATACTGTAACAGATAGTGCTGTCAGGAGGGTTCTTTTTGAAGCTGGTGAGCATATCGACGAGTTGATGATGCTTTGTAAGGCCGACATTACTTCAAAAAACCACGAGAGGGTTAAGCGATACCTGAAAAATTTCGAAAAAGTTGAAAAGAAAATGAAGGAGGTTGAGGAAAAAGATCACCTTCGCAATTTTCAACTTTCAATCACCGGTGAAGATATTATGAAAGCTTTTGATATTAAGCCTTCAAAAGTAATAGGCGAAATAAAAGACGAAATCAGAGAAGCAGTACTGGAGGGGACTGTTTCTAACAATTATGAAGATACTTACCCTCTTATGATAGAAATTGGAAATAGACTAGGACTTAAACAAAAACAGAAATCATGAAGAAACTTTTTACTTTAATTTTAATTACCGGGTTATTTTTCACAATGGATGCCCAGCAGGATTCTACACGAAAAGAAATGACTCCTGAACAAAAAGCTGCACAACAACAAATGCAACAAATGGGAATGGCATTTACACAGGTTGCGGCCTCTAAATATCAATTGGCAAAAAGATATAATGATCGAAATGCACAAAAAGATGCTATTTATGAATTGATATCTACCAACCCGAATAATATAAACTTGTTGGATACATTAGCTTTGATGTATTTCGAAGAGAGAAATTATGTTTCTGCAGCACTAGTTACCAAAGATGTTTTACAAGTGCTACCTGAAGACAAAATGGCTCTGGAAATCTCGGCATTAAGCTATGAAAACCTGGGTGTAATTAATCAAGCTGTGACAAGATATGAAACCTTATATCTGCAAAATAATGATCCTGTAACTCTTTATAAAATAGCAACCTTAAATCTTGATCTAAAAAGGTATGAGGAATTTGATACAAATGCTACAACACTTATGGATAACTATAAAGATAAAGTGTTAGAGATCAATGATGGAGAGGGAGGTATTCAGCAAGTGACTATAGAAACAGCTGTGAGATACCTGCAAGGTTTGCGTTATGAAAATTCAGGAGATAATGAAAAAGCTAAAGAGTTTTATAATATGGCTTTAAAATTAAATCCGGAATTTACAGCTGCAGAAGCTGCATTAAATGAATTAAAGTAATTCTGATTTCATAAAAACATAAAAAAGCCCCGGAGAAATTTCTCCGGGGCTTTTTTTATATTTTCAATAATGGTTTACAGACCAAAAGTAACTCCAACAAGAGCTCCAGATCTACCAGCTCCACCACCAAGTTCAAGCATTGCGCCGAAGTTAGGAGTGAAGAACCATTTAGCACCTGCTCTGATTCCTAACATAACAGTTGATCTATCTTCTGGCGTATATAAATCATCATTCCAGTTATCTCTGTAAGCTACATATCCTAATTCTAAACCACCGTAAAGGTCTAATTCAGAAGGTAAGGCACTAATATGCTTAGAGTAATGATAATTAGCTACCATAGATAGAGAGAAATATGATTCTCTATAACGATCGTTTCCATAATAGGTAGTTCGTGAAGAAAATGCTACCCTTGGTCCTAAAGTTATATATTCTGAAACTCCAAACTGAACATCAGCAAATACAGGTATACCATAAACGCCAGTTCCTAAACCAGCACTTATTTGAGTAGTTCCTTTATCTGGTCCCCATCCCTGGGCATTTGAAGCAAATGATAATGCTATTACAGCAAAAAATGTTAATAATAATTTTTTCATAATTCGTGTGATTTTTGGTCAAATGTATAATTTAAAAAATTAGATTCGAATCTATCAAATGTAAATTTTGATCAAAGGTAAGGTTTTTACCTTAATTCCACATTTACGGAAGTATCTTATTGTCTTTACCGAATTTTTTATTGTAATCTTCAAAGGCTTGATTGATGATTTCAAGAGCAGTTTCCCTGTTTTGAAATTCCTCAACCACTACTTCTTTATGTTCAAGTTTTTTATAATCCTCGAAAAAAGCTCTCATTTCCCTTAACATATGTTCTGGTAGATCGCCTATGTCATTAAGGTGGTTAACACTCATATCCTGATCGGCTACAGCAATGATCTTATCATCAGCCTCGCCATTATCCAGCATTCTCATTACACCAATTACTTTTGCAGGAGTAATACACATGGGTACAATTTCTATCTGTGAAAAGACCAGGATGTCCAATGGGTCATCATCATCGCAATAGGTTTTGGGAATAAACCCATAGTTTGCAGGATAATATACATTGGAATAAAGTACTCTGTCTAATATTAATAACCCGGATTCTTTATCCAACTCGTATTTCGCTCTGCTATTTTTAGGTATTTCGATAATTCCGTTTACCTGCTCCGGCGCTCCTGCCCCCGGATCTACATCATGCCATGGATTCAACATACTATTTTTTCGTTTTATAAAAAGGTGGACAAAATTAAAATAATCACTGTTAAACACCTTGATATTTGATCATAAATTCAACCTGGAATTGGCTTTTTTTAATTTTTTACAATCTTTATGCATAATATGCAACCATTGGTATTTAGTTGAATCTTTATTGTGAAAGTTTAAAAAATTGAAATCCGCAAATCACGAAATACATTTTAACCTGATCGATCAATGCAGGGAAGGAGACAGGAAAGCTCAGTATGAAATATATAAGCTTTATTCAAGGGCTATGTTAAATACAGCTTTTCGGATTGTAGGTGAAAAGCAAGCAGCTGAAGATGTAGTTCAGGATTCTTTTATTAAAGCTTTCAATAATTTATATGCCTTTGAGGGACGCTCAAGGTTTGGGGCCTGGCTAAAAAGAATAGTGGTAAATGAATCTTTACAGGTATTGAAAAAAAATAAAATAGAACTGGTTGGTGAAGAACAGATTGAAGACAGGCCTGATTTTGAAGAGGATGAAGAATACCTAAGTGAAGTGGATTTTGAAAGAGTAAAAAAATGCCTCGAAAATTTACCTGAGGGTTTCAGAGTCGTTCTTTCTCTTTATCTACTCGAAGGGTATGATCATAATGAAATTGGAGAAATACTTGGCATAAGTCCAAATACATCTAAAACCCAGTATATGCGGGGAAAGAAAAAATTAAAAGAGTCGATTTTAAATCATCAAAGCGATGGAAGATAAAGATAAATTAAAAGAATATTTCAATAGTCACAGACATGAGTTTGATGATCTTGAACCATCTGAAAAAATGTGGGCAAATATTGAGTCTGAAATTCAAAATAACCAGACTGATAGGAGTTCATTTAATTGGTGGAAAGCTGCGGCTGTTTTGTTTATGGTATGTACAGTCGGGCTGGTGACATTTATGTTCTTGAGAGATAATCAGGCCAAACCACAAATAACTGTTTCCACATATGATATACCTGAACAGATGAATGGTGTTTCTTTCGATCAGGTAAGTACTGAGACCTACTATTTCCAGTTAATTTCTGAAAGGCAAAAGGAAATAGAGCAAATGGATGTGCCGGAATCAATAAGTAAAGCTTATGATAATGAATTAGAGTCATTGTTAAATGATTATGCAAAATTAAAAAAGGATCTGGAGGCTAACCCGGGCAATGAAATGCTAATCCAGGCACTTGTAAATAATTTAAAGTTGCAGATCGATTTACTCAATGAACAACTTTTAATACTTGAAAATTATAAAAACTACGAAAATGAAAATAATGAGAACCATAAAAGCAGTTAATATTTTCTTTCTGATCATGGTGATTTCAGCCTTTTCAATTATTGCAGAGAATAAAGCTGACGTCAGAAAGGAAAAGAAATACGATAAGCAGTTTAAAGTTAATAACTCCACTGTCGTAATGATCAAAAATAAATTCGGTAAAGTTAATATTGTCCCATGGAACCAGAACTATGTTAAAATAGATATTGAGATAGTTGTTGAGGCAAAAAATGATGATAGAGCTGATAAATTACTGGATAAGATATCAATTGAGTTTATCGGCGGAGATAACTCAAGTGAGGTAGGTGCCAAAACTGACATGAAGGGAAGTATGAATACATCAAAAGGTGAAAAGTTTGAGATTAATTATGAGGTAAAAGTACCAGCTTCTCAACCTATGGATGTATCTCATCAGTTTGGCCCCTTAGTAATCGGAGACCTAAAAGGAAAACTTGAAATAAATCATCAGCATGGAAATGCTATGCTTGGTAAAATAGTTGGTAATGGTTCAACGATTGATATGCAATTTGGCGATCTGGATGTTGAGGAATTGTCAAATGCTGAAGTGGAAATACAGCACTGCGGGAATGTAAGCATAGAAAAAGCAAATAAAATACAGTTAGAAAGTCAGCACTCAAACATTAGATTTGGTCGTGTGTCTTCAGTTGAAATAGAATTACAGCATGGGAAGTTTCATGCAGATAATATCGAAAGCATAAATGGGGATGTTCAGTTTAGCAAGTTCACCATTGGTACACTTACAAAAAAACTATCACTTGATGTTCAGCATACCGGGTCTTTTAAGATCGATAAAGTAACAGCATCAGTAAATGAAATTAATTTGGATGTGCAGTTTTCATCACCAACTATTCAATTTGAAAACTTAAATGCCTGGACAATGGAAATTGATGTTAACCATGGAAAGGTATCATATCCATCTGGATTTTCTTTCAATACCGTTAATGAGAAGTCAACATCTGCTACTTACCGAAGAAATGGAGGTTCGGGTAGAAATATGATAATTGATGGTCAGTTTTCTAATGTAACCCTGAGGTAAATTAGAAGCTGCTATTAAGCTCGATATCTTCTTTAGTAGAATCAATCACCTTGCCGGATTCACATTTTAGGATTCTGGCAGGGTGTCTTTTTACCAGGTTATGGTCATGTGTGGCCATTAATATTGCTGTTCCGGATCTGTTAATATCCTGAAATAGTTGAAAGATACCTTCTGAAACTTCAGGATCCAGGTTTCCAGTCGGCTCATCAGCTACCAGCATTGCAGGTTCGTTGATCAGAGCCCTTGCGATGGCAACTCGTTGTTGTTCACCACCACTTAATTGGTGGGGATATTTTTGAGGGATAGATCCCAATCCAACTTGCATAAGAACATCAGTCATCCTGTTTTTGATCTTAGAACTTTCAGTCCAGCCTGTTGCTTTCATAACAAACTGAAGATTTTCAGAAACAGTTCTGTCATCAAAAAGCTGAAAATCCTGGAATACGATACCGAGTTTTCTTCTGAGGTAAGGTACTTTAGAGGAACTCAGATTTTTAAGATTAAAACCTGCCACTTCAACATTACCTTGTTTTAGTGGCAGGTCTGCATATAAAGTTTTCAGCAATGAACTTTTTCCTGATCCTGTTCTTCCTACAAGAAAAGCAAATTCACCTTTTTCCAGTTCAAAATTTATATCCGTAAGGATTGGAATGCCAGACTGGAAAATTGTCAGGTTTTCTACTTTTACTAGAGGCTCAGAGGAAAAAGTCATAGTCGCTAAATTAAATTATCCGTTTGCTTTTTTATGGTCTGCAAGAAACTTCTCAAGTCCGCTATCTGTTAATGGATGTTTTAATAATCCAGTGATTACATTTAGAGGACAAGTAGCAACGTCAGCTCCAATTTCAGCACATTTGATCAGGTGCATGGTGTGTCTTACTGATGCTGCTAAAACTTCAGTTTCATAACCGTAGTTTCCGTAAATATGTACAATTTGATCAATAAGTTCCAGACCGTCAGTTGAAATATCATCAAGTCTTCCAATAAAAGGAGAAACATAGCTTGCACCTGCCTTAGCAGCTAAAAGTGCTTGCCCCGGGCTAAAAATCAAAGTACAGTTGGTTCTGATGCCTTCAGAAGAAAACCATTTGATCGCTTTTACACCTTCTTTGATCATAGGAACTTTAACAACGATCTTATCATCGATCTTAGCCAGTTCTTTTCCTTCTTTAATAATGTTGTCAAAGTCAGTTGCGATCACTTCAGCACTAACGTTGTTATCAACGATATCACAGATAGCTTTATAGTGATTTCTCACATTTTCTTCTCCTGTGATTCCTTCCTTAGCCATAAGTGAAGGGTTGGTGGTTACTCCGTCAAGTACTCCCAGGTCGTGTGCTTCTTCGATTTCTGCCAGGTTGGCGGTATCAATAAAGAATTTCATGTTGCAGATATTAGTTTGAATTTTGCTGCAAAACTAAATCTTTATTATGGAAGACGAAAGAAATTAAATGGATAAGAATTATGAAGGGGGTAAAAAAAGGCGAGCCGACATCGCACCGCTACGACCGTCTACCCTTGCTGCATTCCTGCCCTGGGGGAATTCGACGGGAGCTGGTCGTGCCGACTCGCGGATGCAAAGGTAGAAAAATCGGGTAATTTTCCACAGCTTTACCTTCTTTTTTGAAACTTTTTTTATAAATAGCTGAATATCAGGCAACCTTTTCATGTGGTTTTTTGTATTGTTACCAAACTGATCAATTTTTTTATTATGGCTCGAACTTTTTCAATCAAATGGCCTCAAATCTGGGCGTTAATTTTTTTAGATATAGCCATTCTAATTAGCTGGATAGCTTATCATAAATACCAGCCTGTTGTTTTGGACATTTTTGGATTTTCTTCTATTACAAAGGAATTCTTAATTGTTCAGGCAATTATATTATTGGTGACTCCACCTGCAGCAGGCATCTTTGCAGATAAAATCTGGTTAAAGAGAAAGGAGAAGTTACCTATCATTAAAGCAGGAATAAACCTTGTCACCATGGTTTTTATGTCTGTGGCTTTTACTGTTTTCTTTCAACCGGATGGATGGTGGCGTTTTCTTGTTCCCATTCTCATAGTCTTCTGGCTGATTTTAATGAATATCTTTCATAGCCCTGCATTTTCTACATTTGAAATGTTTGTCCCGGAAAAGAAATATCCTCAGGTCATGGCGTTATTTATTGTGTTGATCCAACTAGCACAAGCAGTTGAGCCCGTAATTATTCAATTACTTGAATTTTTTGGTGGTCCGCTTACTTTTGCTGTTGGTGGAATATTGGTTTTTGCAACGGGATTCTACCTTCAAAAGCAATTTTCCAAACTGAATTCTTCCCGTAAAACTAATTTAAAAGTTAAAAAAGCTAAGGATAATGAAAGTCAGCCATTATTGGTGTTTATGATGGGACTGATCTTTGGAATAGCCACTAACTTCTTCTTTAATATATTGCCTGAACTGATTTCTGAATTTAATTTGATTTCATTCATTGATATGGGAGCCGCTACTAAGACTGGAATTGTCATAGCTTTTTCTGCATTAGTGTGTTATCCCGTTTCTTTATTAGTGAGCAAAGTGGGAATTAATAAAGCTATGATCGCTTCTATTATATTGAGTGTTTTGATTGGAGGGCTTATTTACCTTACTACAGGAATGTTTTCTACAATAATGATCTTTGTGTTTGCTATAGTGTATGCAGGCCTTTCTGTAAGCACTATTCCCAATGCTTTTTTAAGACTGAACCCTGTACATAAGGTATTTGGTTTGGGGTTATTTTTTGCAGCAGCTGAATTACCTAATAGTATTTTTGAAATTTTAAGTGCATAGAAATTAAAAAAGGCTGGTGATTATTTACCAGCCTTTTTATATTTTTCAAGGTAGAGATTAAATTCTAACGGGTTACCTTTTTCAAACCCGTCTTCCTCTAGATCGTCATATATTTCTTCGTCAAATTCCCTTTCTTCTTTTTTCATATTTCCTTCAGAGGAAACCATTAATTCTGTTCCAGTAAGGTCATGTGGATTAATCTGTAACAAAATAAATCCTTCTGGAAACTCTTTTTTAAAGTAATCAAATACTACAATAGACTTTTTCATGCTCAAAATTAATCATGAGGCAACTAAGATCTATATATTTGGACAATCTTTTATGCAAAAACTGGCTTGGAAACTTCTGTTTTAACTTCAGTATAGTTTTGGCTTACTTTTTCTTTAAGTTTTTCTTCCAGCAGGTCAGCCCATGCATTCATATACTTTACTACATCTTCTTTCTTGTTGTGTTTCAGGTAGTCTTTATTTGGGATTCTTTTCAGAACTTCTTTATTTTTTAATCTTTCGAGTTCAATTAAATCTTCGATAGTGAGCCCCTCGTTGACCATTGTGTTTATGATTAGATCAAACGGTTGCTTGCTGTCTGTACAGTAATCCATGGCCTGTTCAGTCCAGTCACCATATTTTTGCATTGCATAGGCATGTATTTCGCCTTTATTTAACTTCGTGATCTCCTGGGCCAGAAATCCACAATTGCAGCTTCCCATATGTCCCCACTGATATTTATCACTTTTATTCAACTTCTTCGCAGCCTTCCTCAAGGCGCTTATCAACGATCTGTTAGGTCTGGCCATAATTAATTTGTTTTTTACACTAAAAATTTACCATTAATCAAATTTATTAACCAGATAATCAGTCATATTGTTAAGTTTGAAGTTTAAAATTCGATCGTAAAACATGAAAAAAATTTATTTACTTCTGTTGACTGCTGGTATAATGGCATGTCAATCTAATGTAGAAAAAAGTAAAAATAACGCCATTGATGTTTCATTAATGGATACAACAGTTCGAGCTCAGGATGACTTTTTCAGGTATGTAAATGGTACCTGGGTTGATGAAACTGAAATTCCTGGTGATCAGGGCCGATGGGGGAGTTTTAATGAACTGAGGGAGAAAAGTACTGCAACGGTTAGAGAAGTTCTTGAAAATGCACTTGAGAGTGGAGAGCTGAAAGAAGGCTCGGATGAATACAAGGCCGGTCTTTTTTATAATGTCGGTATGGATTCAAGTCTTGCTGAGAATGTAGGGATTAAACCCTTAGCTCCTTACTTTGATCAAATCAATGGGATTTCTGACAAAGCTTCTCTCCAGGAGTATGTGATTCAAGATCATAAAAGAGGAGGAAGCGTGTTTTTTGGTTTTGGCGTTCTTGCTGATCTTAAGAATAGTAAAGTTAATGCTGCTTACCTATGGCAATCTGGTCTTGGGCTACCTGATAGAGATTATTATTTTAAAGAAGATTCAGTTTCTCAATCTATTAGAGAGGAATATGTTAAGCATGTAGAAAAAATGCTCGTTCTTGCTGGTGAAACTCAGGAAGCCGCTTCAGCTCAGGCAGAAAAGGTAATGGAAATAGAAACCTTATTAGCAGATTCTTCCAGAACCAGGGTTGAGATGAGGAATATTCCTGCTCTGTACAATAAATATGCAGTAGAGAATGTCAATGAATTAAATGATGAGTTTAAGTGGAATGAATATTTTGCCGGAATTGGTCTTGCAGATCTTGATAGTATAATCGTTTCTGTTCCGGAATTTTTCCAGGGTGTAGATGTTGTTGTTTCTAAGTACGATTCTGATGCCTTGAAAGCCTATCTTAAATGGCATCTTATAAATGATTATGCCAATTACCTTAGTAATGATTTGGTTTCTCAAAATTTTGCTTTTTATGGTAAAAAACTGAGAGGAACTGAAGAGATGAGACCTAGATGGAAGAGAGTTCTATCAATGGTAAATGGAGTAGCAGGAGAGGCTGTTGGTAAATTATACGTAGCTGAGGCTTTTCCACCTGAAGCAAAAGAGTCTGCTGACAAAATGGTTAAAAACATTCTTTCTGCTTTTGGAAACAGGATCGAATCACTTGATTGGATGACTGACTCAACTAAAACAAAAGCTTTGGAGAAATTGAGTACAATCACAGTTAAGATTGGTTATCCGGATGAATGGAAGGATTACAGCGATCTTAATATTGTTGAAACCAGTCTTGTTGAAAATATGATCAACGCCAGGGAATGGAATTTCAAAAAAGATATTGAAAAAGTAGGTCAACCAGTGGATAAAAAAGAATGGGGCATGACTCCTCAGACTGTTAATGCATATTATAGTCCATTGAATAACGAAATTGTTTTCCCGGCAGCAATTTTACAGCCTCCATTTTTTGATTTCAAAGCTGATGATGCTGTTAATTACGGAGGTATTGGTGCAGTAATTGGCCATGAAGTTTCTCATGGTTTTGATGATAACGGTTCCAGATTTGATTCTGAAGGAAATATGAAAAACTGGTGGAGTGAAACTGATGCTGAACAATTTAAATCAAAATCAGCAATGTTGATTAAACAATTTGATCAGTATGAACCACTTCCTGCAGTTAATGTAAACGGTAAGCTTACTTTAGGAGAGAATATTGGTGACCTTTGTGGTCTTTCAGTAGCTTATGATGGTTTGATGAATCATTATGAGGCAACCAGTAAGCCTGAGCCAATTGCGGGATTCACAGCAGAACAGCGATTCTTTATGTCATGGGCTACAGTATGGAGAATTAAGTACCGAGATGAAACTTTAAGAAACCTCATACAAACAGATTCTCATTCACCTGGAATGTACAGGGCAAATGGCCCATTAAAAAACATTGATGCATTCTATGCAGCTTTCAATGTTGAAGAAGGTGATGATATGTATCTTCCAGAAGAAGAAAGAGTGAAAATCTGGTAAGAAATAATAAATAACAAATCAAAAAAGCAGTTACTTATAGTCTGAGTAACTGCTTTTTTAATTTAAATCGATATTTTATAATTTTATCTTAATTGTATTATCTGTAAACTCAAAATTTATAATTATGGGAAAAGGAGATAAAAAAACAAAAAAAGGTAAAATCTGGAGTGGTTCATATGGTGTAAACCGACCCAGGAAACAGAAAAATGCTGAAACTAAAAAAGAAGTGAGAGCTTCAGCTCAAAAAAAATGATGTGAATTTGTTTGACAAATTGATCTGAAGAATTAGATTTGTTACAAATGATGAAAATTAATATACATAACGCATGGTACTGGTGGTACATCGACAGATGAACACGGGACCGTTATGTATAAAAAGATATAATTTATAATCTTAAAAAGCTTGTCGGTTCCGGCAAGCTTTTTTTTTGGTCTAAACTCAATTAAAAAGTATGAAATACAAGTTTAAATCAACGGTAAAGCGCTTCCTGGCTGATACGATCACCCCGGTGAATCTTTACTTAAAACTTAGAGATAAATTTCCGGGGACCTTGCTTCTTGAAAGCTCTGACTACCATGGTCATGAAAATAGCTATTCTTATATCTGTTTTGATCCGATAGCTTCTTTTATCGTTGATAAAGGCGAATTGACCCTGGAAATGCCTGGTGAAGCCCCGGTGAATGAAAAGGTGGATAGATCAAATGTGGTTGACAAGCTTACTGATTTCGCGCGTTCCTTTGAAGGTAGTGATCTGGATCTGCCTTTTGCCGTAAATGGGTTGTTTGGTTATATGGGATATGACGCGGTCCAGCATTTTGAAGACCTCAATCTTAGTCAAAAAGATGATGAAAACCATATTCCGGAGATCAGGTACTCAGTGTATCGTCAAATCCTGGTTATTGACCATTTTAAAAATGCCTGCTTTTTAATTTCACACCATCTTAATGAAGATGAAGGGATGAGTGAACAGGAGCTGATGTCTTTAATAGATAATAAAAACTATCCTGGCTATACCTTCTCAGTATCTGAAAAAGAGCAGGCTAATATTAATGAAAAAGATTTTCTTGAGATATTAGACAAAGGACAGCAGGCTTGTTTTAACGGTGATGTTTTTCAGATAGTCTTAAGCCGTAGGTTCAAAGTTGGCTTTACCGGTGATGAATTCAATGTCTATCGGGCACTAAGGTCTATAAATCCTTCTCCGTACCTTTTTTACTTTGATTATGGGAGTTATAAAATATTTGGGTCTTCGCCTGAGGCTCAGTTGGTTATTAGTGATGGACAGGCCGGTATTTTTCCAATAGCCGGTACTTTTAAAAGAACAGGGAATGATAAAACCGATGCTCAGCTAGCGGAAAAACTTTTAGAAGATCCAAAAGAGAACTCAGAACATTTAATGCTGGTTGATCTGGCAAGAAATGATCTGAGCCGTTCAGCAAAATCAGTAGAGGTTGAAACTTATAAAGAAGTTCAGTTTTATTCGCATGTCATACACCTCGTTTCCAAGGTTACAGGAAAACTTAATGGCTCTGCAAGTCCCATCAGATTAGTAGCAGATACTTTTCCTGCAGGGACATTATCAGGGGCACCGAAATATAAAGCGATGACTTTGATCGATTCTCTTGAGCCTACCGCAAGAAGTTATTATGGAGGGGCAATTGGCTATCTCGGTTTTAATGGTGATTTCAATCATGCAATTATGATAAGATCCTTTCTAAGTAAACAAAATAAACTCTACTTCCAGGCAGGAGCAGGAGTAGTAGCAAAATCTGATATAGAAAGTGAATTGCAGGAAGTAAATAATAAGGTGGCAGCATTGCGTCAGGCTATTACCGATGCAGAAGAAATTAATAAAAGATATTAATAATTGATCAAGTGAAAATATTAGTTCTAGATAATTACGATTCATTTACTTATAACCTGGTGCATATTCTCAGGGATCTCGGATATGATAATAATACTGATGTATTCCGGAATGATAAAATTGCGCTGGAAGAAGTTAGAAATTACGATAAGATTCTGATTTCTCCGGGCCCAGGCTTGCCTTATGAGGCCGGAATTCTTCCGGAACTACTTAAGGAATACGGGTCTTCTAAAAGCATATTTGGTGTATGTCTCGGATGCCAGGCTATTGCTGAAGCATATGGCGGAAAACTTTATAATCTCGATACTGTTATACACGGTGTTGCAATGGATACCTACCTTAAAGATAGAAATGAACCCATTTTTAAAGATCTTCCAGACCGATTTGTAACTACTAGATATCACTCCTGGGCTGTGAAGCCTGACTCACTGGAAAACACACCTATCAAAATCACTGCTACTGATATTTCAGGAGTGATAATGGCCTTGAGTCATGAATCACACGATGTAAGGGGGGTGCAATTTCATCCTGAATCGGTAATGACTCCTGAGGGAAGTAAAATGCTCCAAAACTGGTTGAAAATCTGAAATCAAAAACAATGAAAGAGATATTAAATACATTATTTGAATATAGAACACTTTCTGAAGCCCAGGCTAAAGAAGTATTGATCAATCTGGCTAAAGGTAAATACAATGCTTCTCAGATGGCTTCCTTTCTAACAGTTTATATGATGCGAAGTATCACTGTAGAAGAGTTGAGTGGGTTTAGAAAAGCGATGATGGAATTATGTGTTCCGATTGATCTAGCTGAATTTGATCCGATAGACCTTTGCGGTACCGGAGGTGACGGAAAGAATACTTTCAACATATCAACCTTGAGTTCCTTTGTTGTGGCCGGGGCAGGAGTAAAAGTTGCCAAGCATGGAAATAATGGTGTTTCTTCGGCTTGTGGATCATCAAATCTGTTAGCTCACCTTGGATATGAGTTTACCAATGATGAATCTACATTAAAAAAGCAGATCGATGAAGCTGGTATATGTTTTCTCCATGCTCCTTTATTTCATCCGGCAATGAAAAATGTTGCTCCCGTAAGAAAGGATCTTGGTGTAAAAACATTTTTTAATATGCTTGGCCCGATGGTGAATCCGGCAAGTCCTAAAAAGCAGCTCACGGGGGTGTTTAGCCTGGAGCTGGCAAGATTATATGCATATTTATTCCAGCAGACTGATAAAGATTTCGTTGTTCTTCACGCGTTGGATGGATATGATGAAATATCACTGACCGGAGATTTTAAGGCCATTACTAATACTGGTGAAAGTATCATTAGTCCGAAACAATTAGGATTGAGCAAGGTTGATGCAAAACAGATATATGGTGGAGAAACAGTAGAGTCTTCTGCTAAGATCTTCATTGATATCCTTGAAGGAAAAGGAACTGAAGCTCAAAAGGAGGTAGTTTTAGCTAATTCTGCGATGGCTTTAAAATGTGCTGATGATAAACTATCTGATGCTGATGCGATTGGTAAGGCGAAAGAATCGTTGGAGTCTGGAAATGCTTATTCTGTACTAAAAAAACTGGTTGCCTGATGAATATACTTGATAGAATTATAGTAGATAAGAAAGAAGAAGTAAAAGAGAAAAAGGAGCTCATCCCGGTAAAAAAACTTGAAAAGAGTATCTGGTTTGAAACTATGCCAGTTTCTATGAGCCACTATATTAAAAGAGAAGATAAAAGTGGCGTGATAGCTGAAATTAAACGTCGCTCCCCGAGTAAGGGAGATATTAATAAATATATATCAGTTGAAGAAATCTCTATAGGTTATATGCAGGCCGGAGCTTCAGCTTTGTCAGTATTGACGGATCAGAAATATTTTGGTGGAACTAACGATGATTTGATAACGGCCAGGAAATTTAATTACTGTCCGATCTTAAGGAAAGAGTTTATAGTTGATGAGTATCAGATTATTGAAGCAAAATCAATTGGTGCAGATTGTATTTTACTGATCGCTTCTGTACTTGATCCGAAGACTATTAAGAAGTTTACAGCTTTCGCACATGATCTGGGTTTAGAAGTATTGTTAGAGGTGCACGATAAAGAGGAGTTGACATCTAATTTAGAGAGCGATGCTGATCTTTTTGGTGTTAACAATAGAAACTTAAAGACATTTGATGTGAACCTTGAAAATTCTGTTGAGCTTTTATCATTTATACCAGATGGTAAAGTAAAGATTGCAGAGAGTGGAATAGATCGTCCGGAAGATCTTGTGTATTTAAAAAATAATGGTTTTGATGGGTTTTTAATAGGAGAACGTTTTATGCGTTATTCCAGACCTCATTATGAAGCAGCTAAGTTTTTGGCGAAGGTAAAAGAACTTGAAAATGTTTATCCGACGAATGCCTGAAATGAAAGATATTAAAATTAAAGTATGCGGGATGCGCGATCCTGAGAATATTGATCAGCTGATAAAGTTACGAGTTGATTTTATGGGCTTGATATTTTATCCCGGCTCATCCCGGTTTGCAGGTGATTCCGAAACAGATTTTTCTCAATTTCAAAGGATAATTAAAACCGGTGTATTCGTTAATTCAGATCTGGAGGATATTGTTCAGGCGATTAAAAAGTATGGTCTTGAGGCGGTTCAGTTGCATGGCGATGAAACTCCGGAATTTGCTTCCCAAGTCAGAAAACAAGGAGTCAAAGTTATTAAGGCATTTCCTGTTTGGGACGAAGGTGATCTTGAAAAAGCTGAAGACTATCGTAAATCGGTTGATTTTTATTTGTTCGACACGAAAGGAGAAAAACCCGGTGGTAACGGAATTGTTTTCGATTGGGAAATTCTGAATGATAAAACTTTTTCGAAACCCTTTTTTCTTGCCGGTGGCTTGAATCAGTCAAATATTCAAGGGATATCAAAAATTAAAAATCCGGCTTTTTATGCTGTGGATCTTAACAGCGGAGTTGAAATTAAACCAGCTCTAAAAGACCTGAAAGAAATAAAAACAATAAAAAATAAAATAGCTCAAATATGTCAAAGTACGCAGTAGATGAAAGAGGCTATTACGGAAAGTTCGGAGGAGCTTTCATCCCTGAGATGTTATATCCAAATGTGGAGGAATTAAAGAATAATTACCTTGAAATAATTGGTGATCCGGATTTTCAAGAGGAATTCAGGGCATTGTTAAAAGATTATGTGGGAAGACCTACGCCTTTATATTTTGCCAAAAGACTTTCAGAAAAATATGGTGCTAAAATATATCTCAAACGAGAAGACCTTTGTCATACAGGAGCCCACAAGGTAAATAACACAATAGGTCAAATATTGCTGGCTAAAAGATTAGGCAAGAAAAAGATTATTGCTGAAACCGGAGCTGGTCAGCATGGTGTTGCTACAGCTACTGTATGTGCCCTTGCAGGATTAGAATGTAAAGTATATATGGGAGCTGTCGATATGGAAAGGCAAAAGCCTAATGTTGAAAGAATGAGAATTCTTGGTGCCGAAGTGATCCCGGCAGAATCAGGTAGTCGGACGCTAAAAGATGCAACCAACGAGGCGATGAGGCACTGGATCAACAATCCTCAGGATACTCATTATATAATCGGTTCAGTTGTTGGTCCACATCCATATCCGGATATGGTTACCCGATTTCAGGCTGTGATAAGCGAGGAAGTGAAAAAACAACTTAAGGAAGCAGAAGGTAGAGAAAATCCCGATTATGTGGTGGCTTGTGTAGGAGGAGGCAGTAATGCAGCTGGAATTTACTACCACTATCTTGATAATCCGGATGTGAAAATCATTGCAGCAGAAGCTGCTGGTAAAGGAGTGGAATCAGGTGAAACTGCAGCTACAACTTTTAAAGGTACTCCAGGGGTTTTGCACGGAAGTATGACGCTTTTAATGCAAACTACTGATGGACAAGTTGTAGAGCCTTATAGTATATCAGCTGGCCTTGACTATCCTGGTATAGGGCCATTACACGCCCATTTATTTGAGACAGGACGAGCAAAATTTATTGCCGTTGATGATGAGAATTCAATGAAGGCTGGTATAGAATTAAGCAGGTTGGAGGGGATTATTCCAGCTGTTGAATCTGCTCATGCATTTTCAGCACTGAATCAGCTCGATCTTAATGAAAATGATGTCGTGGTTATAAATCTTTCCGGCCGGGGAGATAAAGACCTGCAAACATATATAAACTGGGGAAAATACTGATGATTATGGTTAAGAACAGGATAAATAAATTATTTGAAAATAAATCAGAGAATGTCCTGACAGTCTATTTTACGGCAGGTTATCCTGAATTAGATGATACTTTGGAGATCCTTGCCGAACTTGAAAAGGCTGGTGCTGACATGGTCGAGATCGGTATCCCATATTCTGATCCGGTAGCAGACGGCCCGACAATTCAGGAAAGTAATGGTGTCGCTCTTAAAAATGGCATCAGCATGCAAAAGATCTTCAGCCAGTTGAAAACCATGCGTAAAAAGGTTGATATACCTGTTGTACTGATGGGGTATTTTAATCCGGTTTTACAATTTGGTCTTGAAGAGTTTTGTAAAAAGTGTAAAGAATGTGGGGTGGATGGTGTGATCATTCCGGACCTTCCAATTCTGGAATATGTGGAACAATATAAGGATCTTTTTGATAGCTATGATCTCCATAATATGTATCTGATCACTCCACAAACTTCTGAAGAAAGGATCAGAATGATCGATGAAAATACTTCAGGCTTTATTTATATGGTAAGTAATAGTTCGATCACAGGAGCTAAAAAGGAAATTTCGGAAGAACAATTGAAATACTTTAATAGAATCAAAAGTATGAATCTGAATAATCCAAGGCTAATCGGTTTTGGTATTAGTGATAACAAAACCTTTAAAACTGCTTCCGAATATTCATCCGGGGCTATTATAGGCAGTGCCTTCATAAAAGCATTAAAGGAATCTGATAAGGATTCTATCGCTGATAAGGTTCATTCATTTATTAATATGGTGAAAGGAGAAAAAATAAGTCAATGATCATACAATTAGAAAATAATGCTTCCGAAGACCAGATCTTGAAAGTTAAAGAAAGGCTGGATGATATCGGGTACAAAGCGAACGAAGTAAATACCCAGAAGGGCAAATATCTAATTGGTATTGGAAAATCAGATTTCGATATTCGTGCCATTGGGCAATTGCCGGGGATCAGGGATATACATATAGTGTCTGACGATTATAAGCTTGTATCTAACAAATGGAAAGTTAATCCTACAGTTATTGACCTTGGTGATGGAGTGATTATTGGAGGTGACGAGCTCGCCATCATGTCTGGCCCATGTAGCATTGAGGGAGAGGAACAAATTGCTGATACGATCGATTTCCTTAAAAGTCAGGGTGTGAAAATTATGCGTGGAGGGGTTTATAAGCCTCGCAGTTCACCTTATTCTTTTAGAGGCCTGGGTATCGACGGACTTAAGCTTTGGTATAAAATGGCAAAAGAGGCTGGCCTGAAGATCATTACTGAAGTGATGCAGGTTTCTCAGATAGAAGAAATGTATGATTACGTGGATATTTACCAGGTAGGGGCGAGAAATACACAAAATTTCAATCTTCTCGATGAACTGGGGAAAGTTGATAAGGCAGTAATGATAAAACGGGGTATCTCGGGAACTATTGATGAATTATTGTATTCAGCTGAATATGTATTTTCCGGAGGCAATGAAAAATTATTATTATGTGAGCGAGGTATCAGAACTTACGAAAAGGCTTCAAGAAATACTTTTGATATCAATGCGATCCCGATCTTAAAAGAGAAAACGCATCTTCCGGTGATCGCAGATCCTTCACATGGTATTGGTATTAGAAAGCACGTTGGTGAAGTTGCGATGGCATCTGTTATAGCCGGGGCTGATGGTGTAATATTTGAATCTCATTCCTGTCCTGAAAAAGCGTATAGTGATGGTCAGCAAACGCTGGATTTTAAAGAATCTGAGAAATTGGTAAAAGCGATGAGAGAAACTCATAAATTAAGGAAAGCTTTTTACTGATGACAAAAACCTAACAGTTGTAAGGTTGTTGTCATTTTGGTTGCATCAGTAACTTTTTTTTTACTAATTTCACCATATAAGAATTTTAATGCTGTGAATTGTATCATAGTAAAATAAAATTCGTTCATAAAACTAGACGACATTAGACAACATTAACCCTAAGGAATATGAGTACTGAATATGAAAAACACAGCGGTCTTCCCATTATGAATCAGGATTACGAGGCATATACAGAGGAAGATTTTAAGGTTTGGAAAATGCTTTTTGATAGACAGAAAGACAATATTCCTGTCTATGCTTCTGAGGAATATATCAGGGGGTTAGAGCTGATTAAGTTTAAAGCTGATGAGATCCCTAATATCAAAAAGACCAATGATATATTAAGAGACATAACCGGTTGGGAGATTTTCATCGTTCCTGGATTGATCGATGATGATAAATTTTTCCAGCTGATGTCTAATAAAAAGTTTCCAAGTTCGACATGGTTAAGAAGCTTAGATCAGCTTGATTACCTTGAGGAGCCGGATATGTTCCACGATATTTACGGACACGTGCCATTACTTACTAATCAGGCATTTGTTGATTTTCTTCAGGATTTATCAAAACTTGGCTTAAAGTATATAGATAATCCTCACGCTATTCATTTATTATCAAGAGTTTACTGGTTTACAGTGGAGTTTGGATTGATCAGAGAAAATGGCGAGTTGAAGATCTATGGAGCAGGTATTCTTTCTTCAAAAGGTGAAACTGAATATGCTACTACTGATAAACCAGAGCATATTGAATACGATGTAGATACAATGCTGGATACTTCTTACAGAAAAGATGTTTTCCAGACTAAGTATTTTATTATAGATAGTTACGAACAACTTTATAACTCTATTCCTGAAATTGACAGGCTTTTAGCTAAAAAAGTCGCAGAACATGAAGATTCTGCTGTTACAAAGTAGTTTTTATCTATTAAAACCAATAATTTTGAAAGCACCTTTAATAGAGGTGCTTTTAATTTTTAAAACAAATCGACCAAAGAGGTGAAAATGGTTTCCACGAATACCAATCAGTTTATTAAATCCCTGTTGTACAGTTACATTATAGGAAACTGTCACCATCATCATCATTGTCATTGATCTATTCCTATGGAGAGTGTCTCCATGATGAATTTCCTTATTATTTTTACGATCAATTTTACCTGAATGGATATAGCAATAATTAAATATAACGCCGGCAATGTGCAGTCTGTCAAATATGCTTTAGACAGGTTAGGTGTCAAATACAGACTTACTGATAATGCCTCAGATATCATGTCTGCGGATAAAGTGATTTTCCCAGGGGTGGGAGAGGCCAGTACAGCAATGAATTATTTACAAGAAAATGGTCTTGATACAGTTTTAAGAAGTCTTACTCAACCTACTCTAGGAGTTTGTCTGGGACTTCAATTGATGTGTCGCCATACTGAAGAAAACGACACTGAATGCCTTGGGGTTTTTGATATTGATGTCAAGCGATTTAAGCCGGATCCAAATGCTGTCATTTCTTATAAAATTCCTCATATGGGATGGAATAAAGTAGCTTATAAGGAAGGTCCGCTCTTTGAAGGAGTGGGAGCCCAGCCGTATTTTTATTTTGTACATAGCTATTATGCTCCTTTGTCAAAATATACACTGGCATCTGCAAACTATATGCACGATTTTAGTGTTGTAATACAGCGAAATAATTTCTATGCTATTCAGCCCCATCCAGAAAAAAGTGCTGATGCTGGAAGTTTATTTTTGAAGAATTTCATTGAAAACACGAAATAAATGGAGACCAGATTAATACCCGCAATTGATATTATCGAAGGTAAGTGTGTCCGACTTACACAGGGAGATTATGGTAAGAAAACTATCTATAATGAGGATCCTGTGGAAGTAGCCAGGGAATTTTTAGATAATGGTTTAAAGAATCTTCACCTTGTTGATCTTGATGGTGCTAGAAACAAGCAGATAGTAAATCTTAATGTTTTAGAAAAAATTGCCTCTCTTGATGGTCTTCATGTTGATTTTGGTGGAGGGATCAAACGTGATCAGGATGCTACCGATGCATTCAATGCCGGAGCAGATCAGATCACCGGTGGTAGTATCGCCGCGAAAGAACCGGAAACATTTTTAAGATGGCTTGAAAAATATGGGGCTCAAAAAATTATTCTTGGGGCTGATGCCAGGGATAAAATGATCGCGACCAGTGGATGGGAAGAAAAATCTGAGTTGGAAGTCACTGATTTTATCAACGACTACGTAAATAAAGGAGTAGAGTATGTGATCTGCACAGATGTAGCCAAAGATGGCCTTCTTCAGGGTCCATCATTTGATCTGTATAAAGAGATCATGGACAAAACCCCGAAAGTAAAATTAATTGCCAGTGGAGGTGTATCAGGAATTGAGGATATTAAAGATCTGATGGCAATGGAAGTTGAGGGTATTATAATTGGGAAAGCTATCTATGAGAACAAAGTTTCCTTGAAACAATTATCTCAAATAATTTTAGGACAGAATGCTTAGTAAAAGAATTATTCCTTGTTTGGATATTAAAGATGGCAGAACCGTAAAGGGAATAAATTTTGTCGATCTTGTGGATGCCGGGGATCCGGTGGAACAGGCAGCTGTTTATGCTTCACAGGGTGCTGATGAACTTGTTTTTCTTGACATAACTGCCACAGTTGAAAAGAGAAAAACACTGGTTGACCTTGTCAGGAAAGTAGGCAGCCAGGTTGATATACCGTTTACAGTAGGAGGAGGGATTTCCTCAATAGAAGATGTTTCTGCTTTACTCGATGCAGGAGCTGATAAAATTTCTGTTAATTCTTCGGTAGTTAAAGATCCGTCATTGGTAGATAAACTGGCTCTTGAATTTGGCAGCCAGTGTGTAGTCGTCGCTGTCGATACACGCTTTGTAGATGGTGAGCATATTGTTCACGTAAGAGGAGGAAGAACCCCAACAGATAAAAGAACATTTGAATGGATTAAAGAAGTTTATGATCGGGGAGCCGGTGAGATCTTGTTGACGTCGATGGATCACGATGGAACTAAACAGGGGTTTGCGTGTGAGTTAATGAGAGAATTAAACGAACAGGTTGATATTCCGGTTATAGCTAGTGGCGGAGCAGGTAGTATGGAGCATTTTTATGATGTTTTTACTCACGGGAATGCTGATGCAGGACTTGCTGCCAGTATATTTCACTTTCATGAAATAGGGATCCCGGAATTAAAAAGATATTTATTAGAAAAAGGACTAACAATCAGATTATAATGACTGATAAATTAAATATTGATCAGCTTGATTTTGAAAAAGGTGATGGATTGATTCCAGCAATTGTACAAGATGTGACCACTAAAAATGTACTCATGATGGGATACATGAACAGGGAATCTCTTGAAAAGACCTTAGAATCCAAACTTGTTACCTTTTATAGCCGTTCTAAAAAACGATTATGGACTAAAGGGGAAACCAGTGGTAATGTTCTCAATCTTGAATCAATCAGGCAGGATTGTGATGCAGATACATTACTTGTCTACGTAAAGCCTGCAGGTCCGGCTTGTCATACAGGTTCAGACACTTGTTTTGATGAGTCAAATGAAGGTAGTATTCAGTTTATAGACCATTTGAAAAAAACTATAAAGGACAGGTACGAATCACCTTCTGAAAAATCTTATACTTCATCTCTTTTTAAAAAGGGAATTAATAAGGTAGCCCAGAAGGTAGGTGAAGAAGCAGTTGAGATAGTTATCGAGGCTAAAGATGATAACAAAGAGCTTTTCCTCGGAGAGGCGGCTGATCTTTTATATCATTACCTGGTATTACTGCAGGCAAAAGAAATTGACCTGGAAGAAGTAATTGAAGTTTTACAAAAGAGACATAAATAACATAATATGAGTAATTCAATACAGGCAGCTCCGGCAGTGATGATGGTCAGACCTGTTCGATTTGGAGCTAATCCTGAAACTGCAGTGTCAAATGCGTTTCAGCAATCTGATGAGAATAGTGCGAGTGAATTAACACAGCAAAATGCCGTTAAAGAGTTTGATGCATTTTATGATCTCTTAAAAGAGAATGGTATTGAGGTTGTTGTTATTCAGGATACAGATGATCCTCACACTCCGGATAGTATTTTTCCTAATAACTGGATATCATTTCATGAGGGTAATATTGTTGTTAAGTACCCTATGGAAGCTGAAAACAGACGGTTTGAAAGAAGGGAAGATATCGTTGATATATTAAAAGAGGCAGGATACCTTGTTTCTGATGTTAAAGATATCTCTGAGCCTGAAAAGTCTGGTAAATTCCTTGAAGGAACCGGTTCCATTGTTTTTGATTATGACAATAAGCTTGCCTACGCTAATTTATCCACAAGAACTGATGAAGATCTTTTAAAGAATTTATGTGAGGAAATGGGTTTTGAGCCAGTTATTTTTCACGCATATGATCAGAAATACGGTAAGGATGTTTATCACACAAATGTAGTAATGTGCCTTGCAGAAAAGTTTGTAGTGATTTGTCTTGATGCTATTCCTGAAGAAGAACATGGTATGTTACTCGATAAATTTGAACAGACCAATAAAAAGGTGATCGCTATCAGCTATGCGCAAATGAATAATTTTGCCGGTAATATGCTGGAAGTAAAAAATAATGAAGGAAAGTCTTTTACCATCATGTCTAAAACGGCCTATGATTCATTATTGGAAGGTCAGATCAAGGAAATAGAAAAGCATTCAACAATCTTAACACCATCGATTCCAACTATTGAGAAATATGGAGGCGGTAGTGTAAGATGTATGCTTGCAGGTGTCTGGCTCGAAAAGAATGCCAATTAACAACTTATATCGATTAGAAATTATTATTTTAACCCTGACAACAATAATATGTCAGGGTTTTTTTATGGAAAAATACGACTTATGTGTGATAGGTGCAGGGCCCTCGGGTTATGCTGCAGCTATGCGAGCACTTGATTATAATAAAAAGGTTTTATTGGTAGAAGGTAAAAAGCTCGGAGGCGCCGGCTTGTGGAATGGTGCCTTGAGTAGTAAAACGTGGTGGGAATTGAGCAGGCAGATATCGACAGTCAGGCATCATTTGAATCTCCAGGGAAAAGATATGCCTAGAATCAGGTTTAAAGAGGTGTACAATGAGGTGCTTAATGCCACTAATATGAGGCAGGCTCAGTTACTTAGCCAGATACAATATGCCGGAAATAAAGATATTGATGAAAATATCACTTTTAAAGAAGGTAAGGCATATATTGACACTCCTCACACTGTCAAAATTACTTGTGAAGACAATTCTGAGGAAGTCATTGAAACAGAACATATTATTATTGCTACTGGTAGTCGACCCAGGCAATTACCTGATATTGAAATAGATGAGGAATATATACTCAGTAGTGACGGGATTGAACATCTTCGTGATTTCCCCAAGAGCATGGTAATTCTTGGTGCAGGAGTTATTGGATGTGAATATGCAACAGTATTCTCCAATTTTGGCTACACTAAAGTTCACCTGATTGATAAAGGCGACAGAATACTTCCCTTTGAGGATCCTGATGTTGTAAACAGAATAGAAAACAATTTTGAGAAAAATAACGTCCTTATTCACAGGAAGTCCCGGTTGATAAGAATGGAAGTAGTTGATGATCGCGTGGAATATGAACTGGAGTATCATAACGGAAGAAAGCAACTTTTCACTGTAGAAAAGGCTCTTGTTTCAGTTGGCAGAGTGCCAAATATCGAAAATTTATGGTCTGAAAGTGTTCCGATAGAATTTGATGATCGGGGAATAATCAATAATGATACCCAAACATCAGTGCCTAATATTCATGCTGTGGGAGATATTACCTCTGATATGGCTCTGGTCAATATTGGTGAATTAGAAGGCCGCCATGCCGTAGATCAGATTTTTGGGAGTACAAATAAGGAACTTAACTATAAAAACGTTAGTACTATAATGTTCCTCAATCCTGAGGTTGCCGGAGTTGGTTTTAATGAGCAGCAATTGAAAGATAAGGGTACCGATTACAGGGTAGTTACATTAGATTATGAATGCATCCCACGAGCAATAGCACGCCAGCTTACAGATGGCTTCATGAAGATTATTGTAACTGATGACCCGGACATGAAAATTCTAGGTATGCGGGTAGTAGGATTTTCTGCTTCTGCATCGATCGAGGCAATAGCGCTTTTGATTCATATGAACCAGGGGATAGAACAAATGGCTGAATTGGTGCATCCACACCCAAGTATTACGGAGGGAATACAGGAATGTGCGAGAATTTTATGTGGGAAATCAATTTTAAAGCCTCATTTATTAAAAGAACATGTAACTTGTAAAGCCTGGAGGTCAGGTGAATACGTAGATTTATTAAAGTTGAATTTAATTGAATAATGAAAAGTAAAATACTTATTGGGTTGATTTTTTTTATGGGAATATTTTCTTCAAATGCTCAGTCAAATGTTTCAAGTGGTTCTTACAATTTACTTCTTAAAACTATGTTGGATCATTCGGTTGAAGAGATCAATGTAGATGAAGCGTTAAGAAGACCTGATGCAGTTTTTTTAGATACTAGATCATTTGATGAATACGCTGTAAGTCATATTCCTGCTAGCAAATGGATTGGATTTGAAGAATTTGATATTGAAAAGGTATCTGATTTGGAAAAAAGTACACCAATAATTGTTTATTGTAGTATAGGCTACCGTTCTGAAAAAATAACTGAAAAACTGGTTGAAGCAGGTTTTACTAATATTTATAATTTATACGGGGGTATTTTCGAATGGGTTAACAGGTCATATCCCATTGTTGATAGCTATGGTAATCCTACAGATCAGATTCATGCATACAGCAGAAAATGGGGGGTGTGGCTATCCAAGGGAGAAAAGATCTACCAGTAATTATTTTACTGTTTGGTTCGGTTGATCAGATCAATTTGAACAGATTTAGCAGTTATTAATCTCTTTTTCTTACAATTTTCTGTATCTGAGTCTGTCCAGATAAACTCGAAATTGGTTAGAGAATCTAATTTCGTTTTCACAAATATTTCGTTGTCGAACGATTCATTCCACTGAGAACTTTTGAGGTAAGCGGGGTGATCAGATTCAAGGTTATTATCAATAATGTATCCTCCCGGAAAGATATCGATAACCTGCTTTTCTTTGTTTTTACCTGAAATTATAAGCTGAAGCAGGTCATCACATTTTTTCTTATTTACCTTATGTGTAGATATGAGCTTATTGTCGTCAATTCTGAAATATAGTGCAAGTCCGTCTTCTATTTTTCCAATCTTAAATTTCAATAAGTCTTTTTTCCTTCCCGGAACTTCGTACCATTGTTGATTTCGCCAACCACTTTCCTTAAGCATACCATCAAGCTCGAAATCTGAAATATCTGATAACACCACCGACGTGGTTAAAACTTTTTCTTCTTGCTGACAACCAAGGATAAGAAAAATACTTAGGAAAATTAACTTAACCTGCTTCATTGATCGCTTTGTGTAATTGTTCGCATGCCCAGTCAATTTCTTCCTCAGTGATAACCAGAGGAGGGGCTACCCGCATTGATTTATCATTAAATAAAAACCAGTCCGTCATCACGCCGTATTCGATAGCCTTGTCAATAATAGCTTTTAATTGCTCAAAAGAATCAAATTCCACCGCCATCATCAGTCCGGCTGACCTGACATCTTTTACCTTAGGATTTGATTTCAGATTTTCGGCAAACCTGTCTGCTTTATTTTGTGCCTGTTCGTATATTTTAGTTTCGGTAAGAGTATTTACAGTTGCAAGAGCTGCAGCAGCTGAAACCGGGTGACCTCCAAAGGTTGTAATATGACCGAGGATCGGGTTGTCAGTGAGGCATTCCATTATCTCCTTAGAAGAAATAAAGGCACCAATAGGCATACCCCCGCCTAACCCCTTCGCAGTAAGTAATATGTCAGGTTGGATTTCATAATGTTCAAAAGCCCAGAATTTTCCGGTACGGCCCATTCCCGCCTGAATTTCATCCATCACCAGTAGTGTGCCAGTTTCAGTACATCTTTTTCTTACTGCCTGCCAGTATTCTTTAGTTCCCTTTACTACACCAGATTCGCCTCTTACAGTTTCAACAAAAAAAGCAGCCGTTTCTTCTGTAATGAATTCATTCAGATGGTCAAAATTACCAAATTCTATATGATCAACACCTGGTAAAAGAGGCCTGTAATTCTTTTTAAATGTTTCATTTCCCAATAAAGAAAGTGAACCATTGGTGCTTCCATGATAGGCATCAATACAAGAAACGAGTTTTGATCTTCCGGTATATCTTTTTGCAAGTTTCATGGCTCCCTCAGTCGCTTCTGTGCCCGAATTAACAAGATAAACTACACTAAGTTCTTCAGGAAGAGTATCTGCTAATGCTTTGGCCAGTTTCACTTGCGGACTCTGAATAAATTCACCATACACAAGTAAATGCATATATTCTTCTGCCTGCTTTTGAACAGCCTCAACTACTGCGGGGTGGCAATGCCCCAGGTTGCTAACGGCAATTCCGGAAATAAGATCCAGATATTTTTTACCATCCGGACCGAACATCCAAACCCCCTTGGCTTTTTCTATTTCTACCATTAAAGGAAAACCTGAGGTCTTTGCTAAGTGCGACTGAAATAATTGTCTGTTTGTGAGCATGGCGCAAAAATAAGCAGTATTTGTTGGTTAGCCAATTATGGTTGAGTTGTTAAACTGATGATTCTTAATTGCAGTCTCCATATTGTATAGAGATATGATATATGAAAGCGATAAATGCTTAATAAATCATATAGAAAGAGGTGGATTCATGTATAATTTTACTTATTTTTGAGCTTTGATTAGAATTAGTCTAAATAAGTCTCTTAACATTACGTTATAAATGGCAACATTAGCTTCACTTAAAGAAAAACGGTCTGCAAGAATCTTATCTTTTCAGGATGACAGAATTGCATCGAAACTTTTGAGTATGGGGATTTTGCCCGGATCGATGATACAAGTGGTGCGTAAATTGCCTGGCAGAGGGGCTATATATTTGAAAGCTAACGGATATGGGATCGCACTTCGAAACCATGAGGCCGCAAGTGTTTTACTTGAAGAGCAGAGTTGATATATGAGTGATAATAACCTACCCACCCTGGCATTGCTGGGTAATCCTAACTGTGGGAAATCATCAATTTTTAATATTCTAACTGGTTTACGACAAAAGGTAGGAAACTTTCCTGGAGTAACTGTTGATAAAAAAGTTGGTATTACTAAACTGGCAGATCAGTCAGTAAAGGTAATAGACTTTCCTGGGACTTATAGCTTATATCCCACTAGTAAGGATGAGTCAATTATCATCAATACTTTCAGCAACCCTTCCGATCAAAACTATCCTGATGTCGTTGTGTATGTCGCTGATGTGACAAAGCTTGAACCACAGATGTTACTTTTAACTCAGATACTCGATCTGAATTTACCCGTGGTCCTCGCACTAAACATGACAGACCTCGCAGAAGAAACAAACCTGACTTTTGATGAAGAAAAATTGCGACAGGAACTAGGTATTCCGGTTGTAGCAGTGAGTGGTCGCAGGGAAGAGAATTTTGATAAATTAAAAGAGGCAGTTTTTCAGGTCTATCAGGGAATAAATCATCTGGATCAATCTCACAATGCGTTTTATAAGCTTTCTGAAAATGAAAAACATATCGCAAAGGAGATTAATTCGGTAATTGGTAGTGAGAATGATTATCGATCGCTGATCGTTGCCCATCACTATTCAGATCTTAATTACCTTGATGGTTCACAAAAGTCTCAGATTGAAGAAATTGTAAATAAATTTGATTACAACGAACTCAGGGGACAGATCGATGAAACCATGGCCAGGTACAACCGGTTTACTCCGATCGTAAAATCCGCTGTCAGAAAATCAAACGAAGAAGCCAGGTCATTTACTGATAAGGTTGACCGCATCTTAACTCATAAGATCGCCGGACCGATTATATTCTTTGGATTGATGTTTCTGGTTTTTCATGCCATATTTTCATGGTCTTCTTATCCGATGGACGGGATAGAATGGATGTTTGCCGAAGCAGGTACTTTTCTAAAGTCGAATTTGCCTGATGCATGGTATACTTCATTACTGGCAGATGGGGTGATCTCTGGTCTTGGAGGAGTTCTTGTGTTTATACCTCAGATTGCAATTCTGTTTTTATTGATCAGTTTGCTGGAAGAAATAGGTTACATGTCCAGAGCCGTATTTATGTTTGATAACATTATGCAAAAGTTCGGGCTTAATGGCAGATCGATTGTTGCCCTGATTTCCGGAGGTGCATGTGCAGTACCGGCCGTAATGGCGACAAGGACTATCAGTAACTGGAAAGAAAGATTAATTACTATTATGGTTACCCCGTTGATAAGCTGTTCGGCGAGGATACCTGTATATACCCTGTTGATTGCCTTTGCCGTACCGCCTATAATGATCGGGGGGTTTATCAATGCGCAGGCGTTAATGTTTATGGGACTCTATTTGTTAGGGATTATTGGAGCGTTATTATCTGCTGTGATTTTTAAATTGATCCTGAAAACAGAAGAGCATAGTTTTCTTATGATTGAGCTTCCTCCTTACAGGAAGCCAAATATCAAAAATGTATTATTAACTGTCAGGGAAAAAGTTGAGGCGTTTATTTTTCAGGCTGGTAAAGTTATAATGATCATTTCGATCATCCTTTGGTTTTTAGCAAGCTATGGTCCTGGTCAGCAAATGGAACAGGCAAGAGAAGAGGCTATTGAATTGGCTCAGAAAAGAGATCTCAATGAAGATGAAACTGAAGACCTGATCGCATCAAAGCAAATTGAAAACAGCTATGCCGGATTCTTCGGAAAAGCAATTGAGCCAACAATTGAGCCTCTTGGATTTAACTGGCAGATCGGAATTGCAATAATCACATCATTTGCTGCAAGGGAAGTCTTTGTAGGCACAATGGCAACTATTTACAGTATTGCCAGTAAGGAAGATGATGAAGTCACCATTAGAAATAAACTTGTAAAAGCAACTGACCCGGAGACGGGTGAGAAAGTTTATACCGTGGCAACCTCAGTTTCTCTATTACTTTTTTATGTCTTTGCCATGCAATGCATGAGTACTCTGGCTGTGGTAAAAAGAGAAACTAAATCGTGGAAGTGGCCTACTATACAATTTTTCTTTATGGGTGCGATGGCGTATTTATCATCATTGATAGCCTATCAGCTACTTTCATAATGTATTGATCCTGGAAGATTTAATCTTTGTTTCGATTTCATTCCAGAAAAGAATTCTGTCTTTAAGAGCTGAGGCACTGAAGCGGTAAGCATCTGCCCATTTCACAGTGTCATTACCACAGAGTGATCTGATCATTTTTAATGCCATGGGGCCATGGTGGTCACCGTCAACTTCAATGTGTCGTTCAAAATAATAGATATACGGATGTAAGTTCACCTTAGTGCTTCTCTCCATCTTCTGAAGCATTACATTAAACATATCCGGAATGAGGTCTTCACGCCCAAAAGTAAAAAGGGAGGCAAGGATGTGAGGTTGTCCCTTAGAAATATAATCAAAAGTCTTTGAAACGAATTTTTTAGCTTCAGGGGGTATATCAGAACCTGCAATGTAGTCTTGCATTTCCTCTATGTCTTCGGGAAGATTATTCATGAAGTGATAAAAAATTGATGTATCAGCTCCGGCTACTTCCATTGCCTTTAAGTACATGTCAAGATGAGATGCGGCTTTCCCATTTTCATCTAGGTCGCTTTCCTCTCCAAGTACAATTTCATTTATAAGTCGGCAAATTTCAGGGTTTTGAGGTGTTTTCCAGGGTACAGAAACTGAGGTTAATTGATTTTGAAGAGATTTTAATAAGGACATAAAGTCCCAAACAGCATAGACATGACTTTCCATAAAAAGATGAAGTTCATCTATATTTTTAACCTCCTGGTATAGCGAATGGTTTAATAAGCTGTTGCGAAGAGGTTCGAGTTCTGTTTTTAATTCTATAATATTATCCATAAAAAATTGCCTGAATTATTATGAATACGGTAGTATCCGATAATAGTTCAGGCAGTAAAGCAGAAAATTATTATAAAATTATATTTCGATGATTTTCACTTCAACCCTACGGTTTTTAGCCATGTTTTCTTCCGTGTCATTAGGAGCAATTGGTTTTTTATCGCCGTATCCTTTGGTTGATATTCTGTCAGGAGAAATACCTGCCTGAACTAACACGTTTTTCACTGCTTCAACCCTTTTTTGAGAAAGTTCCAGTTTATTTTCAAAGCTACCCCTGTTATCGGTATGGCCTCCCAGTTCGATCTTTAATGTTGGGTTATCAACCATCATTTTGATCAATTGATTTAATTCACTTTTACTGACAGGTAAAATAATTGCTTTTGCTTCTTCAAATAAAATGTTATCAAGTGGGATTATTTCACCAACTTCCTTCGGATATAATTTAAGGTCTCTCCGGATTTCCTGGAAAAAATTCAGATCTCTTAAATCCACATTTTCGCTAAATGAGAGGTAGCCATCTGCAACAGCGGTAAAGTCAACATAATTTCCGGCAGGAATGATAAACTGGTAAAAACCTTCAGACAGTGAATTGTTAAACTGATCAATAGTCTTACCTGTTTCCAGATTAGTAAGTATGATTGAAGCATCTACAGGCTGCTTGGTTTCTCTTTCAAATACCTGTCCAGACATAAGAACTACAGGGTCTGGTTTGTAATTGATGTTCAGAAGGATTCTGAAAATATCTTCTTTCTTCTTATATGAATTCTGATTTGAAGTGAAATATCCATAGTCTCCTTTTGCAGTCACTGTGAAGTATTCTTCGTCACCAATTGTATTTACCGAACCACCGATATTTTCTGGATTTGACCAATTTCTATATGTGTCATCCAGGCGTCGCGAAACATAAATATCAGATCCTCCCATACCACCAAATCCTTTTGATGAGAAATAAAGGGTTTTCCCATCGGCTGCCAGGAATGGAGCATAATCATCCTCGTTACTTTTTACACCTTTTAATGGTATTGGTGCGCTCCAGGCTAAATTATTTTGTTTAAATGATACATAGAGGTCTTTGTCACTTTCTTCATTAGCAGCAAAACTCAATATCATTTGTTTTCCGGAAGGAGATAAAACAGCGTCCATATGCATTCCATCAAATTCAAGTCCTGAAACCGAGATCGGTACGGGGTCAGTCCAGTTATTGCCTGAACGATAAGTGATCAACATCCCTCTGTCAGCATTCGGTGTTTTTCCTGATATTAAATAAGTAGAACCATCGGCACCAATGCTTAGCAGGCGATTAAATTTTCTGGTATTCTGATAAGATAAATTCTTTCCCTTTACAAAACTGCTACCAAGAGCAGTACTCACATAGATATCTCCTTTGTCTTTCTTACCTCTTTTGTTTTCGGAATAATTTTTTCTGTTGAAATATAGTGTTTCTCCGTCAGCTGTAATTAATGGATATAATTCAGGTTCAGGATAATTAACTGCAGGCCCCAGGTGCTCTCTGCCAGTCTTAATTTTTAAATCAGGATTATTACCTGCTGAAGGAAGATTCATAGCCAGCAATTCCCTCCTTAATAAAGGAATGTCAGCAGTCCTGCTTATACCCACTGCGTCGATCTGTGGCATCTCTTCAGCTCCTATGGTGCTTACAGATAGTGATAATGATTTGATTTTTTCCTCAGTAAGAGGAACTTTAATAAAGTGCCAGTTTACGTTTTGCACCATATTTTCAGGGGCGCTTTTATAAACTTCAATCTCATTACCTTTAATATCTGTCAAGATTACTTTAGTTACCTTTCCGGGAGCATAATTTTCTATAATTACTACCGTCTGAACCTGATGAGGCTTTTCGAATTCAACTTCTATTTTACCAATTTTATCAAGTCCATTTACTTCGACACCGCCCTCAGAAGAGGCTCCTTGAATTGCATCAGGTTTGCCTAAAATATGATCACTATTATTGCCTTTTTCAGGAGAAATATCGGAAATAGAAACTATTTCATCCGCCCAGGTGATATGTTGAGAGCTAATTGCTGGTGCTACAAGAAAAATTAAAAATATTATGTATATCAGCTTATTCATTAGATGTAAATTTCAATTAAAGATAAATAAAATAAATTGATTTACTGTTTCCAAGAATTAATAAAGTTATGGCCTAACGACTGATCGTATTTTTAAAATATCCTATCTAAATTTGTCTTTTTGTTAATAATATGTCATTTTTGTTGAGATCCCCTTAATTATTTATTCCTTTCTTTAAAGGGATATTTTTTCATTGCTTATATAAGCAGGCAGGTAAAGAAAATCTTATGAAAATCATCAAGTTCGGAGGTACTTCTGTTGGAAGTGCCCATGCAGTAAAAGAAGTACGTAATATTATAGAAAACCTTGAATCAGAAGGAGAAAAGGTAGCAGTTGTGGTATCTGCTCAATCTGGTATTACCAACAAACTGGTAAAGATCGGGGAGCTTGCAGCAGAACAAGATGAGACGTATTCTCAAATTTTCAATGAGATCGAAGCACAATTAATGGGGTTGATCACAGATCTGATGCCCATTAACCGACAAAGTCAGATTATTGCTGAGGTTAAAAAGCTTTTGAATGATCTTGAAGATGTGGTTCATGGGGTTTTTTTGCTACGGGAACTTACTCCGAGATCATCTGATTTCATCCTTTCATTTGGAGAGAGGTTTTCCGGAAGAATTGTTTCTGCTTATTTAGCAGTAAACGGTATTGACGCCAATTATACTGATGCGCGCGAACTTATTTTAACTGATTCAAGCTTTGGTGAGGCCAGAGTGCGATTTGAAGAGACTGAAAAACGAATAACAAAATATTTTGACAATCATCAAAAGCTAAACATTGTTACCGGTTTTATTTCTTCTAATGAAAAGGGACAGACAACTACTCTTGGGAGAGGAGGGTCTGATTATACAGCTGCCATTCTAGGTGCCGCCCTGGATGTTGAAGAAATACAGATCTGGACTGATGTGGATGGAGTAATGACTGCAGATCCGAAAAAAGTTAAAAGAGCTTTTTCATTAGAAACCATAACTTATATGGAAGCCATGGAAATGACTCATTTTGGAGCGAAAGTTATTTATCCGAGGACTCTACAACCTGCTGTAAATAAGAGTATTCCATTGAGAATCAAAAATACTTTTAACCAGGAATTTGCCGGCACCATGATTAGCGATCTTTCCTCAAAAAGTGATTATACTGTTAAGGGAATAACTTCTGTTGAGGATGTGGTTCTTGTGAATTTTCAAGGCTCCGGAATGGTAGGGGTGCCCGGTATTGCTTCAAGGTTATTTGGATCTTTAGCGCGTGCAGAGATCAATGTTATTTTGATCACTCAGGCTTCTTCTGAGCATTCGATCACTTTTGCCGTTCATCCTAAAGATGCTGAACTCTGCAGGGAAATAGTAGAAAATGAATTTGAAAGAGAAATAGAAACAGGAAAGATCGATGAACTGGATATCGAATACAATCTTTCTATTCTTGCCTGTATCGGAGAAAAAATGCGCGAGACACCGGGCATTAGTGGTCGTTTATTTAGTACCCTGGGTAAAAACGGGATTAATATTAAAGCTACTGCCCAGGGATCTTCTGAGTTAAATATTAGCGTAGTAATTGAAAAGCCAGATCTAAGCAAAGGCCTTAACGCATTACATGGAGCATTCTTTAAAGGCGAAGTTCATAGTTTAAACGTGTTTATGATCGGGGCCGGACTCATTGGAAAAACTCTTTGGGAACAGATAAAAGACCAGCACGAATATTTCATTAATGAGCGCAGGTTAAATATAAAACTTGTTGGAGTAGCAAATAGTAGAAAAATGCTTTTCAATAAAGATGGTATAAATATCGATTCATGGTTTGATGATTTGATGGAGCATGGTGAACAGAGTGATGTTCACGTGTTTGTACAGAAAATGAAAGATATGAACCTGCCACAGTCTGTTTTTATAGATAACACTGCTAATAAAATTGTTGCAGCTCAATATAAAAAGATATTGAATAGCAGGATTTCTGTTGTAACTCCTAATAAACTGGCTAATTCCGGCCCATACAGATATTATAGAGAGCTTAAAAATGCCGAATTAAAGAATGGCGTTAAATATCTTTATGAAACCAATGTAAGTGCGGGGTTACCAGTGATAAAAACCATAGAAAGCTTAAAATTATCCGGAGACCGGGTAATTAAAGTGGAAGGTGTACTTTCCGGGACAATTTCTTATTTGTTTAATGAATTTGATGGAAGTAAACCGTTTAGTCAGCTTGTGAAAGAAGCGATGAACAAAGGGTATACCGAGCCAGATCCAAGAGAGGATTTAAATGGAATGGATGTAGCCAGAAAATTATTGATCCTTGCAAGGGAATCAGGACATGAACTTGAACCGGAGGATATCAAACTAGAAAGTATGTTGCCTGAATCATGCTTTAATGTTAATTCAGTGGATGATTTTTTTGTTGAGCTGGAAAAGTTTGACGATGAAATGTTAAAGAGGAAAGAAAAGGCTGATGAGGAAGGAAAAAAACTCAGGTATATTGCCAGGTTGAATAATGGAGAGGCCGAAATAAAATTAATTACTGTCGGACCGGGACATCCTTTATTTGATATGTCGGGTAGTGATAATGTTGTATCTTATACCTCAACTCGCTACAAGGAAAGACCAATGGTGATCAAAGGGCCTGGAGCGGGGGCAGAAGTAACTGCCGGAGGAGTATTTGGTGATTTATTACTGATCAGCAGCTATCTTGAATAATCATGTCTGATAAAGAAATTAAAAATAAAATAAAGGTTTTTGCGCCGGCTACAGTAGCAAATGTTAGCTGTGGATTCGATATTTTGGGATTTGCATTATCCAATCCGGGAGATGAAGTAACACTCCAAAGGATCCCTGACGGAAAAGGCAATGTCAATATTTCTGGTATATCCGGAGATGGGGGAAGACTTCCAAAAGAGGTTGATGAAAATACAGCTGGAGTGGCTGTAAAACTTTATCTTAAAAATACAGGCATCTCTGATAGTGTAGAGATCAGCATTGCAAAGCAAATGCCTCTGGGAAGCGGAATGGGGTCAAGTGCTGCCAGTGCGGTAGCTGCTGTAGCTGCTTGTGAGGCTTTATTTGATGCCGGAATGCCATTGATTGATCAATTAAAAATTGCAATGGAAGGGGAGAGGAAGGCTTGTGGTACGGCGCATGCTGATAATGTAGCTCCCGCTCTGTATGGAGGGTTTACATTGATCAGAAGTTATCAACCATTGGATGTTGTAAGGCTTCCGGTTCCTGAAAAATTGTACTGTGTTTTAATCAATCCGGATGTTGAAGTTAGGACCCAAAGCGCAAGGGAAATATTAAAACAAAAGGTATCTCTACAGGATGCAGTTATTCAAACAGGTAATGTGGCAGGGTTAATCAGTGCTCTTTATTCTGAAGATTATGAATTATTAAGTCGTTCACTGCAGGATGTTTTAGTTGAGCCAATAAGAAAAATTTTAATTCCGGTATATGATAAAATGAAATATACTGCATTAGAAAACGGAGCTCTGGGGTATGGAATTTCGGGGAGCGGACCATCAATGTTCGCTTTATGTGAAGGTAGGGAAAGTGCTGAAAAAATTGTAAAACCACTGAATGAAGTACTGGATAATGTGGGTATTTCAGGAAAAATATATGTTTCTCAGGTCAACCAGGATGGGCCTGTAGTTAAAGAGTAAGAGCAATGAAGTATTATAGTACCAAAAATAAGAATCAGCCATTTTCATTTAAAGAAGTGGTAATAAAGGGTCTTCCTGATGATAATGGTCTTTTTATGCCAGAAACCTTTCCAAATTTCGAAGATGATTTTTTTGAAGGGTTAGAGAATATGCCCCTTGATAAGATTGCAACTGAAGTGATTTATCCTTTTGTTAAAGAGGATATTCCTGAGGAGGTACTTAAAGATATTTGTAAAAAGGCATTTAATTTTGAAGTTCCATTGATAGAAGTGAAACCAAATTTTTATTCAATGGAGCTATATCATGGTCCTACGTTAGCATTTAAGGATTTTGGAGCCAGGTTTATGGCCGGTTGCCTGGGGTATTTTGCCTCTCAAAATGAAAGAGAAGTGAATATATTAGCTGCAACTTCCGGAGATACTGGTGGTGCCGTTGCTGCAGGCTTTTATAAAACCAAAGGTGTTAAAGTAACCATCTTATATCCTAAAGGAAAAGTTAGTGAGCTACAGGAAAGACAGCTGACTACATTAGGAGAAAATATCACAGCGCTTGAGGTTGATGGCACATTTGACGATTGTCAGAAGTTGGTTAAAAAGGCTTTTCTTGATGGGGAATTAAATGAAAAAATTAATCTTTCATCAGCTAATTCAATTAATGTCGCTAGATTATTACCCCAATCAGTGTATTATTTTTATGCCTGGTCAAGATTGAAGTCGGCTGGTAAAAAAGTTGTTTTTGCAGTTCCAAGCGGAAATTTTGGGAATATTACGGGGGGACTGTTTGCTAAAATGATGGGGCTCCCAATTGAAAATTTTGTTGCTGCTACCAATGTTAATAAAGTAGTTCCCGATTATCTGCAAGAGGGACAATTTATTCCAAAACCATCAATTCAAACTGTTTCGAATGCTATGGATGTGGGCAATCCTTCTAATTTTGAGCGTTTGATGTCAATTTTTAATAAAAACTGGCAGCTTACCAGAAACGTGATAAAAGGATATTACTACACTGACGAAGAAACTCTTGAGGCAATCAGGCATGTATTTAATAAGTATGGCTATATATTAGACCCTCATGGTGCAGTTGGGTATAAGGCATTATCATCGTATATAAATGGAAAATCAAGCACAATTGGAGTATTACTTGAAACTGCCCATCCGATAAAATTTGCTGAACATGTAGAAGAATCGATTGGAAAAAAACTTGAGGTTCCTGATGGAATTAGTGAATTGTATGAAAAAGATATTGCTAAAATTCCGATGAGTAAGTCTTATAATGAATTCAAAGACTATTTATTAAATAAGTCAGGAGTTAAAATAAAATAGGTTGAAAAACGCCGCCCGGGGAGAGCGGCGGTCTTTCAACCAAAAACATTAATTATGCACTAATCGTCTTTTATTAATATCGTTATTACGATGAATAAAGTCAAGCGAATCCAGTGAAAAATTAATTAATAATGTCTGAATATCAATAATTTAGCTTTTTTAAAATAAAAAACCGGCTTTGTAGCCGGCTTAAAAGGAATCAACCTTTTACCTCAATCATTGCTTTTATTCGATATTATATATGGATCCCGCATTCTGTTTTATCCGTACCTGCCCAGCGACCTTCCCGCCCATTACCTTTTTTTGTACAATGAATACATCCTATTGAAGAGTAGCCTTTGTGAATTAATCTGTTTTCAGGAAATTGATAGATAAATTTGTACAACGACACCTCTTCCCGGGTCATATCCAGTAAAGGATGAAATTTCAGAATATCTTTTCTTTTTTCGAATATTCTGAGCCCGGCCCTGTTGGCATTTTGATGAGCCATCAGGCCACTGATCCATATTTTATGATTCCGTTTTATTTTTTCAAGAGGATCTACCTTGTTTACCATGCAGCACAGGTCATGATTAGCAATCCAGGTTTCGTTTTTCCTTGTAAATTGATGTTTCGTCTCTTCCGGATGAATTTCTATCAAGTTAAGCCCCAACTGATCTTTAATAAGTTCTTTATATTCATAAGTTTCTTCGAAATGATATCCGGTATCGATAAAATATACCGGAAGATCTGGTTTTATTTTACTTACCATCGAGAGAAGAACTATCGAATTACTACCAAAAGACGTTGTAAGAAGAATATCTTTCTCATCAAAAAGATTAAAAAATTCTTTCAGCCGGTCTTCCGGTTGAAGATCGCTGTAATTCTTGTGTAAATAATCGAGATAATCCAGACGGTCAGGATAAGCATCCGGATTAAAATTATTTCCTATGCTGTTTTTAACCATGATTTAAGTACTCTTTGATAATCCGAATGAGTAGAAAGACTTTCTCCTGCCACAATAATTCCAGGGCCATTTAAAGTTGGTTCTGCATTTAGCTTTTCTTCAATATCACGAACTCTGCCACTAATTACCTGTGCGTCAGGAAGACTTCCGTTTATAATTATGGCAACCGGTAGATCTTTTCTATCTGCATTTTTAAACAACTGCATAATTCCTGAAAGCTTTCTCATCCCCATGAGTATTACCAGGGTCGATTTTGATGAAATCGAATTTTGCAGGTCTTCTGAAATTTTCCCGTCAGAACCGGTAGCTGTAACTACTGTAAAGCTTTGACTAATACCACGATGGGTGAGAGGATAAGAATAAAGACCAGGTAATTGAAAGCTCGAAATCCCCGGAACAACAGATGTATCGATACCAAAGGATTCAGCATAGTCTAATTCTTCTTTTCCGTGAGCAAAGACAAAAGGATCTCCACCCTTTAGTCGTACTACATGACCATATTTGAATGCATAATATATGATCATGTCGTTTATTTCAGACTGCTTTTTACTATGTTTACCTGCTCTTTTTCCCACAAATACTTTTATTGCACAATCATTGTACTCCAGTAGCTCAGGTGAAACCAGAGCGTCATACAGAATCACATCTGCAGATCGAATCGCTTTTATTCCTTTTAAAGTGATCAGGTCTGGATCTCCAGGACCTGCACCAACTAATGTTAATTTTGTTCTCATGCTTTATAATGTTCGCTGACAACTACTTTGTCAAAGTTTGATATTTGATTAGCTCTGAAATCATTGATCTTTTTAAAGAACTCTGAGGCTTCAGAATTATATTTTGAGGCAAAATCAGCCGATGGATTATTTTTGTTAATTTCCAACACGCTGGTTTTAAAATCAGACCAGGCTATTTTATTCTCATCTACCAAATGCTTTTGGAAGTCACTGATAATGCCAGCATGTGTATTGCAGGATATGTCCAGGGATAGCAGAACAGCCTTAGCTGCAATGATCATGCTGCTGTAAGCAAAGTAAATTGAGTGTGCGTAACGATCCTGGTAAAGCTCTTTGTTAGATTTCTCGAGCTTTTCACCGGCATCCTTTATTATGGTTCCGATAACATCAAGACTTACACCGGCACATTCACCAGTACCGATCTCAGGAATAAATTCACTATCGGCACCCCAGTCCAGGTATTCTTCCGGCAAGATGGCACTTGTATCAGCCAAAGGCTTTAAGATATCGTAAAAGTACCGTTTACCTTGACGCTTAAAATAACTGTGAAACTTTTCTTCTCCACCACTTTTGAAGGCCTGGAAATCATCAATTATTGTTTTTAAAGCCCTGGGTATTCGTTTAGTGGGCAGTTTGATCACTTTTTCAGCGATCAGACCATTACCATTTTCATCAAGTCCACCACCGAGCACGATTTGCATAGCTGGTAAAACTTTGTCACCATTTCTGATCGAGCTGCCATGGAATCCAATATCAGCAATCATATGTTGCCCGCAACTATTCATGCAGCCACTGATCTTAATATGAAGATCTTTATTGCCTACAAGCTCTGGATAATCGTTTGATATAAGTTTTTCCAGCTCAACAGTTAATCCGGTACTGTTGGTCACAGCAAGATTACAGGTATCAGTACCCGGGCATGAGGTAATATCAGCAAAGCTGTCAAACCCAGGTTCTGCTAGTCCAAGTTCATCTAGTTCCGCAAATAAATGAGGAAGATGTAAGGACGGGATAAACTTAAGGAGAAGTCCCTGGTTGATAGTGATCCGGATATCATCAGCCGCATATTTTTTTACAATTCCTGACAGCTTTCGTGCAGTATCAGAGTGGATGTCTCCCTTAGGAACTCTTACTTGTGCAGCATAAAAGCCTTTTTGTTTTTGCTCAAAAACATTTATTTCTCTCCATTTTTCAAATTTTATCCTGTCAAATTCTCTGGATAATTTTTCCCGGTTAAATTTTGGGAGTGCAGGAATTTCTTTCTGATCCGGATTGATGGTATAAACTGGGAAGGGGAGAGCAGTGCGTTCCTTCTCTGCCAGTTCAAGGAAAGTATCCAGCCCCAGTCCGCGTTTAGGTTCAATGAGGTATTTCATACGGGCTTTAAATCGCTTTTCTCTTTCACCATAGCGGTCAAAGACACGCAACCCGGATTCGATAAATGGGATGAGTTGATCTGATGGAAGAAAATCAAAAGCTTCCTGTGCGGTAAATGGCTGAGCCCCCAGACCACCACCGATAAGCACGCGAAAACCTCTGACTTCTTTACCATCGATCAATTTAATTTTAGGTATAAATCCGAAATCATGGATAAAACCATATGCATTATCTTTATCACTTGAAGAAAAAGCGATCTTGATCTTTCTGCCCATTTCCTGGTTTACCGGATATCTGAGGAAATACTCAAATACCGCCTGCACATAAGGACTTACATCAAAGGGTTCTTGAGGATCTATACCTGCAGAAGGTGAAGCTGTAATATTTCTCAATGTGTTGCCACAGGCTTCTCTTCCAGTAATTCCTGCTGCTTCCAGTTCTTCCCAGAGTTGAGGAGAATCATCAAGGTTTACATAGTGCAATTGAATGTTTTGCCTTGTTGTCAGATGCAGGTTGCCTGTGCTGAATTGATCTGACAGGTCAGCCAGAACAGAAAGTTGATCAGCAGTCAGTTTTCCGTAAGGAATTTTAGTTCTGAACATTTGCACGCCTTGCTGTCGCTGGCCATAAACTCCTCTGGCAAGACGAAAAGCTTTGAAGCGTTCTTCATCTATCTTTCCCTCTTTAAAAAGTTCGATCTTTGTTTTTAATTCTTTTATATCTTCCTGAGCTTCAGGGCTAATTAAGTCTTTTTTAGATAAACTTGACATGATTTTGCATTATTAAAGGTCAATAAAAAAAGCCCCCGGGATTTGATATATTATCCGCGGGGGCTTTCCAAATGAATATAGATTGGCTATACCTACGGACAATAGGGTATCTTAATACATGTATACATGTACCTGTGACAACAACAAATATTCATCGGTATGGATAAAAAGTTTTTCATACTGTTTCAGAGGTTTTTCTGCTAGCACGAAGCGCCTGCTCCAGGTCTTCAACTATATCATTAATATTTTCAAGTCCTACTGATACTCTTACCAGTCCGGGAGTAATTCCTACAGCATTTCTTTCTTCCTCAGAAAGCTTGCTGTGAGTAGTGCTTGCCGGATGTGTTACGATAGTTCGTGTATCGCCTAGATTTGCAGAGAGCGAGCACATTTTTAGATTATTTAAAAATTCAGCACCCCTTTCAACGCCTCCTTTCACTTCAAATGTTATTAACCCGCCCCCGAGTCTCATCTGTTTTTTTGCTACTTCAAATTGAGGGTGAGAAGGTAGAAACGGATATTTTACTTTGTTTACATCTTCGTGATCGAGAAAATAATTCGCAAGTTCTAAGGCATTGTTGCAATGTCTGTCCATTCTGACAGGAAGTGTTTCGAGGCTTTTTGATAAAATCCATGCATTAAATGGTGATATCACGGGACCGGTCTGTCTTGAAAAGAAACGGACTTCCTCGATCAATTCTTTGGATCCAAGTATGGCCCCTCCGAGCACTCTTCCCTGACCGTCAATGAATTTTGTGGCTGAATGAGTAACTATATGAGCGCCGAATTTTGCCGGATTTTGCAAGTAAGGAGTGGCAAAGCAATTGTCAATGTTAAGGATCAAATCATGGTCTTTAGCAAAGCCACCTAACCATTCAAGATCTATAATGTCAAGCCCGGGATTTGACGGGGTTTCTGCAAAAACCAGTTTAGTGTTTGGTTTAACAGCTTTTTCCCATTCTTCAGCCGGGGCGTTGATATCCACATAAGTTATTTCAACACCCCATCTAGGAAAGATTTGTGTAAATAACTGATGGGTAGAACCAAAAACTGCTCTGCTGGCTATTACATGATCGCCTGTGCGTAATAAAGCAGCCATACTCGTAAACATGGCAGACATACCTGTTGCAGTAGCAAAACCATCTTCAGTGCCTTCAAGAGCACATAGCTTATCTACAAATTCAGATACATTCGGATTGCTGAAGCGACTGTAGATATTTCCTTCTACCTCGTTTTGAAATAAAGCCCGGGCATGCTCAGCATCATCAAATGTAAATGAAGAAGTCAGAAACAACGGACTGGAATGCTCGTTAAATTCCGTCTGAGGATACCTGGTCCTGACTGCTTTCGTTTCAAAATGTTTAAAATCTGCCATATCAATTATTAATTATGCTTCCTGATGAAGCCATTCCTTTTTTTGTTCTAATTCTTCCTGTGTTTCTTCGTAATCAGGATCTGGTACGCAGCAATCTACCGGACAGACGGCTGCACATTGAGGTTCTTCATGAAAACCGGTGCATTCTGTACATTTCGCCGGTACGATATAGTAAAATTCATCCGAAACAGGTTCTTGTTCTTCAGTTGCTGAAACAGAGGTGCCGTCTTCTAATTCTACTTCATCAAGACTTGTGCCGCCACCCCATGTCCAGGGTACCCCACCTTCATAAATAGCAGTGTTCGGACATTCCGGTTCGCAAGCTCCGCAGTTAATACATTCTTCGGTTATATAAATTGCCATTGATTGTGTTGTTAGTAAATGAAAAAAATAATTTGAATGTTACGGTAGAATTATTGATCTGCCGCAATTTTTTTAATCAGTAAGTGTTGTTAAAAGTTGTCAGATCAGCAACAACAACACATTACCCTGTAACAACAAATAGCAGGATAAGCAAAAAGAATAGGATTAAAGTCTTTAGTAGACTTTGATTGTGAAACTCTGAAGATGTTTGTAAGTGCTTTCATTTTAATTGCATTTATATTTCCCAACATCGGGCAGGAATTAGCACCTTATTTATTTGTTTAATAGGTTGCTAGAGTTTCACCGGGCCTGTTCCCTCCACTCTTCTTTATAAATCAATTATTTAGAATTGATTTGCTACAAATGTATGGAGTAGATTTTAACTGTACAAGGGTTTGGTTGAAATTATTTTAAAAATACTTTCAAAAACTATGAACTCTGATAATCTTTTGCGGTAACCATTATGACTAGTAAAACCTGAGGGCAAAGGCAGTTATTGATATAATACAGAAAAAAATAAAAATTTTTTTACAGCAAAAAACAAGTTAAAAAGCTCATTATTCATCGATTATTAATAGAACTTATAAAAAAATTAAAAAAAAATTGCTTTCGGGGGGTTTCCTTTTTTTCTTTGCCGGTATATACTAATGAATTTGAAAATTTTTTAGACGTTATTTTTTTACATGCAGTTGATTTTTTGATATTATTTTTTAGACTGACAATATTCAAATTCATTACGGTTTTGGCAGTAGGCTCTTAGAGAAATTCTGAGAGCCTTTTTTTATGAGCAAAACGGACTAATGGGGTTATTGTTTCACTGTTTGAGTCAAAATATCATCTGAAATCTAATTTACTTATATATTTATTATCAAAAATTGAATAAATCATACTTTAGTTCGCTGAATTGATAAAACACATTGCAGCATTGTTGTGTTTTAACTTTATTTGCTGTTCATTTTTTGCAGATGCTTCAAATTTAGATGGGCGGTGCAGTTGTTAAGAAAGGAAATGTTATGAAAAAACGTATTGCAATAGATATGGATGAGGTGATGGCTGACACGCTTGAAGCTCTGATCGATAGATATCAAAATGATTTTAATATTGAGATCGACCGGACTGATATGGAGGGCTGGCACCTGGAAGATTATGTAGATCCTGAACATAAACAGGAGATTCTTAATTATATGAAGCAAAAGGGTTTCTTTGAGAATCTTCCTCTTATTGAAGGAGCGCAGGAAACCATAGAAAAACTCCACAGAGATCATGAGGTTTTTATTGTGACTGCCGCAACTCAGTTGCCACATAGTATGGAAGAAAAAGTTAAATGGCTGAATAAGCATTTTCCATATATTGGCTGGAGAAACATGGTGATGTGTGGTGATAAGTCAATTGTGATTGCTGATTATCTGATCGATGATCACGCACATAATTTTGATGGATTCAGGGGAGAAGGAATCTTATTTCATTCGCTTCACAATGCGAAAGAAACCAGGTATAAAAGAATACATGCCTGGACTGAATTTGAAGAATTGCTGAATTCTTCGTTATCACATTCAATGCAGGCATGATAGACTGGCAGGAAATTATCGGGATAGTGGCAGGTTGTTGTACGACCATTGCTTTTTTACCTCAGGTAATCAAGACCTGGAGATCCAAAAGCGCACGCGATCTGTCACTAACGATGTTTCTGGTGTTTTTTACCGGTGTTTTACTTTGGCTGATCTACGGAATATTGATTGCTGATCTTCCTGTTATTCTGGCAAATGGTGCAACGCTGGTTTTGGCAGGAATTCTATTGTTCTTTAAGGTGATTTACAAATAGATTAGCGATTAATCATTACTTTATTTCTTAGTATACCAAATATTTGCACTAAGAGGGGGATGATTTTTTCTGAAGTAAAGTAAAGTGAATTATAAACCTGAATTACATACTCGTATTATAGAGTTTGAGAGCGGAGTTTTATCTCCCGATGAGTTTCATGATTACATAAATTCTCTTATTCCCTTAATTACAGAAAATCATGAAAGCATACTTAGGGAAAGAATTGAAAATTTAGAAGCTGACATAGAATTGATCGATTTCACTGTAAACTCTATAGATAGAAGAGCAGCATATTTGAAAAGAATCACCAGTTTTAAAAATGAATTAAATTAATAATTTAATTTCATGACTAACCAAGCTGTTTGGAGTGTTCGGCAGGACAACTTCAAACTTTTGTATGAAATACAGAGTCTGTGACTTGGATATTCTACAATAAAAAAATATTTAATAATCATCCTGTTAATCCATTAATCTATAAAATTTTTACTGACGAGATTTCGCATGTCAGCGATATAAATTCAGATAATAACAGAAATACAATCCTGCTTTTTATCAAAAGTTAGGCTTAAGCAAAACTCCATATTTCAAAGAAAAACCTTGCGCCAATTTTACAAATAACCTATTTATAACCGTTTATGATATAAGGTTAAACTGCTCTGGTCAAGTTGTTAAAACTTATTCAGGAGAATCGGTAATGCCTTTCTCCTGATTTTTAATAATTTAATTATTATTTGATTTAAATCGCTGTGCTTCGTTTTTATTTAAAACCATGTACCATCGTGATAATAAATATCCAATAGGAACAGAATAAATCAGGGTGAATGGAGCAATTTTTAACCAATCGATTGATTCTTCATAAATATAGGTTTTGAATTGAATTAAATAAGCAACTACTATAAAAATGATTATGAAGATTGAAAATACGCTTGGTTTCTTTAAAAATTTCGCATAGAGCCAACAAACTGATATGGCAATAAGGTAGGCAATTCCATCTACGAATAAAATTGTAAAGAAATCACCTATTAGTAAAAACCAAAAATTTGATCCTGTCTGATTCGAAAGTTGATACGCATGAGAAAGTTCTTCAACGCCAATAATTCCAATTACTTCTTTTATTATTCTTTCAATTAAAATAATAAACGGAAAAATTAATATATAAACCAGGTACTTCATATTATTTACAATCTAATTCACTAAGTGGCCTATCGCCATTTAAATATTGTTCTATATAATCCCAGTTAACCCTTTCAGTGTTTGGGGGATTGATGGAGGCTACCCCTCCTCTATCCTCAATATAAGATTTTACTTTTTCCTGAAATGATGCCCACAATTCATCTGCTGCACGAAATGATACCCCTTCTCTAAATCCCCGCTGTTTGGAGTGTTCCGCAGGACAACTCCAAACCTTTTATGAAATGCAGAGTCTGTGACTCGGACATACTAAAACTAAATATCATTAATCAATCAAGGTTTGGATTTTAACGCAACACATTTAATTCACCGGGATGCAATCTTCAAATCTGATGTTTCGCTGTCTCTAAACTGCAGATAGCATCGGGATTAGACATAAATCCAGCGAGCTGACTATATAAAAAAACCTGGATTAAAGATGCGTTTTCTTAACCCAGGTTTATTCAATATTAATAGTTATTTAGTTTTTTTAATCAACATTTTCGCCACCAGATAATTGAAAAAGACTAACAATACAATTTGAGTTATAAGAAAGGCAGGAACCCGCCAATCCAATTCCTGAAAATATTCATTATCCAAAATTAGAGGGGTTATTATCAATAAATATATGACAATTACCCCAATTGATGCTGTAATCCATTTATTCCACTTTAATTTCTTATTCAGTATTAAATGAATATAAACTGCTCCTAAATAAAACCAATAAGTAAGAACAAATAAGGCAAGAGGGTTAACCAATGGAATATATCCCTGAGGTTGTATCACATTTGTTAAAATAAGAATTGTTCCTATACAAATAATAAATACACACCATAATAAACTAATTAGTATTGCGTGTTTCCACATATTATCAAATCTTTTAGTTATTACATTTTAATTGATCTACTGATTTTTCTCCATTAAGCACCGCTTCTAAATCTGCAATATCAATTCTTTCCACAGTTGATGGCAATTTGGTAGAAACCCCTCCATTTTCTGGACTATTTATCCAATTATCTAAATTAGTTTGCAGCGTACTCCATAATTCTTCACCTCCTTCGAAAGCAGAGCTTGTATTAGGTAATTCTCCAGCTAGATCGTCCGTCCATTCCGCAACTCTATCTACTCCACTGGTATAAAAAGTATAGCTGCCATCAGAATTAGTTATTAATTAAGTGTTCTATAAAGTCAAAAAAATAAACCTGGATTAAAGATGCGTTTTCTTAACCCAGGTTTATTCAATATTAATAGTTATTTAGTTTTTTTAATCAACATTTTCACTACCAGATAATCGAAAAAGACTAACAATACAATTTGAGTTATAAGAAAGGCAGGAACCCGCCAATCCAATTCCTGGAAATATTCATTATCCAAAATTAGAGGGGTTATTATCAATAAATATATGACAATTACCCCAATTGATGCTGTAATCCATTTATTCCACTTTAATTTCTTTAAAAGAAAATTATGAATAAAAGTAGCACCAAGAAAAAACCAATATGTTATAACAAAAATAGCAATGGGGTTGACCCATTTAATGTAACCTGTTGGTTCATTAATTCCTAGCACCAATAGGATGAAGCCTGTAATTGTTAAAAATAAACACCAGGCTAAACTGGTAAATAAAATCCTTTTTATCATAAGTTATTAGTTATTACATTTTAATTCATCTACTGATTTATCTCCATTAAGTACTGCCTCCAAGTCTGAAATATCGATTCTTTCCACAGTAGTCGACAATTTGGTAGAAACCCCTCCATTTTCTGGACTATTTATCCAATTATCTAAATTAGTTTGCAATGTACCCCATAGTTCTTCTCCTCCTTCAAATGCAGAAATAGTATTAGGTATTTCTTCTATCCAATCGTCCGTCCATTCAGCAATTCTATCTACACCACTGGTGTAAAAAGTATAACTACCATCAGAATTAGTTATTAAACCAAATTCTCGATTCCCACTCACCGGATGACTATGATCTTGATTTGTATAAACAGTTGAAAATATCCATGATTGGTTTTGTTGATCAGTACAAAGAACTGAACCGTCTTGTTGTCCAATTTGAATGCTATTAAAGAATGGTTCACGAATAATTATATCAAATCTCATTACAGCTCCCAAATAGTCTGAACTTTCCCATTTGGTCATTTCAGTTTCATTATAGGGTCCAAAACTCGAGTTTTCACTATAACATATATCTGCAAAGTTTTTACGGATATACTCGAAAAATCCCTGAGGTGTAAATGTATTTCCTGTTTGAGGATTCTTTGGAAGCTTATCTATGCGTACCGGAAAGTAATCCATATTAACTACGGCTCCATCGGCATTCTCTATATATTGCATTTCGATATCATACCCTTGCTGATTTAAGTCTTGTACTCTTTCTTTAACTGTGGCATTTGGTTTATGCTCAGCGAGTCCAACCCATTTCTCCCGTAATTCATTACAATCAATATCTAATAGCAAATAAGGATTTTCTTCCAACGCTTGTTGAAGCATGTTAGCCCTCAATAACCTTTGCTCTTCCTCGGTAAGAATCACACCTGTAGATACTGAACCATCAAGATCAGTGGATGCCCCTTCTTCACCGCCATTTTCATCGCATTCCAGCATTCGGTTGTATGAAAAGTCTACATACTCATCACAATCTTCCGAATAAATGAGACCAGTAACAGTACTTTTATATACATTATCACAACTAGTACTTCCTGATCCCCAGTCAGTAGTGCCCACTTCTTCAAACGGGTCGCTTGGATCACTTCCCCAATCAATCCCATCATCAGCAGGCTCTTGATAATGTCCACCACCATCACCAGTTCCTCCACCTGCTGGGCCTTCAGTACATTCAATTATCCGGCCATTGGTTGCTGAAACTGTTGAAATATCTATTCCAATTCCGTTATTAAAGATTAATTGCTTTACGGTTATGTTATTTAGCGATTTATATAAAATATAACCAGTAAAACTTTCCATGTTGACCTCTCCATTGGTTTTTTTAACCCATTCCGGATGTGGATAATATCTCATTTTGTAGGCATTTACTTCACCATTTTTTTCTTTTATAATCAGGTTATCAAAATAATGAACAGAATTGTTTTTATAAAGAAAAGAATATCGAGTGGTGGAATCAATTTTATTATAGACTTTCACTGCTTTATCCAAATGAACTTGATCAAAATCAATGTTAATCGTTCTTCTGGCTGAATTTTCCATTCCGTTTATATTATAAATGGAAGTGAATTCCGGGTCTGCAAATGGATCGATATCCTCCTTGAGGTAATTTACAGAATTTTGTAAAGTTTGTGATCCATTTAATTTAATCTCGTTGTATTCGCATGAAATAATAAAAATAAGGCAAGCAGAAAGTGCTGCTCGAAAAATGCTTTTCATAGTTTTGATTTGATAACTTGGTTAAAAGATGTGCAATGATATAAGATTAAATACAGAAATAAAAAAAACACAAAAAAATATACGTATAGTCAAATTTATAAAATTTAATTAACCCCGTTTATAGATAAAGTTTGTTGTCTCAATTTATCCCGGTCTACCATCGGCACCTTTTCCATTTTAGTGATCTCGATCATCGGATATTCAAAATCTTCAACGACTTTACCTTCGATGTTGTAAAATCCGGCACCCCGGAATGGGTATTTATTTGCTGTATTTGGAAAGTGAGTAGTGTCAAAAAAGTCACCGTTTTTATCGATAAACGTGCCAAAAAACATCGATTTTCTGTCTTTTGTTCTGGTGTTTTTAATAGTAACCAGGTATCCTGTAATTGAAAAACTCTTTTTTAAATACCTGGGCATATCTTTTGCGGCTAGTGGAAGCAAACTGTTTTCAGGAAGCAGAAGGAAAGGGTCACACAGAGGGAAGCCTAGAAGTTCGAATTCATCAAATGCATCTTCAAATGGTATGTGATCCAGGTCGGGAAGAGAATAGGTTTTCATTTTCGAGTGAAACATATCTCCTCCGGGAAGTTTCGTTTTGCTTTTTTCTTTTTTGCCATAATAAAGCCTTGCCTGCCATAACAATGCTCTTTTTTCTTCGCCTGTAAATCTGAAGGCACCGATCCTGATCAGGAGATAAACCTGCTCTGGTCCGGGAATAGTGCGCTCAATAAAGTCCTGGAGTCCGGTGTATTTTCCATTTTTCTCTCTTTCGCTAACGATCCGGTGAGCAAGTTTCGTTTCAAGGCTTTTCAGATGAATAAAGCCAACATGGATTTCTTTTCCGTTAATGCTGGTCAGGTATTCACTGGTATTTACACAGGGTGCCTGGATAATTGCACCGTATCGTTTTGCTTCATGAAAATAGAATTCTGTTTTGTAAAAACCTCCAAAATTGTTGATCACGCCAACCATGAATTCGATAGGATAGTGGGCTTTCAAATATAAGCTTTGATAACTTTCTACCGCATAGCTGGCAGAGTGAGCTTTAGAAAAGGAATAACCTGAAAAGCTTTCGATCTGACGCCAAACTTCTTTGTAGATGGCTTCCGGATATCCCTTTTGTTTACAGTTGATAAAAAATTTTTCTTCAACACGTTCAAATTCTTTTCGGGACCGGTATTTCCCCGACATTCCCCTTCTTAAAATATCTGCTTCGGCAAGATCAAGACCGGCAAAATGATGGGCCACTTTAATTACATCTTCCTGGTAGACCATCACTCCATAGGTTTCTTTCATGAGCTCTTCCATTTTAGGGTGCAGATACTGGTAATCGTCAGGGTTGTGGTGGCGATAGATGTATTCGCGCATCATTCCTGAACGGGCTACACCGGGACGGATGATCGAGCTTGCAGCTACAAGGGTAATGTAATCTTCACATTTAAGCTTACCGAGTAACATTCGCATAGCGGGTGATTCAACATAAAAAGCACCCATTGTTCGGCCTTCCCGAAGCAACGCACGTATTTTTTCGTCTTTTTTGAACTTATCAGTTCGTGTGATGTCTACACTTACGCCTTTATTTTTTCTAACCAGCCCTACGCTGTCTTTTATGTGCCCGAGTCCGCGTTGACTAAGGATATCGTACTTATGGATTCCTATGTCCTCAGCAGAAAACATGTCAAAATGAGTAATCGGAAAACCTTTGGGAGGAAGGTCTGTTGCAGTATAAGTATAGATCGGTTTTTCGGTGATCAATACCCCTCCGGCATGGATCGATAAATTCCGGGGCATATCCTGAAGCCTTTTGCCATAACGAAAGATCAATCCACTGATTTCATCACTGTTTGCATAGCGGTCCGGTTCCCTGACTATTTTATCAATTTCCTCTTTCGGGAGTCCGAAGACTTTGCCTAGTTCACGAATAATCGATCTTCCCTGAAATGTGACATATGTTGCCAGAAGGGCAGTATGTTCACTACCATGCCGCTCGAAAATGTATTTGGTGACCTCATCTCTGTCCTGCCATGAAAAATCGATATCAAAATCTGGCGGTGAACTTCTGTAAGGATTTAAAAACCGTTCAAAATACAAGTCGAGTTCAATTGGGTCTACTTCTGTTATTCCCAGGCAATAGGCAACCATGCTGTTTGCACCACTGCCGCGACCTACATGAGCAAAGTTTTTGTGTCTGGCAAATTCAATTATATCAAGAGTGATCAGGAAATAAGATTCAAATCCATGCTTTTCGATTACATCGAGTTCTTTGAGCAGCCTTTCCATCGCATAGCTGTTGTAGTGCTCGTATCGCCTCCGGAATCCTTCCAGGGATTTAGTCCGTAGCTCATTGTGGTCAGATGCTTTATTATTTAGTTGCTTTTTATTCTTATTTGTCCCGAGTTCTATATCCATTGAACAGTTTTCGAGGATCTGCTCGGTGTTCGCGATGATCTTTGGATATTGCCAATAATATTTTAAGAGTTCACTCTCAGGTATCATTTGCTCATCTGGGGAAGCCTGTAGTTCCGGAGTAAGCTTGCTGAGCAAAGTGTTGTGATGTATGGCTCGAAGCAGACGGTGGGTGTTGTATCCGATCTTAGAGCTGAATGTGACCGGTTGCAAGATGACACCTTTATCGATCAGTTGCTTGTTTTTGACCCGATAAAGCAAGTGGGCTTGTTGAGGTTTGATGCCAATATATTCATTCTCCGACAGAGAACTTGGTGTGTTCTGAGACCATGGATAAATAACAAAAGAGTCCTCAAGCTGAGGAGCTCTGAGTTCAGGTTCCTCTTTTAATGAATTTAGTCTGGATAAGTGCCGGTTAATCAGTTCAAATCCTTTCATCGACCGGGCTATCATGATGTATGCCGTTTTGTTGTCTCTCCTGAACTCAATGCCTGTTATTATTTCAAGCGGAACAGATTGCTCACTGATTAGTCTGGCTACCTCGATATAGGCAGATGTATTATGGATATCTGTAAGGGCTAATTTCTGTATCCCGTTTTTTTTAGCTTCATCAATTAGTTGCTGCGGTGACAATACACCGTATTTTAAACTAAACCATGTGTGACAATTAAGATACATAAATAGATTTTAGTCGGACCTCAAAAATACTAATTTATTTAGTATTTATTACTAATAATTTTAGTAAAATATTTTTCAGGTTAGTTTTTTATGGTGTTTTGCAGATGTTTTTTTGAAAATGTATTATGAGGTGTGGGCTGTGTGCAATATTTTTAATAAAAAGACGGAGGAGATCAGTTCGTTATGCCGTTGAAAGTGTTTTTGTTGCTTCGATGATATTCCTGTCTGATCTTCAAGTAGTTGTTTAAACAGTTAAAAGGGCTGTTTTTTATTTAGAGTCATGTTTTATGAAACACATACTATTCAAATAGGAATGAATGTCTTCCTGTGTTATTAATAAGGTGATTTTGATGGCTGATATGCACTTACTTTGTATGAAATTAAATTAAAATACCATGAATAACTCGACAGAAGGTGTAACCCTGGATGCTGTATTTATTAATGACGTGTTAAGTAATTATGACAAGTCTAAATATCCTGAGTTGTATCAGATCGTAGATGGTGTGGAGTTAAAAGGCAATGTCCCCATGGATCTCTACAATGATCTTTGTATGTGGATAGAACAAAATCTGGGTAAATTTAATTTGATCAAAGTGGGCCGGACGATTGGTGAGACTGTTTATACTCAGTTTCTGAAGAATGATTTGATCAATGCAGATTCAAAACCCATAGATATCATCAAAGCTCTAAAGCTTGTAGCGAGCCAGATGATACAAGATCCCCAGGGTAGAGGCTGGGAGATCGTATCTGATGAACCAAAAAAGATCGTAGTTCGTCGTACCCAGACTTTCAATGGTAAACTACAGTTGGGTCTACTTGACGGACTTGTACGTAAGTCGAAGGCTACAGGTGTTCGCGTTGACTTCACAAAGGAAGTAGAATTGGGAGATGAATTTGACGAATACCAAATCAGCTGGTTATGAGAAAACAGAGTTTTTAGTTAAATCATATGAAGAGCGGTTGTATGACCGCTCTTTTTTTATTCATTACCATTAAAAGAAGGAATGCTGTCTTTTAATCTCATGTTGAGATCCAGTGAAGAAGCCCGCATGAGTTTAAGACTGCCATGTTTATGTTTTATTTTGTCCATGGCTTCATAAAGCCTTATTGTTTCCTCGGTATCGTCAAAAAGACTAATCTGGTAGTTCCCGTGAACCAGTTCGCTAAATCGCACCCCGATGAGTCTGATGAGCATTCGGCGATTGTAGAGCTGGTCGAATAATTCCTGCGCTTTTTTTATCAGGGTATGATCCGAAGAGGTATAGGCTATTCTGCATTGCTTGCTCACTGTGTCAAAGTTTGAATAACGAAGTTTCACTGTAATGCAGGCAGTGAGCTTTTGTTTCTCCCTTATTTTAAAACCGAGTTTTTCGACCATTGCTGTCAGTACATTTTTGAGGAACTGCACGTCAATAGTATCTTTCTGGAAAGTTGTTTCTGTAGAGATTGATTTTTGTTCCCGAAACGGGATTACAGGAGAATTATCTTCTCCGTTGGCTTTTTTCCACAGGGCTACTCCGTTGCTCCCGAGTGCGGCAGCTAGTATTTCGACGGGCATTTCCCGTAGCGTGCGGACATTAAATATCCCCATATCGGTGAGGAAACGGGCTGTTTTATCACCGATCATCGGTATTTTTTGAATGGGTAGAGGTGCCAGGAAAGCTTTCTCCATACCATAGGGGATATGACGTTGTCCGTTGGGTTTGGCTTCTCCTGTGGCCACTTTTGATACTAGTTTGTTAATGGATAATCCCATGGAAATAGGAAGTCCACTTTCTTTCATGATCTTTTGCCTCAGTTCCCCTGCCCATTTAACTGTTCCGAAAAAGCGGTCCATTCCTGTTGCATCAATATAAAATTCATCAATGGATGATTTTTCAAAGAGAGGCACATCATCTTTTATTATGTCGGTGATTAGTCTGGAATACTTACTATAAGCCTCCATGTCACCCGAGATGTTGATCAGGTGCGGGCATAATTGCCTGGCCAAAGCGATCGGCATGGCTGATCTTACTCCGAATCGCCTGGCTTCATAGCTGCATGAAGCTACCACACCCCGTCGGCTGCTTCCGCCAATTATCAATGGCTTACCCTTCAGCGCAGGGTTGCGCAGGCATTCCACCGACACAAAAAAGGAGTCGAGATCCATGTGGACGATGCTTCTGCTGACTGTAGAGTATTTTTCCATAATTCCCTCTATTTGATTACTAACAAAATTAGTAATTTATACTGTTTTAATAATCTTTTAACTAAATAAATTAGTATTTAATTTGATTAATTGGTATAATTACTAATATTTGTAGTGAAAATAATAAACAGACATGCGAGATATAGTTATTAAGGAGTTAAAGAGTAAGAAACTTGAGGCCAACAAATGTGGCGTTCATTTTAAAGCCGGGTTAAGTCGGGAAACAGTGCAGGGGTATTGCCTGGTTGATTCCGGTTTAACATTAAAAGAAGTGACAGCGCATATCAGGCAGGAGGTTTTAAGAAAACGGGGCCTTGCCTCTGAAGTTTTTTCGGGTAGCCAGGCACGGGGAAGGTATTTTATTCATTTGGGAGTATAATATATGGATGGTGTATTCTAATTTTACCATTATACTTTTTCAATTATGAGTCTGATCAGTCAAAACCTTAAATACCTGAGAAAAAAGAATGACCTAACTCAGGAACAATTTGCGGATAAGCTAGGCATCAAACGATCACAAGTCGGGGCCTATGAAGAGGGGAGGGCAGATCCCCGCATTCCGACACTTATGAGAATCTCCGAAGTGTTTGATTACAGTTTGGATGAGCTGGTTGGTGAATTGCTTGAGAAAATAGATAATTCAGGTAGAAAACCTTCTGGTAGTAAGAATCCTGAAATGAAAGTTCTGGCTATCACCGTTGATGAGCATGATCGTGAGAATATTGAGCTTGTACCCGATAAGGCTTCAGCAGGTTATCTCAATGGTTATTCAGACCCGGAGTATATTGAGGAACTTCCTAAATTTCAATTGCCAAATTTGCCCGGTAATGCTACCTACAGGGCATTTGAAATCAGTGGAGATTCGATGTTACCCCTTCAGTCCGGCACGATCGTTATTGGTCAGTATTTGGAACGCCCCGAGGATATTAAAAATGGCAAGACCTATGTTCTGGTCACCGGTAAGGAGGGAATTGTTTATAAGCGGGTTTTTAATTATCTGGAAGAAAAAGATAGTCTTTATCTTGTTTCTGATAATACAAATTATGCACCATACAGCGTACCAGTTGATGAGGTTTTTGAAATATGGGAAGCAAAAGCATTTATTAGCGTGAGCTTTCCGGAACCTGAATCAGGCGGAGATATGACGTTAGATAAACTGGCAAATATGGTGCTGGAGCTGCAGCAAGAAGTTATTAAATTGAAAGATAGATAAATTCTTACACCTTTATAATATTTGTCTAAAGGCTTGATACTTGATTTCAGGATTGTTACGTTTATCTTTGTGATATTATTCGTAACAGGCTTATATGTTTAAAAATATTATTATTGCATTTTTTGTGTTGAGTCTCTGCTCATTTTCAACCACTGTAGGGGAGAGAACTCTGAATCCAATTAGAGAGAATTCATTTGACTTCCGCATCAATAAAGATAAACTCCTTAATGGATCATATCAGTATTATATCAACTTTAAACCAAAAGGAGAACTACCTTCTGAGACTACAAAGGGCGGATTTTCCAGGTATTTGAAATATGATATTTACGATGTGTTGAATAAAAACAAGGATGAAGATTACCATATCATCATGTCTAAGACTGCATATGTCGTTGATGCCCCTTCACATTTTTTCTCTGAACATCGTTTGAAAGACCTTTCTTTTGTAAGAAAAACATTGCCGGAATATGAAGTGAATTTAAGTGAAGAAGGAAACTTTCAGATTGCTTCTTCTGGAATGGCACCGGATTTTGAATATAGTTTGAAAACTTTCTATCCTGATTATACAGATCCGAGATTAAAGCATTTTTTAAATAATGTTACTACTTACGACTATCCTGGTAAGAAACCAATGATGGTTACATTACAACGCAATTATAACTTCAGTACCGTTTTATGGCAAAAGACTAATAAAACATCAATTGTCTTTTGCGCTTATTATCCTATTGGAGGAAATAAGACCCTGATAATTAACCATACATTGAACCTTGTTCATAATGTGCCTCCCAAGTTGATTGGTGGCCCTGATATGATGATGGATCTGATTGTTGAAGGTATTACTGAATATATAACGGATACTAACAGTGCTGTGAAAGAATATCTATAACAAAAAAAAAGCCTGAAACATTTCAGGCTTTTTTTGTTCTTTTTTTTATCGATTAATGAAATAAGAAACATTTATATTAAACGAACTGTTTTTCCAGGTTTCATTTGCATTCCATCCATTTGGAAATAAATTGGAAATCCCAGCTTCATAATTCAATCCTATTCTGAATTTTTCAATATCTAATCCTCCACCAATATTTAATCCAAAATCAGTGGGTGCTATATCATCAGATTCACTATTTCCTATATCATAACTTACCTCGCCAGTCAGGTCAGGTGAATCAAGCTTGTCCTTATAAGAATAAGCTATTGAAAAATATGGTCCTGCTTGAATAAAAGGTTTTATTTGGTCACCTCCAAATGAATACTCTACCGCAAAAGGAAGGTGAATATAATTTACTACTTCTTTTAAAGTGCTACCATTATCTTTAAAACGCTCTCCCTTTTGAGAATATAATAATGAGCCATTAATTCTTATGTTATCATTAATAGGAAGAATAGCTGTTGCTCCAATATGCAAACTGAATAAGCTTAATGCATCCTGATTATATTCATCGACAGAATAGTTAAATCTCGAAAAGTTTCCTCCAATACGGGCTCCGAATTCTTGAGCCTGAGCATTGATTGTCATAAATAGCACAAATGCCGATCCTAGTAAGAATTTTAATTTCATAATTTTGAATGGTTTTATTTATCACAATGATAACCAGAGTTAACGTCTTAAACTTCTGTAATTATTATCAATACCTTACTTGGTTTGAAAAGGAGAATTTTTATTGAAGGGGTCTGATTTTCCCGGATATTTAATAATTAAGGGCCTTATTATACAATATAATAGGCCCTTTTATTCAAGATCGTGTATTTTGTTTTATCTATTAAAGAAGTAAGAGACATTTAAATTGAAAGACCTGTTATTTCTTGTGTCATTTCCATCTTCACCTGAAGGAAATGTATTCGCTAATCCTAATTCATAGCTTATGCCAAGTCTGAATTGTTGATAATCAATTCCTGCTCCAAAGTTTAAACCCATATCAAAAGGTGCTAAATCATCTTCCTGATCATTTCCAATATCAAGTGTTTCACCATTTTCATTATTTTTTGCTCCTAAAGTATAAGAAAAATAAGGTCCAGCTTGAATGTATGGGGCTAATTGATCACCATTAAAACTATATTCTAATGCTAATGGCATGTGAAGGTAGTTATATGTAAATGTTCTAATTGTGGTGATATTAAATATCTCAAATTCTGTTTTTGCTCCTTTTTGATAGTATAATAGTGAGCCATTTATTTTTAAATTTTCACCTATTGGCATAATGCCAGTTGCGCCGAGGTGAAATCCAAAAACATTATCTGAAATAATATTAACTCCATTTGTTTCGCTTATTGTGGAAGAAACATTCCCTCCGACTCTTACACCAAATTCCTGAGCTTTAGCACCAAATGTGATTGTTAATATAAAAGCTAATCCTAAAAGTGTTTTGATTTTCATAATAATAAAAATTGATTAGAGTTGTATGTGATAAAAAAACTGGTTGAAAGAAAATTATATATGCATAAAGATATTAAAAACGTCAATTAAAATATATCTTCATTGATATATTGTTTGTTTTCTATGTTGAGAGCATTTAATGTTTTGGGATCGGAAAAATTATCCTGAAAAATCCAAATCATTAAATATTTTTCGTAATGATTTGTAATCAATCTTATCAGTTTTTGTTTTGGGTATTTTATTAATTGTGATAATCTTTTTCGGCTTTACCTTGTTATCTATTTTAATGTTTTTATCCAGGATCAATTTTGACTCCAGTTTGCTGTTTTCTTCAATGAAAACCACATAACCTTCGCCAAATTTGTCATCTTTTACTTTTAAGAGCGCTATTTCATCATAAGCTCCATTTTCATTTAGTGCCTTTTCTATTTTGATTTTGAGATCATCAAGATTAATTTTTATCCCTCCGGAGTTGATTACATTGTCCGCTCGGCCTAACCATTTGAATTTATTTTTTTCTATAATCTCTACAATGTCGTTTGTATCAAGCCACTTATCTGAAGTTACGTTTCCTCTAACTAATAGTCTTCCCTGTTCGCTTCTTATATTGATTCCCGGTAATGTTTCAAATAATTCCTCCCGGTGAGGTTGGTTAAGTTTTCTAAGTGCAATGTTAGATACTGTTTCTGTCATCGCATAAGTATGATAAATTTCACCTGGTAGGTTGGCAAGTTTTTTCTCCAACTCTTCATTTACTACGCCCCCTCCAATTAAAATTATTGAATCTGCATTTATGCAGCCAGTATCTTCTTCCTCTATAATATTTTTTATCTGGTATGGGGTCACCGATGTAATTCCCACTTTCTCTATTCCCTTAAAGGGGTTTCCAGAAGGTTCTTCTGCTTTAATTGGAAGGTCAAATACTAAAGCACGTATCAAAACCATTTTTCCCCCGATGAATGAGGCCGGGATACATAGAAGTGATTCCCGCTCTTTTTTATCATATTCCAGGAATTCACCAGTCATTTTTGCTGAGGCAATTAGCCTCCCACGGCTGATTTTAATTTGTTTTGGTTTACCTGTTGATCCTGAGGTTTGCTGTATTATCTCATTATCCCCTTTTAAAAAGGAACTAATAGTATCAAAAACACTTTTCTCAAATTCAGTTTTAGCAAGGTCATTTTGAGGATTGATTATTTCATCAAATCCGATAACTCTTCCATTAATTTTCAAACTGGTATTCCTGCGTTCCATTTTATTGAAATAATGCTTTAAATACCTTTTTATTCTCTTCAGGTTCAGTAAATATTTCTATAATAAGGCGGCCAACTGACGTATTGATTAGTCCTTTAGCTTCTTGCAGTTGTTCAACCCTTGTGCACCTGAAATATTGAAGTTTATGATCCCTGGCAATATTTTTTGCAGTCAGCATCTGCCTGGTTTCAAACCATTCTTTGTTCTCCGGTTGCTTAGAAGGGCCATCGATTAAACCAAAAATGCCTCCGGAATGATTGTTCATTATTACTATACACAGATTTTTATAACCATAGTTATGCCATAAGCTATTGCGGTCATAGAAAAACGAAAGGTCACCTGTTAATATCACATTATATCTTGCAGGTTCAATTATTGCATGACCTGATGCTGTGGAGATTGTTCCATCTATGCCACTAGTACCTCTGTTGGCAATGACATTTATATTTTTCCCTTTTCCTGAAATAAAGTTTGCCCATCTGACAGGCATACTATTTGCCAAATGAAGCTTTGAGTTTTCCGGAAGGCTTTCAAAGACTGCCTTACTTACTAATAATTCGTTTAGATATGTTTTATATTCACTTAATACCTTCCCAAGTTTTCTTTCAGTTTTTTCTTCTTTAGCTCTCCATAATTCTAAATATTTTGAATCTTTACTTTCCCAGTCCCTGGTTTGAGCTAGAAATTGATCGATTTCCAGATCTATTGTTCGGGTTAGATTTTGCAGTGGATCGGATAAAAATTCATTAATGCCCACATACCAGTGTTCTTGCTTCTTGTTTACCGTTTTTCTTAAGTATAGCTTAGTATTTTTGCTAATTATTGATTTACCAAAACTGATAATAAGGTCAGGGTTTAGTTTTGCATACTCACTTTGCTTAAGTGTTTTAAGAAAAATGTCTGCTTTAGTAATTCCTGTTTCAACATTATAGCAATTGCTTATTATGTCTGTGATTACAGGGATGTTCTTCTCTTTTGCCCAATCAGATAGTTTTTTCCTGGTTTCATCATTAATATTTGACTGACCTGCGAGAATTAATATTTTTTTACCTTGCTTATATTTTTGATGAAGCTCAATTAAGGTGTTTTCAGGAATCGCTCTGATGGTTTCACTGTTTTCTATTATACGGACATTTTTCTCATATACGAATTTTTCTCCAGGTTCAGGATAAAAAGGTTCTCTCAGAGGTATGTTTACATGCACCGGCCCACACGGATGTTTTTTTGCTTCTATGAATGCCTCGTTTATTATCCTGTTTGATCGCCATTGAGCATCTTCATGACTGGTGTCAACCGGAAGTTCAAATGATCTTTTTATATGATTTGAATAAAGATTACTCTGCCTGATCGTCTGGCCATCCCATTGATCGATCCACTCCGGAGGCCGGTCAGCCGTTAAAATCACCATGGGAATCTGTCTGTAATATGCCTCCGTTACAGCAGGGATGTAGTTAGAAGCTGCAGTTCCTGAAGTACAGGCTATTACCACAGGTGAGTTTGATGCTTCAGCCATACCCAATGCAGCAAAGGCTGCACTTCTTTCGTCTGACAGCGTAAAACATTCTATTTTTCTATACCTGGTAAAAGCCAGTGTTAAAGGTGCAACCCTGGATCCTGGAGATAATACTGCATATTTGGCCCCATGGGCTTCGGCAATTACTGGTATTTGGTTAATGTGTTTTAAAATCATAGGCACGGTAAAAATATAAAACATACCCTAAACCCGAATTAAACAATCGAATAAATTCTCTTATGAATCAAAATATTCTACTGCTTTGAAAGCTGAGGTTTTGAGCAAAAGCCAGATTACTTAACTATTTTGATCAATAAAAAAGCCCTGACGTTGAGGTCAGGGCTTCGGATTATAAGTTGATTGTACTTATTTTCTTTTGATTACTTTTTGAGCCGCTTCTACGATAGCCTCAGGGCTAAGTCCGTATTTTGCTAACAACTCTTCAGGCTTACCACTTTCACCAAATGAATCATTTACTCCAATGATTTCAAGCGGAGCAGGTAATTCTCTGGAAAGTACAGAAGCAACACTTTCTCCAAGACCACCATTGATCTGGTGCTCTTCAGCAGTTACTGCACAACCTGTTTTTTTAACTGATTCGATGATCGCTTCACGATCGATCGGCTTGATCGTGTGAATGTTGATGACTTCAGCATTGATGCCCATTTCTTCAAGTTTAGCTTCAGCTTCAATAGCATACCATACCATGTGGCCGGTAGCGAAAATTGTCACATCGCTTCCCTCGATCATTTTGATCGCTTTACCGATTTCAAATGTCTGGTCTTCAGGAGTGAAGACAGGCCATTTTGGACGACCAAATCTTAAATAAACCGGGCCTTCATGCTTCGCTATAGCAAGTGTAGCAGCCTTGGTCTGATTGTAATCACATGGGTTAATCACGGTCATATGCGGAAGCATTTTCATCATTCCAACATCCTCAAGGATCTGGTGTGTAGCACCATCTTCTCCAAGAGTAAGACCTGCGTGAGAAGCACAAATTTTTACATTTTTTCCTGAATAGGCTATTGACTGTCTGATCTGGTCATAAACCCGGCCAGTACTGAAGTTTGCAAATGTTCCTGTGAATGGAATTTTACCTCCGATTGTCATACCGGCAGCAAGGCCCATCATATTAGCTTCTGCAATACCTGTTTGATAAAATCTTTCAGGAAATTCGTTTTGGAATGCTCCCATTTTTAGCGATCCGGTAAGGTCTGCACAAAGAGCGACAATTCTTTCGTCTTGCTTTCCGGCTTCTAATAAACCATCACCGAATCCCGAGCGTGTATCTTTCTTTTCAGTAAAAGAGAATTTCATCGATTTATATTTTTGAAGGGCGAACCCTTTAATTCTTAATTTGATTTAAAAGTTATTGGGGGAAGATTAATAGTCTCCTAAAGTTTCTTCCAGTTGACCAAGAGCCTGCTCTAATTGTTCGTCATTAGGAGCAACACCGTGCCATTTGTGAGTTCCTACCATGAAATCAATAGGGAATCCCATTTCAGTACTCATTAAATTAACTACAGGTCTTCCTTTTCTTGTCAGACTGTGTGCGTGTTTCATGGCTTTAACAATACTGTCCATGTCATTACCATTAGACTCAACTACAGTCCATCCAAAAGATTCCCACTTTGCTTTTAAATCGGCAAGATCCATAACATCTTTTGTTGGTCCGTCGATTTGCTGACCATTGTAATCTATGGTTGCAACCAGGTTGTCTATTTTGTGGTGTGATGCATACATTGCTGCTTCCCAAACCTGACCTTCCTGAAGTTCGCCATCACCCATCAAAACGTAGACAGTGTGATTATCATCATTAAGCTTTTTAGCCTGAGCAGCTCCTGCGGCTACTGAAAGTCCCTGGCCTAAAGATCCGGATGCCACTCTGATGCCCGGAAGTCCTTCTTCTGTAGCAGGGTGACCTTGTAAACGGCTATCGATTTTTCTGAACGTTGACAGTTCGCTTACATCGAAGAATCCTGCGTGGGCCAAAGTACTGTACCAAACCGGGGAAATATGACCGTTTGATAAGAAAAACAGGTCTTCATTAATACCGTCCGGTTTGAAAGGGACTTTGTAGTCCATAATTTCAAAATACATGGCTACGAAATAATCCGTACAACCCAAAGACCCGCCAGGGTGTCCTGATTGTACAGCGTGAACCATGCGTAAAACGTCTCTTCTGACTTGTGAAGCCAGGTTTTGTAACTTTTCAATATCTACTTGCTGCTCCATGCTTTTTGCTGAGGATAATGTTATTTATATCAAACAGGCCGCAAGATACATGAAAAATCAATCATTTCCATGAAATCTTGCGGCCTAATACCTGATTATATCAGTATATAATTACACAGTATTATTTTGTGTAATTATTTGAGTATCTGTGACGTATGTTCTTTCGTTTTAACCTTCTTAATTATGTCTTCAATTTTGCCTTCCTCATCGATAATAAAGGTAGTTCTTTGTGTTCCCATGTATTTTCTTCCGTACATATTTTTCTCTACCCAGGTGCCATATTTTTCATGAACTTCTTTGTCAGTATCGGCAAGTAGGGTAAATGGAAGGTCTTGCTTTTCAATAAATTTCCTGTGTTTTGCTTCATCATCAGAACTGATGCCAAGAACTTCATAGCCTTCATTTTGCAAAGCCTCATAGTTATCTCTAAGATTACAAGCCTGGGCAGTACAACCAGGTGTAGCATCTTTCGGGTAAAAATACAATACCACTTTTTTACCTCTGAAATCAGAGAGTTTTACTTTATTACCGTCCTGATCATTTACTTCAAAATCCGGCGCCTTATCGCCAATTTCTAATGCCATAATCGTTTGCTTTTTTGGTTTATAATTGTGTGTTGTATTCTTTTATGTTTCCTGCATTATCAGTAACTCTCAGTAATAACTTGCCTTTAAAAGGAATGTTTGGGTCTAGTTTTTCTGACTCGATCAGTTTTCTTTTATAATCATACTTCATTAACACCCATTCCCCATCCACATAAAGATCGTAAGTATTAATTCCTGACATATCATCATCAATGACGAATCTTAGAGAGTTTTGATTCAATGTTATCGCCCTGATGTCAGGTTTCTCATTATCTTCTCTGATTGTGAAATCACCAAAATATCTTGTGTAAAAAGTGAAAGCATCTCCCGATCTTTCCCCTCCTTCATAGCTAAACCATCTTCCATTGTTTCCTATTCGGTAAACTCCGGCCTTGTCGCTATATTCTTTTTTTGGTTTTAGTGTTACGGCCATGCTTTTTCTCAAAGGAACTGTATGGTCTCCAATAGAAAATTTTTCAATTTCTTTAACCGAATCGTATTCGTAACTGTATTCCAGGTAAAGAGTGTCAAATCCTGATCTGTATGGAAAATTAATATTCGCAGTTTTGCTGTAAAAATTATAGCTGGTTTTGTTAGGGATTGTCGCAACGAAATCAAATGTATGTGAAACTTCATTGATCATTGCGGAATCAGGTGTACCCCAATTTAAATCCCAGATATAAAATTTTGCATTGGATGTAATATATGCAGGAGTCTCATAGTGTTTTTGAAATCCTGAATAGATCACAATGCTGTCAGGACTTTCCGTTTTTGGAGTTGATATGATTAGGTTATTTCTTTTTCTGTCAATTTCATAAGGCACATCAACTGCAGTATATAGGGCAGAAGGGTCTGATTTTTCTCCAAATAATTTGAAAGAGGCAACAGAAGTATTTCCATAAGCATCTTTCAGATTTATTTTATAATCTTTTTGATCACCTTCAGAAAGTTCAACAATTCCCTTACCTAAAGATCTGTCATAAAACGGTAAGGGGTTATCATCTTCAATATATAGCTTGTTAAACATTCCACTGCCATTTACTTTGGCAGCATAATTTGTGTGAATAAGGATATCTCTCTGATCACTAAAAGAAAAATAGTTCAGAGACTGATCAAAAAGGATTTGGTCATTTTCAAATAACTGAACTACAGGGACGCCGTTTTGGTTGGGTACCCCATTAAATTTATCGTAGGCTTTTACTTCAATACCCACCGGGCCTTCGATGTTGATGTTTTTATTGATATAATAATCATTCCCTCTTCTTGATGGTCTTACCTCTAATCGCTCGTACTTACCATTGATCCTGGTATCTTTACTTAGCGGTTCAAATGCAATTTCATATAGAGTAGGAGGAATCTGATCTACAATTTCTTTTTTGTAATTATTAAAAAGAGGATTTATAGGTCGTTGTTTTTCATCGCGAATTTCAAAATGTAAATGAGGTCCGGAGCTTGAGCCTGAATTTCCACTTAAAGCAATTAGCTCTCCTTTATTATAACTGAACTGACCTTCCTGCGGAAAAAGTTCGATCTCAAAGGTTTTTTTGTCGTACTGCTGCTGTCTAACCCATTTAGCCAATTCTGGTTCAAATTCACTTAAATGAGCATATACTGTGGTATAACCATTCGGGTGAGAAAGGTAAATGACGTTACCATATCCTGAAGTCGATACTTTTATTCGGGAGACATATCCTCCTGTAGCAGCATATACATCCCATCCTTCAACTCCACCTGTCTTAATGTCCAGACCACCATGGAAATGGGTAGATCTTAATTCACCCATTGTTCCTGCAAGATAGTTACGGTTATGCGGATTCATCGGGAATAGATACGAACCTTCAGATGGTTCATAAGACTGCCCAAATACTCCAATTGTCTGAAAGATCATAAAAATGATCAAAGTTGCCCTGAAAAAGTCACCCATATTAATTATTTTATTTCGAAATCAAGCATTTTTTTTCCTTCTAAAAATCCGGTTAATCTATCACCTTTTTTAACCGGCCCGACTCCTTTTGGAGTACCGGTAAAAATTATATCTCCTGTACTAAGTGTAATGTATTTTGAAATGTGAGCAATCAACTCATCGATCTTATACATCATTAATGACGTATTTCCCTTTTGTTTGGTTTCTCCATTTACCTGAAGTTCGAAGTTCAGGTCTTGAATATCCTCGAATTCAGTTTTAGGAATAAATTCTGAAATCGGGGCAGAACCGTTGAATCCTTTTGCTATCGCCCAGGGAAGCCCCTTCGATTTGGCTTCTGACTGTAGATCTCTGGCTGTAAAGTCTATTCCCAAACCCACCGAATCATAATATTTATGAGCGAATTTAGGCTGGATACTTTTTCCCTGCTTGCAAATTCTTATGATCACTTCGATCTCATGGTGGATATCATTACTGTAGTCCGGATAATAAAAAGGATCGTTATTTTTCAATAATGCTGTATCCGGTTTAGTAAAGATTACCGGATTATCCGGGATCTCGTTGTTCAATTCTTTAATATGATCAACATAATTTCTGCCAATTGCCAGAATTTTCATATTTTATATAATAAGTTTAAGCTATGATTTATTAAGTTTCAATACGCCAAATTCAAAGTTAATATTATATTATCAAAAATTTGAAGTCAAAAACCATGAAGAAAGTACTTGCAATATTTTTCGTGGCAATTATCGCTTATGGATGTGCCACGGTCCCAGTTACAGGAAGAAGACAATTAAGTCTGGTAAGTAATGAAGAACTTATACCAGTTGCTTTTCAGCAATATGATCAGTTTCTCGATACTGCCAGGGTAGTTACAGGAACCAGAAATGCCCAGATGGTTAAAAATGTCGGGCATGAAATTCAAGCTGCTGTCGAACAATATTTAAGAAATAATAATTCCTTAGAGGTTATCGATGGGTTTGAATGGGAATTTAAACTGGTCAATGAAGATATAGCCAATGCCTGGTGTCTGCCAGGTGGTAAGGTTGCCTTTTATGAAGGAATAATGCCAATTTGTGAGGATGAAGCGGGTGTAGCAGTGGTCATGGGGCATGAAATTGCTCACGCTATAGCTAATCACGGTAGAGAACGGATCAGTAATGCTATGGTATTACAAGGAGCATTCGGGACTTTTGGAGCACTTATGGGCCAAAATCCTTCTGCAGGAGAGCAATTAATTCTTCAGGCTTTCGGAGTGGGTGGCCAATTAGGAATGCTTAAATTTTCCAGAAAGCACGAATCTGAAGCCGATGAAATCGGATTAATATTTATGGCAATTGCCGGTTATGATCCCAGAGAAGCAGTTGATTTCTGGGGCAGGATGGCTGAAAAATCCGGAGGTCAGCAACCGCCTGAATTCATAAGTACTCACCCAAGTCACGATACCCGAATATCAGATTTGAAGGAATTGATGCCGAAGGCAATGGAATATTACAATAAAAATAAATAAGGATCATTCTAGAAAAAGCCCGGAAGCATAAGTTTTTGGGCTTTTTATTTTTTTACCCCTTTGAATGGTCTAACTTTTATAAATTTTACATTTAATCATCAAAAACTTAAATGATTGTTGGATGTTAGACCTGTAAGTTCTATTTCTTAGATAATGATTTCAAGATTCGGTTTAAACCGGTTAACCTTGACCTTTTACAGGAAAGATAAAGCTTAATGAAAAAGAAGAAACATATTTATCCTCACGCTATAGTCGGAAACTGTGCTTTTCTGGCATATGTAAATAAGAATACTAACATCGATTGGATGTGCTGGCCCCGCTTTGACAGCTCGTTTATCTTCGGAAGGATGCTTGACCAGCGTAAAGGTGGTGAGTTTTCAATTCTTCCTGATGATGACGGTGGGTTTAGTACCAATCAATACTATATAGAAAACACAAATGTTGTCAGAACAGAAATTGAAACTTCTGATGGTAGTTACAGGGTAACAGACTTCGCACCCAGGTTTTATCAGAATGACCGGTATTACAAACCGCTGATGATGATCAGAAAGATCGAACCGCTATCCGGAACTCCACGGATAAAAGTCAAATGCAATCCGGTTGGTAATTATGGTGAGATAGAGCCAGAAGCGCACAGAGGTAGTAACCACATTGAGTACCTTGGACTTGAACAGAACTTAAGGCTTACTACCAATATTTCCCTGACTTATATTGAGGATGAAAGAGGGTTTGTGCTGAATGAGCCAAAGTACCTTGTTTTAACCTATGGGGCACCTTTGGAAGCATCAATTGAGCGTACATCAGAAAGATTTATGAATGAAACCATCTTATATTGGAGGGGATGGGTTAAAAGTACCAGTATTGGTAATTTCTATCAGAAGGTTATTATTCGGTCAGCTCTGGCATTAAAAATTCATCAATACGAAGATACCGGTGCTATTATAGCAGCTGGTACTACTTCATTACCTGAAGCTCCAGGAAGTACTCGTAATTGGGATTACCGGTATTGCTGGATGAGAGATACTTTTTATACTTTAAATGCATTTAATAGTATTGGTCACTTCGAAGAAGTAGAACAATATTTTCAATATATCGCTAACATTTCAGTTCAGGAAAGTGAAAGATTTCAGCCACTATATAGTATAAGTGGTGAAAAATCTCTTATTGAACACATTCTCGATCTCGAGGGGTATATGGGTAACCAGCCAGTTAGGATTGGTAATCAGGCTTATGAACATATTCAAAATGATGTATATGGTCAGGTTTTAGTGTCATTGTTACCTCTTTATATCGATAACAGGTTTATAATAGACGAACGTGCAGGAAGCCATAAGTTGATCAATAAAATGCTTGGCCTTATTAATAAAACGCTCGACGAGCCGGATGCTGGATTATGGGAATTCAGGACTCTCGCACAAGAGCATTGCTATACCAATCTTTTTCAATGGGCAGGTGCAAGTGCTGCCTTAAAGATCGGACGGCACCTCAAGGATGAAGAGATCATTTCTCAGGCGCAAGACCTTGTTTCAAGATCTACTAAAAAGATCGAAAAATGCTGGGATGAGGAAAGAGGTGTTTATACACAGGCCATAGGAAGTAAGCATCTTGATGCATCTACTCTTCAAATGATCATGATGAATTATATCCCGCATAATAGTGATAAGGCTAAAAGCCATTTGAAAAACCTGGAAATGGAACTGGCTGCCGATAGTGGATTATTTTACAGATATAAACATGCTGATGATTTCGGTACACCTGAAACTACATTTTTGATTACCGCTTTCTGGTATGTTGAAGCCCTGACTTGTGTCGGCAGAATTGAAGAAGCTATAAAGATCTTTGAAGAATTGATCAGTTTTGAAAATCACGTGGGTTTATTAAGTGAGGACGTTGATGCAGAATCGGGTTCTCAGTGGGGTAATTTCCCGCAAGCTTATAGTCATGTAGGGTTAATAAATGCAGCAACAAGAATTTCCAGAAAGTTAGATAAACCCTCATTTTTATGATAAGAGTTTTATTATTTATTCTGATCTTATTTCCTTTTACTTTTATTAGTGGTCAGACCGAAAAAGTTATTTCTATTACCAGGGATAGCCTTGATTTGACAGGAACTCTTCTTTTACCGGAAACTTCTGAGAAAGATGTTTTGGTTATTATTACTCCCGGGTCAGGTCCTGTAAATCAGGATGGTAATATGCAGATGATGCAAACTTCTTATCTCAAGGTGCTTGCTGAAGAACTCGCAAAGGAAGGTTTTGCCTCATTTAGATATAATAAGCGTTCAATTGCTTTGTTGGAAAGTGGTAAGATCAGCGAGCTCATCACATTTGATGATTTTATAAATGATCTGGAGGCCTGGAGCTTGCAATTAGATAGCTTAATGCCTGATCATGAGCAAGTTTTACTTGGACATAGTCAGGGAGGTCTGGTTTCTATGGTGGTAGCAGCAAGGGAAAAAGCCAAGGTTAAGGGCGTTATCAGTCTTTGTGGTCAGGGTTATAGAATCGATAAAGTATTAATGGAACAGCTTGAACCCCAGGGGCCGGGAATTTTAAAATTAAGCCGCAGCTATCTGGATACTTTGATTGCAGGGGATTCAATCAGACAACCGCATTTATTGTTGAAGTCTATTTTTAATCCACAGGCACAGTACTTTATAAAAACGTGGTTAAAATATGATCCTTCGGAAGTAATTAAACAGATCGATGTCCCGGTGCTTCTGATTGCTGGTACTAAGGATTTACAGGTTAAACCAGAACAATTAAAAGATCTGTCAAAGAAAAGTAAGAATGCTGAATATAAGGAAATTGAAGATATGAATCATGTCCTGAAGGAAATTGAAGGCGGTTATCAGCAGAATCTGGATAGTTACTTTAATGAAGGGCCTTTGCATGATATGCTAATCCCGGTATTGACTACTTTTATAAAGAAGGAGGTTAAATAAACAAGTCCCGACTACTGTTGTTAGAACTTAAAGTATAACAAAAATTTGGACATGGAAATTAAAGGCAAAACTGTATTAATCACAGGAGCAAGTAGTGGTATCGGAGAAGCTACAGCAAGGCTTCTGGCAGAAAAAGGAGCAACTGTTGTATTAGGTGCAAGACGACAAGATGAAATTGAAAAAACAGCTTCAGAGATAGGAGAGAAGGCACTGGCGATACAGGTAGACGTAACAGATAAATCCCAGGTTAAAAACTTCATTAATCAGGCAGTTGAAAAATTTGGTAGTATTGATGTCCTGATTAATAATGCAGGTGTAGGTTATCTTGGACCTGTAGCAGAAGGTGAATTGGAGGATTTTCATAATATGTTTGATGTGAATGTGAAAGGCCTGCTTTCATGTATTCATTATTCTTTACCATATCTGCTTAAATCTTCCGGGCATATAATCAATCTTGCAAGTGTCGCAGCCCATGATGTTTTCCCGGGAAGTGTGGTATATGCAGCTAGTAAACATGCTGTTGATGTAATCACAAGAGGAATCAGACTCGAGTTAAGAGATAAGGTCAGAATCAGCAATATATCCCCTGGTGCGGTAGATACGGAGTTTAAGGATCATACTCACCATGAAGAAACAGCCGAAAAATTTAAAGACTATTTTTCAGGTATTGTTTTGGAAAGTGCGGATATAGCCAAAAATATTTATTACATACTTTCACAACCTGACCATGCAGTGATCAATGAAATGATTATCAGACCTGATAGATAAAAAAAAGCCGGATTATACCGGCTTTTTATAATATTATCATTGATTTTTATTATAGCAAACTTTTAAGCAGGACACGTACCTGGGCGTGATCTTCTACCGAGTAGTCAGCGTTAGAATTACCGATACCTACCTTTATAGTAAAAGCTTCATCAGGCATCACGCTGAAAGTATCCTCATCTGTCTTATCATCTCCGATCGCAAGATTAAATTCTGCTGGAAATTTTTCTATCCACTTCTGTGCAGCCCGGCCTTTATTAACCTGACTATTTTTTATCTCAACTACCATGTCTCCTTCAAGAACCATCAGGTCCAGGGGAGCAGCCAGGTATTTAAGGTGCGAAGTTAATTCTCTGGCCCTCATTTCGCCTAGTCCGGTTTCCACTTTTCTATAATGCCAGGCTAGAGAAAAGTCTTTTTCCTCGATAAATGATCCCGGAGTACGATCAACATATCTATCTAGAACAGGTTTTATCTGATCTTTCCAGGAAGGGTCTAATTTGGTTATGTTTTTCCAGTTTGAGCCTTTTTCCCTCAGCCAGACGCCATGTTCGCAAATTAAGTCTATGTCAAGACCGCCAAGCCATTCGTTAAGTGTGTTTTTATCTCTACCTGAAATAACAACCACCCTGTTTTTGTCATCCTTGCTTAAGTCATCAAGAAGAGAGACCAGTTCTTCATCCGGAGCAACTTTTTTCGGATCATTATTAAATCCTACAAGAGTCCCGTCATAATCTAAAAATAAAACTCTGGAATCAGCCTTTCTGTATTCATCCTTAATTACTCCGATGGCATTCAGGTCAATCATTTTAGTTGCTTGTTGTTTTTGTTCTTCCTTGATAAAAGTTAATCTATCCATAAATAGTTTTACCCAGTGATGAATGTTGTATTTTTTTATCGAGTCATTCATAATGTCCAGATGCTTTTTTTGCTCTGGTGCTGGCATTGTCAGGGCACGGTATAACGCTTCGACCAATTGCTTCTGGTTATTTGGATTAACCAATATAGCATCGCTTAACTCCTTGGCAGCTCCGGCCATTTCACTAAGAATCAGTACACCACGACCTTCGTGCGCCTTGCTTGCTATATATTCCTTGCAGACCAGGTTCATTCCATCACGCATAGGTGTTACCAGTGCCACGTCACTCATGCCATAAAAAGCAGAAATAGCATTGATAGGGAGTGACCGGTAGAAGTAATGAATGGGAGTCCATTTAATACGGCTGAATTTCCCGTTTATCCGGCCAACTAGTAATTCTATTTCCTCTTTTAATTTTTTGTATTTCTCCACTTTATCCCTTGAAGGAACAACTTGAAGAAGTAAGGATATCTTTTCCCTGTATTCCGGGTAATTAGTTAAAAAGGCTTCAAATGCAGCCAGTCTTTGAGGTATTCCTTTACTGTAATCCAGCCTGTCCATTGAAAGGATCAACCGTACGTCTCCCAGTGATTCCCGATAGCGTTTTTCTCTTTCTGCAGTTTCGTCTGATATGGCGAGACCTGAGTATTTTTCATAATCGATTCCCATAGGAAAACTGTCAACCAGGACGGACCGGTTTCCTACCTCAATGATTCCACTTGAATTACTTTTAGCTACAACACGGCTTACGGCACTTAAAAAGTGACGCATATCATCATAGGTATGGAACCCGATGAGATCTGCTCCAAACATTCCCTGGATCAGTTCTCTTCTCCATGGCAGGAGTCTGAAAACCTCAAATGAAGGGAATGGTATGTGCTGGAAAAAGCCAATTGTTATATCCGGGAATTTTTCCCTTATCATCTGGGGTACAAGTAGCAGCTGGTAGTCGTGGACCCAGACAATATCACCTTTTTCTGCAATGCTGACAACAGCATCGGCAAACTTTTGATTTACCCTTTTGTAGCTTTCCCAGAATTCAGGTTCATATACAGCGTATTGAGAAAAGTAGTGGTATGTTGGCCAGAGTGTTTCATTGCTGAACCCCTCGTAGTAGTTGTGAATTTCTTCCTGCGTTAGAAAGACAGGAAGCATGTTTTCTTGTTTAAGTCTCAGTGTAACATTCGATTCTTCAGTGGAATCTGAAAAAAATGCACCCGGCCATCCGACCCAAACATTATCACCTTCTTTATAAATTGAACCTAACCCTGTAGCAAGTCCACCTTCGCTGGCTTTAAATTTCATGCCTTCTGCTTTCTTTTCAACCCTCAAAGGCAACCTGTTGGAGACAATAATTATTTTTGACATAGCAGATTTGATTTCTGACATTTATACTACTAATAATTATCCAGTTCTCCTATAAAAAAACAGCCCTTTTAACTAATTAAACCCGATTTTTTAAAATCGATAATAGTTAAAAGGGCTGTTGAAAATATTGTAATTGCTAATTATTTCATGTTAAAATCGCGGAGCTTAATTTGCGTTAATTTCCTTTTAGTATCTAAAGGGAAATCACCTCGCATCATCCAGTCATAATATCCAGGTTCTTTCTTTAACACATCGCACACAAGTTTTCCACGGTGTTTGCCAAAGTTAAATACCTCTTCTCCTTTATTGTTGAAGACGATTCTTCCGGCCAGATCTACCATCTTTTTGTTAGTCAGTGCATGGATCTTGTCCATATCATTTTCAATCACACCGATTTTCTTGCCTAACAGATCTTCTACTTCCATGCCTTCGTACATTTTAAGCTGGGCATTCAAAACCTCCAGAGTTGCTAACGTATCAGCTTCGGCACTGTGGGCACCATCAAGGGTTTTGTCGCAATAGAATTTATAAGCAGCAGATAAAGTTCTCTTTTCCATCATGAAAAAGATCTTCTGAGCGTCAACAAGCTTTCTGTTGCTGAGATCAAAATCAATATCAGCTCTTAAAAATTCTTCGACAAGTACCGGAACATCAAATTTGACGATATTGTATCCGGCAAGGTCTGCGCCTTCAAGAAATTTGGCTAGTTCCTTTGCTACCTGTTTAAAAGTAGGAGCATCTTTGATATCCTCATCCCTGATACCATGAATTAAAGATACCTCTTCAGGAATTGGCATCTCCGGGTTTATTTTCATGGTTTTTATATCTTTAGTGCCATCCGGCATAGCCTTGACAATTGAAATTTCAACGATTCTGTCATGGCTGATATTAGTTCCTGTCGTTTCAAGATCAAAAAATGCCAGGGGGCTTTTAAGATTTAAATACATAGTTATAAAAGTTTTTCAGATAGGTTGTCGATGTTTATCCCGTCAAAATTTCCGGAGCTCATCATCAGTAAGTTAGCATTGTTTAGTTCCAGGCTTTCAAGGTAAGATCTAAGTTCTCCACTATCCTTGAATACCTTGATTTCACCATCATTGAAAGCTTCTTTGACCTCTTCAGGTTTAAGATCATCGAGTCCTTTTATTTCTATGGCTTTAGGATTGAAATAAACCAGCTTCTCATCTGCAGAATCTAGTTTTCCTTTGTATTCACTTAGGAAATCTTTGCTTAAGCTACTATAGGTATGCAACTCCATACAGGCGATTAGCTTGCGATTCGGATATTGATTTTTAAGTGCTTTGGTAGTAGCTTCGATCTTAGATGGAGCATGAGCATAGTCTTTGTAAACAGCACCACTGGTACTGTAACCTACGAGCTCCATTCTTTTTGAAGCACCTTTGAATGATCCGATTGCATCATAAAATTCCTTATCCTGAACTGAAATTCGAGACAGTACAGCTTTTGCTCCGGCTATATTCTGAAGGTTATGAATGCCAAAAATTTCTAATTTGATATCACCAAACTCAGTTTTCAAATATGTTTTGCCATCTTTTACATAATGATCCGGAGTAGTGTATGGCTCTCTTACAACGTCTTCTCTTTCTTTATTGCCAATAACACTGACAAGATTATCATCTTCATTAAAAACTAATGAGCCTGCCTTAGGTGTTTGATCAGCTAGTTTATCAAACTGGGCAACATAATTATCCCTGTCAGGATAAATATTGACATGATCCCAGTCAATGCCTGAAATCAGGGCTATGTGATGATGATAATGAAGGAACTTTGGAGTGTGATCAAGTGCTGAAGTAGAGTATTCATCGCCCTCAATTATGATCATTGGAGCATCAGAAAGCTTGACCATTGTTTCAAATCCTTCAACTTTCGCACCGACAAGATAGTCGAAAGGCTTTCCCAGTTTATTCAACACATGCATTATCATCGAAGTAATGGTAGTCTTTCCATGGCTCCCTGCAATGACAATGCGCTGCTTGTTTTTGCTTCGTTCATAAACGAACTCAGGGAAAGAATATATAGGTACATTCAATTCCTTTGCTTTTAACAATTCCGGATTATCCTGTTTGGCATGCATACCCAAAATCACTGCATCTATATCTGATGTTATTTTTTCAGGGTACCAGCCTTCTTTTTCAGGAAGTAATCCATGTTCTTTTAAAGTAGACTTTGAAGGTTCGAAAAAAGTATCGTCGGAACCTGTGACCTGATAGCCATCATTTTTCAGGTTTACAGCAAGGTTGTGCATTATGCTGCCGCCTATGGCGATAAAGTGAACTTTTTTTATGTTTTCCATTGGCAGTATTTATCTCAGTTAATCGTTATGTAGGGTAAAATTCCCTGTTTTATAGATACAAAGATATCATAATTTGTAAAAGTTCGTTTTCAAAATGGAATTGATTACGAATCTTTGCAGTTTAGTTTATTTAATATACTTAAATTTTAACAGGTTTCAGACTGATAATCAGGAATGTGGATAAGTCTGTGGATATTACGGTGGATAAAAACAATCCACTAAATGATTGATGGCTCAAATTAAAGTGTAGTTTTGTTTTATGGATAATGAAAATGTACTGGCAGGTAAAGGCAATAGGAAACAACGAAGGCCTGCTGTGCCAGAAAGTTTGAAGGGATTAGGGAAAGTGCCTCCCAAGGCAGTGGATCTGGAGCAGATTGTATTAGGAGCATTAATGCTCGAAAAGGATGCATTAACAGCAGTTATCGATGTGCTGCATCCTGAATCTTTTTATAAAGACCATCATAAAGAAATATATAAAGCGATCGTTACCCTCTTTAATGAGTCGGAACCGATCGATATGGAGACTGTTGTTAATCAGCTCCGTAAAAGTGGAACGTTAGAATTTGTTGGCGGCGCTTATTATATCGCAGAACTGACCTCGAGAGTCAACTCTGCAGCAAATATTGAAGCTCACGCAAGAATTATTGTTGAGCAGGCTATCAAGAGAGAATTGATCTCTGTCTCTTCCGAAATTCAGGAAATGGCATTCGAAGATACCACTGATGTATTTGAACTATTAGACAAGACCCAGGGACACTTGTTTGAGATCAGTGAGAAAAGTATCCGTAAGTCTTATGCCGATATGAAGTCGATCATGAAAGATGCCTTAACTGAGCTTGAGGCTAAGCGTGATCAAAAAGAAGGACTTACCGGAGTGCCTACAGGCTTTTCAGCTCTCGATAGAGTGACATCAGGATGGCAGAAATCAGACCTTGTAATTATTGCAGCTCGTCCGGGTATGGGTAAAACAGCTTTTGTAGTTTCAGCCATGCGGAATGCTGCAGTAGATTTTGCCAAGGGTGTAGCAATATTCTCTCTTGAGATGTCTGCCGTACAGCTGGTAAACAGGATGATCTCTGCTGAGGCAGAATTGGAATCTGAAAAACTTAAGAAGGGTAACCTCGAAGATTACGAATGGGAACAGCTTGTTCATAAAACTACCCAGCTTACTGAAGCTCCGATTTTCATTGATGATACTCCCGCCTTATCAGTTCTTGAGCTTCGGGCTAAATGTCGTCGATTGAAATCTCAGCATGATATTCAATTGGTCATCATTGACTACCTTCAGTTGATGCAGGGAGATTCATCAAGTAAAGGTAATCGTGAGCAGGAAATTGCAACTATTTCGCGTTCATTGAAAAATCTTGCTAAGGAGCTTAATGTGCCGGTAATTGCCCTGTCTCAGTTATCTCGTGCTGTGGAAACTCGTGGAGGAGATAAGCGACCGCAGCTATCAGACTTAAGGGAATCAGGTTCGATTGAGCAGGATGCGGATATGGTAATGTTCCTTTATCGTCCGGAATACTATGGTATTACTGAAGACGAAGATGGTATGCCGACTACTAACATGGGTGAGGTGATTATTGCCAAGCACAGAAATGGTTCACTGGATACTGTTAAGCTTAAATTTATCGGTAAATACACTCGATTTACAGATCTTGATGATAGCGGATTCCAAAATACTGCCGGTTCTGGTGGATTCTCTTCATTCGAAAATTCCGGCGGAGGATCCGGAGGAAATGACGGAGGAGCAATCTTTGGTTCTAAGATCAACGATGATTTTGATGATGAACTTCCGCCACCATCAGGAGGAGGATTTGGTTACGGACCAGGAGAAAAAGGCGGAGGCCTTGAGCCAACAGAAGATGATTCTCCATTCTAAAAAGGATTATAATTCAAGAAATATTGTTTGTTATAAAGGCCAGGGTTATTTTACCCTGGTTTTTTTATTAATGATACCCAAACATGAAAATAAACTATTACCTTATTATAGCACTTTTGCTGATTGTTGCTTCTTGTTCCGAAAATAAAGATTCAACTACAATGGAAGATCAATATCCTGTCTATTCTGGTGATGACCTGGGGCTTACCTATTCTGAGGACAAAAGTATATTCAAATTATGGGCACCGACTGCAGAAAAGGTTGATCTGATCTTTTATGATAAGGATATTGGGTCTGAGGAAATTGACAGGTATCCGATGAAGCCAATACAGTCCGGTGCCTGGGAATTTATTTATGAAGGTGATGCAAAGGGGAAATACTACACCTACCAGGTGACAGTTGATGATGTTGAAATGCAAGAGGTTCCTGGTCCCTACGCTAAAGCTGTGGGACGAAATGGTGAAAGAGCTCAGGTAATTGATTTGAAAGAAACAAATCCGGAAGGTTGGGAAAATGATAAAGGCCCTGTATTAGAAAGGCCCGTTGATGCTGTGATCTATGAAATCCATGTCCGGGATTTTTCCAAACATCCCGAAAGTGGTATGGAAAACAAGGGGAAGTTTATTGCTTTTGCTGAAGAAAATACCTCTACTCCTTCAGGAGCTCCTTCAGGTCTTAATTATATCAAGGATTTGGGAGTTACTCATCTTCATATTTTGCCCTTTTTCGATTTTGCCTCTATCGATGAGACACTCGATAAACCAAATTACAATTGGGGATATGACCCGATAAATTATAACGTTCCTGAGGGTAGCTATAGCACTGATCCATCAGATGGAGCAATAAGAGTGAAAGAAGCAAAACAAATGATCAAAGCAATTCATGATAAGGGAATGGGGGTGATCATGGATGTAGTTTATAACCATACTCATAGTGTAGATGGGATGTCATTTAATGAAACAGTGCCGGAATATTATTATCGCTATAATAAAGATGGAAGTCTTTCAGATGCAGCAGCTTGTGGGAATGAAACCGCTTCGGAAAAACCGATGATGCGTAAGTTCATGATCGAGTCTTTGAAATACTGGATGACCGAATATCATATTGATGGATTCAGGTTTGATTTGATGGGTATTCATGATATTGAGACAATGAACCAAATCAGTTCAGAATTGCGAAAAATCAAACCTGATGTGCTGTTGTATGGGGAGGGATGGAAGGCTGGTTCATCACCGTTGCCGGATAGCGTTCTTGCTTTGAAAGCAAATACAAAAGAACTGGTTGGGATAGCAGCATTTTCAGATGATATGCGCGATGGGATCAAGGGATCAGTTTTTGAGGTGGAAGAAAAAGGATTTGTTTCCGGTGCCGAAGATCTTGAGGAAAGTATAAAATTTGGTGTAACTGCAGCTACCAAGCATGAAAATATAGATTATAAAAAAGTAAATTATAGTAATAGTCCATGGTCAGACTCACCTTTGAAGACTGTGAATTATGTTTCCTGCCATGATAATAACACTCTCTTTGACAGACTGAATTTATCTAATGGGGAAGAAGATAATGAGGAAGAAATCCTGGCAATGCATAAGCTGGCATTATCAATGGTGATCACTTCACAGGGAATTACGTTCTTACATGCAGGTTCTGAAATGGCCAGAACCAAGGATGGGGTTGAGAATTCATTTGAATCACCGGATTCGATCAATCAGATCGACTGGGATCGACAAATGAAATATGAAGGGCTGAAAGATTATATAGTTAAGTTATTGAAAGTGCATAATTCCCATCCGGTCTTCAGATTGCAAAGCCAGAAAGTGATTAATGAATCAATAAAATTTCACCTGGATGAGGATAATGCCATAGTTTTTGAGATCGATGGAAGTGAACTTGAAAATGAAGAGTGGGATAAAGTAATTGTGATCTATAATGCCAGAAGAGAGCCGCTTCAGTTTGATCTGCCTGAGGGAGACTGGAAAGTGATTGCAAATAAAGAAAAGGTAGAAGAAGCGGGAATAGAGACAATTTCAGGTTCAGTGGAAGTTGAGGATATCAGTTTGATGATTTTGGTGAGGGAATGATAAAATACGGCGATACAATCGCCAACCTCGCACATCCTCGTTGCAAACGAGGACGATTAACATCTCCGTGGGTTTCATAAATTATAGCTGCTCCATCGACCTTGTTTAGCGAAACGTAACGAGGTTGTTATTGAGACCAGCGTTTGTAACGTTGAAATAGAAATATGGATTACAAATCCATAAATAAGGCTTCGGAATTACAAATCCCGAAGAGCAGGGGATTATAATTAAACATTGCAACAAACTGCTCCTGCTTGCTTTGTGTCTCCACAAGCAAGGTGTTATCTGCTTTTGCATTTCAAGTGGAGACACTTGAAATCAGAGACTTTGTTTATGCAAAGTGAGTCCAGATTTAGCGTTAAGATATCATCACCTGAATTAAATTGTAAGAACACAAAATATGGAGGATTATCAGGATTCTTCAAACTCATTAAAAATTTCTAAAAGGTAGGCGTAGAAGTAAATTACTTTATTAATTATCTCATTGGAAGTAATGAAACTATCTTGTTTAATCAGGAGTAAATTTTCGAAATATAATTTAAAAATTGCATTCAATTCTTTTCCTTTTTTGAAATGGATTGGATAGGAGGGGATTAAATTAATTTTTTCGATCAGTTTTTTAGTCAAATTGATATTATCGCTTTTGATTTCAATCAATTTACTATTCTCATCATATATGAATTTGATATTGTAAGGATTTGGAATTAATACAGAAGTGTGTTGATTTATACTAATTCCACCCACTGGATGGGCTTTTTGTTTCTGATGATAAATAAAATAAATACTACCTTCGTCAAGCTTTATCTCCACACAAGATTCTATTATTTCAGATGTGATTGAGAGGAGATTTTTTGTGGTAATGTTTTTAGATTTTATTTCTGAAAACACTTCATTTAGCTTTATTTCAAGTTCTTCCTTGGTAAGAATTTTCATTCTGAATTTTTAATTTTAGAGAAACCTGCTGTCCGACTTTTGCAATGTCGAACCATTATCGTTGGATCTTTTATCCGGATTAAAGAAAGTTTAGGCGTTAAAAACGCCATTCTCGCTCATCCTCGTTGCAAACGAGGACGATTGCTTTCTTCGTTGCTAACATCTATAAAAAATAAAAAGCAGCCCCATCGACCTTGTTTAGCGAAGCGTAACGAGGTTGTTATTGAGACCAGCGTTTGTAACGCTGAAATGACTGCTTCCAGTTGTTAAGATATTAAATCATCAGTCTTTTAACTGAGTCAATGCTTTATATACCCCATTCGACCATCCAAAGCCATCTTGTAATGGATATTCGCCACCTCCGGCTTCCTCAACTTCACCGGTCACAACATATTTCTCAACCATCTTACCAGTCTTCTTAAAGACTTCCTTATTTCGATTTATCCAGCGTCGCTTTGCTTCATTAGCTTCAGCATGAAAACCATAATTTTTCAATCCCTGGATCGTGATCCATTGTAACGGGGCCCAGCCATTTGGGGCATCCCATTGTTCACCTGAATTTACAAGGGTCGTAGTGAAGCCTCCTTCTTTAAGAAATTCATTCATTAAAGTTTCTTTTACCTTTTCTGCCTGATCCGGAGTAGCGATCTCAAAGAATAAAGGGAAAGCCATTGCCAGTGTTTTTTTGCCAGTAACTGTGCCGCTATCAATGTGATAATCCGAAAATACTTGTTGCTCTTCATCCCAACAGTATTTTCTTATTGCTTCTTTTCTGATTTCTGCTTTCTCGGCATATTCTTCTGCTTTGACTCCATTTTGCAATTCATCAAATCCTTTGCTGATCATCACTTCCAGGTGGAATATTAAGGCATTCAAGTCTACAGGGACAATCTTGCTTGTTTCGATAGTTGCCATTGTTTTTCCATCAGCAAACCATCGGCTGCTAAAATCCCATCCTGAAGCACAAGCTGCACGGATATCAGCATAAAGCTCTTCCGGATCCCGGTTAGCTTGTTTCATAAGGAAAACATCTTCTTTATAAGATTCCGGTCGGGGTCCGGTTCTAGTATCGAAATATCTGTTTAGAATAAGTCCATCCGATACTTTTACAGGAGACCGATTTGCCTCACCGACATTTATCAGACTCTCCGAACCCTTTTGCCAGTAATTATACTCCCTTAATAGTTGTGGCAAATATTTTGAAATGCTGTCGCCATAATTTTCGTGAACCATTCTAACCATTAATGAATAAAAAGGGGGCTGACTTCTACCGAGGAAATAGGTTCGATTGCCATTTGGAATAAATCCTATCGAATCGATAAGGTGGCTAAAGTTGTTCACCATATTTCGAACAGAACCTTCTTTATGATCAGCCACAAGACCCAGCATCGTGAAATACGAATCCCAGTAATAGATTTCTCCAAACCGGCCACCCGGGACAACGTAATCATAGGGTAGGGGAATAAGTGATCCTGCTTCTGGTTGATTTTCTTCTTCCCTTGTTAATATTGGCCATAGCCTTGTTATATGCTCATTTACACGAAGGGAAGTATCAGAAACAAAGCCCGATGCAGGTTTATCGGGAGATTTGAAATTATCACTTACGAACGATTTTAAGTTAAAATTTTCGGCGTTCTTTTTTTCTTTATAAAGATCAAGAATTGCGGGTATGGGCTTTAATGGAATAGCATCTGCAAATGTTTTTGAATCCGGAAATACTGCTGCCATTTGTACATCCTCGAAAAGCTGTGTCGAATAAAAATCACTATTTACCCTGAAGTTTTCATCAACGACAATCTGCTCTTCGACCGAGGTAGATTCCTGATAACAGGATACAAATACGAGAAAGAGTAAAATGTAAAGAAATCGAAAATCTTTAATGGACATATAAAGTCAGGTTTAATTTTTTTCAAATTAAACCAATGAACTAACAAAGCCAAAAAGATTTACTCACTGATCAATGCACCGGCAATCGTTGCGGTAAGCATACATGCAATGGTAGCAGCAAAAAGAGCCTGGAAACCCAGTTTAGATAAGTTTCCTTGTTGATTAGGCGCTAATGAGCCAATGCCACCTACCTGGATTGCTATCGAACTGAAGTTTGAAAAACCACAAAGTACATAGGTAGCAATGATTAGTGATTTACCAGTTAAAGGATTATCCCCTTTCAGACCTTTGGCCAGGTTATCATAAGCGATGAATTCATTGATCACTGTCTTCTGACCGAGTAAACTTCCGACCTGAAGAGTGTCTTGCCATGGTACTCCAATTACCCAGGCAAAAACTCTGAATATCTGTCCAAGAATATATTGAAGAGAGAAGCCATCAAAACTTCCATTGGTAGACTCAATAACATACTGGTTTAATCCGGTATAATCACCTACGACTCCAACAAGAAGTCCGTTTAGAGCATAGATAATAGCAATGAATGCCAATAGCATAGCACCGACATTAGCAGCCAGTTTAAGTCCAACACTTGTTCCCTGTGATAGTGCGTCTACCAGGTTAACACCAATGTTTTCTTTATTAACTCTTAATTCAGTATCGATGCTATCCGGGTTAGTTTCCGGAACGAGAATCTTCGACATAACGATTGCAGCAGGGGCATTCATAAATGATGCCGAAAGGAGGTAAGAGGCATACTGAGTTTGTAATTCAATACTATCACCACCGAGTAATTTTACATAGGCTGCAAGCACAGCTCCTGCCATCGTAGCCATACCACCGGTCATTAAGCACATTAGTTCTGACCGGGTCATGTTTTTTATAAAAGGACGTACTAAAAGAGGGGCTTCTGTTTGCCCCAGGAATATATTACCAGCAGCAGATAATGATTCTGCTCCTGATAGTCTCATCGTCTTTGACATTACCCAGGCAATACCATACACGATCTTTTGCAGAATGCCAAGATAATAAAGGCCACTGGAAACAGCGGAGAAAAATATAATTGTAGGTAATACCTGAAAAGCGAAAATAAAGCCTAATTGATGGCCTGCAGAGGCATCTTCAAAACTATTCTTAGCTAGTCCCCCGAATAAGAAAAATGCTCCTTCTCCGGCGTAATCTAAAAATTTAACGAAGGCGTAGGATATTCCTCTAAAGATTTTGGTAACGACTTCAACCTCTGCAATAAGTAATCCGAAAGTTATCTGAAGAGCTATTCCGATACCAACGATTTTCCAGTCAATTGCTTTTTTATTACGAGAGAATAAAAATCCAAGACCAATGAGTACTAAAATGCCGAAAAGGGCTCTAAGAATATCCATAAAAAATTAAAAATTTGGCCAAAAATAAAAAAGCCTCTCCAAAGATGGAAAGGCTTTTGATAAAAGCTTTTAAATTTATTGATTTTCAATCAATTTCTTCTGTTAATTTCGTCCCGGATCTTAGCTGCTTCTTCGTAGCTTTCTTCGGACAATGCCTTGTCGAGCATTTCTTTTAATTTGTCCATTGAAAAATCCTTAAGACGATCTGTGAATGGTTTGCTTTTTTCTGCAGTAGACTTGGTCTTATCCTTTTTAGCTTCAGACATTTCTTCATCAGCTTCCTCGGTTAGTTCAATTCCTGCTTCTTCCATGATCTGCTCATAAGTGAAGATAGGAACATCGAATCGTAAACCGATAGCAATTGCGTCAGAAGGTCTGGCATCGATCTCTACTGCTTTGGATTCATTGCGACAAACAATTTTAGCATAGAACACGCCCTCTTTTAATTCGCTGATGGTAATTGATTCAACAGAGAAATCAAAACTATGGGCAAACGACTTGAACAGGTCATGCGTCATGGGCCTGTTAGGAGTTATCTTCTCAATTTCAATAGCAATAGCTTGTGCTTCAGGCATTCCGATAATGATCGGAAGACGTCTGTTGCCTCCAACTTCACCTAATACAAGTGCGAATGAGCCGCTTTGCGATTGACTCGATGATAGTCCAAGTATTTCCAGTCGTATTCTATTATCCACAGATATATAAAAATTTTTTAGTCATTAGAAGCTTTGACAGCATCAATCAATTTTGGTACTACCTCAAAAGCATCTCCGACAATACCATAATCAGCGGCCTTGAAGAAAGGTGCTTCCGGGTCTTTGTTTATGGCAACCAGTACTTTAGAAGCATTCACACCGGCAAGGTGCTGAATAGCTCCACTGATTCCTATCGCAATATACAAGGAAGGTGCGACTTTTACACCTGTTTGACCGACATGTTCGTGATGTGGTCTCCATCCCATGTCTGATACTGGTTTACTACATCCTGTAGCTGCACCAAGCTCACTGGCCAACTCTTCTACCATGTCCCAGTTCTCAGGTCCTTTAAGACCTCTACCACCAGAAACAACGATATCAGCTTCCGGAAGAAGTACATCTCCTTCAGCTTTTTCAGTCTTTGTAATTTTAACAGCAAAATCAGTATCACCGAGGTCCGGAGAGAAGCTTTCTACTGTTGCGCTTCCACCATCTTCCTTGATTCCTACTGCATTTTTCTTAACTGCAATAATCTTTTTGCCTTCTTTCATATCTACATTAACAAAAGCTTTGTTAGTGTAGATACTTCTTTTAACTACAAAACCATTTGATGTATCAGGCAAGCTGACTACGTTACTTGCAAGTGCAGCCCCGATCTTTGCAGCTAATCTCGCAGCAACAGCATCTCCTAAAGAAGATTTTGAAAATACTACGATCTCGGCTCCGGTTTGTTCAACAGCCTGAGCTAATGCTGAAGCGTAAGCCTGGATCACACCCTGGTTTAATTTATCGTCACCGGCGTGTAAAACTTTTCCGGCTCCATTGTTTCCTAAAGATTCAAGTTCAGACTGCTCAATATCTCCAAAAGCAACGGCAGTAACATCTCCACCCAATTCAGCAGCGTAACTTACCGCTTCTCTTGATGTCTTTTTGAATTTTCCGTCTGTACTTTCTGCAAATACTAATATAGATGACATAATTAATTCTCGTTTGATTGATTATAGGACTTTAGCTTCATTTTTTAACAGATCAACTAACTCTTCTACATTGTCAGGATCTATCATTTTACAATCACCTTTTTCTGGTGGAAGCTCGTAGTTTTTAAGTTCTGTTTTTTCTGTTGTGTCAACAGCTTCAACTACGTTAAGTGGTTTAGTTCTTGCTGTCATAATACCTCGCATATTAGGGATTTTCCATTCAGCGATAGGTTCCTGACAACCAGCAACGAAAGGAAGGTCTACTTCGACATATTCCTTACCACCTTCAATTTCTCTTGCCATTTTTGCAGTGTTACCCTCAATGTCAAGAGTCATTACCGGAGATAAAGAAGGAAGGCCAAGCATTTCGCCCACCATTCCGTGAACTGCTCCACCGTTGTAATCAATCGACTCACGACCCATAAGAATTAGATCGTAATTGTTTTCTTTTGCAATGTGTGCGATTTGCTCAGCAACAAAATGACCATTCTCAGGGAATGCATCAACTCTGATTGCATCATCAGCACCAATTGCCAATGCTTTTCTTATTGTTGGTTCTGTTTCAGAAGTTCCAACATTTAATACAGTAACAGTTGCACCATTAGATTCTTTTAGTTCAACTGCTCTAGCCAGTGCATAATCATCATATGGGCCGATGATATATTGCACCCCCGATGAATCAAATTTGGTATTGTTATCAGTAAAACTGATTTTTGAAGTTGTATCGGGTACGTGTGTTATACAAACCAGTATTTTCATATTTATACAGAATAAAATTTGTTATGAATACATACTATTTTCGCACGAATATACTCATTCAAACGTTATAATAAAACTTAAAACCATGAATAAACAACGCATAGAGTTGCTGAAAACCTATATTAAAGAAGATTCTTCCGATCCATTTAACTACTATGCATTGGCGCTCGAGTATTTGGATGAAAATCGTACTGAAGCCGAAGAATATTTTGTTAAGCTTCTTGAAACTTTTCCTGAGTATCTGCCAACTTATTATCATGCAGCACATTTTTTTATGGATTCTGATCCGGACAAAACTTCTGAAATCTTTGAGGAAGGTATAAAACTAGCTCAAATACAAGGAGATCTCAAAACGCTTGCCGAATTGCGCAATGCATATACTAACTGGCAGTTCGAGCAGGATTAATTTTCTTTTAAGTTAATCACTAATTTTCCGAATTGCTTTCCAGACTTCATTTTATCGAAGGCTTTTATAGCATTTTCCAGGTTGTAGCTTTCACTATCTATAATCGGATGGATCTCATGTTTGTTTACAAAATCGAGCATTTTCTCAAATTCTTTGTCGCTACCCATGGTCGAACCCTGTATGGTAAGTTGCTTCCAAAAGGCTGAATGGAGATCAAATTTATCTGTTTTACCTGCGCTAGCACCATAAAATACAATTTTACCTCCAGGTTTAGCTGCTTTTATATACTTATTCATTTGTTCACCTCCAGCAGAATCGATAATCAGGTCTACACCTCCATCTGTTTTTTTTAAAAGTTCCTTATGCCAGTCTTCTTCTTTATAATTAAAATACTCAGTGGCTCCAAGCTTTAGCATTTTTTCAGCTTTTTCCTTGCTGCTGGAAGTGATATATACTTCACAACCCTGGGCTATAGCAAACTGACATACAAACTGGGCTACTCCGCCACCAATGCCTGTTATCAATACTTTTTGTCCCTTTTCTGCTTTTCCATGGTAAAAAAGTGCTCGGTAAGCGGTAAGTCCGGCTAAAGGAAGAGCGGCACATTCTTCATCTGTTAGAAATTCGGGAGCAGGAAAAATCTTATCAGCAGGTACTTTACAATATTCAGCCAGAGCTCCATCTTGAGGCAAACCCATGATGTGAAAATCCTTGGATTGGACCTTCTCTGATTTTCCCCATTGTCTGTTTGGATTAACGATAACCCTTTTATTAATGAGGCTATTATCTTTTTTCGCTTCTACGACTATACCGCAAAGATCAGAACCCAGTGTTACGCCATTTTTGATACCGGGATATAAACCTTCCCGAATATATTCATCGCGATGATTTAATGCAGCAGCAAGGCCTTTTATTAATACTTCATCTACAGAAGTTTCCGGAATCGTTTTCGAAACAAGTTTTATTTCTTTTGAGTTAAGTGTTTGTATTTCAATAGCTTTCATCGATTTCCACTAATTTGATTTTACTAATTGTATTCAATATGCGATTTGTGTTTCGGAATTGTTAAAAAAAGTAAAATAATCTTTGTTTTTAGGATATAGATTTATTTATAATTGGTATAGATGCTTATCAAGAATTACATAAAAAAACCGTTTTTAGAAGCTTCAGAGCCATTTTTTTACAAATTTATTAATTGCAAACGTTTTCGAAAAGTATGTCTCGGAAAGCTTATTTATTGAAGAATTTTTAATTTTTGATAATCATTTTAGAAAAACTGGAATTATATGCAGACAAATATCTGTTTTAATAAGAAAAATTAATTTTTAATCGTGTTTTTAACTGATAACCTAAATAAACATAATTTATGAAGCAGCTTTATCAAAAGTTAATGTGCTTCGCAATTGTTGTAATTGGCTTAATGTCTTTTACTTCCATTCAAGCACAATCCATTACTGTTTCAGGTACAGTAACTGATTTTAATGGTCAGCCTTTGCCTGCAGTAAATGTCATCGAAAAGGGGACAAATAATGGAGCAGTAACAGACGTAAATGGTAATTATTCGGTAACTGTACCGAGTGATGCCATCCTTGTGTTTTCTTCAATTGGATTTGTGAAAGAAGAAGTGCCTGTAAACGGCAGAACAACAATTGAAATGACTTTAGCAGAAGATATTCAAGCTTTATCTGAAGTTGTTGTAATTGGATATGGTACCCAGGAGAAGGACGATGTGACAGGTTCTGTGGGAGCTATTGAGGAAGAAGATTTTAATAAAGGAGCGATGGTGTCTCCTCAGGATTTGATAGTTGGTAGACTTCCTGGTGTTCAGGTAACTACAAATGGTGGTGCTCCGGGTTCAGGATCAACTATCAGAATACGTGGAGGTTCATCTCTATCTGCAAGTAATGATCCATTGATAGTAGTTGATGGTGTGCCTTTAGGAGAAACAGGTATTGCAGGAATGAGAAACCCTTTAAGTACGATTAACCCAAATGATATTGAATCATTTACAGTTCTTAAAGATGCTTCCGCAGCTGCGATTTACGGTTCAAGAGCTGCTAATGGTGTGATTATGATCACAACAAAAAGCGGAGGTAAAAATGCACCGTTAAGTCTATCTTATAATGGTAATGTGTCAATTTACACAGTTCCAAATACAGCTGATGTTCTATCTTCTGATGAATACAGAGAGTTGATTAATAATCAGGTAGCTTTTGGTAATGTACCAACAGATGCACTGGATTTATTAGGAAATGAAAATACTGACTGGCAGGATGAAATTTACGATACTGCTATAGGAACAGAACATAACCTTTCGTTCTCAGGTTCTAAATTTAATACACCATTCAGAGTTTCAGTAAATTACTCAAACCAGGATGGTATTTTAAGAACGTCTAATTTTGAAAGAGGAACTGTTGGTGTTAATCTTGATCCTTCATTCTTTGATGATCATCTTAAGTTAGATGTTAACTTCAAAGGTTCGCAGGTAGAAAACAGATTTGCTAATCAAGGAGCGATAGGAGCAGCGGTAACATTTGATCCAACTCAACCTGTTAGAGTTTCTGACGGACAGTGGGGTGGTTATTTTTACTGGGAACAGCCTTCAAACCCTTCTCGCCCAATTACAATTGCACCGACTAACCCGGTTGCATTACTTGAGCAGACAAATAATTCAGCAACAGTAAATCGTATTACTACTAACGCGAATATTACCTATAAATTCCATTTCTTACCAGAGTTAAAAGCAAACTTAAATCTTGGTTTAGACCAGTCATCTACTGATGGTACTGAGTTTGTTTCTGCAGATGCCAGTTATGCTATTGATGATGAATTTGGTAATGGAACAACTAATCACTATGAAGGAGAAACTAAGGATGAAATTTTAGAATTCTACCTTAATTATACAAAGGATATTGAATCAATTGATAGTAAGCTTGAGCTACTAGGAGGGTATTCTTACCAGTCCTTCTATAATGAAAACTCAAATACGGTATATGATGCTAGTGAATCAAATATCAAAGATTCTTTAAGAATTGATAAAAGTGAAGCTTTTCTAATATCTTTCTATGGTCGATTGAACTATACATTGAAAGACAGGTATGTATTTACAGCTACCTATCGTAGAGATGGATCTTCTCGTTTTAGTGAAGATAACCGATGGGGTAATTTCCTTTCAGGAGCATTTGCCTGGAAGATCGATCAGGAAGATTTTCTTGTTGATAATGAAACAATCTCACAGTTAAAGTTGAGATTAGGTTATGGTGAAATCGGACAGCAGAATGTTTTATCACGATACCCAGCCCTTGCAAGGGTGACAACTAGTGGGCCAAGAGCAAGGTATCAGTTAGGTAATCAATTTTATCGCACAACCAGATTTGAAGGTTATGATGCAAATCTGAAATGGGAAGAAACAGCAACCTGGAATGCAGGTATAGATTTTGGATTCCTTGAAGACAGAATTACCGGTAGTCTTGATTTCTATTATAAAGAAAGTACTGATCTGTTAAATAGCATTCCTATTCCACAAGGAACAAACTTCACAAACGAGCTACTGACTAACATTGGTAGTTTAGAAAACAGAGGTTTGGAATTAGCTGTTAATGCAGTGGTTGTTAATACCGGAGATTTCAGATGGGATGCTGGTGTAAACTTCACTTACAATGAAAATGAAATCACTAATCTGACTGCAGTAGATAATCCTGATTATTTAGGGGTTTTTGTTGGCGGTATTGGAGGAGGTGTAGGAAACACTGTCCAAATTCATAGCACAGGCTATCCTAGAAATTCATTCTTTGTCTACGAACAAGTCTACAATAATAGCGGTACACCTATAGAAGGGCTTTATGTTGATCAAAATGGTGATGGAATAATTAATGACCTGGATCGAATCAGACTTGAAGATCCTGCAGCGGATGCATATTTTGGATTTAGTTCAATGTTTAACTATAAACAATTGACATTCTCATTTAATGCAAGAATGAATATTGGAAACCACGTTTATAATAACGTAGCATCACAATATGGTCAGTTAGCTAATGTTTATAATTCTACTGGATATCTGAACAATGTATCTCCTTATTTTTATGATACAGGATTCTTACAGCCTCAATATTTATCATCATTCTATCTGGAAGATGCTTCTTTCTTCAGAATGGATAACATGACCTTAAGTTATGATTTCGGAAATTTATTATCTGATAAGTTAGGCTTATATGCCAATTTCACAGTGCAAAATGCATTTGTCATAACGAAATACTCTGGATTGGATCCGGAAGTTGATGGTGGTATAGATAATAATTTCTATCCTAGACCAAGGACATTCTTAATTGGAATAGGTGTGAACTTATAATTATAGAGACATTAAATACTAAGACAATGAAAAGAAATATATATATATTATTTATCGGATTGGTTGTCTATATGACATCTTGTATAGATGACCTTAATGTTGTGCCGATAGATCCGGACGAAGAAACTGCAGAAACGGTTTTTACAGATGTAGAATCCTATAAGCAAGTTTTAGCAAAGATCTATGGAGGTTTAGCACTTACTGGTCAGCAAGGTCCTGCAGGACAAGGAGATATTGCTGGTATAGATGAAGGTTTTTCATCTTATCTGAGACAGTACTATTATCATCAGGAATTAACTACTGACGAAGCAGTAATTGCATGGAATGACCAGACAATCAAAGATTTTCATAATCATGATTGGGGTGCAAATGATGTGTTTATTAGAGGAATGTACTCTCGTATTTATTATCAAATAGTTTTGATTAATGAATTTTTGAGACAATCTAATACTGATAAACTTGCTGAAAGAGGTATTACTGATGTAGAAACAATAGCTAATTTCAGAGCTGAAGCTCGGTTTTTAAGAGCTTTAAGTTATTGGCATGCACTTGACCTTTTTGGGGATATTCCTTTTGTAACAGAAGAAGATAACGTTGGTGCATTCCTTCCGAGACAAGCGTCTAGAGAAGAAGTTTTTGAATATGTTGAGTCAGAACTTCTTGCAATAGAAGAGGAAATGATTGCACCAATGTCAAATGAGTTTGCAAGAGCAGACAGAGCAGCGGTATGGTCATTACTTGCTAAGCTTTACCTAAATGCAGAAGTTTATAATGGTACTAGCAGGTATACTGATTGTATTACTTATTGTAATAAGGTTATCAATGCAGGTTATACTTTGCACCCTGATTTCCAGGAGATGTTCCTTGCTGATAATAACGATATTAATGAGTTTATTTTCAGAGTAGCATTTGATGGTCAGAATACTCAATCATATGGTGGTACGACTTTTATCATTCATGCTGCTGTAGGTGGAGATATGAGTGCTTCTGCTTTCGGTATCGATGGTGGATGGGCCGGATTAAGAACTACATCTGCATTTGTAAATAAATTTGATGATATCTCAGGTAATACTGACTCAAGAGCTCTATTTTTCACAGATGGACAAAGTCTTGAAATTGAAGATTTGAGTACTTTTACTGATGGATATGCAGTAACTAAATGGAAGAATATTACTTCTTCTGGACAACCTGGATCTGATTTGACTTTCACAGACACAGACTTCCCTATTTTCAGGTTAGCAGATATCTACCTGATGTATGCAGAGGCAGTTTTGCGAGGTGGATCAGGTGGAACAGCCACAGAAGCTCTTGGATATGTTAATGCATTGAGAGAAAGAGCTTACGGTGATACTTCAGGAAATATTACTCAGGATGGTCTTACTTTGGACTTTATTCTTGACGAAAGAGCCAGAGAATTAGCATGGGAGTGCCATAGAAGAACTGATTTAATCAGGTATGGAGTGTTTACTTCAGCGGATTATGTATGGCCATGGAAAGGTGGAATCCAGGAAGGAAGAGCGACTGATAATAAATATCAACTTTTCCCAATTCCAGCTTCTGATATAGCTGCCAATCCTAATTTGGAACAAAATCCAGGTTATTAATGAACTTAAATGCAAATAACATGAAAAGTAAATATAAAATACTAGCATTTTTAATGGCTGCAATTGGGTTTGTAGCCTGCGAAGAAAACTTTGATGAAGTGGTGATTAGTGATCAGCCAACTGCTCCTTCATTAATTTCTCCAGCCCAGGGCGGCTTGGAGTTCATTAAAGATAATGCAGATGATACCTTGACATTTGAGTGGACTGCTGCCGATCTAGGTTTTAGTTCAGCCTCTTCATATTTCGTTCAGTTATCTACTGATGAAGCTTTTACTGATCCGGCTACAATAGTAACAACGAATGATCTTTCAGCAGATCTGAAAGTAAGCGATATCAATGGAACCCTACTTTCTATGGATTTACCAGTAGATGTTCAATCTACTGTTTACGCCAGAGTTTACTCAGCTGTTGTTCCTGATGTTGATACCTTATATTCAGACGTTAAATCGTATACTGTTACTCCGTATGAAACATTGATAGATTATCCAATGTATTACGTTCCTGGTGCTTATCAGGGATGGTCACCAGGTGCTGAAGAAGGAAGGCTTTATTCTTATGAATTTAATGATATTTATGAGAATATAATTCTTTTTGACGGTAGTGATCCTGTAGAATTTAAAATTACTCCTGCTCCAAATTGGGATAATTCCTGGGGTGGTACATTAACAGCAACAGCTAATGGTTACTCAGGAACTCTTGATCCATCTGGAGGAAACTATTCTGTTCCGGCAGGATTGTATAAAGTGGTTGTTGATGCAGCTAACTTGACAATTGAGCTTTCTAACCCAGTAGTGTGGGGAGTAATTGGATCAGCAATACCACCTTACGGAGATGCTGGATGGGCTCAAGATCAGGATATGACATATGATGGACAGAGACGAATCTGGACCTGGACTGGTGATTTAGAAGTTGGTGAAATGAAATTCCGTGCCAATGATAGTTGGGATTTAAATTATGGTGATAGTGGTGCAGATGGAAGTCTGGACGCAGGTGGAGATAACATCCAGGTGACTGAAGCAGGTAATTATACCGTTACTTTAGATTTGGTTAATAATACCTACTCTCTACAATTGAATTAATAAGTTAAATTATAAAGGAACATAACTATTTAGTTGTGTTCCTTCTATTTTATCAGATTATAAAATAAAAAAAGGGACCGAATCGGTCCCTTTTTTTATTGAGTATAAATTTTACAGATTATTTCACTTTTTCTCCGGTAATTGGAGCTCCTGCCATGATTTCGTCGTTGGCGAAATCAGAGTACTTATCGAAGTTTTTAATGAACATAGAAGCAAGATTGTTGGCTTTTTCATCGTAAGCTTCTTTGTCTTTCCAGGTTTTTCCTGGATCAAGAACCTCATCAGGAACATTAGGGCAAGAAGTCGGCATCTCACAACCAAAAACAGGATGTTTCACAAAATCGCTTTTTGCTAAGGTGCCATTAAGAGCTGCTGTGATCATTGCTCTTGTATAAGGTAGTTTCATTCTTGAACCTACTCCATATGGACCTCCGCTCCAGCCTGTGTTCACAAGCCAAACGTTCACATCGTATTTTTCCATTTTTTCGCCTAGCATTTCGGCATACTTAGTCGGATGCAATGGTAAGAATGGAGCGCCGAAGCAAGCTGAGAATGCAGACACAGGCTCTGTAATTCCCGCTTCAGTTCCAGCAACTTTTGCTGTGTATCCTGAAATGAAATGGAACATAGCCTGACCTTTTGAAAGTCGTGAGATCGGAGGTAAAACACCGAAAGCATCGCAAGTCAGGAAGAATATATTTTTAGGAATGCCGCCCATCGAAGGAATTTTAGCGTTAGCTATATGGTGAATAGGATAGGCAGTCCTCGTGTTTTCAGTGACTGAAGTATTTTCGTAATCAACGGTTCTGGTACCTTCTTTAAATCGGGTGTTTTCTACAATAGCACCAAATTTAATTGCATCCCAGATTTCTGGTTCTTTTTCCCTGGAAAGATCAATAACTTTTGCATAACAACCACCTTCGAAGTTAAATACCCCGTTGTCAGTCCAGCCATGCTCATCATCTCCAATTAGATGTCTCTCAGGGTCAGCAGAAAGGGTTGTTTTGCCTGTTCCTGAAAGTCCGAAGAATATCGCCGTATCAGTTTCATCCATGCTCATGTTAGCCGAGCAATGCATTGAAAGAACATTTTCATCATGAGGAAGAATATAGTTCAGGACAGAGAAAATTCCTTTCTTCATTTCTCCGGCATAAGCAGTTCCCCCGATAAGGATCATTCTTTTTGTAAAGTTGATAATAGCGAAGTTTTCCTGGCGCGTACCATCTGTAGAAGGATCAGCTTTAAAATCAGGATCACAAATGATAGTGAAATTCGGATCGAAACCTTCAAGTTCACTTCTTTCAGGCCTCATGAACATGTTGTTGCAAAACAGGTTTTGCCATGCTTTTGTATTGATTACTCTCAGGTTTAGTCTGTATCGAGGGTCAGCTCCTGCAAAAGCATCTCTTACGTACAGGTTTTTGCCTTCAAGGTTGGCAATCATCTTTTTGTAGATCTTGTCAAAGTGGTCTGGAGAAATAGGGATATTGATATCTCCCCACCATACAGAATCTTTAGTTTTTTCATCTTCAACAACAAAACGATCCTTTGGAGAGCGTCCGGTGAATTTTCCGGTGTCGCACATTAATGCTCCGGTGTCAGTCAGTTTGCCTTCGTCATTATTTAAGGCGTGTTCGACTAATTCTGCGGGGGTTAAATTCCAAAAAACCTGTCCTGCCCGGTCAATGTCATATTTGTCTATGCCAGAGACCGTTGATTTCAAGCCGTATTCTACCATTGCTATTTTGATTAAATAAGGGTTATTGTTGATTTCAATCGTTTTCGCAAAGCTAAAAATTAATTAACTAACATGGAAAATAAAACTGTTATTTTATGCCAATTAACCACCTTGTAGCTACTAAAGTTGTTATTTCAACGATCCGGTTGTAGATTTATTCGATTTTTTGAAAATTGAAAAACTTAACATAAACCTATGAGTCAATCAGCAGAACCCCTTGACAATACGTCTTCTGCAAAGGAAAATGAATTGTTTGGCCACCCAAAAGGGCTTTTTTATCTCTTCTTCGCCGAACTGTGGGAAAGATTTAGTTTTTATGGAATGCGGGCGTTACTTACGCTCTACATGGTTGAAAAGGTATTCGACGCCATTCAGGCTAAAGATGCCGTTGCAGCTATTGTATATTCTTCTTATGGTTCTCTTGTCTATGCTACGCCTGTTATTGGAGGACGGTTAGCAGATAAAATAATGGGCTATCGGAATTCTATAATGCTTGGAGGAGTTTTGATGGCCATTGGTCACTTTGTTCTTGCCTTTGAAGATAATATTTTATTCTATCTCGCTCTCTCCTTTATAATTGTTGGAAATGGTTTCTTTAAACCGAATATTTCAACTTTTGTAGGTACTCTTTATGAAACCGGTGATGTCCGTAAGGATAAGGGTTTTACCATATTTTACATGGGAATCAATATAGGTGCCCTGGCTTCTCCATTACTATGTGGATACCTGGCTGCAGAATTCGGATACCATTATGGTTTCGGTCTGGCTGGTTTTGGAATGTTAACTGGACTTCTGTTCTTCTACGCAGGTATGAAGAAAGGAGTTTTCGGTGATAAAGGAATGCCTCCGGAAGATAGATTAATTGATAAAAAGACATTCGGTATTAAAGCAGGACACTGGGTCGTGATTCTGTCATTTTTAGCGGTACCTTTGATAGCATACCTTTTATCAAGCTTTAATTACTTAGGTTTCTTAGAGCCATTCTTTGGTGAAGTTACCATTGTCAATGTTTTATTCAGACTGTTGGGTATAATTGTTCTTGCCTATATAATATGGATTATTTACCAGGTTGATCTTGCTGCTAAGTTGAAGTTAATTTCAGCGGTGTTGCTAACTATTTTCATGACGGTATTCTGGGGATTCCATGAATTGAGTGGTTCGGTACTGACTTTGTTTGCAGATCGAAATGTTGATCTAGTATGGCTCAATGCTGCGCAAACTAACTTTATTAACCCGGCATTTATAATTTTATTATCTATTCCAATGTCTGCTCTTTGGGGTATTTTAAGTAAGCGAAATGCAAACCCACGAACTCCATTTAAATTTGCAATGGGATTAGCCTTATTGGGAGTGGGATTTTATATTCTTTCTCTTGCCAGAGGAAGTGCGTCTGCAGGTATGGTTCCAATGATTTATTTATTGATCATGTATTTCTTAATTTCTGCGGGTGAATTATTTATGTCTCCTGTAGGACTATCTAAGATTACAGATTTATCGCCTGCTAAGTTCGTTGCTTTCATGATGGGTGTGTGGTTCCTTTCTTCTGCATTTGCTTTTCAGGTTGTAGGATTTGTAGCTAAGCAATTAGCAATTGAAGAAAACCCGGGTAAGGAAATTGACCCTGTCGTATCGCTCCCTATTTATTCAGACGGATTTGAACTTATAGCGTATTACTCGTTTGGTGCAGCTGTAATTGCATTGATTATTGCTCCTCTTATGAAGAGATGGATGGCCAACGTTCATTAATTAAATAGAGAATTAAAGATAAAAATAAACCCCGGTCTCATTTGAGGCCGGGGTTTTTATTTGCGGTTGGATTAATTCAACTTAAACTACCACGTTAATGATCTTCTTAGGTACAACGATGATCTTTTTAGGCTCTTTTCCATCAAGCCATTTCTGAACAATATCATTTGCTTTTACTGTCGCCTCCATTTCTGGTTTCGGCGCATCAAGCGAGAATGAGATCTTTGTCCTCATCTTACCATTGATCATAATCGGGTATTCATGGCTGTCTTCTACCAGATAGCTCTCAATGTAGGTAGGGAATTCAGCTTTTGTTACACTTTCGGTATGTCCTAGTCCTGCCCATATTTCTTCGCAAATATGCGGAGCGAACGGGGATAATGCTACAACTAAAGGTTCAAGAGCTTCCCTGCTATGGCACTTCATACTTGTTAGCTCATTTGCACAGATCATAAATGCGCTTACCACAGTATTAAACGAAAGCCTTTCGATATCCTCGATCGTCTTTTTAATAGTGCCGTGAGTTACTTTAAGCGCTTTTTTGTCTGCTGGATCATTGGTGACTATCAGCTCGCCTTCATCATTAAAGAATAACCTCCAGAATTTTCTTAAGAATTTAGCGACACCATCAATACCATGAGTATTCCATGGTTTAAATTGTTCTAGCGGACCGAGAAACATCTCGTACATTCTAAGCGTGTCAGCACCATATTGTTCGATGATGTCATCAGGGTTTACAACATTGTATTTACTCTTAGACATCTTCTCTACTTCCCATCCACAGATGTACTTTCCATCCTCAAGGATAAATTCGGCCTCTGCAAGATCTGGTCTCCACTTTTTAAAAGCTTCAATATCTAATTCATCATTTCCGTGAACTAAAGAAACATCAACATGCATTGCAGCTACATCATATTCGTCTTTCAGATTGAGGGAAACAAATTTATTTGAGTCTTTTATCCTGTAAACGAAGTTAGATCTACCCTGGATCATACCCTGGTTGATTAGCTTTTTAAATGGCTCATCAACGGTTAAATAACCGATGTCCTTAAGGAATTTTGTCCAGAATCTGCTATATAATAAATGGCCTGTTGCATGTTCAGATCCACCAATGTACAAATCCACATTTTCCCAATACTTTAGTTTTTCTTTATCTGCTAAAGCATCTTGATTCTTTGGATCCATGTATCTGAAAAGGTACCAGCTTGAACCTGCCCAGCCTGGCATTGTGCTTTTTTCGTACTCATAGCCTTCAGGAGTTTTCCAATTATCAGCTCTTGCTAATGGTGGTTCTCCATCTTCGGTCGGTAAATATTTATCAACTTCTGGAAGTTCTAAAGGAAGCTCACTTTCATTGATCAGGTAAGGAACATCATCCTTAAAATAAACAGGGATTGGTTCTCCCCAATAACGCTGTCTGCTGAAAACGGCATCGCGCATACGGTAATTCACTTTGGCAAAGCCTTTTCCTTTATCTTCCAGTACTTCAACTGCTTTTTTAGTGGCTTCGGATACAGTGAGCCCATCAAGGAATCCGGAATTAACCATTTTACCTTCTTTAGTGGGATCGGCTGTTTCAGTAATATCCTGAGAGTCGATGATCTTAACTATAGGAAGATCAAAATAATTAGCAAATTCATAATCTCGCTGGTCACCGGAAGGTACAGCCATCACAGCGCCCGTTCCATAACCACCCAAAACATAATCAGCTACCCAGACTGGGACTTTTTCTCCTGTGAAAGGATGTAAAGCATAAGCACCGGTAAATACCCCGGAGATATTTTTCACATCAGACATTCGTTCTCTCTCAGACCTGTTCTTAGCTTCCTCTACATAGTTCGTGACTTCTTCTTTTTGGTCATCTGTAACTATATCATCGATGATCTCACTTTCGGGAGCAAGAACTAAAAATGTAACACCGTAGATGGTATCAACACGGGTAGTAAATACTTTTATTTCATGGTCAGATTTTTCCAGGTCAAAAGAAACCTGTGCGCCGATACTTTTGCCGATCCAGTTTTTCTGCATTTCCTTTACAGCTTCAGGCCAGTCTATGGTATCAAGACCATTAAGCAGCCTGTCAGCGTAGGCAGTTATGCGCATACTCCATTGCTGCATTTTCTTTCTTTCAACAGGAAAGCCGCCTCTTTCAGAAACGCCATCTTTTACTTCATCATTGGCAAGGACTGTGCCCAAGCCAGGGCACCAGTTTACCACAGCGTCAGAAAGAAAAGTCAGACGATAATGTAAAAGATATTTCTGCTGCTCTGATTCACTCATTTTCTGCCATTCTTCAGCAGTGATTTGAGGAGTATCTTCATCGCAAGTAGCGTTGACACCTTTTGAACCTGATTGAGACAGCTTTTCTTCGAGCACACTTACCGGAACAGCTTTATCTTCATCATTGTCATAATAATGATTGAACAACTGCATGAAGATCCATTGTGTCCATTTATAATAGTCAGGAGAGCTGGTTTGAACTTCCCTGGACATATCATAACTGAAGCCGATATTTTCAAGCTGCTCCTTATATCGTTTGATATTATTAGCAGTCGTAATTGCAGGATGCTGACCGGTCTGGATAGCGTATTGCTCAGCAGGCAAGCCAAAAGAATCAAATCCCATAGGATGCAATACATTGTATCCCTTATTTCTCTTATACCTGGCCACAATATCCGATGCAATGTACCCAAGTGGATGCCCCACATGTAATCCTGCTCCTGAAGGATAGGGGAACATATCTAATGCATAAAACTTCGGCTTGGATGTGTCTTCAGTGACCTGATAAGTTTTATTGTCTTTCCAGTATTTTTTCCATCTGGCCTCTATGGCCTTATGATCATATTGAGGCATAATTTTTTAATTATTTCCGATTTGCAGCAAAAATACCTTTTTTAATAAAACATTTCCCATGATATCTATCATTTTCCCTAATGGTGAAATCTTTTGGTTTCTTTTTTAAATGATAACACATGTAATATATCAGGTGATAGGTGCGTTTTTAAATCTATGGGAATGCTTAAATTTGAATCATTCCCTGACCAGCTAACATGTTAAATTTTTGTCAGAAAGGAAGTTTATTATGAAAAAGAAAATTTTTAGTATCGTTTTAGTGGGATTTGTTTCCTTTGTTGGATTACAAGCCCAGCATAGCGCTGATGGTCAGGTATCACCTGATGGTAGTAATGTGACTTCGACTGCTGAGACTAAAAAATCGAAAGCTGAAGAAGTGAAAAATATAAATTATTTTGAGGCTGCCAGAGCTCAATATGAGAAAAAGCAGGCGATCAAAGAAAAAATCAAAAATGGTGAGGTCGTAGCTGATGAGGCTAAAACCAGCCGTAGTGAAAATAACAATTAGTTTATTTTTGGTTTCTTTTATGTGTGGTACCCTCAGTTGATACTTTCGGCTGAGGGTTTTTTTATTTTAAAAATTCCAGTGCTTGTTCGAAATATTTATTCCAGAAAATTTCTTTATGTTCTCCTTCCGGGTCGGTAATATGACTTGCAGTCACATTTTCTTTTTGCTTCAAAATTTCATATGCTTTTTCAGTATCAGGAACCATTGTTTCACCTTCTTTTCCACCTACAAGCATAAATATATCAACTTGTTTTTCTGGCCTCCAATTTTTTAATTCTTCCATGATTTCCTCATCAAACCAAATTGAAGGAGAAAAAATAATCCCTTTACTATATTGTTCCTCGTGATTTATGATTGCATACAAACTAATAAGACCGCCAAGAGAGCTTCCGCCAATATAGGTGTAATCTCTTTCAGGTTTAGTTCTCAGTTTATTATCAATTAAAGGTTTAACTTCCTGATTAATGAATTTTAGATAATTACCACCATTTCCTCCACCGTATTTTTCATGTGATCTTGGCGTATAATCATTTATTCGCTCTTCGCCACCATTATCAATTCCTACAATTATTATATCTGACTGAGCATTTTCTAAAGAGTAGTCTGCATTCCATTCACCGGCAAAAGATGTATTTGCATCAAAAAGGTTTTGTCCATCCATCAGGTATAGCACCGGATATTTCTTTTTACTAGAATTAAAATAGGAAGGAGGAAGAGCAATGATTATCCTTCTTTTTCCGTTTATGTATTCGCTTGAAAGAGAATCATTGTAAATGAAAACAAGGTCATTCGCTGTTGATTTTTCACTCAGTGAATTAGCTAAGGTCCAGTCTTTAAGAAAATTTTCAGAATTACTTTGGTGTTGACCGTAACTTTTTAAAGTAAAAAAGAGTGTTATAAGAAGAATGCTTAAACTTTTAAAAAATAGTCTCATTTAAAAGGAATTTTGCTTATAAATTTAAATATTTGAACCCTTAATAAACCCAACCAACAAATGTACATCAATCAAATTGCTCATTATCTGCCTCATGCAGTAGTGAATAACGATTATTTTCTCGATAAATCAGGGCTTTCAGATGAGTGGATCACCGAAAGAACTGGAATGCGAGAACGTCGAAAGGCTGAAGATAATGAAAATACTAATACTATGGGTGTTGAAGCGGTAAAACACCTAGAATTAAAACTGGATACTGACTTTTCTGATGTAGATGTTATTATCGCAGGTACTTACACTCCTTTTGATACAATTTTTACCCTGGCTCATGCAGTTCAAAGACATGTAAAGGCAGAAAAAGCGGTAGCTTTATCCCTAAGTTCTGCATGTTCTTCATTTATAAATGTAATGGAAGTAATAGAGGGTTATTTTGCGATGGGTAAGGCAGAAAAAGCCCTTGCTATTGTCTCTGACCATAATTCCAGGTTTGCTGATGTAACAGATAAAAAGGCAGGTCATTTATGGGGAGATGGGGCTGCAGCTCTATATATAACCAAAGAAAAACTTTCGGATGAAAGTGTGGAAGTCCTTAATGTTATTACAAGGGGAGGAGGAACACTTGGTAAGGCTAATGAAAGCGTGAATCTCAATCTTATTGATGGATTATATATGCCCAATGGCAGAGATGTTTTCATCAATGCCTGCCAGTATATGGCAGAAATCACCAAAGAAATTTTAGATAAAAATAAGATTAAGGCAAGTGACCTTACCTATTTCATTCCTCACCAGGCAAATTTAAGAATTACCTTGAATGTAGGTGAACAATTAGGTCTAAGAACTGAACAAACGGTATCGAATGTTCAGTATCTTGGAAACACCGGATGTGCCGGATGTACTATCGGCTTATCCGAGAGATTTGATAAACTGGTGAAAGATGACCTTGTCGCCCTTAGCGTATTTGGAGGTGGTTATTCTTACGGGAGCATGCTTATAAAAAAGTAGTCCCGTAAGAAATACCAAAAAGTTACTTACTGTGTTTTATGTCATGCTTAATTGACTTGCTAAACATCAGCCCACCTGCTACTACCACAAAAATTAAAATACTCAACAAATCCATATCTTTTCTTCTTACATTAGCTAGTGTTTCAAAGGTATGCAGGAAGCTTTTAATAAAACATCTACTTTTTGATTAAACCTGATAAATGTAAGGTTTTGTCAATTGATATGTGTTAAATATTTTAGCTAACGACTGTTTTTTAGAATAATATTTCGTTGAATTGGTTTGTTCAGAATTATCGTGAAGAATTTATTTGATAGCGGGCTGTTTTAAGAATTTGAACTTAAAATTTGTTTAAAGCTCTACTTGTAATGTGATAGGTGAAAATTTGGATGGTTAAGTGAAAATCTTAATGTTATTGTGTACGAAGATTTAATAGCTGTGTACGATTATGGACAATTGTTGAGTTCAGTTTTTCTATTATCTAATTGATTTTCAGTAAATTAACATAAAAGGAATGATATCTGCAGATACTTTCATATGAATAGAGGGATATTTTATATTAGATTGATAAATTTCCCTAACCTACATGATAGATTTGTTAATTGTTAAATTTAAACTAATAATATACTATGGATTCATATAACGACAGAGAACTAAAAAGATCATCTAAAGATAAAATGATAGCAGGAGTTATAGGCGGGTTAGCTGAGTATTTTAATATGGATGTGAGTCTACTGAGAATAATCTATGTCCTGGTATCATTATTTAGCGCAGCATTTCCAGGTTTGATAGTATATATCATTCTGTGGATTATTATGCCAGAAAGACAATACTATGGGAATAACAGGTGATATACAGCTGTTTTGAGATTTACTTCTTTTTCAGTTTTTTTCTTGAATCTTCATCATTGAAAATAAGTAATATTAAAACAGGTAATAAAGTCAGGTCTATAACCATGGCAATCAATAAGGTGATCCCGATTAGTAGTCCTGTATAAAAAGTTCCGCCAAAGTCAGAGAGTAACAGGCTCAGAAAGCCTGTGATCAAAATCAACGATGTTAAAATAATGGCTTTTCCGGTACTTAGATATGCTCTTTTTAAAGAGTAAAGTACACTTTTGCCTTCATCGAGCTCCAGTTTGAATTTAGACAAAAAGTGGATGCTGTCATCTACAGCGATTCCAAATGCAATTGTAAAAATAATCCCGGTGCTTAATCTGAGGTTAATTTCAAAGAACCCCATTATGGCTGCCATAAAAAGAAGAGGAATAAGATTGGGTATCCAGGTAATGATCACCATTTTCCAGCTTCTAAACAGCAATGCCATCAAGAAAGCTACTACTACCAAAGCAATAGCCATTCCCTTCAGAACATTTCCGATAAGAAGGTTATTTGATTTATCAATAAGAATTGAGGTGCCGGTAAGTCGAATATCAATTAAATCGGTATCAATCTCCTCTTTGATGAATTTTCTCATCTCCTGATTTTTTTGAGTGGTCAGCTCACTTCCAATATCTTTTATTTTTGCAGTTATTCTGCCATAGGTCCCGGCACTATCGAGAAGCATATCAAATCCACCGCGTTTTTCAATTGCTTTAACAATAGGTTGAATCTGTTTCATTTCAGATTCTGATACAGGGATTCTGTAATATTCAAAATTGCCTGAATGATATGCCTGGTTAGCATTTTTAATTATTGTGTTAACGGATAAAATATTTCCAGCCTGGTATGCAGTATCCAGGTAGTTAGTGAGCTTTTCAATTTCTATAAGAGCCTCGCGTTCTAAAAGAGGTTCATCATTCTTACTTTTTATCGCTATTTCAAGTGGGCGCACACCACCAAAATTTTTATCAAAATAAACAAATGACTGTTTGAGAGGGTCTTTTTCAGGAAGATCATCGATGAGAAAGGCATTGACCTTGATATTGTATGTGCCGATAATACATATTGACGTTAAAAGAATTGATGAAAGAAGGATCATTCTCCTGTTTTTAAAAACATATCGAAAACTTCTGCTCATCAGGTTTAGCCAGAATCTTTTATTCTTTATGTTATGAGATTGTTTTGGCTTGTCTGTGAATATATAGAGAGAGGGGAGAACCAATAAAGTTACCATATAAGCCATGAAAACTCCAATGCCCGTATAAACTCCGAATTCCCTTATGGGGGCAATATTTAAAGTATAGAGTGTAAAAAATCCGATGGCAGTTGTAAGAGAAGTGAGAAAAGTAGCCAGTCCGATTTCTCTTACAGTTTTTATAAGAGCTTTAAGTTTTAATTTGCCATGTCTTAACTCTTCAATGTATTTATTTGAAAAATGAATAACATCAGACATTCCCACTACGAATAAGATGGTTGGTAGCATAACCATTAAAAGGTCCAGTTTTTTACCGGTAACAGTCATGAAGCCAATGGTCCATAATACCGAGACCACCACGATCATTAGAGGGAAAATGATTCCTTTAAAACTTCTGAAGACCAGGAAAAGGATCAATGTTGTTAATACAATGGAAATTGATAAAAACAAGAGTAACTCCTTTTGCATTTTATCCACGAATACGGGTTGAGCCTTTAGCTTTCCGGCAAGTTTATATTCTGGAAAATATCGTTGGGTGAGTTCTTCAATTCTTTGATATAGTTCTCTTGACCCTTGTATGTTGTCATTGATAGATTTATGTGTGATTAAGAGAGCTACGGAGCCATTCTCTACATTAGTTAAATCGTAGTAAGGTTGCGGCTTTTCTTTTTGCCATCTTTTGATGTCATTTTCGTACTTTTCAGGATTATTTAAATGAAAATAGGGTACCTGGACCAGGCCTAATGGTGTTTTTACGGGTTTCCTGTACTCAAGAGGAGAAAGCACTTCGTTGATCTCAGGTATATTTCTTAGTGAATCTGCTAGAACATTTACCTTATTTAAAAAAGAACTATCCTGAAAATCTCCTGAAACTGATATTAATCCAAGAAGAAAATAGTCGTTATCTTCTCCGAAAACTTCACGATATTGATTGTAATAGGTTAGATCTGGATCTTTTTCTGGGAAAAATCTTTCAAAATCGTAATCAAACCCAACGTCTTTAAGGCTATAGGCAAAAAAGATGGTAAATAATAAGGCTGTAAACAGAAAATAACGAGCGAGCTTTTTATACATAAAGCTAAAAGATCAATTTTCGATTTTGTATTCAGGTATCAAGTTAATGTTATTCCGATATAATCTTATAAATTTGTATATTGTTTTGAAAATTATCATAGTAAATAAATAAGAAACTTATGGAGCAGTATCATGCTTTAATGGAGCGAATTCTCAACGAGGGTGTTGATAAAAGTGATAGAACAGGAACCGGGACCAGGTCAGTTTTTGGTCATCAAATGAGATTTGACCTGCAGGAAGGTTTTCCTGTGGTGACTACAAAAAAGCTTCATTTAAGATCGATTATTCATGAGCTGCTATGGTTTTTAAGTGGTGATACCAATATTAAATATCTCAAAGAAAATGGAGTAAGGATCTGGGACGAATGGGCAGATGAAAATGGCGATCTTGGTCCTGTTTATGGTCATCAGTGGAGAAGCTGGCCAACTCCGGATGGAGGTACAGTAGATCAGATTAGCCAGTTGGTGGATATGATTAAAAATAATCCTGATTCCAGACGTTTAATAGTCAGTGCCTGGAATGTAAGTGATATTCAAAATATGGCCCTACCACCATGTCATACCATGTTCCAGTTTTATGTGGCTGATGGAAAATTATCTTGTCAGTTGTACCAGAGAAGTGCAGATGTTTTTCTGGGAGTGCCTTTTAATATAGCATCTTATGCATTACTTACCATGATGATGGCTCAGGTATGTGATCTTGTGCCTCATGAGTTTATTCATACATTTGGTGATGCCCACTTATATTCAAACCATTTTGAGCAGGCAGAACTCCAGCTTTCAAGAGAACATCGTCCTTTACCAAAAATGAAGATTAATCCTGAAGTGAAAGATATTTTTGATTTCAAATATGAGGACTTTGAATTGGTAGGATATGACCCGCATCCTCATATAAAGGCCGCTGTGGCTGTATAGCCGGGGTAAAAAATGTAAAAAATCACACTTTATTTGCACTTTTTTAATAAAAGTGCGTATTTTTATCATATATCAACGATAGAAGGTATGATTTTTTACAGTTTTTTGAAAAGGGAGCGGAAGAGAAGTATCATTTTTGGAGCGATATTTATACTGCTTACCTTATTTGCCAACTTAGATGGCCAGGCACAACCTTTACCTTACGACAGGCCTATTCCTGAACCAAGCAAGAATCAAACTTTGGGTCCGGGTTATTATGTTGTTGTGGGAGCTTTCAGGCAATCAGAGAATGCCGAGACCATGATGAGCTGGTTAAGAAGACGTCTGATCAATTATAATTACGGCTATGTTCCTGAGCGAGATCTTTTTTACGTTTATGCATACCAGCTGGAAAAAGAAAAACATGCTAAGCATCTTGTTAAAGATGTTAGAGAACGTTCCTATTACGATGCCTGGGTATATTCTCATGAAGCTGACAAGATACCGACTAGTGGGATAGAATATCAGAAGGTAGAAGATTATACGAATGAATATTATTCTTCCACAGCCAATAATAACGAAGCTAATACAGAAGAATTTGATATACCCGAAGGAGGAACCGAAATTTCAGTTGAACCTGAAGATGAATCGACCCTGGAGGATAAAGCTGAGGAGGGTGAGTTATTTGTTCGGTTTATTACTGAAACTAAAGAGGGTAGTGAGCCGATTGAAAGTACAATATATGTCTATGGAGATATATTGGGTGAAGATGAGCTGATGAGGGTCAATTCCAATCAGACAGTTCCTTTCGAACTTTATAATTTTTCACAAGATAAAATTCTCACCAGGGTAAGTACTTTTGGTTATAAATCTGTTGAGAAGAAAATTTATCCTGGTGATTTGAATAAAACTCTTGCCGAAACCGAAGCTGAGGTTAATGGTGATACCTTATATCTCAAATATGATCTGGAAAGGTATACAAAGGGAGATGTAGCAATTATGTATGCAGTTTATTTTTATTCTGATGCCGCTATAATGAAAGCCCCGTCCAAAAAACAATTAAATGAATTAATAAAATTGTTAAATGAAGAAGAAAATCTGGAAATCCAGATTAATGGTCATACAAATGGAGATTCATTTGGAAAAATTCAAACTCTTAAGGATGACGATAATAAATTTTTTGGTTTGAGCTCTAATAATAAGTCTTTCTTAGGTACAGCAAAACGATTAAGCGAAGAGCGTGCTGAAATATTAAAACGATATCTCGTGCACAATGGAATTGATCCATCCCGAATTACAACAAAAGGGTGGGGAGGTGAAAAGCCTCTATATCCTGAAGACTCAAAAAATGCTATAAATAATATGCGGGTTGAGATAGAAGTGCTAAAGAATTAAGTCTGATACTTAATGTATTCAGTTATTAAAAGAGCAGTCAACGACTGCTCTTTTTTTATTTTATGTGCTTGAAATAAAGTGCTAATGTAAATTCACGCGAACAATACTATATTGAATTAATTGGTCTTTAAATAAAAAATCAACCACTTATAAATATTCGTAAGGTATTGTAAGGTTTACTTTTAAAATTTGATATAAGAAAATGGGAGAACGTAGTAGCATATTTGATATGATCGGGCCAGTGATGATCGGTCCAAGTAGTTCACATACTGCAGGAGTAGTGCGGATTGGTCGTGCTGCAAACAGAGTACTTGGAGGTATGCCCGAGGAAGCAGAGATAACATTTTATAATTCATTTGCCAGAACATATGAAGGGCATGGAAGTGACAGAGCTATTTTGGCGGGAATAATGGATTTTAAAACTGATGACGAAAGAATCAAAAAGTCATTGGATATAGCTAAAGAAAAGGATCTGAAATACAAATTCAAATCTGTTGGTAATGCTTCTATCTATCACCCAAATACTGTCAAGCTTATATTGACTAGAAAGAACAGAACTGTAGAAGTGATCGGAGAAAGTCTGGGAGGAGGATTGATCAATATTTCAAAGGTCAATGGTTTTAGTGCTAATTTCAGTGTAAACCTCCATACCCTGATCCTGACTAATGATGATCAAAAAGGTAGTATAGCATTTATTTCAAATGTACTTGCTAACGATGAATGTAATATAGCAACGATGTCGGTGTCAAGGAAAGGTAAAAGTGATCTTGCCTGTATGGTGATCGAAATGGACTCACCGCTCAATCCGATATCAATTGAATATATAAGACACCTGAAATGGGTGCACGAAGTAGTTTATATACCAAATATCGACCTTTAGTAAGGTTAACTTTTAAATAATATGAAAAGGATACTTACCCTGTTATTTTTATTTTCTTTAACTGTGATGGTTAAGGCTCAAACCCAATCTGATACAGTATGGACATTAGAAGAATGCATTGAATTCGCCATTCAAAATAATATAGATGTTCAGATATCCAGACTAAGTATTGATGAGTCAGAAGCATCGGTTAAAAATGTATGGTATGATAACTTACCTTCATTAAGTGTTGGTGGTAGTTATGGTTCTCAATGGGGGCGTTCTATTGACCCGACAACAAACGAATTCACAACAAACCAACTTAATACTGCAGGAGTAAGTGCAAATGCAAGATGGATAGTTTATTCCGGGTTGCGTACTATGAGGGGATTGCAGCAAAGTAAGGTTGAACGAAATATCAGTGAGTATGATTATACCAGAGCTAAGAATGAATTAAGCTTAAATGTGGCAAACCTATTCTTAAATGTAATTTTCAATAAAGAGTTAGTAGAATCTGCAGAAATTGTTCTGGAAAGTTCTCAACAACAGTATGAAAGAACCAAGAGGATGGTTGAGGTAGGTTCTGTGGCTAAATCTGAAGAGCTTCAACTGGCTTCCCAGGTTGCTTCGAATGAACTTCAATTGATTCAGGCCAGAAATGATCTGCAATACAGTAAACTATTACTTAAACAGGCCTTAAGAATAGAAAGTGATGTGCCATTTGATATTGCTGTACCTGAGTTGGATGCTGAAGAATATCAAACAACAGTGGTAAATAAAAATGAAATCTATCAGGCTGCTGTGGATAGCTTGCCAGACCTTAGATCTGCAGAGTTATCTTTAGAATCTGCTGATTATGGTTTGAAAATTGCCCGTGGAGGTTTACATCCAACCTTAAGCTTAAGTGCGAATTATGGGACAAATTTCTCTAGTAGCTTCCAGGATCAATTTCCTGAGTACGATTTCGGCAGACAGTTTGAAGAGTTTAGAAATTATTCTGTAAGAGCAAGTATTAATATTCCAATTTTTAGTAATTGGGATACAAGATTTAATATTCAGCGATCAAAGATTAACAAAGATCGGGCTGAGCTGAATTATCAGAAAGAACAATTGAGAATCAGGCAGGAAATCGAGCAGGCATCAAATGATGTTACTGCAGCCAGATTAGCTTATGATGCAGCGGAGAAAGCCAGAGCAGCTGCTGAAGAAGCATATAGAATGGCACAAAACCAGGCAGCTGCAGGAGCTATCAATGCTGTAGATCTTGCAATCGCACAAAGTAATTACGTTCAGGCTCAAAATGACCTGACAAGAAATAAATACGACTACATTTTTAAATTGAAAGTCCTGGATTATTACCAGGGTAAAAGGATTGAACTTTAATAGATATGGCAAAGCGCACTAACAACAAAACCCTGATCATCCGGTTACTGATACTACTGGTTGTCGTCGTAGGAGTAGTTTTTCTCCTGAAGAAGTTAAATGTCATCGGCGGACCAGATGCGGAAAAGGTAGAGGTTTCAGAAGCTGAACAAAGAACTATCACTCAACGAGTAGGAGCTACTGGGGTGGTTCAACCTGTTACTGAAATAAAAATCAGCCCGGAAGTTTCCGGAGAGATTATTAATCTTCATGTAGTAGAAGGTCAAAAGGTAAAAAAAGGAGATCTCCTCGCCGAATTACGACGAGATAATTTTGAATTAGCTTTAAACCGTACAGTAGCGAATCTTAATCAGCAAAGAGCAGCTCTTAAAGCTTCGGAATCAAATATGATCAAAGCTAAGGCTAATCTTGACCGTGCAAAGCAGGATTATGAAAGAAATAAAAAACTGTATGACCAGCAGGTGATTTCAGAAGCAGAATGGCAAAATGCAGAGAATAGCTACCAGGCTGCTGTGCAAGATTATGAGGCTGCAAAGAAAAATGTAGAGGCTGCCCGTTATAATGTTGCAAGTTTCCAGGCTTCAGTTAGTGATGCTAAAGAAAACCTTAGCCTGACACAGATCTATGCACCACAAGATGGTACGATTTCTAAACTCAGTGTAGAAGAAGGCGAAACAGTTGTTGGTACTAATCAAATGGCGGGTACTGAGATGATGATCCTTGCCAACCTGAATAATATGGAAGTCAGGGTAGATGTTAATGAAAATGATATTATAAGGATTTCTAAAAATGATACTGTTGAGATAGAAGTTGATGCATATTCTCACCTTGAAAGAACCTTTGAAGGTTTAGTAACTCAAATTGCTAATACTGCCAAGGAAAAAGTGAGTGCAGATGCTGTTACTGAATTTGAGGTAAGGATTTTAATTCTAAATGAATCTTATGATGACCTTCCGGTAGAAGCTGAAGGATTATCTCCTTTCAGACCAGGGATGACCGCTTCTGTCGAAATCATCACAGAAACTGTGGAAGATGCGTTAAGCATTCCTATTGCCGCAGTTACTACTCGAAGTGATAAGCCAAAGTATGGCAAGGAAAAGGAAAAAGGAGATAAGGAGAAAGAAGAAAAAGCTGAAGATAAGCCTAAAAAGATTGAAGAGATCGTATTTGTATATGATGAAACAACCAATGAGGTTTCAAAGCGTAAGGTTGAAACAGGAATTAGTGACTTTGAATTTATTCAGGTGACTGAAGGCTTGAAAAAAGGCGAAAAAGTAGTGAGTGGTCCATTTATCGCTGTATCTAAAAACCTTGAAGATGGGGATTTAGTAGCAGCAAGTGATGAAAATGGAGAAAATGACCAAAATTTAGCAAAGGTGAATGAATAATTGATAGACTTAAAGATTGATCATCTTTTGAGAGCCTTGCGAACATTTTCGTAAGGCTTTTTTTACTTTGTCTAGTTCTTACTAATCTTATTTTATTCGAATTCGCTAAGCATTTCGTAAATAAGATGAACAGGAAATCCTACAACATTGAAATAACTACCTTCTATTTTTTCTACACCAACCATCCCAATCCATTCCTGAATACCATAAGCACCTGCCTTATCAAACGGTTTATAATGATCGATATAATAGTGGATTTCATCATCTGATAAATCTTTGAACCAGACTGTAGTGACCGAAGATGCAGAAGTTCTTTTTGATTTATCCTTTAAACAAATGCCGCTTACCACATAATGTTTTTTTCCTGAGAGCATCTCAAGCATTTCAAATGCCTGCTTTTTGTCAACTGGTTTCTCCAGTATTTGTCCTTCCAGTATCACTACCGTATCTCCTGTAAGAACAATTTCTTCATCATTGATCTTTGAGATAGCATCAGCCTTTTTATTGGCCAGAAACTCAGGTACCAGAAACGGATCCAGGTCAGAAGGATATGACTCATCGATATCTGTTGGCCTGATAGTCACATTAAGGCCGAGATCTTCAATGAGTTGTTTTCTCCTGGGTGATCTAGAAGCTAATACGAGGGGTCGTGTAAAATTCATCTTCTTTTAATGATCCGAATAAAAAACCACTTACTGTTTTAGGATAAAAATATGTTGATTTTTGAGGGAGCGTGTAACCACTGTAGCATACTTTTTTAACATCATCAACGGAAAGTTCCTGGGTGATTAATGCACATTGAGCTTCTCCTGTAATGACAGAATTAATACAGGAAGTGAAATTTCTTTCAAAAGTGATATTTGGACTTTTTCTTTGATCCTTTCCCGGAATACCGAGAACTTTTTCAATAAAGAAGTAATGCAGAACAGTTAGATCAAGTTTTTTTACCACATCCGGGAATTTCCATGCAATTTTATCGATCATTTCAGGTTTTAGCCTGATTTTAACGGTCTGATCCTTAAATACCAGACCAAATGCCCAGGGTTTACCAAGTATCACCTCTCCGACATCAAAAGCATTATCTATCGGTTTGATGATAAACCATTCGGCCGCTTTTTCCAGGATCTCTTCTTTATTGAAGTTCTGTAAACCACTGATTAAACGATGTGTTGGGAGTATCCTTAAGTCGTCCGACTCTATATTAGTCAGATACATCATATGGAAATTATATGGTTCACTACCATCATGGTTTGGGTTTTCAGCTTTTTTCTTTTTATAGTAAGATAAAGCACCCTCATACCTATGATGACCATCAGCCAGGATAACTGCCCTGGTTTTTAAAACTTCCACAAATTTTTTAATGATCTCATAATCGTGGATCACCCCAAGCACATCTCTTACTCCCTGGTAATCTTCAGTTTCAGCAATTGGATGCTGGATAGCTTCATCCATATATTCTTCCAATTGATATTCTTTATCTGAGTATAATCCATGTGTAGGGCTGGCCTGGATTTCTGTGGCTTCCAGTAATTCGATCCTGTCATTCACAGCATCAGGAATAGTATTTTCATGCCTCAAAATGGCATCGGGGCTATTGATATTTTCTTTATCATCCCAGTCATAGATCCTGATGTTACAGATAAAGCCTTTTCTGACATATTCCTTATTTTCTCCGTGGAGTTTGAAATACTGATAATAAACATAAATTCCAGGAACAGTGTCCAGTTTGATCACTTCTTCTGCTTTCCACTCATTCAGCTTTTTAAAAGCATTACCAGCAGGGTCCGGACCTAAAGGAACGGAAAGGTGAATACTATTGTAAGGATTTTTATATAGCTGTTCTCTCTGTGCTTTGGATACAACATCGAACAAAGGAGCACTTAATTCCTCAAGATCAGCAGTCTTTGCTTCATTGTATCTCCAGGCACGGATAGGAAGTATGTCTGCCATTAAAATTGTCTGTTTCTTTTTCTCCAGGGACTGACCGCATTTCCGTTTTGGCTGGCTGTTTGTTCAGTCGATTTCTTTTTATTTTCATTCATTATCTGCGCAGCAAAAGCAGACGCAAGTTCGATCTCTTCTTCAGTCAATTTACTTTCAAGAACATCAGGGGTATAATGATTGTCAATAAATTTGGTGTCAAAATTTCCCGATGTGAAAGCTTCGTGTTTGAGTACGTATTTACAGAATCCAAGAGTGGTTTCAATACCTGTTATATTGTATTCATCTATAGCCCTGATCATACGTTCAATGGCTTTCTCTCTGTCGGCAGCGTGGGTGACCAGTTTTGCTATCATCGGGTCATAATAGATCGGAATATCCATACCTTCTTCAAACCCGTCATCTACACGAACTCCCGGGCCCTGAGGTCTTCTGTATGATTTTAGTTTACCAATATCAGGGAGGAAGTTATTTTTTGGATCCTCAGCATACACCCTTACTTCAAGAGAATGTCCGTTGATAGAAAGGTCTTCCTGTTTAAATGGAAGTTCGTTACCTTCAGCTATTCTCACCTGTTCTTTTACCAGGTCAATTCCAGTGATCATTTCTGTAACCGGGTGCTCTACTTGCAGCCGAGTGTTCATTTCAAGGAAATAGAAATTTAATTTATCGTCAACAATGAATTCTACAGTTCCGGCTCCGAAATAATTACATGCTTTGGCAACTCCTATGGCTGCCTGGCCCATTTTTTCTCTTATTTCAGGGGTGAGTACTGCAGAAGGTGCTTCTTCAATAACTTTTTGATGTCTTCGCTGTATCGAACATTCACGCTCGAACAGGTGGACAATATTTCCATGTGTGTCACCAAGAATCTGAATTTCTATATGTCTTGGAGAGGTGATGAATTTTTCAATAAATACCGAGCCATCCCCAAAAGCAGAAGTAGCTTCGCTAACTGCAAGTTTCATTTGAGATTCAAAATCATCAGCAGACTCAACGATCCTCATTCCTTTACCACCACCACCGGCACTGGCTTTAATAAGGATAGGGTAGCCTATGTCTTCAGCCTTTTTCTTGGCTTCATCCACATCCGTAATTGCATCTTTTGTACCGGGAACCAACGGGATGTCAAATTTTGTTACTGCATTTTTTGCAGAGATCTTATCACCCATTACCTCTATAGATTCCGGTGACGGGCCGATAAATATAATTCCCGCGCTATTGACTTTTCTTGCGAAATTGGCATTTTCAGAAAGGAAACCATAACCCGGATGTATTGCGTCAACATTAAGGTCTTTACAAACTTCGATGATCTTATCTCCTAATAAATAAGACTGATTGGATGGCGGAGGCCCAAGTAAAACTGCTTCATCAGCTTCTCTTACGTGAAGCGCCTTTCTGTCGGCTTCAGAATAAATAGCTACTGTTTTAACATCAATTTCCTTAAGAGAACGGATAATTCTCAGGGCGATTTCCCCGCGATTTGCAATTAGTACTTTATTTATCTTTTTCATACAGATGTAACTGGGTCAATATGTTTAATAACAACCCTAATTCAAGAATACCGTTAAGGTTTAGGGTTATAAAGTAAATTAAAATGGCTTTTAGTAAAGCATATGCTAATTAACGAAATTTTGTTAATCTATCCCCAAAAGCACTAAAATATGGGGTCAATTTTTGGTTTACGGATGTGTTTTACTAATTTTGAAGCTTGATTTGACAATCTAAATATAAATAGCTGTGGATCTATTTGAAAAATTACTGGCTGATATGGGGCCTCTAGGAAGGCACTCGCAGAGAAGTGAGGGATACTATATGTTCCCAAAATTGGAAGGAGAGATTGCGCCACGTATGCGCTTTCAGGGTAAAGAAGTTTTGACCTGGAGTTTGAATAACTACCTCGGTCTTGCTAACCATCCTGAAGTACGAAAAGCTGATGCTGAAGCAGCTCAGGAGTGGGGCCTTGCTTATCCAATGGGAGCCCGAATGATGTCAGGAAATACTAAACACCACGAAGAACTAGAAGAACAACTTGCTGATTTCATCAAGAAAGAATCTGTAATGTTGTTAAACTTCGGATACCAGGGTGTATTATCAATTATTGATGCTGTTGTAGATAGAAAAGATGTTATCGTATATGATGCGGAAAGCCATGCTTGTATTTTAGATGGTGTTCGTCTTCATATGGGTAAACGATTTGTTTACAAGCACAATGATATGGAGAGTCTTGAGACTCAACTTACCCGTGCTACTAAATTAGTGAATGAAACCGGAGGAGGTATCCTTGTTATTACTGAGGGTGTTTTCGGAATGTCAGGAAACTGTGGTGCGTTAAAGGAAATTGCAGATCTTAAAAAGAAATACGAATTCAGACTATTTGTTGATGATGCCCATGGTTTTGGTACAATGGGTGAGACAGGTGCCGGAGTAGGAGAGATGATGGGTGTTCAGGATGAAATCGACCTTTATTTCTCAACTTTCGCTAAATCAATGGCGAGTATCGGTGCTTTCGTAGCTGGTAATAAAGACATAATTAACTTTTTAAGATATAACACAAGATCTCAGATTTTTGCTAAATCATTACCAATGCCATTGGTAATCGGAGCAAAGAAAAGACTTGAATTGTTAAGAACAAGACCAGAATTAAAAGAAAATCTCTGGAAGATCGTTGATGCATTGCAAGGTGGTCTTAAAGAGAGAGGGTTCAATATAGGTACTACTCAGTCACCAGTTACTCCTGTAATACTTAAAGGTGGATTGCCTGACGCTACAGGATTAACTCATGACATGAGAGAGAATTTTAGAATTTTCTGCTCTGTGGTAGTATATCCGGTAGTTCCAAAAGATGTGATAATGCTTAGGATCATCCCTACAGCAGCACATACGCTGGAAGATGTGGAGAAAACTATTGCTGCTTTCGAAGCGGTAAAATCCAAAATAGACTCCGGAGAGTACCATCAAATCAAAGAATTTGCCGAGTTTAATTCTTAATTTTAAAAAAAACGGCTTTTTCCTTGATTTCAGGCAGAATTCAGCTATATTGCCCACTGTAAATCATTAATTAATTGTTTTATCAACAACCTTAAACAAAAGAAAATGAAAAGATACGAGCAACTTTTAGACTTGGTTCAATCGTTAGAAGGAGACTTTGAAAAATTCTATGACAAAAGCAATCAGGCTGCTGGAACTAGAGTTAGAAAAGGAATGCAGGAATTAAAGAATTTAGCTCAGGAAATTAGAGTAGAAGTTCAGGACATCAAAAACAAAGCGTAATCGTTTTGATGCATTCAAAGATATAAGGCGGCCAAATGGTCGCCTTTTTTGTTTTATGACAAATTATAATCGTCCTTGTTTAGCGCATTCTATGATAAAAGTAAAGTAATTTCTTAATTATTTATGCCGCGAATTTAAAGGTATTTATGTAGGGTGTTTGTCTATTAATAACGGCAAATACTCTACTTAATAGCTTACACC
>NZ_JAPFQN010000010.1 GCF_026241165.1 Mangrovivirga halotolerans | reverse complement strand
TTTTTAGGATACTTTAATGAAAACGATATAAGAATTAAACAACAATCGATAAGGCTCAGTACGATTTTAGTGTAAAGCATGTGACTTTAACTTTGTAAACCATCTGCCTTAACGAACATAACCATGCAAATTAGAATCCTCACCATATTGACTGTTTTTCTGGCTTGTTGTCAAACAAAATCAGAGAAGGCATCTGATGACATTGCCGATACGACTGAAATAAAGACAGCCTTAAAAGAAACTAAATCTGAAAAGCCAGTAGAGCCAGAAATGGTCAAATACCAGATGAAATTATTCGGTGAATACTCCGTAGCAGATTTTGTAAAAAATAGAGAGGACCGCCTCAGAAACGAAGACAGCCTAACTTTTGAATCAATAACCGAACACTTCTATTTTGAAGGTGGTAGAGATTTTATATATCCTCAGTTACACTCAGTTGATTCTGGGGTCTTGGAATTTTTTGACCCGTACAACTCAACTTTTGAACCAACAATAGAATACTTTGAAAATGGCGAAATCCAGAATGAAAGTTCAATTCCATATCGAGAGACATCATTCTACCTCAATGATCTTCCTGATACTCTGCAAAAGAGATTTACGAACATCTTAACCACGAATGTCCTTAAAGAATTGTCAATACAAATAGCAGTTAATAAGGCAGATGAAAAAGCGTCAATAATTATTTTCGATTCTGAAAAACAGGAATTCAAAGAGTTCAAAATCCCGTGTCAAATGGACATCGCCGGTTCATATGGATACGCTGAAAACAAAACGAACGTAGGTAATTACAACCTTCAACAAAGCATTTATTTTGACGTCTTTCAATCCTACCTTTTTCTAACTGTTGATGACTTTGATTTTGTAACAGTTTTCGACTGGATAACTAGGGATTTCCTAATATGCGAAGACATCTCAAATACAGTAACTCATCCAGTATTCATTGGTATTACCATGACAGACAACATCGTCTTTTATGATGCATATGATTACACATTTAAAGTCATAAACCGTAACTCAGAGCTCATTACCAAATTTGAAGTTGAACACCCTGACAACTTGGAAGGTGTCAATTATAGCTTTGACCGAACTTCAAACACCCTTTTCATGAGTGGCTTAAATGAAGATGAATTAATCCAGAAGATTTACTCAAAACGGATCACAACAAATGCTAAAAATGAAGATGCGAACTGAGCATTTGGAAAGGTCAATGCAAAACAGAAATTTATCATGTCTCGCAAATGGGACGCATACTCATTTTAGCTAGGCGTTGTAGTACATATAATCATCAACTATGAATAAAATATTTTTTCAATTAGTCTGTATTATTTTTTTTGTAAGCTGTTCACAGAGGTCTGATAATAAGAATAAAATTGAGGAATCAGCAGATACTATTACTATAGCTTCGAAATCGGATGATGATCCAAAGTCCCAAAACAATAAACAAACAGAACTTCCCGAAGTAAATGAGGAATTCAATTCATTTTTAGAAAATTTCAAGAAATCAGAACTTCCAATAGAAATAAAAGGTTGCTCTGGTGGTTATACTGGAGATCTAATGTTTGATGGTAATAGATTTGAACAGTTTATTGATTTAGATGCATACAGTTATATTCAAATTCCTTCTTCTGGCAATTTCATTACTGTAATTTCATTGGGAATTGCTGATTGTTTATATCCAATAGTAAATACATATAAATTAAACGGTGATAAAATAGATCAAAAGATTGTGTCTATTGGATATTGTGGATCAGATTGTGGTTACACTTGTGAGGAATATTTGACAATAAAAAATAATTACTCAATCTATGTTGCTGACACTATCAGTTCTTCTGAATGTGACTCATTAGGAAGCATCATCCCAGAAACGACAAAAAATTATATTATTTATAAAGAAGGTAAGATATTGGATAATGGAAAAATAAAGCTTTCGGAAGAAATTAAAAAAGAATTATAAATACGTACTACAACACTGCCTTCCATGAATAATCCCTTCCCTGGGGACGGGATTCGCCGCTTAGCCTTAACGTTACCTTTCAGCAGGAAATCCGTATATAAAACTAAATCATTTTTTACTTATTAGACTTTGAATTATATTGTAGATATGAACGAAGAAACGCTAAAGAAATATTTAATTCAAATTGCGGATCAACTTACACCTGAATCAACTTTGGAGGATGTATATGATCAATTAGCATTGCTGGCTGATATCGATGAATCTGAGGAACAGGAAAAAAAGGGTGAAATTTTTACTCAACAGCAAGTTCGAGATAAATCAAAAGAATGGTTGAGGTAATTTGGACAAAAAAGGCATTAGGACAATTAGAAAGAGCTGTAAAATATATTCAAAATGAACAAGGCACATCGTATGCCAAGATTGTATTGAATAAAATATTAGATTCCACTGAGCTTTTAGAGAATCATCTGAATATCGGAACAATTGAACCGCTCTTAAAACATAAAAAATCAGAGTATCGATTTCTCGTGGTCTGGAGTTATAAGATAATATACAGAATGACAAAATCTAAGGTAGTTATCTCCAGGGTTTTTCATACATCGAGGGATCCTAAAAAATTAAAAGGAATTTAAGCCGAAAAGGTAACACTCACTATAACCGCATTTTTATGCCACGAGGGACTTAAAAACTGCACCATAGTGTAAACGTTTTGCAATCAAAATGAAAAATCCTTTACTTCTTCTACTTATCGGCCTAATATTTACCTCATGTGGAAAATCAAAAAAAAATCACACTGAGGTATTAGAAGATAATAATTCACTTGCAGTTGAAATAGATTCATTATTCAATTCCTATTATAATGATGATGGACCTGCCGCAGCCATTTTTATATCGTACAACGGTAAAGAGATAATTAAGAAGACGTACGGGTTGAGGAATGTTAATAATGGAGAAAAGGCAACCAACAATACAAATTTTAATGCTGGCTCCATGACAAAGCAATTCACAGCAATTGGTATTCTAAAATTGCAAGATGAAGGTAAGCTTAAAATAACTGATACCGTTTACAGATATTTTTCGTATCCTATCTTTAAGAATGTTACAATTGAGCAGTTAATTTCCCATACCTCCGGAATTGCAGATGCAGACCGTATAGTTAGACACAGCTGGAATTCCTCTGATCTTATGTCAATAAATGATGTGATGGACTGGTATAAAAATAATGACATTACAAAATTTAGTCCAGGTACACAATTTTCATATAACAACGGCGCCTATTGCGTTCTGGTCAAGCTTATAGAAGATATTAGTGGAAAACCGTTTTCAGCGTATATGAATGAAGTTGTTTTTGATAGAATAGGTATGAAAAACACCTATTTTGTGAGCGAGAAAAATTTTGGAAAAATACCTAATATGGCCGTTAGTTATGAAAGGGATAGTCTGAGTAATTGGGTTTCAAACGACCCATACGATTTTTCCAATGCTTTAGTAGGACCTACTGGACTCTATTCTAACCTTAATGATTATTCTAAATACCTCAAAGCCTTAAGGCAGTACCAGATACTAAGCGAAACTTCACACGAGTTGATATTTAAGCCCGTTTCAATGGATATTGAACTGCACTCTGATAATATGCAAAGGTTAAAGGATAAAGAATCATTCTATTCAATGGGTTGGGAAGTAACCGACTCTTTAGCAGTTTCGGCAGGGGCGGGATTTGGTATTAATAATTGGTCAATTTTTAAATTTAAAAGGCCTTTAAGCTTGGTGATTTTTACAAATAATGATATCCTTTTTAAGGAAAACCTTGTAGACAAAACGTACAATATTATTGATAGATACGTAAAAAACTGATGCCAACAATAGCTAAAAATCAAAAGGCCATTCAGTGGGTTAGGTTATTACTGGGTATATATGTCCAGAGGATTAATAGGTAGACAGGTTGCTGCTGAGGAAATAGGTAATGGGATTTGGAAGGTATTCTATAGGCACGTATTTTTAGGATACTTTAATGAAAACGATATAAGAATTAAACAACAATCGATAAGGCTCAGTACGATTTTAGTGTAAAGCATGTGACTTTAACTTTGTAAACCATCTGCCTTAACTAACATTATGGAACTCATTAGAAGATTTGAAGCACATTTATTGACATTATTCTATGTGGTTCTGTTGGTACAACTAACCTTCAAACCGACACCAGAATTATTATTAGTGCCTTTTATTATTTACTGTCTACTAATTTCAAGATATGTCTCAGAAATCAGGAACCTAATAATTTCAGTTTGCATCATTTCTTCATCTACACTAATCCTATTCATCTACCTAAAAGCAAGACACTTAGAGATAAGTTCTTGGTTCTTAATGGTTGGAGTGATTGACACATTAGTCATTTCAATACTCGTTTCATTTGAAGCATATAAGCTCAAATCTATATTGGATAAAAACTCCTATTGGCTGACTTTATTACTTTCTGGATTTATCATATTGACTCTAATAAGCCCATTGCTAAACATTAGAAACTTTGAAGCATCTTGGCTCAACTATCTTATTGTAATGGTAGCTGGACATGTGTTTATCAATGAACGGAAAAAGACCAGACAAACATTGAAAAACTTGCTTAAAGTTATTATAGTCTTACACTCGCTACCGATTTTGCTTGATATAAAAAATACACTTGCCAACATCAACTAAACGGCATGGCGGGCTACTGGCGGATTGACAAGTCAATCCTTTTTACTACTTTTAGGCGGACGTTCTGGTCGGCACTTCGTTTGACCAACACCACCGTTTAGTAAGACCGTTAATGGTTATTAGAACAAGGAAAGATGCCTAATTTGAAGATAATAGCATTCTCTAAAGAAGTACCGAAAAAGTTTAAATGGATAAATTGGTTCATTTTACTTCCGATACTTTTTTGGCCTTTAGTCTTTTTTGGAACGATTTTCTTTTTCGATGACCCAAATGCAAATCCATTGATGGTTTGGGCTTTGTTTATTGGAGTGAATGTATACCCTCTTTACCTAATTATATTCTTTGAACTGAATGCAAGACTATATAAAAAAGTGAAAATTCTTGCATATGTTCTTCCTCTTTTAATGATTGGAAGTCTATCATTTATAATCGTCAGAGAATATGTGTCAAATAAACAATATGCGAAAGATAGAGAAATAGAGAATCAAAACAGATTAGAAGCAGGATACATAGGTAATTGTGATACTTATAAAATCAGGGACGAAACAGTTTCTTATAAAGACTCTATAATGAATGCAGACCCCAAATCTTTTGAAAATTTAAGCTGTCATTATGGAAAGGACAAAAAGCAAGCTTACAAAGGAACAGAACCAATAATTGGAAGCGACTCTGAATCATTTGAGATTGTTGACTATCAATGGCAAAAAGATAAAAATAGATACTACCATCAAGGAGAAGCATTAGAAAATATTGACTACCAAACATTTGAAATATTGGAGTTAGGATATTCAAAAGATAAAAACGCTGTGTATTACAAAAACAGCATTGTAGAAGAAGCTGACCCTAGGACCTTTGAGATTAACAGAATGAATGGAATTGGTAAGGACGGGAAAAATAAATTTGAGCACGGAAAAATAATAACTACCACTAACAATGTAAATAAAAAATAGACGAAATAGTACTCATATCAAGGCTTTTGGCCCCTATCAAACTTTGTGCTTAACTAACCCTTGTAGCTCATGAGGGCTATATCCACATTTCGAAATTTTACGTATATTTAAGAAACTGAATATGCTATGCTGAATAAAGAACAAGTGATCAATACAATATCCAAATTCCCCGATCAATTTTCTATCGATGAATTGATGGGCAGATTGATTTTACTGGATAAAATTGAAAAAGGATTAAAAGATTCTGAAGAAGATAATGTGATTTCAGAAGAGGATCTTGAAAATCGAATTAATGAATGGTCAAAGTAGTTTGGACTAATCATGACTATCTCGATTTAAAAGATATTTTTGATTATATAACAAAGGACTCAAAGAGATACGCATTTTTCAAGTCAGCAGAATAAAGGAGTCCACCAAATCACTAAAAGAATTTCCTAAAAGTGGTAGAATAGTTCCAGAAATTGGAAATGAGGATATAAGAGAATTGATCGAAGGGAATTATCGGATAATATATCGAATAAAGAACAGTGAACGCATAGACATATTAACAGTTTACAGTTCATACAGGATATTAAAGATTGACAAAATAATATAAACAATAGCTACAACAACGCCTAAGCATCATCCCCCACCCCAAGGGATGGGGGATGATGCTTAGCCTTAACGTTTCCTTCCATAAGGGTACGATAAAGAAACATGATTCACAAAAAGTAAATGGAAAACGGCAATACCATTAAACACCGTATTGGTTGGATAATATTTAGTGCAGCCGGTATAATGCTTGTAATCAAATTTTACGTCATTCTTTCTGAACAAATAGGAATGCTGAAAATGCTTCACGGCGTTGGAGAACTTAACCGGATGAGGTTTTTACAATATTTTAACAACTATTGGCTGTTCATTGAACCTATTCTCATAATAATTTCGTTGACAGGTTTTATACTTAGAAAAAGATTGGGATTTCAACTCTCTTTAACATTTGTCTATTTTGTTATAGCTTATAGTTTACTTCATTACCTAACACCAATCGATCGACATGAGAATTTTCATTTAGGAATTGTAAATTGGGCAGTATTAGTAGCAATTCTAATTAATATCCCATTGACAGTTAGAATTTTTTCCTCCGAAATGACTCAACAACTTCAAATAAAAATTAACTTGATTTCTCTTTTTGTCGGTTTATCAATAAATGGAATAATGTTAACAATAACTAATTAAAAACTAGCGCAAACAATGGCTAGCAGCAATAGTCGCTTAGGCCAACGTACAAACCAAAACTACAGCTGCTAGCCCGGCCGTTATGGTGCATTTGAAAAAAATGAAAATGAATCAATTAATCATCTTATCCCTTAGCATTATAAGTATTTTCTCTTGCGGACAGAAATCCAAAAAAGAAGGGACAAACTACACTTATTTTGACAAGATTCAATTAGACACAAAAACAAAAGATCCTTTGATAGCAGTTACGAACGAAGAGTATCTTCAATATGGCTCTCGAGTAGCTTACTTAAATATAAAAGGAGATACCATTATTCCATTTGGTAAGTATGCGTATTTAGGCACAGATACTTTGACCCATTTTGCGAATGTGATCGAATTTCCAAAGGACAGCTCATACGGAAGGTGGATTGCGATTGACAGAAATCAAAATACGCTTTACGACATTGTGTCTTTCGACAACGGCCCTGACTATTTTCACGAAGGACTAGTTCGAGCAAAAAGAAATGGGAAAATGGGATTTGCTGACAAATACGGTCAAATCTCTATTCCATGTGAGTATGACTTTGCCTGGTGGTTCGAAGACGGAAAAGCCAAAGTAACTTTTGACGCAAGAGAAATTAGAGACAAATATGATGACCATACTAGAATTGAATCTGACGAATGGTTTTATATTGACAAAAATGGAAAGGAAATTAAATAAACGAAAGGTGAAGAAAAATCATTCATACTTTAAAGATGCTGCGAAAGACATTCAAGCCTTCAATTCTTGGGTTGGGAAGCTTGAAGAAACTAATGGCTATGGGTATGATAGATATACCATTGAGACGAGTTTAGGTAGAACTCAAATTTACGGTCTTAATACCAATCGTACAGATGTTGAAACACTTGTAGTTTTCCCAGGTTTCAGAACGACTTCATTAATCTGGGATTTAGATAAGGGATTAAATTCCCTATCCAAAAATGTTCGAATATTTCTTGTTGAAACGAATGGACAGCCTAACCTTAGTGAAGGAAATTCTCCAAGCATTAAGAATTTAGATTATGGAAAATGGGGTGCTGAAGTTTTTGAAAAACTCAATATTGAATCGGCATATATTGCAGGAGCATCATTTGGTGGACTTGTTTGTATGAAACTTTCATTAGTTATTCCTCACAAGATAAAAAGTGCTTTTTTACTTAATCCTGGGTGTTTTAGAATGGTTTCCTTCGGATTTAAGAATATGTATTACAACCTACTTCCGCTGGTCAAAACCTCTAGAAGAAATATTCAGAAATTTTTAGATGGTGTTGTCTTTAATAAGCCGAATCATACATTATCTAAAGAATCTGAAGAGCTTTTGATTGAATACCAATTACTTGCAATTTCAAAATACAAAGACAATACTGAGAAACCATACTATATGAGTAATCAGCTTAATGAAGTATCTGTTGATACTTATCTGCTAGTTGGTGATAAGGACATTTTACTCCCTCATGAAAAGTCTATTAGTAATGCAAAAAAGCATTTAGGCAAAAAACTAAAAGAGGTAAAAATATTCGAACAAGTGGGACATGGAATAGAATGTTTCAAACCAAGTATTGACTTTATTGAAACAACAATAAAAGAACACAACACAACCTAAACTGCATTGAAACCCAGTTTAGCCAGAATGTAAGGCATTTGACAGAACACTTAAATTGCAATTAAAATTGAAAAAAGAAAGGATAAATATTGCTTTGACTTTATTGGCTTTGTTGCCAATGACCTTTTTTCTGTTTGTGAGTATCTATGGAGCATTTAATATTCTTTCAAGTTTTGATTTTAACGACACGTTAATATTGATTTCATTGATATTTGGAATACTTGGATATGTTGGACTACTAATGAATCTCAAACAAAATAAAGAATTAAAAGCGGAATCAATAAACTTTATATTTCTATTGCTCGGAATAGTTGGGTTTATATTATTTAATTCTTTTGAAGGTGGATTAAAAGCCTGGAAATGGATATTAATGATTGAAGATCCTGATGAATGGTTGATGTTTGTCGGACCAACATTGATAACAATATTATTAATCGTGACAAAGGGAAAACGCCTTACAACATTGTATAACCGCAATACAGGCGAAAATGATAAAATTAAACGAATTGACCATTAGCATATATATCGACAAACTAAAAGTGTTTTGCTTATAATCTGGCACAACGCTAATATTAGACCGTTATTTAAAATGAGAGTACTGACTTTAATAATTCTTTTATTGTTCTTTTCATGTAAAACTGAAGAAAAGGAAACTATGCGCTTATCTGATTTCCAGAAGCAAATAGACTCTTTGTTTAATTCTGCAATAAACGACAATGGTCCTGGAGCTGGGGTATTAATAAGTCTCGATGATTCAATATTATTTTCTAAAGGCTATGGGTTAAGGGATTTAACCACAAAAGAGCCAATCACGACATCAACTAATTTCAGAATTGGTTCGGTAAGCAAACAATTTACTGCTCTAGCCATATTATCTCTTATTGAAAAGGGTGACCTTAACCTTAATGACAGCATTTACAATTTCTATCCCTTTAAAAGTCTGGAAGGTGTCACTATTAAACAAATGCTTACGCATACATCAGGAATAGTTGATGCAGCTGCCGAATATTGGAATAAGTGGACACTCAATAGGCCGGTAACCAATGACGATATTATTGATTGGTACAGAATTCATGACCGTAAAGAATTCTTTCCAGGAGAAAAATTTGAATATAATAATGCAGCATATATTCTTCTTGCCTCCTTAGTAGAAAAAATCAGTGGTCAAGAGTTTTCAGAATATATAAATCAAAATGTACTCGAGAAAGCAGGTATGGAGACCAGTCTATTCTATAATTTATCAACAACTACCTTAATTCCAGAAAGGGCATATCGTTATGAAAAGGACAGTTTAGGAGTTTGGCAAAATGTAGAAGGTCATTTTCTTGATGCAGTCGTTGGAGATGGCGGTCTTTATACCAACTTAAATGATTTCATGAAATATTCCAGCACATTACGTGAACACAGAATACTAACAACAGAAATTGATTCACTTCTGTTTCAACCTGTAGTTAAAGTAAATGGGCTTGCAGCACGAGATTTCTATATAATGAAAAAATCTGGTTCTTATTATGGAATGGGTTGGGAAATAAATGAGACAATGGCCGTACATGGAGGAGAAATTTTCGGAGGGCATTCGTTTGTTATTTATGAGTTCAATCGACCACTAACAATTGCCATTTTTATGAATTCTAATAGTCTATTCAGAACTGAACCAAACTTACTTGATGAAACCTATAAATTAACCGATAATTATTTAAAAACAACTGCAAACAATGGCTATAAGTAATTTCTTGTTCTCACCATCTTTTGACATTCCGCAGGAATTGCCAACTTGGAATGTACTTGCGAAGTTTAGGTTTAACCCACGCAACTACTCAAAGTCCTAGCGTTAGCATTTATTTTAAAAAAATAGCCTGAACAAGCTGAAAAAAGGCATTAAAGAGAAGTAAGCACATTCAAAATATACTTTTACATGAAAAGTCAAATTGTAATATTTTTTACCTTAGTAATGCTCAGTGCTTGTAACGGCCCAACAAAATCTGGTGTCACCCAACAACCAACTTTAACTGATTATAAAGTTGGCGAAAAATGGGTTTGGAAGTTTAAAGGAGTAACGACGGAAGGAGAAATACGCTCAGAAGGAAATGATACAAGAGAAATAATAAATGTTAATGGAGAATTAAGTATAACAATCGGACATGATACGATTGCTGTAGCAGATATGGTGAAGCCAGATAAAAGTGAAACGCCTAAGTATGACTGGCCTCTTGAAGTAGGTAAAAAGTGGAAATATGAACAAGGTTGGACAAGTCAAGATGGTACAACTGGAAAAACAAGTCAAGACGTTGAGGTTTTATCTTTTAAAGAAGAGACGGTTGAAGCAGGAACTTTTATGGCTTACACAATTCAATATAAAGGTAGAATTACAAATTCAAGAGGATATGAAGCAGCCTCGGAAGAGGTTTGGCTGTATGCTCCCACAGTTAAAAACTTCATTAAGCTTACTCAAAAGCAAGATGATTTTCTGTATTTGGAGGAATTAATCGAATATTCAAAACCTTAATAAATCTTTATAAATCAGTTTACATCACGTATCTATTTTATATTGAAAATTTTAGCTTAAAAAGCTGTAGATGAAATATATAAAATAAACACTAACAAAAATATACGTAATGCGGAGTGATGCAATAAATTTGAAACTAATAATTATTATTGAATTGTATAGCGATTTGATAGGCTGGAATTTTGAAATCCCTCACCTCGCATATTCAAACCTTCACCAGTAATTTGAAAAAACTACTTGCTATAGTATTTATTACAATAAATATGATTGGATTTGCACAATCTGATTCAATCTTTTATGAACAATTAGCATTTGACTTTTACAGAACTAAAATTATAAAGTCATTTCAGACTAAAAAGCGAATAAAGGTTTACAAGTATTTTCATGAATTCCAGTCAAGTAACATTCACTTTAGCATAGGTGATTGTTTATCTAATTCTGATAATAATAAAAAGGATAGGTTTCACCCATTAAAAGATTATAGAGATAGCCAATTGAATTATAAATCAAATCGGTTTAAACTTGACTTATCTAATCTAGATAAACAGACCTTTAAGATTAAAAAGTCCGGAAGAGGAAGTTATCCTAAACTATTTATCAGTGCTCCACACATAAAATATAAAAATTTCAGCAGAGTTTATGTCAACATCTATGAAAGACATAGTAAATATAAAACAATTATTTATCATATAGAATTTGATGAATTCGGAAACATAATGAACTGGTGTAAATCAAATTTTGAATTAATGATCAATCATTAAAACTACAAGTAACAACGGCTATGGCCCACAGTTTTGTTTTTCAATTGGGGCGATTATCTTTGAGAATCAGCTATGCGTTTTTTAAGCAGCCATATGTTTTGACAGACAAATAGCCTTGACGTAATCAATTGTCATAAAGATGACGTCAACTTGACGCAACTAATCTATGATAATCCAATATACATTTGCTGAAACAATTAATTATTAACAAAATGGAAACACAAGATTTAGCAAAAAAACTGAAGGACTTAAGAGTAAAAAGAGGAATGAGCCAAGAATATTTGGCTGATGAATCTCAAGTTAGCTTAAGAACAATTCAGCGAATTGAAAACAACGAATCCAAACCAACAGGAGAGACAATTAAAAGGATAGCAAATGCATTAGGAGTTAAGTTAAATGAATTGATTGATTCAAATCTTGCAAATGAAACAAATGATTTAGATGCTACACTAGTTTTTCTCAAAAAACAGCTTTCTAAGGCTCATGAAAAATCGGAAATTAAAACTTTCGAAAAATTCATAGAATTATTGCAAAGGCTAAAAGAGAAAGAGATAACTTCTGAGCAATTAGAAAGAATAGAAACTTACATTCAATACTTAGAACTTGAAAAAATACCCTCCTTTAGTAAGGAAATTTATAATCAAAAACTAGCCAAGTTCAAAAAATATTTAAAAAATAAATTAGGCTTTGTACCCAAAAACTATTACACAACTCGGACAGCAAGTTTTGGAATTGCCTTTGCCATTGGAATTGCCTTTCAGAACAATTTAGATGTAATCACTAAAATTGGAATGTTATCAGCTGCTCTACTATTGATTGCAATAGGAATAATAATTGATCGAAAGATTAAAAAACAAGAACGGTCATTCTCTTTCTAAAAAGAACTGGTTACAACATCAACTAAATGCAATGACGGGCTACTATCGGAAAGACATGTCAATCCTTTTTGTTACTATAAGGCGGACCTTCTGGTCCGTACTTTATTTGTCATGCTTTGTCCATTTAGTAAGAGCCTTGTTATCGACTACATGCATAATGAAAAATCATATTCTTATTCTGATTATCGGGCTTATTTTGATCTCCTGTAGTGACTCAAAGGAAAATCAATACAAGTCATTGGAAAGTAAAAGTTTACTGGAAATTGTAAACGATCCAATTCACTATTTTAGACATTTGCGAAAATTAATAAATAACTACGGTATACTAACTTATGGTCAACTTCGAATAGGTTGAATTGTCAGGTATATTTAATAGCATATGACCATCTAATATACGTTCCTGAGGATATTATAATAACAGAAAAACAGCTTAAAGAAAATGGAATGAGAGAAAAGAATATGGTGAAAAACCGGTTGAGAATTGGTTTTATTATATATCGGATACTCCATTAGACTTAGGTTCATGCATTATATAACAACACTTATTTACCACAGTTTTGTTTTTCAATCGCGGCTACTATCTTGAGGTATCAGCTATACGTTTTTTAAGCAGACAGAGATTTCGGTGGATAAATAGCTTTTATAACCAAATGTAAAAATACCTCCAGACAATTAATGTAATTCTCTCTTCAACCTTTAAAATGGATAACTGACTCAATTCAATCAATTATTTCATTACTTATATTAAAAAACATTTTTAGTTAACTTGGCCGGTTATAAACCATTGCTAATCATTAAAAGCTTAATATGAGCATATTTTCCTACCATCTGGTAAAAACAAATTACCTGTCTGCTCTTAAAGCATACCTCTTCCCTCCTGATCCCAAAAAGACACCAGGTTTAATTCATATTGAATGCATGACTGCCATGACATTGGGTTCTAAAATATTCTCTCCATCAAGGATGTTGATTCGACAAGTGGCAGTGTTTGCTCAATGGGAAAATGAATCAGCATTAAATGATTTTTTAGAACAGAATGATTTTGGTAAAACCTTAGCAAAAGGATGGCACACCCGCTTAATTTATCTCCGGCAATGGGGTAAAATCAATGGCTTTAAAATACCTGATGAAAGTATTGAATCAGATGACCCGGAGTCACCGGTAGTAGCTGTGACACTTGCCCGTATGAAGCTGCCAGAGGTACCCAGGTTTATTAACTGGGGAAGACCTGTGGAAAAGTTAGTCAGGGACCATCCGGGTATTAGCCTGGCTCTGGCATCGATCAGGCTACCCCGTACAGTCTCCACTTTTTCAGTATGGAAAAAACAAAAAGAAATGATCAATATGGTTCAGGGGCATAGTAATGTCCCGCGTCCCAAACGTCATGCAGATGCAATGAAAGAAAGAGAAAGAAAAGATTTTCATTTTCAATTCACAACACTTCGATTTAAGCCCATTGCTGAATATGGGCAGTGGAATGGTCGTTCTGAAATAATCCCCAACATTAACCGATCACAAAATAAATGAGCCTCGCTGATCCGTTTCAAAAATTTCAAGATTGGTTTACCCAACAATGGGCGATAGTATGGGGTAGAAAAATAAAACCCGAGTCTTTTACATGGCTGATAGGGCCATTTGGTAAAACAGACTCAACCGGCGAAGATTTCATTAATCAACTAGCGGAAGATGGAGGATTAACAATACAGAGAAACACAACTTCTCAGGGACTCATTCCTTCTATCGAAAAGCTTAACTTATCTGAAAAAGACCTTAAAAAGCTTTCTGCAAAAGTCATTGACTTTTATCAAAATACAGGAAATTACCACCTGAATTTTTCAGTTAAATGGAACCCGGCATTTAAGATTTTCGGAAGTCTCGTAAATATATTATTCAGCAATAGAATTAATCAATTAAACATTCCCACTGGCAATGTAGGAGCATCTGAACAAATAAATAGTGAAATCATAACCCTATCAAATCCGCATACAGGAGATATTGTATATACATTCTGGTACCGCACCTTCAAATCTTCCGGTCAGGTTCTTTACTCAGGCGTTTACACTACCTGTATTCTACCCTCCGGAAAAGCTTGTGTTAAGGCCATATTTCCTTTACCAAAAGGTAATGCTACGGTAATCATGTCTCCCCATGTAGGTCCTAAGGGAGAACTTCAGCTGAAATCTGCAGGGAAGAATTTTGGTGACCCTGGATTCTATTTTTTACTCAACGATTCAAAGAAAAACTTCTGGGCACAATATATAAGTTCGTTTCATGATGAACTCACCGTATTTTCCCGAAAGAATAAGATTTTTGCAGAACAGACTCTCAGTTTATGGGGTCTGAATGTCCTGAGGTTTAATTATGAAATTGCTCCTAAAGGTGAATCAGGATAATCGGTGACAGATGCTTCAACTACCATCCGTAATGATTAAGAAATCTTTATTAAATTATCTTAAAGACACCGTTGTACCTTAGCGGGTTCTTACATTTTATATAACAATAATTACAACTACCAATCACAATCAACCTTTAAAGTATCCATTAGTCAACGGTTACAAACGGATATAAAAAATTCCCGATTACAGTCGGTTACAAACGTTTATTAACGGGTATTTAATAGTAATAAAGTTTGAGTTTGAAGAGAAAACGGCTATTTTGGCCAGGAAAAAGGATTTATTAACAAGAGAAACAACGATAACTATATATGGAATAAGAGTCACAAAGTGGCGCTTAGCCATTCGTTGTGAAGCATAAAATTACTATTCCAAATTAAAAATCTTGTTTTATTGTATCCAAGTGAATACATTTACGTATGTATATAATTGAACAAACCACTGAATTTGAAAAGTGGTTTCGAAAGTTAAAAGACAGAAAAGCAAAAGCTAAAATTTTGCTCTGTCTACAGAGAATAGAGGACCAAGGTAATTATGGCGATTGCCAACCAATTGGCGAAGGTCTTTCCGAATTACGGATACATTATGCGAAAGGGTATCGGGTATATTTTAAAGAACATGGAGATACACTTGTATTGCTATTAATTGGAGGAGATAAATCAACCCAAAGTAAAGACATTAAAAAAGCAAAAGAACTTTGGGAGCAGTATAAAAACAAGATTTAAATGAAAACTACAAGATTCGAAATTGCTAATTATCTTGAAGATGACGAGATGATTCAGGAGTATTTAAATACGGTTTTAGAAGAGGGGGATTCAAGAGATATTGTTGTTGCTTTGGGTCACATCGCAAAAGCAATTGGGATGTCAAAAATCGCAGAACAAACTGGATTGAGTAGACCTAGTCTGTATAAAGCTCTATCAGAAAATTCAAAACCTCAATTTGATACTATTTTGAAGGTAATAAGAGCTATTGGAAGTAATCTAAAATTGAATATTTCAACAAATTAATACACTTCACAACACTCACTATAACCGCATTTTTACGCCACGAGGGACATAAAAACGCGCTATAGTGCAGACGTTGTATGCAAATAAACAAACAATGAGTTTCAAAAGTATCAATATTATTTATTGGTTGACATTTTTAATTTCAATTGTAATCCTTCCATTAAATTTTGGCCTTGGATTGATTGCTATGAGTATAATTATTGTTCCTGTTCTTATTATGCATGTAAGCAATGGTTTAAAACTTAAAAAAATTGAGAAATATAAAATTGCAATATTTATATCAACATTCAACCTCTTGATATTTTCTCTTATTAGACCGGATGGTGTTCATGCAATTAATGAAAATGGACTAAGTTCATTATTGGATGTTTTTCATATAAATGCAGGATATAAAAGAGAATATGAAAACTATTTTTTCATATTCTCTTTTATACTTCTTTTATTTCAGTTAATAATTGAATTAAGATTAAGAAAACTAGTTAAAAATCATACAGAATAAACAATAAGCCAGCATACAACAGTATGTTCCATGAATAATCCCTTCCCTTTAAATTAAATATAAATCACTGATAATCATCACCTTTTCTTTTTGTTTTTATCCTTCTTTCTCTTTTTCAAATGAGTGATAGCGGTCAAGGCCGGGCATAGCAATCCCAGGCGGATTGATAGGTCCGCTACGTATAGCCTTGAGGGCTATCTAAGCATTTGAGATCTTAAGAATTATAAAAACAAAACCATGCTTCCATTGGTGATCACCGGTTTCCGGACGTCACAGTTTTCGATTAGTTTGTTAAAGGGCGCCCGCCCCATGCTATGAAGAGGTGGTCACTGTTTCCAGACGCCACAATTAGTATTAGGAGTTCGAGCGCAATATATAAGTCCGGATTTATTTTTAAGTATTCCTTTCTCCTATCCTATTTTTCTACTCCCATCACATATTCCTCCTTTGTCTTAAATACTCGATATACTCTTGACACTAGTTTTCTGGTGATTATCAGGATCGCCCGTTTCCGGCTATGGTTTTGTAGCAACTCTTCATACCGCTGAAGCATCACTGGATCTTTCTGAACACCACTCCTCTCGTGCTAGCATTTACTTGTGTGAAATTTGCAGATTAAGCTCCATCGCCCAGGTTATGATTTAAGATGGTTCCTGGACGGTTGGGTATTAGTTCTAATGGAAATCATTGGTTAAAGTTACCCCCTGATTAAACCGAAAATACAAACCTCATTTCATTCAATTGTTAACTGTTAAACATATACCAACTATCACCTCCACTTTAGACTCATACATTAAATAAGCATTTATATACCTTGCAATTAATACCCGAATATTATAATTGTTTTTTAACGATATATTAATTGGAACCAGTCAATTTTCCCTTGAAGTATAAAGCTGTATGGTGATACAGAAACCTATTTTAAATTTGAAATAACTACTAAAACCAAACCTAATGTAATATTTAAAAGATTTACGATTAAATACTTATTATAAATAGTCTTTAACAAAGATTCATTATAATATTATTCAGCAATATATTTTTTATTAAACTAACTAATTATAAGAATAATCAAAACTATAAACATCAATTAATACATTATTCTTGTATTAATACAATATCACACAGAAATAAGTACTTATACCAACGTTGACTTATTAACATGTAATATTTTTGCATTAATAAAATATAATGATGATATTATATATATCTTTAACCAAATCAAAAATCCATGACTTATCTTTCCCAATGCAAGAGGGCAATGGAAACAAGTTTTAGAATGCTATTTTTAGCCTCTATCATTCTTGGTACCAGCACCTCATTCGCACAAGACCAAATTACTACAACACCAAAACACAATGCCAAAACCACTCAATTCAAAGGAAAAAGTGTTATACAAGGAGTTGTCAGGATCAAGTTTAAAAACACAAAAGATGTTCAACAAAAACTAGAACAACTGACAGATGCCAACAAAAATGGTATGATCAGTAGAGATTCCAAAGCTTATGTAAGCCTTACGCAATTTCCGGAAGTTACTGCTAAAAACAGGGAGTTTAACACCGTAAAAATGAAGCGTGTATTTCGTCCTGCCGGAAAATATGAAGCGAGACACCAGAAATGGGGGCTTCATCTATGGTACGAACTTGAATTTGATGATACAGCTGATTTAAACAGGGTATTAGAAGCTTATAAAAGTATTTCTGATATTGCTATTGCAGAGCCTCGGTATGAAATGTCGTTAAATACTCTTTCTGGCCCGCCAAATGATCCACAGTACTCAACTCAAGCTAACCACTATGACCTCATCAGGGCATTGGATGCCTGGGGAATTGAAACAGGCTCATCTGATGTAGTTGTTGCTATTGAAGATCAGGGAGTAGACTATACTCATCCAGACTTACAAGGACACATGTGGATTAATTCCGATGAAACACCAAACAATGGTATTGATGATGATAACAATGGGTATGTCGATGACTATTATGGCTATAATTTCGGAAATGACAACGGTGATATTGCGATTGATTTTCACGGCACACATGTAGGCGGGACCGTTTCAGCAGAAACCAACAATGGCATTGGTGTTTCTGGAGTTGCTGGTGGCTCTGGTAGCGATGATGGTGTCAGGCTGATGTCTTTATCTGTTTTTGGAAATAATTCTCAAGGCGGTTTTGACGAAGCTTTTGTTTATGCTGCAGATAATGGAGCTGTTATCTCTCAAAACTCCTGGGGTGGTGGATCACAATCATCTGTTCTGGAAAATGCGATTGACTATTTCATTGCTAATGCGGGTGGTCCAGGACAACCGTTAAATGGTGGTTTAGTAGTTTTTGCCGCTGGTAATAGCAATAGCCAAACTTCCGGATCTTATCCAGGGAGATATGCTCCGGTTATGGCGGTAGCCTCTACTACTTACAGTGGAACTAAATCGAGTTTCTCAAATTATGGTTCCTGGGTTGATATTTCTGCTCCGGGTTCAAGTATTTTGAGCACTTATCCCGTTTCACAAGGTAGTTATAATACGATATCAGGAACTTCCATGGCCTGCCCACATGTTTCCGGAGTGGCAGCATTGGTGGCATCCAAAGCATGGAGAGAAGGCAACCCTTTAACTGCTAGTGAGCTTAGAAGCATCTTAGAAAACACTGCGAACTTTGACCTGCTTTATAATGCGAATTCAAGCTCATATGATGGCCGGTTAGGTTCGGGCATGTTGGATGCTTATGCTGCACTTGGTGGTACAGTTGACCCACCAACTTGTGAGGACACAGAGGTAACACTCGTATTAACAACTGACGATTACGGTTCAGAAACTTCGTGGACATTAACTGACGCATCAGGTGCTACAATCGGTTCCGGTAGTGGTTATGGCAACAATCAAACGTATACAGAAACATTCTGCTTAGCCGATGGGGAATATACATTCACCATCAATGACTCCTATGGTGATGGTATCTGTTGTTCTTATGGCAATGGTTCCTATGCTATTACCGATGGCAACAATACTTTAATTTCCGGAGGGGAGTTCGCTTCTACTGAAAGTAAAAATTTCACTATTGGTGCTGGAGGACCAGCATGTGATGTACCGACAGGAGTTGCTTCTTCCGATGTAACGTATAATAGTTTTACGGTTTCCTGGAATGCTGTTACTGGTGCGGATTCATATGATGTTGAATTGAATGGATCAATAGTTGTAGACAATTCTAACACCACTTCTGTGAATCTTACAGGTTTATCAGCAAACACTACATATGCAGTAAGAGTGAGATCTAACTGCTCAGGTGGTTCTTCAGCTTATTCTTCAGAGATTTCTGTCATTACGCCTGATCAGCCAGGTGTTGGTTGTACCGGAGAGATCGCATCTTATCCTTACTTTGAGAGTTTTGAAAGTGGAATAGGCGCATGGTCTCAAGGGTCTGGAGATGATTTAAACTGGACAAGAGACGCCAATGGGACACCTTCCAGTGGGACAGGTCCCTCTAGCGGTTCCGATGGATCATTTTATATGTATGTGGAAGCCTCGAATCCTAACTACCCAAATAAGGTTAGTTTCTTTAACTCTCCTTGTTTTGACTTGTCAAGTGAATCTTCAGCAATCTTTACATTCGACTATCATATGAACGGTACATCAATGGGGTCTTTAGAATTACAGGCAAGCACCGATAACGGTAGCTCCTGGTCTAATACCTGGTCAATTTCAGGATCTCAAGGTAATGCATGGAGAACTGCTTCAATTGATTTATCCGGCTATGTTGGCAACACAGTACAATTCAGGTTTGTTGGAACTACCGGTTCTAGTTGGTCTTCTGATATTGCAATAGATAACATATCTGTTAGTTCCGGTTCTGACGGAGGAAACTCCCTGGTTACGCTCACCCTTGTTACCGATGATTATGGTTCAGAAACTTCCTGGACATTGACCAATGAAGCAGGAAGCACACTTGCTTCTGGTAATGGCTATTCCAATAACCAGACTTATACCGAAACATTTAACTTAACAGAAGGATGTTACACATTTACTATCAATGATTCTTATGGAGATGGTATTTGCTGCGCATATGGGAATGGCTCTTATACACTTTCTAGTGCCAGTGGCACTATCGCTACTGGTGGAGAATTTGCTTCTGTGGCAACAGAAAACTTCTGTATAAATAGTAGTTCAGACTTTCGTTTATTCTCAGAAAACCTGAAAACAAATTCTCAGTTAGAAGATTTCAATGTTGTTACATTCCCTAACCCGGCGGTTTCTTCAATTAATGTTAAATTAACTGGAGCTACGGAAGCCAGTTTTGTCATTATTGATGTCACAGGAAAAGAAATGATCAGAGGCAAAATAAATAAAACGCAAAAAACAATTTCTATCAGTAGTTTACCAGATGGCATGTATATCATCAAAACTACCGATGGGAAGTCAACTGTCTCTAATAAAATTATTAAAGAATAAGAAATCTAATTATTGGAATTAAATTGATTCCGATTGAGTAATCTCTTTGAATATAAAAAGTCAAGTGAACCTGGTTTCACTTGACTTTTTGCTTATAAGATTTAAAAAACCTGACACCACTACTGGCTGGAATTTAGTGATCGCATAACTTCAGGCTTTTAATCAAAAGAAGAGATTGTATACCAACAGTAATAATGATTTAAGGAACACTTCAAAAAGGCAAAGCTTAACCAACGTATATAAACAAAGAAAAGAAGTTGACATGACTTAATGGCTCCTCATAAAAGCAAAAGGTTATTGTTATTAAACGGCTGCAAACAGATAATAAAAGGTATCCATAGCCTACCGTTTATAAACGATTACTAATAGATAATCAGAACAAATACTTTGTTTATTGATCGGAAACTAATAATTTCCATTTTAAACGGAATAACCAACTATGTAAACGGGTAGTATAAGGGCAACTGAGTGCATTATATTACTTCGTTAGGCTTAATGACCCAAGTTTATCCATTATTTATATGTTAACCTCAGGACTAAATGATCTAAAGTTAGCAAGGCTATCACCAATTCATCAAAAAAAAATCCACACATTCCTGTCATCCATTTTTAATGTTGAACAAAATATTCCGGTCGAAATGATCCCTATTAATTCGAACAAAATTTACTGGTGGGGAATTATCGGACTTAACCAGGAAATTCTTGGAGTGGCTGCTACCTGGTTGGAAAAGGACAACTGGCATTGGGGTAGGTTTTCCATACATCCTAAAATTAGAGGAAGGGGTCTTGGAAGAAAATTGGCAATGGTATCCCTGATTGAAACGTTTGAACTTGACATAGAATATGTAACTATTGAGGCCAGAGAGGCAACAATTGCTCTTATTGAGAAGTTTGGTGGGACGATTTGTGGGAAAACAACACATTTCTTTTCTGAAAATATTACTCCAATGAAGTTAGAAAGGAAAAAATTTAATCCTACTAACAAATAAGGCTAACAACCACTAAGTTCATTCGGCTAGTGAGCTGTTTGCAAAGGTATACGGAAGAAGTTATTTTTAAAGAAATTTGAAAGGTTAAGCCTTCGGAGCTTAGCTGATCGCTATAAATCACTTGAAATCAACTATGAAGAAATTATTATTTATTTTTTTTGTCATAATCAGTTATAATTATTCTCCAGCTCAAAAATTAAAGGATATATATCTGCAATTATCAAATTATGATGGGATACCCAGGGAAGATAAAGAAATGATGATAAGCAATTTTTTAACCGGTAAGGAAGTTGCGGATAAAGAAGTTGGAGATCGAAATATATACCTTTATGATTATCAACCAAAAAATGGATATTTATCATATGGAGGCAGCTATGAAGGGTTTAGTTCAGTAGTTTATTGGAATTTATCAAACGGAGGACAGCTCGTTGCTAATTATTCTCAAAGCTGCGGCCCTGTTTGTGATGTACGTCTTGAATTTTTTATTCGCAATAAAAAGAGCCTGATTCGTCAAAAATTATTCAACGTTTTACCTACCATTACAATACGTGATTTTATTGATATCGATAAAATGATCAGTGATGGAATCAATGTTGAAGATATAATTCAATCATTTTATAGTTATGATTTGGATTTCATTTTACCTCAAAAGGGTAAAAATTTAATTGTTGAATCTCAATACAATGAATTAGGTCTGCCTGCAGAATATGAAAAATATAGCCTTACATGGAGGATTGAGCTTATATGGAATGATGGAACCTTTTTGAAACCGAAAAAAAACGAACTGTAATTATCTGAACTTCACGGTGTATCCGGGAATAATGAACAATCATTTTTACGTAGACTTTTTGAATAAAACAACGATGAGGTTTTTTATATTTATTCTATTACAAATTATTACTCTTTCAATTTTCGCCCAGGATTGCGATTGTCCTAAAGACATGCCAGTTAAATTGGATATGATAGATTATTCAGCGAATAGAAATGATCAATTTAAATTATGTTTTAAAGACAATGACAGCTATAGTAGAAATGGGATCTACTATTATTCATCTACAGAAGGAGTCTTGCTGGATGTTGTTAACAATAAAAAATTCCCCTTTCATTCATCCTTCTATAAAACAGAAATTTATATTAAGAACGAAAACGCTGTTATCAGAAAAATTCTACAAATCCCACAACTTAAAATTGATAATCCTGCAGGAAGAGAATTTTTTCCAAGAGCTTTTGACCATCATGAAATTCAAAAGAATGGAACCCTGGTTAGATGGGATCCCATGGAAATAGATAAAAATTTAGACGAAAAAACAATTCATAATTTAAAAACGAGATTTTTAAAAGATTTAGAAAAGGTTAAAATTGATCCTGAATCCAGGCTGTATTTTTGGGAACATGCAATTAATCTTTCTGTATGTGCAATCAATGGTGATAAAGAAGCAAAACAATTGCTTGATAATTATATAAGTAGTTTAAGCGAAGCAAAAGGCAGAGTTTATTCCCTAGGGCATCCTAAAAAGCTAAGTTTTATTGATAAAAATTATTTTAAAGACCTGACCAATTTGGTCGAATGGCATTTAGCTCAAAATGAATAATTAAGGCTTAACTATTTATTATAATCCTTACCTTTATTTATGTATTTTTCTTCTATAAAATCATCCTTCATACCCAATTTCACTTCAAATCTAGGGTTATTATCTTCGTTATTCGGGGCAGAGGATTTCGACATATATAATTTAATATCTGTGGTATCGCGCTGACTTAATAAATACTTTCGTAAACTCTGGAAACGTGCGCTATCCAGCATCGCCGAAACAGCATCTACCCTACCACGGTCTGCCAAACGAAGACAAGCTGCTTCTAGCGTAAGGGTATCGGTTTTTAATTGCTTATTGACGCGGTTTTTTAACCTCTTTTCATATTTTTCATGATTCTTCTTTTCCTTAATACCCATTTGTTCCGCAACTATATATTTAGCAATTTCCTGACGTTCAAGAATTGAATCTTTATAATATACCAAGTCGATCTTTAATTCCTCCTCATGATCCTCCAGCTTTAATATATTATTTAATTGTCTTTGTTTATGATCAGTAAGAGTGGTATCCATATAGTCGTATTTGATCCGCTTAATATCTGTATCAAATACATTCAATACTGAGCCAATAAATTTAAATGGTGTGGAAGCAACTTTTACCAATAACCCACTAAAGGTATCCCATATCATATCACCTATCTCTGTTGCAGACTCTCCTACCGGTCCTTCAATAGGCATTTCGATATTGACCACCTTGTCCTTATCTTTTAAAAGAAACATAGCAAATTTTACAGGCGGACCAATCATTTGCTGTCGATGACCGAATTTTATGTTGTGAATTACTATTTCGTTCTGACTTTTTATTGAGTCATTCCGAACAACTGTTTCAGATTTCATATACATATCACCATACAACAGTGGATACCCTGTGGCTTCCCTGCTAAACACATCAAAATCTTCCAGCATCAAACTTGATATCGTAAAATCCAGACTCATCTCTCCGGGATTAGCCAGGTCGACCAGTATATCACTAACCATCTTTCCCCGATCACTAAGATCCATCCTCAAGTCCACATCAAGAGTAGGATCATTATTACTCAGCGAATCAGCTTGTACCTGAATATCAGATATGTCATATTCAAAAGTATTTTCATGGGTGCGGTCAACCACATCAATTTTTCCTTTCTCCAGTAAAAATGTATTGATACTGATATAGAATTGTTGAGTAGAATTATTTGAAATAGAGTCTTCTTTCATTTCTTCTTCCTTAGAAACATTTTCAGCAATTAGTTCCTCTTCATTTTGTTGTACCGAATCCTGTTCTTCAGGTGGCATAACACGGTTCATAAATTGAGCAATATTGCTTGTGGAATCATAGGCCTCGAAATACAGTGAAGGCTGTAAAAAATAAATTGAATCAATTATTATCCTTTTTTCATAAAGACTCGCTTCTTTAACATCGATAAGAAAACGATCTGTGCCCAACATAACATTATCTTTATCATCATACAGAGCCAGGTCACTCAGCGTAAATTTACTTGTTACGGAAGTTTGAAGGGGTAGATCAATATTTCCCTCCAGTACCATCTGAAGATCCACTATACCTTTAAATTTCCCGATTTCTACATATTTTGCAGCAAATTCCTGGTAACCTGAAATATCATAATTACCCAAAATAAAATCTATCTTAAAATTTCCACTCCCGGAATTAAAATCTACGATGGATTCAAAATAACCTTCATTCTTAAAATCAAAACGTATATCCGCTTTACTGTCTTCTTCTTCTTGATTCCATACCAAATGCGGAAGAAAAAAATCAAAATTTTTTATTTCTATACTATCTTGTATTTCTGCATCCTGAATAATAAACATCGCATCTTTCAGCTCCATGTCCGAAAGCTCAAATTTCATAGGATCTTCATCCGTTGACTCCTCCTCTACCACTGCAGTTGTATCATTTCCCAATTCCATTAAATCGTCAAAATTAAATGCTGAGTCATACATAATAACATCAACAAATAAACCCTGCAGGTAAAACTGCTCAACAACAAAAGTATTGCTGAATAACCGATAAGGCTCCGTATTAACAATTAGTGTATCAAACCCTACAAAAACAGTTGAATCATCCTTTTCATATAAATCAAAATCATAGAGCCTAACGGTCCCGGTGAAATAATTCACCCGCATTTTGTCCAGGGTTATTTTTCTACCTATCCATTCCTTACTGTTTTTTTCTACAATACCCGGAACAACAAAAGGAAACAAAATTAAAACTAGCAGAATAACCGATAAAGTTACTGCCAGGGAGTAAAGCATTATTCTTTTGATCATAGCAAGACAAGGCTACATTTATACAATAAAATTAAATTGATAAGCTATGAAGACTAAAACCGATAGATAATGCTAATGTTTTAAGTTTCTGAATCAAAAATTCACATTAGTCAATAGCTCACATTAATTAAGTTAAGAATTCCAAACAATATTTACAATGCAAATGCTTGGCGGTTGTAAGTAACAACTAACCCTAAATTTTACTAAACAGATTCTGAAAGAACCCATTAGATTTATCAATTATCAGACTTATTAACAATAGAAATTGATTACCTTCTGGTTATTGCCTTGTGACTTAAAATTAAATTTAATTGGAAAAACGAACGATAATTAAAACTTGCGGTATAATTGGAATTAGTGGTTGCATAGCGGTCATAGCTGCTGATGTTGTCGGGATAATTTTACATGAAAAGCACGACCCGATCAGTGATACTATAAGTATGCTGGCAATAGGCAAATATGGCTGGATACAAGACATCGGATTAGATTTACTTGCATTAGGGTATTTTGCTCTTGCTGCAGGCTTACTTTTATGGAAAAGGAAAGGTACTAAATGGATAATCAGCATGATTATCTTAATCTTAATGAGTGCTACAGTTGTATTAATAGCTGAACACAACCAATATGCCGGAAGACCCGGTCATACTGGTCATGCTATCCATCGCAAGTTAGTATTTACATTGGCTGGATTATTTCTATTTTTAACTGTCCTGAGTAGTTTTGACCTGAAATACTTGAAACCGTTCCTTAAAAAGTTTTCATGGTGGATCGCAGGTCTATGGTTGATTTTTGCCCCTTTATTACCTTTAATACCGGATAATTTTGATGGCGCTTATGAAAGACTGATCTGTACGTTACTTGTGGCATGGCCAATTGTTGTATCCTACCAATTAATAAATAACACTGATTTCGCAGTTTAGCAGAATAAGGACTAACTAAATATATTATAAATTAATTAAGCATTTTTCACCATTTTTAATTTAAAATTGAAATAATTTCCATCAGAAATTAGCGAAGATGAAATTCAATACTATTTGGAATAATCAGAGTGACTACCTTTTTAATTTTATAAAAGATCAGGTTGATACAAATGAAATTGCAGAGGATATTCTTCAGGAGATTGCAATTAAATTTAATAGAGCCCTGGAAAGCAGAATAATAAAAAATCCCGAGTCCTGGTTATTTCAGGTAGCTCGAAACACAATAGCCGATCATTACCGCAAAACATCAAAAAACCAGGCCTTCTCCTATCACGAAATACCTGAAATTATTGACAATAATAATTCCTCTACATGCTATTGTGATTTATCAGGATTCGTGATCAAAAATTATCTTCCTGAAAAATATGGGAATCCACTCTATATGGCGGACATTGAGAAAGTTCCACATAAAGAAATAGCTGCTAAAATGAACTTAAGTTTAACTGCAGCGAAAAGCCGGATACAAAGAGCTAGAATTCTGCTAAAGGAGCGAATAGAAACCTGTATTGATATCACCTATAGACAAGATGGTAGTATTACCGGTTTTGATCTGAAAAAAGGATGTGATTTACCCCGGGATCTACTTAATGAAATAGAAAGATTAAATTTATCCATATAATTTGCGTCTTTTCACCCTGTTTTTCCGACTATAAGGAAAAACGATTATGTTAAAAACATCATTAAAGTACCTATCTGTTCCGTTTTTATTACTGTCCACCTTTTTTACTGCATATTTCACAATTCACTTAAACTACAATTATGAATATGCTGCCCTGGGTATGTTCTTATTTGCTTCAGGTTATCTATTATTTCTTGAGCATATTATTCCATTAAAAAAGGAATGGAAAACTCAAAGACAGGACATCCTTACAGAAATCAAATATCTTTTGTCGGTTACTCTATTTGATTCATTGGGAAAAACAGCCTCATTGTGGTTCATCCTTTTAATTCAACAGGTACATCCTACTACTGATTTATGGACTAAAATTCCGTTCATATTCTCTTTTATAATTGCAAATATTATTGGAGAGCTTCTCCCCTATCTTTACCACAGGCTTAGTCATGTAGGAAATGAAAATTCGTTCTTCAGCTTATTTCTGTGGAAAGTACATTCCATTCATCATCTGCCAGTGTCATTGAACTGGTTTAAGACCAACTGGATGCATCCAATGAATATGGTTACCAATACTTTTTTAAAATATGGCATTCTTATGTTTCTCGGTTTTAATGAAGAAATTATTTTTGCTGTAGGTGTCACCCATGTAGTTATTGCTTATTTATCTCATGCTAATATTGATGTTAAAACCGGTGTGTTGGATTATATAATTGTCACTCCAAAAGTTCATCAATTTCACCACAGTAAGAATTTAGATGAAGCACAAAACTTTGGTAATATATTACCTTTATGGGATCTGATTTTTGGCACCTTTTATATCAAAAAGCATGTTGTTAAAAAAGTTGGTGTATCAAAAGCAACCTATAATTATCCGCCTCATAGATCATTTTTAACTCAACAGATATTTCCGTTTTACACTCCAAAAAATTGTTGCTTATCGAAAAAAGAATAAAGAGAATTAAAAAGCGGGAAAAATATCTTCATTAATACTGATCTTAGTAGTCGTCGCTTTAAAACCCCGGCTTCAAAGAGAAGTATATCTCAAAAATTTGATATAATAACCAGATCTATTAGTTTCGTGCACTTTACAGGCAATCAAACCGTCATGAATGCGATAAACAGAAAACATCAACCAGATTATTATGGAGCAAATCAGAAAATTCATTACTAACATCACACCGATAAGTGACTCTGATTTTGATTTTTTTGCCTCTAAACTGGAACAAGTAAAAGTAAAAAAACACACTCCATTATTAAAAGCAGGAGATGTTGAAAATTACCTTTATTTTATATTAAAAGGAATAGTCCGGCTTTACATTCCAAAAGATGAATACGATCTTACTTTCGGTTTTATATTCGAAAATGAATTTGCCACCGCTTATGATTCATTTATAACGCAATCTCCTTCAGACTACCAAATAGAAACATTAACTGAAACGAACTTATTTAGAATTTCTAATGAAGACCTTCAGGAAGTCTATCTAAATACAAATAGCGGGAATATTATTGGAAGGAGAATGGCTGAAAATATGTTTTTAATAAAATCTAAAAGAGAGCTATCTTTTTTAAATAAAACCGCAGAAGAGCGATATCTGGATTTATTCTCTGAAAGGCCAAATTTGATAAGCCAAATTCCATTAAAATATATTGCTTCGTACATTGGGGTTACACCTCAGGCATTAAGTAGAATAAGAAAACGAATTACTTAACCTGGGTTCATTGATTTGACTTCAGTGATTATTGAACTTTACCTTTCAATAAAAAAGGTAGAAAATGAAACCATTAATTGTCTTATTATCCAGCTTTACGATATCCCTATTTGTCATTAAAGTAATAACAAAAGAATTTAACTTCATACTTTCTGCGCGGATCGCAATGGCTCTAATGCTTATTTTCACTGCAATCGGGCATTTTGCTTTTACAAAAGGAATGTCTATGATGATCCCTTCATTCATTCCTTTTAAAAAAAGCGTAGTTATCCTGACAGGTATAATCGAAATACTGCTTGCACTTGGATTTCTAATACCCGGGTTTAAAGAAATATCAGGATGGGCATTTATAATTTTCCTTTTATTGGTTTTACCGGCTAATATCTATGCTTCAATGAATAATGTGAATTTCCAAACAGCTACGCTTGATGGCAAAGGATTATCATACCTTTGGTTTAGAATTCCCCTACAAATGTTTTTCATACTCTGGACCTATTTAAGCACTGTAAAAAACTCTTTGTGAATAGTTTGACTTTGGATCGAAAATTATTATTTTTAGATAGGGATCAGGCAGAAACTATCATATCAGCATTCATTCTTAACGCCATTTCCATAGATTAAAAACAAATCAAATGCCCGAATTTAAAGAATTCCGCAAGTCATGGATAAAAGCCACAACATTTGGCTATATGGTATTTCTTTTGATGATTCCCAACAGCTTGATCATATTAACATTTTTTCGACCGCCCGCACTCGAAGGACTAACGATCGCAGAGATTCTGCAACAAGCTTCCACAACCAGCCCTTTTGCTTATGGCAAATCCTTTTACATTATCCTCCAGGCGGGTCATTTTATTCATTACCTTATCGTCGGGGCTGTATTGGCAGTTTTACAGTATAATGTACTAAAAGAACATATTCGCAATAAATTTGTATGGATAATACTGACGATTGCTGGGTTAGAGGTTATATTACTGGGCGACCTCGTTTATACCGGTTTGTCAACTGGAGGTGCGCCAGGCCCCCTTGAACCCTTATTGATCGGATTAGGAGGCGGAAGCTTTATTGCTATTTTGCAATATCTGTATCTTCGCTCTGTGGGGATCAAAAATGGCAAATGGGTCGGATGGTGGGTCTTAGGTATTATTATAGGAATCCTATCCAGTGCCCTATTTATTTTTATCTATGAGTTCTTTTTAAATGAATTTGTCAAACAAAATTTTTCAGCCCTCATTTATGTATTGTTAAGTTGGCTTGCATTTATATTACCTTATTTTACTTTGATTGGATTCTTCGCCGGCTTATTAAGTGCTAAGCCTTTATATAAAGCAATAGAAAAATCAAGCTATATTAGCGCGTAATTAAACGTCATACATAATCTTTAAACCATGAAAATCAAATTGACCTTATCTTTACTTCTATTTGTATCAACTCTCTCATTCGGCCAAAGCCAGGAAGTTGCCAAAGAAGCTGAAATTTATAATCTCATTGTAGAATCTTTCGATGAAATCTGGTCTGAACTAGACTCTGAAAATATTAAGAAATACTATACTGAAGATTTCCTCCTTTTAGAGAATGGTGAGGTATGGACCAATGATATAATCACAAACTATTTAGATAAAGCAATAACGCAGGAAGTAATTCCCGAAAGAATCAACAAAATTGATGTTATCGAGATCAAAATAACCGATAAAACAGCCTGGATTGCCTATCACAATCATGCTGAGTTTCTCATAGATCAGAAGATAGTGAAAAAAATTAATTGGCTTGAAAGTGCTACTGCCGTATTAACAGAAGACGGCTGGAAACTCGATATGCTACATTCTACAAGGGGTAAAGTGGAATAATACTAATTCTTACTTTAAGATTCTTTAATGGTATTTTACAATAATAATCTGGTATTCTTTTTTTGTTGAAAGTTCATAAATCACTATATTCTTTTTTCATAAATAGTCTGGTTATATAAGTTTTCAATATTTACTATATGAAATCCTTTAGTTACATTATTAAATTCAATATTCCTTTAATCGTATTATTCATTTTTATTTTAAACATTGCAGAAGCTCAGTCCGAGGTGGGTATACCTAATTCGAAAAGCATAAAATTGTATTCACCCGCTGTGAAAGACTCATTTTCAATTTCTATAGCCTTCCCGGAAAATTATTCATCCGACAACAAAGATTATCCTGTCATCTACCTGACTGATCCATTCTTTATATTTGGGAGTACGGTAGAATCCGCCCGTGCCTTAGCTTATGACGGAAAAATGCCTGAAGCAATAATTGTGGGTATTGGTTACACCGGCCCTCAAAAATTCCGAAGAATAATGCAACTTCGAACAAGAGATTATACTCCCCAAGACAGATTTGTACTTCCTAATGGTGTGGAACCTAAATGGGCTAAAGAAATGGAAATGGGTAAAGCAAAGGAATTTCTACAATTTATCCGAAATGAACTTTTTACCTATCTTCATGACAATTACCGAGTAACCGATCATAGAACCTATATCGGGTTTTCGGGTGGTGCTTATTTTGGTCATTATATTTTATTTCATGAACCTGGCCTGTTTAACCAATACCTGTTAAGTAGTCCGGGATACTGGTATGAAGCTGAAAGAAAATTCGAAGGCAATCTCTTTGAATATGAAGAAAAATATGCAGCCAATAATGATTCTCTTAATGCACGAATATTCATATCGGTAGGCGAAAACGAATCACACTATATGGTTGGTGGAATGGTTAAAATGGTTCAAATACTTAAATCAAGAAACTATGAAGGACTTCAGGTCCATTCTCATATATTTTCTGATCAATCCCATTACTCCGTATTTCCTGTTGCTGTTAATAATGGTTTACGAATTTTATTTAATAATTATGATGCTCAGGCAACTGGTGGCTTAAACGAAATAAACTAATCGTTTAAACCATTTTTATGTTTCCTTCTGCTTCGATTCTTTTATTTAATTGCCTGTCTGCACTTCCAACAGCAAGATAAAGAAAGCTTTTAAATACCATCTGGTTAAGTAGGTAACAAAAACTTTTGCTTTTCCACATACCCCGGATAGTTCAAAATAAAATCAAATAAAACCTGCCAGGTATACTTTGAAATTGAGGGACGAGTAATTATTTTACAAGTACAGTGACTCATAGCCCCAAATAGAACAATTAAATAAAACCAAACAACCAGGCATGGAATTCATACTCTTTGACACCTATTTATTAGCCAATTAATATAATTATGAGCAAACTACAATCTCTTCTACTGATTAATGTGATAATAGCTTTTATTTCATGCAAATCAGATCCAGCCGATGAAAACCCTGGTAATACCACCATTTACAGCGGTGGAGACATCATAACGATGGCAGGTGATTCACCAAACTATGTAGAAGCACTGGTAGTTGAAAACGATAAAATTATTTTTACCGGAAGTCTGAACGAAGCTCAGAAAGAAGCAGGTAATAATTTTAAATCGATTGATTTAGAAGGTAAAACTATGTTACCCGGATTTATTGACGGTCATGCTCACTTTTCGTCATTTTCTTCACAGGCTATTGGTGCCCAAATTCTTCCCCCACCCGATGCCGGGGCAAAAGACATTCCTGCCCTTATCAATATTTTAAAAGAATGGAATACACCTGAAAACCGGGAATTAACAGGCTGGGTCTTTGGAATGGGGTTTGATGATTCTGTATTAGAAGAAAATCGTTTTCCAGACAAACACGATCTGGATCAGGTATCCACAGAATTTCCAATCATGATCATCCATATATCAGGACATTTTGCTGTAGTTAATTCTAAAGGACTTGAAGTATTAAATATTGATGCAAACACTCAGGATCCAGAAGGAGGAATTATAAGAAGAGAGGGAAATAATGAACCGAATGGTGTTCTGGAAGAACTAGCAGCTATTCCTCATTATGCCAAAGCACTTACCCCTAAAAGTAAAGAAGCCGGAGACAGGTTTTTTGAGGAAGGGCAAAAGATGGCTCTTTCTTACGGATATACAACTGCTCAGGAAGGCAGGACAATGCAAAACCATGAACAACTGGTTAACCTCGCAGAAGATGGCAAACTCAAATTGGATGTCGTCAGCTATATAGATTATGCTCTTGCTGATAATTATATACCTTCTAAATGGAACAGTAAAACATATATTGATCATTACCGCATTGGTGGAATGAAATTGACACTTGACGGCTCTCCACAAGGCAGAACTGCGTGGAGAACTCAACCTTACTTAATTCCCCCGGACGGAGCTAATGAAGATTATAGCGGTTATCCGGCAATCCCCAATGACACTACTGTCATGCTTATTTACGATAAAGCCTTTAAAAACAACTGGCAGATCCTGACACACGCTAATGGTGATGCTGCTATTGATCAAATGATCAGAACAATGAAGCCTGCAGCTGAAAAATATGGAAATGATAATAGAAGAAATGTGCTCATTCACGGTCAGTACATAAGAGATGATCAGCTCGATTCATTAAAAAAACTCAATGTTGTTGCCTCATTATTTCCTTTACATACATTCTATTGGGGAGACTGGCATAAGCAAATCATCGGAGATAGCCTCGGAAACAAAATCAGCCCGACCAGAACTGCATTAAACAAAGGGTTGAAGCTGACAATTCATACCGATGCCCCAGTTGCATTACCCAATTTGATGCGCATGGTCGGAATTTCCGTTGAGCGTAAATCACGTTCGGGCAAAATCATTGGCGCTGAAGAAAAATTAACCCCTTATGAAGCACTCCAGGCTATTACAAGCTGGTCAGCCTATCAACATTTTGAGGAAGAAAATAAAGGCACACTGGAAGAAGGAAAGCTTGCCGACATTGTAATTCTAAACAAAAACCCGTTAAAAGTTCCTGAGAAAGAAATTAAAAATATTATTGTTTTGGAAACTATTAAAGAAGGTTCCACTGTTTACAAAAAACAAATGGAAGCTAAAATTAAAATCTACTGAACAAATTATTAAGAAATTAATGAGAGATCAATTAAAACTTTTAGTGGTTTTAATGTGTTTATAATTAACTAAATTATATCAACCCCCAGGTTTTCTGGGAACTGAAATCAATAAACTGAAATTTGTATATATGAATAATTCAAACCCCTCGGGAGTATTTCATGGTATACACGACATCCGTGTTGATGAAAAAGAAACTCCGGCTATAAGTGAAGATAGTGTAATTGTAAAAGTTGAGATGACAGGTATCTGTGGTACAGACCTGCATATTTACCATGAAGGGTTGGTACCTGAAGGATCAGTTCTGGGACATGAATTCTGTGGTAAAATAGTAGAAAAAGGAAGTAAAGTTCAGGACTTGAATATCGATGACAGGGTTGTAATAAATCCGATGCAAAATGGAATCGGCCTGGGTGTGAGTCCCGGAGGATTTGCCCGGTACGTCAAAATTGATAACGCTAAAAAAAATTTAAACATCTTTAGCATACCCGACAGCGTTAACAGTGAAAAAGGAGCCTTGGTTGAACCATTTGCTGTTGGATTGGCAGGGATCAACAAAACTGACTTGAAAAAAGAGGATTCAGTATTAGTAACAGGCTGTGGTACAATCGGACTAGTAACTATTGCAGGACTTAAAAGTAAAGGCATTGAGAATATTATTGCTTCTGATATAAGTGACAAAAGACTCGAATTAGCCAAAGAACTGGGCGCTAAGTTTACATTCAATCCATCATCTGATGGTAATCTGGAGGACCTGATAGTAAATAATTTTGGCACTGTCAGCTCACTTAATTATGCAGGGGAACTTCCAAACCTGAATGCGGCTTTCGAATGCTCCGGTGTTGGTGGTGTTTTCAATCAATCAGCCAGTTTGTTAGCTCCTGATGGATCATTAACCATACTAGCTATTTATGGTAAAGAATTACCTCTTGATCCTAATCTTATTGTCTATAAACGACTGAATATCCAGGGATCGTTATTTTATACTCCAAACGATTTTAAAGAGGCGATTGACCTGATGGCATCTGGTAAAGTAGATCTCAGTCCGATAGTTTCTCATCATTTCCCTTTAAATGAACTGCCAAAAGCTTTTGAGGTACAGGCAGACAGTAATAAATCGGTAAAAGTAATTGTCGATAGTATCTGATAAATTAAAGGAATCTCAGAACATCTAATCGGCACCAGATTCTATAATATGGAGAGTAAGTTTAAATAAGGTGATTTAGCCTTACATTTCTTCATTAGTATATTATTTATTATCATCAATACGTTAAGGCATTCTAATGATTCAATACTTTGGATTTAAAAAGAAAAAACCATACTTTCATTAAACACAAACATCGTTGATTACTCAGCATTCTGTGTAAACTTCATCCCATAAGCACTTTTTAAAATTAAGATGAACTCTCACGCAGATGGAAGACATTAAAGGCATACCCACAGTTTCTCCCTTACGGTTTTATACCAATGCCAGGAGAATTCTGGAAAACCCCTTACCTTTCCACCATGAAAACTTTGAGGAATTGGGAGATACTTTCATTCTCAACCTCGGATTTGGAAGAAAGATCGTTTTCACTAGAGATTCAGCACTTGCAGAATACGCACTTCAAAAAAATCAAAAGAATTTTAAAAAATCAGATATTCAGACCAAAGAAGTAGCAAAATACCTTGGGCACGGATTATTGACTTCTGAAGGAGAACTTTGGAAAAAACAAAGAAAACTTATTCAACCTACCTTCAATAAAAAACAACTCGAAGGAATATTATATAAAATTAAGGACGCTATACTTGCTGAGCTGGATAAGATAGAACCTGGAAAACCAATAGACATTTTACCTGTATTCAATGACCTGGCATTCCAAACTGTAGTAAAATCACTTTTTAGCAGTGCCATTGGACAACCGGAGATCAACAAATTACAAAACACAACAGATTCAGCTCAACGAATGCTGGCCAAAGAACTTCGCCAGCCCTACTTAAACTGGTACTTTAAATTAAGTGGAAAAATAAATGAACACCTGGAAATGACAAAAGAAGCCAGGGAAATCTTAAAAAAAGTGATCAGGGAAAGAAAACAAAGCAAAGAGAAACACGAGGATCTACTTGACATGTTATTGGATTCGCGATATGAAGATGGCTCTGAAATTACTGAAGATCAGTTGATTGACGAAATACTTGTCCTTTTTACCGCAGGTTATGAAACCAGTTCTAATGCCCTGACATTTACCTGTGAATTACTTGCTAAAAATAATCAGATACAGGAAAAAATTATTGAAGAAGTAAGACAGGCAAAAAATCTTGCTGAAGATGATCTCATGGTGTTGTACACAAAATGCCCTTATAGTCAGAAGGTGATCAAGGAAGCATTGCGACTTTATCCACCGGCATATTTCCTCGACAGGGTAAACATTGAAGATGATGAGTTCCGGGGAAAATCTTTTCCGGCTGGAACGAATATATTAATTTCTCTCTATGAAATTCACCGGCATAAAGACAATTGGACTGATCCGGAAACTTTTAATCCGGAAAGGTTTAATGAATCACGAACAGAAAATTACTATCCATTTGGTGCGGGGCCCAGAAAATGCATAGGAAATAATTTCGCCATGTATGAAATGGTCATTACAATAGCAGAACTTGTATCGAGATATCAAATCTCAGAAGTAAAAAAAGAGATCCAAATCCAACCCCTTATAACACTGAAGCCCAAAAACGCTATACTTAGATTTAGTCCTCGTAAATAATTAATTCTATAAAGCATAAAAGAAATAAGCTTTTATAACCTTTTAAATCAGGATGTTTATAAATATTTTCTTATTTAAACATTATATTTTTATATTTATAACATGCACTCTGTAGAAGATTTACTTGATCGTATGAATTATAACATCGAATGCTGGGAAAAAACTTCAGACAGCAGACAACTCTTTTTGAGATGTTATACTATGATGAGTGTGAATATGAAAAACGGAGTCCTGCGGGGAGATTTTTACGATGCAAATTGGATCGCTCATTTGATTGTTAGATTCTCAGAATACTACTTTGAGGCACTTGAAAAGTATGAAGAATTATCTCCAAACACCCCGGAAGTCTGGAGACAAGTACACGATAGCACTACTCATAAAAATCTTCACGTCCTGCAAAATTTGTTAATAGGTGTAAATACACATATCAATTACGATCTCCCATTGGCATTATATGATTGTTTGCAAAAAGAATGGCCATCATTAAATGAAGATTCGAGGGAAAGCAGAAAGCACGATTATGAATTGGTTAATTTAATTATAGCCAATACGATAGATGATGTACAAGATGATATAATTGCTCCATTATCACCTGCCTCAGCTCTTTTCGATATACTTTTAGGTCGTATGGACGAATGGTTGTTAAGCAAATTATTAACGGGATGGCGTAGTGAAGTCTGGGATGTCACCCAAAATTTACTACAGGCAAACACCCCTGTCAACAGAGAAATAATTCGGCTACAACAGGAAGCTAAGGTTCTGAATAGAAACCGACAAATAATTAAAGTAATTTAAAAGAATACAACTAACTCTAATCCAATAGGTTATTATAAATAAATAGCTAATTACACTTTACTCCACAGAAATATATTAATCTTTTAAGCTCCACCCCTGTCAAAAAAATGATTTTACGATATGTCTAATTTTGTGATTTAAAACATCTAAAGTTATATTGAATCAGACAACTAAAAACAACCTATGCTTTCTTTCTATAAGAAGGCTCAGCAATTCAGAATTAGAATTTAACAAAAATATACTATGAGCGGTACCAGCCAAACCCCAAACGAGTCACCGCCCTGGAAGGTGTTATATAATATTCTTCGTGAACGGCGTTCCAGAAGATTTGGCCTGGGAATGGAGATGAGAACAGGCCCGATGGCTTACAAAAGCCGTCATCAGGGTTTACCGCTTTCAGAAAAAGAAGAAGCTTTATTAACTTTCGCTGCCTGTGGTATAACCGGACCTGCTCTGGGAGATCTGGTTTATGATAAAGGAGAAGGCGGCACAATTATGGCCGGACTGGCAGGTCGTACAATACCAAGCGGAGATGCTATTCAAACCTCATCTTTGATTGTAATGAATCCAGAAGCTTGCTATTATATCAAAAAGCCTGGTGACTTCAAGGCTGATATAGTTTCTGAATTAGCTACTTTGGCAGCACAGGAAAAATATCTTGAGTTATATCAGCGAACAAGAGTGAAAATCCGGGACGGCAGATCAAACCCTCCATTAGAACCATTCTTCAATATTAATTGTAACCGATGGTCTCTCTATGATCCTTCTGCTACCTATTTTCTTCCTATTGAAGATTTCACACTTTTATACATCAACGCCCTGCTTGAAATTTTTAATGAGCATAATGGCATTTATGTGAGAGATGAACGTGCAGCTTATCGACCGGCAGGTATTAAAAAGTTTGCAAAAAGCCGGGGTGGTCATCTTGTAGACGACCCAAAAAAGGAACACACAATCACAATACAGCAACTCGAAACCATGGTTACCGAGTTTGTTACCTCCGAAGCCGGTATGATCATTCAAAACCTGGGACTGATGACCCAGGCATTAGGTCTGGGAGGCTTTCCACATTGGGCAGCGCACTATTATAGCTGGTTTAAAGTGCTTGGATTTAAAATGAAAGAAATGAATTCTACCAAATACCTCGGAATGGGATGGTTTCATAGCATTATGGCAAAGCTATTGAATAAGGATCAACCTGTGCCACTCGTTACAGGATTGGATGACAAAGATGGCACTTCGTTGATTAAACCCTTTTGCCCTCCAAACTACCCATCTATGAAGGAGGCTGTTTATGCAGTTGTAGAGTTAAAATGGGGTAAGAAAGGAATATTTAATAAAGGTGCAGCCACTGGGGCGTGGAAAAACCATTCAAAAATCAGCAATTCAGCACCAAATGTCAGTGAAAAAGCAGTTGAATCGACTATAGCTTATTGTACTTACCTTTATGATAGATACAAGCGCTTCCCAGTATATCAACCTCCGTTACGAACTTTGCTTGGCTTTCAGGTTAATCATGTGGACACAGAATTCTACGATCATTTTTACAAACCAGATGCGTTATCAGACCTGCAACGAAATCATTTTAGAGACTGGCATGGTAAAGAGTAAGGTTAGTTATTAGGTTATTAGTTATTAGGTTATTAAGACGCTTGACTCGAAAAAAACATAAACACCCCGCAAATCGATAACCTCCGACATCGACGTCAGGAGATCGTCGGGATCACAGATCCTTAGACCCTGACAAGCCTTAGCTTCGCTACACTGGTGCGCATTGCTTTTTCAGCATAACGTGTGCCCTATAATTAATAAAATTATCTGAATCGGGATTTACAGAATTAAAAGATTACCCTTCCCCCGCTGTCTGGAGTTTAGCTTCAGCGTAACTTCAGACTTTTAATGAAATGAAGGGATTGTTTCCCGGGCACAATAAAAGATATCTGAATTTTGAAATGCTAACACCTCTGATCAGTGGCGATTTCTAAAATAATGGAAAGAATAGGACAACATTATTCCTTGTCTATCCCGATTCATACACCTATACCACTCTATTTTTATTTTAATGCATGACTGCTATCTTTGGGGCGAGCTATGTGTGTTTTTAAATAACAGTAGATTTTGATCCACAATTACCAAACCATCTTTCTTAACTACATCAAAAAAATTATGAAAATTATAATTAAGATTTTAGTAGCGGTCATAATTATAATTTCCGTTTCTACTTGTAAGCAAAAAGGATCAGAAAATTTTGGAGGAATTAGTTTATATACATTTAGAGAAGAACTAAAGTCTAACCCAAAGGAAGTTCTCAGGAATATAAAAGCTGTTGGATACCAAAATATAGAAGATGCCGGATATGTTGATGGTAAGTTCTATGGGATGACACCTTTAGAGTTTAAAGAATATCTGGATGAATTGAAGTTAGTTCCTGTTAGTTCCCACCAGGGTGGTATTACCTTTGATAACGCTGACCAGATCATTGCCGATGTCAAAACGGTGGGATATAAATATTTGGTCATTCCGATACCTCCAATGGGACGCTTTACTGTCGATAATGAAACCGGTACAATGGGAATGACTGGAGGTGTTGATAGTTTAGCTCAAATTTTAAATGAATTCGGCGAAAAATGTAATAAAGCCGGATTGAAACTTCTTTATCATAATCACGACTTTGAATTTAAAGAAAATGATAACGGTATTATCCCGATGGATTACTTACTGGAAAATACTGATTCAACTTTAGTGAATTTTGAAATTGATTTATACTGGGCAGAAAAAGCAGGGGCCGATCCTGTGAAATATTTCGAAAAATATCCCGGTCGATTTAAGGCCTGGCACCTAAAAGACATGGATAATCAGGGACGGTTTGCTCCAGTTGGAGAAGGTCAGTTAGATTTCGCCCGATACCTATCTAAAAAAGAAATTGCCGGAATGAAATACTATTTTGTCGAACAGGATGAGACCTATGAAGGTATGACACCACTAAAAGCAATTGAAATAAGCCATAAAGAGCTAAAGAACGTTGGGTATAAATAAAATTAATCAACCATTAAACACCTACTTAAGCCATTAAAAAAACTCCCCCTCCTCTTCTTTAAAAAAGTTTGCCATTTATCCAGAGTAAGTTAATTTCGCTTTCAATTCCAGGCATTGAAGATCAACACAAATATGGATTGGTCACCTAAAGCTGGAATTATTTTTAACCAAACTCAAATATGTTAGAAAGTAAAGGATTGATTTAGCTTTAGTTTTTGATATCCACTTAAAATAAAAGAACTCCACAATGAATAAGACTTTTTCAACTTTAAAGAAAGTAATCCTATTTACCCTCTCTGTTTTTTTAATCCTTGCGATCACAGGTTACGTTTATCTTTACATACTTCCAAAGGGACCTGAAATCACAGAAGAAGATAAAATCGATACAGGAAATGATTCCTTCGTTATGTATGCGTACAAAGAAAGCACGAGGAAATCTATCAGAGTGTGGACTTACAAACCAGAAAGCTGGAAAGACCAGGATGAAATAGTCTTTGTAATGCATGGCGGAGGCCGTAATGCAGACGATTATCTGGATGCATGGACAACAATTGCTGAAGAAAATAATCTTCTGATAGTAGCACCAGAATTCGAAAATAAGTTTTCTAACTATACAACTAACGATTACCAGGAAGGGAACTTGTTCACCTTTTTTGGCTCCAGCAATCCAGAAAGTGAATGGGCTTATACAGTTGTTGAAAATATATTCGACCATATCAAATCGACGAACAACATTAGTAATGAGCACTATGATATTTTTGGACATTCAGCAGGTGGACAATTTGTTCATAGAATGATCATCTTAATGCCCGACAATAGAATAGAAACGGCTGTAGCTGCAAATGCCGGATTCTATACTCTACCTGATGAAAACCTTGAATATCCTTATGGAATTAAAAATACCGGAATCAGTTTAGAAAAAGATCTGAAAAAATCATTTAAAAAGAAATTGATTGTTTTATTAGGTGAGCTAGATAATGATCCAAGTTTAGGGACTTTCAGAACCACTGAATTAGCAATGAAGCAAGGAGCGCACAGATTAGAGCGTGGAACTAATTTCTATCAAATGAATCAGCAATTAACCAATCGACACAACTGGACATTTAACTGGGAAATTGACACCGTTAGAAGCGTAGGACATAATTACAGAAAAATGTCTGAAAATTCTATTTCGTGGATTGTAGAATAAATAATTGTCTGAATCAGGATTCATTGGATTTATGGATTAACAGAAATGCCTTTGACTCGAATCCAATATTAAATACTGCATTCACAAGCAGGTTTCTCCTAGACGCTGAGCCTCTCACATACCAGCGTAAGGCGATCGAAATGATGACGGGCTACTCGTGCCAGTGAAAAATCCTTCCCCCCCAGTTAAAAAACCTGCTCTAACTATTTACAAAATCACTTTTATTTTATTATTTGGATAAAAATTCAATCAAAACCATTTTTTATTATGCCCCTTACTAATAAAATCTTTCCGTTGGTTATTGTCCTCATTGGTTCAATATTATTTACCGGCTGTTCAGATGATGATCCGACCTTGAACCGGGAAAAAGAAATTCTATCCTTCCAATTCCTAATGAGTCAAAATTCCATTAGCACCAATGTAATTGGAGAAATCGATCATGAAACAAATACCATATTTGCTGTCCTGCCTGGCAATTCACTTAAAACAGCATTAGTCCCAGCAGTAATCTCCTCTACTGGAGCTACAGTTACACCTATAGGCGTGCAGGATTTTTCTGTACCGGTGACCTATACTATCACTGCAGAAGATGGAACTTCAGAGGAATATGAGGTAAGGGTGGTTAACGAGCGCGATGCCTTAGTGGCGATCTATGAAGCCAATTCTTCCAACGATCTGGGTTGGAACCTTTACGAGCCGGATCTTTCTCAATGGGATGGCGTTTTTTTATTTGATGGAGTAATTGTTGAATTGAGAATTCACAATTCCTTACTTGAGGTGATCCCGCCTGAAATTGGATATCTTAAAAATCTAAAGGTGCTCATGACACACATGAATAATAATGCATCGCTACCACCGGAAATTGGAAAACTCACAAACCTTGAGCGTTTAAGTGTAGGCATTAATAATTACTTAAGTTCCGTACCACCGGAGATCGGTCAGCTGAGAAGCCTTAAAAATCTTTGGATCGACAACAATCCATCGTTAACATCGATTCCCAGGGAAATAGGTCAGCTATCTAATCTGCAAAACCTGTTTATCAATGGAAATGGGTTTTCAATAATTCCGGGTGAGATATGTGCAATGTCGACAGAATATGGCACTACAATTTATACTGGAGTGGGGATGACCTGTGAATAGCAGAAACCATTGGACTTGGAAAATGATCTCCACTCAGAAAATTGTCTGAATCTTTAGAATGCTGACACTTATCGTCAGTAAGGATTTACTGGATTGCATTTGACTCGAATCCTATATTAAATACTGCCTTACACAAGCAGGTTTCTCCTTGTTACTGGAGCCAAACAAATAACTCCCCTACCACTCCAATAAAACAAATAATACATATTTCTCAATAAAAATATCAGACCCGAAAATATATAGAGTAACTTATTTATATCCACTATCTGTTTTACCTCTATTTGGAGGATGTTCAAATCGATATGTGGACGGTAATTATTATTCTTATAAACTTTCTATTTATGGAATGGATTTATTCAACCTCTGATCCGATTTTAGAAACCTTAATTTTATGCATTCTGATCTTAGTGATGATTATAATAGTATCCAGGATCATAGGTCTCACTTCATTTTCAAGAATGACTAGTTATGATTTTGCCTTTACAGTTGCCGTAGGTAGCCTGATTGCAACAATCCTCACATCTTCAACCTCTTTTGTTCATGGTACTGTAGCGATTTTCGGTTTGTTAATTCTGACCTTGATCACGTCTAAGCTCCAGAGAAAATTCAACTTTCTTAATAAGGCAGTAGCTAATGATCCGATATTATTAATGGATGGTAACAAAATTTTACATGAAAACCTTGAGCACGAGGGCATTCATATTAATCATTTAATGGCCAAGCTCAGGGAGGCGAATGTGATGAACCTTGACCAGGTAAGAGCAGTAGTCCTTGAAACAACCGGGGAAGTTACAGTACTCCATAAAAGTTCAGCTGATTCAAATGAACCATTTGACGAAATCCTTCTCAGAGACGTAAAAAGAAAAGTATAATTGAATTATTTAATTGTCTGAACTAAGATTTTAAAGATAATTAGATGATTGGATTGTTCTTGACTCGTATAAAAAACAAAAACACACCGCAGATCGATAGACCCTGACACTGAAAGTTGTCAAGAGAAAAACAGCGAGCTGTTTAATTTTCACCACAGAGTTGAAAACCCTGACACCGACAATAGAAGGTCGTCATGGGAACTCAGAGATCATAGAGAAAATTGATAATACAATTTGGTTAGGACACGAGATTAAATAGCACAACAATAGTCAAATCCAATTAATATGTCACTTAGAAGGGCGCGGCAGGAATGATAAAATTCGGGCCGTGGGAAGATTATTTGTGCAAGAAGGATCAATTTTGTCTTGACCTTTTTGTTCTGCCCTGACAGTTTTCGTCATGGGTTCGTTTCTCGGATACTGACACCTTTCATGAAAAGCTTTGCTTCGTCACGGGTCAAGGCAAAAATGAAGAAGAACATACACTTCATATATAAACAGAGGATTCAATAAAAATTATATCTTCATTATTTCTCCTTCTTAATCCACATTATAAAACAGTTTATAGATAATTAACCTTTATTTATATAAAACAAGGTATTTAACTATCCTGATATTCCTACTGTTATTAACTTAGCATCTTTTAAATCATCAACTAAACAATTTTTAAGAATGAAGAGATTACAATTAAGTATTATCTTATTTTTTTCTGTTTTATTTAATAGTCAGGCCCAAAGTGAAGATCCTTTATTTGCAACTTCTTTTAATACAAACGGAGCTCTATTAGAAACCCAAAATCTTAGTGGACCAAAGGATCTGTCTGCTTCAAGTATTGAATTCTTCACAAGGAAAAAGGAAAACCCAGTCGCATATTTCCCATTTGGAGATATCAGTGAACTAGATAATGATGTTTTTAAGATGTTGAAATTATTTTCAAATAATATTCCATTTATATACGATCCTTCAAAAACTTCAGTCTACCTGGTATTTGAAAAGCAACCCACAGCAGCAGGAAATTATGTCATCAAGCTGGCTGAAAATCCATTAAGCAAAATAGTGGATGCTGAATCGGGATTTTTATATCTTCCGACAAAATACCAATCCTTTGATGACGCAAAGGCCGGTGTATTGCCTCAGCTTCAAAAGCATTTCAGTCAGGATTATTATAATACTTTTTTATCATTCGCTGAAGAGCAGTAGAAATATTAAAAAATCACCTTTTTTGTTCGAGCGTGCATAAAATTAATATTGCACGCTCGTTTCATCTCCCTGGTAGAGACCTCCAAAAATTCAATTACCGGAAAATTAATCTCTCCTTTGCTATTTTAAAGGTTCATGAATAGAATAGCATAAAAACAATCCTGAACAAATAATATAAATTAAATACAAATCAATTTTCGGTTGCCTTTCACTAAGTATATAGGTAGAAAAAGTTTGATTTAGGGATTATAACATTTATTTTAGATCTGATGGTCTTTTACTTATTTCTATCCCTGACATGCAGGTGAAATGAATTTATACAACCGGGTAAACCATTTATTAATAATAGAAGCAAAAGCATTTCGCTAATTCATTAATCATAATTCATTATAAAAATTCGAAATCTAATTTCATGAAAGCGATTATATTAAAAAAGTATGGCTTACCGAATAATCTAAAGATAGAGGAAGTTTCAGTTCCCAATCCAAAAGACAGCGAAGTACTGGTTAGAATTCATTCAGCATCCATAAATGATTGGGATTGGGGCCTAGTCAGAGGCAAACCATTTATTATTCGCCTTTTATACGGCTTACGAAATCCAAAAATAAAAATTCCTGGTGTGGACATTGCCGGGAAAATCGAATCTATCGGCAATAAAGTACGTTCCTTTAGCATTGGTGATGAAGTATACTGTGACCTTTCGGACAGTGGTTTTGGAGGATTCGCTCAATACGTTTGTATCCCGGAAAAATCTATCACAAAAAAACCTGTTAATCTAAGCTTTAATGAATCCGCAGCGATTCCACATGCAGGTTTACTTGCCTATCAGGGAATTATGAATAAAGGTAAGCTAAGGGCTGGTCAGAAAATTTTGATAAATGGAGCCGGAGGAGGAGTTGGGACTTTAGCAATCCAAATGTTAAAGCAATTTGAAGTAGAAGTAACAGGAGTAGATACCGGAGAAAAACTCGACATGATGAAATCAGTGGGCTTTGATCACGTAATAGATTACAAGAAAGTTGATTTCACCAAAACCGGAAAAAAATATGATTATATACTTGATACAAAATCGAATAGATCTGCATTTAAATATGCGCGTTCTCTAAATAAAAATGGCAGTTACATTACTGTTGGTGGAATGTTAAACAGACTATTTGAAATACAATTGTTTGGATCAATCATTTCCATATTTTCAGACAAACAATTAAGTGTTCTTAGCCTAATACCAAATAAAGGATTAGACCAGATTTCCAGGCTAGTGGAAGAGGGGAAAATAAAGCCTGTAATTGACGGGCCATATCAATTTGATGAAATCCCGGATTTGATTCAATTATTAGGTGAGGGGAAACATAAAGGAAAGATTGTAGTCGAAATATAAAATCTTCTTCCATAGCTCAATCATTTTCTACCTACAGGCCCGGACATCAATCTCGATGAATTATTCAAATATTTTTTATCACTCAACTTTTTAGGAATTATATCTTAGTTAAATAATCAGTATTAAAACTGGCAGGAAATAAATATTTTTAAGCAATCCTCCCTGATTGTATTTGAAGATAGAAAATTCAGGAAGTTGGGGAATTTTATTACAGCACCAAACTTTTCACTGAGCATAATCTATGAACTTTCAGATTATTCGCTAAATTGTCATATTTTTAAAATTATAAATACCTTAACCACAAGTATAATTCGATGTTTAAATCAATAAGGATATTTTTTATTCGATATGCTTTCACAGTAAGTATAGTAATTGTGGCTCTTTTGATTGTCCAGAACGCTTTAATGACTTTTTACGGTGAACAGGCCTTAAAGAAGAAACATGAAACTGAACAGGCATACCGCGAGGTTAATGAAATGCTTGATGCCAGTACCCTTTTCATCAACCTCATGGATTTAGGCTTAAGGGGTATTTATATGATGAAAAAAGAAAACTTCGCTGAGCCTTACGATATTGCTATGGAGCAATATGAAGACAATTTCATTTCTCTGGAAAATAAACTTCAGGAACTTGATTATCCACATATGGATCAGGTTGAAACCCTTAAGGAACAGACCGAAAGATATGCCGGCTTAATAACCCGTGGCATCAATTATGTCAAAAGTGAACAATATGAAGAGGCTGTCAGGTTATTTGAATCAGATCCGGGCTTCGAGCTATACACTTCTTCCCGTCCAATTATTGAAAGTATTGAGGGGTATATTACCAATATGAATGTTGAAGCAACCGCACGCTACAATCGTATCAAAGGGTATACTACGGCATCACAGATTTTTACTGTTGCCTTGGGTATACCAGTTTTAATTATCGCTCTGATAAGAATAATTCGTCAGGAAAGAAGGATTTTGAAATTGTTTAAGAATCTTAAAGAAAGTAATCAACGCTATATCTATAAAGAAAATGGCACCTCTAAAAGCAGTAAAAACATTCTTAAACAGGGATTAATAATAGAAAAGATCGTAGCTAATCTAAAAAAGGCTTCTTCATTTATTCAGAATATCACCAAAGGTAATCTTGATGTAAAATGGGAAGGCATGGACGAACAGGCTCGTGCTGAAAACTCCGGCACTATAGCAGGTCAGCTTCTCCAAATGAGAGACCAACTCATTGAAGTAAAAAAAGCGGAAGAAAAACGTCAATGGATAACCGAGGGTGTTGCAAATTTTTCCGACCTGGTTCGGGAATATAAAGAAGACTTTGATACACTTTCAAAAAAAGTAATTTCCTTCTTAGTAAAATATACTAATTCCAATCAGGGAGGACTTTATATTTTAAATGATACCGAAGACGAAGATTTTTTAGAATTAACAAGCCTGTATGCGTATGACAAACAAAAGTTTGAAAATCAGCGGATACCAATAGGTGTTGGGTTAATTGGGGAGGCATTCAGAGAAGGTGAAATAGCTTTATATAAAGATATCCCTGACAATTATATTAATATCACCTCTGGTCTTGGTGAGGCACTGCCAAGAAATTTGATTATTGTACCCATAAAAACTGATGAAAAAAAATTGGGAGCTCTTGAGATGGCCTCTTTTGAACTCTATGAAGAGCACCACATAGAATTTTTAGAACGGATTTCTTTAACATTAGGCTCAGAAGTAGCCTCGAGCAAAACAAATGTTTTAACTAAAAAACTGCTGCAAGCAAGCAAGGAAAATGAAGAAATAATGCGATCGCAGGAAGAGGAAATGCGACAAAATATGGAAGAGCTACAGGCTACACAGGAAGAACTAGAACGACAGAAAAAAGAATTGCTGGATAAAATTGCAATTCTTGAGGAAAAGCTGGCTCAAAAGTAAATGCTGTAATTGAGGCTTAATTAAACATTCTTTATTACAGTCCCAATTTACTTGCTGATAATCTTTATAGTTCAGATTGCAAAACATAAAGATTGATTTAGTGTGTAAATTTCATATGTCAAGCAGTAACATGTTATTGCAATAAAATTGACATCTTGTCTTCCATCTGATTGCAAACAGACAATAACAATTATGAACAATTTGAAACAAGTGCTTGTTACCAGGCACTTGTATCAAAAGTTATAATAGAACGAGTGTCAAATAATTCTTTTATTTGAAAACTATTTGATATCAGGCAAATACGAATAGGCTCCCATTAATGCGGGCTAATTTCTGGCAAAAAATATTTCACCACTACTCTTAATCAATTGTTTTCAAAATTTATTGTTGATTGCAATCTACTTTACCGCCTCTGAAAACTGTATTATTAAAAGAAAGCATTTGATTTAGCCGGGAAAACTTCTATTTTAGTTCGAACAGTTTTTGATTTGTCATGTAATTACCCTGACAAGTGTGAAATCGTCATAAAACTGTTAATTATTAATCACCGAAACCATTTATGAATAAAGAGCAGTAGGATCACACACTTATTCCTCCTATTTACTTAATTACCAACCTCCTATGAAACACCTTATTACTACGCTTCTTACCCTAATAGTCATAATTTCATGTTCAAAAAAAGAACCAAATAATTTTAAGACTATTGATTACAGCTTGTATTTTGGAGAGAAAAAAGCCGGATATCTAACGAGTTCCCAATTAACAGATGGCTCATACCAATTCATTTTTGAATATACCGATCGCGGTAGAGGGCCTTATCTGGAAGAAACAATCCTATTAGATGAAAATGGATTTCCTCGATCAATTCAGATTCTAGGTCATAATTATTTGAAAGATACCGTGAGTGAGGTATTCTCATCTAATGGGAAAGTCGCTAAATGGCAAAGCAGATCTGAAAATGAAAATAAGGAAATTGACCAGCCTGCATATTATGTTGGAGTAAACAGCACATTTGGAAATACGGAATTGCTAATTAGAAATATGTTGAATAATTCTAAAAAAACTATAGATCTGTATCCTAGTGGGAAGGTAACAATATCTGATATTGAAAAAATAACAATTAATGATACGCTTAACCTTCAGTTGATAGAAGTAACCGGGTTTTCATTCTCTCCATATTATCTCTGGTTTGATACTGACAATCGACTTTTTGCAGCACCATCTTCCTGGCTTTCGATGATCCGAAACGGATATGAATCTCTTTCTCCCCAACTCTATAATCTGCAAACAAAAAAGGAGAAAGAGTACTATCTGAAAACGGCACAGGAAAACACACAAACTCCCAATGGAAGAGTAGCAATTACACACACCAATATTTTCGATTCAAATACAGGAGAAATAATAAAGGATCAGCATATCATTTTTAATGGGAATAAAATTGAACAAATTCTGGATGGTTCTCAGGAACTACCTGAAGTATCTCAAATCATTGAAGGTGCCAATCACACCTTAATGCCCGGGCTTTTTGACATGCATACTCATCTGGATCGGTCTGAGGGAATTCTGAACCTGGCAGCTGGTGTCACATCAGTTCGAGATCTTGCCAATTCTTTCGAATTACCCGAAGTAAAAAATGATTTTAATCAAAACACCGTCTTAGGCCCAAGGATCCTGATAATGAGTGGCTTTATAGATCAGGCAGGACCATATGCAGGACCGAGTGGTAAAATAGTCAGTTCACTGGAAGAAGGACTCGAAGCAATTGATTACTATAAAGAAAATAACTATCATCAAATCAAACTCTATAGTTCAATAGATCCGACATGGGTAAAGCCTCTTGCAGACAGAGCACATGAATTAGGTTTGCGAGTTTCAGGACACATTCCAGCCTATATGCATGCAGAACAGGCTGTTTTAGACGGGTACAATGAAATCCAGCACATAAATATGATTGCGCTTAATTTCATGCCAGATACAATTGATACCAGAACTCCACTCCGGTTTTCTATGATTGGGGAACTGGCGCATACGATTGATACCGAGGGTGAAGAATTTCAATCATTCATATCTCTACTCAAAACAAAAAATATCGTAGTTGATCCGACAGTTGGAATTTTTGAAAGAATGCTGACTAGTAAAGTCGGAGAGCCTAATCCACAATTTGTAGAGATACTTGATCGATTACCTATACAGATTAGAAGAGGATTTTATTCCGGAGGACTACCGATACCTGAAGAGAAAGAGTTGCAATACAAACAATCCTACGATAAGTTATTAGAAATGATCAAAGCTCTTTATGATGGAGGAGTAACTATTGTTCCGGGAACGGATGCGATGTCTGGTTTTGCGTTACATAAAGAACTGGAAAACTACGTCAGGGCTGGTATTCCAGAATCAGAAGTACTCAAAATGGCTACGATCAGATCAGCTGAAGTAACTGGATATGGTGATCAATTAGGTTCAATTGAAGAAGGCAAGCTGGCAGATCTAATACTTGTGGAGGGCAATCCGCTAGAAAATATAAGCGATATAAGACGAGTTGTACTTACCATTAAAGATGGAAAAATCTATAACCCTGAAAAGATGTATAAATCTATTGGGGTAAAGCACTTTAATTAGGAATTGGTCGGATGTATGTTTCGAAGTGGACAACACAATTGCAGTAGTTCAAAATAAAAAAATGAAATAATGTCCAAAATCAATAATGGCTAATGTCTTTAATTAAATAACAAACTAGACACAATGAAAAAATTCTTATTACTACTGCACGAAGATATTCAAAAAATGAGTGACTTGTCACCAAGGGAAATGGAAGAATTAACAAATGCTCATATGGCCTGGGCCACTAAACTTGCTGAAACAGAACATTTAATTTCCGGAGATGGTTTGAATGAGAATGGCGTACTCATCACCGGAAAAGAATGTGTTATCAAAGATGGTCCGTATTTAGAATCCAAAGAACTGATTGGAGGCTATTACCTTCTACAGGCAGATGATCTGAATACTGTAGTTGAAATAGCCAAAGAATGTCCTTGTCACCTCTGGGGAGGAACGACCGAAATTCGTCCAATTATGGATATGGAAGATTATGAACAAGAAAGTTAATTCATCAATTGAATCCAACTACAGGGCACTATATGGAAAGCTGTTCTCTGCCCTTATCAGCAAGTTTGGCGTGAACTATGTCAACGAGATTGAAGATGCCATTCAAAATTCCTTCTATAAGGCTTTAAAGACCTGGCAGACAAACAAGATCCCTGATAAACAAGAGAATTGGCTTTTCATAGTAGCTAAAAATGATGTCATAAATCAGATTAAAAGAAGAAACAAGTCAAGTTCAGGAATTCTTTTAAATGAAGAGGAAGAAAATATAACAGAAGAAAATGATTTAAGACTTCAAACCATTTTGTTTCTTTCTGCTTCAAAAACAGCTTCTTCGCAAGCAAAAATAATATTCATTTTAAAAAATGTTTTTGGTCTTAACATCCGTGAGATTAGTGAAAACACTTTACTAAGTCAGGATGCGATATACAAAAGTATTAATAGAGCTAAGAAAAACCTGCAAATTGAATTCGAGAACAAACAACTACATTCAATCACTAACCAGGCAGGAAAAAACGAAATTGACACCGTTGAAGAAATCTTATATGCTGTCTTTAATATAGGTTTCGACTCTTTCGATGATAAAATCAAATCCATTATAAATGAAGACCTGTGTCTGGAAGCTTTAGCTCTTACCAAATTATTACTTCGAGAACACCAACAGGCAACTACAAGAAGCCTGCTTGCTCTTTTCTGTTTCCACATTGCAAGAATACCTGCAAAAGTCATTAATGGAAAACTTGTTTCTTTTTTAGAACAGAATCAGGCTAAATGGGATAAAAGACTTATAGAATTAGGATTCAGCTATTTACAGAAGCCTGAAAAATTAAACCGTTTCTATATTGAGGCTTTAATAGCTGCTAAATATATGACAGCTCAGTCTTATGATAACGAACACTGGCAGGAAATTGTCAAACTTTACAAATTACTCATTGAGCATCATAACTCCCAGATTATAAAATTGAATCTTTGTTATAGTTTGTATAAAGCACAGAGAAAAGAAGAAGCATTAGAACTAATGGGTCAAATTGAAAATGTAATACCATCAGGGCACATATATTTTTCTTTGGTGAAAGCTGAACTTTCAAAAGATACAGAACCTGAAAAATCCGGCAAAATAATGGCTTCTGTCATTGATAAAATGGAGCAAAATATCAGGAAAGAATACTTATTGGAAAAAGGGTATATCACACCATAAAACTTTATCGTGGCTTCTATACTCCTCTCCTCTTTAATTTTTCCGGCATTATTTAGTTAAAATCAAGTATTATTAATTGAAAAGATTTAAAATTGAATTGATAACACTTAAAATGAAATCAAAATACCTATACATATTAGTTGTGTGCTTATTAGGATTTTTTAGTTCCTGCACATCTGAATCGGAGCGAATACTTATTGCAAAGGTCGAAAATGAAGAATTCGATTTTACCCGGTTGAAAATGGGAAACGATAGCATCAGTGCTGATTTACAAGAGAATATTCAGTATGGACTGATTCATCTTCAAAATGGTGAACAGATAAAATTCTGGTTTGTAACTCATCATTTAACCTCTGATATTGGCGGCACTATTTATGAATACCCAAATGGCGAAAGACAATTTTGCAGTGGATTACATTGTTGTGAAGTTCAGTTTTACGAACAGGGTCTTCCCGGAAAAACATTTAAAAACACAGACGAATTTAAATTGTATGTTACTGAAAGAAATGGTATAAAACCGTAAAAATCCAGACTTTTCACCAATAAGATGGTAATTAATATCCCCCCTCTTTACTTTCATTAATACCCTTTAACAATTTTTACCTGCTTTAAACAGAGCATTAAGATTTGAACTATTTACATTGTGTTGAAATTTTAATTAATCAAATTAATGAAACCAGGCATTCATTCAATTTTAACGATCTTTCTCTCTTTACATTTAATTTCAGGAAGCAATCTAAAGCAAGATTATTCTTACTATCATAATCAGACAATTCTTGCAGAAACTCTGATTAGTGATAGGAGATTTTCTGAAGCATTAGAAATCTACAACAATCTATTTCAAACTTATGATTTTGTATTTCTAAGAGAATATAAGATCTCTTCACAGTTAGCCTATTTTCTAAACGACAGAGTCGGGTTAGAGCAATATATTAGAAAAGGAATGGAAGCCGGATGGACCCTGAAAGAAATTAAAAAAAATCCTTTCTTATCCGATCTTAAAGATGATGTGATCTGGAAGTCATTAGAAAATTCATACCCGGAACATCACAAAAAATACCTGGAAAGGATTGATCAAACGACAAGAGAGATTACACACAAAATGTTTAAGAAAGACCAGGCTAAAGCATTTGGAGCATTACTTAGAATTGGCGATGGAGCACAAGAACGATATGCGATCAGAAAGTTTGCTCCCCATAGCGAAAAACAAATGCAAATGTTGATTAAAATCCTGGATAAAAATGGATACCCCGGAGAGCGGTTAATTGGGAATAATTACTGGATGTCTACAATTACCAGCCACCACAATTCAATTACTCAAGAATATGTCAAACAGGACACTCTTTATCATTTCATAAGACCAAAATTACAAGAAGAAATTAAAAAAGGGAACATCTCACCCTATGAATTTGCTTTGATCGATGATTGGCATAAGGCTGTAATATCAAATCGATCCGCTCCCTCATATGGCTTTCTTAATTCTCCGAAAAGAATAAGCCTAGCAAAGACCAATCAACTTCGCCAGTTAATTGGTCTGAGAAGTGTTGAGTTAAGAAATAAACTAGTCGATATCGAATCAGAAACCGGAATGAATTTCTTTTTACCCGATTGGGTCAATGGAAAAATAATAATCGAAAATTAAAACTCAATTTAGGTTAAAACTCAATAAAAACTGTATAAAATAAACAGGCCTCAGATTCCCTCAAACTTCAAGATTTATCAAAATGGTATATATTATTCCTATTTGAATTAATATAAATTTTTAATAATTTATTAACTGTGAGATTTATTGAAGGCCCTTCATTAAAACCGTAGCTAATAACCGATTTAACTGTGTTTTCTAGTCTAAAAAAAATTAAATCTATGAAAGCTCTTCTCATTCTATCTATTAACAATTTCACATACAACGGATGTTAAAAAAATGATAAAACGCTTATTTGTATTACAAAATTCAAATGATCCTAGAGTTCCTGAATCAGAACCTGAGCAAATGGTTAATAAAATAAGCTATGATGGAATGTCAGGATATTTATTCCCTTTAAAAACCATTACCCACACAGATTTGGATTCTAAATTAACATACAACAATAAATAAAGAGATGAATGAAGAATCAAATTCAAAAAAGAAATTAGTTCAGGATTACATAGAACATGTCATTAATACAGGCCAAATACAGAATATCACTGAATTTATTTCACAAGATTATACAGAAGAATATAATGGACAACGATATGTTCTGGGAATTAGCGGGGCTATTAAGCATGTCGAAGGAGTTCGTGAAACCTACCCTGATTTGAAATTAAAGATTGAGAAACAGATATGCGAGGGGAATTGGGTAGCGACCTATTATATTATGAATGGCACTCATCAAGGTGAGTGGATGAATATTAAACCCACAAATGAAAAAATTATGATCTATGGTATCAATCTTGATAAGGTTATTAATAATAAGATAGTAGAACATTGTGGAGCAGCAAATCTTCTTGAACCATTGATCAAAAGTGGTGCAATACAAATCGTTAAAAAATAAGAGGTGTTTAGCTCCATAGCCAGCAAGCCAATTGTAAGCCAGGGCTAAAAAAATATCCGGCGATTATTAAAAAGCATTTAAAAACAATTAACTTATTTGGAAATGTTGACCTTAAAAACTATTCCAGGTGAATTATAACCAGTAAATATCTTCAGTCCTCATAATGAATAATACATTAATAGAAATCACAAAGGATAAACACTCTGCACCTGCATTTCACTACATCTTTTTTAACTCCAATTCTATAATTAATGATATTACTTTCGGGTATCAAAACATAGAAAAAATGTATCCTTTAAATGACAATTCATCTTTTCATGCTTTTTCTACTACCAAAACATTTACTACAGTAGCTATTTTACAACTGGTTGAAAATAACCTGATAAATCTAAATGACATCATAACCAAATATATTCCAGCATTTGACTTTTCAGAACCAGTAACGATCCGGCATCTATTATGTCATCAATCCGGAATTAAAAATCCTATCCCCCTTAAATGGACACATTTGGAAAATGAGCATCAAAACTTTAATTACAGGGTATTTTCAGATACACTTATCTTAAACAACTTAAACCTAAAGTTCTCACCAGGCAGGAAGTATAGTTACTCCAATCTTAATTATCTTGTTTTGGGCAGATTGATTGAAGAGGTTAGTGGCCTCACATATAATGAATATATCTCAAGAAATATATTGGATCATCTGAATACGGATGAATACATAGGTTTTGATCTACCTGAGGTGAATCACGCCACGGGATATCATGCAAATTCCTGGATTCAAAATTTATTGCTTGGGCTTTTAATTAATAAAAAGAAAATGATGTACAAAGCAAATCATGATTGGAATGGTTTTAATCCCTTTTTTATTAATGGTGCATCTTACGGAGGATTAATTAGTACTCCAAAGGCTCTCATGTCCTATTGTCAGGCATTACTTAACGAGAATGGAGTATTACTATCAAGAAAAAAAACAGGTGAAATGTTAACGGAACAACTAACATCGAGAGGCAAAAGCACCAACATGTGCCTGGGTTGGTTTAAGGGGAAAATAAAAGATATAGAATACTATTGTCACGCAGGCGGTGGTGCAGGCTATTATTCCGAGATTCGGCTTTATCCTTCATTGAATTGTGGAAGTGTTATTATGCTAAATAGTTCGGGTATGAAAGATGAAAGATTACTCGACCACCTGGACACCAACCACTTAAATATTCTGTCATAATGCCTGGCTTGTTAGATAAAAACCCAAACCACTATCCTCTGTTTATAATAATGTCAGCAAGAGTGATAAATATCTCATTAAATAACTAAAATCCATATATTTGCCCATTGGTTTTAACCAGAGAAATGAAAGACTTTTTAAATAAAATACACCCGATAGATCAGGATATTCTCGACAAATACATTTCACATTGGACTGAATTTGATGTATCTAAGAAAACAATAATGACAGCTCCGGGTGAAACAGAGCGATTTATGTATTTTGTTCTCGAAGGGGTCCAAAAGTCTTATTACCTTAATAAAAACAAACAACACATTATCGCATTCACATATCCCCCTTCGTTTAGCGGGATTCCTGAATCATTTTTGACCCAAACACCATCAAAGTACTACCTTGAAACTATTACCGATAGTTCATTTCTTAGGATTTCATTTGAAAAGCACCAGCAACTGATGGATGATCATCGCGAAATAGAAACCTTGTTCAGAAAAGCTGCGGAGTATTTTTTAATAGGGATGGTACAGCGCCACTACGAATTAATGGCTTTTGATATTTCTGAAAGATTTAAATCATTTGCTAAAAGAAGCCCTCACTTATTTAGTTTAATTCCTCACAGAGACATCGCCTCCTATTTACGCATCGACTCAACCAACTTTAGCAAGTTGTATAATACAATCAAGATTTAGGATGTTGGTTTATACCAAAAATAATTTGGTATAAGTACCTGAACTTTGTTTCAAATTAAGAAATAAATATAACAGGTAATTAACATTTAAATCTTCGTAATTATGAAAACAATTTCTCTTTCAAAACCATGGTTAGATACTACAGCTTATCCCTTTGACAATAAGTTCCTGCAATTAGCATCCGGCACTATGCATTATATTGATGAAGGAAAAGGAGAAACCATCCTCTTTGTTCACGGCACCCCCACATGGTCTTTCCTATACAGGGATTTAATTAAAAAGCTATCGAATAAATATCGCTGCATAGCTATTGATCATTTGGGATTTGGTTTATCGGAAAAATCAGCATCCTTCCCAGGAACGCCCGAGTGGCACTCAAATAATCTTAGTGAATTTATCAAAAGATTAGATCTTAAGGATATAACCTTAGTCGTTCATGACTTTGGTGGACCAATAGGATTGTCTGCAGGTATAAATGCCCCTGATAGAATTAAAAGAGTGGTCTTGTATAACTCATGGCTGTGGGCTACTGATCAGGAGAAAGAAATCCAAAGAATTGACAAAATAGTCAACAGTTGGCTAGGTAGGTTTTTATATCTCAACTTAAATTTTTCACCCAGAGTTCTTCTAAAGAAAGGATTTGAAAACAAGCAGTTTCTACCAAAAAATATCCATCAACAGTATATCAAACCTTTTCCAACAAAAAAATCGAGAATGTCTCTGTTAAACCTTGCCAAAGCATTGGCCGGGTCTTCAAAGTGGTACGAAGAGCAATGGGGGCAGATTAACCTGTTAGCAAACAAGCAATGGCTGATTATTTGGGGAATACGAGACCAGTTTATTACCAGCAAATATTTAAGAAAATGGCAAGACAGAATTCCTGATGCAAAAACAATCGAGGTAGATAGCGGTCATTTTATTCAGGAAGAAAAACCGGAAGAATCAATGATAGCAATTGATAACTTTATGACTTAGGATTATAAAAAAATGAAACATCCGGTTTAAAAAACACAAAGAGAGAAATTATAGTCCCGGCGATGAAGCTGGAAGATTTGTCGATGGATTAGCATGTGATGAAAAGGAAAGAAAATGTGGGAGATGATTGACAAAGTTTTTGATTTTAGGTTTGACGATATTATAAACAAGTCAGGATATATCGGCGCTTAAATAAATGTTGTAATTAACGAAAACAATGGAATTATATATAAAGAGGCAAAAGCAGTAACCCTTTTCGTTTTTGATGATGATTGGGATTCACAAAAGATATCGCTTACGGGAAATAAGAGGTAAAAAATTTTATAAGATTAAAAAGATATTAATTCTCTGCTATTCCTCTACTTCTTTTCGAGTAAGTATGCATACGCTTCCATGCCTTTTGTGTGTTCAAAAATCACTTTTAACACTCCTGTGACTGGAAGCGCAATAATTGCACCTACAATCCCCCAGAGTATAGAAAAGAGAACAATACAAAAAACAGTTATAAATGGGTTTAAATTAATTTCATCACCGATAATCCACGGCGTAAGAACATAACTTTCAAATAATTGAGCAACTGTCATCACTCCGATTACAATCAGTGCCGGTGTAGTTCCAGAGTATAAAAATGATAAAATTACGGCGATACCACCACCGATAATATTTCCTACATAAGGTATTATTGAAAAAAGAGCGGCAAACAAAGCTAAAAATAATGCATAGGGAACCGAACCGATTGTAAAACCAAGATAGTAAATACCAAACAGAAAGATCATAACCTTGCTTTTACCCAGCAAATAGTTATTGATGGTACCTGAAGAGTTACTTAAAAGAGACTTCATTGCAGTTTCATTGGAAGAACTTTTCATAAAAAACCTGATAAAAGTCTGTTTCTGCATCAAAAAAAGTACAATGTATACAAGTACGAGGAGTGATTGAGACAATAAACTTGTAAACGATGACAGGAAAACACCCGCCAGGCTTTCCAGCTTGTCAACCAAACGTTTATTATTCTCAAAATAATCTTTAATATTCCAGTTTAACGTCTGATTAGCCCATTCTGTAAAACGGTTTAATTTTTCTGTTGCCTTGTCTTTTATCGTTGGCCAATCATCAGTAATGGTACTGACTTGCCAGCCGATCAACCAGGTCAGAAGCGAAAAAATAATTATCATCAATACAACAGATAAAGTTATAGCAAGCCAGTCTGGCATTCCCCATTCCTTAAATTTAGTGGTAGGCTTATCTAATAAAATAGCAATAATGACAGCAATCAAGACAGGCATTAAAAGATCAGCAGCTATATATAAAACAGCAGTAACCCCACCCACAATAAGCAAGGTCTTGATCAAATAACTCCCTGAAATCTCAATTTTAGAATCACTCATAAGACATATTCTTTATCTGATAATTTGATTTTGTTTAGCATCGATATAATAAAGTTATAAAACAAATCGGATTACTAGTTCATGCACTAATTATATTTCTTTTTCTGATACCTATCAAATATAAAACAGTAGCGTGCCAGGACCTGAATTGAGTATTGAGATTAGTAGAAAATGAATCAAATCATTTATTTACCTGGTCAGAAATGGAAAAGCCATATAAAATTTAATAGTTTACAGTTCAAGCAGGATATTGAAAAGTAGCCTGTCAATTTAAAGGGCTGTAAAACCGGATCATGGGTAATCAAATTGAAAGATAAAATACCGTATTCCGGGAAAAAGACTTGATAAAAATGAAAAAGCAACCACTTGTGACGATTATAATGGCAGTAAAGGATACTGCTCCCTATTTACGTACTTGTCTGGATTCCGTTTTGGCACAAACTTATGAAAACTGGGAGCTGATAGCTGTAAATGATCACTCGTCAGACGATAGCCCGAAAATCTTAAAGGAATATGCAGAAAAAGATTCAAGAATCAGATTTTATAATAGCAGTCGAAGAAAATTAATTCCAACCCTGCAGGAAGGTTATCGAAAAGCGGAGGGAACGCTGATCAACAGAATGGATTCTGATGATAAAATGCCGGATTATAAAATACAGGTCCTTGTTGAAGAGTGGTTAAAATATGGAAAAGGGACAGTTATAGCAGGCGGAACTGAGCATTTTGTTGATGAAGGCGAGGTGGGTGATGGATTCATTAAATATGAAAACTGGCTTAATAAAGTTGCTAAAAACAGTCTGCACTACCAGGAAATTTATCGAGAGTGTGTCATCCCATCACACTGTTGGCTCATACATAAAGATGATTTTGATGCAGCGGGAGCATTTGATTCGAACATTTATCCGGAAGACTATGATCTGTGCTTTCGCTTCTACAAGCAGGGGTTAAACATAATTGGAATAGATAAGATTTTACATTTCTGGAGAGATCGATCTGACCGAATTTCACGTACCTGGGAAGAATATGAGGACAATAGATACTTCGATCTTAAGCTGCGCTTTTTCTATGAACTAGACAGAGATTCAAGCCGTCCATTGGTGTTGTGGGGTGCTGGTAGAAATGGTAAGGATATGGCCAAGCTTTTACAAAGCTACGGAGAGGAATTTCATTGGGTATGTGATAATGAGAGTAAAATTGGAAAAGATATTTATGACGTTCGAATAGAACATTACGAGGACGTCCTTACCAAGGAAAACACTCAAATCTTAATTGCTGTTGCATCTCCTTCAGGAAAAAAGGAGATCGAAGAGCAACTCAAATTATGGGACAAAAAACCAATCGATGACTTCTGGTTTTTTTCTTAAATAATAGATCAATTAAGAAGATGCTTAGCAAAAGCATACACTCTGACTTTTTATAAAATTAAGGGATTATATCCCGGGCATCAAGTATATTTATTATCATATCGATTATTAGTTATAAAAAAACTAATAAAAGAAGCACTTACATTTAAGAACTTCAGCATAAAACATAGGATTTATTAACGGAAAGTATAATTGTTAGTTAAAACGGGTAAGCCGCAACCCTGAAAGAATAGGCATAAAACAAATTGAACAATTATGAATTTAATAGTCCTTTACCCCCAGCCTACAGATGTAGAAAAGTTTGAGTCTGATTATACTGATCATCTTGAGCTACTGCATGAGAAAACGGGCATTCCAAATGAAGAAAAACCATATACCGTAACTAAATTTTTACCTGGGCCAGGCGGAAATCCACCTTACTATAAAATGTTTGTTATGCCTTTTGATTCTGCAGATGCACTTGAGCAGGCTTTGGCATCTCAAGGCATGCAGGAAGTTGCTGCAGATGCCAATCGAATATCCACAGGTGGTGCACCAACCATATTAATCGGGCAACAAAATTAAAATAATTACAGGTAGTAAGGTCCGGAGTTTGAGTTAGCCTGTCTTCGGACCTATAATAAAATGAAGGAATTGAATCCTGGTCAGAAGGAGTATTTGCCCTAAGAATTTTATTCACTATTTGATTTTGAGAGAGAAACAGCTATTATTGCCACAGATACTGACATGCTTATGCATCGTCAGTATCAAACTTAGGATTTATTAACTATATAAACTGCTATAATTCTTTAGCGAACAACAATCGCATTGGGACTTATTTGCAATTTTTACCTGTCTTATGAAAAAAGAATTTATTATATCAATAATAATAAGTCTTACATTTTTGTCTTTAGGCTTCATATTACTTCACTTCGAATTAATTGGATATGGATTGTCTTTTTTTGTGTTCTTACCTTTTACATTGGGATTTATTTTAGGTAAATCGACACTTAAATCAATGAGCTTGTGGGGACTGACTATTTCTCTTGCCATATTCTTTATTCTACTTTTAGGTGGAAATCTTGAAGGAATGGTATGTGTATTAATGTCAATGCCTTTGATATTAATTGCTATCGCCATTGGCGCAGTGGTAAAGCATGGGATTAAGCGGTATCGGAACAAGGACAAACAAGACAACTTAATTAAAAGTTCAATTTTACCGTTTTGTCTCTTCCTTACTTTAGCATTTATTGAAACAGAATTGACAAAAAATGATCAGTTCGTAATAGAAGTTAAATCAGAGATTATTCTCCCCTACTCTCCCATTCAAGTCTATGAGACAATAAAATCTGTGGATACCCTTGATGCAGAAAAACCTTTTCTGATGAAACTTGATCTGCCAATACCACAAAAGTGTATTCTTGAAGAAGAAAAAGTTGGCGGAATTAGAACCTGCTATTTTGAGGGTGGTCTAATAGTTGAAAAGATTACCGAGCTTGAAAAAGGTAAGATTTTGAAAATGGATGTTATTGACTATCAGCTAACCGGCAGAAAATGGCTCGGCTTTAATGAAGCAATTTATTATTTTGACGAGTTAGAAAATGGCCAGACAAAAATGACAAGAATCACAACTTATACTTCCGAACTATATCCGAGATTTTATTGGAAACCATTAGAAAAAATCGGAATTGAACAGGAGCATGAATACGTATTCAGCAATTTGAAAAAAGACTTAAAAAATAGATACGGTGGGTAATTCATCACTTAAGTACATGCTCGATCTTGTTCATTTTATGATTGAAAAATTGCGTTAAAAAACAAATTAATACAATCACAAAAATCAAATTTAATATGACAAAAAGAGATTTTTTTATCTTAATCATCAAGATATTTGGCCTGTATATTTTAATATCAACTGTATTTTCTACAGTGACATCAGTTCTTTCTTTAGTTCTATATCAAGGTGATATTGCAACAATATTTATGGGGTTGCTATCTGCTGGTGTAGTTGTACTATTTTTTTATTTAATTACCTTCAAAGCAAATAAAATAGTAGACCTGTTAAAACTTGATAAACATTTTGAAGATGACAGAATAGATCTCAATTCATTAGATGCAGAATTGATTTTGAAATTATCAGTTTTTATACTAGGTGGACTTTTAATTATAGAAAATGCCTCTGCATTGATAACTCTGGCATATAAGGCATTTAGATATGACATCATTGGAATAGAACAAGAAAGAGGAGATTATGTCCATTTGATTATGAGATTTATAAATATTCTGATCGGATTTTTGATGATATCAAACCTAAAAGCAATATCTGGCTTATTTAATAGATTGAATAGTAAATGATTATAACAGAAAGTCTGTTACACCAGATCAAGATTACTCTTGTACTTTTAGTTTGAATTGAAAGGATGACATTAAGATTTACAAGAAGATCGGAACATTGGATAATTTAAATATTATTCATCATGCCCCTGACTGGTTAAACTTAACTTAACAGCGTAATTTATTATAGGGAAACACCTTTATCAACAGCTAAAGCATAAGAAAAAATTTGAAATTGAGATTGATGTAGCTACTTTTAAATTTTAAGGAATTTAACAATTAAAAGGACTTTTTTTACTTCACCATACAAGAATAAAAGTCGAGGTCAAATTATCATTATGAAAAAAGGATTACTAATTTTTGCCTTTATTGGATTGACACTGGGAGTTTTACTCGCAACTACATGGCGTACAGAGAAAATCAAATGTCAAATATGTAATAAAAAGAATAAGTTTCAAGTGATAAGTAGTTACGGTAATTATATTTATGACTGGCCTGAAAAATTAGAATATATATATTGGCCGACTACTGAAACATATAGTCTATATACCTGCAAAAAATGTAATTACTCGGCATTTATGTGGGACTTTAAAAAGACTTTTGGAAAGGATACTCTGGAAATCATAAAAAATGAATTACCAAAATTAAAATTGTCCGCTTCAAGTTATAATGATAAGATGACGACAAAGCTGGAATCTGCAGAATTAATTTATCAGTTATACAACGATGATCCCGATTTCTGGTGCAAATTTCACAGAATAAAAGCTTATCACTATGATGCAGAAGGTAATACCAAAGCGGCAGAAACCGAACGGTTAAAAGCCCTGTCAATAGCTGATAGCTTAGCGGCTATACCATCCAATGTTTATAGAAAAAAGGAATTGTTACTTATTACCAGCTCAATGAAACATTTCACACAACAAGATAGTGCCGCACTAGTAGATATCCACATGGCGCTTTCAATGTTTTATATGGATACTACAATGACATCAGCAGGTAATTCCAATTTTAATGCCTATTTGGATGAGGTTCTAAACGAGTTAAAGCAAAAGGTAAATAATAGTAAATAATGCTTGTCCTTTTATTAGAAAAGCTGAGGCATGTGCTTTTAGCCTAAATTGAAAATGATAATATTTATCATCAGTACTAAGATCTATAAAACAAAAGGGATCAATGGATAATATAAATCCTAATTCATCTCAAATTCCAATCAATAATGGTACGTCATTTGGTTTAATGCTATTTAATAACGCACGATTTACCTGGTTACAAACAACTATCAAAAGGTATATAAATTAAATTTTTTAAAGTACATCGTTACAAACCATTTAAAACTTAAGGACTTTGCCATTGAAGCAAGTGGTTTGCAGAAGATGATTAAATTATTGAACAGTTTAAAGAAATGAATAGCATTATAATCAAAAAGTATAAATATAATCTCATTAAAAGTATAGGACTTTTCCTTATTGCATTTATTATTTATAAGTATAATCGCACCGGTTACAATTACTTTGTTTACATATTGGGAGTTAGTGCAATTCTTTCAGGGTTGATGCATTCAGCTGCTGGCATAGAAAACACAAAACAAACCACTGAAAATAGATACCTTGTGATTTCCGGTTTAATCACAATAGTTGGAACTATTGCTATAATGTTCTATTTAAGAAACTTTTATGCTTATTATTCAAATAAAGTTATGCTCTCATGCTGGCTGAGCTTTCAAATTATTTATGCGATTTCATACCTGGTCGTAATATCGAAAATAAACAAGAGGCAATTCTCAATCCTTTCAATTTTACTAACAGGCCTGATTTTTTTAACTATAAAAGCATTCTTAAATAATAAATCCTCCTTTAGCACTAATTTTACACTCCTCCCAATTGCTTTTGTCGGGATTTTGAATTTATATGTTTTTTACATTTTCAGAAAGCATATAAAAATTTCGGCTAAAAATTAAAGAGTATTATTTTGTGTATTTAGTTGACACCAGGCAAAATCCATATTCATAATAAATAAATCATAAGGATGAAAAGACGATTTCAATCCTGTTTATCCTTTTTCAATTCCGGTAAATGGTGGTACTCAGCTACTGATTAGCACCAAACCTGATTTATTCCATTTATAAACTTTTACCAACGGTTATAAATAAAAGAAAAGGTTTGAAATAGAATTTGGTATAGCTATTTTGGTGGCATTGAATAAAGATTTATCAACACAAACACCATCAATGGAAATAAGACTTATGAAATTGATTTATTTCGAAGGTGGCAGGAATATGAATAATTTAATCCCTTTAATATTATTAACTTTTACGTTTGGCTGTTTACAAAGTCAGGACAGCAATTCTAAATCTATTAAAAGGGAAGAAGAAATTGAATACTCACCTGTTATTGAAAATGTTCATCCTAAAGCAAAGAACATACTAGATGAGGATTTTTATTTTAGTTCAGTTGATGAGACGGGACCATTTGGTAGTGATGATGCTGCCGACACTTACATTGGCTTAATTTTATGGAGAAAAAATAATAGAAATATAAATCCTGAAAAATACTTATATAAACATCTTTCTGAATGGGGGTATCCTTCATTTGATCTGTTAGAAACTGATATAGAGAAGCTTCAGCCATATTTAAGTCAAAGTAATATGCACTTTAGGTATTTACTTGGTACTGACCAAGCAATTTTAGCTATTGCATTTGGGCAGCTGTATTTGGAAGGTGAAATCGACAGTGAGATGCTGACTTTAGCAGAAAAGGCTCTACAACGACATTTGACACCTGTAATGTTAAGTATTTGGCCTGAAGATTATCAAATTGAAAGAAAGAACAAACTATTAAAAATGAAAAAGGTAATTGACAAACTAAAAAATTTACCTTAATCCGAAGTCATTAGATAGCAAAACTTTAGAATCAGGGATTGCCTCCAGGCCATTTAAATAGTTTTGTTCAATAAAAGTTTGACTGGGTTTAGGTAGGTATCATATAATTATAAACTATTCGAGTCCCAGACTCTGCATTTCATGAAAAGATTAGTAGTTTTCCTTTGGAACACTCCAAACAACAAACGGGTTTTTCAATCACTATCAGAATTATAAAATGAATAAAAATCAAAGTAAATCGAGCCTAATAATATATTCAATATTTGTTTTGGTTTCTCTGGTAATCATAATTGATTTCATTCTACCGGGAAATGTTGTAACTGATGAAATTATTGATGTTACAAGTGAGCAACAGCAATATTACAATGCGGGTGGAAACAGCCACTATTCGCATAAGGTATTTACAACCAAACATCACTTTTCGGTTGCAGAAGATTTTGCGGAATCAATTCAGGAACATGAAAAAATTGAATACTCAGTTTCCCGAATATTTAAAGAAGTAAACTGGTATAGACTACATACAGTTGAAAACAAAGGTGTTTATTCTTTAAGGATTATATCCGGACTCATTATTCCATTAATTATGATAATTGGAATTTTGGTCGCCTATGGATTTAAAAAGAAAATCAGCACATTACTTTTTGTACTTCAGGTTCTCCTGATTGCGGACCTGGCGTTTTTAATATTATAACAAATCCCATGTTCCTTTAGTCTGAATTGAAAATGATGACATCTGTCGTCAGTGCTCAGATTTACTAAGTGAAAGGATTAATAGGATAATTTAAATCCTTTTAATCTTTTTTAAATTTTGGTTAATCTTGGCTCATCTTCTCCTTCTTTCCATCCCCAGCTGCCAGGAGTTTAGCGATAGCGTAACTTCGGACTTTTTATGAAATGAAGGGATTGTACCCCGGTCATTTAATTCTCTTGTCTATTCAAGCAAACACTTTAACCTTCTACCTGAAATTTTCCATTCTCAATCAAAACTTTATCTTTGTCATTTCACCCAATCAATAGCAAAGCATGAAAATCGTAGACCTTTCCAAGCCAATTAAATACAACACCGAAGATCCCTGGTTTATGAAGGTCAAGATCAAACATAAACCTCATAAAAAGGCAAAATGGTTGATCAGGCTGCTTGGATTGCCATTCAGACTCTTTCCTAAGAACTTCGTTGGCTGGGCTGATGACACAATCGAGAAAATGGGTATCCATTCCACCACCCACATCGATGCTCCCTGGCACTACTCTCCTACTGTAAACGGACAAAAAGCAAAAACTATCGATGAGGTACCCCTCGAATGGTGCTATGGTGACGGAATCGTCATTGACATGAAACACAAAGAAGATTTTGATCCAATAACTGTCCAGGACATTAAAGAGTTTTTGTCCAAAAATGATCTGGATATCAAGCCGGGAATGATCGTACTAATCCGAACGGGCAGGGATAAATTCAACGGAACCAAAGATTTTCATAAAAAGGGAACCGGAATGAGTGCCAAAGCCACAGAATGGCTGATCGACCAGGGAATTAAAGTGATGGGAATCGATGCCTGGGGCTGGGACCTGCCCCTCCCATGCATGATCAAAAGAGCTAAAGAAACCAACGACCCGGATCTTTTCTGGGAGGCTCACCTTGTCGGGCAGGATAAAGAATACTGTCACATGGAGCAGCTCGTAAACCTCGATGCTTTACCTTTTACGGGTTTCAAAGTTTCTGTATTTCCATTGAAGATTGTCGGTGCTTCTGGTGCTCCGGCAAGAGTTGTTGCTATATTTGAATAACCGGAACATAAAGACCGTTTTTAAATTATGAGATACATCTTCTTTTTTTCTTCTTTCATTTTTTCATCGATAGCTGCCAGTGCCCAGATTAATCCGGCAGACTCTTCAGTACAGGTTATCAGCTATTGGGATCTGAACGAATCTCAAAATTATACCATCCACGAAGAAAGGATGAGCCTGAAAGGTACGGATACCACCTCCTACTTGATTATTAAGTATGATGTTGAAATCACAGTAACAGATTCTTCTGAATCTTCATATCTGATTTCCTGGCATTTTCAAAATGTAGAAAGCGGACCAGGCAATAAAGAAAACAAGGTCCATGATTCGATGATGAAGGGTCTAACGTTTAAATATTATACGGATGAATTTGGCAGCCTTAGAAAGATCATCAACACCCAGGAAGTAAAAGAAGCCCTGATCAAAAAAGTGGATTCACTCGAAAAATTAAATGACATCTCATTATCCTACCAGGCACTGGCCGATCGGATAGAAAAAAACACAAGGGAAAAGATCAATCAGTTTCATGAATTTCACGGATCAGAACTGATCTATAAAGAAACTTATGAATTTGAAAGTGAACTGGCAGGTTACGATAAAGAAGACGAAATGCTGGTAACAACCTACCTTTGGCTCGATGATGTGGACATGGAAGATTACACCTACATTTTGCAAAAGGAACAAAAAGCAGACGAAGAACTTCTGAAGAAAATATTTCCGAAAAATTCTATTAAGGATCCAGCTTATACCACCTGGCTGGCTTCGAGAATACACGATTCAGGATGGCTGATATACTCGATCAGGGAGATCGAACAAAAAACCGCTGAGTACACCCGTACGGAAAAGACAATCATTGAACTGGAGTAATACACTATTTGCAATTCGTCACCCCGGTTTCACCTTTTGATTTCCTGATCAATAACCTTATATTAATAGGTAAAAAAGGTCATGTCCCTACCCAATAGAAACAACCCATACAGTTTTGACGAATACCTCGCATGGCGAGACCAGGTTAATTACTATACCGATGATCATTTCTTACAGAAAGTCCTAAAGCACTATTCCGGGAAACACTGGGAAGAAGCAGATAAAGAAGCCAGAAAAATTTCTGATAAAGTCTCCTACCGATGGAGAGATCTTTCGGAGAGGATCAGCAAGCCTGAAAAAAGACCATTCTTAACGCATTTCGATGCATACCACAATCGGATCGATCGGATCGTCAGGCCGCATGAGGTGGAAGAAATGGAACGAGAAGTTTATGGGGAAAAACTTTTTTCAGATGATCAGTCAGATTGGGTAAGACTGATCAAAATGATGTTGATCTATGAAAATGGAGAATCCTGCATTGCCTGTCCGGTGACATGCACCGAGGGACTTGTCGAACTATTAAATAAATTTGCTGACTCACCCGAAACGAAAAGAATATTAAAACACTGCAAAGAAGGTATTGATGGAGAACTTGGGATCGGGGCGCAATACATTTCTGAAAAACAGGGCGGATCAGACATACCGGCCAATAAAGTTGAGGCAGTAAAAGAGAATGGTCAATGGAAACTATACGGCTCAAAATTCTTTTGTTCGGCTACCCATGCAGACTATGTGGTTGTTACAGCCAAACCCCGGGGTGAAGAAAAAGTAGCTCTATTTGTGATGCCCTCATGGCTACCCGGAGATAAAGAAAAAGAAAAAAGAAATGGCTTTAGAATCGACCGGTTAAAAGATAAGATGGGTACCCGTGAACTCACCACCTGCGAGATCACACTTGAAGGCGCCATTGCATACCCGGTAGGTCCAATGGAACGAGGTCTGGCCAATGTAGTGGAAATTGTGCTTACCTACTCAAGATTAACTGTGGGTCTTTCTTCTGCTGCCTATATGACGCGCGCCGTAAGAGAAGCTGTGAAATATAGTGAGTTTCGCGAAGCATTCGGTATATCGGTTAGTCATTTCCCTTTGGTGCGGGCACAGACTAAAAAACTGGAACATTTTACCAAAAGAACCACCGCCGGGGCATTTAAACTGTACAGCGAATTTCTGGATATAAAAGAAAAATCAAAGAACGGAAAAGCGCTATCTATTGATGATAAAAAGAGAAAGTTCAGGATCAGGGAATTAATCATGTTACAGAAGATCACCGGCACACAGGATTGCACCAATGTGATCCGGGAGGCCATGTCATTTTTAGGTGGGCATGGGGTTATGGAAGATTTCTCTGCACTTCCACGGCTATTCAGAGATTCGGTGATCAATGAGCTATGGGAAGGCCCAAGAAATGTCTTACTTACCCAGATATTCAATGATCTGAAAAGAGCCCAGGATTGGTACCCAGCTCAAGAATTTATCAATGACCTAATTGAAGACTCACCGGAGGATATAAAGAGACACTTTAGTGTAAATATGGAAAAATTCATGTCTGTGCCAACACTTGTATCACCCGATGAATCAATCGTTGAAGTAGCTGCTGACTGGGATAAATTCTGTGAAGATCTGTTTCATCAGTACCAGGATCTTGCCTTAAATGAAGTTAACAGCTGATTGAAACCTTCAAAACACCAAATTCCGGTAATCATACATCAGTACCTTCTGCTGATTTATAACTATATTGACTAATTATTGTAATTTTAAATGATCTTAAATAGCTTAATCAAATAAAAAAGATCTCGTTTTGACAAAACATGACATTTATTTGGAGTAAAAAATTTTAATATTTACTTTCGGCAGACCAACCATTCCAGATATTACATCATTTTTTAATCTAAACCAAAATGGGATGTTTAAGATAGATATTGAAAGCAGTAAGATTGAGGATTTACAATCGGTAACCACAACATTAGGACTCGAAGAGGTATTAAAAGCATCAGAAGATAAAATAATCATCCAGGAAAAAAAGCTATCGGCTTTCACCATAGTTTTAGGTTCGATTTTAATGGTCGCACCATGGATCTGGTTATTTAATAATACAGATCCTGAACTAAGCATGGTAGTACTCATTTCGCTATTTACAATAATAGACCTTTGGGTAATTTTAAATAATATCCTTTCCAATCGAAGTATTTCCATTGATCTCAATTATAAGGTCATTGTTATTGAAAGAAAAAGCCTGTTAGGTAGATTGATCAAACCAAAAACAGTCATTCCATTTTCAGAGTTTAGCACCATTAAAAAAGAAGCAAAAAGCTACGATGGTAACCGCCCTGTTTTCAGATTATATATGAATACTGAAAATCACAATTTCAGTATGCTCAATGTAACGGGTGATAATGAATCGGATACGGTCAAAGACCTTATGAAGGATATAATCAGAAACGTTTAAATAATAAAATTTCAAAATTCTATGCCATAAAGGTTTACCAGGTAAAAAATCTTTCCTTGTTTTGCGGATATTTTTGGTAAAAAGAACGCTTAACAATGAATTGCCAGGTAGTAAAAAAGGAATTAAACGATCTCAAACCAACAAATGTTCTTCCCCAAACCTCTTTTTGGGGAAAAATCAAAAACAACCAGGGCTTTATACCTGCTGGTTTTGAAATAACCGTTTCAAAAGACCTGATCAATTCACAGTCACAAAACACAAAGTTCACCAACGACGATCTCCTCATATTGATTAAATACCTGGATGCAAATTATTGTTTTGCATACGTTCCATATGGTCCGAAGATTGAGCCGGCATTTGAAAACCACGGAATTTTCCTTGAAGAACTATCTGAAATAATCAAAGGACAGCTACCTTCAAATTGCGTATTCATCCGCTATGACCTGATGTGGCAAAACCAATGGTCAAAAGAAGATGATTATTATGATGAAGACGGAAACTGGACCGGTCCTCCGTCGGAGTATATCCAGGAAATGAGGTTGAATTACAACACTCAAAACTATAAGCTGAGAAAAAGCCCAGGCGATAATCTGCCAATGAACACATTTTTTCTTGACCTAAAAAAAGATAATGAAGAACTTCTGAGAGGAATGCGTTATCACACACGGAACCGGATCAAAAAAGCCAGCAAAAAAGGGATCGAAGTCAATGAATACGGAGTGGAAAAGATTGACGATTGGTTCAAATTATATACTGAAACGGCCATAAGAAGCAACCTTCCAAAACAAACCCCAGACTATTTCGAACAAATCTGGAAAAACCAGGACAACAGCCAGCAAGGAGTAAAAGTCAAATTACTCATAGCTGAGCATGAAGGTAATCCTCTATCATCGATGTTTCTGGCCCTATCTAAAAATCGTGGCACCTATCTGTTTGGAGCATCAACTGCTATGCAAAATAAAATGCCTGCCAGCTATGCTTTACAATGGAAGGCCATCCAGGTGTCAAAAGAGCATGGCTGTTCAGAATACGACATGTTCGGATCAGCTCCAAACCTCGATCAAAATCACCCGTTAAGTGGTGTCCATCGATTTAAAAGAGGCTTTGGTGGCGAACTTTTCCATCGAATGGGTTGCTGGGATTATGTTTTTGATGAGTATACTTATCAAAATGTTCGCATTGTTGAAAGCAGTTCTAAAAATTAAATACCCATTTTAATGAAATAACCTTCTTGTTGTGTTTTTTGGATGAATGCCAGTTATATTTAGCGTCAATTATAAACTTGAACACTAATTATGGAACCCTGGCTAAAGCCTGTCACTCTGGAAGGAAATCTCGTTAAACTAATCCCACTAACGAAGGATCATGCTGAAGATCTGGTCAGTGCTTCAACAGATGGTGAACTCTGGAATTTAAAATACGCCACCATTCCATCAGAAGAAACTGTCGATAACTATATAAGCAAAGCTCTTGATGAAAAAGATGCAGGTCTTGCTTTGCCATTCGCTATAGTTGAGAAAAAAAACAATCGGATAATCGGCTCAACCCGTCTGTATGAAGCTCAACCACATAACCGAAGGATATCACTGGGATACACATGGTATTCAGTCAGCTTTCAACGAACCGGTGTCAATACTGAATGCAAATATCTGATCTTAAAGCATGCCTTTGAAAAATTAGATGCCATTGCAGTTCAGTTTAAAACAGACTGGTTTAATTTCAGGTCCCGGGAAGCAATCTTACGATTAGGAGCAAAACAAGATGGCGTATTACGCAACGACCGGATCAATCCGGATGGCAGTTACCGGGATACGGTTGTCTTTTCTATAATTGAATCAGAATGGCCAGCAGTAAAGCGGAACCTTGATTTTAAATTAACGGCTTATTAGACCCATTTTTTTATCAAAATCCATAAATTGACAAGGAGAAAAGTTCAATCAAATGACTGCCAAAAATAAATTTCCAGTATTAAAAACAGACAGATTAATATTGAGCAAACCGCTGGTGTCGGATGTCCCGGATATTGTCAGGCAGGCCAATAACAAAAAAATTGAAGCATTCACTCTAAATATCCCACATCCATATTCCGAAGATGATGCTGTTTCATGGTTAAACATGATCAATCAAGGCTGGAATGAGGGAAGCCAGGTAACATTCAAGGTATCTACTAAAACTGATAAGGAATTTATCGGTGCTATCGGACTAAAAATTAACAAGCGATTCAATCATGCTGAATTGGGTTATTGGCTGGGAGAAGATTTTTGGGGTGCCGGATTCATCACCGAAGCGATTGGAGCCATCCTTAATTATGGTTTTAACCAGTTGAATCTTCATAAGATCCACGCCCATTATATGGAAGGGAACCCTGCATCGGGCAAAGTCATGGAAAAGAACGGTATGATTCGGGAAGCAGAGCTAAAAGATCACGTCAAAAAAGACGGAAAATATTTATCAATCATTCAATACCGACTTACACAGGAGGAATATAAAAGCATCATCAAATAACTACCGGATCAGAACTATGAAAAAAAAGCTATCCCTATTATTCTTTATTATACTCAAATTCATCATTCAATATTTCGCTATTCATCCGGTATATGAGTTACACCGGGATGAATTTCTTCATTTAGATCAGGGGTTACATCTGGACTGGGGTTATTTGTCCCTCCCACCCGTCACCTCGTGGATTTCAGCCATTATCTTTCTTCTCGGTAATGGTGAATTCTGGGTCAAGTTTTTTCCTGCCCTCTTTGGAGCTCTGACACTCTATGTTACCTGGAAGATTATCGAATCGTTGGGAGGAAATCTGTTTGCATGTGTTTTAGGAGCGCTTGCGATAATATTTTCAGTATTTGCACGAATTAACACTCTTTTTCAGCCTAATTCATTAGACTTTCTGTTGTGGACCACTTCCTATTACTTTATTATCAAATACATACTTAGTAAGGAAAATAAATGGCTGTACTTCCTGGCGTTGTCGCTTGGTTTTGGCTTTCTCAATAAGTACAATATTGTTTTTCTGTTGCTCGGACTTATTCCTGCGTTTATCATTACACCTCAAAGAAAAATATTCACTAATAAACATCTCTATTTTGCAATAACCCTGGCATTGCTGATCATCAGTCCAAATTTGATCTGGCAATATACACATTCATTCCCGGTATTATATCACCTGGATCAGCTTTCACGGATACAACTGGTAAATGTAAGTACCGGTGATTTTATTATGACTCAGTTTCTGTTCTTTTTTAGTGCTTTGTTTATCATCATCGCCGGATTAACAGCATTGATCATTTTCCCGTTATTCTCGAAGCTACGGGTAATCTTATGGTCATTTATCTTCACCATGGGATTATTTATCTTTTTCAATGCAAAAAGTTATTACTCCATCGGATTATATCCCGTTTTGATTGCAGTTGGTAGTGTTTACCTTGAAAAGATCACATTAACCAAGTGGAAGTTCTATCTAAGACCCGCAATGGTTATTGTAGTAGTGGTTTTGGCACTTCCTGTGTTGAATTATGCCCTGCCGATTTACAGTCCGGAAGCGATCATCAAAAACTCAGAAAAGTATAAAGAACTGGGGTTATTACGATGGGAAGACGGTGAAAACCATCACATACCCCAGGATTTTGCCGATATGCTTGGCTGGAAGGAAATGGCAAATAAAACTCAAGTAGCCTATAATGAAATCAATGATCCGGAACATACTTTAATCCTTTGCGACAATTATGGCCAGGCCGGGGCAATCAATTATTATGCTAAAGACACAAGATCACAGGCAGTAACATTCCACGCTGACTACGTGTATTGGTTTCCTTTGGAAAATGAGATCAGGCACGTAATACTAGTAAAAACAGAGGGGGATGAAGACCCTGAAAGAAAACGGGAAAGAGAGTTTTTTGATGAAGTTTATTTATCGGGCGAATTAAAAAATGAAATGGCCCGGGAATATGAGACGAAGATCTGGGTACTGAAAAACGCATCCGTTGATGTAAATGAAATTTTAAAAGAAGAGATAAAAGAGGAAATAGATGAACGTAAACAATAAGATAATCATTCTCCTTCTAATATTTCTTTGTTCTTATAGCTCAAAGGGTCAGCAAAAGAATTTTGAAAGCCTCAATAGTACCATATTAACATTAGCCGTTTCTCCTGATGGAAAATATATCCTAACAGGAGATGATGATGCGAAAGCTATCCTGTGGGATTCAACCGGAAATAAGATCCTCACGATAAGCGATCATCTTAGAAGTGTCAACGACGTAACTTTTTCTCCTGATGGAAGCAGATTTATTACCGCCGGAAGTGATCAAACCTATATAATCTGGAGTATTAATGGAGAAAAGATCAAAGCAGTTGAAGCAGATAAAATATATGTGAAAACCGTGGAGTATTCTCATGATGGAAAGTATATATTAAGTGGTGGTGGCGATAACATAGCTAAACTCTGGTCCTCTGAAGGAGATTTGATCCGAACTTATGAGGGACATACCTGCACAATTTACCAGGGATCATTTTCGAGTGATGACAGCATGATTCTATTGGGAAGTTACGATAATAAAGCCTCATTATGGGAAATACATGGAGAAAAAATACGGGATTTCGATTATCACACCAGTGGAGTAAGTGCTGCAATTTTTTCTCCGGATAATAAAATGATCCTTACCGCAAGTTTTGACAAAACAGCTGTAATATGGAATTTGAACGGAGAGAAATTAATTTTGATCAAAGGACATACGGATGAAATCAGTCAGGCTGAGTTTTCTCCTGATGGTCGGATGATATTAACATCTGCGGAAGACGGAACTTCAAAACTCTGGAATTTGAAGGGGGAACTTATAAAATCCTATGGTGAAGAAATTGGGATGGATTATAAATGTGGCACTTTTAATGTCAAGAATTCTCAAATAATAGTCACAGATCAGGACAATTCAATAAATATTATTAAAATCTGAATTGCAAATCCCGCAATTGGTCAAAACTTTTATTCCTTAAATGGGTTTAAAGGTCTAAATTAGAGGTTGTTAAGCTTTAAACGCATAACAAGATCCCATTAACAACCAAAACCAATTTTAAAATGCTTACCGAGAAAGATAAAATCCGGATTATCGAAGAATATATTGCCGGCTACAACGAATACAATATTGATAAAATGCTTAAGTCAGTAAGCAAGGATGTTCATTTTATGAATATCACCCACGATTTCATCACGCTGAATATCCATGGAAAAAATGATTTCAGAACTATTGCTGAAAAATCAAAAGAGATGTTCAAATCCAGAAAACAAGAAATTGACGATGTTTGCTTTAAAGAAGACACAGTTGAAGTAGATGTGAATTATTCAGCAATAATCAATTTAGGCATGCGAAATCAGCTTTCTGCCGATGAGAAATTAATCATTAGAGGGAAATCATTATTTAAATTCAACGATAACCAAATTGTAGAAATACAAGATATTTTCTATCCATAGACTAATAGATAAATATTACATAGTATGAATAAAGTTTTTGCCTACGGAACGCTCAGAGATGACTCGATCCAGAAAAAGCTTTTTTCCAGGCTTTTAAAAGGTATCAAGGATAGTCTGTGTGGTTTTAGGCAATACAATATACAATGGATTGAAAACATTGATGGTAAAAATATTTATTCTACCTATCCTGCTATTTCTAAATCCGGTAATGATCAGGATTTAATAGATGGTTATCTGTATGAACTGACAGATGACGAATTATTGATCACTGATGAATACGAAGGCGATGAATACCAACGGATAATTATCACGACGAATAGTGGCACCGAGGCCTTTGTTTATATTGAAAAAGGTTAACTTTACAGTGCTCAAAAAAAAAGAAAGAAGAATTGTCGATGATAAGTTCAGCCTCAATCGCAAAAAAAGGATGTTCAATTTTTAGTATTCTTTTCCTGATCACTATTTTATCCTGCAAGGATGCAGAGATGAAATTACCGAATAATATCTGCGACCAGGAAATAATTATGAGTGACGATTTGTTTGAAAATGCTCCCTCAGATCCTTTAACCATTGAATCAACCTCATTGTATGGAAATTGCCTGACCATCACATTCTCAGCGGGAGGATGTGATGGCTCTACATGGCAATTCGACCTGATAGGACAGCAAAAGACAATTCCTGAAGGTCTTCCCAGGCATTTCATGCGGCTTTCTTTAAAAGACAATGAGCTTTGTGAGGCATTAATCAGAAAACAAGTTTCTTTTGATCTTAATCCGGCTTTGGGAAATTCCAATCGGGTAACCCTAACCCTCACAAATAATAATGAAGAAATTATTTATAATGCAGGCTTTTAATTGAAAGAATTGATGGATTGATCATCAAACAATATAGATCAATCTTTCTGCCAATCGCCCTCTTCAAGTTCAAAAATATCATTGACCTCAGTTTCAAATATATTAGAAAGTTTCAAAGCCAATACAGTTGAAGGAACATATTTCCCCAATTCCATTGCATTTATCGTTTGCCTGCTTACCCCTGCAAGTTTAGCCAATTCAGCCTGAGTAATATTTTTCTTGGCCCGTTCAACTTTAATACTATTTTTCATGGTTCAGGGATTTTTTCAATTTCATCAATTTCCAATTGAAACGAATGATAAAAAAGATCAAAATAGTAAACATGTTAAATATCATCACCCACAAGAAAGTAAAGTCATAAACAAACAAAATAGCAATTATGAGAACAGCATAATTTACATATGTTGCCCAAACAAGAGAATTAAGACGAATATTTGAAATATATTCATCCTCATTATTTTCTTTTGAAAAAGCAACAAATAAACCACTCACGATAATTAAAACTCCGAATATTTCATTTAAAAAATTGCTTTTAATAATTCCGATTAACCTTTCTTGTGAATCACTAAAGCTATCAATAAAAATCGCTGGCAAATATAAATCCAGCCAATCCGGTTCAAAATCCAGAGCAACAACTAGAAAACCAAGAATACAGGAGGGTATAAAAACAAACCATCCTATTCTTTTAAATCGATGAGGTAATAAATAAGATATATTCATGATTGTAACATTTAATTTTAATCAAAAGTAAAATATATCATTCATAATGTCAAATATTTTTTACATTTAGTATGAAATTTATTACTACATAAATTCAAACATTTATTACTATCTTGTGTCTATGCTGTCAAGAAAACCTTATTAAAATGGAAAAAAAAGCAATATTAGGTCTTAGAACAACTATATATAAAGTACCTGACCTTGAAAAAGGCAAGAAATGGTATAGTAAGGCATTTGCAACAGAGCCTTATTTTGATGAGCCGTTTTATGTAGGTTTTAACATAGGAGGATATGAGCTTGGTCTTCTTCCTGAAGAGAAAGAAAAACCAGAATATTCTGAAAATGTTCTCGCCTATTGGGGAGTAGTAGATATTCAAGCTGAATATGATCACATGTTAAAATCCGGAGCTTCAGAACATGAAAAACCTACCAATGTGGGTGGGGAATTAATGGTTGCTTCAGTGAGAGATCCTTGGGGAAATGTAATTGGATTGATCTTTAATCCTGACTTCAAACCTGAAAAACAAAACAACTAACAAACTGAATTACAGATTTTTATCACTAAAATTTTAAGAGATTTACAATGAACAAATAAATTTTATTTATATATTCGGAAATGATTGACTTCACCAACCTCGAATATCTTAAAGAGGGAACACCCCGACAAAAGGATGCTTATTCGATATTAAATGAATTAAATATATTCGAAAACCTTGAGCCCTACTCTCCTATTCTTGCTGGCACTATTCCTATTAACATCGATCTGCCTGATAGTGACCTGGACATTATCTGTTATGTATCAGAACTGAATATATTTTATCAACTAATAATTTATAGATATGGACAAAATGATCAGTTTAACATCAGATCAAAAATCATTGATAATATTGAAACAGTCATAGCCAACTTCAATTATAAAGATTTTTCAATTGAAATATTTGGCCAGAACATCCCTACTACTCAACAAAATGCATACAAACACATGATGGCTGAATATATGATCCTTAATGAAAAAGGGGAAGAATTCAGACAACAAGTACTCTATCTTAAATCAACAGGATACAAAACAGAGCCCGCTTTTGCCAAACTTCTGGATCTGGAAGGAGATCCGTATTTATCACTTCTACAAATACACGACAGCCAGATTGATATTTGATTCTTTACTAAATTTGTACAGCTAATTGTATTTTCATAATTAATTGAAAATTTATCTGACATTTTTGAAATCAAATGATCAAGACTGAACATTATATTCTGAATAATATAACCGCAGAAGATATCCATCATATCTATACAGGCCTTTCAGATCCCAGGGTTATAAAGTATTATGGTGTTAATTATAATTCATTGACAGAAACCCGGGAACAAATGAAATGGTACGAAGACCTCGAGGCAAATGGTACCGGAAAATGGTGGGCAATCAGAAATATAAACTCAAAAGAATTCCACGGTGCGGTTGGATTCAACAACCATGAAAAAGAACATCGAAAAGCTGAAATAGGCTTCTGGCTATTACCTCAATTCTGGAACAATGGAATAATGTCTGAGGTCATGCCTTTTGCTTTAAATTATGCACAAAATGAAATGAATATCCATCGTATAGAAGCTTATGTCGAAGAAGGCAATGAATCAAGCGAGAGCTTATTAAAAAGATTAAATTTCAAAAAAGAAGGAACACTTTATCATTCTGAAATTAAAAACAGTAAATTTATTAATGTACATATTTATGCAATTATTTTAGAATGATTTATTAGTAATATCTACAAATATCATATTTAAAGTAAAAATTCATTGATATCAAATAAAACACTGATTATCAACTGTTTAAAATTAAACAACTAATTAAATTAATGAAGATACGACCAGCAGATATAAATGATTTGAAACCTTTGAGCATCTTGTTTGATTCCTACAGGGTTTTCTATAAAAAGACAAGTAATTTAGCTGATGCAGAACATTTCCTTAAGGAGAGATTAAACAATAAGGATTCAAAGATCTATGTTGCTGAAGCACTTTCAAATAATCTAGTTGGGTTTGTACAATTGTATCCGCTGTTTTCTTCAACTAATATGAAAAGATTATGGTTGTTAAATGATCTATTTGTATCACCAAAATACAGAGGTCAGGGGATATCTATTTCACTGATCGATCGTGCTAAGCAACTAGCTGAAGATACTGAGTCAGCAGGAATAATGCTGGAGACGGAAAAGTCAAATCTTATCGGAAACAAACTATATCCTAAAGCAGACTTTAAACTAGATACTGAACACAATTACTATTCATGGGAGCCATAATCGAAAATGCCATCCAACCTCATAAACTTTTAAGAGATTTTTTTGGTACAGAACATCCTGAAAACCGCGAAGGCCTGGAAGACTTTATAAGTTCTTTTAAGGTTACCCATTTTAAGAAAGGTGATATTATTCTTAAAGAAGGGCAAAGCGATAAAACCTTAAGATTTCTCACTTCTGGAAGCATCAGAGATTATTACCAAACAGAAATAAAAGATTCCAATATATTTTTCTATACAACTCCGCAGTTTTGTACTGACCTGAATTCTTTTCAAAACAATATCCCTAGCAAGAAAAACCAGGAATGCCTCACATCTGTCACCTTACTATCAATAAGCAAAACCACATTTTCGGAATTCATTTCAAAATATAATTGCGGCAAATCATTTTTAGCCAGGCAATTTGAAAAAATACTGGCTTATAAAGAAAAAGCAGAATACAACCGAATCACGAAAGACCCCGAACAACTCTATGAACAATTGCTTGTGAACAAGAAAGAGTGGTTGAATAAAATTCCACAATACCATATCGCATCCTATTTAGGAGTTACACCGGAAACCCTCAGCAGGATCAGAAAAAGAATTTCTTGATTTGAATCAATGAAAATATATGTGATGGATTATTAATTGCAAACAAAAAATCATGAAGGTCCATCACATTAGAAATGCAACAATGATAATTGAATTTGATGACAATTATCTTCTCATAGATCCCATGCTTGGCCCGAAAGGCAGTCTACCACCTTTTACTCTATTCAGAAGTAAACCCAGAAAAAACCCGACGGTAGAATTACCCGATAATGCCTGGGAAATAATCAATAAAACAACCCATTGTCTCATCACCCATCTCCACCCGGATCACCTTGATCAAAGTGGTGAAAAATTTCTTAAAAGGAAAAATATTCCTGTTATCTGCAATACAAAAGACGAAAAAAGTCTGATAAAGAAATCTCTCAGAATCATCAAATCATTAAAGTACAATGAAAAATACTCTTTTTTAGATGGTATAATAAAAGGAATTCATGCGACTCACGGATACGGTTTTATTGCCAAGCCCATGGGGCCGGTAATGGGCTTCTATATGAATTTTCCGAATGAGCCTTCGGTTTATCTGACTTCAGACACTATCTATTCAAAGGAAGCAAAGCAAGTCTTACTAGATCATAAACCAGACATAAGTGTAATCGCTGCAGGAACTGCTCAATTTGACTTGTTCAAACCCTTATTAATGAAAACTGAGGACATCATAAGCTTTACAAGTGATAGCCCCGGTCAGGTAATAGCCAATCACCTTGAAGCGGTAAATCATTGTCCGACTACTCGTAAAAAATTAAAAGAGAAATTAAAACAAGAGAAATTGGAAATTAAGACCTGGATACCTGAAGATGGAGAAAGCAGAGTTTATCAACTTAAACCGGCAATTTAATTACTTGAGAGGAGGTTAGTAGATTCTTTAAAATTAGGTTTATTCTTTTAAATATTATTTTTCAGTAAAATATTATTGTTTTTCAATAATTTATTATTGATATTTGAGAAACAATAAACAACAATCATGGAAAATAACATTTTAAAAATAGCCCTATTCACTGCACGGCTAATACGCATTATATTTATAATCGGACTGGTGGTGGTCACTGGAATGATGATCATATATACCATTGATAGTTCAATATTCGAATTTGAAAACTTTCGCATGGTTGAAGAATCATTCACCAACCGATCACCGGGAGCGTTTGAGGAAAAGGGAGTCCCCATATCTAATATCCCTTCCCTGTACATTTATCTTTGGTCAGTTAAATATCTTATTTATTATATAGTTCTTTTCTTTATAGTTACGATAGCAATAAAAATAATTAAATCCATTAAAAGCCTTTCAACCTTCAGATCAGAAAACGTCCAGTCTTTCAGAAAAATCGGTCTTTTATTTATCCTAATGATGGCCCTGGCTTCAATTTCAATCTATGCTTCGAATGGAGAAGTTTCCCTGAAGCTTGATCTTGAACTAAATTATCTGATTTGGGCATTAATATCATTTGTTATGGCAGAAGTATTTTCAGAGGGAAATAAGTTAATGGAAGAAAATAAATTAACTATTTGATATGGCCATTGTAATTAATCTTGATGTGATAATGGCCAAAAGAAAGATCCGTTCAAAAGATCTGGCCAATGAATTAGGTATCACTGAAGCAAATTTATCTATTCTTAAAACCGGTAAAGCAAAAGCAATCAGGTTTTCGACACTTGAATCGCTTTGTGAAATTCTCGAATGTCAACCTGGAGATATATTAGAATACCGTAATAAATAAGAATCAGGAACGGTTATTTATGGTTTAATTAGCTCCATTACTGATCCTTTGACTTGCAGACTATGCCGTTTATGTAAATTCCTTATGTAAATTCAATTCTATTCTTATATTTATATAAGGAAGAAAGCTAATTTAAATATGAAGGCAGCGGTACTAACGGCATACGGATCTGCAAACAATATTAAAATAAAAGAAGTTCCGGATCCAATTCCGGAAAACAACGAACTATTGATAAAAATTCATACTTGTACAGTATCTGCAGCAGACTGTGAAGTTCGTAGATTTGATATTCAACCTTTATTCTGGTTGCCATTACGACTCATGACAGGATTATTTAAACCCAGGAAGAATAAAATTCTCGGACAGGAATTTGCTGGTGAGGTAATTGCGGTCGGTGCAGGAGTACGGCACTTCAGAATTGGTGACTTGGTTTTTGGTTCAGGAGGTATTCAAATGGGTTGTCAGGCAGAATATAAGTGTAAAAATGAAATCACTGGCATCATCCACAAGCCACCCGGAATTACTTTTGAAGAGGCCGTCACAATTCCATTAGGTGGGTTAAATGCCTTGCATTACCTTCGTAAAGCAAACATAACCTCTAATGACCGGGTTTTGATCATTGGAGCTGGTGGAAGCATAGGAACGTATGCTGTTCAATTAGCCAGCAAGACCGGGGCACATATCACTGTTGTCGAAAGTGGTGAAAAACTTGAAATGCTAAAGGCAATCGGTGCTAATAAAGTAATAGATTATAAAAAAGAAGATTTCTGGCTTTCTAAAACTAAATACGATGTAATATTTGATGTTTCAGTTAAAACCGGATATTCAAAATGCATAAGTGCTTTAGCCACAAACGGGCGATATATACCTGCTGATTATTCTCTTTCGTTACTATTGAGAGGGTTTATGACAACACTATTCACATCGAATAAAGTGATTATTACCCTTGCAGGAGACAAAAATGAAGACCTTTTGGAAGTAGCAAAATTGATAGAAAATAAAAACATTAAGCCCGTAATCGGAAAAACATTTTCCCTGGAAGAAATCCCCGAGGCAAACAGGCAAATTGAGAAGGGACTTAAACAGGGAAGTTTTGTTGTCAGGGTTTCCTGATAAAACCAAATACTTTCGAAAGAACTATTAAAGGGAAAACGGAACAGTTTTTGTGGTATTTAGCAATAAAATAACTTTACCATGAAATACTATTATCCAATACTGATTATATTTCTTTTTATCTCATGTAACGATGATGATGACACGATTAATCGTGGTGAGAGAGTTGTAATACCAATTGTAGAAATGACAGTCCCCGAATCTGCTAAGGCCTATACTGAGATTTCAATTAATATAAAAGCTGTCGCTCCTAATGGTTGCCATAGTGACCTGGTAATTGAAGCTGATCTTGTAGAAGAAAACAGCATACTATTTACAGCCACAGCATTTAAAACTGCTTCAGAGGTGTGTCCTGATGTACTTGTACCAAAAGATTCAACATTTAAATTTACTGTAGGAGCTAATTCTGAATTCGGCTTCCAGGCTAATGAAGAACCCTTTGACATATTAAGAGACACTACATATATTGTTGAATAATAAAGAAAAGGGATATAAGAGAATATTCATTAAATTATAGACTTACCAAAGCCTTTAATATAATGAGGTGTGTTTTCCTGATTTTAATTTCCTTTTTTATAATCATTTCCTGTAAACAGAAAGAGCAAGAAAAGGTTGATGAAAAAATCATCGAAGATCGGTTAAATAGCCTCAACAGAACTGCTAACAAACAAGATCTTGATGGTTTTATGGATCATTTTGTTAAAAGTGATTCAACATTATTTATTTTCAATGCTGATCCTGCTTTTGGTTGGGAAAATATCAAAATCAGACAAGAAGAATGGTGGAATAACGTTGACACAGCTCACTACAGAATCTATAACCAGATCATTATCCCTCTATCGGATTCAGCGTTTACAGCTACTAATATTGCCACTTCCTGGGTAGTTACCCGGAATGGAGAAGAGAAAATGGGCAGGTTCATTATATCAATGACCTGGATAAAAACCATAGATGGGTGGAAAATCATTGAAGCCCATGAATCTACTTCCGGTTTAAATCTAAAATAATCGAAATCAAACGTTTACTTCCGTTTACAAACGGGTATTGCTTGTTATCCTCAAAATAAAAGTTCAGTTTTCCGTCATAATTCCTCTCATTCATTTGAGATACACAGATGTTTTTTCAACTTTATACCCTGAATTAAAATGGAATTAATGGAATTACAGACCAACAGTATTACAGAATTAGCCAACCGGTATATAAATAATACTAACCGGCATATTTTTCTTACAGGAAAAGCAGGTACTGGTAAAACTACTTTTCTGCGTCAGTTGGTCCAGAGTACAGCAAAAAAAACAGCAGTAGCTGCTCCTACCGGCATTGCAGCTATTAACGCCGGAGGAGTAACACTCCATTCATTATTACAATTACCATTTGGGGTATTTATTCCCGACCAGAATTATTCTTCAGCTGAATTCATCAATACACCACGTACTGTTTTATCAGGATTCAGACTGAACAAATCAAAACGAAAACTTCTCCAGGAACTTGAGTTATTAATCATTGATGAGGTGAGTATGCTTCGTGCAGACCTTCTTGACTGCATCGATACAGTACTCAGACATGCCAGGAGAAAGAAGAATATTCCTTTTGGTGGACTTCAGATTTTATTTATAGGAGATCTTTTACAGCTTCCGCCTGTTGTCAAGGACCATGAGCAGGCGCACCTTAACAACTATTATCAAAACAGCTATTTCTTTTCGGCCCATGCCTTGAAAGAATATCCACCTGTATACCTGGAACTAAATAAAATTTACCGTCAGGAAGATAATAAATTCGTCAGCCTGTTAAACAGGTTTAGAAATAATGAAGTCACCAAAGATGATATCGATTACCTGAACAAGAATCATTATGAAAATATCGATCATGAATCTCTTTCAGATGATCACGTTCGGGTCACTACTCATAATCAAAAAGCTGATACAATCAATCTGAATGCATTAAATAAGCTTACTACCAAACCCAGAACATTCAATGCTGATATCTCAGGAGACTTCCCTGAGAGTATGTTTCCAGTGAATCCTGAATTGCAATTAAAAGAAGGTGCTCAGGTGATGTTCACTAAGAATGATGGGGAAGACAGAAGGTATTTCAATGGGAAAATCGGAACAGTAACTGAAATAAATGACGACCTGATTGAAATTACTTGTCCGGATGATGAACTTCCGATTTCTGTAAGTCCGTATGAATGGCATAACATCAGATACAAATTAAACAAGGAAACAAACGAAGTAGACGAAAAGATAATCGGTACTTTCAGGCAATTCCCTTTAAAATTAGCCTGGGCAATAACTGTTCATAAAAGCCAGGGATTAACCTTCGACAAGGCAATCCTTGATCTGTCAGATGCGTTTGCCCCTGGACAGGTTTATGTGGCCTTATCCAGATTACGATCATTAGAAGGGCTTGTTCTCTCCTCTCCTGTTTCTGATCGAATGATCAGTAATGATGAAGCATTAACATCTTATAGTGCTAATAAACCTGAATTAGAAATTCTTGAAGAGCAACTAAAAAAGGACTTTAAAGAATATCTGAGGATTCATACTTCAGATGCCTTTGATTTCTCAAAAATGATGTTCGCACTAAAAGACCATCTGACAAGCTTTGAAAAACTTGAAAGTGGTTCTAAAAAATTACCACACCGGCAATGGACCAGTGAATTATTTGCTGAAGCTCAACAGCTGAGCCTGACAGCAGATAAATTCATCAGGCAAGTGAGATTGATCACGGCTGAAGAAGGTGATGTATTACCAGCGCTTCAAGACCGGGTTACTAAGGCAAAAGAATACTTCGAACCCTTATTGAAAGCTATTCAGGATAAAATCGGAAAACAAATAGATTCGTTAAAACTACATACCGGGGTAAAAACATATACCAATGAACTGATTGAGCTTGAAGCCACCGTTTTTGCTCAGATCAAAGATCTCGACAAAGCTCTGCAGTTTATCAAGGAAACGGGAAAAGGAAACCTTCTCACCAGAGACAAACTAAATACTGAAGCTCAAATTCAATCCCGAAGAGCTACTCTTAATAAAATCAAAAGCAAGGTTAAGAAGAAGTCAACTCGTGAAATTTCTTTCGAGCTTTATAAGGATGGTCTAACAGTTGAAGAAATAGCTGAAGAAAGAAACCTTTCTCCCACTACGATATCAGGCCATATGTGTTATTATGTGGCTCAGGGAGAAATCAATGCTGAAGAATTTATACCCAAAGAAAAGATTGATAATATCCTTAAGGTTGTGGAAACAATACAGAGTTTAAAACTGAATGACATCAAGGAAAAACTCGGCGAGGAATATGACTATGGTGACATTAAGCTGGCTCTTGCATTTAAGGAAAGTCAGGAGATTTAGTCATCTATTTTGTCACGGGACATGAAGTATTTACTTTCTGTATACCATACAACTTTCTCAGATAAAAGAGGTAATTAAGCTATTCATAATCTAACTCTTTACTAACGAATTAATTCCATTTTTCAGGTTATAAACTTCTTCATAGCCATTTTCAATAAAAATATTTGCGGCCAGACTACTACGTATTCCGGATTGACAAACCAGCGCGATTCTCCTGTTTTTTGGAATACAATTAATCTCTGACTTTAAATTTTTAAGAGGGATACAAATTGCATTAAACAAATCTCCAAAAACTTCTACCTCATCTTTTTCTCTGACATCAATTATTATCCATTCCGGATCGTTTACTTTCCCCTTTAATTCAATTGGATTAATATCCTTGGTCTTAATAATTTCACTGGAGTAAATAGAATCAGAAAGCGATGAAATATTCACTTTATTCTCATCGCGATCAATCTTAACCCAAGAGTACTCATTCTTCAATCCATTGTATATCATTAATTTACCAAATAACACCTCCCCTATTCCACAGATGATTTTAATTACTTCCATTGCCTGAAATGAACCGACAATTCCCGGAATTAACCCCAACACTCCGGCATCATTACAAGAAATAGAATTTTCAGGATTCGGTGGTGTGTTAAACAGACATCGATAAGTCGGGCCATTTTGATAATTAAATACACTTACCTGTCCTTCAAACCTCAATACCGAACCAAATACAAATGGTTTATTGAGTATCACACATGTATCATTTATCAAGTATCTGGACCTGAAGTTATCAGTACAATCTACCAGCAAATTATAATCTTTGATTATCCGGATAGCGTTTTGTGCAGTTAATCTTTGACTATAGGCTACTATATCTATTGATGGATTGAGATTCCGAAGTTTTTGAGCAGCTACTTTTGCTTTATTTATGCCAACATCCTGATGAGAATATAGTACTTGCCTGTGAAGATTGGAAACCTCCACATTATCATCATCAATAATCCCAATTTTACCAACACCACAAGCAACCAGGTAGGATAAAACAGGACACCCCAGGCCTCCTGCTCCAACTACAAGAACATTTGAGTTTTTTAATTTATCCTGTCCCTCCTCTCCAATTTCAGGAAGAACCATCTGACGTCTATATTGTTCTGTTTCAAGATTTGTAAGCATCATCAAAAACTTTATCCCAATCTTTCCAGACTGGTTCATAACCATTATTTATTAAAAGTTGTGAAATTTCAGATGTCCCTCGTTCATCAGATATTTCAAATTGCTCCAGTGATTGCTTTTCCACCGCATACCCTCCCGGATTTGTTTTACTACCGGCACTCATTGAAGTAACACCAAGCTTAAATGCATGATTTCTAAAATGTTGGGTTTCTCTCGTGGAAAGTGACAGCTCCACTTCATTATTAAACAACCGATAGGCTGCAATCTGTTGCACGAGCTCTCTTTCGTTCATTTCAACTTTAGGAGGCAGACCACCCGAAAAAGGCCTTAACCTCGGAAATGAAATGGTAAACTTAGTTTTCCAATATGTTCGTTCGAGGTATTCCAGATGTAAGGCAACAAAAAAACTATCGACACGCCAATCTTCCAGTCCAATTAGGACACCCAATCCAATTTTATGAATCCCTGCTCTTCCAAGCCTGTCCGGCGTATCTAACCGATAATAAAAATTTGATTTTTTTCCTTTAGGATGATGCTTTTTATAGTCTGTTTCATTGTAGGTTTCCTGATAAACCAATACCGAATGAATACCATGGGAAATTAGCTTGCGATACTCAACTTCATCCAATGGCTGGACTTCCAAACTGATATTATCAAAGTGAGGCCTGATCAATTTGATGGCACTAATAAAATAATCTACATCTACAATGTTATTCGCTTCCCCGGTTACCAGTAAGATGTGTTTAAAACCTTTATCCTTTAAACATTCTCCCTCTTTAAGTATTTCATTCTTAGTTAATGTTTTCCTTTTTATCTTATTATTGAGACTAAAACCACAGTAAGTGCAGATATTTTGGCATTCGTTGGATAAATACATTGGAGCAAACAATTGGATCGTCTTGCCAAAACGTCTCAATGTTTCTTGCTGACTTAACCTGACCATATCTTCCAGATATTCTGAACCAGCCGGAGAAACTAAGGCTTTATAATCCTCTAAGTCCCGAACATTTTTACTCAGGGCAAGCTCAACATCAATTGGTCTTTTTGAATAGATTTCTTCTTTTACCTGCTCCCATCGGTAAGTTTCAAATACTTCTTTAAAACTAGTCATATAAAAATGAGGTTAATGGACTACTATTATTGGCAAGGCGGCTAGATTCAGCAATTTTAGCTTCATAGGCCATCCTTCCTGATTTTACTGCTAACTTGAAAGCTTCTGCCATTAAAACAGGCTTTTTGGAAACAGCAATAGCAGTATTAATTAAAACAGCATCTGCCCCAAGTTCCATTGCCAAAGCCGCATCAGAAGGAGCTCCTATCCCGGCGTCTACTATAACAGGTACATTACTTTGTTCAATAATGATTTTCAAAAAATCAATTGTCTTTAATCCTTGATTACTTCCTATTGGTGATCCCAGAGGCATGACAGTTGCTGCCCCAACCTCCTCTAATCGTTTACACAATACCGGATCTGCGTGAATATAGGGCATCACAACAAATCCTTTTTTAACCAGATCTTCAGTTGCTTTTAACGATTCGATAGCATCTGGCATTAAATATTTCGGATCTGGATGAATTTCAAGTTTTATCCAATTAGTCTGCAATGCTTCACGCGCTAATTCAGCAGCAAAAACTGCTTCCTCTGCATTTCTGGCTCCGGATGTATTTGGTAATAGATCAATATTTTCATTTTTCAGGGCGGTTAACATGCCGTCGTATTTGGCATTTGTATCAATTCTCTTAAGTGCTACGGTAACTAATTCTGATTCGGATGCATTCACTGCTCTCTCCATCAGTTTATTACTGCTAAATTTTCCTGAACCTAGAAAAAGCCTGGAATTAAATTCCTTGCCCCTTATAACTAATTTCTTCATTTAATTTCTTATTTATTTCTTTTACTATTCCTGTTGGGTCTGAAGACTGATTGATTAATGATGCGACAGCAATACCATAAACCCCTGCATATCTTAAAGGAGGAATATCATCAGGCAGTATCCCCCCAATTCCAATGATTGGCACATTCAGCCTATCTTTCGCCAATTGAGAAATGATTTCTTTGTATCCATCCAGACCTAATACCGGACTTAGCTTTTCCTTTGAAAAAGTAAACCTGAACGGACCAAGACCGATATAATCTACATTATTGTTCAGCAGTGACAACACCTGGTCAAAAGTGTTTGCAGTGCCACCTATTATTTTTCCTTTTAATTGCCTCCGAGCAACTTCAATATCTTCATCTTGCTGCCCCAGATGGACACCGTCAGCATCTAATTCACACGCGATATCGACATAATCATTAATAATTAGTTTAGCTCCATGATCATGGCAAATCTGTAATGCTTCCTTAGCCTGATGGTAAACTTCTCTATAATCAGAATTTTTTATTCTAAGTTGAACCCATCGAACACCGGAAGAACAAGCCCTGTAAGCCATCTCAGCATGCGACTCACCATTAGGACCTTCCTGAGTGATATAATGTAATCGATCAATCATAACCTGACTTTATAATGACTGGCTAAAGCCGTATCCGAAATCCTCAGTAATTCATATACATATGATTTAGCATTTAGAAATGAGCATTTAATATTGAACCCTGAGGCTAAACCACAGGCTAATCCCGTGGAAAAAATACATCCTGAGCCATGAATATTCTTGTTTGGAATCTTTTGGGTTGTTATCGTAAAGGGTTCATTTTCTCTTTCAAATAGTATATCATTAGCTGTATTGCCTTTACAATGTCCACCTTTTAAAACTACTGCTGATTTAACCTTCAGACTTCCGAAGCTTTTTATTCCTAATACTCGACAAATCTTATCGCCTTCTTCAGCGTTAGGAGTAATCACTGACACCTTATTTAATATGGCAAAAAGTGATTTTACGTCAAGCTTATCCAGAAAACTATATCCGGCTGAGGCTCTTAAAACCGGATCCCAGATCACAGGCACATCGTTTAACTCTTTCTCAAGAAGGTTTAATAAATAAACCAGTAAATCCAGTGATTGAATTATGCCAATTTTAACTGCCCCAATCTTATGATCCATCTTTAGGATGCTTTGAAGCTGCATAATGATTTGCCATTTCGGTAGCCAGTCAAGACCATAAAATTCAGATTCGTTCTGGTAGGTTATGGCCGTATTCACACCAAACCCCTGCAATCCAAATTGATTTACGGTTTTAATGTCGGCAAGAGTACCTGCTCCACCTGTAGGATCCATTCCACCGATACACAATACTGCCTGATCATGCATAAGCTAAAAACTTTTCACATTGCAACATTCTAGTCTTCAGATCTGGTTCTCCCCAAATTGATCCGAAGACGGCGATCCCATCAAACCCCATATGAACACAGTCTTTAACATTCTCTGGTTTGATGCCACCCAGAGCATAAATCTTCATCTGCTTTTTCATACTCATTAATTTTCTGGTCAAATCGTATTTATTGAAGGATGTCTGATAATTTTTCTTGGAAATACTATCAAAGACAGGACTTAAAAACCCGTATGAAAGCTCCATATTACAATTTTCTATTGCCTCAATAGAGTGAAATGATTTAGATAATCTGAAGTCATTCTTATGGCAAATAATCTGATTGCTGTTTAAATGTAAACCACCCATACCATGTTCCATCAAATTCCAGTTACCATGGACTGAAATTTGAGATAAATGTTTGTCGGGCAGCTTATAAAGATATGCACGCATCCTATCATCTGACCAGCCGGGTTTACGAAGATGAATATCTATGCCTAATGACAATAAACAACAGACTGTTTCTAATTCTTCTTTCACAGATAGTTCAGGGGTAATCACTTTTATTTTAGATCCGGCTTTCATTGCTTTAAATAAATCTCTCCACCCTTTACCTTAAATTCCTCCGCCTTTTTCTCCATTCCTTCATTAATCGCCTCTTCATCTGTCAGATTGTTTTTCTCAGCATAGTCCCGAACATCCTGGGTAATTTTCATGGAACAAAAATTAGGACCACACATACTACAAAAATGAGCTACTTTTGCTCCCTCTGCTGGCAAAGTCTCATCGTGATATTCAATAGCTGTATCCGGGTCTAAGGAAAGATTAAACTGATCCTCCCATCTAAATTCAAAACGCGCCTTACTTAATGCATTATCCCGATATTGTGCTCCTGGATGCCCCTTAGCTAAATCCGCTGCGTGAGCAGCAATTTTATAGGTGATTACGCCTTCTTTTACATCTTTTTTGTTTGGAAGTCCAAGGTGTTCTTTGGGAGTAACATAGCAAAGCATGGCACATCCATACCAACCAATCATCGCTGCTCCTATTCCCGAGGTTATATGGTCATAGCCTGGCGCTATATCAGTAGTTAGTGGCCCCAGGGTATAAAAAGGAGCTTCGTCACATTCTTCAAGCTGTTTATCCATATTTTCTTTTATCATATGCATTGGCACATGGCCTGGCCCTTCAATCATAACCTGAACATCATGCTTCCAGGCGATTTTAGTCAACTCACCGAGGGTTTCAAGCTCAGCGAACTGAGCTTTATCATTAGCATCAGCTAGTGATCCTGGCCGCAGGCCATCACCGAGCGAAAAAGAGATATCGTAGGCCTTCATGATTTCACAAATTTCTTCAAAATGAGTATACAAGAAGCTTTCCTGGTGATGCGCAAGGCACCATTTTGCCATTATTGATCCCCCCCTGGAAACAATGCCGGTTACACGCTTAGCGGTCAGGGGTATATACTTTAGTCTGACACCTACATGAATAGTAAAATAATCCACACCCTGCTCGGCCTGCTCAATAAGTGTATCCCTGAATATTTCCCAGCTAAGATCTTCTGCTTTTCCATTAACCTTCTCTAATGCCTGGTAAATCGGGACAGTACCGACAGGTACAGGTGAATTTCTCAGCACCCATTCTCTTGTCTCGTGAATATTTTTACCTGTTGACAAATCCATTATAGTATCGGCTCCCCAATGACAAGCCCAAACAGCCTTTTCAACTTCTTCTTCAATACTTGATGTGACCACAGAATTACCTATGTTAGCGTTGATCTTCACTAAGAAATTACGACCAATAATCATTGGCTCAGATTCCGGGTGATTAATATTAGCAGGAATAATTGCCCTTCCCTGTGCTATTTCATTCCTGACAAACTCAGGGGTAACCTTCCCTTTTGGTGTATTGGCACCAAAGCTATTTCCAGGATGTTGATTATTTAGTTCTGCCCACTCTTCTATACGCTGATTTTCTCTTATACTCACGTATTCCATTTCAGGAGTGATAATACCTTTTCTTGCGTAATGAAGCTGGGTAACATTCATTCCCGGTTTAGCCACCCGGGGTTTTCTTTGATTATCAAAACGTAAATTATCTAGAGAACCATCAGTTAGACGTTTCTTTCCGTATTCAGAAGTGATACTATTAAGATTTTTTGTATCCTCTCTCCTATCTATCCAGTCTTCACGCAATCTTACTAATCCCTTTTTTACATCAATATTGATATTTGGATCAGTGTAGGGACCGCTGGTATCATAAACAGTTACCGGTGGATTAGATGCAGTTGAGTTGTTATTTTTAGTATCATTCAGACTTATTTCACGCATGGAAACCTTTATGTCATGGATTTTACCTGGCACATAAATTTTTCTTGAATTAGGAAAAGAGTCACGCGTGATAGATTTTCCACTTGGAATTTTATCAGCTTTTTTCATTGATTATGAATTTAAGATTGTAAGATTAACCGCCTTGAGTGGCGGTAATAACTAAAATATTATCTCCATCATTAACCTGAGTGCATTGCCATTGACCATGTGGAATAACCTGATTATTCAACGCCACAGCAACACCATTTCGACTCGTAAACCCATTAATTTTCAGAGCTTGATCTAACGATAATTCTTTTTCTGATGTGGAATGCTTTTCACTGTTAATTCTAAAGTCCATAATTTTTTAGTTTATTACCTGGCACTTTAGAGTAGTGAAAAATAGATAGGAGACACGAATATATAAATATCCTGTCTTCAGATTACTTTTCCCTTCGCCCGCATTACCGGGATCAGGTTCAAAGGGTATTTCTCAGTCTGTATATCAGACACCCCTAAAGCGCGATAAAGTAAAATAAAAGAATCAATACCGAATTACCAACTAATTACTGTAATGAATCATAAAAAATTAAAAAATATTCATTCTATATAAAAGAACATATAACAAACCAAACAGCTTATGTGAATAATCTTGACAAATAATATGATATCACAAATTCTACAGCTGTAAAAGTAGCAGATAAATAGATATCCAAATCTCATTAAAGCATTATTTACCACTCTACACTACAATAAAACGGGGCATAAAACTCTAAACTACTGATAACTAAAATTAGCATGATTTAACACAAACACTATAAAAAAAATTACATAAATAAATTAAAAAAATAACTATTAATATAACATAAAACGAATATTAAAATGATTTAAATGAGAAACAACATCTATTCGATGCAGAGTCCTTGAACAGAAAAACAATGATTTAATCAAGGCTATTCTACATAATTAATCATCAAGATAAAGTCAGAGGCCATACATATTTATTTGCATTAGGCCTGGCTTTATATTTCTTTAAGTATTATCCTAATTCAATTATCAAAACTCACTTAATATTCATCCCACACATTCAAAAAGAAAATCTATATTTGAACCTGAAACTTATTAAAGGACGATTTATAATGGAATGTAGAATCTGCAATAATAGTCATTCAAATAAAGAGTATTCTGTCAAAGAAATGATGCTCGGTCTTAGAGATGAATTCACCTACATTGAATGTAGCAAATGCGGATGTCTGCAAATAGCCACTATTCCTGAAAATATGGATAAGTATTATCCTTCAGATTATTATAGCTATTCAAAAGATTTCATTTATGCCAAATCTAAGACTAATGAGATCATCAAGAAGATAAGAGATCATTACATAGTCTTTAAAAGGGGGCTTACAGGGAAAATTATTAATCGATATCTCCCAAACAAAGATCCTCATCACACAATTTTATCTGAAATACCATTAACTAAGGAAAGTGAAATTCTGGATGTCGGATGCGGCGGTGGATACCTTCTGCTTTCTTTGCAAAAACTAGGGTTTAAACATCTTCTTGGAACAGATCCGTACATAGACAAAGACATTGATTATGAGAATGGCGTACGTGTATTAAAAGCCCCGTTATCTTCAATTAATGACAAAAAGGATTTGATTATGTTTCATCATTCTTTTGAGCATATGCCTGATCCACAGGAAACTTTGGTAACTGTTTCCAGACTCCTCAAAGATGATGGCTATTGTATTATAAGAGTACCTACAGTTTCATCGTATGCATGGAAACACTACAAAGAAAACTGGGTTCAGCTTGATGCTCCGAGACATTTTTTTCTGCATTCCAGGGAAAGCATGAACTACATGGCAAATAAAGCCTCATTATCAATAGAAAAAGTCGTTTTCGATTCAACTGCTTTTCAATTTTTGGGAAGTGAAAAATATAAACGTGATCTGCCTTTACATGATGGCACACCTTATGAAGATATTTTTACAGAATCTCAAATAAAAGACTTTGAATTAAAAGCCAGGGAACTTAATAAAAAACAGCAAGGAGATGCTTGTGCTTTTATTTTAAAAAAGAATTGACCCTTTTAATATAAAATCATAAAGGATTTATTTAAAAATTTAAAGAAATATTTTTTTTGATAAATCAATATTATTAATTGACATCAGGTTTTCTTAAATTTTAAACTTAACCAAAAATCTAATTATGAGAAAATTAAATTTTTTACTAGCGACATTATTTATTCTATCATTTACTGCTTGTAATGAAAGCAGCGAATCAACAGATGATACTACAACAGAAACTACAACAGAACAACCTGCTTCTACGGAACAAGAAGAAGATAAGGTAGAAGTTCAGTTAGACGCAGAGGAAAAGGAAGTTGGTATTGAAACTGAAGATGTTGATGTAGACCTTGAAGGGGATGAAAAGGAAAGCGACAGCGAAAACAACTAAATAAAAGAACGTATTTAAAAATTAAGGCAATACTCAGAAAAGTATTGCCTTTTTTATTTTCTTAAAGCCATATTAATAATCTAATTATCAGTTTTAAGTATTACCATTATCGGATTCGTAACTGAATTTTCCCTCTCTTTATGAATTTGATCAAAGAAACTGTTTCTATCCGACTGATCTGATTCTGGAAATAAAACGAGATCAGTATTTTATGATCTTTTATCATCAGTAATGAAGCTATAATCAATTTTTTGATCACCCCCTACTCCCCAGATTAATAGCATTATCTAATTCCATTTTATCTGGATTATTCTTAGAAGAAAGAATTTTAATTTGAATCGAGACATCCTTACTCAGAATTTCACACAGACTGTTTTTCACCTTTTCTGTATTTTCTAACTCAGATTGATCAGAATTAATTTTATTTCAAAGTTCAATTATAAAAAGGGTTAACTCCATTAATGAATATATGGCTAATAGCCTATTTAAGAAATTCACAAAAACGACAAATGTATTTTGTCGTAAAAATGTCGATGTATGTCATTTCCCTTATGAATTGAAAGTATTAAAATTGAACCCAATTATTCTAACAATCAAAACAAAATGAATTCAGTTGCCAGAAAAATAATCTTAACAAGAAAAGAAAAAGGAATTACACAGGAAGAATTAGCAGAAAAATCAAAAGTAAATATCAGAACGATTCAAAGAATAGAAAACTGTGAAAATGAACCCAGAGGAAAAACTCTTCAACTTATATGTGAAGTACTTGATTTAAATCCGCAAGCTATTATCAAAACAGATAATAACACTAAAGTAACAAACCGGGTTCATAAGTTTATTAACCTTTCTTTCTTGATTTTATTGAATTGTATTATTGCTGGTATTTACGGTTATTTAACTATAGATACAGAAGCTAATCTAAACAGCCGTATTGGTGCTTTTATATTGAGTATAGTGTTACCTTTATTCATTGTTACTCAAACTATTGGGAATAGTGGGATAAACAGAATGCTGAAATTCGGGTCAGGTTTGATTATTTATTTTTTGTCTGTGATAGTTTTACATGGATTTCCAATTGGGTTTACGAGTGGTTTATTTCCTTGTTTACTTACTTCTCTTGCCATTTTTTATTACGGCCACGAACTTATTAAAAATAAATAAGTCATCTGATTTCTAATTAATCAAAGGAAACAGAACTATCCATTGAAATCATCCTCTGACGACAGTAACTTGCTTATAAGTTGAAATGCCTGATTTTATGGATGATCAAAAAACTGAATGGATTTACGGAACTAATGAGGATGACTCAGCCAGGTTTACACTTGGTGAAAAAGGTAGTAAAATATTAGCCTGTATTGGATTAAACCCTGGCCAGGCACGTCCGGGAGATATTAGTGGTACATTAAGTTTTGTAAAACGCATAGCGAATTTCAATGGTTTTGATGGATGGGTTATGTATAACGTTTATCCTCAAAGAGCGACTAATCCTAAAGACATTCACAGTCAATTTGATAAAAAACTCATTTCAGATAACTTGAGAATCGTCAGACAAAATCTGATTGATTTAAATATTAAAACTGTCTGGCTTGCTTATGGTGATTTGATTGAATCAAGAAAACTTTTTAAACCTTCTATGTTAGAACTTTATAAAAACCTGGAGGATTTAAATTTGGATTGGAAGATAATTAGTTCACCGACAAAAAAAGGACATCCACGCCATCCATTGTATAAGCCAACTAAAAGCCCTCTTTATCCTTTTGATATGGATAATTATATTCAAAAAATTTTATAGTACAACTGGTGATCGTGGATAATGCCAATATAAATATTACTCCTCTACCAGTTTATATTTTTTCTTGTGGATGAGATCTGATTAGTTGTTAATCCAAATTTTAATACTGACACGAATATTGCTCCTCCTATAAGGTTTCCTAATACCGATGGCCATAAAAAGTGCCAATAATCAACCACAGTAATAGAATCACTTACCCACATAGCGGTCAAGACCTCAACACTTCCGACTATGCAGTGATGCAGCCCTGCCATACCTATTATAATAGTTATAAAAAGGATTAATATGATACGAGAAATGCTTTCCTGAACTGAAGTTATCAACCATCCTAATAATCCCATCATCCAGCCAGCTAAAATTGCACTACCCATAACTATATCTATGGGTTCATTGATAAATTTCTCACCTAGTTCAACAAGAGTTTCCACCGGCACAAAACCTTTTGCGGGACCAAACCACGCAAAGAAATAAGAAAAAATCAATCCTCCGACAAGATTCCCCAGAAGCACCAATCCCCACAAAATCAACAAGCTAATAAAACCTTTTGATCGGTTCAAAACCGGGATCATCGCCAGGGCAGTCTGTTCGGTAAATAGTTCAGACCTGCCGATAATTACAAATATAAATCCAATTGGATAACCAAAACTGACTATTAACCCCAGAATATCATCCGGATAAATTTCTTTAAAAATCGTATGCAGATACCCCATTAGAACCAGACTGAAACCAATTTCCAACCCTGCAATTAATGCTGATAGGAAAAGCTTCCAATTCTCTAATTCATAAATTTCAAACCCGACCCGGGCTTGCTCTTTAACTATTTCATCAGGATTCTTCTGGGAATTTTCTGACATACTATCCTATTAAATTAATAATAACCTTAATGGCTATGACAAGAAGTATTATAAATCTAACTTATTATAGATTGATATGACAGAACACCTTACATTTATTATCATTCCTGATCAATAAAATCCTGAATCCAGGGATATATCATAATCTATCAATGAATTATTTATGAGGTCCTAGAAATTTAATGTTCAAATGTGGTACTTATAAAAACTATTAAACACGAAAATAAAGACTTCAATAAGAATTGAAGTGATTTATAGTAATAAATACAATTCTCCCCTATAATAAAAACCCGACCAGTTTAGCCTTTCTTTTAAAGGGGCGTAATTCTTTCTTTACCTTCTTTTTATATTTCTTAAAATCATTCTCTCCCAGTATATCTTTAAATACTTTAGAGTTTTTTTCCTGTGCTTTTTTGAATCTTCGTGTCTTCTCCTCCGGACTATCAGAACTTTTGGCTATTGAAAAAATATCATTAACAACCTCCCTATTGGTTTCTTTAAGCTTTTCTTCTTTATCAGCACTTAGTCCTAATCCATCGAATTTATTCATGGCATTTAGAATTTCGTCTTTTTCAACATCGACTTCCTGACTAAATCCCTGATTCAAGGAAAATAAGAAGATCAATAATACTGGCAGATAGATTTGAATTGTTTTCATCTTTATATATTTAATTGTTGGCACATTAAGACAATTGACTAATCTTATAATAAGATAATTAATTCATCTTTTAATTATATCTTATTTTTTAAATAATTGTTTTGAAATTCAGCGATATTTTATTTTTATGATAAACCCTTCAATCAAAAAACGAGATAAAAGCTTCACAACCTATTTTTGAGAATTTTTATTATAAAATATGATTGTTCCTGCGTTTCACTGGATTGTTTAACCAAACATTTAGAAATTTGAATCGTTCTTTAATTATTATACACTAATCGAGTAGTCAACTTTTTACTATGGCAGAAACTTCTTTTTGGACAGGATCAGATAAATATTTATGCGACCCGGCATTAGCCCAGGCTTTTCATATGGCGAGAACCTTAGGAATGCCACTTTTAATTGAAGGTGAACCGGGAACCGGGAAGACAGAACTCCCTATTCATTATGCTAAAGATCGTGGATTAGATCTTGAAGTTTTTCCTGTTGGGTCTAAAAGTAATGTCGAGCAATTCGTTGCACGCTTTGATCATGTAAAGTACCTGCGTGATTCACAAATAGAAATTCTTAATGCTCAACGTGAGGAAAAGGGCCTTACCAGCAAATTAACCACTGGTGGACGAAATCCTGAATCACTCAATGACTACGTGGTGAAGGGACCTGCTTCAATAGCTTACGAAAAACCAAATTCAGTTTTGCTCATCGATGAGATTGACAAAGCACCACGTGAATTTCCAAATGACCTGCTCTACGCATTGAGCCATAGAAAATTCATTATGCCTGAATCTGGTGAAGTGATAGAAGTATCTGAACAGGACATGCCCGCCATTGTGATCACTTCCAATCGTGAACAGGAATTACCAACGGCATTTAAAGGTCGTTGTATATACCACTATATCGACTTTCCAAACCAGGAAGTGATGGCTAAGATCATTGAAAAGCACCACCCTGGATTAGATGACAAAGTGGTAAAAGTTGCACTGGATGTATTTTACCACCTTAGGAGATTAGGTTTAGAACGTGCCCCGACAACCAGAGAGATTCTGAACTGGCTAAAATATATGAGTGAAGTAGCTCCAGAGGAAGCTGTTAAAAAAATCGAGGGCCTACAGGGAATTGGTGTGCTGATAAAAACACAGAATGATATGGAAAAAGTTAACCGGATGATCGGTGCTGATGATTCATTTTACGGATCAAATTTAAATTAATATGTTTAGTTCTTTACCCGAACATTTTCGCTCTCACGGATTAAAAGCTGATGTCAGAACATTATTGCTTTTAAGAAAAGCCATGCAAAAAGGTCTGGTAAAGACACTTGGTGATATTCATAATGTTTTAAAAGGTATTATAGTCAAAGAACCAACAGATATCGGTCCTTTTACCAAGGCCTATTATGCATACTTTTTACATATCCCTATTGAACCAGGCCAAACACTGGAGGATGCTATACTGAGATCAGAAACCTTTGCTAAGTGGAAAGCAGAATTTCTGGATGAGGCCGACCGGGATTATGACGAAGAAGAACTCATCAATATATTTCTGGATGAAGTACACCTCACCTCTTACGATATAAAGGAGGTAATCAATGGAAAAGAGATCTGGGATAAAGACAACCCTGATCTGGAAGATAGTGATACCGCTATGAATGATCAGGATTCAGAAAGAAGAGATCTAACCAAAATGGCTGATTATTCTGACTTGTCTCTGGAGGAGTTACTAGAGCGCATGGAAAAAGTCCGGCAACAGCAAAAAACAAGGCATGAAGGTGGAAGCCATTGGATTGGTACAGGAGGAATTTCTCCTTATGGACACGGTGGGGCAGCCAAGAATGGAATACGTGTTGGTGGCCAGGGTGGCGGAAAAATAGCTAGAAAAGTCATGGGAGATCAACACTACTTCCCTATCGATCGTGATGCACTGTTGTTAAACGATAACAATGTTGATGCTGCACTGGCTTCTATTAAAGGTGTCATTCAGGAAAGCGCCTTTGAAAAGCTCGATGTGCCGAAAACCATTAAATCAGGATTAAAACGAGGTGGATTATTTATACCTGAACTATCCAGTGAAAAAAATGAGGAGTTAAAAGTTATCGTGCTGATCGATAACGGAGGATACTCGATGGCACCTTACGTTAGAAGCGTGCAGAACCTTTTCCGGAAGATGAAAACCAGGTTCGCCCACGATCTTGAAACCTACTATTTTCATAATACAATTTATGACCGGGTGTACATTGATGAGCGAAGGACAAAGTCGATTACAATAGATCAGCTTTTAATGCATAGTAAAGACTATCGAGTATTTTTTATCGGAGATGCAGCCATGGCACCATACGAAATGGATTCATTAAGCATTCGAACGCTAAAGTCAATTATCAACAAATTCAAAAAAACAGTGTGGCTAAATCCTGAACCTTTAAAATACTGGCCATACACATACACGATACAGGTAGTCCAGCAAATCATTCCTATGTATCCTCTGACACCAGCAGGGATCGAACGTGCAGTAGTGGCAATGAATAAAAAAAGATCAGAAGGATAATCAGCATTACAAACGGTGATTTAAACCCATGTCACTCATCCTCGTTTGCAAAAAGGATGAGTGAGATTAGCGATTGTATCGAATTATTATTGAATTAATTAAATAATAATTTCATCAGTATAAGAAATTATTTAGGCACTCCTTAAGTTTTTTCACCATTACCAATACATACAATGAATTAAAGTTATATTATTTGCATTTAATTGTAATATTCCTATATTTATTATAATTAATATACTTACCACTAACCATAATAAAATCATTATGAAAAAATTTCACCTATTGGTGCTGGTTATTCTTATACTAGGATCATGTACACAATCAACATTAACAGACGAACAAATTGAAGCTGAAAAGGCTGCGATTAAAGACCAGATTATGACCATCCATAATGCCTACAATGAAAATAATCTCGAACCATTAAAGGAATTGAGTTCTTCTGGGGAATTTATGGCCTTTGGAACTGACAAATCAGAAGTCATGAAATCAAAAGCAGATTGGAAAAAGCAAATGGAAGCAGATAGTAAGGCTTTTAGTGCTATGAAAATTGAGGATCCTAAAAATCTATCAATTGTCGTTGCTTCTTCCGGAGACCTTGCATCGGCAATATATGAGACAGACGCAAGCATAACCGTTGACGGTGAAACTTCACCAATGTTTTTTAGGTTTGCATATACTTGGGAGAAGGAAGATGGAAATTGGAAAATCAGACAATTATTAGCTAGTATGCCGTCTTCAGGACAATCAGCAGAGGATTGGGTAGCTAAAAGGGAAGCTCAAAAAGAAGCATCAAATAATGATGAAAATATTGAAGATGAAAATTAATTTTCATTAATCATATATAATGTAAAATGCGGTATCAGTAGATATCGCATTTTTTATCATTATTTTCATAATCGTTATATACATGCTAAGGTGTCAATTGTTATTCTTAAAAATTGATAATTTTGAAGATAGTTTCAATATTACAAAAACTGATCTGAAACCAACCTTCGAAAAGTAGAATTTGAGAAAACGAGGGTCAGAAAATAAAATCAACAAAGAAATAAGATATATATTTAACTTAGTCAGATGTTTTCGATAAGCTAACAATCACCAATTTCATGCTTTTCCTTATAGCAAAAGAATGAAACATCAACAGAATGAAAATAGGAATATCCATCCTATCATCTAAAAATAGGATTCTTATTTTATTAGCCACATCGCTTTTATGAGCATACTAGTTTTAGTAAATTAAAATATACTGAAACACTGATTTACATACTTTAAAATTAAACTCAGGTGGCTGATTCAAACAATAAATTAAAACCTGTATCTGTCTGGGCATTAACTGCTGGTGGGATGGTGGGAGGCGGGATTTATACTGTATTGGGTGTAGTAATAGCAGTTTCAGGACAATGGACCTGGTTATCTTTTTTAATTACTGGCATTATCGCCATTACATCTGCCTATAGTTATGTATTCCTTTCCAATAAATTTAATGAAGGTGGTGGTGCTTTTACATTTCTTAAAGAATTTAATGATGATAAGCTGGCCGGAAGTTTAAGTTGGCTATTAATTGTTGGCTATGTTCTTACTATATCAGTCTATGCATATGCATTTGGTCACTATGTGGCTTATTCTTTTCATGGGGGTGGGATAATGATAAGAATACTTGCAGCAGGTATTGTGGCAGGATTAATAATACTAAATCTTGCCGGAGTGGGAAAAATGACTAACGTAGAGATCACTATAGTGAGTGTTAACCTTCTAGTTCTGCTCATATTGGCTGTCTATGGAATCTCACAATGGAATCCTGCTGAGCTGGTAGCGGGAATAGAACCCAGACCCGTCTGGTCCTCACTTATAGGTGGGGCGGCTATATTTATGGCTTACGAAGGCTTTCAGCTATTAAGCTATGAGTATGACAGGATAAAAAAACCTGAAAAAAATTTCATGCCTGTATTATTAAGTGCAGTTGGCTTCGTGGTCTTTCTTTACATATTGGTTGCAGTCGGCGCTACAATGCTGGGTGGGGCTATTTCAATGATCAATTTTAAACAAATCGCCTTATCGATTGTGGCAGAGAAAACTTTTGGTACTACCGGAATTATAGTAATGACGATAGCAGCAGGCTTTGCGACAGCAGCAGCGATAAACTCAACTTTATTTTCTACAGCCAACCTGGCTAAAAATATTGCTGACAAAAATGAACTCCCTCAGTGGTTTGACCATAAAAATGATAGTGGTATTCCCGACAGATCGATTATTTTTCTTGGTTCTCTTTCAGGAATACTAGCAGTAACAGGCTCCCTTTCATCACTTGTTGAGGCTGCAAGTTTAATTTTTATTGTCACTTTTGGGATAGTTAATTTCTTAGCATTTCAAGAATCAAAAAAACATCGCTGGGTACCTGTTTTAGGGATCATTACGGCAATAATAACTGGTATAGTATTAATATTCCGTCTTATTATTTCAAAGCCTGTTGCAGTCGGTATTCTTATGTTTTTGATCATATTAATTGTACTCGGCAGGCCCTATCTTTTAAACAGCAGCAAAAAATAGAAAATGAAAAGTTTAAGAATATATATTCCCATTTTATTATTTCTTTCATGTTCCGGCGGTGAAAGCGAAAAGAATATATCAGAATTTCGTATTGCTCAGTTCATTACTGAAAGCAATAATATTGAATACTCTATCTCCAATGAAAAAGGAATAGTTGAGAAGGGAAAACTAAACTTTAAAAAAGTAACAGAATATTTATCTACAGAACCAGGAACATATAATCTGACAATTAAAGAGAATAATAATTTAATACTGAACAAAAAAATTGGAATGGGAAAGGGTAAATATACCTTGTGCTTAATAGGTGAAGTCTTAAAAGAACAGAAAGCAAATAAAATAACCTCCAAACAAAAAATGCATAACATAGTAGCCGGGGCAGAAGGCACAACTTCAAATGGGTATCTTCCCCAACTAATAATTTTAAATGACTATTTTTCAGTTAAGAAAGGGAAATCTAAAATAAGATTTATTCATACAATTCCTGGTTTAACAGATCTTTCAGCTAAAATTAATAAAGAGAGAAAAACTAAGACAATAAAAAAAGTAAAGTACCCCCATCCTTCTGAATCACATACATTAAAAACCGGAAAACATAGCATCAAAATATATTATAAAGATAGTCCACTTAAAGTATTGGACACTTCCATGCGAATCGATCAAAACAAACTTTATACTTCTTTATTGTACCGTAATTCAGATAATCAAATTGAAATGTATGTAATAAAATCTGACAAACATTAATAAATTCAATAATACTTATTACAGCTTTACAGTCATTGCAACCAGGCCATCCTTGCTGAGCCATGTTAAAATAGTGAACTTAAAATTCTTTTATCCGTGTAGCATTTTTTACGTTTATAATTTTCATTGCATTATTTAAGAATATACAATATATCATTACAAATTCTTTTCTCACTACCTCCCCCGATACGCTTCCTTAAACAAGAGCGATTAAAACAACCAATATTTATGACCCCTAAAGCGAAGTCTATCGCCCTCATTTGTAATGGGAATGTATGAGAAGGCAATTGTATTTCCAGCCAATAAATTCCCTGAAAACTTTATATAATAAAACCATTTTCATAAATTTGTATCGCACACGATATAATTGCAAGCGATATGTACATACATACATCTACAACACAAAAAGTATTTAGAATATTGCTCGGACTTTTTATGATATTCGCAGCAATAGGGCATTTAACATTTGACCGGGCAGAATTCCAGGCTCAAGTGCCAAACTGGATACCTTTATCTAAAGACCTTGTAGTCATTCTTTCAGGAATAGTCGAGTTATTACTTGGCTTGTCAATGATCTTCCTGAAAAAATACAGAATTGAGGCGGGAATAGCTCTAGCTATATTTTATATCCTTATCTTTCCAGGGAATATTGCTCAATATGTTAATGGAACTGACGCCTTCGGATTAGATACAGACCGAAAAAGACTTATCAGACTCTTTTTTCAACCAGTTTTAATTTTATGGGCACTTTGGTCAACCGGAGCATGGAAATATTTGTTTAACAAAAAAGCAATTAAAGAAAATCATGGCTAAATCTTTTTACGAACTCGAAGCAGAAAACATCAACGGACAAAAAGTATCGATGAGTGAATTTGAAGGAAAAGCTGTTGTAGTTGTTAATACAGCAAGTAAATGCGGTTTAACGCCACAATATGAAGGATTAGAAAAGCTATACGAAAAATACAAAGACAATGGGTTGGTAATCCTTGGCTTTCCTTGTAATCAATTTGCCGGTCAGGAACCCGGAAATGAGAACGATATACAGGAATTTTGCCAGTTAAATTATGGAGTAAGCTTCCCAATGTTCTCTAAGGTTGATGTAAATGGGTCGGGCACTCATCCTGTATTTAAATACCTTAAATCAGAACTTGGAGGCTTCTTAGGCAGCAAGATAAAGTGGAATTTTACAAAATTTGTTATTGATAAAAACGGCAAGCCCATAAAACGTTTCTCTCCCACCACTAAACCGGAAAAGATGGAAGCGACAATCAAATCTGTCCTTAAATCTTAATAAAGATTAAATTTCAAACCTCAAGGTTATTTTTTTTGAAACGGTCAGTATAATGTAGTTTTTAACTTAAAACTAACTTCTGCTTGCTGATATCCTCTTAGCGAGCAAAAGGCTAAATAAAACTAACTCGCATCTTCAATTAAAAGGTTTTAGGCGATAATAATTTATTTATAACTAACAATACAAAAGAAATATTTAGTAAATTATTAAAACAAATAGCCATTAAATTGACCACACCATGAAAAAACTAACTAACAAACTGGTATATATTACCGGTTTAATGATCAGCACCCTATTGCTTATTTCTTGTTCAGAACCAAATAATGATAATGGGGATACAGAAACAACAGCTAATCAAGAAGTTGTAGAAGAAGAAACTCCAATGCTGGAAGCGGCATCAGAAGAATATGCAGATATAGTAAAAGAACAATTTGATTTATTATCTAATTTTGATTTTGATGCTTTCGGAAATCATTTAGCTGATGATGTGAAATGGTATTGGCCGGATGGAAATGCGGACAGCCGGACAACAATTTCAGGAAAAGAAAACTTAATAAACTGGTGGAAAGAGTGGAAAGAAACTTCAGGAGCCCAATCATTAAGTTTCACCAACCATTCACTCTTACCATTGAAAATTAATGAAGGAAACAATTATTATAATGTGAAAGGAACAGGAGTGTTAGCTTATAATGATATAAACCTGACACTAGGTGAAAAATCAAATTCAACAAGGCAACATGTTGTATTTATGTTTAATGACAATAAAAAGATCACTCACGCCTTTTTATACTATGACAGAACTGGTTTTGCAGAAATAACAGATGTTGAACTGAGCCAATCTGACGAATAAGGAAATTATTTCAAATGCAGCATAAACGACCTGAAAGTTTTATTAAAGGTTTTTATGCTGCATTTAATATTCAATAGTTATTTACTAATCTTATTAGAAACAAATTCCTTTAAGATCCTATACAGATCAATTCTTTAGCTCAATAAAAATAATTTTTGTAAATTATATTACTATAAAGAGAATGTCTAAATTTTAATAATCCATCTTTACCTCGGTTGATTTATTCAATAATCAAAGGAGGGGACATGTTTAAGGAGCTGCTAATAATCTTAATTTTATTTGCTGTATCAAGCAATCTAATCTATTGTCAAAACACAATTAATAAATATGCTTTTAGTCCAAAATACGGATCCTATTATGGTAATTCAACCACAGGATTTGGTGGGGGAATTGAATTTAACTTGACATTAAAAAAGACTATGCTGTCAATTGATTATTACCATTTTAAGGAGTTTATCATATTAGGTGATTCACCTGATGAGTATTTCAATCAAGTTGGCATTATGGGAGGAACATATTTTGGTGAGAATTTTTTTCGTTTTCAACTGCAAGGGGGATTTGCTACAATGTGGGGAGTAAAAAGAGAAGATTCATATATTAGCCGAGGTTTATTAGGTGGAACAACTACATATGATAATTTTTCTACTGTGGGATTTGTAATGAAAACAGGTTTTAAACTTAACCCTGTCAACTTTTTTGGGTTTGGACTCGATTTTCAGGTTAACATTAATTCATATTACACAGCTTTTATGGTTTTATTTGCTCTTGAATTTGGAAAAATCAGAACTGTAAACAAATTGGAAAAATTTGATTTTTAAAGCAAAATCCTATTCATCACTCTAGAAGAAAAATCAGTAATTATACCTGATATTAAACACGATTATAAAAAAATAAGCAATCATGCAGCTGACTAAGTAGATAAGTGATCTCTACATTAGTAGGTCAACTAAACACCCTGGATCGTTCACTGTCCGAACGACTCTATCAAAAGTTTTGAACAGCCCCGGTTCATATCCTCACGCATCAACTCTCAAATTATATTGACCTTTTTGTTTACAAATCAAAATCAACTATTTTAAATGAAATCCAAATAACATTAACCGGATAAAAGATAACTTCATGACACATCAATATTTTAAAGTCGAAATAAAAGACAAAATAGCTAATGTAGCATTTAACAGGCCAGAGAAGTCAAATGCTCTTCACATGGAGGCCTGGTTGGAAATGAAAGATATTTTCAATTCTATATCCAGCAATGAAAATGCAAGAGCTATTATCCTTTCAGGTGAAGGAAATAACTTTTGTGCAGGTATAGACCTGGAATTATTAATGTCTGTAAGCCAGTTGAGAGAAATAGAATGTTCCGGAAGAAGGAGTGAAAAGATCAGAAGCATGGTCCTAACACTTCAGGAAACTGTTACTGCTATTGAAAACTGCTCAAAGCCTGTTTTAGCTGCTGTCCACAAAGGATGTATCGGTGGTGGTGTGGATATAATTTCTGCCTGTGACATGAGATATTGTAGTGATGATGCATACTTCACTATTAAAGAAATTGATTTAGGTATGGTAGCTGATGTCGGAACACTTCAACGTCTGCCCAAACTTATTTCTCCGGGCATGGTAGCAGAAATGGCCTACACAGGACGAAAGGTTACGGGTAAAGAAGCTCAAAATATTGGATTGGTTAATCAGTGCTATTCTTCAAAAGAAGAAATGATGGAATATGTGAAGCAGATCGCTCATACTATTGCATCAAAATCTCCCTTATCAATTCGCGGAACAAAAGAAGTTTTGAAATATACAAGGGATCATTCAGTGGAAGATTCATTGAATTATATGGCTACATGGAATGCTGCCATGTTACTTTCTGATGATCTGACTGAGGCTTTTAAAGCAACTATTGAAAAACGACAACCAAAGTTTAAAGGTTAATTAACCGATTTTGAAATCTCAACCATTAAATTTTTATTCAAAATAGCAAGTCCCATTTCACTATAACTAGGATTACCCCCGGCACCATTGTTTTTTTTCTAATCAAAACATGTTATTTTCGGATTTGTAATAAAAAAACAGATGATGACTACATTACCCAAATTAAAAAAACTTGTACTGATCTTAATTGGTGTGGTAGCTATGGTTAGTTGTAACCAGGAAGCCGATCAAACCGAAAAAACAGAAATGACCGATATTAACAATCCTTTGCTCAAAGAATGGACAGGGCCTTATGGTGGTGTGCCGGCTTTTGATAAAGTTAAAATAGAAGATGTAAAGCCGGCCATGCTGAAAGGAATGGAACTAAGCCTGGAAGACATTGAGGCTATCGCCAATAATCCCGATGATCCTACATTTGAAAATACCATCGAAGAAATGGAAAGATCGGGCAAGGAATTAGACCGTGCTTTTGCTTACTACGGCATATTAAGTAGCAATATGTCAACTCCTGAATTCAGAGAAATTCAAACTGAACTGGCTCCATTATTTTCAGAATATCAATCTAAAATCACTCAAAACGAAAAGCTATTCCAGCGAATCAAAGCAGTTTATGATGCATCCCTGGAGGATCCGCTTCCAGAAGATCAGCAACGTGTAGTAGACCTTATTTATACTCGTTTTGCAATGAATGGTGCAGAATTAGACGCTGAGAAAAAAGAAAGATATGCGGCAATAAATAAAGAATTATCAGGGCTTTACACTAAATTTTCAAACAACGTCTTACATGATGAAGAAAATTATGTGACTTACCTTACTGAAGACCAATTAGGTGGGTTATCTGATGCATTTATTAAATCTGCAGCAAAGATTGCAGCCGACAAAGGACATGAAGGCAAATATGCTATCACCAACACAAGATCTTCAATGGACCCTTTCTTAACTTTCTCAACGGAGAGAGATTTGCGTAAAAAAGTATGGACCAACTACTACTCAAGAGGAGACAATGCCGATGAGTATGATAATAATGAAATCATAGCAGAAATATTAAAGTTACGTCGTGAGCGGGTAGAACTTCTTGGTTATGACAATTATGCAGAATGGAGGTTACAAGACAGAATGGCGAAAAATCCAGAAAACGCAATGGATTTAATGATGGCTGTCTGGCCTGCTGCCATTGCCAGGGTTGAGGAAGAAGTAGCAGATATGCAGGCAATTGCTGATGAGAGAGGTGATAATATCACTATTAAACCTTGGGACTATCGCTTTTATGCAGAAAAAGTCAGAAAGAAAAAGTATGATTTAAATTCAGATGAGGTAAAACAATACTTGCAATTAGACAATCTTACAGAAGCAATGCATTATGTTGCTGGAAGATTATTCAACTATAATTTCACTCCTGTTCCTGAAGGGAAAGTTCCGGTTTATCACGAAGATGTAAAAGTATGGGAAGTAACTGATAAAGATACCGGTGAAAATATCGGCCTTTGGTATCTTGATCCTTATGCCAGAGAAGGAAAACGATCTGGCGCATGGGCAAACACTTTCAGAAGTCACACTACTTTTGACGGAAAAGAAAATGTTCTGGCAACCAATAATTCTAACTTTATCAAACCAGCTCCGGGAGAACCTGTTTTGGTTTCATGGGACGATGCAACCACATTCTTCCATGAATTTGGTCATGCATTACACTTCTTTTCTTCAAATGTTAAATACCCAACTTTAAATAGCGGAGTAAGAGATTATACAGAGTTTCAATCTCAGTTATTAGAGCGATGGTTATCAACAGATGAAGTAATCAACAATTACCTGGTTCACTATGAAACAGGCGAACCAATGCCAAAGGAATTAGTGACTAAAATTAAAAATGCTGCAACTTTTAACCAGGGATTTGCTACTACTGAATATTTAGCCTCAGCGATAATAGATATGAAACTGCATCTCGCTGATCCGGCAAATATTGATGTTGATAAATTTGAGAGAGAAACACTTGAAGAACTCAATATGCCAGAAGAATTAGTAATGCGTCATCGCACACCACATTTTGGCCATGTATTTTCGGGAGAAGGATATGCTACCGCTTATTATGGCTACATGTGGGCAGATGTATTGACTTCAGATGCTGCTGAGGCCTTCGAAGAAGCTCCGGGTGGTTTTTATGATGAAGGAATGGCTCAAAAACTGGTTAAATACCTGTTTGCTCCAAGAAATTCAATGGATCCTGCTGAAGCTTACAGACTATTCAGAGGAAGGGATGCTGAAATTGATGCTTTAATGCGAGACAGAGGTTTTCCGGTACCTGAAGAATAAAATATAAGATAAGATTCATTCTAACTTAATATAAAAGAGAGAACGATTAATTTCGTTCTCTCTTTTCGTATTGGACAAAAAGATTGTCTATTTTCCTTTAGGAGGTATGGGATCAGGCACAATATTGCTTACTGGTTTACGACTTTGCAAATAAGCAAATATTGACTTTAAATCTTCATCTGTAAAGTTCTTATAATGCTCCCATGGCATAGGTGGTAATAATGGTCTGCTTCCTTCCATTCCTTTCAACAATCCCTTTTTAATGCAGGTTAAAAATTGCTCTTCTGTCCAATTACCTAATCCTGTTTCATCTGGTGTTAAATTGGCTGCGAATGATGTTCCCCACGGACCCGTGGCAGATGTAAGCCCGGCAGAAAATAAAACATACCCCCTGGCTGTCTCCTCATCATATGGTGGTAATTTTTCATTAGAAGGGTGACCAGACAACTCCCTATCCGGATCTACCTTAACTCCTTCTTCGGTAAAAATTTTAGGAGAATGACAATCATGACAGCCATTAGTGCTTACGAGGTACTCCCCTCTTTCTACCGGATTAAATGTTTCCGTTACTAAAGGCTCCAATGACTCTACAATAGAGGCATTATCCTCTTTATTTGAATTGCATGCTATTATTGAAATGCACAATGCTAATCCAAATATTACGACATTTGGTTTTCTTTGGCTCATTTGTGGTAAGATTTTAAGTGGTAATATTTAATAAATATAAAAAATTATCCAATTTAAACATCTAAAAAGCAGACATTTAATCATTAAAAACAACGCTAACTAATTATTTACTTTTGACCTTAAGTTTCTAACTGTTTCGAGTATTGTTACCAGAACTATCTACCATATATCAGTTGAAATTATTTTAATCTTGCCTTTTCAATAACCCAATGTTTAATTAATACTCTTCTTCCAAAATTGTTTATTACAACCATATCCAAGCTATACAAGGTTTCTAATAAAATAATAGCAACACCACAATACTCTAAAATTTGGGTAGAGTCATCTTTACACCGGAGTGCATCTGCTTGATTCCGGTTAAATAAAATTCAGCCTTTAAAACCAAAATTCGGAATTGCATCCTCTCAAATAATATGGTATATTCGATCTCTTTAATTTATCCTGCATACAATTAGCCAAATGAACAAAATGAATAAACCCATCTTTTTTCTTCTTTTCCTGATAAGTATTAGTATTAGTGCGCAAAAGCCTACAGATTTTCTTTCTTCTGATTTCCATAAAGAAAGAAGAGCGCTTCTCAGACAGAAAATGCCTGAAAACAGTGTTGCTGTCTTTTTCTCCAACCCAATAAGAAACCGGGCTAATGATGTAAATTACAAGTATCATCAGGATCCGAATTTTTATTATCTGACCGGACACAGGGCACCTCATGCACTTTTAATGATCTTTTCAGAAGAGCAGGAGTTCAATGGTCAAAAAGTAAATGAGTTGCTGTTTGTAAGAGGTAGAAATGCATTAATGGAATTGTATGATGGGGAGAGAATCAGTCCGGAAGAGGCCAAGAAAAAACTTAAAATGTCTATGGTTAAACAAACCCCAGACTTTAAAGACTTTTCAATTGATTTCAGTCAGTTCGATCATGTTTTATTCTATGAATTTAAAGATGATGTACGAAACACAGGGGAAGAAGGAGATCTTTATGATCTGATCGACCAATTCAAAACCAAGGTTAAGCATCCCGATAAGCAGCCCCCTACCCTGCATATGGAAGATTTACCTAACAATCTGAACACGAAATTATTAGATAAGCTTTTAGCCCCTATGCGTGGCATAAAAACAGAGGAAGAAATAGATCTTTTGCGAAAAGCAGTTAAAATATCCGCTTTAGGTCAATCAGAAGTGATGAAAGCAATGCGACCGGGAATGTCGGAACTGGAAGTTCAGGGCATGCATGAATATATATTTAAGAAATACAAAGCAGAATACGAAGGATATCCAAGCATTGTCGGTGCTGGTCATAATGGTTGTGTTTTGCATTACATCGATAACTATAATCCTTCTATTGAAGACGGCGAGCTAATCCTCATGGATTTAGGAGCAGAATACCACGGCTATACCGCTGATGTAACCCGTACTATTCCTGTAAATGGAAAATTCACCAAAGAACAAAAGCAAATTTACGATCTAGTATATGAAGCTCAGGAAGCTGCAATGGCAATAGCGAAGCCGGGGGTACCTTTTAAAGCACTTTATGATACAACCTTAGCTGTTATTAACAGAGGTTTGCTTGAACTTGGAATTGTAGAAAACCTTAACCAGGAAGAATTAATTAATCCTGCGACTGGAAGACATTGGTATTATCCTCATGGGTGCTGCCACCATATCGGTCTTGATGTTCATGACATGGGCACCTATGATGTACTGGAAGAAGGTATGGTTATTACCATCGAACCAGGAATATATATTCCAGAAGGAAGTCCTTGTGATAAAAAATGGTGGGGAATACCGGTTAGAATTGAAGATGATTATCTAATCACTGCTGATAACATTGAGCTTTTATCAGACGATGCTCCAAGAAAAAGTGATGAGATTGAGGCATTGATGAAACAAGAAAGTGCCTTCAGTCAGTTTAATTTACCGACACTGGAGGAAGAATAACATTTAATATTTAACTAACTTCCAGGGTATTTACTTTTTATCTAAATGAAAAAAATATTTTTTTATTTTCATTTAGATAACTATTTCTTTTAATGTTTAGCGCAATATAAAAGCGTGGAAAAATACCCTGCCTACTACGGTTTGTATCTGGCCGGAGTAAATAAGAAAATGTATTAGGGTCAAATGGTGTGATCTTTCTAGCTCCAATAGATGTATTCAATTGTATATGTGAAGGGCGGGTTTTTTCCTGGTATGATATGATTACCGATACCCTTGGCTCATCACTTTTCGTAATTCAGGAAGCCGCTTTTAACCACCCATATTTTTAAGCTTAGTGGATAAAATCTCTCTGATTTCCCAAAAAGTTCACTCCTGATACTTCTTAAAATATAAAAGATTGAAATATCCACCATGCCTTTTGGATATATAGCCCACTATTCGATCAGAGATACCTTTCTATCTTTCGGAAAAGATAATTCAAATTCAGAATAAAAATAATCTTCGCAATGAAAAGCCCTTTTCGAGAACTAAAAGTTATACTCACAGTCTTATTTAGTTTGTTATCAATTACAGGTTGTAATAACTCCTCAGCCAATATTAAATCATTACAGAGAAATGATATTGAGTTGCAGATTGACAGTATTTTAAACAAAATGTCAATCGAAGAAAAGATAGGTCAACTGGCATTAAGAGGCACCAGTAGCAGTGAGAAAGGCGAACTACCAGAAGAATTACTTTCTAGTGTAAGAAATGGAGAGATCGGTGCATTCTTAAATGTTATGGACACAGCAAATATGCGAAAGCTCCAGCAAATTGCAGTCAATGAAAGCAAGCATGGAATACCATTGATATTTGCCAGGGATGTCATACATGGATTCAAAACAATTTTCCCAATCCCACTTGGACAGGCCGCATCATGGAACCCCGAAATTGTCGAAGAAGGAAGCAGAGTTGCGGCCCTCGAAGCAAGTTCCGTTGGAATAAGATGGACTTTTGCTCCTATGCTGGATATTTGCAGAGATAGTCGCTGGGGTAGAATTGCTGAATCTCCCGGGGAGGATCCCTACCTGGCAAGTGTTTTAGCCAAAGCTTATGTGAAGGGATTTCAGGGAGATGATCTCTCTGATCCTACCCGAATAGCGGCATGCGCAAAACACTTTATTGGCTATGGAGCAGCAATTGGAGGCAGAGATTATAATACCGCAATTATTAGTACCGAACAACTCTATAATACCTATCTCCCTCCATTCAAAGAGGCTGTCCAATATGATGTAGCCACCTTTATGTCTTCTTTCAATGAAGTGAATGGCATTCCAGCAACAGGTAACAAAAAGTTATTAACTGATATACTCCGCACTGAACTCGGATTTGACGGGTTTGTAGTATCAGACTGGAATTCAGTAACTGAAATGATCGACCATGGCTTTGCAAAAGACAGAAAACATGCTGCTGAGCTGGCTGCACGTGCAGGGCTTGACATGGAAATGACTTCCAGAGCATATGAGTTATATCTAAAAGATCTAATCAAGGAGGGGATCATTAGCAAAGAACAACTTGACTTTTATGTGAAAAATATTCTCAGGATCAAATTCCGAATGGGATTGTTTGAAAATCCCTATATTCCTGAAAACCACCCAGGAACTTTCTATGCTAAAGAAAACCTGGAAAAAGCTAAAAAAGCTGCAATTGAAAGTACCGTGCTTTTAAAGAATAACGGAATTCTACCTTTGGAATCTGACGCCAAAATACTTTTAACCGGCCCACTTGCTAATAAAGGTCGTGAACAATTAGGTACCTGGACTTTTGATGGAGAAGGAGAACCATCAATAACCCCCAAAGAAGCAATGGAAGAGGCGTTATTTGTAGAGGGACTGAGTTATAGCCGGGATAAAAACATAGAAAATTTAGATAAAGTAATAGCCGCTGCCAGGAAATCTGAAATAATAGTATTCATTGGTGGAGAGGAAGCAATTTTGTCGGGGGAAGCTCATTCAAGAGCAAGTATTAAATTACCCGGAGCACAGGAAGAGTTATTAACGGAATTATATAAACTAGATAAACCTCTGATCCTTGTAATAATGGCGGGCAGACCTATTAATATTACAAATTACATTGATGAGCTGGATGCCGTTTTAATGATGTGGCATCCGGGAACTATGGGTGGACCAGCTTTAAAAGATATGATATATGGTATTTCCGAGCCCTCAGGAAGGTTGCCTGTAAGCTGGCCGAAAGCAGCAGGTCAGTTACCCTATTTTTACAATCATAAAAGAACCGGTAGACCAGCAAATCCAGACAAATTTGTTAGCATGGAAGATATTCCTGTTGGAGCCTGGCAAAGCAGCCTGGGAAATGAATCTCATTATCTTGATCTTGGTTATGCACCCTTATTCCCATTCGGATACGGATTGTCTTACGGAGAAATTGAATACGGAGAAATTTCTATAAGTGATAAAGAAATATCAAATGGAGAGGACTTTATTGTTTCAGTTAAAATTACCAATACCAGTAACCGAAATACCTCAGAAGTGGTTCAGCTATATGCCCATGATAAAGTCGGGAGAATTACACGTCCTGTCAAAGAACTAAAAAAGTTCAACAAAATTGAACTGAAACCTGGAGAAAATAAAAGAATAGAATTCAAATTAAATTATGAAGATTTCAAATATTACGACAATGAAGGGAGATTATCTCTTGAATCGGGAGAAATAGACCTATTTATTGGCAACAATTCCAACACTAAAAATAAAGCCACCATAAATATCTTATAAAGCGAATCAATACTATAAATAGAACTCTGAATTTTAAAAGTTGACTTTTATTTAAATTTAATTATATTATTACGATATAGAAGTTTATTTATAATTGAGTCAAAAAAAAACTTAATAAGTTTAATTATTATTTCTATTAATCAACAAATACCGATAACCAATCATGAAACAATTAGTACTATTATTTGGAATCTTATTCTTTTACAGTATTACTGCTCAGGCACAGGAAAATGAAAAAACAGAAGGGGGGTATATTTTAACAGAAATATGGAAAGCCAAACCAGCATGGTATGAGTTAAGTCCGAAAGAAAGAGCCCTGTTTTTTGAAGAAAAAATAAATCCTCTTTTGATGAGCACTCTAAAAAATGGAGCTGAGATACTGGGCACAGCAATAAATAATAATACTGGAGATGAAAGAATGGATTATCAATTTATGGCTGTATGGAAATTCCCTGATAAAGAGAGTTCAGATAAATTAGAAAAAGCAGCTAAAGAAGCAGGTTTTCTAATTTATTTTGACCAGGTAAATTTTAGTGGGAATATTATTCCTCCTCCAATGTTAAACCAAAGTATGATTGACCTTTCAAAAAACAATGAACACTCTTCAGATACAATGGAATAAATTTTCAAAAGATAGATAAGGTATTATAAACTGTACATATAAATCGTTAATATTATTAACTATCGATTTAATGTACAGTTTTTCTTTTTTTCAAAAAAGTCAAATTACGATATTGTTAAATTCTATTTATAAAAATCAAATGAGAGTCAGATTCCTAATCATATTTCTTTTACCTATCATCTTTTCCTGCTCATCAGAAAAGAAAATAACATTACCCAAAACTAACATTACTGAAGCATCAATTATTCCAAAGCCATTAGATGTTACCCCATCAGATCAAGCTTTTGCACTGGATCAATATTCTGCTTTAATAATTGATAATGACAACACTGGATTTAAAACAGCAGCAGAATTTTTAATAAATAAAATAAATCTGAAAACTGGTTTAACGGTTCCCTCCTCTCCAAAAGATGATACAAGGTCAATTATAAAAATATATAGATCGAATATTAAATCTGATAATGAAGAAGCATATGAGCTGGAAATAAAAAGAGACACCATAAAACTTACAGCCAATAATGCTACCGGAATTTTCCGGGGGATACAGACCCTGAGGCAACTTATTCCCGAGCATCCTAATGATTCCTTGGCAAACCACAATATATGGATCATTCCTGGAGGGAAGGTCACAGATGAACCCCGGTTCGAATATAGAAGTACCATGCTCGATGTTTCAAGGCACTTCTTTGAAGCTGACTATATCAAAAAATATATTGAAATATTGGCCTATTACAAGATAAATATTTTGCATTTACATTTGTCTGACGACCAGGGATGGCGAATTGAAATAAAGTCCTGGCCTAGATTAACTGAATTCGGGGGAAGTACTGAAGTTGGTGGTGGACAAGGAGGGTTTTATACACAGGAACAATATAAGGATATTGTAGCTCACGCTGAAGCTCACCATATCACTATTGTGCCAGAAATAGATATGCCAGGGCATACTAATGCAGCATCTGCCTCTTACCCATTTTTAAATGGAAATGGCCAGAAACCTGAACTGTACACTGGCACTAAAGTAGGCTTCAGTACTTTCGATACGCGAAGCGATACCGTTTATTCGTTTATTGATGATGTAATCAGGGAAATTTCATCAATAACACCCGGGCCATACTTTCACATTGGTGGGGACGAAAGCCATGTGACGAAAAAAGAGGATTATCTCTATTTTATTAATAGAGTTGAAAACATCGTCCAGAAATATGATAAAAGAATGATTGGTTGGGATGAAGTGGCCAATGCTGACCTGGATTCTACATCTATAGTCCAGTTTTGGAATGATCTGAAGAATGCAGAACTGGCAGTAGAAAAAAACCTGAAAGTAATCTTATCTCCTGCTAATAAAGCATATCTGGACATGAAATATGATTCTCTCACAAAAATCGGATATGACTGGGCAGGACTTATTCCTGTAGATTCTGCATACCTTTGGGACCCGGAGGAATATTTATCTGAAAAGTATATTCTTGGCATTGATGCTCCTTTATGGTCAGAAACTTTTGACTCCACCGATGGATTGGAATACCTTGCTTTCCCACGACTTATAGGATATTCAGAACTATCATGGACAACACCAGAAAACAGGGATTGGAAAAACTATAAATCAAGATTAGCAGATCAGGCAGAATTTCTTAAAAGAATGAATATTAATTATTATAAATCTCCCTTGATTGAATGGAAGGAATAGAAATCAAAGATTTCATTTGAAAACCTGATTCTATTTTCTTAATAATTGATTATTATCTTAAAAACATATAAGACTGATGATAAAAACTCATCAGCCTTATATTCAATTACTAAAGCATCACATATCTTTTTCAAATTCTCCAGTCCATTGACTTACGGCAACCAACTTCCCATCTTTAAATGTAAACACTTCAAAAAGCCTTATTTTTGATTGGTCACCTTCTTTTAAATTCATCGTTTCGTGGGAATCAACAATTACTTTTTTAACATTAGTACCTTTAATTTCCAGTGGAATTATCTTACTAACAGCCCAATCTATTGAATCAGCACTATCAAAAAAACCTTGCATATAATCTTCAGTAAGCTTGATAACTTTACCATTTTCAGCGTACATAATGACAGTGTCTTCTGAATTTTCCCAAAGTGAGGAAGCATCCATATCATTAAAATCATCTATGATTTTCATCATTTGATCCATCTCATTACCCGAAGAAATTACCATTTCTTTCCCTTCATATTCACCTGTAAATATCATAGCACCACCCGGATCCCCATAGGAGGGAGTACTTTCAATTTCTTCATTAAGGTCTGCAGTCCACTGTCTTACTTCTGCCATTACTTCATCTATAAAAGTAAATTCTTCGACTAGTCTAATTTTCATCACATCGCCATTTTTCATATAGGCCTTTTCCCGAGTTAAAACGATAATCTTTACAACATCTTCATTAACTATTTCAACAGGAACCATTGCGTCAACTACCCATGTTACAGAATCAAGAGATGAGAAGTAACCCGTCATATCTTCTTTGGTAAGCTTCGTTTTTGTACCGTCAAATGACAGTACGGCTACACTATCAGCAGAATATTTCCAGATTTTTTCAGCGTCCATTTCGTTATAGCTCTTGATAATATCCATCATAATATCAATTTCATTACCCCGGGCAATAGCAAATTCCTTCCCTCCGTACTTGCCACCCAGAATCATACCTCCGGTCTGAATCTGAATAGAATCTACTTCCATTTCGGATTGATTATCTTCTGATTGATCTTCTTTTGATTGGCATGATGCGATTAATATGACAAAAATAGCCATACCAAATATTGTGGTAATATTTTTCATAATGTGTGATAAGGTTTCTTATAATTTAAAGTTAAAAAATAAGCATTCCAACTTTTACTTTGAATTAATCACTACCCTTACAGGATTACGGTACCGTATATTATTTCTCAAAACTTACAATAAACCAGATAAATAAATAATCAATTTCACATGATAAAAATGAAACTCAAGCCCCATTATATTTCACCCTTAAAAAAAAATTAATCCTGAATCTAATTAATACACTGCATTAACAATTCTAAACTTTATTCAAACTTAAAATTTCATGTGTTTTAAGTTCAAAATGGTTATAATAAACTATTATTGCGTATTAAAATTGATAACTTTTTAAAGGAAATGATAAAGCAATTACTTTTTACTCTTTTTGTTGTAGTAAATCTATCAATATCAGGCCAGTCATTTGAAGGCTCAATTACATTTCAAGTGGAAGCACTTAATCCTAATCCTCAATTGATTCCAGATAGTGCATGGCAAAAAGGAATCAGAGAAACTTTCGGCGAGAGAGGATACATGTTACAAAAATATTTTTATAAAAAAGGTAATTACATTTCTGAGATCGATGCTGGAAAGGAAAAAGGTTTCCAGGCATTCAATCCGGAGGATGGTCTGTTATATTCATGGCAGGTAAACTCTGAAACCGCAACCACTCTCGATAGTAAAAAATCTATGGACGAGTTTGTTGAGATCATTGAATCTGACCTGACAGAAACTATTTTAGGAATCCCCTGCAAGAGCATCATAGTTAAAACTAAAATGGGCCAAATGACTATCTGGTATAACAGTGACTATTTCAAAATGGATGCTTCTTTCTATGAAGGTCATAAATATGGCCATTGGGAACAGATTCTTAATGAAATAGGATGTTTACCACTAAAAATTGAACAGAAAGGTATGATGAGCCATATTGTACAATTAGCAGTTGAATATGAAGAAACATCTATTCCCGATGATAAATTTATCATTCCTGATTTTAAGGAAATCAACAGAAGTCCTATTAACTAGTTTTAAAATAATTCCTGAAAATAATATAGATTAAAGATGGAGAACAAACCCAGCTGAGACATTAAAAAAATGCAGCCAGTTCTTCACATATCCGTCACCGGGCCATTTTTCATCGTTGTCTGATCCTTCAGCTCCTCCACCTAAATATCTAAGATTAAAGAATAGATTAGTTGAATTGTTTACATAGGCCCCCAATCTTAAACTGGCATCAAGGATTGCTCCTACTGTTTCATTATCACTACCGTTTAAAACACTTATCGGTGCATACATGCCATCAGCTTCTAGTTCAGAATAAAATCGATCAGTTAAATTTAACCTGCTACGGATTTTTAGAGCGGGAACAGGGCCTACTCCCCTGTTATCCGTATAACGGGTACCATCTGTTGATTCAAATGATATAGTAGCGTTCCTGATTTGTAAAGATCCTCCTATTGCAAAAATAAATTTATCGTTATTCTTAGTTAAATCTCTTAGGTAACTAATTCTATAGAAAGGAAAGTTATATAAGCTTTTAATACCCGTTAGAGCCGGGAAAGTCGTTCCATTTGCCACAAGATCTTCCTTCAACAGTGCTTGTGTTTCTATTTTTAAAGGCTGATAAAGAAGAATAATGGTATTTCTATTATTCCAATCCATCTCGAGGGAAAACCTTACGGTAGGAAAAAGAACATCCTGACCTCCATTATCAACATAGTCAAAATAGGTACCGGTCTCACCTAGTTTAACCTTATGAGAAAGAACAGAAATAAAACCAACTTCAGTTACCGCTCTGAATTGAAATTTAGATTCTTCATTATTTAATTCAGTGGTATTTTGTTGTGCTGAAGCTATAAAAACAAATAACATCAGATAAATTGACATTGATATTTTCACGATTAAGGCAGTTTATTTCAAGTTTCCTGGTAAGAACCTAAGAATTGTTTATTGCAATACCAAATATAATTATTGACAAGAATTTGAAAAAAAGAGCTCCTAACATAAAAATGTAGAATTCCTGCTTCAAATGATTGAACTCAGGTATACTCTTTATTCTATGACTTTGGAAGGAAGAGTTGGAATTAATTGCAATAAGCGTAACCTTATAACGGTATCGAACAAGTACTAAGTTAAAAAAAAAGCCCCGTTTTACCGGGACTTTTCATTCAATATTTCTCAGACATTAATCAATCTTTATTCGGTGTTCCTGGTCAACTTCTACTACTACGGCTTTCCATTCTTCAAGGAAATTATCCCAGGAATTTTCTCCGTAGAGGCTTTTATAAGTTTCTACAAGTTTACTGTCGGTTTCAAGATCTGCAAAATTGTCATAGCCCCAAACGATCCCTCTGTCAGGTCCGCCTTTTCTATTGACTTCGCTATCAAATACCAGCATAGTTCTGTTCCCCATTTTCTCAAAAGCTGCCTTTAACTTAGTCATCGCTTCATTAAACCGGTAGCCTTGCCATGGTTTAAGATCTAAAGCCCAGGCTTCATATCTCTTTTGACTTTGAAATTTATCAAGACCATAGGATAGCTTTCTATTTAATGACCATAGATCTGTATCACCATATTCTTCGACATACTTTCCAACATTTTCTTCCCAGTCTTTACTGTGACCTTCATCATCAGGTCTTGAATCTAGTGATGAGTACGATCCGGTCATTACCCATACGTACCAACCGGCTTTATTACCGTACTCTACTCTTCGTAACATAGCCTGGTTGTCTTTACCTGGTGCATGATACTTTGCATTGTGTTTAGCGACGCCTTCTTCAAATTCCTTATTCATTCCAGGTTTTGCTAACAAATACATGGTTTCAGAAAGTGCAGCAGGCTCATTCGTTGATTGTGGTAAGGCTTCAGTATGGAATAACATACATACTGCGGCCAGCATGATTAATTGCTTCATGGCTGTTATAATTTGGTTCAGAGATATAAGATAATCAATATTTTTTATTAATTATCTTATATTTACCATTTTAGTTAAGCATAATAGTTTCAACGATAGAACACAGATTTTCACTGTTTAAAATATATATTTCAAAGAAAAAGGTTTTTGTATAACCTATGAAATTCAAATTGATTGGACAGGTTGATTTTTTTGATATAAAAAAATTTAATTTCCAAACTTAAACCACTAATTTCACACAATTAATAATAATTTTTATAAATACCATTTCCCTGAAAAGTATGAGGAATTTTTTAATAATCACGTTTCTTTTTATACTCGGATTAGTCGGTTGTGATAACAATCCGACACCTACTCCTACTGTGGCTGATTTTAAAATTGAGGGCCAATGGAATTTAATCAAATATACAGATCTGAATGGTACCGTATCTGATAAAACTTATACGATTTCCTATTGGTATGAGCAAGGATTGGAATTCACTTCAAATAATGAATATTACCCCAGGTATGATCCTAAATTACGTTTTGACACCGAAGAATGGCAATCAGATTATAAGGTAGGTCCAGGAAGCTATACTATCTCTAATGACACATTAATTCTTTCGTATAAAGAATATAATTATAAATATTCCCTTCGTATAAAAGACCCCAATACTTTTGAAATATCGAATACTGATGCTTCTATTACACCCTTAACAGGCACCTGGACGCTTGGCAGAAGTAAATGAAATCAGGTTACCACTATAAAAATTCACAACAAAATATTTTAATGACTTAATAGAATACAATAAAGAATTGGAAAGGCTACCAGACTTTGAAAATAAATTAAGGAATAGTCAAATTATTTGTGTTAAAATTAATTGGTTGAAATCAAATAACTCTTCAAATCAAAATAAGCTGGAAATTACTCTGCTAAAAGATGGGTCAGAATTCACTCTTATTATTCAAAACCCGTTAATATTTGAATTCTTTGAAAATGATTTTAATTCCCAATACATAAGCCATGTAAAATGTTTATTGGACAATAACAATTATATATGGATATCATTTGATCCCTATGATGAACTAATTAATGATATAGAAGAAAGAGATAATTTTAATATTAAATTCAGCGAATTCGAAATTAAATCCTGAACTGAATGATTAAATTTAAATATAGTATTATTCAGTTAGGCTCATTTTGCTTAATATTCTAATCAACTTATTATTTCTTTGTTAAATCTGTGTGACACTTTCTCTTTACAATATCAATTTCTTTCCATATTTTAATAACAACCATTTGGTTTACAAAGATTTACTATTAAAAAACACCAATGAATAAAAATATCAGGTTTGGGTTGATCGCTATTCCGCTATTAGCTGCTATCCTTTTTGTATCAAACAATCCCTCTGCAAATAAGAAAGCGATAAAACCAAATATTCTATTAATTGTTGCTGACGATCTTGGATACGCCGATCTTGGTTGTTTTGGCAGCGATATAGAAACGCCAAACATTGATCAGCTTGCTAAGTCAGGTGTGATCTTTAATAACTTTCATACTGCACCGCTATGTGCCCCCACCAGGGCGATGCTTCTCTCAGGCAATGATAATCATATTGCCGGTATGGGACGTCAAAGTGCAACATCTGAATTCTTCGGTTATGAGGGTCATCTTACAGATCGAATAGCTACAATCCCCCAGGTATTAAAGCAAGTAGGTTATCATACTTTTATGGCCGGAAAATGGCATCTTGGACTGAGACCTGAGGATAATCCTCATCAAAAGGGATTTGATAATTCTTTTGTATTGCTCAGGGGTGCAGGTAATCACTACAACGACCAGGGAATTTTTGAATCCACCCCTACTTCATTATATACAGAAAACGGGCAGCCTGCTCAATGGGATAATGGTAATTATTCAACAGACTTCTACACAGATAAAATCATTGAATATATCGATCGAAATAGAAATAATGATAAGCCTTTTTTTGCTTTTGCAGCGTATACCTCTCCGCACTGGCCACTTCAGGTAGACGAAAAATACTGGCGAAAATATGAAGGAAATTATGGTGCAGGCTATGAAGAATTGAGAAAAGAACGATTGAAAAGCCTAAAAAGAGCAAGTATTATTCCAAAGGATACGCCTCTCCCACCCCTTCACCCCGATGTTTCCCCCTGGAATTCTTTATCTGATAAGCAACAAAAGATCGAAGAACGAAAAATGGAATTATATGCGGGTATGGTCGACAACCTGGATTATAACATCGGAAGATTGATCAATTACTTAAAAAGAATCGGTGAATATGAAAATACCCTGATTGTTTTTATGTCAGATAATGGAGCTGCATCTGAAGACTTTTATTACAATGACTATTTCGGTCCCTTTATTAGGGAACACTTCTCTAATGAGTATGAAAACATGGGGAAACCTTCTTCTTTCATATCCTATGGTCCTCAGTGGGCAGAAGCTGGTTCTGCTCCCTACAAATATTTTAAGGGGTATACAACTGAAGGAGGAATGGTAGCACCCCTGATCATTACTGGCCCTGGTGTGCAAAGAAAAAATGAGATTCATAATAACTTCACCACCCTGGTAGATCTTGCGCCTACCTTTTATCAAATTGCAGGGGCAACCTATCCTGATAACTTCAATGGTAAAAAGATTTATCCTTTGAAAGGTGAATCTATGCTTCCATTTCTTAATGGAAAAAATGATCAGGTTCATTCAGAAGATTATGTATTTGCTTTAGAGCATTCATTTCGGTCAATGATCAGAAAAGGAGATTGGAAGATCACCAATATTTCAAAACCATTCATTGTCGATTCATTCAAATTATATAATATGAAAACGGATTTGGCTGAACTACATGATCTTAAAGATAAAGAACCTGAAAAATACCAGGAGTTGATCAAAGAATGGGAAAAGTATAAAACTGAAACACGTTTATTAACAAAAAGACCTTCAAAGTCTGAATAGAAGTTACAATAGTGAACGACAATTTTATTAACAGGCAAACAGAATTCATTTCTGCGACCGAATCACCAAAAACCTGATTTTTACAAGCTCTGAAACTAATGTTAAGAAGAAACTTTTTTTAATTAATTTTTTACTTTTCCTCAGCTAACAATTGAGCTTTAAGACAGCTTTTAGTACTCATCAAATATGGTTAAATTATAATACACCAAATTACCACACCAATGAGTACCACAGTTAACCAAAAAAGCCTCTATGAAAGACTTGGAGGGGCTAATGGCATTGAGGCCCTGGTCGATGATATTGTAGATGCCCACATGAAAAACCCAGTTGTAAAAGCACGATTCCTACCCTTGAAAGAAGATCAAAATCACTATAATGAAGTTAGAAGACATCTAATCAACTTTCTGGCTTCAGGAAGTGGAGGGCCGGAGGAATATACCGGAAAAGATATGCCTGCAGCACACAAAGGCATGAACATTAGTGCAGGAGAATACATGAGTGTGATCGACGACATTATGTTTGCTCTCAAAAAACATAATATTGATGAGGAAAGCCAGAAAGATGTTTTAGCAATAGCCTATTCCCTTAAAGATCAAATGATAGGCAAGTAAAATATTAACTAAAGGGTTATTTAAGGGCATTCCTCTGGTTTGCCCTTTTTTAATCTTAATTAGAAAATTCTTAATTGATTATTAATTTAACCCCCTAAATCTTATATTAAAATCAAACCGTTAAGACCTTACAATTCAGAAACTTACTATGTCTATCAAAGTGAAATATAATTTTTTCTTTATCTGGAGCATATTGTTTCTGATCATTGTCCTCATTGGATTTATCCCAAGCTTTTTATTGCGTCCTTTATTTAAAGATACTTCTATCCCGATATACCTGACTATCCACGGAGTAATTATGATAGCCTGGTTTATTGGCTATTTCCATCAAAACTTATTAATCGCCAGGGGAAAAGTGGTCAACCATATGAAAAATGGAATATTTTGGTTTGTACTTGCTATTATTATGCTTCTTACAAACTTTAATGTGGTAATTGAAATTTCAAGTGAAGTAATTGAGGTAAAAAAATCTTATAGTGAGAAAATCAGAACCTTTGAAAACTCTGGTATGCTGGCCATTGGAAACTTATATCTTACACTATGCAGTTCTATTTTTATTCTCATTGGTTATTTAAAACGAAAACAGACTGATATACACAAAAGAGCACTATTTATCGCTTGTATATACCTTCTAGTACCAGCGTTTGATCGTTTTATGCGGCCATTCAGTCTTGAAGATATTAGTCCTGCATTAAACTTCCTGGTCTTAATGCACCTGGTTCCCTTATCATTGATAATTTACGATATTAAAAAATACAGGAAACCTAAGATCATTTCTATTGGTGGACTAATTTTTCTTGCCTTGTCAATTCCTATTATTTCCCTTATTATTAAATATGATTTTCATAAAGATCTGATAAAATTTTTAGGATGAGGATTTGGAATAAAATTTGCTGTAAACTAAAAATAGTTTTGACATAATTTTTTTTATTAATTTCATTTTTAACAACTATGAAAACCTTTAAACACCTGTTAATTATATTAATTTTTTCACTTGGCGGATGCGAAAAATCAGATATCAAAAAAGATTATAATAATTGTATTGAAGATCATATTAAATCACTTAGGAATAATTCGATATGTGATGACCCCTATATTGATGAATATAAGTTCCAGGACAAAAGAGTGTATGTTGTAAGTCAGGGTACTTGTGGAGCCGATATGACAGCAGCAGTACTAGATCAAAATTGTAATTCCCTAGGGGCCTTAGGTGGAATATACGGTAATACTACAATAAATGGAGATGATTTTTGTAATGCAGAATTTATCAAAAGAATTTGGGAAAAGATTTATTAATTGCCAACTCACAATAATGAAAATGTATTTTCTTTGTGACTAAAAGCTATTGATGAAATTAAAATTGTTAATTCTGACTTGGCTATTGATTCCATTTTATAGTTACACTCAACATTTTGAAATTAAGACACCAAATATAAAGGAGCTCCAAAAGGAATTAGAAGAAATAAATTATTCCAAAGATATCGTTTATCTGTATTTGCTTAGAAATTATAATGTCGAATCAGAAAAACACTATATTCATTAGTACTCGTAGCGGATTCTGGAAAAGATCAGATGATGACAATTGGACATTAGTTTCTAAAGAAAATGTCTGGAGTATGACCGAATGTGGCGGAAACCTTTATGCCGGATCATACGCTAATGGAATTTTAGCAAGCACTGATGATGGTAGTTCCTGGCAAAACATATCTGAAGATCTTAAAAATACTGCCCGGCAAAGAGGATACATTACTATTTCAACCCTGGGATGTTTTAATAACAACATAATAATGGCTGGCTCTCTTGGTGATGGTTTTTTTTATAAAGGAATAGAAGGTGTGAATTGGATTAAATTAAATTCCGGAATAAAAGCACCTGTTATAACTGGTATTTCCATTTATGACAATACCGTTTACATTTCTACACCATCAGGTGTCTATAAAAACAATTTTAGCACTATTAAATAGTCAGTTCACTTATTAATGTGGTATTGCTATTTAATCCTTTTATTTCCTGATGAAATAACTTAGCTTCGAATTTCAATTATGAACTAGAATACTAAAATCACTACCAATTAATTTAATCTGCCTATTTAATGAGGAATTTTTTAACCTGTATTACCCTATTAATTTTTATTTTTTCCTGTAACACTGACAGAAAAACAGATCATAATAAAACAATTGATACTACTAGAATAACTATTAATCAATTAGGTAATCGTTACCTTGAGTTAAATCGATTTAGTGGAGTAATATTGGTGTCTCGTGATTCGAATGTTATTTATTCAAATTCATTTGGTTTAGCAGACTATGAAAATAACAAACCATTTACAGAATCTACCACGTTTAAAATCGGGGAAATTTCAGAACTCATTACCGCAGGACTCCTTGCAAAATTAGAGAACGAAGGAAAATTAAGCCGATCAGATAAAGTGTCTGAATATGTCCCTGGAATAAATAGTGATTTAACAATAAGCGACCTGATAAATCATAAAACCGGATTCCCGGCCATTAGTACCATAAGTGAAAACAATCCTTCGGAGAATTATTCGACTGTTGCATTTACTAACTTAGTTAAAGACACAACTGAAAATTCTGTAAATAGTGACCTGGATTATAATTTATTAGGACTTGTTATTGAAAATGTAACTGGTAAAAGTTTTCAGAAAAATATCGAAGATTATAACAACGATCTGGGATTGAAAAATACTTATTTTATAAGAGAAGATACCAACCTGGCTACCGGATATCTATATCATAATTATCGTGGTAATGGCCCCGAACTGCAAATTGCTCCGTCCTATAATCCAGATATAGCATTTAGCAGCAGAGGTATAAAATCGACAGCAGAAGACCTTGTTAAATGTATTGGTCAGTCATCAGCCGATTCACTTTCAATATCAGGATATATTGAAAATGATGGGTTTAGTTACTCTGTTTACAAAGAACTTCAAACACAAACTATTATTGTTGTTTTAAGTAACAGAAGACATCCAGTCTCTGCGGAAATTACCAATAGTATCACCTCCATACTTCACGATGAAGAGTACGAACTTCCTCTACTAAAAAAACCTGTTGACATCGATACTAAATTATTCAATGAATATGCCGGGGTTTATTCATTGAATGAAAATATGATGATAGAAGTCGTTAAAGAAGCCGATAGTTTGTTTGTTATGTTGGGACCAAATAAAACTGCATTAATACCTCAGTCGAATAACCAGTTTTATATGGAACAAGGTGATGCAGCTATTCGATTTTTAAGAGATTCGACCAATGTGGTCAATGGTGCTGAATTATTGAATGGCTTTTTGACTGGCCCTCAGGCTATAAAAGTAAAATAAAATATCTTTCAAAAATTATGGTTTCATCACCCCATAACAATTCCCGTTATTATGTCCTTTCGCAAGTAACTATGAAAGCATCTATTTTTTAATTGAAAACTATGAGAATAAATAAACTACCAATTCTTTTTTCATTTTTGTTTATGGCTTCTGTAAAGATTCTGATAAAACACTCAGAATTTAAGTGAAGACATAAACTTATTAAATGAATTATCAAAAGGCTTCATTTACTCCAAAGTAAATATTCGCTCCCTGCCCCTTCCCTACACCAACATCCAGCCTGATAACAGTTGGCTGATCCTTTTTGATTTTAAACCGGATTCCACCTCCTGCTGCAGGTTTAAAATCAGTTAAAAAGTCCCTCGAATATTCCGCTACTTCCCCAATAAGACCAAATCCGGCTACGATCCATCTTGGATGAAATCTCAACCTGTATTCAGCCTGAATAACATACATTTGATTATCAATATACCTTCCTTTAAAATACCCCCTGGCCCTGTCCCCGCCACCATACCATGCCTGCCCCTGAAATGGAATTTCACCAAAGGTGTTTTCTGAATAAACCTGTAATGCCAGGATACTCTTTTTGCCGACAGGAAGATACGTTCTCAAATCGAGAATCATTTTATTAAACCCGGAAGATGCTCCAAATATTTCACTTGAAAAACGGGCATTCATTTGTAAATAATGACCAGAAAAAGGCGATGAAACGTCATCCCGACTATCGAGGTTAAAAATAACTCCAAGACCACTGATTATTGCTTCATCCTGTCCGGGAACATTGCCCTCATCAAGTATTCCTCCCTCCTCAACGTCGGTTACATTATGATTTTGATACACATATTCAAAACCAAAATTGAGATTTGGCGGTAATCTTTTAAGGTATGCTATCCGGAATTCATGAGATGTCATATCATATGATTCCTGGTTACTTTCAGGTGTCTGATTACCTATTCCCCAAAATTGATTTGGATAAATTTTAAATTTATAGGCCATATCAAAAAAATAGTCTCCTTTACCAATATAGAGCTGAGGTTTTAGGTCGAGTATAAACTGCTTATTTGTTGTATAAATAGCAGTAAATAACATATTGGATAATCTGTTATTGTAGATGTTGCTTCGCCCCGGGATAAATATTTGACCTCCGCCACCAAACCCGAAACCTGTTTCAGGTGTGCTGAAAACAACAGGTAAAGCGATAAATTGTACCTTTTTAATTTTTGCTGTGTCAAATTGATATATAGTTTCCTTTCTTTGAGCATAAGTACTGAAAGTGAATAATAATGCCAATATGAATACAACTCTCTTCATGGTTAAAAAAAGAAATCATCAAGTAATACATTAAACCCAAAAGAAAAAGAAAGAGTACCAATCTGGAGATTATTATATGTGCGGGAATTGGCGGGGAAAGATAGTCTTTCTGCCCCTACCCATGAATTGGATACGTTAAGGCCAAATTCAAGCAATATTCGGTGGTGAATCACGTATGTATAGCCGAACCGAAAATATAAACCAAACCCATCACCTTTGACTTTTTCACCCTGCACAAGGCCATTTCTAACTAAAGATATTTCATCCTGAAAAGATGTATAACCCGGAGAAAGAGAAACAAATAATGATCCGGTTTCATTATCAGAAAAATAGTAGGAAACTAAAGGCCCTATAAACAACTGTTCTAAATTTCTTTTAATTATATCATTTGAGTTCTGTCTGCTTGAGTTAAATATCAAACCTAACATCCACCTATTAGCGATGAATTTACCAGTTGACAAATTCATTCCGTAATTGTTGTTGAAAGCACGCTGAGTAGTAGTATCACTAATAGCAGTACCCGAACTTATAGTCCCAGATAATCCTGATATCCATTTACCCTTAATAAACGGAGTGCCTACACTATCTTCGTTTTGTGAATGTACCTCTGCAAAGGACAAGAAGTATGTAAGGAAAATAATACCCCATTTAAATAATGATAATCCACCATGCATAAAATTCACACATTTAGAAATAATAAAATAATCGCAATATCTAGATAAAAAATAAGTGCTTTTTAACCTGCTTACTCCCTTATAATAAGTTAATCATATTATATATATTAAGCTATAGTTGAGTGCAATATGAATGCAGTAATTCAATTGAAAATATAGTTTAGTTTGTTTTGAAATGTAACTTCCAGATCTCTCGAGTAAGAAGTATTAAAACATTAAAAGCAGATTTGTTATATTGGCACATAACCTGATTTTTTAATGATGAAAAAGTTTATTTTATTTTTACCACTTATTTTCTTCCTGATAAATTGCCAATCTAAAGATGATGATAAAATATCCGAACTGAGCATCGAATTTATCAAAGAGGCCAATCGTCAACTTAGTTATGAAATTCTTAAGGAGTGGGAAGCATATGGTGCTCGCAATAAAAATAAATTTATAATTGATAACACAAAAATCATCATGACTCTTCAAAAGAGAGCTTCAAATATGGATGATAAAGATATAAATCTTATCCTTTCAAATTATAAAGAAACTTTAGATAGCCTGGCAAATACAGTTAATTTAAATAATTCCGAATACAAAGATCTTATAGAAATATATGAAAAGAATTCAGGCCAAGATCCTTATAAAAAAATTCTCCTTTTGACTCTATATGAATCTGACATTCTAAAACAACACGCCCAATATATTAGTGCTCCTGTAACTATCTTTTTTAATTCATATGCATTTTCAAAAGATACCTATTCACAGGGAGAAAAAATTATTTTTACTCATACTGCCTTTGAACCCTATTTATATAATAATCTCACTTATGATAGTGTAAAGATTTCCGTTAATAGCAAATTAGTTAACCTTGATTATGATCTGGATCAATATGTAAGAACAGCAGTTCTGACTTTCACGCCTATTGAACCCGGAGAATATAATATTACCATCTACTCTTCATTTGATTCAAAATTAGAAGAAGGAACTGTTGAAGAAATCTCTGCATCCATTACTGTTAAAGGCCCCACTCCTAATCAAACCAATCAGACGAACTTCTCAAGTAGATCAATAAACAAAAAAGATGTTTTTTAACAACCGTAAAAACACAAAAGTCAATTTTGTTCCAGATAAAATAAGAGCAGAATTTGAACAAGCATTAATTCATGCTAATAAAAAGGAGATATTCAGACTGATCAAAAAATATAAAATTGATTGCAATGGCTTTATTGACAATGAAAATAATAACCCAATATTACAAAAAGCCCTTACAGTTTTAAACCAATACCGCGATACTCCTGACCAATTAACCATTATTAACTATTTATTAGAAAATGGCGCCAATCCTAACATTAAAAACAGGGAAGGATATAATTCGCTTCATGTATCACTTTCTGATCACTCTTTGTCTAAAGTTTCCTTGCTGCTAATTGAAAAAGGGAACATAGATGTAAATGCACAAGATGAAAATGGTAATAATCTGATTTTCATAGCTATAAGGGAGTATGGGAAAACGTGGAGACCAGATCAAAAAAATATAAATGATCTGAGATATCAAATTATTGAAAAGTTATTAAATAAAGGAGCTGACCTGGATCTCTTAAACAACCATGGTATTAATTCGCGTAGATGGCTTGAAATATCAAATGATCAAAAACTGAAGGCGTTGATAAAAAATTTTGATCAATAATCGATACCCCCCTTTAAATAGTAATTATCGAATAAAAAGATATCACAGATTAACCCAAAAGTTTATTCATCCCATATAATTGATTACCACGAGCAAAAGTTTAAAAATTTGATTTTAACCTTAAAACAATTAATTTATAACTGAATAAGAGTGTACGAATAAACTATTTTCTCTACCTCAACCATATTAATCTTTATCAAGAAACAATAAACTATTTCCTATGCCCTCTTCTGATTCAGTTTTAGAAAAAGATCTCTCAACCAGAAAAATGCCAAACGGAATTCGCCTGCTTTTCATTGTTTTTTTACTTTTCAATTTTTTCTGGATATATATTTATTATATCGCTAATCGTTTAACTGAAGCACAAATCGCAGCGATGCCGGAACAAGGAAGAGCTCTTTACCTGGATATACCTGAATGGGTGATGATTGCCGGAGGAATTGGCCTGGTTTCAAGTGTCATTGGTTTGACGTTGGTATTATTTGGCAAAAGAACCGGTATCTGGTTTCTTTTAATCACTTTAATTGGGGTATTGCTCCGCGATGGATGGTTCATTTATGATGGCAGGGTCTGGGAGCTCATTCCGAAACAAAGTTTAATCCTCTCTTCTATATCTGTTGTTATTTTTATTATGCAATTTTTAATTGCACTTTATGCCTCAAACAAAAAATGGTTGAAATGAATCATTCTTTAATGATTTTAACTTCCAAATCTTATCAGATTACTTAATAACCTCAAATCATTATTTGAAATTAGGCTGTAAATAGCTATTTTATTCTATATAAGTGTTAATACCTATAAACTTCTCCTGATCTATTCTAAAACAACAATTTTAACCTTCAATCATGATCAAAAAAATCATAATCACCCCTTTCAGGAAATTCGTACAAATTGAGAGTTTTAGTGGAATCTTATTGCTAATTGCTACTATAATAGCCCTGGTATGGGCTAATTCTTCCTTTGTGGATAGTTACAAGTCTCTTTGGGAATATAAAGTCGGGTTTAGCACCCCAATTTTAGAACTAAAAAAACCACTTTTATTATGGGTCAATGATGGATTGATGGCAATTTTCTTTTTTCTTATTGGTTTAGAAATCAAAAGGGAGTTCTTGATCGGTGAGTTGAATTCATTGAAGAAAATCTCCTTCCCTCTTTTTGGTGCCATCGGAGGAATGTCAGTACCCGTTTTATTTTATATATTCCTGAATAATAATCCTGATACTAGTGTGGGCTGGGGAATTCCCATGGCTACAGACATCGCGTTTTCCCTAGCAGTATTAAATGTACTTGGCGATCGGGTTCCTTTAAGCTTAAAAGTATTTTTAACTGCATTTGCCATTGTAGACGATATTGGTGCTGTACTGGTGATCGCCATATTTTATAGCGGAAATATCGATTTTATGTTATTAGTTTATGCCTTTATCCTGTTAGGAATACTATATGCACTGGCTTTCAGGGGATATTATTCAAAATATATCATAACAAGCCTGGGTATTATCATCTGGATACTATTTCTAAAAGCTGGTATACACCCTACCCTTGCTGGAATATTAGTTGCATTTTCTGTACCTATCCGGCAAAAGATCGACACTCCTTCATTCATAGAAAACCTGGAACAAATAACGGATAACATTAAAAAAGCAAAGATTTCAAGTGATCCGGTATTATCTAAGGAGCAAATTGCTGAAATTGATTGTCTGCAATATTGGACAGATCGTTACCAATCTCCTGTTCAACGCATTGAACATAACCTTCATGGTTGGGTAGCCTACTTTATCATCCCAATTTTTGCCCTTGCCAATGCAGGAGTTGCATTTAGTAGTGCTACAGCAATCGACACTGCAATAGTGATCAACATTATAATTTGTCTGGTGTTGGGCAATAGCATTGGGATATCAACCATCGTTCTACTGGCGAAAAAATTTAAAATTATAGAAGTGCCAAAGGACATTGGAAATAAGCATATCATTGGTGTTGCCTTTTTGGCTGGTATCGGATTCACAATGGCAATATTCATTGCCGGATTAGCCTTTAAAAATAATCCGGTTTATATAGACTCTGCAAAGATCGGAATCCTTATTGGTTCTTTAATTTCAGCTGTGATTGGATTTGCTGTATTAAGATGGTCAAATAGTAACAAAGTCGAACCAGAGAAAATAAATTAACCAAAGCAATAAGCTCCATGCATGAATAATATATCCTTATATTGATTTTAAGGATATATTATTGTTTTTTTAAGCTTAATTCTGGTATTTTGATGGTATAAAGGAATTATTAACCAAAACATCGAAAACTAAATAGGGTCAGGATTTAAATCATTGATTTTTTCACATCCTAAAGACTTTTTTAATTAACTCACTATGAAAAAAGCTTTCAAAATAATTGGAGTCTCTTTATTGATCATCCTCATTTCAGGAATTGGAATTGGAGTTTATTTCTACCAAACTAATCCACGATTACAGGCAATTGTTAATAATGATGAATCTGTGCTTTACTATTTTCCTGCAAAAGAAATGAAAAGCATGGATGACCTGAATTATACAGAAAGTATCTTAACCGTTGAAGATTCATTAAAGATCTATACCTATCAGTTTCAGCCGGAGATAGAAAAAAAGCAAATGTCTTTTTGATCCATGGCTCGGGCGGAAACGTCAGTTTTTATCAACCAATGATCAAAACACTGGTCGATAATGGTTTTGAAGTTTATGCATTGGACTGGCGAGGATATGGGAAATCCACTGGTAAACCAGGATATAAAGGTATTATGAAAGACACTCAGGTGGCCTTTACAGATTTTCTAAATAAGGCTAAAGGAGATAGTGTACAATCTATTGTTTATGGAATGTCACTGGGTGGTCAATTAGCTGTTAAAATTACAGCAGATAATGAAAGCCAGGTTGACTTATTGGTATTAGATGGAACTGTTGAATCTGCTCAAAGTCTGGCGATTGATTATGCTCCGGCAGAATTCCTTAAAGCAAAGGCTAAAGACACCCCGGAAGATTTTAACCAGGATTACATTGCAGTCAGGGATATAGCCTTGATAAAAAACACTCCTAAACTGATTATCCATAGTAAATCGGATAAAGAGATTCCTTTTAAGAGAGGTAAAAATGTCTTCGAGGCCGCTAAAGAGCCGAAGCAATTTTGGGAGACTGACACAGATCACATTATGACATTAACGGATCTTCCTGATGAAACTATTGAGAGGATAAATGCTCTTCTATAAATTCATTTAATGGGATCACATCCAATAAATCTGGCCATTCGTTTTATTCTGGAGTTAATAGCTTTGGTTTCTGCCGGTTTGTGGGGATGGGTAAATGGAGATGGATGGCTGAGGTTTACCTATGCAATTAGTATACCTGTAACAATGGCTGTGATTTGGGGTACATTTAATGTCCCCGGAGATCCAAGCCGATCGGGAAAAGCACCAATTGTAATACCAGGGATCATACGATTGGTAATTGAATTACTATTTTTTGGATTTGCAGTCTGGTTTTTAAATGACATTGGGTATATCATATTAAGTTATCTCCTTGGCATGGTAGTAGTTGTGCATTATTTCGTTTCTTATGATCGAATAAGGTGGTTATTGTCACGGTAATCAAATCTTTGAATAATTCACTAAGATTAAATTAATACCAAGGCTAATTGATCATGCGACAAATGATATGCATGTTCTCCTAATCTTACCCAACACTTTCAAGGCTCTTCAATGCCGTCGATTTATAGCTTCTACCAATAGGAAGAGACTTATCACCTGCCTCCACTGATTCACTGGTATATGATCGAATAAATTTTACTGACGTGATGAATGAGCGGTGAATTCGAATGAAATCCTTCTCTGGCAACTTGGCTTCAATATTACCCATCGTATCACGGATAACTATTGTATCGTCAAGGGTATGTATTTTTAAATAATCACCGATGCTTTCAATATAAACTATTTCTGAAAAGTTAACTTTTACCATCTTACGGTCGGCTTTCACAAAAATAAAATCATTGGAAACTTCCTCGGTTTTCATTTGAGGTTTATTTTCCTTTTGATACACATCGGTATATAGACTTACCGCCTTTAATAGTCGCTCAAAAGATATCGGTTTTAATAAGTAATCAACTGCCTGAAGATCAAAACCATCAATCGCATATTCTCTATACGCAGTAGTAAAAATGATTTTGATGTCTTTATTAATGGATTTAGCAAAAGACAATCCGGAGATTTTCGGCATATTGATATCCAGAAAAATCAAATCTATCTGGTGAGTGTTGATCAAATTGAAGGCATCCACCGCATTACTACATGAACCAATTACATTAATGCGTTCTATTTGAGAAAGATGTTTGAGCAGTATTTCCCTGGCAGTTGGTTCGTCATCCACTATAATACATGATATTTGTTTACTCATCATAGTTTACTTTAGCGTGATTCAGCTTGAGCTCAACTTCAAAACAATTTTTCTCTGCCTTGATTGAGAGTTTATAAGAATCCGGATATAGTAAATCCAGCCTCTTTCTAATATTCCAGAGTCCGATGCCATTCTCTTTTATATCCGGATCAACCTCTATAACAGAGTTTTTGACTTTAAAGTTCATTTCTTCCGGACCTACATTTAATCTCATAAAAATCATGAGTTTGTTATCTACGATATCACCATGTTTGAAACTGTTTTCTACAAAAGGGATTAATAACATAGGTGCAACATCTATATCGTAATCATAATTATCGATATCCAGCTCCACTTCTAATGTATCGCTAAACCTGATTCTCTCCAGATCAATATAATCTTTTATATGAGCAATTTCACTCGATAAACTAACCATAGGCTTATCTACCTGGTAAAGAAGGTAATCAAGCAGATTAGACAATTTAAGAATCATTTCAGGAGTTTCTTCAGACTTTTTCAATGCATACCCATACATTGTGTTTAGCGTATTAAATAAAAAATGTGGATGAATCTGTAGTTTCAGGTATTTCAATTCCTGCTCTTTTAATTTGAGCTGGGATAAGAGGAATTTATTTTCTAATTCTTTTGTTTGAGCAATAGCCGAATAATTATACTTCAATAATCTGAAAGCAGTTACAAAAAATACAACCATATAAACTGCCAGTAATGTAAAAACCAGACTTCTGTTTAAAGAAACTACCCTTTCAGCCTGACCAGTTAGAAAAATAAGTCCGTAAAATATTGAAAGTATGATCGCATACGCAGATAAAATCAACGTATAAAAACTATAAATACCAAAAACGAAATATCTTTTTTTCAAAAGAAATTTAGGTATCAAATAATAGATAATAGTATAGGTTGTACCGATGGTTACGGGCATTAAAAAGACCGAAAATCTGTTCAGATCTTTTGGAATACCTGTTGGTTCTTCAAAGCAGTAGCTAAAAAATATATAGACAATAATCCAGAATAAGGAATGAAGCAGTATTTTCTGAAAAAATTGATATAAAAAGTAGCGAATGCTCATATAAACCACAATATCTGCATAATTTCGAAATTATTTATCTTTCTGCGACGAACAACAGATTTAAAGCGATATATAACAAAGTAAATTATGGTTGTTACCTTCATATTAGCAAAATAGTTTAATGCTGTTGTAAATCGGCAGTTGGTCTCAAATAAAAAATTCAAGGTAAAAATGAGAATATATTTGGGCATAATCAAAAATATAAACATGGCATTAGCATTTAATCAAAGTGAGGATCAGGTTAGTTTTTTCTCTATCGTTTTTGAGAGAATGCAGGATGGCGGAATTATTATTATGTCTATTCTTCTCATTTGTCTAATAATAACCTTGATTTTGATTGGCCGTGGCATTTATCATTTTAAAAAGAAGAGCCCAAAGCTAGAAAAATCGATCACATTAATTAATTCGATTGGATTGTTCGCCCTTGTTTTGGGTGTATTTGGCCCACTGTTACAAATGATCGAAATCCTGGATCAAATGGAAGAAATCGGTGGTCTTAAAGCTCATCAAATGGCCGGTGGTTTCAAGCAAACTATCCTCCCTACCCTGCTTGGTTGTTTTATATTTTTGGTTAGCAGGGCTTTTACCATAATGCTTAACTGGTTAAAGCCTCATTATAAAATAAATTGATGCCGCCAGCATCTTAACCAAAAAACATCAAACATGAGATTAACCAAAAGAATTACACTGATAATTCTATCTGTATTACTATGGTCCGCTTTTATTGGGTTCGGGTTTATTAATGGCTTTCTATTAAAACCGATCACTTTAGACAATTCTCCTCAAGGGTTTATTGAAGCAGCAAAAGATAAAGTTGCAAATGAATATGTTGGAAACCTTGCCATGGCCTTGATAGAAGACGGTGTAGTAGTAGAAGAATACTTTTATGACATTGAAGGGCATAATATTGATCAGAATTCGGCTTTTCCCGTCGCCTCTGTAAGCAAGTGGGTTACATCAGTAGGAGTCATGAAACTTGTCGAAAATGGTCAAATAGATCTGGACGAACCAATTGACAATTACCTCACCCGTTGGCACCTCCCTCCCGGTGAATATGACAATAATAAAGTTACGGTTAGAAGACTACTTTCGCATTCTGCCGGATTGGATGATGGCTTAGGATATAATGGTTTCACCAAAGATGAAAACATGCAAACATTGGAGGAGTCACTGACAAAAGCAGCCGATGCCGGATCTTATGCCGAAGGTAAAGCCAGGGTAGGTTACGAACCGGGAAGTCAATATATGTACTCAGGTGCCGGTTATGCTTTACTTCAATTGCTCATTGAAGAAATAAGCAAAGGTTCTTTTCAGAAATTCATGCAGGAACAAGTGTTTAATCCTCTTGAAATGACTCATTCAAGTTACATTTTGAGTGATAGCACCAAAATAGGTTTAGTTCCTGTTTACCGGAATGATGGACCCACCAGACCAATGAACAGGTTTACAGCCAAAGCGGCTAGTTCACTTATGACTTCAACCTCTGACATTGCGAAGTTTATGATTGCCCAGCTGAAAGGGAATCAGGTTCTGTCGGATTCCACGATTAAAATAATGACTGAAGCCGAAAGCTTTAGGCATGATATCGGGATATATGGATTAGGTCCTCATTTATATAGTCAGGACTATACAGATTCAAAAATTATTGGTCACGATGGAAGCGGCAATGATGCCATCAATTCAGCAGCTCGAATAGATTTGCTTACCGGCGATGGTATTATAATTTTCGAAACAGGAAACTATAGTTATGCATCCGTTCTTGCTGATGAATGGATGTTCCGGGAAGCAGGAATTGCTGATCGAGTAGTAATGGAGCGAAATATGCCTTTTATAATCACTTTGTTAATAATTGGATACTTATTGATCACTATGGGTGCTATTTTTCTCATTCGTAAAAAAAATTTGCTATGAATAACAATTAGTACTTTATCGGAATAATAATATTTAGGATCTATAGATCAACCATTCCCTTTATTAAACAGAAAAAATGAAGGCGATTCCTATTCAAATATCGTCTTCTTTTTAATCAGGCTTACTTGTATTTAATAATTCAAAAAAATGAAGAAACCAGCAATAAAAATAATTTCCGGAATTGTCATTTCCACTATTATCATGGGTTTAATGTTTTACTTGTTTCTTTTTTTAAACCCGTTGAGAATTTATGAATCTAATACCTTAAAATGGATACCAATACTGATTACAATCATCAGTATATTTATTAGTGGAAGAATAAACAGGAAAACACCAATAAAGTACCTTCCTTTCTTATTTCTGCCTTTTATTTTATTCAAACCATTTAATTTCGCCTATTTCCCTTTTATTCTCTATCTAATTGGAGTTGGAATACTTGCTTTAATTGTCTCTCGTACTGAAATACCATTTAATTTCAGGTTGATTGCCTGGACGGGTATTACTTGCATATTTATCTTCTTTCTCTTTTCTCAACCACTAATTTTGGTGAATGATGGCTTTAAATATGATGAAAATGGAGATTTATTAAATGCAACGACCTTATGGGAATTCAATAAAGAAGATGACAATAAGTTGCCAGATCATCTGCTGATTGATAAAAATAACCATCAAATAAATATTGCTGAAATACCAAAAACAACTCACCTGATAACTTTTTGGGCTACCTGGTGTGCTCCCTGTATGCAGGAGAAATCTCAATTACAAAAATTGAAGCAGCAGTACAAAAACAACAATGAAATTCTATTTATTGATATTTCCTTCGATACCAATAAGGACAAGTGGCTCCGTTATATCAATCAAAATAATCCATCCGGTTTACAACTGATTTCTACGGACCAACAATTGACCAGCAGATCCTTTAATTTCCAGGGAATTCCAATGCATTTGATAGTTCATCCTGATGGTAGCTATGAGAAGTATCATTCACTTGAAGCAGTAAAAAATATTCTATTAAATACGGAAAAACTGTAAAAAGAATTGCCTTGCTCCCTTAAAAAAAACTAAGCAAAAGTAATTTGAATCATCACGTTAAAGAAAGTGAGAAACCGCATCTTTAATGGTCATTTATCGCTTTTTATACCTTTCAACACATTCATTTTGAATTACAAGAACACATCGGTTACTTAGTGGGAAATTAGCGTATTAAAAACTAAAGATTTTTTGCTTAGCTAATCATTCGATTTTTTTAACAATAGATTAATATATTAAGAGTCAATTATCAACTTTATACTGTCGATTCAACTAAAACCAATTCCTGAAATGAAACTAAACTTTTTAATCGCACTAATATTTTTATCCCAATTTGCCTTTTCTCAGGTAAGGGAATTAGATCCATCATCAGTTGAACTATTAGAATTTAGTGTTGAAGACGAAAAAGCATTCAATGATAATTATAATGCATATTTAAAAATATCGAAGAAATTATCTAACGGTATTGATTATGAAAGTTTAAGCCAGGAAGAGAAGGATGTTCTCGATAAGATTGACGAAACAATAGAAAGCTATTGGGATATCGAAGGCATGGCTTGTAGCTGGTATTGTGGAGGTGGACCTAAAAAGGTTACTGCTTCCAGTTATCTTAAATCCCAGGGCGATAATAGCTATGAGCCTCAAAACGCCCATGACCTCAACTTTAAATATGCCTGGGTAGAAGGTGCTCCAGGAAATGGAATTGGTGAATATTTAACCTATACATTTGCAGCTAAAGCCCCTCGTATCACCGAAATTAAAGTGGTTAACGGATATGTCAAAAGTCAGTCTGCATGGATAAATAATTCAAGAGTCAAAAAACTAAAGGTTTACCTGAACAACCAGCCTTTTGCGATTTTAAATCTAAGAGATATCCGTGGAATTCAAACATTTGAATTTGATCCGATAGGCAATGGATGGGATGTCCCTGATAGCACACCGGACTGGGAATTAAAGTTTGAAATAGCCGATGTATATAAAGGTGAAAAATATGATGATGTAGTGATCTCAGAGATATTTTTTGATGGTATTGATGTTCATTGTTTTGCTCGTGATACCAAAATTCAAATGGCAGACAATTCTATAAAAAACATTCAGGATCTTAAGGTTGGTGATTTAGTAGCTCAAATGAACCTGGAAACTAGGGATGTTACATCAGCAAGAATTGAAAAACTGGAGAATGTTATTCATCACAGAATGATAACATATCAATTTGAAAGCGGATTAAAAATCACCGCTACACTGGATCATCCATTTATGATTCAAAACAAAGGTTGGGCCTCTTTTTTGCCAAGTCAATCCAGTCAATACAAGGGATTTGAGAATATTAAAACCATCGTTCCAGGTGACTTATTTATAACCCCCGATGGTTTTGAAAGATTGATCAGTTTAAAATTTGAGCAGGGAGAACAGGAAACTTATACAATCTCCAAATTAAGTACTGGCAACAACTTCATTGCAAACGGATTGGTAGTAGGTGTTGAAGAATTAAATGGTGACAGTAATAATCAGTAATATCAATGAAGGAATATAAAATAGCGAAAGGATGGGCAATATTTATTTATCTGTTTTCACCAGTATTGCTTGGATTATTTGGCTGGGTATTATCCCTTCCCTTTCAAGAGGAAAATTTTTCACCTAATGCATCCTGGATTATTATTCCTGTTTCAATTGCCATGATAGTATTAATCATCTATGGATTGGCTGAAACATATAAGGGAAAGCTATTAATTCAGAATGATAGAATTATTTACATAAGCACCTTTTATAAAAGAATCCTGACCATTGATGAAGTCAAAGGCTATACGGTAAATGAACAATATATTTTTGTCGAACCTAAGTCAAAAAATAAAAAACGGATTAAAATAAGTAAATACACTGGCGGATATGGTGAAATATTGTTTTGGTTCTCACTTAGATTCCCTGATCTTGATAAAGTCAATACATTTGAAGAAGAACAGGATATACTAAGTAATGAAACCTATGGAGAATCTCTGGAAATAAGAGAAGATAGGCTTCAAAAGGCAAGAAAAACTTCAAGAGTAATTAATTGGCTAGCTGGATTATCATCATTCTGGATTATTTTCTATCCAACGCCATATCAATTTGCTATTTTGGCTGGAATACTTATACCGATTACAGGATTAATAGCAGTTAAATTATCCAATGGGTTAATTCATATAGATGAAAAAAAAGGAAGTGCATACCCTTCTGTCATTTACTCTTTCATATTTCCACCTCTGGGAATAATGCTCAGGGCAATTTTAGATTTTAATATTTTCGATTTTTCTAATGTGTGGCTGCCCACATTTTTAATCACTGTCATTTTCTTGATCTTGCTATTAAATAAGCAGAAACAAATCACAATTAAGGATAAAACAAACTTTATAACAATTGCCTGTCTGACCTTATTTCTTTTCGCTTACAGTATCGGGGTAGTTATTCAATATAATTGCTATTATGACAACTCACAGGCTAAAATTTATACGGCTAAAATTCTAAACAAAAGAATTAGTTCAGGTCGAAGTACCACACATTATTTAGAACTTTCATCCTGGGGGCCTCAAAAAGAAATTGAAGAAATAAGTGTTGATAAAAAGCTTTATAGTAAAGTAAATATAGGTGAACAAGTTACTGTTAACTTCAAAAAAGGAAATCTCAATATACCCTGGTTAGTGGTTACAAATGATTAACACTCTAAATATTAAAAATACTTTGCATTGAACTACGCAGTAAAATGACACGAAAGAACTTTTTACTACACCTTTGTTTAACCCTGACCATTATCCTCGAAATAATCACCTATTTTGAATTTTACGGTGGTGATATCTTTTTCAATCTGGAATATACGTTTAAGAATGTTATATTTCTTGTAGTGACTATAACTACTTTTTGGAATCATTCAAAATTAAATATTCTCATTGTGGTTGCCTATCAACTGGTAAAAGGTTTGATAATGACATCCTATGATACAACCGATATACTATTTAATGTAATAATGATTTCTCATTTCGTTTTGGCTCCTGGTATTTTCTTTCATAAAGAATTAGCCAACTTGAAACTTCAGAGAAAGGAACAAAAATAGTATCACTTTCAAAGTAGGTATTATAGAAAAGCAGCCCATCTCCATTTTAGAAATTGGGATACCCATGGTTATGTCCCTATTTAAAATTAGTCTATTGACTAACTTTGAAAAATAACATAACTTTAGCGAAGGAAATCAACGAACAACCATGACTACATCACTGATATTAAGTTTTATTTTTCTTATTCTGGGCCTTATTCACCTTAATTGGGTAATCGGTGGCGAATTTGGATTTGCCCAATCTCTACCAACCAAAGAAAATGGGGAAAGAATATTAAATCCTAAGAAAGCAGACAGTGCTATTGTTGGTATTGGCCTGATCTTTTTTGCAATGTTCTATATATTTAAATCAGGTATAATTAACCATCAGATTCCTGGGTGGGTGATGAAATATGGAGGCTGGATCATTCCATCTATATTTATCCTGAGAGCAATAGGAGATTTTAAATATGTTGGATTTTTTAAGAAGCTAAAAGATACTGATTTCGGAAAAAGGGATACTAAATTCTTTTCTCCACTTTGCCTTATTATTGGGATACTAGGATTTATTATTCAAATAATCTAAGAACCAAATCTCAACTACATAGAATTCAAATATCATTTTAATTAGACCCAGCATCAGGATAAAAAGATAAATACCTATTAGGCAGCAAATATCTTTTCTGTTGATCAAAAATTACCTATTTTAAGTATACCAAAACAGGCATTACCATAACAAACAGCTCATTCCTTACTTGTAATAAAGGCTAAAATAGACCGTTATTATTACTTAGCAACTCGCTAAAACCAGCAGACCAAACATTATTATTTAAAAATTAGGCTATGGAAAATTTAAGAACCAGAAAAGATCGCCCTTCTTCAAAATCCTATAACAACTTCAAAGCTATTGATGTTAAAGGAGATATTTACAAACAAATATTTAAACACTCTCCCATACCAACTATTGTTCATGATATGGAAATGAACATAATTGATATAAACAATAGTGCCTTGGAGGAATTCGGATACAAGCAAGAAGAATTACTGGAAAAAACAGTTTTTGATTTACATACTGAAGAAGAACTCGTTCATTCTAATGAGATTTTAGATCGAATGCATAAGGAGAATAAACTCAGTGTTGAAACCAGTTTTAAGAGAAAAGATGGGTCTGTATTTTATGCTAAGGCCACACCATGCAAATTTATGTTGGGGAATAAGCCGGTAATACATGTATTTATACAAGATATCACTGATCACATATTAGCTGAAAAGAAACTGGCAGAATTGAATGATGCCCTTAAATCTGAAATGAAAAAAGTTGAAGCTCATTCAAAGCAAGTTGAATTAAAAAATAAAGAACTGGAAGAATTCGCCTATGTAGCTGCACATGACCTTAAAGCTCCAATCACCAATATTAATATCCTTAAAGACATGATTAATGAAGAGTCTTTTAAAGATGAGGATAATAAGGAGCTATTTGATAAGTTGAAGAAAAACATCACACAATTACATAGTACAGTATTTTCACTTAACGATGTAATTACTTTTAAAACTACCCTCAATAATGATAAAGAGCTTATCAAATTCGACGAACTATTTGAAGAAATAAAAGAAACGATAGAAGAGCAAATTAAAAATTCAAATGCTACAATTACAGAGGATTTTTCAAATTGCCCGGAAATTAAATATCCCCCTCTCCACTTAAAAAGCATTATGCAAAATTTGCTTACCAACGCCATAAAATATAGAAATCCTGAGATCCCATTAAAGGTAGAGGTTCAAACAAGTGAAAATAACGGAAGAACGTGCTTAACTGTAAAAGATAATGGACTGGGTTTCAACTCAGAAAAATTTGGCGATAAAATGTTCGGTCTGTTTAAAAGGCTTCATACCCATATTGAAGGTAAAGGAGTGGGAATGTATATTGTTAAATCGATCTTAGATACCCACGGTGGAAAAATCGAAGTCGAAAGCAAGCCAAATGAAGGAGCAATGTTTAAAGTATATTTAAATTAGAAAGACAATGAGTAAAATATTACTGGTGGAAGATGATGAGGTAACTAACTTTCTTTCTAAATCAGTACTTAAAAGTGCTGGTTTTGAGAAAATTGATGAAGCTTTAAACGGAATGGAAGCATATGAACGGATTCAAATAGAATGCCCAGACATAATCTTCCTGGATATTAACATGCCGGTAATGGATGGCTGGGAATTTCTTGAAGAAAAAAAAGAAAAAGCACAATGTGAAAATGTAAAAATCATTATGCTGACTTCATCACCGCATCCGGCTGACAAAAAGAAAGCCAGGAGTTACCCTTGTGTAATAGAGTATTTTGAAAAACCTCTTACGAATGAAAAAGTGGAGAAATTAAAAACCATGATTTGAATACTCATGTATTTTCCATGTTAGATAAATTCCACCTGTAAACTCTGGTTCATTGGACCTGACTTACGATTTCTTTATACCAGTTAAATATATATTCAGCTATCATCCTGTCATCAGTTTCAGGTTTATAGCCTGATATTTAATAATATCTTTACTACCAATAATTCCCGTCTTATTCCGAATCCTTATAACCACATATTTAAGATCTATAAATTCTTTGTTATGGCAATCTAATACTCTATTTTTGGAGATTTTTTAATAACAATTTTTTAGTAAAACAGCAGTTTAAATGAAGGCTATTGGTTATTTGTTGAGTAGGTAACTTTTAAAATAAGATGGGGTTGGATAGTAAAATTGAATTAATAAATAGTATCGGTAAGATCATCGTATTCATGATGTGGTTACTTTCTGCTTTTCTCTTAACCGTTAAAAGCTCTAAAAAATTATCCAATCAATTATTCGCCCTGTTTTTAATAGTAACTTCGATTGATTTCACAGGATTGTTTATTAACTATCGATTTGAATCTTACCCAATTCTGGTAAGTATTAAAACAGCTACCGCCCTGCTACAAATGCCATTGCTCTATCTGTATGTCTTATCAGTCTGCTACTCGAACTTTAAGCTTAGATTCCAATATCTGACTCATTCCTTATTATTTCTGATTTTCACTGTGGTCTTTATAATGACTTCCAAATCAGATCTATCTTTTGATATATTTCTAATTGTTGCTGAATTGCAATGGTTTGCCTACATCATTGCTATTTTCATTTTTCTTAAAAAATACAAGACTATCTATAAGGAAAACTATTCGAATCCGGCACATTTAAATTATCGGTGGATAACCCAAATTATAATAATCTTTTCTGCAGCCCACATTTTTGTGTTAATCAAATGGATATTTGAGTACACTGATTTCAAGTATATATTAGAAATTTATATAATTATAAGTATCACTGCTCTAATGGTGATTACATTTTTTGTGCTAAAAGCTATGTTTACCCCGCAGCTTTTCACCGGAATAAATTTCTCTCAAAAACCTTTAAAACCCTCACTAAAAAATACCAAAAAAAGTGATCCGGACGATGAGCAAACGGAAAAACTCATTGCTTACATGAATACAGAAAAGCCATACCTGGATTTCGAACTAACATTATTGAAATTGGCCGATCAACTTAGAATGTCAGAAAATGATCTTTCTATTTTAATTAACCATCACCTGGGAAAGCATTTTTTTGATTTCATCAATGAATACAGAATTAAAGAGGCGAAAGAACTTTTAGAAGATCCGGATAATAAAGAGCTGACTATTTTAGAAATTGTATACGAAGCTGGTTTCAATTCAAAATCATCCTTTTATACCGCTTTTAAAAAAATAACTGATCAAACCCCTACTCAATACCGGAAAAAGGCTTTGTCCTGATAAAGGTTCCGACTAAAAAATCAGTCCGACTTTATTTATCCGGACAATTAAACAGGCTCTAACCCTCATTTTTGTTGAAAACTAAACGAAAAAACAAAAATGATGAAATCACTATTGACCTGCTTTTTATTGTTATCGATATACTTACTCAATGCACAAGAGTCAAATAAAAATGATTTATTCCTACAGGTAGGTTCTTTATTACATAATAATTATAATTCTGACCAGCCTGGAGTTGCTGTCTCAATTATAAAAAATGGCAACGTTGTTTATAAAAATCAAAAAGGAACAGCAAACCTTGAATATAACATTCCAATATCAGATTCAACTGCATTTAATATCGCATCAGTTTCAAAACAGTTCACAGCTTTTTTAGCAGTATTATTAGAAAAGGAAAACAAGTTATCAATGAGTGATGATATAAGAAACCATCTACCCGAACTTAAACATCTTCCTTATAAAATCACCCTTAGACATTTGGCCAGCCATACACATGGTCTGCCTAACTCTAATGAACTAGCAAACCTTGCAGGTAAAGGTTTGGATTATAATATAACACACCAGGAAATTGCACAGATGTTACTAAACATCAAACAGGTGAATTTTAAACCGGGTGCTAAGTATGAATATAACAATACAGGGTTTATTTTATTAGCTGAAATAATAGAACGAGTTACTGGCAAGCCTTTTCAGGAAGTATTGCAAGATCGCATATTTAAACCATTGCAAATGGATCATTCCATGGCGGTAAGTAGTTCATCGATTATCGTTAAAAACAAGGCTTATTCTTATAAAAAGGAAAATGATATGTATAAAAACTACGTATTAAATATGAAGGCCAACGGGTCTTCAGGAATTAGTACAACAATCGATGATCTTAGCAAATGGGCCATTGAATTTCAGAATCCAAATAAGATCAATAATGTGGTTTTTGATGAAATGACACAAACCACTACACTTAACTCAGGAAAAACGATTGACTATGGGCTAGGATTAGAATTTAAAAACTATAGAGGTGTAGACGTAGTTTTTCATGGCGGTGGTACTGCAGGTTTTCGATCGTATTTGCTGCATATACCTGAATATATGTTCTCAGTGGTCATCCTGGGCAATAACAATGACTTCACACCCCTGAATATAGTGTATAACATTGTTGATCTCTTTTTAGAAGAACACCTGGAAGAGCCTTCAGCACCTAAGAAAGTGAGATACAGTAATAAAGAACTCAAAGCTTTTGAAGGAACCTATGAAATGTTTCCGGGGACTTATTACAATATTCTTGCTGAAAATGACACGCTCTACTTTCAATCATTTGGAAGAAAGGGAAAAGCACCGCTACCTGTTATAGGAGATGGGGAATTTCTGTTCCCTTATGTCCCAACAACTAAGTTTTCATTTTATGAAAATGGGTTCATCTTTAATATTGCTGATTTTAAATATGACTGTAAAAAAGTAGAACTAAAACCAAAAGATATCCCTTCAAAATCAGACCTTCTTAAATTTGAAGGTGCCTATAAAAATGAAGAGTTTAATATCAATTATGAATTAGTTATGAAAAATAACCAGCTGGTAGCGAGTCATTCTATTAATGGGGATTTTGAACTATTCCCTTTGGCACAGGATAGTTTTTATACTAATCAGTCGGTTTTTAGTAAGGTTGATTTCATAAAAAATGACCAGGGAGATATTATTGAATTTCAGTTATCCGGTCGAAATATCAAAAACTTAAAATTTCGAAAAATTAATTAAAACCAAATTCTCTTGAATATTAGTTTCAAATTGATTTATAATGGAACATAACCCAGGTTAATCTTAAAGTTTCTTTCCTCCTAAAAATTTATGAGGAAAGAAACTTATCACTTTTTCTCTGTGTATTAACTCCCTCCTCTTCCGCTTTTTCATCTCTTTGTATGAGGATCACTCCATCATAATACGAACTAATCAAATTATGTTTATCTCAAACATTTAAATTATCTACTACAATTATAGTAGATATAAATATTTTATAGTACATTAGCAAAAGACAATTAATTTACGTCATGGAAGAACTCACAAAAGCCCAGGAAGACATTCTAAAAGCATTATGGGAAATAGAAGACGGAGCCGTCAGTGACATATTGGAACGCATTCAGGAACCTAAACCTGCATACAATACAGTAGCCACTGTTGTTAAAGTATTAGAAAAGAAAGGGTATGTCGATCACAAAACCTATGGTAAAACGAATGTTTACTTTCCATTAGTTTCTCAAGATACCTATGCTAAAAAAATCATGAAAACAACAATCGGAAGTTTCTTTAATGGATCAATCAAGCAAATGGTTTCCCATTTTGTTAAGGATAAAGAAATAGATATTCACGAATTGGAATCATTAAAAGATATGATAGAGAAAGAAATAAAAACTCAAAAGAAATAATTATGTCTGTTTTTTATTATTTATTCATTTCTACCTTCAGTCTTGGTTTATTTTATGGAGTTTATAAGCTTTTATTAAATAATAAGGCGTCATTTAAAATTAACCGCTTGTATTTAATTACCGGGTTGGTATTTTCGGTCTTAATACCTTTTCAACCCTGGACAATTGGCAGCAATAATTTTGAACCCAATCTGATCACTGATCCTGCATTAATCAATACACTAATTCGTTCATCAGAAGTTGGAGGATCTATTGATTCAAACGAGTTAAGTTGGATAAATATCGCCTTTTGGATATATATACTAATTGTTGCAATCCTACTTTTCAGGATTCTACTAAATATTATACGAATCACACTCCTGCTAAATAATTCTGAAAAGAAGGTAAAGCAGGAAGAGTATATACTGGTTTATAATAAAAATATAAAAACAGCTTTCAGCTTTCTGAAATGGATATTCATACCAAAAGATACCTTGTCAGAAAAAGAAGTAGAAAAAATAATCCTTCACGAAAAAACTCATGCATTAAGATATCATTCAATTGACCTGATTCTTTGCCAGCTTTTAGCAGCGACTCAATGGTTTAATCCGATAATCTGGTTTTATAAAAGTGAATTAGAATTAATCCATGAATACGAAGCTGATTATGGAGTTATTAATACAGGAATAAACAAGCTTGAATATCAGGCACTTATAATCAATCAGATTTCTGAGGAAAACCTGATCAATATCACATCACCTTTTAATCAATCACTAATTAAAAAACGAATAATCATGATGAACAAAAACGTCAATTTTAAAAATCAATCTTCCTTAAAAGCATTAATTATAGTGCCATTAATAATGCTAATATCTACAGGTGTAGCATGCACTAAAGAAAACGACCCAAGTCAAATTGCAGACACAAAAAATCCATCATTAGAAAATGCTGACTATTATGTTGATGGAGAAAAGGTGTCAAGCATAGATAATTTGGACAAATCTGAAATAAAATCGATTGATATTCGGAAAGAAGAAAATGGTGAAAAAAGTGTTTCTGTGACGACTAAATCATCAGATGAAAAACCAAACCTTCAAAACGTATTATACATCGTTGACGGAAAGACTAAACCTGATGGGTATACCCCTAAAGACCTGAATCCTGATGATATTAAATCGATAAAAGTGATTAAGGATAAGGCCACAATGAAAGAATATACAGATGGCGAATACGATGGGATAATTTTAATTATTACTAAATAGAATAAATTCAAATTCTCCAGAATAAAAAAGCCCCGGTAATTCCGGGGCTTTTATCTATTTGGATCTAACTAAATTAAATAGCATTCTTATCATTCTTAGAATACTTAAGATCAAACCTGTCGAGCTTCATGACTTTATCCCATGCTTTTACAAAGTCTTTAACAAACTTTTCTTTAGCATCTTCACTAGCGTAAACCTCTGATATTGCTCTAAGTTCTGAATTTGAACCAAAAATGAGATCAGCACGTGTGGCAGTATATTTCAGATCACCGCTTTCTCTGTCATACCCATTAAATAGCTCTTTGCTGTCATCAGCCGGCTTCCATTCTGTGCTCATATCCATCAATGCAACAAAGAAATCATTGGTCAACTGATCGTTAGTATCAGTAAAAACCCCATTTTTCGAATCATCATAATTAGTATTTAAAGATCTCATACCACCCACCAGTACTGTCATCTCCGGAGCGGTTAGTGTTAGTAGCTGTGCTCTATCGACTAACAACTCCTCAGTAGAAAGCATATACTTTGTTTTAAGATAGTTTCTGAATCCGTCAGCCATTGGTTCCAGCAATGCGAATGACTCGACATCAGTTTGTTCCTGTGTAGCATCCATACGACCCGGCACAAAAGGAACTTCAACAGGATATCCGGCATTAGCTGCTGCTTTTTCTACCGCTGCTGCTCCTCCAAGTACAATAAGATCGGCCATTGAGATTTTCTTTGATCCATGGCTTTCGTTAAATTCTTTCTGAATTTTCTCGTAAACAGCCAATACTTTAGCCAATTGCTCAGGATTATTAACTTCCCAGTCCTTTTGAGGTGCAAGTCTGATACGAGCACCGTTAGCTCCTCCCCTTCTGTCAGAACCTCTGTAAGTAGAAGCAGATGCCCAGGCAGTTTCTACCATTTCGCTTATTGTAAGACCTGAACCTAATAATTCTGATTTCAAATATTTAATATCATTATCATCTACCAATTTATGATCTACTGCTGGAATTGGATCTTGCCAGATAAGATCTTCTTCCGGCACCTCAGGCCCTAAATAGGTTGTCTTAGGCCCCATATCCCTGTGTGTTAACTTAAACCATGCACGAGCAAATGCCTCGTTGAATAATAGAGGATTTTCATAAAACTTTTTTGATATCTTTCTGAACCCTGGATCCTCAATTAAAGCCAGGTCTGTTGTAAACATAATTGGCTTATGTGTTTTATTTTTATCAAATGCATCCGGAACTTTCATTTTTGTTTCTTTAGGTTCCCACTGATGTGCTCCGGCAGGGCTTTTTGTCAATACCCACTCGTGCTCAAAAAGGTTGAAGAAATACAGGTGACTCCATTTAGTCGGAGATGATGTCCATGCGCCTTCAAGTCCTGAAGTGATTGCATCGGCACCTTTACCTGATTTATATTCACTCTTCCATCCGAATCCCTGCTCCTCGATTGGTGCTGCTTCCGGCTCTGGACCTACGTTTGATGCGTCACCCGCTCCATGGGCTTTACCAAGTGTATGGCCACCAGCAATAAGAGCAACAGTTTCTTCGTCGTTCATCCCCATACGTCCAAATGACGTACGGATATCTTCAGCTGCTAATAACGGATCAGGATTACCGTTTGGTCCTTCAGGATTGACATAAATAAGTCCCATTTGGACTGCTGCAAGTGGCTTTTTAAGCTCCCCGTCTTCTGAGTAGCGCTCATCATTGCTCAGCCATTCTTTTTCAGAACCCCAGTAAATATCTTTATTCGGTTCCCACACATCTTCTCTTCCACCTCCAAAGCCGAAAGTTTCAAACCCCATATCTTCAAGGGCAACATTTCCCGTTAACACCATCAGGTCAGCCCATGAAATTTTCTTTCCATACTTTTGCTTTACAGGCCATAGAAGTCTTCTTGCTTTGTCAAGGTTAGCATTATCCGGCCAGCTGTTCTGCGGTGCAAATCTTTGCATACCTGATCTTGATCCACCACGACCGTCGGCAGTACGATAAGTTCCGGCACTATGCCATGCCATTCGAATGAACAATCCACCATAATGACCATAGTCTGCAGGCCACCAATCCTGAGAATCAGTTAATACTTTTCTTATATCACTCTTAAGTGAATCATAATTCAAGCTATTAAACGCTTCGATATAATTAAACTCCTCATTCATCGGATCAGATAATGATGAATGCTGGCGAAGGACTGCCAGGTTTAAACTGTTAGGCCACCATTCGGCATTACTGGTAGCAACTTTGTTCGACCGGCTCTTCATGGTAGCACCGGAACTTCCGTCAGCTGATGTAGTGTCCTCATTAGCACTGCTTTGCTGGCAGGCTGGTAAAAAAGTCACGAGAACAATCAGCAGTAAAAATGCTGTTATCTTTTTCATTTTGGCAATTAATTTATTGTGATTCAAGTGCAATTATACAGCTTTGATTGAGCAGAATCATAATAAATCCAATTGATAATATTTATCACATCATAGAGATAATCTATCAAAAATCAAGTTGCATGACTGGTATATTCTCTCAACCATCCCGTTAACAGGCCATTCCTCCTTATACCACAAATCGAAATTATATTAAACAGTTACCATTACAGGACGTTAGTAAATATATAAACTGATGTTTAATTAAAACCAGCCAAAATCATGTCTAGTCCAGAACATAAACAAAAGATTTGGAACCTTATTAAAGATATAAAAGTCGGAATGCTCGTAACTCAAGAGGATAATGGTAGCGAACGATTAAGAGCACGACCGATGTCTTTAGTACAGGATGCCTATGATGGCACTTTATATTTTTATACTCCGAAAAGTGATGCAAAAGTCTATGAAATAAAAAATGACCGTGATGTATGCATCACATTCTCTGATCCTGAAAATCAGGTTTATGTGTCACTGACCGGAAAAGCCAAATTAACACAGGATAAGGAGCTTATTGACAAATACTGGAATGCATGGGCCAGTGCCTGGTTCAAAGAAGGCAAAGACGATCCTGAAGTTGCAATGTTGGAAGTGAAAATTAACAAAGGAGAACATTGGGTGACTGATGAAAACAAAATTCTTCAACTTTATGAAGTAGCTAAAGCAAATATTAAAGAAGAATCCGTCCCAGATATGGGAGAAAATGAAAAATTTGGTAATTGATAAGTAAAACCCGGTTAAAGCCGGGTTATTTTTTTATAAAAGTTATACCATATAAAAGCCTTTCATCTTATTTTTGAGTCCAAATAATTTATCAACTATAGGAGAAGTTTATAATACCTGGTGAAATGCCGGGAACTCATATTCACTTCTACTTTTTAAACCAGACTGAAAAAATGAGAATCATCAACACTGTTTTTTTCCTATTACTATTTAGTAATTCATTATTCTGTCAGAAGCAGTTCAATATTCCTGACAATCCAAAAGTCCATAATTTTATCGAGCAGCTTCCTCGTTTACTTAAAACACATGGATTAGAGGATTTAAGACCATCAGAAGATTCATTAAACATCAGAATATGGCAATGGAATTCTGTTTTAACACTCAATGTCGAGGAGGAGACCACTGCTGAATATGAAGTCTTTACCACTGGAAGCGAACCTGAAATGAAAGACACGATTTTTAATTCCGCAACTTCAAGAAGACTATTAAATTCTGTTCTTCAAAATGAGGTGATGACTGTTAGAGATGATCCATACAAAGCAATCGACGGATCAATGGTCTACCTTGAAATTTCAACTCCGGAAAGCTATAAAATAGTTAGTATGTGGTCTCCGGCATCCAAAATCAATCAAAACAGAGAAAAAGTGGTCAAAATATTAAGGGATATCAACAATGAAATAGATACTGAAAAGATTATCAAAGATTTTAAAGTTTCCCTTGAACCGGGAACTTATAGTTGGGGGATGACTTCTTTTTCTATTGACAAATTCATGAGTGATAATCAGGAAAAAACTGACTTCTATAAAAAAGCTCAAACCAAAATTAGAAAAGAGTTAAACATAAATGATCAAACAGATCCGGCTGATTTCCCTTTGATAGTAATTAATGGTATCCCACGTCCTAGTGTAACTGACCTGAACCAATATACTGAAAGCGAAATAGAAAGTATAAAAATACTTAAAAAGGATGACGGAAGCACTTCATTATATGGTACTCGAGCAAAAAATGGAGTAGTATTGGTAACCACCGTAAATTAAATCAGGCTTCAACAAAGCCAAAGTATAAAGAATTACATCTGTTTAAAATGGCCCGATATTATTGATGATAGTTTCAATAATATCGGGCCTTTCTTATATAATAAAAATTTCCAAAAGGAACTAATCAATAAACTGATCTTCAACAAATTAAAAAGTCATTATTAAGGATGATCCTTATCATTAATTATAAGAATAAGGGTAAGTAAATTCAGTACATGATCTGGGTTATTTATACACTGTTAATTCTGATAGGAATATTGGTGATCATGATGAGTTGGATTTTAATAGCTCCAGTATTTATCATAATCAATACTAAGCAGGATCAGTATTCCTTTAACTTAAAAGGCTTGATCAATGCAGATCTGGAAATCAATGATTTGGACCCAATAATACACTTAAATACGCTGGTTGGAAAATTTGATATCCAACCTTCAAAAGTAAAGAAGAAAAAGACCAAAGATAAAAAGGATACAAGTAGAAAATTAAAAGTTCGGAAAGAGAAAAAAGGTAAATCTGCAGCAGCAATTAGGAAATTTGCATTTCAGGCACTTAAAACTTTTAAATTAAAGTATTTAAGAGTAAATGTCGATACGGATGATTACGTTAGAAATGCGCAGTTATACCCTTTAGTTAGATTACTAAACCGTTCTGAAAGGACATTTGAAATAAACTTTACAGGAAAGAATGAACTGGAACTAATTATAAATAACAGGCTAATAAAAATCATTCCTCCTGCTATTAAATTACTGATAAGCAAATGATTATAAAATAAAATCTATACAGCCATGGAAGTTAACTTTGATCAATTACTAAACAAAATCACCGACTTTATCAAAGATGAAGCAAATACTGAAACGATAATAGGTAAGCCTTTTGAATTGGGGGAATTCACCTGCGTTTCCGTTGTCAGAATTGGAATGGGTTTTGGTAGTGGAGGTGGATCCGGAGATTCAAATAAAGCAGGTAAAGGAGAAGGTGGCGGAGCCGGTGTTGGTTTAGGTATCGACCCAATAGGTTTCCTTGTTACTCGAGATAAAGAAATCTCATTTTTACCCGCTACGAAAGGTAGTAAAGGTATGTCTGCGGCATTTGAAAAAATCCCTGATATGGTTAATAAAATTTTAGATAAAAAAGAAAAAGCAAAAAACTAAATAAGAATCTACATATATATTTGAATCCTTTAAAATCGCTTTTTAAGCTTTAAAATCCCCCCGACCCCCTCATTCCTAATGAGGGGGTTTTAAACTTCCTGTCCTTGCCTCTTTATCGAATTACAAAAGAAATCTATAGCCCTTTTCTGTGTTTATTGAATACTCTAGTATCACTACTTATCTTGTCTATTTATTTGCATCCCATATCTTCCGATAACATAATCTTCAATCCGACTATCAAAATTAGGTTTCTCCCGGCATGAATATCTGATATCTTCAAAAAATCATGACAATTTTTGTCATCTTAAAAAGCAAGTATTGTACAATTGACATTATTTGAAAATAACATATTTACTGTCAACCAAAACAACCATCCTGTATCAGGAATTATATAAGTTTATTTTTCTCTTGATGCAGAATAAAAGGAAATCATATGATAAAAAAGACGTTTATTGTTTTAGGTATCGTAGCCGGAACTATCTTATTATTGGGAGCAATTGGAGTTTACTATTTTAAACCAAACGAAAATTTCGTTCTAAATTTCATCAAAGATAATCCTGAGAAATCAGCAATCAAATTATATCGGAATGACACATTGCTCGTAGATAAAAGTCCCGATAAAATGATGCCCTTAGCAAGTACAGTAAAGATCATAATTGCAATAGAATATGCTAAACAAGCTTCCAGTGGAATGATCAATCCGGACGAAAAAATTTCGATCAAAGAATTGGATAAATTCTACATTCCTAATACGGATGGCGGGGCTCATAAAAAGTGGTTGGATAAGGTAAGTGATAAAATTGAAAATGATGAAATCTCTATTCGAGAAATTGCAAAAGGAATGATTGCTTTCAGCTCCAATGCAAACACGGAATGGCTATCAGATAAGCTTGGTTTGGAAAATATTAATAATCGCTTAGATAGCCTGGGAATTAAAAAACATTCAGAAATCTACTATATCGTATCAGCACTTTTTGTAGGAAAAGAAAAATTCCCAGATTCTGATAACAAGGATCTAGAATCTAAACTTAAAGCATTACCAATTGATGAATACATCCAAACAACAAATGTTATTCATGAAAAATTGAAAAAGGACAGCACTTACAAGAAGGATAAAGGTGATTTAAGTATGAACATTCAACGAATCTGGTCTGACAATTTACCAGAATCAACAGTTGAAGAATATGTTGGGGTTATGAAGAAAATTAATTCCAGAACATATTTTAATCACCAAACACAGCAATACCTTGATGAAGTCATGGAGTTTTTACTTGACAACCCTGCAAATCGTCAATGGCTAGAGCATTCTGGGATGAAAGGGGGATCAACTGCCTTTGTTCTTACTAAAGCACTATATGCAACTGATAAAAAAGGGAACAAGACAGAAATGGCATATTTTTTAAATGATCTGGAATTCCTTGAAAACACAAGACTTCAAATGAGTATGAACCAATTTGAATTAAAAATTCTTACTGATAAAGAGTTCAGGTCTGAAGTGGAAAAAGAACTAAAGAAATAAAGATAGCAACAACCCCAAAATAGTTTATTCCATTAAAAAAAGTTACTTTTTAATTTATGTACAAATCCAAAATACTATTTATCTCTTTATTCATTCTTCTTTCTATTAATATTAATGGTCAGGAAATTGATTCAGCCAAAATAAAAGCTGTCGAGTTTTTTAAGGGCATTTTATATCAGACAAATTCTAACCTTTTCAAAAAGGAAAAACTATATTCAAAACTTGAAGAAGATTTTTCATTTCCCTGGGATAAACTAAACCTGCCAGATGAAAAATTAAATACTGCTCTGGACAGTATGATCGAAAATGCAACTCTCTCCTTTTCAGAAAATGATTTTATGGGTAATGGATTAGAATTTAATTCTTATTTCCCACAATTTATTGAGTCGGGAATGTTGGATTTGTACGACATGAAAATAATTGATTCAGAATTACGAGATAAAAACAATAATCAGATAAAAATTGATGAAAAAGGAAGCGTTAATTTTGGTAGTAAATTTAAAGCAGGCTATCGGGATGGATCGTCATATTCTTATAACTGGGTAACTGTTTCAGCGACCTTTCGATTTGAAGAAAAAGAGTTAGATTCTGCTCGTGGAAAAGTAACGTTTAAAGCTTTAGTAACATCAGGATATCAATACAAAAAAATCACACGATCAGATGTTGGAAAGACTCTTTCTATAGACAGCCTGTCATTTAAGGTAATTGATATGTTTGACAATAAGGTAGTATTGAATTTCAAGAATAAAGACAAAACCATTTTTAATAATTTAGAATTCATCAATATTGATGATAAGGGGAACAGAATAAAGCAAATACCTTATTTTGAATTTATCAAATTAAAAAAAGAAGATAAATCAATTAAATCCGGACCGACAGGTGAAGGGAAAATTACGACTTACGCCTTTAACTATAATTTATTCAAGGATAACCCTGATATGACACCAGATGAGTTTGATGCTAAGGTAAATGATAAAATTCTCAGAATATTTGCGGCTGAAAACCAGGAAAAACAAGGTAAAGAAGAGTTTGGTGAAAAGTACCTGGTGATATATGCAGCCGATAACATCCAGAACTTTTATTTATATTTTCCGGAACAGATCGAAAGAGAATTTTCAATGGAGGTTAAGTGATTTAATTATTAAAATTCAACTTTTTAAAATATATAAGGCCACTATATACTCAGTTAAAGATATGGCCTTATTTATTTTCCTTATTTAAGATCAGCCTGTACCCTACCCCTCGAACATTTACAATTTTCACGGAAGCATCTCCTTCCAGTTTTTTACGCAGCCTGGATATAAATACATCCAGAGTCCGCCCAATATAATCACCCTCATCACCCCATACTTCTTTCAAAATATGGTCTCTCTCAACCGTAGTATTTACAGATGTGTATAAAAGGAAAAGCAAATCAGACTCTTTACTAGTTAGTTCGATTGCTTCTTCATTGAAATAAAGCTTTGTATTTTGAGCGTCAAATTGGTATCCCCCTATCGAAATTTTTTCAGATTCTTCAGTCTTTCGTTTTGGTCCGCTAGTAAAATTAATGGTAGCACCAATGAACATTATCGCTAATACGGAAATGAAGATAATTTCTGTGAATTCAATTTTCCCCATTCCATAAGACATCGTTTTATTCAGGTTAGCATTAGCCAGATTTTGAGACTTTACATTTTTTATAGTAAAATATAAAACATAACATCCTGATGGTTGGACTCTCCCCCTGCAGGGAACAAGATTTGATTGCTCTGATTCGCTGATTTGAAAGCTATAGACTATATCACTTGTCTGACATTTTTCAATTTCTACAATGTAGTTTTCAGCAATACCGCTATTATTAACTACATGATCAACCACCTTTACAATCTCATCCGGATCAAATTTAAATTCTGAGGAAAACTGAATTTTATATCGTTCACCTTCTTTTTCGATCGGTAAAACCCGGGAAGTACTATCTCCTGTAGACAACAAAACCTGGTGACCGATCATCCGCAAAGACACTAAAATATGTGACTCTTTGATGTCCGATTGACCAATACTATCATCCCTGGTAAATAAGAACAAGCTAAATAAGAGTACAAATACTTTAATATCCCTGAGAGTCATTTTACAAATCTACCTGATCATGACACTATTTAAAACGTTTTACTATAGGATTTACATTAATTTACACTTCTTAACAATGTATCGAAGTGATACATTTTACTTTCGTAAGAAAATAATTACGATGAATAAACTTCTATTAGTCACAGTAAAAGTGTTTCTATTTCTTGTTACTGTTACCTGCAAAGGACCTGAAAAGAAAGAGATAGCAAAAAATGATCTTGTTAAAAATAGTAACAATCCTGATCAGGAATACTATTTACAATTCGTTGAGCAATATGGGAAAGAATTTGGTCTTCAAATTAATAAGACAGAATCCATTGCACAGTATGTTCGAAGAATCTTTAAGGATAACGAGGATAATTTTTGGTTTGGCACTAATTCACTTGGAGTAGTTCAATATGATGGAGATTCACTTAAATATTTTTCTACCAAGAAAGGCTTAAGTGGAAACCAGGTCACCGGAATAATCGAAGACCAGAAAGGCAACATCTGGATATCTACTAATGGAGGTGTTTCAAAATACGATGGCACCAGATTCATTAATTACACTATAAAGAATGGACAAAATACAGAAAGGATCTGGACAATCTTCCAAGATAGCCGAGGTATTATCTGGGTTGGCACAGCTAATGGAGTTTTTAACCATGATCCTGAAAAAGAGAATCAATTCTCAAGATTCACATTATCAAATGCGGGTATAAATAACCCTAAAATCAGAATATCAACAATAATCGAAGATAAAAACGGGAGCCTTTGGTTTGGCACTGATGGTGAAGGCGTGATAAAATATACACCATCTGATAAGATGGGGGACCAATTCAAAAAGTTTTCCGCGAAGGATGGTCTGTGCGATAATTATGTGATGAGTATTTTACAAGATAAAAAAGGGAGGATTTGGTTCGGCTCACGTTATGGAGGGATTAGTCAATTAACTGATAGTAAATTTATTAACTTCAGCCATACTAATGGTGATATAGGAGACGATGAGGTCTGTGTGGTTTTTGAAGACAAAACCGGCAATATCTGGTTTAGTTCTGAAGGATTTGGAGTTTACCGGTTTGATGGACAAACTCTAAAAAATTTCGGAGTATCTGAAGGTCTTAAAATTCGGGCAGTACAAACAATTTATGAAGATGAAAATGGATTATTATGGATAGGAGGCGGTGACGGTCTGTACTTTTTTGATGGAACTCATTTTGCCCGTGTCACCCGGGATGGACCATGGGAAAAATGTTAAATCAAACTCTATTCTCACCAAACAATCTAAACATTTACCCTGAAGCGTAACACCCAATGAATTTGATCCATTTTCACATTTTTAATTCCTGGTACAACCGTTGTATTAATTCAAAACTTTAATTATTTTAATCAAGATACTGCAAGTTGTACGCAGTATCTCTTTTTAATTAAGTATAATTCTATCTTCCGTATTATGAGACTGGCACAATTCATACAAGAAAATAAAGATTTGATCATAGAGGAATGGGTTAATTACGCCCAAAATTATATTGAACCCGCTTTGAGCATGGGGAGTAAAATGATCGAGGACCATATTAGTGAAATGCTTGATCAAATCCCGGAGGAAATGAAAAAATTCCAGACGAAAGAAGAAAGAGAGGAAAAATCAAAAAACTTAGAAAAAGTACTTGAACACGACAATAAACCTTCCAAACTCCATGGAGAACAGCGTGTAGACATTGGTTTTGACATTGTCCATGTAAGTTCGGAATTCCGTGCCTTAAGAGCTAGTGTATTGCGTCTTTACGATGAAAAAATAGGTATTGAAGGAGGTGAACAAAAATTTGAAGATATAATCCGTTTCAATGAAGCTATTGACAGGGCCTGGATGCATTCAGTAGCCCGGTATCATAATTTAATGGATCAAAGCAAAAATTGGTTCCTGGGAATTCTGGGGCACGATTTACGCAGTCCTTTAGCCAGTATATCATCCATCCAGGAACTCCTTGAAAAAACGGAAGACCTTTCACCAGACGGAAAAGAATTAATTCAACATTCCAAAACCAGTATTAAGAGAATGAACGACTTAATTCGAAATCTGCTCGAATTAACAAATCTTCGACTTGGAACAGGCATTACTATCAACAAAACATCATGTGATTTGACTTCACAATGCAAACATGTTATTGAAGAATTTAAAATCACTTACCCAAATGCAGATATACACCTTAATTCACCGGGACCTATAAACGGACAATGGGATCAACTTCGTATCGGCCAGGTTATATCTAATTTGACTACTAATGCACTGCGATATGGTAAGCCAGGAGGACCTGTGGATATAAATGTTTCAGCAGAAGATGAAAAAGCAATTATTTCAGTTCATAACGAAGGAGAACCCATACCTGAAAATAAAAAAGAAATCATTTTCAAAGGTATGTTTAAAGACACCGATAGCAATTCAGAAAGCAAACAAAGCAGTTTTGGATTTGGCTTATTTATCGTTAACAAAATAGCAGAAGCTCATGAAGGAAAGGTGGAGCTGGAAAGTGATAAAGAGCATGGGACTACATTTAATGTGATACTACCCAGGTATTAATTAAATTATTGCAGAACTAAAATCATTTACTATCTACCGTTTGCTATCTACCCATTTAAAGTATTACAAAAAGAGCGTTTCGCTTATATTTAATAAATACTTGTTAACATTCCATCGGAATATTTAGATAAACAATACTTTGGAACACCGGGCATTGTAAGCTAAAACCATTAAATTGATATAACCTTATTATTATTTACTTTCAAAACTCCGAAAATGAAAAACTCCATTCTTATCACGATAATTGTTTATGGAATAATCTGCTCACTAACCAGTTATGGTCAAATCACTACCAAAAAAGATCTTGAGGTTAAAATTGATGCAATGATACCCTCCCAGGTGAATGATTCTACTCCTGGTGTGGTAGTAGGAGTCGTTCAAAATGGTGAATTAACCTTGAGTAAAGGATATGGAATGGCGAATTTATCATATGGCATTTCCAACGATCCTGAAATGGTTTATAATATTGGCTCGGTGAGTAAACAATTTCTTGGTTATGCATTTGCCATGCTGCATGTTAATGGACAACTCAATATAAATGACCCTGTGAGTAAATACATGGATGACTGGCCAGAATTTGACCATCCTGTAACATTAAAACATCTACTCTCCCATACCAGTGGTTACCGCGAAGCGTATACTATGTCTTACCTGGCCGGTAGAGATATTGGCATCGATCGTCTTTCAAGGGAGGAATGCATTAACGTAGTAAGGAATCAGCCTGGTTTAGAATTTGCCCCAGGTTCCCGTTGGACATACAATAGTACAGCCTGGGTGATTTTAGCAGAGGTATTAAAAGAAGTGACCGGACAGGAAGCTGATACATGGGTTCAGGAAAACATTTTGACCCCACTTAACATGAATAACACTCAGATTGAAAGTTATGTTGGCGAGGTAATTTATAATGCTGCGGAATCCTATTCTATGGAAGAAGATAAAGGTTTTGTTAACGAAGAAAGCAACAGAGCTATTTTTGGTGCCGCCGATATTTATACCAGTATTACCGACCTGGTCAAATGGATAAATAATTATCGAACTGCAGAAATCGGAGGCAGCGAGGTACAAAAACTATTTCTCGATCCTTATATTCTAACTGATGGAACTGATTCTGAATATGCATTAGGAATAAGATCTGGAAATTACAGGGGCTTAAAAAGATACAGCCATACAGGAGGACATGAAGCATTTTCAACCCAATTGAGTTATTATCCTGATTATGATTTAGGAATAATCATCATATCAAACTTTGGAAGTAAAGGATGGTTTCCATCAACAGAAATCGCTGAACTTATACTTGGTGAGCACATGACCTCCTCTTCCGAAATTAAGAGCAAACCTGTTGCTGTAAATAAAAATATACTGGAACAATATTCCGGATTATACCTCTCCCCTGTTACAAATAGCACGATAGAATTTACGATCTCTGATGATTCCCTGTCAATTAACGGGCAAAGAAAGCTAATACCTTCATCAGAAAATACCTTTGTAATGGACGGCTGGAATGGTCATATACAATTTAACGAACTGGAAACCGGTGAAATTCAACTTACTATCATTAATGGTTCCGAAAGAACATTGAATAAAGTTGAAAAATGGGCTCCACAACAAGGAGAATTACAAGAATTTGAAGCCAATTACTGGAGTGATGAATTGGAAACAATATATCATATCGAAAATAACGATAATAATCTGAGCATTAAACATCGGTGGCTTGGAGAAATAGAATTAGAGCCAGTTACAAGAGATATATTTAAATCCGACAGAGGATTGAGCCTGAAATTCGCAAGAAGTGAAGATGGAGAAATAAAAGGCTTGAGTATTTATAGCGGCCGTACAATGAATGTCTATTTTCAGAGACAATAAAAAGAACTTATCCTCAAATTAGCTGACTTTATATACCAATAATTTTAATTATTATGATCTTACAATTCATCAGATTGAAAACAAATCTTCAGGAAGAAGAACTGTTAAGGAAAGCAAAAGAAAGACAACCGCAGTTCAAAGCAATAGATGGTCTTTTGCAAAAATATTATGTCAAAACCAATCAGGAAGGAGAATATGGAGGTATTTATATTTGGGATTCTCCTGAATCTCTACAGTCTTTTCGAAATTCTGATCTGGCAAAAAGTATCCCTGAAGTATATGAGATCACAGAACCACCCAACATCGAACTGATGAATATATTATTTCAATTAAGAGATTAAATGTCGATGCTAATCAACTAAGATCATCCTAGAACATTTCTTTAGCACAAACCTTCCTACAAGGTTCAGAAATATATTATGCCCTATCAATCTGAAAAACACTTATAGTAGAGACCTCTATTTCTCATCTTAAAATCTGTGACCGACTAAAAAAATCTTTCACCGTTGCCGATTAACTATTTGACCTTAATAATGGATAAATTAAATTGACCACCTAAATATGTCACAACTCCCATTTTGGGGATTATCATAAATTCAAATGAAGAATCTGCAAAAACAAATGCTATCTGAGTTTCAGGATGAATCATTATTTAAAAAAGCTGAATCTTTTGGTTTAGAATTCCTGTCACAAGCTTTAGATAGAAATGTATACCCAACTGAAGAAGCTCTCGAAAATTTATCTGTATTTGACGAAGAACTCCCTGAAAATTCGGGAAATGCACACGATGTAATTGATCTTCTCCATAAACATGGCTCGCCTGCTGCTGTTACACAGGTCGGTGGCCGTTACTTCGGTTTTGTTAATGGAAGTGTAGTTCCTGCCGGACTCGCAGCTAAAAATCTGTCGATATTCTGGGATCAGAATACAGCAATGCAGGTTCTGTCTCCTATCGCTTCAAAACTCGAAACTGTCGTTCAAAATTGGCTGATCCAACTATTCGGACTTCCGGAAAGAACTGTTGCAGGTTTCGTAAGTGGGACATCGATGGCAAACTTTTGTGGTCTTGCAGCTGCGAGGTATCGCGTGCTTCAGAATAGTGGCTGGGATTTCAATGAAAATGGGCTGTTTGGTGCTCCTAAAATAAGGGTTGTAACAGGTAGAGATGCTCATTCAACTGTATTAAAAGCCATAGCTTTAAATGGGCTGGGAAAAGGCAACATCGAATGGGTAGATGTTGATAATGAGGGCAGGATAATCCCTGAGCAAATCCCCGAGCTTGATAACCACACCATCCTGATACTACAGGCCGGAAATGTAAACAGCGGTTCTTTTGATGATTTCAACTCGATTTGTAAAAAAGCCAGAGAACAAGGTGCCTGGATCCATATCGATGGTGCTTTTGGGCTTTGGGCTGGTGCCACAACGCAACTCAAACATCTGACCAAAGGATTTGAGCATGCCAATTCATGGGCAGTAGATGGTCATAAAACTTTAAATACACCCTATGATTCAGGAATAATTATGTGTGATGACCAGGAAGCGTTGATGTCTTCTTTGCATATGTCAGGAGGGTATATTATTCAGGGAAAGGATCGTGATGGAATGTATTTCACCCCTGAAATGTCCAGAAGAGCACGAATCATTGAACTTTGGGCTACCTTAAAATACCTCGGTAGAAAAGGTATCGATGAAATGGTCACCAATATGCATAAACGATCCATTCAATTTGCTAATGAGATTGCCAAAGAAGATGGATTTTCAGTACTCAATGAAGTAGTATTTAATCAGGTGATTGTGCAGTGTGAAACCGATGACGTAACTGATAAAGTAATAGAGGAAGTACAAAACCTGAGGGAATGCTGGGTGGGTGGTTCTGTATGGAAAGGCAGACGTATTATCAGGGTAAGTATCTGTTCTTGGGTTACCAGTGAAGAAGATATTTCCCGTTCTGTCAAGTCACTTATAAAGGCAAAAAAAATAGTTGACGACCAAATGAGTATGTTAAGATCTTGAGATAGACATAGTATTAGTGAATATTTGATTTTGGTTAAAAATAAATTATTTTCGGATCTGTTTATCAACATGCTGCTGAAATGTATCATATAAATTTAGAGAAATAGGGTTACGCTTTTCCCTTAGCTGGTATTAACAATACCTATAAGTCCCGACCAAATTGAAATACCTCTTCTATTGATTTTTGGAAATGACTTTTAATTAAGTAATAATTAATTTTTTAATATATAAATATGGAAAATCAAGATTCATTCAGGGAGGTATCAACGGAAAGCTGGGGCTCAAGAATTATGGGGTCGATAAAAAAAGTTCTCTTCGGTGTTTTACTTTTTTTAGCTTCATTTATTGTGTTGTGGTTAAATGAAGGCCGTGCTGTCAGAACAGCAGAAGGACTAACCGAAGGAGCAAGTCAGGTAGTCTCAATTAATTCAAATGACTTATCGGATAACAACGCGGGAAAACTTGTGCACTTAACTGGAAAAGTTGTCACCAATGATACTCTTAAAGATAACGAGTTTAACGTTCAGTCTAATGCGTTAAAGTTAAGACGAAGAGTATCGATGTATCAGTGGGTAGAAAAAACGAAAACCAAGAAGGAAAAGGAAATTGGAGGAAGTGAAAAAACAACCAAAGAATATACCTATTCTAAAGACTGGAAAGAATCAATTGAAAATTCCAATAACTTTAAGGTAACAGAAGGTCATACAAATCCTCAAAGTTTTCCTTACGCAGGTTATACACATTCCGTTCCTGACGCAACTATGGGTTCATTTGACGTATCAGGATCATTATTATCAAAGATGAATAATTACCAGCCCTACCCGATCAATTCTTTAGATACAACACAACATAAAAATGCCAGGCTAATAAATGAAGGTTCAGATGGAGTGTTAGCTCAAAAAATATACATTGGCCAGGGAACTCCTTCTTCACCACAAATTGGAGATATTAAGATTTCATTTGAAACAGTTCAATCAGGTGAAGAATACAGTATAGTATCAAAACAAATTGGTAATACATTTGAACCTTTCCAATCCAGTAATGGCACAAACATTCAATTAGTATCTGCCGGAGTTCATTCAGCTGACCAAATGTTTGCCTCAGCTCAAAAAAAGAATACTATAATAACGTGGTTACTTAGATTACTCGGATTTTTCCTGATGTTTGTTGGCATTTCATTAGTGTTTAAACCATTAGTGGTTCTAGCAGATGTCTTACCCATATTGGGCAATATTGTAGATTTTGGGTTATCTCTGTTTGCCGGGTTAACTGCACTTTCACTATCAATTATTACCATCGCTATTGCATGGATTTTTTATCGTCCGATACTTGGGGTATCTCTGTTAGTAGTTGGTGTTGGCATTACGGCATTTTTAATGTTTAGAAAATCAAAGGTCAGAACAGCAACAGCATAGCAAAATATTTATTTTATAATCATATAAATCAGGAGTCCGATAATGAAATATCGGACTCCTTGTATTTAAATTGAAATGCAATTAATAAGTAAGCGAATTTCCAAATTCAATAAATCATTTTTTAAATCATTTTTATAGTGTGAGAGAAATACAATTTGTTTGATTTAAAAAAAGCTATTTTTATAATTTCATTTATTGAACTACCATGAAAGATTTACAATTAGAAGATTTCCCCATTAAAAGCTATGATAAACTCCGATATGCTGATACCGACCGGCTGGGACATGTCAATAATGCAGTGTTTTCTACATTTTTAGAAACCGGTAGAGTTGAGTTTTTCTTTAACAGTTCCAACCCGATTGTTAGTAAAGAAACCAGCTTTGTTATTGCCTCTCTAAAACTTGATTTTGTCAAGGAAGTTCATTGGCCCGGTCAAGTAGAAATAGGTACTGGTGTGATTAAAATTGGAAATAGTTCGATTGTGTTATTCCAGATGATCTTTCAAGAAAATATTTGTGTTGCAAAGGCTGAGACTGTCATTGTTCAAACCCATAAAGAAAAAAAAGGCAGTCACCCACTAAGTGATCAGGCTAAGGAAGTGATAAGCCAAATGTTATTAAAAAATTAAAATAAGAATGGAATAAAATTTGTGGTTTAAATAGTCGTATATACTATCAATATTCACCACTTATGAGATTTAAGTTTTTTATATTAATAGGATTATTCATTACCCTTTATGGATGTAATGATGATGAAACTCAACTCAAAATTGAAGGAGAATATACGGGAACATTTGAAAGAAATGGTAATACATCAGGCGTGGAACTGAGCCTTCAGAATGGAACCTTTTCCGGACAAAGTGAAACGGTAAAATTCCCTGCCATATGTAGTGGTACTTATATGGTTACAAATAGCGCCATTACCTTTACTAACGAATGCCCCTGGACTGCTGAATTTGACTGGTCGCTAATCTTAAATGGTGAGTGGGACTATGAATATGATAATGGCACCCTGATCATGACTAATTCTACAGGAGATAAATATATATTGGAGAAACAATAAAGCATCATTCCCAAGATAACACAGGCTGTTTTATATATGTTCAAAAATGAGTAAAAACAAGGTCCGGAAATATATTGCTGAGTCTATTAATTTAAAGGACATTTATTATGATTTGGTCAGGTCAAAAACCAAGACAACTACGATCCGATATGGACATATGCTTTTCAAGGATTTGGAAACCTCTTTAACCTTTAGCTCTAAGCCACCAATTAACATCATCATTAAAAAACTAGATTACAGTAAAACCTTTAGCGACCTTGAAAAAGCCGATGCTATAAGTGATGGCTATGATTCTGTGGAAACACTGAAAAATGACCTGAAAAAGTATTATCCTGATATCAAGAAAAATTCACCGTTGACTATTATTTCTTTTGATATTATCGACTAAATGGGTCAAAATAAAGAGGAAATATATTCTATATATCGTTACAAACGCTGGTCTCAATACATCCTCGTTACGCTTCGCTAACAAGGACGATAAAACAACTTTTATTATTGGTGTCAACGGAGAAAACAATCGTCCTCATTTGAAATGAGGATGATCGAGAATGGCAATTGTATTGCCGAAAATCTACATAAATAACATTTACCAGCAACAACCATTGATCAAAATCACCTCCTCAAGTGAAGATGGTCATTACATTTTATTAAACAAATGATTTTATTGGAATCAATAAAAACAGGACCGGATCATGAAATGGCTTCAACTACTCATCCTAGCAATATTGATTTTCCTATTTCCTATTCTCATAAAAGGCCAGGATGCAAAAGAAATTGTAAAAAAAGCTGATATGAAAAGACGAGGTGATACCGGAAAAGCCACCATGACCATCACCATTAAACGTCCTACGTGGAAACGGGAGATGGAACTGAAAAGCTGGTCACATGGCACGGACTACTCCCTCATTTTAGTTACAGCACCGGCACGTGATAAAGGAACTGTTTTCTTAAAAAGAGACAAAGAAATCTGGAACTGGATACCCTCTATCGAAAGAAATATCAAACTCCCTCCTTCGATGATGATGCAATCATGGATGGGCTCCGACTTTACTAATGACGACCTGATTAAAGAATCCTCCATCGTTGAAGATTATGAACATTCACTTGTAGGAGATTCCGTGATCTTAGGTAGGCAGGTGTATAAAATTGAGCTTATCCCAAAACCTAATGCCCCGGTAGTTTGGGGCAAGATCTATAGCTGGATTGACAAAGAAGATTTTATGGAGCTTAAAACAGAACTCTATGATGAAGATGGATATCTGGTAAACAAGATCATATATTCTGATATCAGGGAGTTGGGAGGAAGACTCCTTCCTGCTAAAATGGAATACATCCCGGTAGATAAAGATGGTTATAAAACGATCATTGAATATGAATCGGTAGCCTATGATATTCCCATCACCACAGACTTCTTTTCTTTACAAAATATGAAACGTGTAAAATAAGATGTTGCTGAAACTGGCCTGGCGGAATATCTGGAAAAACCGTAAGCGAACACTGATTACGGCTGCCAGTATCGTATTTGCAGTTTTACTGGCCACTGTAATGAGTTCCGTTACCGAAGGTGTGCTATACAAGCTGCAAGATAATGTGGTCTCCTTTTATTCCGGAGCCATACAAGTGCATAAAAATGGCTATTGGGATGATCAGTCCCTTGATAATTCAATGCTGATCAATGATACCCTGATTAATCAGCTTAATGATCATGAAAGCATCCATGGTGTGATTAAAAGACTGGAGTCTTTTGCTCTCTCTGCATCAGAGGAACATACCCGGGGTTGTATGGTTGTCGGTATCGAACCGGAAGCTGAGCCAATTGTCACTAAACTGGATAATAAAGTATCAGAAGGTGAATATTTAACCGCAGACGACAAACAGGTACTGGTTGCTGAAGGATTAGCTGAATATCTGGGTCTTGGCGTCGGGGATACCCTTGTAATCATCGGCCAGGGATATCATGGAATTAATGCCGCAGACAAATACCCGATAAAAGGCTTGCTTCACTTTGCCAGTCCGGACCTGAATAAAAGAATGGTATACCTGCCGATTAAGCTGGCTCAACAACTTTATGGTGCTCCGGACCGAGTCACTGCTTTGGTATTAGCCATTGATGATGTAAACGAAGCCGATAAACTGGAAACAGAACTCAGTAAAATTATTTCGGACAAATATGAGATAATGGGCTGGAAAGAACTGATGCCCGAGCTTAACCAAATGTTGCAAAATGAACGTGGAGAAAATGTAGTCTTCCTTATGGTACTTTATATTCTGATTGCTTTCGGAATATTCGGAACGGTACTTATGATGACACTGGAACGACAATATGAATTTGGAGTCCTTGTAGCAATCGGCATGCGTCGATTTAAGCTTTCCATTCAGATTATATTAGAAAACATATTCATTTCCTTGTTAGGTGCAGCAATCGGAACCCTGATTAGTATACCTGTGGTTGTATATTTTCATTTATACCCTATTGAAGTCGGTGGAAGTTTGCAAAAGATCTATGAAGAATGGGGATTTGAACCTATTTATTATTTTTCAGTCGAACCATTCATATTTTACAAGCAGACCTTAATCGTGCTCATTATTGCATTGGTGATATCCGTGTATCCATTATTAAAGATATTAGAATTAGATCCTGTGACTGCAATGCGGACATAACTTAAATAAACAATACGATGCTTTTTGCAATAGCGTGGAAAAATATTTGGAGAAATAAGGTGCGAAGCCTTGTAGTCATCATCGCCGTGATGTTGGGGATGTGGGCAGGAGCTTTTATCCTGGCCTATATCTATGGTATGATCGACCAGAGATTGCAAGACGCTATTGGAAGTGAAGTATCTCACCTTCAAATTCATCATCCTGAATATGAAAAGGATAATGACCCGAAATACTTTATAACCAATAGTGGAGAAATTATACATGATATAAATAACGATCCAGCTGTTAAAGATATAAGTGGCAGGGTACTGGCTTTTGGAATGGTTGCTTCACCAGGAAAAAGTTTCGGAGGAAAATTCATTGGCATTGATCCGGCATCAGAAGATAGCGTAACGCAACTGAGCCATAATGTTACCGAAGGTGAATATCTTTCTCCTGAGGATAAAAACAAAGTAATTATTGGTAAGAAACTGGCAGAAAAACTTAAGGTAAAACTCCGTTCTAAGATCGTACTCACATTTCAGGATATTGATGGAAACATTGTCGCAGGAGCATTTAGAATTATTGGCATTTTTCAGAGTTATAATTCAACGCTGGAAGAGAGTAATTTATACGTTAATCAAAAAGATCTTTCTCAATTACAGAATACAAACGACAATGTTCATGAAATCGCTATCCTGTTAAAAGATGCTGATAATGTACCTCTATTCCAGGAAAAACTCACTTCGAAGTATCCGGATCTCCTGACCCAAGGCTGGAAAGAACTGGCCCCGGAACTTGGTTTTATGATCGACTCACTCGATCAGTATATGATCATTTTCTTTGTAATCATATTGCTTGCTCTCTCCTTTGGCATTGTAAACACCATGCTCATGGCGGTATTAGAGCGAGTAAGGGAAATAGGCATGCTCATGGCTATCGGAATGAACAAATGGAAACTCTTTGGGATGATTTCCCTGGAAACCATCTTTATGGTGATGATCGCAGCCCCATTGGGTTTACTTTTTGCTTTTATAACAATAGAATACCTGGGTACCAACGGGCTTGACATGAGTGGTATCTATAAAGAAGGGTATTCTGCCTTTGGGTTTAAATCTGTTATATATCCGCAACTTGAAACAAGGTACTATTTTAACATAATGATTCTGGTTGCAGCCACAGCTGTTCTGGCTTCGATTTATCCTGCTATCACAGCTTTAAGACTTGATCCTGTAAAAGCCATTAGAAAAATATAAGTCATGAAAGATGATAACCATAAAAATTGTGTAATCCACACCGAGGAACTTTCCAAAATATACGATGAAGGGGCCGTACCGGTAAAAGCAGTAAACAACGTACATCTGCACATTGAGAAGGGGGAATTTACTGCATTGGTTGGTCCGTCAGGATCAGGTAAAACTACCTTACTCAATCTTTTAGGTGGTCTTGACACGCCGACATCAGGTAAAGTGTGGATTCATGGTAAAGACTTATCGACCTTAAGTAAAAATAAGCTGATCGACTTTCGACTACACAATATCGGCTTTGTATTTCAGGCTTATAATCTAATCCCTGTACTTACTGCCAGAGAAAACATCGAGTTTGTAATGCTCTTACAAAAAGAAAGTAAAAAAGAACGCAAGGATCGAATCGAACAACTATTGAAGGAAACCGGTCTTGAAGATCAGGGTGACAAAAAGCCTTCTGAATTATCCGGGGGGCAACAACAACGAGTCGCTGTAGCACGGGCTTTAGCGTCCAAACCACAATTCGTATTGGCTGATGAACCAACAGCAAATCTGGATTCAAAAACAGCCGGAAACCTTCTCGACATGATGGCTAAGCTTAACAAAGATGAGGGTATGACTTTTATATTTTCAACCCACGACCAACGAGTTATAGACCGTGCCAGGAGAGTTATCACTCTTGTCGATGGTGCTATTTCTAATGATGAAGTCCGCGATACCAATAAAGTAACTACTTAACCATGCGTTTGTTTTGGTTTACTATATTATGGGCATTATCTATACTTTCAATTGAGGCACAAGAAGACAAACCTAAAAACTGGACCCTGTCAGGTTATATAAAAGACCTGGTAACTGTCAACTTCGCTGATGATTCCACATTGATTGATAACCTCATCCACAACAGACTCAATTTTGACTGGTATCCCAATGAGCAATGGCATTTCCAATTGGAAGTACGTAACAGACTCTTTTATGGTGACCTGGTTAAAGCAATACCCAACTATGGAGAATTTGTGGATCGAAACAACGATTATTTCGATCTGTCTTTTTACGGACCAAAAAATAAGTCATGGTTGTTTCACACAATGATCGACCGGGCTTATGTAGAATGGTATAACGAAAAGTGGGAAGTACGGGCAGGAAGGCAGCGCATAAACTGGGGGGTAAACCTGGTATGGAATCCTAACGATATATTTAATTCCTATTCCTTTTTTGATTTTGATTATGAAGAGCGCCCGGGTAGTGATGCACTTCGAATCAGGAAATACCTTGGATTTGCTTCAAGTATCGAATTCGCTGTTACTGCGAATAATGACTTTGATGAAATGGTCATAGCTGGCATGTATAAATTCAATAAAAAGGGGTATGACTTCCAGGTTTTTACAGGGAAAGCCAGACAAGACCTGACTGCAGGAGTTGGGTGGGCAGGTAATTTAGGTGATGCCGGCTTTAAAGGGGAAGTCAGCTATTTTAAACCTTATACTGATAAAGATGAGTTTTCTAACGCCTTACTGGCTTCTATATCTGTTGATTACAGTTTTGAAAGCTCTTTATATCTTCATGGATCCTACCTTTATAACTCGGATGGTAGTGATACCCTGGTTACTGCAATTCCAATATTTGATATAACTCAGCGACTTACTGCCAGAAATTTATCTCCGCTCACCCATTCTATACTCGTTCAGACATCCTATAATTTTCATCCGCTGGTTACCGGGGGATTAGCCACGATATACTACCCTTCTACCCAGGCGATATTTATCAATCCGACAGCTACTTATTCGATTAAGCCAAATCTGGATCTTGATGTCATCGGGCAGTTTTTCTTTGATGATTACACTGGTAAATTTAAAGCTCAAGCGAAATTATTGTATGCCAGACTTAAGTGGAGCTTTTAGTTGGTTACAAAAGTTCAATTCTTAGTATATAATATAAATTGCGGTTAAATTCATAACATTTTAGCTATAAAGGAATATTATTAATTACTGAATTTCACGAGATCCGGATAGAATTTTTAATGACCTAGCAATTCTTATCCCTCCTCTTAAATAAAACTATATAATGAAAAAAGTTCTTTTTCAGGAAATAAAGAGACCTTATACGGATATTTTAATACTTATAGTATTTTTAATATTGTGTAACACCTTTTTTTTATACCAATATTTTACTTCCATCATTATTCTTATACCGCTAGATATCGGATTACTATTTATCCTGGTAACTATGCGTTTAAAAATTATTATTTTTGAGAATTCAATTAAATACAAATTCACACCTTATCATTTTTATTGGAGAGAATTAAAACTTGAAGGATGTTATGATTATGAAATTAAAGAATATAATGCAATTCAGGATTATAAGGGGGTAGGAAGAAGATTTTTAACTTACAAGAATGAAAAAGCTTATTTAACTGATTACAATGGCTTCGCGCTCCAATTAAAAGATAAATATGGATTTACTTTTACTTTTGGAATTCGCAATCACCACCAACTACAACAAATTCTACCGAAACTAAAAAATTCACCCAATCCCATTTAAGCATCAAGCACCAATATCTACCTGCTGTAAACTATTGCTATTTTAAGGCTAGAACAATATAAATTTGAGCTAAAATGGTAGACTAACAACTTTTTACCAATGATTTTTAAAACTCTAAAGAGAATCAATATATTTTTTGGAATATTAGCAATTATTATAATTGTGGATTTCTATATACTACCGGGCCCCGAAAAGACTGAGAAACTCAATTATACTAAAAGAGAAGCTTATTCACATTACGGTAGATTTACCGGAAGAGGAAAAACAAAAACAAATTATCGCTATTTAAAAACTGAGAATTACAATTATATGATTCAGGCCTTTCAAAAATTTAAATATTGGGAGGCTGATTCAATAAGACTATCAATAACGCCTGTCTTAAGACAAGTCAAAACGGGTTATATTAAACTTGATAGTAAGGAATATGAATTGCCTGCCCGATGGAAAATTTTAAACATTCTGGCTTATATACCGGTGATTTTTTACGCCTGTGCAATTACAGGATTGTTTTTTATTAATAACAGAGAACAAACTGTAAGTTTCTTTATAGTAAACACCCTATTGTTTATATATACTCTGTTTGTTTTAGGGTACTTTTAACTCCAGCCTGTTTTGTAACAAAATAATAATCAGTTAAAATATCTTGTCTAATTCAATTACCATACAAAATTTGACATCATCCGGTGAAAAGAACTAACTATACCTTGGTTTTAAGCTACATGTTCAATTAATCCAATTCTTGATTTCATGGGTAATTTTAAAGATCGGGTGTTGTTATTGTATGCCAGGCTGAAGTGAAATTCTCAATCAATTCCATATCCTTAGTTTCAAGTTGCATTAAATTGTACTATAAATCTTTTAATTAAAACACACAACACATAGCATTAAATCAAGATTTGATTTTAAATTAAAAAGAATTATTTTCGCATTTTATCTGGGAACAAATAATAACTTATTCAGCATATCATGATGAGCTTTATATATTCCGGGAATCGAAAAACTTTTTAATATTAACCAAAACAATAAAGGCTAAATGAGATTTAAAATAGCCTTTTCAATTACCACAACAAAAATGAAAAGAGTAAAATTATTTGAATGCTTTTTAGTTACATTAGCCTTATTTGCCTGTGAATTTAACCAATAAACCAATAAAGATTTGAACACTGGTGCCTATACAAGAGGAGATGGATTAAGTTCAGATGAAATTATTATAGAAATTAATGGAGTAATTGAAAACAGGAACAAGTTTATAAATGGTGAGAAGGTTAAATTTATATTTAATAACATCACAGGCCTGAAAAATGAAAATGGTAAATCATATCCTGGTTTATCTTTATATATTGTTAAGAATGATAAGGATACAGTTCTACAGAATGATGACCTATTAGCAAATCTGGAAGATGGAACAGAGTTATCACCACTGCAACTTCAAGCTAACTTTACCGCAGTATTACCCCATGATAACGAAGAATCATATAAAGCACTTGTTAAAATCTGGGATAAAAAAGGAGATGGTTCGTTAAATTATGAATTACCTTTTACCATGGAAGCTAATAAACTATTAAAAATAAAAAAGGAGAAACTTACTTTCACTGAAATTTATCTTTGGGATAAAACCGAAAACCATGTGGTAGTCAATAATGAAATTAATATTGCTAACGAATTTATATTTGCTTTAGAAGGAATAGATGGTCTGGAAATAGTTGACGGTAAAGCTTTCCCATCTTTATCAATTGAAATTATCGACAATAATGGGAAGTTCCAATGTTTTAGAGACGTTTAGTTTAACGGGTGTTGATCCTGATGGTTTTAAAAATAACCAGTTACCGATAAATATCACCTTTACTGGTGATCAAATAAATAATCCTTGTAAATTAAAAGCCTCCTTAACAGATTTAATGTCTAACCGAAAAATTAATATCACCGGGGATTTAATTATTCAATAAAGTTTTTTTAATAAGTAATAACAGACAGGGCCATTTAGTATCAGAAACTAATGGCCCTGTTTTGTTATGCTGTCTTCCAGATTCCAGAAGATTCATTGCAGTTTTATATTTTATAATCAAAAACAAAAATTATTGTTATGATTAAGAAATTTAGACGTAAATAGCGTGAAAATCAAAATCAGATCTACAGTTATTCATAATTGATAAATGGATGTTTAAAAAAGTTTACCTGGAAATTTCGAATATCTGCAATGTGCAGTGTTCTTTTTGCCCTGTAGTGGAAATGGATAAAAAAATAATGGATCTGATTGAATTTGAAGACATTATAAAACAGGTAGCTCCACTAACGGAAGTTATCTGTTTACATTTACTAGGGGAACCACTTGCCCACCCAAAGTTTTTAAATATTTTAGAAATCTGTGATAAGTACAATACTAAAGTCGACCTGACTACCAATGGTATTTTAATCAAAAAGCATAAGAATAACATTTTAAATTCTAAATGTATTCGTCAGATAAACTTCTCACTTCAGGCTTTTAAAGACAACTTTCCTGAAAGGGAAATTGAATCATATCTTTCACCAATATTGGAGTTTGTAAAATCAGCAAATGTAGAGAAGCCTGATCTATATATAAATTTCAGGCTATGGAATCTGAATAGTAATGCTTCTGATAATGAAGATATATTTTCCATGATCGAGTCTCAATTTGATATATCAATCAATAGAAATATTGAACTGGGGGCAATAAAATCGAAGCGGATCTGGAATAGACTTTATCTCAATTTTGATTCTCGTTTCGAATGGCCTTCATTTTCATTACCACATCAGGGATTAGAAGGCCGTTGCCATGGAACAATCAGTCATATAGGCATTCATTCTAATGGAACCGTTGTGCCTTGTTGTTTAGACCAAAAGGCATCGATTAATTTGGGTAATTTAAAAACTTCCACAATCCACGATATAATTAATAGTGACCGGTTCGTAAATATGAGAAATGGATTTTTAAACGGTGTTTTGGTTGAAGAATTATGCCAGCATTGTAGTTATATACAAAGGTTTAGTAAGCCCAAAAAGAATAAAAAGATCGCGTAATTCCTTTCTTCTAATTTAATATGTTTGCACAGAAAATGTTCGGTTAGAAACAGTATTACCGGGCAATTCATTTTGATAAAATAGATTCAGCATTCCAATAGCTGGTCTAACCATAATGTTTTCACCGTGAAGTCCCTTCTCATAATAAGGTTACAATTCTAATTCAATATGTATTAACAAAAGTAAATATTGATCAAAGACCAATTTTTTGATTTGTCCAGTTTACTCATCATACATCTGGCTTACCCATGGTCTTGATAAAAAGGAATTTTATAATAACCAAAACAAAATAACTTAAAAATGAAGTTAATAATAAAGTGTAAAGATTGTAGAAATGAAATCGATAGTCCATATAAAGCCTCTACACGTATAAATATCGTCCAGAAATTTGGTGAGGAATTCGAAATCAAATGTCCGGCCTGCAATAGTACAAATACATACGAAGTAGACGATATAAGAGCTGTAGACTATAGTTTTGGAGAATTAGTACAAAACAGAATTGCCGTGTTTTTAGTAATAATGGCAGTCACTTTCGTCCTTGGGTTTTTCTTGATTGGTACCGGAGTAGGAATTATCACTTCCATTGTGTCTGCTTTGATAGCAATAATTTTGTTTAAAAATAATAATTCCGGTAAGAACCTCACTTTTAATAAGCATAAAGTAAAAGGAAGAATGAGCAATGTTGGAGCTTAATTGTCCAACTGACAAAATCCAAATTTCTCCCACTTTTCAAGTAAACGTTTATAATATCCTGAAACGGAATATATGAATTCATTCTATGCTAATTTAGTAAAGAGACTCAATTGATTTACCACAGTTATTTTCAATGAATGAAATAATTAAAAGTATAATAGCTACCGTACTTCAGACTACTATATACATTCTATTATTCGCTATGGGCTGGATACTAGGGATGGTGATTCACAATCCATCATCAATGACTATTGCAGAAACAGTTGGGTTTGCAGCGTTTATAAAATTTTCAATTATACTCTTCGGAACAGCTATGCTAATTATGAATGTGGTTCTTAAATTGTTAAACCGAAGATGGTTGCATGGAATAATGATTTTATTCACTGTAAGTTATATACTCTACTGGGGTCAGGGCATCTCATATACACCGTACAAAACACTTTTATTCCTTATTACAGGAATTGTTGCTATCTATTCAAAAATACCAATAGACCGGTTATTGAATAAAACTGTATAAAGAATATTAAAGAAATTCTATTTATATTTTTGTTACTTTTTTAAATCAAAAGGCATATTTCGTTCATTGAAAATATAATACAGGAACTTACGGTGAACCAGATATTATTACACTTATGCTGAATGGTGAAACTAAAGGCGTTTTCTATTATTTAACAGCCAGCACTTCACCAAAGAGGGATTTAAATAAAAATAGGGCAATATCTATTCAAGTCTAGAAACATTTCAAAGACATTTGCCTAATTAAAATCAGGAATCATACCAGTCAAATCCCAAGCCGCTTTCAATTAACAGTTCTAGAAAAAGAAGGAATAAAACTTATAACCATATTAATTCTATCTATAAAAATTCAGATTAGAAATACTGAATTCAAAAATCCTAAATTATTCTTATTAGCAGATAAACTCAAAATCTAATAACTTAATACCAGGATAGATTAATCAATTTTGATAAAAAAATACACTACAAATATTTCAGGACTTTCCCCAGATCAAGTGGCAGAACAAAGATCACTTAACGGGGCAAATGAGAGCATTGAAAAAGAGGGGATTTTACAAAAGATTATCTTTTCGATTATCACTGAACCAATGCTAATTTTGTTATTAGCTGCCTGTACAATTTATTTTATATTTGGTGAGCTATCAGAAGCTTTTACAATGCTTGCAGCTATTTTCTTTGTTACAGGCATTGACATATTTCAAAATTTTAAAAGTCAAAAAGCGGTAAAAGCCTTAAGCAAGCTAACCTCCTCTAAAGCCAAAGTCTTAAGGGAAGATGAGGTCGTTATATTACCGACCAGGGAAATAGTTACCAGAGATATAATTATTTGTGAAGAAGGAACTATCATTCCAGCAGATGCGAAAGTAATATCATCTTATGATTTTTCAGTAAATGAAGCAATCATGACAGGCGAGTCTGCTTCGATTAATAAGCAATCAGGGGAAATGCTGATACAAGGCACAATGGTTGTCGGCGGCTATTGCTATGCGAGAGTTACAGCAGTAGGAAAAAAAACAACCCTGGCAGGTATTGGTTACCTGGTAAAAGAAACCAGCCAGACTAAATCTCCTTTACAAGAAAAAGTCCATCATTTCGTCAAGAGAATGGTGATTATAGGTGCTATTGCATTTTTATTTGTCTGGGGCTATCATACCTGGGAAAGTGGCAGCTTACTACATGGTCTTTTGCATGGGTTAACTATGGCTATGTCCGTATTACCAGAGGAATTGCAAGTAGCACTATCTACCTTTATGGCATTGGGCGCATATCGATTACTAAAAGTTGGAATCATAGCTAAAAGTCCCCGAACTGTAGAAACATTGGGTTCAGCAACAGTTATTTGCCTGGACAAAACCGGGACTTTAACACAAAACCTGATGAAAGTCACTCATGTTTTTGACTTTCAAACAAATCGCGAAATCAACTATGATAATCAGAACCAGGCTTCAGAAGTTTTAGAGTATGCCATGTGGGCGAGTGAAGAATCGCCTTTTGATCCAATGGAGAAATCCATTCATGAAATATTTGATAAAAACAACACAAATGATCTAAGAACTGAATATAAAATAATTAAGGAATTTCCTCTTTCAGGAAAGCCTCCGGTAATGACACATATCTTTGGTAATCAAAAAGGAGATAGAATTTTAGCCTGTAAAGGGGCTTTAGAAAGTATTGTAAGAATATGTAATTTAAACGCCTCAGATGCTAATATTGCATTAGCCAAAGGCCAGGAGTATGCAAAAAAAGGATATAGAGTACTGGGTGTAGCTAAAGGACATTGGGATAAAGAACAGTTACCCGAAAACCAAGAAGAAATCACTTTTCAATTTCTTGGACTAATTACCTTCCATGATCCACCTGATAAGCACATACCTGAGCTAATTAAGAATTTCTACCAGGCAGGAGTCCGGGTAGTGATGATTACTGGTGATTACCCCGAAACAGCAATGGCTATTGCACAAAAAACCGGTATAAATCATAGCCACATAATTTCCGGGGACGAAATTCAACAAATGAATAAAAATGAGCTTAAACAGGCTGTTTCAACCTGTGATATTTTTGCCAGAATATCACCCGGACAAAAATTAAAAATCATTGCTGCAATTAAAAGTAATGGAGACACTGTGGCTATGACGGGAGATGGTGTAAATGATGCGCCAGCATTAAAAGCAGCCCATATTGGTATATCAATGGGAAAAAGAGGCACTGAAGTTGCAAAAGAAGCTGCAGATCTGGTCCTGACAAATGATAACCTCGATAAAATGATGGATGCTATTTTCCTGGGCAGAAGAATTAATGAAAACCTTAAAAAAGCATTTCGATACATTATCTCAATTCATATTCCGATCATTCTTCTCGTTACTCTCCCTATCTTTTTAACCTGGCTTCCTGTCATGTTATTTACACCTATCCATGTAATTTTTCTAGAATTAATTATGGGACCTACTTGTTCAATTATTTATGAAAATGAACCTATACAGCAAAAGAATTTGATCACACCACTTAAAAACTCCGGGAATTCACTTTTACAACGAACAGAACTTTGGATCACTATCTTACAAGGAATCATTATTACATTGGGATGTTTAGCAACAGGATATTGGGCTAAAACAACAGGGGAAAGTGATGAAGGCATCAGGGTTACTGTTTTTGGAACACTGATTATTTCAAATATTTTCCTGACACTGGGCAATCGCTCCTTTACTGAAAATATTTTTAAAACCATCAAATTAAAAAACCATTTAATCCCAATAATTATTGGGACCTCAGTATTATTTATGATTGCGATAAACTACATCCCATTTTTAAATGAAATATTCATCATAAACCCACTATCATTTCACGAATTGATTGTAATTATAATGGTAAGTTTAACTTCTACATTATGGATTGAATTTTTCAAAAAAGATAGTTTACAGACCTATTAATTAATAAAAAAAGCGAGTAGAGAATATCTGTGAGAAAGATAATTAAATCGAAAAAGTAGCTCCATAAAAAAGCTCACGCATTTCCAAAACGATCCTATATTGAATATATATGTTTATTTAATATAACTAATCCAATAAAATATTTGATTTAAATAATAAATAAGCTACTTTCAATAACCGGGGATGTTAATAATAAGCTTACAGTCATCTTTAGAACATTTATAGCCATAAAATAGGAAATCAAATTACCACAATTTTAAAATGAAGATGGCAGTCTATATAAAATTATTCAACACACTATTATTGTTAATTTTTTCATTTGGACACCTTTCTGTTCAGGCACAAAATGACACAACCCAAAATCCTTTAACTATTTGGAGTAACATCAATGCCTTTACTCCTACACTGGTTTCCCTGCCTGATAATTATGATTCAACAAAAAGCCATACTCTGGTAATAGGTCTGCATGGATTTGGAAGTACTGCTGAAAGTTTTCAACGTTTAAGTAATTATTTTACCGAAGCTGGCTTTATTTATGCGACTCCGGAAGCACCGTATAGTTTTCTCAAAAATGACGGCACAATCGGCTATGAATGGTTTCTATATGATATATCATCATATATTATGCTGGAAAGACCCGCCTCTGAGCGAGAAAAGGCAGCCATGCGTTTAACCACAGAAAAGCAAATGGCACAAGTTATGACTGATTTAAAACGGTCATTTAATATTGATAAAATATACTTTCTTGGATTTTCTCAAGGGGGCATTATCACCTATTTAACAGGTATCCACCATCATGATAAAGTAGATGGGATGATAATTTTCAGTTCAGTGGTTGACGAAGACTGGCTCGGAAATGATAATATAAAAGAGGGAAAAAGTGTACCAACTCTGATCATTCAAGGTGAAACAGATAAACTGGTACCCATCAATTTTGCTGAAAACGGACGAGATCTATTAATAAGAAATGGTTATGATGTGACCTATCAAAAATTTGATGGAGGTCACACCATTCCCCAAGATTTAATGGGCTTTGTCATCGATTGGATAAATAAAGAATAATTAAAATAAACAGATATAACGGAATGATAAAGTCACTCTCAACAATAAAAATATGAAAATAAAAGTTCCGCATGTCTTTATCTTTCTCTCCATTATTATTCTTTTTTGTGCTATTCTAACTTACTTTGTTCCTTCAGGAGCTTATCAACGAACCACCAGGAAATTTGGAAAAATTGAACAAACAGTACTAGTACCGGGCAGTTACAGGGAATTACCTAAAACGATCTCATTAAAAGGGCTTTTGTTAAATGAAAAAGTAAAAGGAGAAGCTTCTCCGGTTTCATTATTAGATCTGTTAACCGCTATTCCAAAAGGAATGCTGCAATCAGCAGCGTTAATATTTTTTGTATTTATAGCCGGGGCAATTTTCAACATTGTTATTTACACTAAAACGATCAATGCAATATTATTTTTCCTTATTCAAAAATTCAGACAAAGACCAACTATCCTTTTCTTTTTGATTTACCTTTCTATATCTGCCGCAAGCGCAATCTTAGGACTGGCAGTTGAGTTGATTCCACTCATACCGGTATTTCTGGTTTTATCAAAAGAATTTGGATATGACCGGATGTTTGGTCTGGCTTTAATTGCATTACCGGCATTCATTGGCTGGTCTACCGCCATAACCAATCCATTTAATGTAACTATCGCACAACAAATAGCTGAACTGCCCTTAGGAAGTGGAATGGTTTTCAGATTTTTTCTCTTTATGCTTTTTCTGGTTATAGGGTTTAGTTATTTAATGTATTATGGAAAAAGAGTAAAACAAAATAAAATAGCTTCTCTTGCTCCGGGAAACTCATACACTAAATCTGAAAAACTAAAAATAGAAGAACAAAAATTAACCTCCCGGCATTTATGGATTCTATTCGTATTGATCTTTGGGTATGCAATTATAATGTTATGTGTTCAAACCATTGGATGGGGATTGATTGAAATGACCGGAGGATTTATAGGAATTGGTATTCTGGTCATTCTAATCAGTGGTCTATCCGGAGATCAGGCAATGGAAACCTTTGTAAAAGGATTGGAAAAAATGATCATTCCAGCCCTTATAATTGGTTTTGCCAGGGGCATTTCAGTGGTAATGCAAGAAAGTCAGATTATAGATACTATTTTAAACCATGCTTCAAATAATTTAATGTTAATGCCTAAATCAATGGCAGGTAGTGGTATGCTCGTATTTCAGTCTACATTAAATTTCTTCATTCCTTCCGCATCAGGACAGGCACTGGTATCGATGCCAATTATGACACCTCTTTCAGATCTTATAGGAATTACCCGGCAAACAGGAGTGTTGGCCTTTGTATTGGGAGATGGGTTATCAAACATAATAATTCCAACTAATGGAGTATTGATGGCTATGATTGGCTTTGCTTCAATTCCATTTGGAAAATGGCTAAAGTTCATATTACCTCTTTTTATTATTTTGTTTTCCTGTGGTATATTATCCATTTTACTGGCAATATGGATGGGGTACTAACATTCAACAATGAAAACTATCAATAAGACAACTTTTTATTATTGATACTTGCATTTATTTATGTTACCTAGGAAGACAACAATCGTTTCATTTGCAACGAGAATGTGCGACTTGATCTTTACCACAAAAAACTATCTATCACTGATAACATCATAATTTGATTAAATTACTTCCGAACTAAAACCAGTATATTAAAAGATTATGCCAGTTATCATTAAACAGAAAAAACATTATCTAACCCGTCTTCCTCTTTGGCTGGCTCTGGTAATTTTCATAGGCCTCTCTCCATTTATTATCGGTTTTATCGGGGCATGGATCACTGAGGCAACTACTAACCAACCTTGTCATGAAGGAAATTGCGAATGGATGGTTATTCCATGGTTTGGGTTCATCTCTTTACCTCTTGGCGCCTTTGGACTACTTGTTCTTTTTATCATTTCTGTTTCAGATTCTATTGCACTTTATAGCAAAAATTAGACTGGCCAAACTCACAATTTTCCTTTGCAAGGAGGATGTATGAGAAGGGTAATCGTATTGCCTGAAATTAACCTCTGGCATAATAATACTACCTGTGACTGCTCTAAATTTAATTCGGATCACAGATCCTAGGATAAAAGTTCGACATTACAAATATCGAACAGCACCTTCCTTTTATGGAATTTATTTCAATTTGAAATACTTTTAAATCAAAAATAACCGCTTTTCAGGATTTGTAACACTATAGCCTTATCCATGGATTTGTAATTCAAATTTACATGATACAGAAGACTCAACAAACGATGATCTCCCCCACCCTTGTTAGGCTGTGCTAAACAAGGGCGATTGAAATTATTAATATTCTCCTCAGGCACCTTTTTTTTGTTCTAAAATCCCAACGGACCATCGTAAAACAAAATTCACCTTGATAAATTGTTTCATTAGATGTTTATATCCTGATAAAAAAATGTTTGTTAGCAAAGTAATTACGACTAATTTCTAAGATAGAAACTATAAAATTGCTTAGCATTTCATATATTTTAAAAATCACCATAAAAAATATTATGCCGGCATTTAAAAACCGTATTAATTCTCTCTATACACTACCGGATGAAGCTTTTGATAAGCTGGAAGAATCAACACAAACCAAAACATTAAAAAATAATGACTTTCTCCTGGATTACCATTCCATTTGCCGGCACATCTATTATATAAAAAAGGGAATGGTGCGGATCTATTATATTAAAGACGGACGCGAAATAACAGAATGGTTCGCATATGATGACAACTTTTGTTTTTCGATAATCAGTTATTTTAACGAAGAACCAAGTAACCTGATCATACAATGCATAGAAGATTCCGAAATAATACTACTACCCAAAAAGTCACTGGAAAAATTATCTGATATTGATCTTAACATCAGCAAATTATACCGGTCCATGTTTGCCACTTCACTTATTCTATCTCAATACAGAATGGAAGCCCTTCAGTTTGAAACAGCCTTTCAACGGTATGAAAAATTAATGGCCAACGATCCTGAAATTATTAAACGAGCTCCTCTAAAATATATAGCATCCTACCTGGGAATAACTTTTGAAACATTAAGCCGGATTCGAAATCAACTTCATTAATTGATATTTATCAATTTTTTAGTTCCTGATTTTTAGTTACTTGTGTTTACAATAAACATGAAACTAAAATGAAAAAAATCATCCCCCTGGTAATTACAATATTACTATCAACAGCTCCGATAAAGGCACAAAAGTTAACTACCGAAAACATTCCCCAGGTTGTTAAAGGCCTGACCCTCGAAGAAAAAATCAACATCGTTGTAGGCGTTGGATTTTACTTTCCGGGTATCACACCTGAATCTGCAAAAATCAAAGACAAGATTCCCGGTGCTGCCGGTCATTCATTTGCTATTGATCGCATCGGACTTCCGCAAATCGTCCTTGCTGATGGTCCTGCCGGTATACGTATCACACCGGAAAGACCAGGTGATGATAAAAAATATTATGCAACAGCTTTTCCAATAGCAACACTTATGGCATCAACCTGGGACCTGGATCTGATGAAAAAGGTCGGTGAAGCTTTTGGTGAAGAAGCTAAAGAATATGGTGTCGATATATTGCTGGCTCCGGCATTAAATATTCACCGTAATCCACTGACAGGCAGAAATTTCGAATACTATTCAGAAGATCCATTATTAGCTGGAAAAATGGCTGCAGCATTTGTTAAAGGCGTTCAGGAACAAGGAGTCGGCACAAGTATTAAACATTTCGCCGCAAACAACCAGGAGACGAATCGTATTACAGTAAACGCTGTGATAAGTGAAAGAGCAATGCGGGAAATATATCTCAAAGGATTTGAGATTGCCGTAAAAGAAGCAGAGCCCTGGACAGTAATGTCTGCATATAACCGTATAAATGGCGTATATGCCTCACAACGGCATGATCTTCTTACTGATATTTTAAGAAATGAATGGAATTATGACGGATTTGTAATGACTGACTGGTTTGCAGGAAACAGTGCCGTAGAGCAAATGAAAGCCGGCAATGACCTGCTCATGCCCGGAATTGAAAAACAAAGAGAGGATATCAGGAAAGCAATAGCTGATGGATCTTTATCAATGGAAACCCTGAATCAAAATGTCGAGCGAATTCTAAATATTTATACCAAAACACTTTCATTTAAAGGATATGAACCTGATGGAGAGCCGGAGCTGAAAAAGCATCGTGAATTAGCAAGAAAAGCCGCCACCCAGGGAATGGTATTGCTAAAGAATGAAAACCAGGCACTTCCAATACAAAAAACTCAAAAAATAGCCTTATTTGGCAATGCATCCTATGACACATTTATTGGCGGCACCGGAAGCGGGGATGTAAACAATATCGGAGATGTCACTATTATTGAAGGTTTTAAAACAAACGAAATTAGCTTTGATGAGGAATTAGCCAATGTTTACCAGTCTTATATTAAAGATGAAAAAGCAAAACTACCTCCAAAGGAATTTGCAATGGTTCCTGATCAAATGATCGATGAAAGAACATGGACTACAGAACAATTAAATAGTATTGCTGATCGTAATGATGTTGCCATTTTCACCCTGGGCAGATCGTCAGGGGAATTTATGGATAGGTCATATGAGAATGATTATCTCTTGACAGAGAAAGAATTAAATGCAATAAAACAGCTGTCTAAAGTCTTTCATGATAAAGAAAAGAAATTTATAGTATTACTAAATATCGGTGGAGTTATTGAAACTGATTCATGGAAAGAACTAGCTGATGCAATCCTGATTACCTGGCAACCAGGACAGGAAGCAGGCAATGCTGTTTACGATATTGTTTCAGGAGAAGTAAGCCCTTCGGGTAAATTACCTATGACTTTCCCTGTTAAAATATCCGATCATTTATCATCAGAGAATTTTCCCGGAAAGGAATATGATCTTCCTATGGAAGGAAATATCAGTTTTATGATGGCAAGGCCAGCTGAAGTACATTACGAAGAAGGTATTTTCGTGGGTTACCGCCATTTTGAAACAGCAGATGTTAACACATCTTTTCCCTTTGGATATGGTCAATCATATACCTCTTTTGAATATAAAGACCTTAATGTAACAGAAAATTCAGGTTCATTTGAAATATCTATGACAGTAGAAAACACCGGTAAAATGGCGGCAAAAGAAGTTGTGCAGTTGTATGTATCCGCTCCGGAATCTAACCTCCCAAAACCAATTCGCGAATTAAAAGGATTCTTAAAAACAAAGACGTTATCTCCCGGAGAAACACAGACACTAACTTTTTCAATTTCTGTTGATGATCTTGCCTCCTATCATACAGATCGTTCAGCATGGATTACAGAAGCCGGTGAATACACATTCCAGGTCGGGGCATCTGTATCAGATATAAAATTGGTAGAAACTGCCAATGTTCCTTCCGAAATTATCGTCTCAGATGTTGAAAACCAGCTGAAAAATATAGAAATGAACCTGGAAGAAAAGGAAAAAGAAGGTTCAAAGTAAAGACTAAGATTTTTTACCTAACTCCCCTAGGCAGAATATAACTAAGTAATACAAAAAATAAATGCGTGATTAAACTTCCAAATAATTTTAGTTTTTAGAGGTTTAATCACGCCCATTTATATTAACGAAAATCTCAAATAATTAATTCAGTAACAATAAACTATCTATATCTGGAATTTAAATCAAAAGCTGATTGATATTTCCTCAAAAACAAATCTAAAATTGCAATGAGGATAATCAGGAAGGGTAATCGTATTGCCTGAAATGAAACATCCTAAATCAAAATGACACAGTATAAAATCAGCGTTACAAACGCTGTCCTCAATACATCCTCGTTACGCTACGCTAAACAAGGACGATGGAGCAACTTTTATTAATGATGCCCACACAGAAATCAATCGCCCTAATTTGCAATGAGGATGACCGAGAAAGGCAATTGTATTGCCTGAAATGAAGCATCCTAAATCAAAATGACACAGTATAAAATCAGCGTTTCAAACGCTGTTCTCAATACATCCTCGTTACGCTACGCTAAACAAGGACGATGGAGCAACTTTTATTAATGATGCCCACACAGAAATCAATCGCCCTAATTTGCAATGAGGATGACCGAGAAAGGCAATTGTATTGCCTGAAATGAAGCATCCTAAATCAAAATGACACAGTATAAAATCAGCGTTTCAAACGCTGTTCTCAATACATCCTCGTTACGCTACGCTAAACAAGGACGATGGAGCAACTTTTATTAATAATATCCACGGAGAAATCAATCGTCCTTATTTGCAATGAGGATGACCGAGAAAGGCAATTGTATTGCCTGAAATGAAACATCCTAAATCAAAATGACACAGTATAAAATCAGCGTTACAAACGCTGTCCTCAATACATCCTCGTTACGCTATGCTAAACAAGGACGATGGAGCAACTTTTATTAATGATGCCCACACAGAAATCAATCGCCCTAATTTGCAATGAGGATGCGCGAGAAAGGCAATTGTATTGCCTGAAATGAAGCATCCTAAATCAAAATGACACAGTATAAAATCAGCGTTTCAAACGCTGTTCTCAATACATCCTCGTTACGCTACGCTAAACAAGGACGATGGAGCAACTTTTATTAATGATGCCCACGGAGAAATCAATCGTCCTTATTTGCAATGAGGATGACCGAGAAAGGCAATTGTATTGCCTGAAATGAAGCATCCTAAATCTAAAATGACACAGTATAAAATCAGCGTTACAAACGCTATCCTCAATACATCCTCGTTACGCTATGCTAAACAAGGACGATGGAGCAACTTTTATTAATGATGCCCACGGAGAAATCAATCGTCCTTATTTGCAATGAGGATGATCGACATGGGCAATTGTATAGCCTTTTATGCTGAATTAAACAAAAAAAAATAGCCCCGCCAAACTCTCGCTCAGCAGGGCTGCCCCTATATAAAACAAATTACCCCTATTTGATTATCAGTATTTCATGAATTTTCTCGTTAAAGGCTCGTTATCACCCAGGATTCTTATCACATACATTCCACGAGGAAGGTCCTGAACGTTAATACTCGTCTCTCGTTTATTAATTGCCTGAACCCGAATCACTCTGCCCGTATTATCTAAAATTTGTACTGATTCGTAGTCCCCGTTGTTTAATCTGACAATAAGTTCGTACTGTACCGGATTTGGGTATAACATTAGTTCTTCACCATTCAATGACTGATTATTTTCAACACCTAATATCCTTGAATCTGTAGTGCAACTTCCTACCACAAAAGAATGTCTGTTGCCGGAAGAATTTCGTTCTCCACCTTCCGGAACACTATATGTGTAATAAAAATAGATCTTCTGGTCTTCAGCTGCATTAATTTGAAATGGTTCGTCAGGTGAAACAACATATCCAGGATAAATACCTTCTGGTTCAGTACCATAATATAGCAGTGTGGCTGGGTTACCAATACCATTATAGCCTGGTACAAATGTCAACGTTGGATTATTGGAATCCCGGGAAATTTCTACTGTATAATCTCCATTTGGATATGCCTGGGTACAACCAGTTGGCACCACCACATTCTCCGCAAAAGCCACATAATTTAAGTTAATACCACCTGCAATAAAGAACACCCTCATCTTATGTACCCCTTCTGCTATATCTACATCTTCTATAGTGATGGTCTGATAACTTTGCCATCCGCCAGTATTCGGTACGGCTACAGATCCGGTCACATCATTACCATCGATCTCCACCCTCAACGATCCACCGCCAACAGCAGAGGCCACACGCAATGCAATATCATAATTAGATGCAGTAGAATTAATATCAAACTCCAGCCACTCTCCTGCTTCAGTCCAGCCTACATTATAAAGACCATCAACATCACCGGTTACTTCCAGATCCACATCTTCGTTTGTCCTGAATGCTCCTCCGATATTTCCAGGAGAGGTATCATAATAACCGCTAAAGTTTTCTGCCTCAACTCTTCCCGGAATATTAAACCCGGTAAAAACAGAATTAACCGTAACCGCTGCTTCTCCACTTACTGTTCCGCTTGTAGCAGTCACGGTGAATTCGCCAGCAATTGTTCCGGTAAACAATCCATTGTTATCAATTGTCCCTCCTGTGGCTGTCCATGCAAAAGAAGCATTGATTGGTTCATTGTTTTGATCAAATCCCTGGGCAGTAAATTGCTGTGTCTGCCCTTCATTTATTGTTGCTACATCCGGTGACAATACGATCGAAGTTAATACTGGTTCCTCAACTGACTCCACTCCTTCTATATAATTTAAATTGAAGCCCGGAGCATCGATTACAATCCTCATTACATGGCTTCCCGAAGAAATAGCGACGTTTTCCACTACTACTGTAGAATAAACCTGCCAGTTTCCGGTGTTAACCGGATAAATCGGACCAGTCACATCTTGTCCATCAATTTCGATATGTAATTTTCCATTACCCTGAGGAGAAGCAAGACGAAGGTTTATATCGTATAATTCAGACGCAGCTGTAGCATTGATATCGTACTCCAACCATTCTCCGGCTTCGGTCCAGCCAATGTTATACAGTCCGGTAGCATCACCTGTTACTTGAATATCAACATCATCCGAACGATATGCACCCCCCGTATTTCCTGCTGATGTATCAAAAAAGCCTCCTTCATTGTAATCTTCAGCTTCGACTAGCCCTGGAAATATAAACCCGGATTCAACAGGATTTACTGTTACCTGTGCAGTACCATTCACACTATTACTTGAGGCGGTTATAGTATACGTTCCCTGTGTCGTACCGGTAAAAAGTCCGTTTCCATCAATTGTTCCTCCCGTGGCGTCCCAGGTGAAACTAGCGTTTATCGGATCCCCGTTTTGATCATATCCCTGTGCAGTGAATTGCTGTGTTTCTCCTTCATTAATTGAGACTGTCGAAGGATTAACATCTATAGAAGTTAATACTTTGGTTTCTGTACCGGTATATTCAAAATAGATATCTGCGAGAGCAAGGTCAGTAATATTGCCGGTACCATTTATACTAAACAACGTTTCAACGCCGGACATATTAACCCCATCAAAATCTGAAACCGGTATAATCAACTCATGCCATTGCCCATCCCTGGCAAAACCATACGGATCATTTCCGGCTTCAAATACAACTGTTCCTTCTGCCAGACCGATATTAATCGTCAGGTTCAGAGTTTCATTTGAAGTTGTTTTCATTGCAAGTCGAAGATTACCGGATTCAAATGCAGAAAGATCATGGATTTGATCGGCGGTAAAACCAAGGCCAAACCATCCCAGGTTATTTCCGACATAGCTTAATGCTTCCTGTCCATTATAAGTTTCTGCCGGTCCTTCAGCAAGGGTCTGTTCCCATACATAAAGATCCCCTTCTGTACCCAATGTCAACTCATCAGCAACGGTTGAATTAGTGTAAAGGCCATAGTTCCCGATAGCGGGTACATATTTTTCATATTCCGGTGCTGGTTGAGATGAATAATGTATTTCATCGATTGTAAATGTTGAAGCAACAGTTGGATTATTAAACTCAACGTTTCCAATAGTAAACGGAGCCTGAACGCCTTTAAAATTGGTTACCAAAAGTTCCAGGGGAATTATCACATCGTGCCACTGTCCGTCGCGAACCAATCCATACTTTTCTTCACCGGCAGCAAATTCAACTCCACTGGCTCCGTTAGTGCTTTCAACCGATATATTAAACGGTTCCTGTGAAGTAGTCTTAATTTTAAACCGCAATGAACCATTTCTATAATTATCAAAATTGAGAATATCCGAACTATTGATTGTCATTCCCCCATACTGATTAGCCGGAAAGGTAACTTCAAAAGCCTGATCGCCGTACGGACTGGCAATACTATCAAGCTGGATCTCAGGGTTTGCAGGGTCTTCCCATAAAAAGATCTCAGCATCCACACCGAAATTTAATTGACTGGCAGTAGTCGTACCATCGGAAAAAAGACCAAATCCATCAGCACTGAGCAATTCTTCTTCAACGTTACCTAACGTTACTTCTCCATAACCATTAATATCGTAAACTCGAACATAGTCAATCAGCATATCAGCTTCAGAACCGATATTAGGCAAGGCCGTAACATTAGCCGGGTTGTTTTCAGCCGAAGAAAATGGCAACCATCCTCCTACGGCCATATTTAAAAGAATATAAAAATTGTCTCCCGAGAAAAACTCACTTTCAAAAGTAGTTCCTTTATCAATATTAAAAACTTCATAAGCGGTAGCCTCAATCGGATCTCCATTTACGTCTGTTTCTAAAACGTAGGCCGTTAACCGATCGGGTGTCCAGTCGACACGATAGACAAAAAAGTCTTCATTGAGCAACTTACCGGCCTCAGCAGGAGCATCGTATTTAAACGCATCTTCATTGCCATATTGCAAGTTTCCGGTAACCCCGGCATCTTCGGCTCGCCAGAATACATTGGCCTTAGCAACTGCATTCGTATTAGTGGAAGTGGCATTAAAACCGGCTTCCATAATATCAATTTCTCCGGTGAAAGGCCATCGGTTACCATCACCAAGCATCCAGAATGCAGGCCATAAGCCATTATTCATATCCGGAAGCTTAATGCTGGCCTCTACCCTCCCGTATTTAACACTTACCTTATCCTTAGTAAGTAGCCTGGCCGAGGTAAATGATTTACCATTAACATTTTCCCGTCGGGCAGTGATCACCAGATGACCATTTTCTATGCTCGTGTTATTACTAGTATAAGTTTGTAACTCCTGGTTTCCCCAGCCACAGATCCCCTGGTCGCAACCATCCCCTATCGCGTATGTCCAGACGGATTGGTCCAGTTGAGTACCATTAAATTCATCACTCCATAAAAGCGTTTGAGCGTGAGCAGTTAGTTGCAGAAAAATAAGAGCCATAAAGACTCCCACTCTTCTGAGTATTATCGTTTTGGTTTTCATAGATTATTTGGTTGATTATGCAAATTTTTGATTTCTGCATATTGAAAAGCGGTGTATGTTTCGATTTTGATTACCGAAAACCTTTTCGAATTACAGAAATAACATTTAAAGCTTGCAAAAAGAGCTAAAAATTAAAAAAAATGCAATACATCAATAATACATCAATTGAAAACCAAATATTGTTTTCAATAATATGAAAAATGTAAAAATCAGCTTTAAATTAATTTAATAAGACTTTTAACTACATCAATCATTCATCAGGAGATTACAATAAAATTTGAAAAAGGATAAGGGCGTAATCAGGAAAGCTGGCTATGCATAAGAGCAAAAATGCATTTTAAAAAGTGATATTTTTCAATTGATAGAGTCAGATAAACAAATACCCTTCTTCTAAAAAAAGCATGGTAAATGTTTAATCAAGATACAGGTGAGACAAAAATTGGCATCACATCAAATCGATCAAAAATCACGATCGATACAAATAAATATTAGTTGGTGAATAAAATATATTATATTTTCGAAAGTAGTTTCTTATTAACCTATGCTAATTCATAAATCAACATAAATCTTCTTCATCAATTAATACCAATGATAAAATTCTTCAGGAAAATTCGATACAGCCTTCTGTCTGAAAGTAAATTCAAAAAATACCTGCTTTATGCCATCGGAGAAATTTTTCTTGTCGTCATCGGAATCCTGATAGCTGTAGCCATTAATAATTGGAACGAAGAAAAGAAAGAAGCTAAGCTGCAAATAAAAATACTCAGGGAAATCTCTCAAAACCTTGGTGAAGATATTGTTTCGCTAGAGAATGATATCCGGTTGAATGAAAGTGGAATTAAAAATATTCAGATCATTGAAATGGCTATTGAATCGAATGATCCTTTGACAGATACGCTGCTACGTCGTTTTGGAAGGGTTACTTTCAATCCAACTTATACCCTGAAGAAAAGTGGATATAAAAATCTCTCAAGCATTGGCTTTCAAATCATTAGTGAAGATTCTATTCGAAGATCGATCACAAACCTTTATGAAACTCAACTAACCTTTTTAAAAGAGCGCGAGGAAACAGCTGAAAAAGCTACCTATGAATATTTAAACACCCGGTACCTCGAATATTTTAAAGAAATAAAATTTGACACCAGTAGTGGAAATCATTCTCCTTTTAAATTATACCACCCGAAGAATTATAAAAGCCTGAACAACGACCCTGACTTCCAGAGACTGCTCGATTATTCCAAAGAGATCAAATACGGCAACCTTTATGAGATAGACATGGCCATGGCAGACATTAAAGCTAATAAGAACATGATTGATGAATACCTTGAAAAAAGAGATCATTAATTGTAAAGAAACTATTGAATTAAGAATAAAGTGATCTTAATTTTTACACTGAAATATTCTATTAACATCGGTTACAAACTTTTAATAGTTAGTATAAACCGGAAGAAAAAGTTTGCTATTTAACCGGTAATAGCGATTTTTAGATTTTTAAGTCCTGACATATGAACGCATCATCATAGATCTGGCAGATAATTATTAACTTATAAATGAAAGACAATCACAGAATTAGAGTTATCACATAGTTGTATTTTGATTTATCATACAGACGGGGAATTGATACAAATTTTAACAATGGATATTTTCATCAGTTTAACGGCTGGTATCGATCAGAAAAAAATTTAATTGAAAAATATAGCAGGTGAATCAGTAACAACCTCTCAATGAGAGAAATCAAATATGAATTAATATTCTACTTTTTTTTAAAATTCCTATGAAACAAATTTTTAGCATACTTCTCTTCACAATTACTTTCATCTCAAATGGGCAGGATGACAACCCTGATTTTGACAACCTTGTAAAGCTGGGCGAGATCTATTCAGGAAACGTTATGGCCTCTGGAGATGATTTCAAAAAAGCAGTTGAAGAATTAAGAACGCCTGGGCTTAATCATATTATTGACGCGCTAATCGCAGTCGGAGAAGCTGATAAAAAGCTCCTGACTAAAGAGTTTCTCTCAAAGCCTTCTGAACAGGAATTAAAATACTGGTATGTAATAAGAGAGATACATTACAATAACCAAAAAGAAAATTCCAATCCACGCCCAAATGCCGAGGTTGCAAGAGAAATATTAGAAAAAGAAATAGACAGTCGTTGGTTGTTGATCAATTACTACTATCGAATTCATAGTGGGATTGCTAAAATGTTTAACAACAAAAATCTAAGTAAAAATAACTTCAACCTGGAGGAATATGGATTAGAAAATGATACTGAAAAAGCAATTTTCTTTTTCTCGATTTCTAACTCATTGACAGAAAGATTCAGAGTCCTTAACATGATGAAGAATTATGATAAGCTACTACAATTTGAAAGCAAACTCCCTTCATTTAACGGAAAGGCTTATTACGAATACATTTCATTTGATTTTGAAGACTTCGACTATATTGGATACGACAAAACTGAGTCCTACAAAAAACAACACCTGGGCAAATTTTACTTAGTTCTGAACAGTCACCTTTCTGCACTTGCTGAAAAAGACAAAACAGATGCGTTGAGTCATTTGTATTTCAATTCAATCCTTTTTAAACCGGATTATTTCAAATATTCAGGTGACCTGGAAAAAGACCTAAAAAAGCTCTACAATAAATCTTCGCAGTAAATAACTAAAATTATACAGCTGGTATACCTTTGACTAACTCAGTAAATAGACAGTATTGACAATTCAATCCCTTTCAAGTAAATTACTTAGAGTCAGTCAAAGGTTACCTCTTACTTCTTTGACGTTGTGAACTCACCTCCTTTATAAAACCCCGTAATATGCCTGATATATCAGTAAACGGAACAACCCTGTATTATGAACAGGAAGGAAATGAAAAGGAGACGTTGGTTTTCGGGCACAGCTTATTGTTCAATCTGCGGATGTTTGACAGCCAGGTGGAATATTTAAAAAGCAAGTACACCTGTATCCGTTTTGATTTCAGAGGACACGGCAAGAGCGAATCAACAGATAACGGATATGATCTCAATACCCTCACCGAAGATTTTGCCGGCCTTGTCCAAGAGTTAAATATCGGCAATTGCCATTTTATTGGATTTTCTATGGGAGGCATGGTCGCGTTGAGAGCAGCCATAAAATACCCCGAACTCATCAAATCATTGATCCTGATAGACACCTCTTCAGAACCCGAGCCCAAAAGTGGTATGATCAGAAATAAGGCGATGCTATTTGTCGCAAAATATATCGGACTGGCACCCATCGCAGGCAGGGTAATGAAAATGTTTTTCGGAAAGTCATTTTTACATGATCCGGAAAGGGAATCAACCCGGGAATTATATTCAAACTACTTTAAGACAAACGACCGGAAAGGAATAGTAAAAGCGGTAAAGGGAGTATTATATAGAAAAGGAATAACCGGTAAACTAAAACTGATCAATCAGCCGACCACGATACTGGTAGGAGAAGAAGACCAGTTAACAGATCATCAAAAAGCCGAGATTTTACATAGAAACATCAGGAATTCAAAACTGGAAGTAATTCCACGGGCAGCCCATATGTCACCGGTTGAAGAACCTCAAATTGTTAACTCAATAATTGATAAACATTTAAGAGCGTTTTATCAAAATTCATAAGACCTCCTTTTTCTATTATCAAGTGAATTTAATCGGTGATCTATTTTTATTCTTTCTTTTTATCTTAATGAAAACTACCAAATTGGATATTACTTAAAAGAAATTGCATTATAACTCGTAAAGAACTATTTTAAATTTTTAATTAAGGTTTATCAACATTTATATCAACTAAACAGGGAAGTTGCCTTTCTTATTTAAACGGCTACAATTAAACCATTTATGATTAAATATTTCACCTTCGGAATTTCCATATCATTTATTTCCTGGATCGTCGGAATGATTTTTAATAACATACTGATGAAGACCGAGTACTATGAAAAAATATCTAACCTGAATTTCATTAAGAATAGAAAACTAAATAAGACAATTGGCATTAACCAATTCAAATGGATTGTAAAGAATACCTTTTTCAAATTCTTCAATCAAAAAATCAAGTTGGAAAATAAAAATACCGATTTGATTGAAATACGAAAAGAAATGACAATTGCAGAAATAAGTCACCTGATCGGATTTGTATTCGTAACTATTATTGCCATATACATGAGTGTTACGAAAAATTACTTATATGGTCCTTCGATAATGATTGTCAATATTATAATGAATTTATATCCATCCTTATTACAACAGGAAAATAAGAGGCGCCTTGACATCCTGATCAAAAGGCAGGCTAAAACGGTAGCTAACTCGAAATAAGAGAATCGATTGTATGAGTGAAAATCTTTAGAAATTAAGTATTATCAAATATAAAGAGATGATTTCACCCTATTGTCTAATGGATACCATGTGGCTTACAGAAAATTCACATTTAGCAAAACCGCAAACCTTTGGCCATCTTTAAAATGACCATTTGTAAACGATCTCAAATAAGAGAAGAATCTGAATTTGAGAAGAAAACAGCTATTTTACTCCCCTACTCCAATAATCTTTTATCACAACTTATTATAATTAAGGCATAGTATTCCAATCATCGAATATTCTGCCATCCCTGTAAATAGCATTATCAATCTTCACTAATCTTCATTACTACAACTACCACTCGTAACCGTTAGCAACCGCCTGCATGCCAGTATTTATGATTAAAAAAGTTTGAGATTGTATTTTATTAAGCTACTTTCGATTTTTAAGGAATTTAGGAATAACCAATACAACATTGCTTTTATATGAACTTCAAGAATAATAAACGATGCTACTTATCGTTAAATCATAATTAATCAACACAAACAACAACCATAAGTATTTAATTTTCAAAAGAATAAACAATGAGCAAATTAACTATCAACAACCTATCTAAAACCTACCCTAACGGTGTCAAAGCACTGAATAACGTTTCACTTGAAATTGGAACCGGAATGTTTGGTCTCTTAGGACCCAATGGAGCCGGTAAATCTTCATTAATGAGAACTATCGCCACTTTACAGGATGCTGATACCGGAACCATTACATTAGATGACCTGGATGTTTCGAAAAACAAACAGGAAATTAGAGAGAAACTGGGCTATCTGCCGCAAGACTTTGGTTTATATCCCAGAATTAATGCTGAAGTGATGCTAGACCACATTGCTCAAATGAAAGGGGTTGGAAATAAATCAGATAGAAAATACCTCGTTGAAAGTTTACTAAACAAGGTCAACCTTTATAGTCATCGTAAAAAAGGTCTTGGTACATATTCCGGCGGAATGCGCCAAAGATTTGGTATTGCCCAGGCTCTGGTAGGTGATCCTTCTCTTATTATTGTTGATGAACCTACAGCCGGACTGGACCCATCGGAAAGAAACAGATTTTACAACTTATTGAGTGAAATCGGAGAAAATACAATTGTTATTTTATCGACACATATTGTTGAGGATGTAACCACTCTATGTTCCAATATGGCCATAATTTGTGAAGGAGAGGTATTGATGCAAGGTAAGCCGAAAGAAGGAATTGAAAGTTTAGAGGGTAGAATTTATAAGAAAGCCATTCAGAAAGATGAGCTTAATGAATACAAATCTACCTACAATGTGATTTCCACAAAATTAATTGAAGGAAAGCTTAGTTTAAGAGTAGAAAGTGAACAAAATCCTGAAAATGGATTTGAACCTGCCAAAGCTGATTTGGAAGATGTTTACTTCAGCCAGATTTCTAAGAAAGTAGATCCGATTACTCTTTAAACGAACCAAAACTTTAAACTCATGTTCTGGAATATTTTCACCTTTGAACTAAAGTACAGGTTCACCAGACCTGCTACTTATATTTATTTTAGTCTTTTAGCATTTGTTGCATTTTTATTGATCGCCTCCGGAAACACTCCGGCTTCTGAAAAAGTGTTTCACAATGCACCGGTAATGATTGCCGAATTACAATTGCTTATTTCCCTGTTTGCTATCTTTTTAGCTTCTGCAGTAATGGGAGTTCCGTTATACAGGGACTTAGAGCATAAAACCGGCACCTTTATGTTTAGCTATCCGATTTCTGAAAGTGCTTATTTTATGGGTCGCTTCTGGGGGTCTTTTGTCACCCTGATTTTCATTTCGTTAGGTGTGGCAGCAGGTATATACCTGGGAAGCATAATTGGCCCGGCTACAGGCTGGACTGAGGCCGCTAGATTTGGCCCCAATACCTTTATTAATTATTTCCAGCCTTATTTCACTATGATGCTTCCTAACCTCTGGTTATCAGGAACATTATTCTTTGCTTTGATCGTTTTCACAAGAAACATTAAATCAATCTATTCAGGCGGTATAATTGTCTTTATAGTCTATTTGTTAGCAAATTTTTTATCACAGGATATAGAAAACAAAGACCTGGTCCAGATACTAGATCCCTTCGGACTTAACTCATTTAATTACCAGACCAGGTACCTGACAGCTTATGAACAAAACAACTTCCTTTTAGCCGTTAAAGGCAATTTATTAGCTAACAGATTACTGTGGACGGGTGTTGGAATCTTGTTTTTTGTAGCCGCTTACTTCAGGTTCAGTTTTGCTTATTTCTTTCAAACGAAACAAAAAAAATCAAAGCAAAAAGAAGCTTCTAAATTTACCGCCCTTAAAGAGCGTTTAGTAGGTGTGAGCTTTAAAGGCAATTACCACTGGAACAGTCTGATTACGCTCAGTAAAATAGAAGTTCAAAATATATTGAAGGATGTATATTTCAGATCAATTCTATTGGGAGGGTTAGTGTTCCTGGTTATTGACTTTTGGATCGGACAAACCCTGTACAGTGTGCCTTCGCATCCGGTTACTTCCGTTTTAATGGAATACAAAGGCTTTGATTATAATATATTTGTCTTTATCATTCTGGTATTCTTTACAGGAGAAACTCTTCATCGGGATAAAACGACAGGCTACAGTAAAATTAATGATACCTTCCCGGTAAAAGACGGTGTTATTATCGGGTCTAAATTCCTGGGGATGTCATTCGTAGCACTAATATTAGCCACTTTACCTATCCTGGTCGGGCTTGCTGTACAAACGCTTAAAGGATATCATGAATATCACTTATCGACTTACCTTATAGACTGTTATCTCATTACTTTCCCGGACTATCTTCAAATGATTATGCTGGTATTTGCAGTTCACCTGTTAGTCAATAATAAATTTGCCGGGCATGCAACAAGTATTGGTATATGGTTGATTTTTATCGTATTGAGACAATTCGCTAATTACGATTTCAACCTGTTTTTCTACTCATACAAACCAAATTACAGGTGGTCTGAGATGAATGGATTAGGCCATTTTGGTGAACCACTTTTCTGGTTCAATATCTACTGGACCCTTTTCGGCATCTCTCTAGTCTTATTCTTTTCTATTTTCTACAGCAGGGGAACAGAAAATAATTTTAAAAAGAGAATACAGAATGCAAAGAGCAGACTCTTCAGTAAGTGGACTGTTGTTAGTTATTTCTCATTCATTTTAGCCCTGGTTGTTGGCGCTTATATATACAACAATGTTGTGTATGTAAACACTTATTTAACAAACGATGAAAGCCTGGAAAGACAAGCTCATTATGAGAAACAGCTCAAGCAATATGAGTTTATGCCTCAACCGAAAATTATCGATATCAAATTAGCCGCTGATCTGTTCCCGAAGAAAAGAGCAGCATATTTTGATGCACAGGTTACGATGGTCAATAAAACAGACTCCCCTATTGATTCTCTTCACCTTGCCGGAAGCTCATTGTCTTCTTTTGATTTAATTTTTGAAGGCAAAGAATTGAATTATAGATTCCCTTTAAACTATAAAGCACCAAAATTCCAGATTTTCGGTAAAGGAAAAGAAAACGAATGGTATAAAATATATAAAATGCCTTTCACCTTACAACCCGGCGATACCATTCAAATGCAAATAAAAAGTTCTATTGTGAACAAAGGTTTTGCTAATAGTGGATTTAGCAGGGAGATAGTTTATAATGGTACTTTTATCGGTGGCGGACTACCGGAAATAGGCTATAACAGTCGGGGAGAAATTAGTAGTGATGAAAAAAGAAGAGAATACGACCTGCCGGAAAAAGACTATGAGTTACCGCCTCATGATGATCCGTATGGCAGAAGAACACTCCTATTTGCCGATGAGGCTGATTTAATTAGTTTCGAAGCAACAGTCAGTACATCTTCGGATCAAATTGCTATTGCCCCTGGATATATTCAGAAAGAATGGACAGAAGGCGATCGAAGGTATTTCCATTATATTCAGGATACCCCAATCCAGGCATTTTTCAATATTGTTTCTGCCGATTATGAGGTTCATAAAGATGAAGCTACCTTACCTGATGGTCAGAAAGTAGCAATAGAAATTTATTACCACGATAAGCACGACTATAATCTTGATCGATTCAAGGCTGCCTATAAAGATGGATTAACCTATTTCTCAGAAACTTATGGTAATTTTCAGTTCAGACAAATGAGATTACTCGAGTTTCCTCGATATGCAGGTTTTGCACAATCATTTCCTAACACCGTTCCATTCTCAGAGAGTTTTGGATGGCTGGCAGATTTCGATGATCCGAACAGCTTTGATTATACTTACTATGTCACTGCTCATGAATTGGCGCATCAATGGTGGGGGCATCAGATCACACCTAATTACACCAGGGGATCCAACTTAATTTCTGAGGCGTTAGCTGAATATTCGGCGTTAGTACTTACCGAGCGAAAATATGGTAAAGACAATATGAAGCGCTTTCTAAAAGATGAGTTAGACGACTACTTAAGAGGCAGATCCGGTGAAAGTAAAAAGGAAAACACCTTTATCAATTGCAACAGGTCTTACCAGTGGTATAAGAAAGGAAGTTTGATATTGTATGGTTTGAGAGATTTGATCGGTCCTGAAGCTATTGATAGTGCGCTGAAAGAGTTTAGAGATGAATTCGCGCTGAGAGAAGAACCTCCTTATCCGGGCAGTTCAGATCTATTCAGATATTTAAAGAAACACACCCCGGATAGCCTACAGTATTATTTAGATGATACCTGGAATAAAATTACTTTATACGAAAATAAAACAAATGAAGCGACAGCTGAATTACTGGCTGACAGCACTTATAAAGTAACGTTGAATGTTTCTTCTTCTAAATTGTATGCAGATAGTCTGGGTATGGAAACAGCGGCCAATTATGAAGCCGACTATATTGATGTTGGTGTATTTGCTGCAGATGAAACAGATGAAAATGGAAGAACCAAAACAGTTCCATTGTACTTGAAAAAACATAAGCTTGCAGCGGGTGAGCATACTATTGAAATCATAGTAAAAGAAAAACCAGTTAAAGCCGGTATAGACCCGTTAAATAAATTGATAGACAGAATTCCTGACGATAATACCCAAAGTGTATCGTTAGATTAAAATAAAAGAGGCAGCAAACAAGCTGCCTCTTTTGTTTTTTACCATGATTACCTAAAACTGATATTGATTTATTGGGTTCTGGAGAAGAGTTTACAAATAACTTTCCACTGATACGCCTTGCAATTAGTAAAACGCTTGACTTAGTTCTTTTCTTTCTTTCTACCCAATAGATCATTATCCGATGACAAACGTTTACTAAAGGGTGCTTATAAAAAGGAAGTTTGAATCTGGGCTTAAATAAGCTATTGTCAGATTTTAGCAAAAGATTTATCAACATACTAGCATAACACTATATAAGGAATAAGACCAATAGCGTCGCGCTTATTACTTCGTTCTGTGTAATTTAAACCTGCATCAACCCAAAAGAATGATTAAGAAACTCATATCTATCGGCATTATACTAATAACTGTACTCAGTTGTTCAGATGAAAAAACATTCGACCTTAAAATTGAAAACAAAACTGAATTCGATATTGACAGTTTGAAATTCGGATGCGGATTTGAAAAAAAATCAATTGAAATTCAGTCTTCTGAAAGCGAATCAGCAGAATTAGTCTATAAACAATCTCCATTGAAATATCTAGTTTCAAAAACTTTTAAAGAGCCTGAGTTATGTATTACCATTTTAAAGTATTCTGACTCATCTAATAATTATACTAATTCTATTGGAAGTGTTTTCGGAATGAATCTAATCAATAATGAAAGTCTCACTAGAATAGAAATATCATCTGAAAAAGATGATAAACATCGATTTAAAATCAGAATCCTTAATTAATAAAAACTACAAAAATCAAAAGCTGTGGCCACCATTTTGTTTTTCAGTTGTAGCTACTATCTTTCGGGATAAGTTATGCGTTTTTTGCAGCTGTAGGTTTCAGCGGACAAATAGTCTTGACGTTGTAAACAAAGAAAAATATGATGATTCAGACCACAAAAAAAGATCACCTATTCAAAGTTTATGGAGGTGTGCTGGTTCTAATTTTTCTCATTTTAGGATTTATAGAATATAGAAAGATAGTTCTTCCTTCTACTAATTTTGAGCTTAGCGAAAGATATATTGATTATTCTATATTGCTATATTTAAGTACCTGGATAATTTATTCCTTACTTTTTTTGGCAGGGATTTTCACTCTATTCAAATCAAAAAAGGCATACCATTTTTTATTGATATTTAGTTTATCAGCATTATTAGAAATATACTTAAATGAGACTTTTTATATAGTCAAAAGCATTGATGGGTTTCCTAAGTATATTCTCCTGAGTATATCAATAGTATCTTTAATCGTGTTAAGCTTACGTTTTCTCCAAACGAAAAGAATAAATTTAAGTATTATTTTTCTTAGCATCATTCTCGCTATCACGATTGTCTATTTACCTAATGCCTTGATTACATTTTATTTCTAATCGACCGCTGATGAAAATATTTAACGGAATTAAAGCTTTGTCATCGATATTAATCCTATTCGCATTTTTGGGCTGTCAGGAAAAAAAGGAGTTGCCGCCAAAAATGACGATTGCAAATTGGGAAGATGATATTGAATACCTTTTTAATACTCTGGAAACAAAACATATAAATCTTTATCACAGTACACCAAAAAATATAGTCCGGCAAAAAGTAAATAGTTTAATAAAAGAACTACCCAATCTTTCTGATGATGAAATTTTTATACGCCTTTCAAAAATAATAAGATCGTTAGATGATAGTCATACGGGTATATGGGCACAATCAGAATTTTATGACTCTTATCCTTTGGATTTTTTTGTTTTTAGTGACAATGAAATAAGGGTATTAAAAGCTCCGAAACAGCATCCGGAACTTTTGGGTGCTAAACTAATTAGTATAGACAACACTCCGCTCTATGAGATCACCAGCGAAGTACTTCTAGTAATTCAATGTGCAGACAATTGGCATTCCGAAAGAGAAAGATTGGCAAGATATCTGAAATATTCCAGGATCTTGAAATGCCTGGGGATCGCAAAACTTAAATACAAAGCCAGCTTTGAGTTTTTGTTAGAAGATGGCACTCAAAAAATTGTGGAATTAGATGCTCTTCCAAATACAGAATATCTTAGCTCGCTAGGAAAATCTATCGTGTTAGAAAGCCCTTTCCAATTTGAAAACTCATTGATCGGAACATCCTATTTATGGTATCAGCCAAAAGAGGAACTCAAAACAGCTTATATATATTTTGCAGGTTATCCCAATTCATTGAAAATGAAGCGATTTGCTGTTGCAATATCGAGAGATATTATTCAAAGAGATATCAAAAATATCATTATTGATGTCAGGGATAATGGCGGGGGTGATTTTTATGTAGGCTTAGAACTGGTCAAGATATTATCGTTTATAGATCAAATTGACTGGCAAAAAGGGGTTTACGTAATAACTGGAAGAACAACTTACTCAGCAGGAATGAGCAATACTGCTCATTTTAAAGAATTGCTGAATGCAAAAATCATTGGAGAACCCACAGGGGCAAACCCAAATGATTATCAGGATGCAGAAACATTTCAATTACCAAATTCAAAATTACAAATACAGTTTTCTAAACGGTATTACAGATTTCAAGATACAGTTTCTAACGGGATTCATCCGGATGTTCATATCAAACCAAATTGGGAAAAGCTTAAAAAAGGAATTGATCAAAATTTACAATGGATTTTAGAAGATATTAAACTAAATAAAGAAAAGTAATCATCCATCTTCCAAGAAACTATAATGAAAAAGAAGAACCCCCTGTTATGTACGTCCTTTTGGCGAGATGATAACTTAATTGTAAAAAATGTTTCTGATTTCCTTCTAACCAATGATATCCTAAATTCATTTCTCTATTTGAGTATGGCCGATAAGGAAAATAAAAAAATGAAAAACGGATTCAACGAAATGATAGAAGTCCTGAGTGAAAATGAAAAAAGGCAGTTAGTTTGGTCTTCAGACTACACCAAAAAAGCTGAACACTCTGATAATGCCGAAATATCAGCTTCTATCGGACTTAAAAAATGGTCAGATTACTTAATAAAGCGGGTGTCAACAATAAATATAATACAGCTTACAATAGTATAGCTTCTTTCAGAGGTTCTATCTACTTTTGTTTGGCCGGACAGTGAAGCAGCTTAGAATGTTGCACTGTCTACAACCAAACCGCAGACATTAGTAAGATGAAGAGATTACCAATTTTTATAATTTTAGTTACAGTTTTTATGAGTTGTAGTGAAAACGAAAAATCCGGAAAAATGAAATACCTGGTTGATGAAATACCAACTAATATTCCAATTGAATTTAAAAATGACATTGTTCCTGAAAATAAGTTAATACACAAAGGAATATTTTCACCGGATTTAGAAGAATACTACTATACAATATCAGATCCATCATTTGAAAAATTCGATATTTATGTAATCAAAAAGGAAGATGATAAGTGGTCAAATCCCCGAAAGGCATTTTTCAATAGTAACTATAGTGAACATGGAATGTGTTTCTCACCGGAAGGAAACACTCTCTATTTTAGTTCAACCAGGCCAGTAGAAGTATCTGAAGTATCACAAACATGGCATATATGGAAGTCTGAAAAGGTCGAAGGAAAATGGAGTGAACCAACTTATGTAGATATTCCTAATTTGAGAGATAAATTAGTTTCCCATCCTACCCTTTCAAATTCCGGAACCCTGTATTTTCACTCGGGTAATTTAGATTACAGTGAAATGGACATATATCGTTCCAGGAAAATAAATAATGAGTTTAAAGCAGCAGAAAGAGTCCCTATTGATATGAATACCGAGGCTGCAAAGTGTACGCCATTCATTTCACCACAGGAAGATTACATGATTTTTGCTTCAATTGGAGATCAACTGGACTTAATGATAAGTTTCAATGATGGGAATGGACATTGGATAAATACGCGGAAACTGAACAATAAAATAAATGATTTTGGACAGGGAAACCCGTATGTAACTCCTGATAATAAGTTTCTTTTCTTTACGACTGGCAGGCCTGAGGATAAAGCATGGAAAATAAAATGGGTTAATATCCAGTCTGAATTAAAAATAAACTAATGCCAATAAGGCGTACATAAAAAATCCCCGTGCAAAATTGTATCCTTTGAGAAAGGTTAGTTTATTACTATAAATTTTTGCTATGAAAGGCATTCTTAATTCCTTAACGTCTGTAAACTTTTTCTCACTACCAGAGAACCAGACTAAAAATAAAAGAATACTTTATTGGCTTACAATTACAGTTACACTGTTTGCATTTCTGGAGTTTAGCCAGGATTTTATCGAGTCATTTCTTAATAACAGTCATTTCTCTATAATACAGTCCTTATCGTATAAGTTATTTTGGTTTGTATTTATACCTTTTATCTTCTTGTTTTTGCGCTTGCAGAATAAATATCAGTTGAATAAGAGTAGAAAAAAGGTTTTACTAACCATTCCCCTATTAATTATCGTAATCACCTTATTTCACTTATTAGTTTTCTCACTATTACTCTACTTTATTTCATTTACAGTATATGACAAACCCTGGCCTTTAACTCTATTATTAACTCAAAAGCTATCGACCCGCCTCTATTTAGGGCTTTCGTTCTACATTATCTTCTCTTTCATTTATTATTATTTTGACCAAAAAGTTATAAAAAATGAAGACCAAAAAAGTAATCTAAAAACTTTTCCTATTAAATGTGGAAGTAAAACAACCCTTTTAGATACTCAAAAAATATATTGGATTGTTTCAGATGGCCCATACTTAGAAGTAAACACTCCGGAAAATAAACATGTAATACTTGGCAGCCTCAAGAATATTATTAAATCTCTGCCTGGAAATTTTAGCCGCATACATAAATCTACCATTGTAAATACTGACCAAATAGTAAGTTCAAAATCACGAGGTAATGGCGATTATGATTTGGTCTTAAAATGCGGGAAAACTGTTCGTCTTAGTCGGAACTATGCTAAGCCTTTAAAAGATATTCTGCATTAGTCATCAGGTTATGAGATAAACTCCTCAGGTTATAAATTACTGCTCTCTTATTCTATTCCTGCTCATTACATTTAGCGTTAGAAAAATCAATTAAGATTTTGTGACTGCACGTTCTTCTCCATAAGTCGTGCTCGTAACAATTAAATTTCGCTAGATATTATGTTTAAAAAGTATTTAACAATACTTCTGAAATCTTCAGAAAATAAGATTGTAGGCATAGGACTTCTCTTGCTCAGAACAGGTATCTCCACATTAATGGTTTACCTACATGGCTGGCCTAAACTAAAGAGTTATTCGGAGAGTCAAAGCAGCTTTCCAGAGCTCATTGGATTAGGGTCTGAAACGGGCTTATTACTCGCTATTTTTGCTGAGGCCATTTGCTCAATTCTTCTGTCCCTCGGCTTGCTCACAAGAATCGCGGTGATCCCACTTTCTTTCACTATGGTTGTTGCCGCTTTTATATTTAATGCTGATCAAGAATTCATTGTTAAAGAGAAAGGAATAATATACCTGATAGTATATCTCTTCTTTTTAATTACGGGAGCTGGAAAGTACTCGGCAGATCAAATCCTGTTACAAAAAATAAATTCAATAAAACAATAACCAAACAACAACAATTATGAAACCATCTTTAATCACCATTTCTCTTATGGTTCTACTCAACAACATTATCCTGGCACAAGACAAACAAGTTGGAGGACCCTGTCAAGACTGTGAGGCATTATTTGATTATCGCCTTTTATCCTTTCAACCTAATGAATTTGATTCATTACCTGGTTTTGAGAAAAATACACCTAAGATTAAAATAACTGGAAAAGTATTTAAGAAAGACGGAAAAACTCCGGCTGACAATGTTATTCTATATATTTATCATGTTGACAGAAATGGAATTTATAAACCGGGTAGCAATCCGATAGGATGGGAAAAACGTCATGGTCAGTATAGAGGATGGCTAAAGACGAATAAAAACGGGGAGTACACCTTTTACACCTTCAGACCTGCGGCGTATCCCAAAGTTCAGGAACCTGAACATATTCATATCTATGTTAAGGAGCCAAATACCACGCCATACTATATCGACAATATTCTTTTTGAGAGCGATCCAATTCTGACAAAAGAAATTAACCGTACTCGGAAAAACCGGGGAGGCTCCGGAATTGTAAAGCTTGAAATGAAAAATGGAATTTGGACAGCAAGAAGAGATATAATACTCGGATTGAATATTCCAGGCTATGATTAGTATCGATGCTCCTGTTTCATACAGTAAACTCACATTTAGTACTATTGCCTATCCTCACCCATCTAATACCCATTGGTAAACGATTATAAACGGATATAAAGCTTTCCGATTACAGTTGGTTACAAACGTTTACTAACGGGTATTAATAAATAAAAACGCCTATTTTTTTTCTGCTCGACAAACCAGTCGGTCGAAGTTATATTCCCCTTAATAGTTACATCAACCTTATAAGTTCGAAGCTCAAAATATTCTAATTATGGAAGTTCACACCAATTTCCTGAATTGCTAATAAGTGCTAAACCACCTGAATACTCAAAGCCTGTGCATTGGCAATAGCACAAATCTTATAGTGAAAAGATTGTAATGCACAGGTTTAAATTTTCATTATATTGTAATGACCATGCATAAAATGGTATATAAATAATCACAAAATTAAATCGCTAACATCAGTGCTTTTCTTCTTCAAAAAAATCCGAAACAAATTAATTCGTAATAATCAAATTAGAAAATATCTATTATATGCAGTAGGTGAGATTATTTTGGTAGTTGCAGGAATTCTTATTGCGCTAGGTGTTAATGATTGGTCTGCCGATCAAAAAAAATCAAAAACTGAAATAGAAGTATTAAAATCAATAAAATCCGGACTTGAAGAAGATCGAAAAGACCTGATTTTCAACGCCAATGACCTGAAAAAAAGAATCCAATACTCTGAAAATATCCTTGAGGCTATTGAGAATCAAACTTCTTATGATTCGCTTTACTATCAACTTGGACGCGTATCAATCAATACCTCATTTTTACATTCAACCAGTGCTTTTGAAACTTTAAAGGCAAATGGTATTACTCTGATTACTAACGAAAAATTGAGAGATGCGATAATAAGCGTCTATGATTCTAATTATGATTTTTTTATCGAAGAAGAAAAAAACATAAACAAGTACACCAGGTATGGCATTGATTTTATCTACCCTACCAGAATTGAGGAATACTTAAAGATTAATGAGGCAACTAACCAATTCATTGCAAAACCTGTAAATCTGGAGCTTCTAAAATCTGATCAGGAATTTCTGTATTATTTCAAAACCCACAAAAATAGATTAATTATCCTTTTAAGAATTTTTAATGCTCGACTTCTAATACAAATCGATGAATTAATTGAAGCGATAGAAGTAGAAATCAAACGTCTGGAATCTTAAGAAATACCACTATCAAAGTAATCATACAAGCAAAGAAAACAATTTCCAGTATCACCTAAACCTTTCCCATTGGTTACAAACTTTAACTAATGAGTATTTTAAAAACAAAGTTTGAAATTGAGCTGAAAACCAAAAACAAGATTTAATCATTACTTCTCAAATCGAATAAATCAAGTACACACTACCTTCAACTGATCAAAAAACAGTTTATCCTCATTCAAAAAAAATCACTTCTGATAAAAATATCATTACTTAAAGTAATAGACAATTATATTTGAACTGGAATTATATTTTATTTTTCAGCAATTAGTTACTAGCAAATACATTTGAAGAAATATTTAAAAAAATGGGAATATTTACCAGAAAAGAGAAATGGAAAAATTACAGCGGGAGCATAAATATCCTATCTGATCTAAAGAAATCTGATATTCCAAAAATTATTGCTGAAGATAATATTCACTCCATTCAGTTATATCAATTTCGAAATCCAAAAAAGAAAACCTGGGAAACGCTTAACCTGTTATTTGAAAAACATCCCGATATCAGACTGCGGGTGTTGTGGTATGATAATACCGATTTATCCTTCTATAAAGAAATACCTAACCTGAGGAAATTCACAATCGCTTCATACAATACTTCGGACTACTCTCCTCTGCTAAGTAATACCAAACTAACCCATTTCGGAATTGAGGAAACGAAATCAAAATCAGTTGATCTTTCATTCATCAGGGAATTTAAAGACTTAGAGTCGCTTTATGTAGATGGAATGAAAAAAGGACTGGAGAATGTCCGGCACTTAAAAAACCTTAAAAAACTGACTTTCAGAGGCATTAAAATGGATAATCTGGATATTTTATCCAATTCAGATGATCTCGAAGAACTTAATTTGCTTTTTGGAAGTTATAAAAGCCTCGACTCAGTGGCTAAATTAAAGCAATTAAAATCATTAGAATTAAGCCGTGTGAGGCAAATACCGGATTTTGATTTTTTAAACTCACTCGAAAACCTGCAGAAAATCGAATTTGAAGGGATGTCAAAAATGGAGGAAATTCCTGATTTATCTAATTTGAAAAAATTAAAAGGAATTCATCTTCACAATAACTTAAGACTTAAAAACATCATGTCAGTTGGAGAAATTCCCAACCTGAAACTTCTTCATTTAACATTTGCAGAAAATCAAAAAGCCTCGGAACGTAAAAACCTGATTGAGCAATCAGTAGATATCTTAATGAAATCAAAATCTATTGAATACTCAAACATCATGCAATGGACGGATGAAGAAACCACTGAAAAACTAATTGAAAAAGGGGTTAACCATTGGAACCGGGGTATTGAAATATAGTCTAGGTACAGTTGGCGCTAAACCCAACACATTACAACCTCGTTGTCAGGCGTTTAAGTCATTCTCGAAAAACAGGTTTTTTCCGGTCTATAATTTTTATCGGATGAGGAAGGTTCTTTCTTATTACAATTCAAGGTCATTTTCTCAACGAAACAAACCAATTCAATGGATTATAAATAATTATGAATTTAATCGGTAAAGTAGTATATTCTATAATGTTCTAAATCCCAATGGCTTAAAAAAGATTTCACAAATACCAGGCTTCAATTAGTTGTATTAGTGTTAGTTCATTTCTGCCATATATTACCTGTTCACAAATAATATAACCCACATAGTATGGACAGAAGAAAATTCATTGTCGGAACAGCAGCACTTGCTCTCATATCCCGCTTCTCAACAGCAGCAGATCAGAAATTGTATGACGATTTCCTGGCTAATCCCCATTCGAATCATCACTATGAAAAGGGTGATAAATTAAAGGCTTTAGCACATGCCACGCACATCGGAGAAAATGACCTTCCCTTTATTGAAGTCGGCCCGGGTATGAAATTAAAATTACTAATGGTAGACCTCGCTAATGGACTTTGGGTGACCCGCATATTATTTGAGCCGGGTGCAGAAGTCAATAAGCATTACCATACCGGACCAGTATTAGCCTTTACTGTTTCCGGAGAATGGTATTACAAGGAATACCCGAAAGACCGAAATAAAAGGGGTTCTTTCCTCTATGAACCGGCCCATTCGCTGCATACTTTAACAGTACCGGTTACAAATAAAGAAGTGACGGAAGTCTGCTTTTCCGTCGTTGGCTCCAACCTTAATGTTGATGAAAATGATGAAGTAGAGAGTGTTACAGATGCAAATTCGGTACTCGAAGCCTATAAACAATTATGTGGTGAGCAAAAGATATCTTCTGATAAACTCCTGATACACGGAGTGTAATTAGGTTTATGATTTTAAACAGGTATATTCTAATTAATTATGAAAAGACCAATCTTAATAATTTCTATATTCTTCATCCTTCTGGCTGGCTGTCATAATACTCAGTCAAATTCAGAAGTAGTGGAAGAATCAAATGAAGAAAAAAACATTTCGCTGATAGAAAAATTATTGACAGAAGCCGATAATAAAAACGTTGACTTCATGGATGAGGTTTGTGCTCCTGATTATAAATATTATTTCCCGAGTAACTCAGAACCGATAAACCTGGAAGAACATAAAGCCTTTTGGAAAGGATTTAACCAGGCATTTCCGGACCTGAAGCATTCAATAGAGGATATTTATGCCAAAGATGATATAGTAGTCGCTCGTTTGACCGTTCGCGGAACTCTCCAAAATGAATTTGCAGGAGTACCCCCAAAAGGTCAACAAATCGAAGCCGGTCAGATATTGATAATCCGTTTTAAAAACAACAAGATTGTTGAACTCCGGGAAGAAGCTGACCTCCTTGGATTTTATCAACAACTGGGAATGGAGCTTAAACTAAAGGAAAATAAATAACCACGATAATTTTTAAATTCCCTTTATTAATGTAGCTACCAAAGTTATTAATCCAGGCTATTCACTTTTCTAATTATTAGCTTGTGAGCCTTATCCATCTGCCTTCGGAAGGTATGCGATCAGTATCAAGAATAAATATCAGGTACCAACCCGGAGGTGCAACAAAACCATTCGGTGGTGACTGTACATTTACACTAGTGGCATCCTGGCTATTAATAACCAGTTCAATTCTTCTCTGTGTCATATTCCACCCATGAGTAACCGCACCAGGCTTCATCAAAACTACCTCACCGATACTGGATCCCTGCGGTGTATCAATGACAAAAGCATTATCATAATCTACCTGAGCAGGGGCATTTACAATGTCAGGCCTAATTAAATTGAAATAGTATGGTTTAAATTGTTCATGAGGGGTAGGAACTCCTCCACTGCCATTCGGATCACCTCCGGCAATCACACTACCATCAGCCATCAATATTGCCGCCGAATGATAGGTTCTGGCATATTTCATAACAGGACCACGTTGCCATCCTCCGGTGAGATTATTTGGATCAAGTATTTCACATGGACCTCCATCAGCCCCTGAAATACCACCGCATAAGAACACTTTACCATCAGGTAAAATTACCGAGTGGCACTGCTGTGACCGGTCTTCATTCAGGTCCAGATAAGCGGGAGAACTCCAGGCCGGTGCAGGTTGCGACAGGTCTATAATCTCTGACGTGCCTGGTGTTGATCCAATATTTCCACCGATAATAACAACCTTCACAGCATAATCCGGAGGTCGTAAGGTGAGCATTACCGCTGTTCCTTTCTCTCCCGATGAACTGCGGTCACCATGAACTGTAGAAAACTGTTCATTTACAGCAGGGTTATTCGGGTCAAATCGATGTGTAGGAACATGTGGACCTGCGATAAACAGCTCACCGTCTGGCAAAAGAAATGTCCAGGGATAATATTGGTGGTCATCAAAATCCGGCATAGGAAATGGCTGTGGTGCACTCCATGTTCCAGTAGCTGGATCATAAATTTCTATGGATGTAGAATTTCCACCTCCTAAACCTAGGTTGGAGCCAAATAATGTCATTGCTTTTCCATCAGCCAGCGTAATGGTTGTAGAATAGAACCTTCCCTCCTGTGTTGGTGCCGTTGTTGACCAAGTTTCGGTCGTGCTATTGAATAAATAAGCCTTTTTCAGATTATCACGATAACCACCGTGAATTAATATGGTACCATCATTATCATTTAGAAATGTGTGTTCACCAGACCACAAACTCCATTGAGTATACCCTCCCGGTGTAATATCATCAACCTGGTTGGCAGTCATATGATATCCGGCATTTGGATCCCACAACCAGGAATATTCATGTTCCAGTGGACTGTAACGTGTCTCATAGCCAAAATATAACAGTTTTGAACTTTGAGGTAGTAAACAAGCATGCATCATGGCAACGCGTGGATCACCAGGTACATCTTCCCAGGTTCCTCCCCCCTGTTTTTTACACCGTTTCAGATCAACTTTTGGACAATCATTTTTACCATTATAAAGCTTAAGCCCCCTTTCCCTCATTAAATCACAAGCGAGGGAAGGTGTAAGCCATAATACATGTTTGGCTCTGATCATACCCACCATACCATTCATAAAGTGATGGTGTACATGACAATGGAAGGGGAATTCTCCATAAAAAGTATATTTTTTTGCGTTTTCAGGTCGTTTTTCAGGATCTTGAAGATCCTCAATTTTCTTATCCATCAACACCACACAAGGAACTTCCGTCTCAAAACAAAATGATTCGGCCGGACCAAGACTTCTAACATCGATTGCTTCACCTGCAACCGACCACCTCGCATTATGAACATGAAAATTATGCCATTCGTGCCTGATGTCAAGATTAAATATATACCACCTTATTTTTTCACCTGTGAAAGCTTCCACTGTTGGAGTATTTCCCAGAAAACCCCGACCATTTAAGCAATGGGTAGGAATATTGGCCCCTTCGGCCGAAGTAACAGTATGATGCTGTGAACTATGATTTTCCCACCTTACTGTCCCTCCCGGAGCGACATCAATCACCTCAGGGTAAAACCCCATATCAGGGCTATCCTCAATATTAACCGTTCGGAAGGCCGGAGCTCCAGACACTACCTGAACCGTACCCGTCATGCCCGGATGGTATTCACAGAAATAATCAAAATCGCCGGTGGCGTCAAAAATGTGTTCAAACACCCCGGTATTTTCTTCCATATCTCCACTGGTAAATAATGGTAATGTTTTATCGCTGGAAATAAAATGTAGAAACACCGGAACATGATGTTGTTTTTCTTTAAACTTTGGTATCGCCCAGTCTCCTAAAAATCTTTCATGTAAATTTTCTCTGAATTGCTTATAAAAGACCGGGTTTTTAACCTCTGCAAGGCTTAATTTCTTACCGAATACCTTCTCAATATCCAGTCGGTTATTAACCAGATAATCTTTTGGTAACGGTATTTCTTCGGGTGGTTTCATTCCCTTAGGCAATACCACCAAGCCACCGAACAAGCCAAGTTCAATAGTTTTTGATGAATTGCGGTAATGGCTGTGAAAAGGCCAGCAACCAACCATTTCTTCGGTTACATCAAATACATATTTCCAATACTGCTTTGGGCATATTTCATCTGATCTTCTTCCATCCGAACTTTGAACGCCTAAAGGATAAGTACCATCAGAGTCAGGACCGTATTTAAGCCCATGAATATGAAAAGAATGCGGTTGGTTATGATCATTAAAAACATGAATACAAAGCCTTTCTCCGGGATGCGCATACAATATAGAACCAGGGATTCGCCTGTCATATATTGGTTCATTTATGTCAGCATTTATTAATTTATAGGTTTTGGGAAATAAATAATCCGCATCTTCATATTCTCTGAAAACAACCGCATCTACTGCCCTGGCTACAACTTCATCTTCCTGGATGATTGTATCTTCGTGACCTGGTAATCTTAAGCAATCCCGTCGGTATTTTATTGGAAATAAAGGTTTTTCATCCTGAGGATCAACTGGTGAATAATCCTCAATTTCTTCAATTTTAAGGTATATATTTCTACATGGTTTACAATATGGGGGTTTCCAGAAAATACTTAAATCTTCCAGCAACCCGGGTGATATATCAGCATAATTTTGAAGATCGTATAAGGATCTAAACTGATCATTTGGAAGTTTTTTTCTTGCTTCAATTACCCGTTTACCAAGTTTTTCAGATAGCTCTTTCTTCAAGCGTTTTTGAATAGGTAAATGTTCTTTTAAAACATCCTTTATAGCCAGTATATTCAAAATATCATTGGGAATTGAAAGGCAATTAAAATAAAGGAGTATTTTCTTCTGTATTGAGGGGTCGATAGCTGAATATTTAGATTCCATGGTGAGTTAATGTTGGCTGATTCTTTAAATTTAACCCTTGCTTTAGTCAGGTACAATACCCAAACTCAGGCAATTTTAGCATCAGATCAGGTACAATTCTTTTCAACAGCTTACCACCAAATGAAGAATACCCAGGTATTATCGATTTCATTGGGTTTCAACCTTAGAGCAGGGAGCTAATATTCAAACAACAACAATAATAGAATACCACTAAATTCCAGCTGTTAAACCAGTGCACAACCAAAACATAGAAGCTTAATATCTCCTGTAAGTTGATGTTTCTTAGTAAATTAGATATTGGCTGAAAGATACACAGACTACAAAGACTCTACCTTTCGTATCCAACACCATTTCACCTCATTTATAGAACCTAATTCTATACAAAATGAAAAAGCTTCAGATTGTACTTCTGATATTTTTAACCACCTTAATTATAATCAGTTGTCAGAACAAGACCTCGAAAGCCCCGGTTCTCATTGAAGACATTGATCTCATCCGGGGAAATATCACCCTTTGTGGCAGCCAGGATTTTGGAGAGACCAGTTTTGGATTATCCACCAATAAAGATGTAAAGGAAAAATTTGATTTGGCACTCTCTCTTTTACACTCCTTTGAATACCAGGAAGCTGAAAAGGCTTTTGTGCAGGTAATAGATGAAGATCCACAATGCGTTATGGCTTATTGGGGTGTTGCGATGAGTAATTTTCATTCACTATGGTTACAGTCCGGAAGCGACTACTTAGAAAAAGGAAGTAAGATATTAGCAGCTGCCAAACCCCTGCCAAAAACCGAAAGAGAAAATGATTACCTGGAGGCCATCGCTGCCTTTTACACTAATTGGGAAAGTCTGGACCGAAATACGCGGATAAATAAGTTTGAAGAGAAAATGAAGACTGTATATGAAAAATATGACCAGGATAAAGAAGCTGCAATTTTTTACGCTCTGGCACTCCGGGCATCAGCCGATCCCGGAGATAAGACTTATAAGAAACAATTAGAATCAGGAAAAATATTAGAATCTATATTCCCCAATCAACCCAATCACCCGGGAATTGCTCATTATCTTATTCATAATTATGATTACCCCGAATTAGCAAAACATGCTCTTCCTACGGCGCGGAGATATGCCCAAATCGCACCCTCATCTGCTCATGCTCAGCACATGCCTTCACATATTTTCACGCGGTTAGGTCTTTGGGACGAGTCCATTCAATCAAACCTTAATTCAACAGCCGCTGCATTGTGCTATTCAGAAAGTATCGATCCAAATGGGCATTGGGATGAAGAATTGCACGGCATGGACTACCTGGTCTACGCATATTTGCAAATGGGTAAGGATAAGGAAGCTATTGAACAATACAATTACCTTAAGACATTCAAAAAAGTATTCCCTGAAAACTTTAAAGTTGCCTACGCTGCTGCAGCTATTCCAAGCCGCATAGCACTTGAAACTAAAGACTGGAAGACAGCAGCAAATCTTCAACTGCCACAACTCAATATCAACTGGCACGATTACCCATGGCAAAAAGCAATTATTTACTTTAGCCGGGCGTTGGGAGCAATCAATACTAATAATCTCAGGCAGGCGCAAACTGATCTTGATACCTTAATGATGCTACGAGACCAGTTACTTCAGGTTAAAGATGATTATAAGGCCAACCAGGTACAGATACAGATCAAAACGGTCCAGGCATGGATTTCCATGGTGGAACAAAACGAAAGTGAAGCTATTCAATTAATGACCGAGGCGGTAGAAATGGAAGAAAATACCGCAAAGCACCCGGTCACGCCTGGTGAAGTACTACCAGCCGGAGAATTACTGGGAGATCTATACCTTAGAATACAAAATCCGGAGGCTGCGCTAGAAGCTTACGAAAAAGACTTAAAATCTCATCCTAACAGATTCAATGGTTTATACGGAGCAGCCATAGCCGCACAAAAGTCTGGTGATAAGGAAAAAGCCGAGAGATATTTTACGTTACTGTTAAACTTAGCTCCGGAATCCGACAGAATAGAAATTAACGAGGCAAGGAATTATTTAAAAATGCAATAGACATATCTACCATGGCTGTCTAGAGTTGACCTTACCATACCCCCCATTGATGCGCACTGCAATTATCAAAACGCATCACTGACTAATCCCCAAACTAAATACCCTATAGATAATTATCCGATTACAGTCGGTTACAAACGATTACTAATGGGTATTTAATAATAATAAAGTTTGATTTCGAGCTCAAATAAGCTATTTTTCGGATTTTTAGGATAATATTTATCAACAAACAGGCATAACACTTTATAAGAAATAAAAGCAATAGCATTGTGCTTATTTTTTCGCCAGGCTAATTATCACAATTCAAAATGAAGACGACTCTTTTAATATTTTCATTTTTCGTAACACTCCATTGTTTCGGACAGTCTGATGAACGTCAGTGGGAAGAAGGAAAGCTTACCTGGAACGATTTTAAAGGTGAACCATTTGAATCCAGTCCAAGCGCATCAGAACTAAGTTACCAACTAAGTTATTCGACTACTAAAAAAAGAATCGGTGACACAACATTCTTCTTTTTTCAGACCAGGAATTACATTAACCCGTACATCTCCTGGGTGAAAGAATCCGAAAAATCTGATCAACTTTTGAGATACAACCAGGTTATTTTCAACATACTTGAACTTCATCGAAGAGAACTGCAAGAGGAGTTGCATAGAATCAATAATACCGATCTGGCTGAAAATAAATTCAGAACTCAATATCAAAAATGCAATTATGAAATTAAGCAGTTCCAACATGAAACAAACTCAGGAACAGATAAATCAGCTTTAGTCTACTGGGATAAAAAAATAACCCAGAAACTAAAGGACAATCCATTTGAACTTATTCCTGAAGTATCAGACAGGAATTTTGGATATGGTATCAATGCGGGTTTTGGAACTGGAATAATGACCGGTTCTATTTCAGATTTTTTCAGCCCTACTTTCAACTTCGTGTTTGGATTTGATATAGCCTACAAGAATACCACTCTTTTTCTTAACGGGACACTTGCCGGTAACAGGGTAAAAAGAGATTATACCGAGGATGGCTTTCTCTGGACTAAAGATCTTAAAACCAATGTTGCGATTATTGATGTGAGCATCGGACAAACTTTAATTGAAAATTCAACACATAAACTCACTCCCTTTGCAGGACTGGGAATTCTTGAATTTAGTGTCGCAAACAATGAAGGGGAAGCCTATGAAGATCACCGAATCGTAAATTATGGTTTGATCTATGGCCTGAACTATGATTTTAAATTTAGACATGCAATCAGGCTAACTCCTTCCCCATTTGGAGCTAAATATAAAGAACGAGCTGAACACAATATAAGAGTTAGACTATATGCAACCTCTTCCGAATATGAAAATATGAAAGGAACGTCTATCAATTTAACAGTTGGTTACGCACTTTTTGGAAGGATTATTAAAATCAAGTAACATAAACTAAAAATGAATGTGTGCACTAACCCTGCTGTCAGAAATCACATTTCAGGTTTTAGATTTAAATGAGTGGATCTAAGAACTTACAGAACATGAATACAGTATTAAACATAGTTAGAATAAACCTTTCATTACTTGGGCTATTGATCGGGTTAGGTAGTTTCGGTCAGGATCGGACAATACAGGTAGGTGTTGAAAATCAAATTCCTGCCGGCTGGATAGTCAGAGACACAGCCAGTGGAGACCTGAATAAAGATGGGTTAGCTGATTTAATACTGGTGGCACAAAGTGACAATAAAGCAGATTATAAAACGGATAATGACAGTTTTGGCAGTGACTCTATAAACGCTAATAAACGATTAATTTACATTTTCTTAAATGGACAAAAAGGACTGAAACTGTTTAGTAAAGTCGATGACATTATACCGGAACATGTTAGCCCGACAATGGATGACCCCTATGCCGGTATTAGCATTAACAATGGGATTCTACAGGTAGGATATTATTTCTGGGCAAATGCAGGTAGCTGGTATATGTATTCTACAGACTATAAATTTCGATTTCAAAACGGCGACTTTTATTTAATTGGAATCGAGCATGACAATACCCACCGAGGAAGTGGTGAACGTGAGACAATAAGCGTTAATTTTTCTACCAGAAAGGTTAACATTCAAAAATTCAATCCGCATTTAGATGATGATAAAGCAACATCCTCAGAGTGGAAAACTTTTGAGCTAGAAAAGCTATATAAAATCCCTGAAGTAATACCGACCAACATTAAAGTACTGGACAATTACCTTTAATTGCTTTCAAACATTGATAAGCTAAAAATTAAAAAATACTAAATTCACAAAGCCCTCAGAGCCATTCATAAAATATTACAAAGAAAAATAGATTTTCGGATTAAAACCGGTTACCAAATATTACTAAAAGGTATTTACAAGTAGGGAAATTAGAAATTAAAAAGTAAAGTGCTATTTTAGTCGCTTAATAGGATTTATTAACAAAATTAACAACGATAACTATATATGGGATAAGAGGCACAGAGTGGCTCATATACTTTCGTTAGCTGTAACCTTAGAAAACTCGATACTGATTAAACGAACGTGAAAAGAAACACATAAATGTACATCTCAAGAGTAAGCTTAGTGAACTACAAGAATTTTGCAAATGCAAAGTTTCTATTCAATAAGGGTATCAATACAATAATTGGAGAAAACGGATCGGGTAAAACCAATCTTTTCAAAGCAATCAGATTGCTATTAGAGGACTCTTCAATGCACTACGCTTACAAGCTTAACGAGCACGATTTTAATAGAACACTAGAAGGAGATAGTTGGAAAGGACATTGGATAATTATAAGCATAGAGTTTAATGAGATCACAGATGAAGAGGCAATCCAATCATTATTTGTTCATGGAGTGGGAATTGCAGAAGATGATTATGTAGAAAAAGCTTCATACAATCTCTTTTTCAGGCCAAAAGCTGATATAAGACAAAGGTTATCTGAACTTGAAAAGGGCGATCACGAAGGTTTGAATAGTATTTTAGAAGAAATCACGATTAGTGATAATTATGAAACCTTCTTTACGGGAAAAAGTACTGCTGATTTTAACGACCCAGCTGTTTACAAAGAATTAGTTGGAGATTTTGAAAATGTTGAATTTCCATCAACGATTGATTCATCCAAATTTGGCACAAAGATTCCTCATCAATTATCTATTTCTCAAGAGGTGTCATTTACCTTTATTCAAGCGTTAAGAGATGTTGTGAGCGATTTTCACAATAACAGGACTAACCCACTATTGACTCTCTTGAAAAATAAAAGTGGCGAAATAAAGGATGAAGATTACGAGCCAATAAGTGATTTAGTTGTAGAGCTAAATGAAGAAATAGAAGGGTTAGATGACGTTCAAAACATAAGGAAAGATATAAAGAGCACCATTCAAGATGCAGTTGGGTTAACGTACTCCCCTTCATCTCTATCTATTAAGTCTAGCCTGCCAAATGAAGCTGATAAACTGTTACAATCTTTGAAACTATTTATCGGAGAACCTGATGAAGAATATGAAGGAGGGATACATGAACTTAGTTTGGGAGGTGCAAACCTAATTTTTTTAACTCTTAAATTGTTGGAATTTAAGTATCGAAAGTCTAGAGACACATTTGCAAATTTTCTAGTAATAGAAGAACCAGAAGCTCATATTCATAACCATATTCAAAAGACTCTATTTGATAAACTCGACTATGGTGACACTCAAATTATTTACTCGACCCATTCAACACAAATATCAGAAGTTAGCAACGTAAAAAACATTAACATCCTTGCTAAGAAATTAAACCATGCGGAGGTATACCAACCTTCAAATGGATTGACTCCAAAAGAGATTAACCAAATTGAAAGATACTTAGATGCCATCCGAACAAATCTCTTATTTGCTAAAGGAGTAATATTAGTTGAAGGCGATGCTGAAGAGCTGTTAATACCACAAATGGTAAAAAAGGCCTTCGGAGTGAGTCTTGATGAACTCGGAATAAGCTTAATAAATATTAGAAGTACAGGCTTTAAAAACGTAGCACAGTTATTTCATTATGATAGGATTCACCGAAAGTGTGCCATTCTAACAGATTTGGATGATGCAATTTGCGATACCTCAATTATTGAAGGTGACAGTGATGCTATAAAAAAGTATAAGAACAGAGTTGAAAACTCAAGAAAAAAAGGTTTAGAAAGGAAAGCCATTTTGGATGAGTTTGAAAAAGATAATGATTGGTTAAAAACATTTTACGCCAAGTACACATTCGAAGTAGATTTCGTTTTGGAAGGTAATGATTGGGAAGTTTGTGAAATTATAGATGAAGTATATACTGACCCACAAATTAAAACAACGATTAAAAAAGAACTAGAATCTGAAAACGTCGCAATCTTTGGGAAACGAGTTTTAACCATGGCAAAAAAAGAAGGTAAAGGTTGGTTTTCTATTTTACTAGGAAAGCATGTTAATTTCCAAACATCTATTCCTGAGTACATTTTAGATGCGATAATTTTTGCGAAAGGTGAATATTCAAATAACACCATTGCTGACATTGTGGAGTATAGAATATTGAAGAATCAAGATGCAGATGAGAAACTTGATTTTTCAACTTGCATTAAAGCGCTTTCAGATTTCAAACAGGGCGCATCTTCACTTGACAAACTTCTTACCGAGCTGAGAACTACTATTCCTGACGATCAAATAATTACACTCTTAAAAAAATTACAATAAATGTTCGTTTGGGATAAAGGTGACTTGAACAATGAACAAGAACAGGCTGTAATACAACCTGAAAGCCTTTTACTAGTTGCTTGCCCAGGTAGTGGAAAGACGAGGACTTTGACTTTTAAAATTGCTTATGAATTAAGCAGACTTAGAACCAATAAGGAATTTATTATTGCAATTACATATACTAACAGTGCAGCTGACGAGATTAGAGACAGAGTAGAACTACTAGGAGTTAATACAGAACAATTATGGATAGGAACAATTCATTCGTTTTGTTTAGAATGGATTTTGAAGCCATACCATCTATATTTAGATAGATTAAAAAATGGTTTTCGCATTATCAATTCATATGAGTCCGAGGAAATTCTTAGCGAATTATGCAAGCCTTATAAAAATCAGAAAATAACTTATTGGGATTGTGGCATAATTGCTAAACCAGATAATTATTATCTAACCTGTTTAGATTCAAGTAAGCACAATTCTTTAAAAAAAATTATTGGTCAGTATTTTAAAATACTTGAAAACAATAATCAAATCGATTTTGAACAAATATTATTTCTTAGCCATGACCTGCTTAGAAAAAAGCCTGTTATAACTAAAATTCTCTCCAATTTATTTCCATTCATTTTAATTGATGAGTACCAGGACACAAAAGAAATCCAGTATCACATAATCTCTTACATTCTAAAGGCTAGCAATGGATCATCAAAGATTCTAATAGTTGGTGATCCCAACCAATCTATTTATAAATCGCTTGGAGGATACCCAATTGAAAAAAAAGAGTTAGAAGACTTACTAGGATTCGAACTAATTCAGAATAACTTAACTAAAAATTACCGCTCATCAGAAAGGGTAATAGAGTATTTCGAACATTTCAAAACATTTGAAAATGAAATAACCTCGCATAGTCCTAATAAAGATTATCCAAGTAAGATTACATTTAATTCAAACATTTCTGTTGATGAGTTAATTGATGAAATTTCCAAACTGATACTATTTAATGTAAACGAGGAAGGTATTCAGCCTAACGAGATATGTATAGTTGCGCCACAATGGATTCATTTAGCAAGTATTACTAGGCAATTAATGATTAAAATGCCAGACTTCAGTTTTGACGGTCCCGGAATGGCACCATTTTCTAGAGATATAGAAAACTTTTGGTACAAATTATCCAGAATAATTCTAACCGAACCTTCTCCTTATATGTATGTCAGGCGTCTAAGATGGAGTAAAGAAATTTTGAATGATCTAGAATTGGCAGGAATCGATGTGGACAAATTGAATAGTAAGCATTTTTTAAAAATATGTAATTCCATAGAGATTAATGAAAATGATGGGCTCGCTTATTTGGAAAAGGTCTTTCATGAAGTATGTAACCAACTTTCAATTGACATTAAAAGACACCCTGCCTTACTAGAACATCATAATTCATTTTTTGAAAGTTCAAGAAAAAGAATTGAAAGACTAATAAAAGAGGGTAACCCGTTTATCGGTGAGGTTAGTAACTTCAGGAAGGTTTTTAAGCAAAGAGAAGGAATTACAGTCTCCACAATTCATGGTGTTAAAGGTGAAGAGTATGATACGATGATTGGTTTTGCACTATTGGATGATTACGTTCCTCATTTTAATGATAATGACGGTGAAGAAAACTCAAAGAAACTCTTATATGTCTTGGCATCAAGAGCACGTAAAAATCTACACTTGATTTCTGAGAAATTTAGATCTGTTCATAGTTATCATGCACCAGAGGGAAAGACTCCAACCCCTCACTTAACAAAGTATGAATATGAGTATGACATTTTAAAATAAAAATAGGCAACAGCTAACAGCACCTAAGAAAACATGGGGCTGACAGTGGTTTCCGAAAAGTTCGTTCTTCGCGACTACCTTTGTCACGAGAGGACAGTATAGAGCCTCGAAAAGCCCCACGTTTCTTAGCTGCAAACCGTTAGTGGTAATTAAAACAAAATGAGTAAATCCAACCAAATAATTCCAGATTTCACAGAAGACCTTGTAGGTTTTATGGTTCAGAGTATGTTGACTATTGCTCGCTTTCCAAGAGCTCCTTTTGCGATGGTTCCTCTTTCCAAGAGTGAAGAAAGGATTTATGGAGCTGATGTAAGAATTGATTCTATTAGTCCAATATACATTCAATTCAAAAGGTCTTTAGCATATCCTGATTACAGCTCCGCACAATTCATAAAAGATAGAAAAGCATTAAAGGCTAACTGTTCTCCAAGAACATTATACTTTGAATTAAGAGCAAAGAAACCTAAACACAATGATTTCCAGCACAATATACTTTTTGATTTGAAAAACAAATTGGATAAAGCAGGAAAAGGAAAGGCTTTTTACACAGCACCATTATTCCTCAATAGAACAGCATATTTGTTAGCAGTGCATATGTCTTCCTTATTATCTTGGAGACCTTGGCATTGGTATAGACATGACCTTTTTTTCGAAAAAACACAAAATATCTTAACCCAAACAGGGAGTATCAGATTTCAAAATATTCCGATTCTTCGAGAGCATATTGTTATTCCACCTCATACAAAGGTTACAACGCATAAACACAGATATAGCTATTTAGAATCGGGTAAAGAAATCTGCTTTCATGAACCAACCAAACTTGATAATGAGCAAAATCTCGGACAAACAATTTATGACTTCTTAAAATTCAGAGATGGTCAACCTACAACGGAAATGGTTAATCTTCAAGAATCATTATCTCTATTATCTAATCTGAGCGAGAATATAGTTGTGGAAAGCGAGCTTAATTCAAACAAACAAATAATAGATAGATGGTTGGATTTTGGTGAAAAACTTAGGAACGAATATGAGATTTACCAGTTTATGCTGATAAAATTGAAAAATGAATAAAAGCCACTAATCGAGTAGACGGCTGACAGCCAATTGACTGCCAGTGCGCCTCTCACACCACCGTACGTACGGGGGCAATGCCCTTCCCTTCGCACTCTCGTGCTTGTGAACATATACGGCGGTTCGTCAATTCAAATCTTCACTTTCTGATAATAGTTTAACATGCTTTCATAGCCTTTTCTTCGGAGTCGGGATTCGGTAATTGTAGTTCCTAGAATTGGACTTTATTCACTTTCTCAATTGATTTTTAAAGGAGTTCATGAATGCAAAGCATTTGAGCAACTGCCCAGCCTCCCATTATTCATTGTATTGTTTAGTTTTCAATCGTATTCATGAATGCTTCGCATTTCTTGTCCGGCTCCAAGCATAGGCTTGACCTTGATTCACGCCTAATCTGATTAGGTTTTTACGCTTTCGCTCTAACTTTTTCCAGTCATGCCATATACAATATCTCAATCGGCATCGGAGCCACTCATCAAGTTTCTTAAGTCTGGCGTTAATACTTCCCTGTCGGAAGTTATTTATCCAACCTCTATATACTTCTTTGAGTTTATGGATGCGTTCCTGAAAGCTGTATGGCAAAGTTTTACTGGTAATCTGTTTGAGCTTGCGTTTCAAGGTTTCCCATGCTGTTTGTTTGGCTACTAACTGGTATTTACCTCGTTTTCCCTTTTGGTAAATCGGTACAAACCCGTGACCTAGCACTTCAAAAGTATTCGGTCGTCTTACTCCACTTTTCTGTCTATTTATTGGTAGTTCTAATTTTCCATTTAGAAAATTGGCTACTTCCCTGCTGATGCGTTCCGCTTCCGTTTTGGATTTTGTGTAAATACTAAAATCGTCTGCATAACGGATGAACTTATATCCTTTTACTTTCAGATACTTGTCCAGCTGATCAAGCAGGATATTTGACAGCAGAGGACTAAGGGGACTGCCTTGAGGCACGCCCCTTCTACGCTTATACAATCTACCATTAATCTGTATCGGTGATCTAAGCCATTTTTTAATCAACCAAAGGGTTGTATGGCATCCCATTCGATTATAGATCAATTGTAGCAGTTTGTAGTGTTGTACTTCATCAAAGAAACTCTTCAAGTCAATATCAACGATATCCTGACACCCATCATTGATGTATTTCAGGCTTTGTCGAACAGCTTGTTGAGTGTTCTTCTGTGGTCTGAAGCCATAACTTTCGGATTCAAATGTTAATTCGAACTTTGTCGCTAGTTGCTGACTTACTGCTTGTTGAAGCCAGCGATCTACTACTGTGGGTACTCCAAGTAGTCTGGTTTTGCCTTTTCTCTTCGGAATTTCCACTCCTTTGATCGGGTCTGGCAAATATTTACGGTTTAGCACATCGAGGATAATTCCAGACCTATGCTGTTCGAAGTAATCGCCTAGTTGATCTGTTCTCATTCCGTCAATGCCCGCTGCGCCCTTGTTACTCACCACTTGGCGATAGGCTTTTGTCAGGTTTCTTGCATGTAGTACTTTCTCTATCATTAAATGTTAATCTTGTCCGCTTAAGTGAAGGCTATCCCAGACTACTGGCATTCCAACACGAATTAAGACACGTTTGACGTTCAGCCCTTCCCAACATTGTGAGCCCTCTGTCGTTATCCGTTTCGGTGACAGCTCGTTGACCCATTGGTACTATGGCCTCTGCTGACTTCTCAAACTATAATAGCTTGAGATCTCCCCGGGTAAGAGCAGATTCCTTCCTCCGATCCCTGCGGCATCTGCCAGAAAAGGATTGTTGGTTTCGGGCTTCGTAATGATGTGCTTACTTACCCTCCTAATCAGGCCTCTGTATGTCGTTCCTGTTCGTCAGTACCGGATTTTGTAGTCTCGCTTCCTTTACTGCATACCTCACGGCAAACCAGCTTGCGACTTACTAACAGGCTTCACCAACTCGCCTGTAAGGGACTTGCACCCTCTGGAATATTATGGTATATTCAACACCAAAAAAAAACTGCCCATGCCGGGCACACACAATGTATATAAAAAATAGGCGGGACAGTAGTAAAATCAAGGCTTTTAGCTCGCATCAAAGTTAGTGCTTAACCGAAAGTTTAGAACTTCGAAATCGCCTACTTTTCATATACTAACCGTTACCACCAATGCAAAGAAACAGCGTGCAAAAATTAAACTAAGTGGAAAGAATATATTTTGACAAGCAGATATTTAGTCACCTATTCAAAGGAGAAAAACCTGAATACAAAAGGTTGCTAGATTATCTGAATCAGAATAAGGAGATGTTTCTTTTTTGTTATTCTCATGGTCATTTGCTTGACTTGAAAAATGACAAAACGGATATAAAATATCGAGAATTAGATTTCATTGAAACTTTAGTTAAAGACAATTATCTTTCATACCATGCAATTGACAAAAGGACTTCATGTTATTTAGCAAAGCCCTTAGAAGCTTTTAAGGATGTTGAAAGTGACGATGAGCCAATTTCGTTTACAGGACTATTTGATGACATCGATTTAAGCTTTGCAACTGATGAGCAAAGAAAGCAGTTTGAGAATGCTAAAGATTTATTTCAGAACCATAAGTTAGACTTTGGATTTTCACAGATTGGAGATTTACCTGAAGACATATCAGTCCCACTAAAAAAGGTTTTGCCAATTGGTGTTTCATCTATGACATTAATGGAATGGACTGAGCATTTTATGGGGATGTTAACTTCAATGGAGGAAGACAAGTCAACATATAAAGGTTTAAGAAATATTGTTGACAGATACATAAATAATGGGAAGTTTTCTGTCACATATGACGAGGTTGATTTTAACGATGATTTAAAAAACTCAGTTCTTCAAAAATCATTTATTGAATATGTCAATAGCAACTTAAATCCCAATGGTGATAAAGAAATAACTGATTATGATTTCTATATAAATGCATACTTTACTCTTGATTTACTAGGAATAAGCAAAGAACCATCAAAATCTGTAAAATTCAAAAACGTAATGAACGATGGATACCACAGTTATTATGGAGCATTTTGTGATTATGTTGTTTCGGATGACCAAGGATTTCTTAAAAAAACAAAGGTAATGTATAGACTGCTAGATATTAAGACAGAGGTTATGCATATTGACGATTTTATTCCATTTTTCAGCTTGTTTTCAAAACAGAAGGAAACTTCACCAAATATATTCTTTGATTTATTGATTAATGATTTAAAAAATGGAATCGTAATAAATTCAAATCAATCAATTAAATTCAATAGACACACAACGACTATTAAACCTCACCATAAATATTTAGGTTATTTCAACTTGATTGATAGTATCCAAGAAGATAATCAAGATTATATTTATTTGTACCGAAAGACTAAAAATTACTCCTATTTCAACTTTTTCAGAGAGTATGAAGGAATAATAAATAAAGCTATTAATCTATTCGGGGTTGATTACAACAATAAAAGTGAGTTTGATTGGGACACAGAGATTCAAGAAATTAAAGATGGGAAATGGAAAGGTAGATTCTGGGACTTTGGTAATTTGACAGTTCTGATTGAAATTAATATTGGAACGCGCGATATTGGATTATTAATAACGCCAAAGAATAATAATGAATAAAGCACAGGTGGTAATCGAGTAGACGGCTGACAGCCAATTGACTGCCAGTGCCCCCACTCGCGCAAGTATATACTTGTGCGAAATTGACAGGTTAAGCTCCCTGGTCCAAGTTTTAGCCCGAACTGATCGGTATGAGTTCATATACAAACTTTAATTAACAGTCAGGATCTCAATATAGACTAGGCATAAGCGTACCTCCCCATTTTGCCCGTAGTACTGCGTTGCTGTTGGCATTAGACGGGTCGTTATCCCAGAAACTAAATCCAAACTTTTGCCTGTGAAACCAGGGTCCGGTATGGCCTCCCCAAAATCCTTCTGCTGCAACTGTTTGAGAGATAACCCGGCAAATCTTAATAGACCATGGGATATTTGATTTAGCCGCAGAAAAGATACCTTCTGATCCGGCAGGTGTACCACAAGGTTCAAAACCATCAGGAAGGTATGGCGCCTGATCTTCCGCATCTGGCACAAAGCTCGCCCCACAGTGTGAATTGGTAGAACCCTGGCAAGGACCGTAAGCTGATCCATTATCACCCGGGTATTTCGCATCCCACATGGTGGTGAATTTTCTTTGATCACCCCATAAGGCACGGGCAAACAAACAACGGTCATTTTCGACCTGTCTGTCCTGACTGGTATAGCCTACAAGAGCTCTCAAATGATTTATGACAATTCTGTGCCACTCATCAACCTCGGCCTTGGTGGGATTATTAACATCTGCAAATGGCTGGTGTTCATAGTAAAGCTCATAAATACCCTTGAGGATATCACCAGATTCCGGAAATAAACATTTATAAAATTCCTCCTGAGTCATTTGAGTCGGATCGCAAATACTTACACCGTCCCATTTTGAGTTTTGCCATTTTTCAGCACTGATCCAAAACACGCCATCAGGATCGTGAGAGGTGTTACCCGCATTCACAGGCTTGGAAGCGAAGGTAGACCAATCCGCCTGATCAGGAGTATATTGCTCTGGATTATTGTTGTTATATTTATTTGCTAAAGTTTCGTCATCACTGCAAGAAAACAAGCCAAGACATAGAGTTAGCAGACTAACAAATAAAAAATTACGATTGACTCTCATCATTGTTATGGTTGAGTTTAAATAAAAAAGTAATCTCAAATGTAACCAATATTATTTTTTGAAAAAATCTTTCTTTATTAAAACAGTTTTTCCTCAACCGGTACGCGCTGTGATTAGGAAAACATGTGACGTACTTCTTTTGGTCCTCCCCGACCTATCGACAATTATCCGAATACAGTTGGCTACAAACATTTACCAATGAGCATTTTAACTAACAAAGTTTGAAATTGAATAGGAAACGGCTATTTTGGATAGCAAAAGGATTTATTAACCAAACAAACAACGATTTCTATATAGGAAATAAGCGCGACTGTGTCGCGATTAGCCATTCGTTGGGCTTCATTAAATTATCAGACCAATTAAATTGAGCAAAATTCAAGAAATAGAAGATATCTTCAACATTTTCCATGATGGAACAATAGATGATGTAGTTATTCAATCCAATAAGATTGATTTATTAATTGGAATACAATATTTAGCAGAATTGATTGATAAAAAATTTGAATTTTTCAATCTAAGATTAATAGGAGTTGAACTAATTGAATATGATACCTGGACAGCTAACTCATATAAATTGACAGATTGGAAGGAAATATTCGAACTTGGCATTTCAATAATAAACACTGAGACAGATAGTTCTGGAAATGTGGTAGTACATTCAAGTTGTTTTAATGTGCCTAATGATTTATTCGATGGTGGCAAATTGATAATTAAGTGTCGGGATTATGAACTTTTTGACGAATTAAAAAATCCCATCACAATAGAAAGATTAAAGGAATTATCAACATTTTATTGGAATGAAAAATTTGGAAAGAAATAAAAACGACTCCACAACAGCATGGATGCAGTCATGGCGGCTGTAGAGTCAGCTCAAGTGCCGGATTCTCTCTGGATTTAACTGTCCTAACGGAGGCGAAATCGGAACGATAATTCGCCACAAACTCCGACATAGAACGCTGGGGGTGCAATAAAGGGATCATTTATAGCTTAATTAGATAATTTAACCTAAATGTATTTAGACATATGAAAACAATCTTTAGCCAGGAAAACCGAGAGCAATTGATAAGTCGAATTGAACAAATCAATGAAGACAAAAAAGCGGAATGGGGGAAAATGAATCTAATGCAAATGCTCAAACATAATACCTATTGGAATAGATGGATCCTGGGGAAAGAAAATCACACTTATAAACAATCATTTCTGGGAAAGGTATTTGGGAAAATAGCTTTGAAGAAAATGATAAAAGACGAAAAGCCTTTTGACAAAAATATACCAACCTCTGATCAATTTAAAGTAAAAGTATCAAATGAAAATATAGAATCCGAAAAGGCTGAATGGATTTTATTGATTAACGAATATGCTAACTTTAGTAACCCGGCTTTTATACACGATTTCTTCGGCAAAATGTCAAAAGAGCAAATCGGAATATTAGTTTATAAACATACTGACCATCATTTAAGGCAGTTTGGATTATGAAAAGAAGCCAGATGCCAACAACGTGTAAAGCGGTATGCTGCTTCACGGTTGTTGGCAAGGCAAGTTCTTTTGGTTAACCCCAACTGACGCTCGTTACGATTATCAAAACACATGACGTACTTCTTTTGCTCCTCCCCGACCTATCGACAATTATCCGAATACAGTTGCCTACAAACATTTACCAATGAGCATTTTAACTAACAAAGTTTGAAATTGAATAGGAAACGGCTATTTTGGATAGCAAAAGGATTTATTAACAACCAAAAAAACGATAGCTATATAAGGAATAAGAAGCACAGAGTGGCGCTTAGCATTTCGTGGTGTGTTATGTAATACTTTAAATTAAAAAATAGATATGAAAGCGACATTAAAGTGGATAAATATTGGAATTATTTGTGGTTTTTTAGTTAGCGTTATTTACCCATCCTTACAGTTTATTTCAAATTTGAAATTGGGCGTTATAGTTGCGTCATCAATGAGTATTCTACTGAGTTTAGCTTCAGTTGGTTTATATTATTTTATTCAAATTCATAAAAAAAGTGTCACTTCAAAAATTGCATTATTTTCGAACATCATTGCAGGCGCAATACTAACCCAAATGTTTTTGGTTCAGCTTGCAATAAAAGCTTCCAGGCCAGAAATTTTTGATGAAACAGGTAAATGGGTCTGGTCAACAATAAATCATATTCATTATGGTTTGGACGTTGCTTGGGATGTATATATATTTTTAGGAACGATTTTGTTTGCGATTAGTGTTTTTCAACACCCTAAATTGGGTAAAATATTTTCTGTCACAGGAATATTAATTTCACTCTTAATGATAATTACGAACATCATCTCATTTCCTATTCCACCAGAAAAAGATTTGATTGATTTCGGTCCGTTTATTGGATTATGGTATTTGGGTCTAACAATAAAGATTACTCTATCTAGAAAATGGATACATCAACAAATACGATAAGCAGCAGTATAACACAGTACACAACATTGCATAAACGTAATGCGTGTTAAGTGGCTAAAATTGAGCTTTTTTGCTCCTATGACACTTTGAGTTAATCGCTCCCACTAGCGCAAGTATTTAATTGTGCTTTTACCTCTTACATAAATCAGTACCCCATCTTATCCATTAGTAAACGATTACAAACGGCTATAAAATTATCCGATTACAGTCGGTTACAAACGATTACTAACGGGTATTAATAATATAAAATATTTGATTTTGAGCTGGAAACAGCTATTTTTAGCTTTTTAGGGAAATTATTAACAACCAAAATAACGATAGCTATATAAGGAATAAGCGCGACAGAGTGGCGCTTAGCCAATCGTTATAGCCAATTAAATGAAAGAATTAGAAAAGATACAAATTTTTGCAGATGGGAAAACAATTCCAAAAATTGATTCTGGTTCTCCAATATTGTTAATTCAAAACGGATCTGTACATGTTGGAAAGATTAACTTAGGAGAATCTTATGAATTTAATATGGAAATTGAACACCCAACTAATAAAAAGGTATTGGACCCGATGGCCACAAAGTTAATTGAGAAAAAAAGGCCTGAATACTTAAATAGTGATAAAAGCATAATTACACTGTGTCCGAACGAAATTTCGGATCTAATGAAATTTAGTTAGATATTCCAAAATGATTAAATGTGGGCCATTTAAATTTAAAGGGACAGAAAATAAAAGGACTATATAGAAGTTCTGATGAAAAAAATTGGGCCCTTCTCCAAACCGATTGTTACACTTATGAATTAAGACTTGGTGGACTAAAACCCACGACTGAGAAAAGGTCAGAAGAATTTGCGATTAATTTGCCACTTACTGATAAAATTATAATAAAGGTCAAGACAGATGATTTTGACCTTTATTTCGAACTTGAAAATGGGGAGTGTTTAATTCATTCTGATAGTTGGATTCACGGGGAAGGAAAAATTGATTTTGAAGTAAGATTATTAAGCAAATCGGAATTTGATAAAGAAAGAAAAGAATGGTATGACTCAAGTGTAGAATTTAAAGAAGTAAAATAAAAGGCTATAACATCCTGTTCCATGAATAATCCTTTCCCTTCAATTTAAATATAAATCACTGATAATCATTAACTTTTCTTTTTGTTTTTATCCTTCTTTATCTTTTTCAAATGAGTGATAGCGGTCAAGGCCGGGCATAGCAATCCCAGGCGGATTGATAGGTCCGCTACGTATAGCCTTGAGGGCTATCTAAGCATTTGAGATCTTAAGAATTATAAAAACAAAACCATGCTTCCATTGGTGATCACCGGTTTCCGGACGTCACAGTTTTCGATTAGTTTGTTAAAGGGCGCCCGCCCCATGCTATGAAGAGGTGGTCACTGTTTCCAGACGCCACAATCGCTGTTTGGAGGTCGAGCGCAATATTAAGTTCGGCTTTATTTTTAAGTATTCCTTTCTCCTACCCTATTTTTCTACGCCAATCACATATTCTTCCTTTGTTTTTAATACTCGATATATTCTTGAAACTAGTTTTCTGGTGATTATCAGGATGGCCCGTTTCCGGCTATGGTTTTGCAAC
>NZ_JAPFQN010000009.1 GCF_026241165.1 Mangrovivirga halotolerans | reverse complement strand
TTTTTAGGATACTTTAATGAAAACGATATAAGAATTAAACAACAATCGATAAGGCTCAGTACGATTTTAGTGTAAAGCATGTGACTTTAACTTTGTAAACCATCTGCCTTAACGAACATTAGGAAAAACTACATATGAAAATTTATATAATCATATTTACACTACTTTCATCTATCAATTTGTTCGGTCAAAATTCAATAAAAAGGACTATTGAACTTTCAGAAATAAAACTTTGTGAATTAACACTATCTGAATTAAAAAAACAGGATGAAAATTTGAAAGAAGTTGAATTAGAGGAAATGAATTTATGCTCTGATGGTTTTATTCAAGATGCTCGATTTGAGAATAGAAAAGGATATGTTTCAAAATATTATAATGGAATGATTTTCCAAAAAGACAGAGATTCTGATTTAATTTCGAAAATTAGATTAACGAAAGAGTTTAAGGGAAAACTACCAGATGGAAATTATATTGACCTTTCAAATTTGAATGCGGAAAAGGTTCTTGAGAAGTATCCGAAATTTAATACATGGAAATCTAGTGGTTGTTCAGACTATTGGAGTCTAACTGATGAATCAATGTATTTCTATGTCGCTATTGACAAAACGAAAGAATCAAGATATCCAATAGATGAAAAATTCTATATAACAAAACCAATTGAAGGAATTGATATTGTATCAAACTGTTATGAATTTACTCAAAATAATAAAAAAGAACCTTTGATAATTTTGAACGGAAAGGAAGTTACTAAAGCCCAAATTGAAAAATACAAACCTGAAGATATTGAATCAATTACCGTTTTGAAAGAATCTGCAATTGAAGAATACGGAGAAAAAGGAAAAAATGGAGTTATAATAATAATAACAAAATCGGTAAAATAACGTGTGCCAACACTGCCTAAGCTTCATACCCCACCCCGAGGGATGGGGTTCGCCGCTTAGCCTTAACGAACATTATGAAAAGACGTACAACAAACATATTAATCGGATTAATAATAGTCGGATTTGTTTCCTGCTTGGGAATTAAATCAATCGATAAGACTGATTATATAGGAAATTTCGAAGAGAAGCAATATGACTTCTTTGAATCATTTCGTCATAACCAGCTTGCGGACTATTATTATGAATTGCCGTTTGAGTTGAAATTCGGAGGAATTAGACCTTTCCCGTTTGATTCAACTGGAAATAAAGATTATTCTTGGTTGAGAAAACCTGAGAACTTGAAAATTGCCTTTAATGCATTCTCAACAGTCGGGCTTGATAAGTTTGTTTCTAAGGAAAAGTATTTTGAGAAAAATAACGAATGGTGTTGTGATACTGATTGGGAAAATAAATCATTAAACGAAATTGTTTCAGGTTTCATAAATTCAGACACCACTTCAAACGGACATGATTATTATTCAAAGTTTTGGCAACGTAGGAAACTTGAAAATAATGTAACAGTGACTTATGAAATCTTATCACAGATTGATAGATTCTACAATCAAAATGACCATGATTTGATTTACAAAAAGCAGGATTCTGTATTAATTGGACTTCTTGATTTTGATTCAAAGCTAACTCTCTCTGATTCTGCTAAATATAAAGCAAATGCAATTGAATATTTTAGTTTTCTAAAATCGGTTGGACTTGATTATTCAGCATTCAAACTGATTTGCAATAATCCTCGCCTTGACATTGATAAAAAACTGAAAGACAGCCTGATTATGACAATGAAATATGACACTTTATCAATTGACAATTGGGAGAATTTAAACGACAATAGAAACGGTTGGATAACGAGTGATTATTATCCTGACCCAAATAGATATTATGGACCTTAAAAAATAACGAAATGCCAACAATGTATAAAAAACATAAGTGGCTCAGTGCTTTACGAAGCTTTCGAGCATTTAATCAGCTCCGCCAAATCTGCGATTTGACGGGTTTGTTTAATATTTTAAAATTGTGTCAAAACGCAAATTTGGCTAAGTGCAACTTGACAGGTAAGAGCTTCGAAATCACTTACGTTTCTTATACTCACCGTTATGCTACATAAAACAATACTCTCATGGGAATGATGCCCCCTGGGCAAGATTAATCTTGTGCTTTTTACCCATTTAAATTCTGATAAATTTTTACAGATAAGATAGTCCACATATAATATTATCGTATAAAGTAAAATAGCAGGAAAGTGATAACCTGCTATTTCTTAAAGAATAATTCATTGAAAAAACTATATTTACTTAAGTTACATTCCCGGGCAATAGACTTAGGTGCATTGAATGACTACCTTTCCCCTTACTTTACGGTCCATCATTTCTTCTAGTGCTTCGGAAGCCTCTGCTAATGGGTATACCTTATGTATATGTGGAGTGACTTTTCCTTCTCCCAGCCATTGCATGAGTTGTTTAGTATTTTCCATATTCTTTTGTGGCGTTTTCATGGCAAAATTACCCCAAAACACACCAACAATAGAACATCCTTTTAACAAGGTGAGATTTAAAGGAATTTTGGGTATATCCCCGGCAGCAAAACCAACGACCAGATAACGGCCTTCCCAGGCCATGGTACGCAATGCCTGCTCTGAATACGCACCTCCTACAGGATCATATATCACATCCGCACCGTCACCATCAGTCAATTCTTTGATTCTTGTCTTTAAATCTTCTTGAGTATAGTTGATAAGTTCATAAGCACCATATTGCTTGCAAAGCTGTAATTTTTCATCAGTGGAAGCGACAGCAATCACTTTGGCACCCATTAGCTTGCCGAGTTCTACCGCTGCCAGTCCTACTCCGCCGGATGCACCTAAAACGACCAGTGTTTCCCCCGACTGTAATTTTGCCCGGTCCTTTAAGGCGTGATAAGAAGTTCCGTAGGCTATCATAAAAGATGCAGCGACTGAAAAGTCCATCTTATTCGGTTTTTTAAAACAAACATTGGCTGGAACTGCTACCTCCTCAGCATATCCTCCTTGCATGACAAAACCAAAAACTTCATCACCAACTTCCAGGTGTTTGACACCAGCGCCCACCTCCTTAACCACGCCCGCTACATCACTCCCCGGAATGAAAGGCAACTCGGGTTTAAATTGGTATAATCCCTGGATGATCAAGGTATCCGGAAAATTAACACCACAGGTTTTTACGGTAATTAAAACTTCTTTGTCTTTAATCTTTGGTGACTCAACATCTTCTACCGTGAGCTTCGATGGTGGACCAAACTCTTTACATACTACTGCTTTCATGTTACTCTTCGATCACTTTTAATACCAATTTACCCATTTTCTCTCCGGAGAATAAGCGCAAGAATGTCTCGTGAAAATTTTCTATCCCTTCATACACATCTTCTTTACTCTTCAATTTCCCTTGTGCGATCCAACCTCCCATTTCCCGGGCAGCTTTTCCGTAATCCTTCGCATAGTCCATGACCACCATGCCCTGCATAGTTGCCCGGTTTACCAATAAGGACAAATAATTACTGGGGCCCTTGACGTTTTCTTTATTATTATACTGAGAAATAGCTCCACAGATAACCACTCTGGCGTGCATCCGTAGCCTGGCTAAAGCAGCATCCAGAATTTCTCCTCCAACATTATCAAAGTACACATCAATACCTTTAGGACATTCCCGCTTAATTGCAGTGTGTACATTTTCTGATTTATAGTCGATAGCACCATCAAAGCCTAATTCTTCCTTGATATAGTTGCATTTCTTTTCACCACCGGCAATTCCCACTACTTTGCATCCTTTGATCTTGGCTATTTGCCCGACGATACTACCCACAGCGCCAGCTGCACCGGAAACAAGCACTACATCTCCTTCTTTAATCTTTCCTACTTCTAAAATACCAAAATAGGCAGTCATTCCCGGCATTCCCAGCGTGCCAATATACGTTGGTAAAGAGGCCAGGTTAGGATCTACTTTGTACCAATTATCACCATTTGTAACGACATACTGCTGTACCCCGCCCCAGCCAGTCACAAAATCTCCTTCGTTAAACTTTGGGTGGTTGTTGGATTTAATCACTTTCCCTATCGACCCTGAACGCATTACATCGTCAATTTTTACAGGCTCAATATATGATTTGCTATCGTTTATCCATCCCCGCATGGCCGGGTCGAGTGATATATAATGCTGCTGAATTAACACTTCGCCATCGCCAGGTTCCGGAACCGGATTAGATTGTAGTTCCCAGGTATCTTTTTCCGGTAGCCCTTGAGGTCGCTTTTTTAATATGATTTGCTTATTCATGATTATTTAAGGTTTTGTGTTTATGATTTTTTACAGGGAAGTTCCTCCATCTAAGGTGATGGTTTGCCCGGTAATAAATTTAGTGCTTTCTGATGCTAACCACACGATAGCTTCTGCAACTTCTTCTGCCTGTCCATAGCGCTTCATAGGTATCACACTTTTAAGCATCTCGTCCATGTCGGGCCTTACAGCTAATAGCTTATCTAACAGGGCTGATTCAGTATAACCCGGACACACGGCATTGATTCGAATATTTTTTGTCGCATATTCTAATGCTGCTGATTTTGTCATACCTACTACTGCAAACTTACTGGCAGAATAAGACAAGTTATTGAGCGATGCCTTAAGTCCTGCCAGGGAAGCCACATTAACAATATTGCCATGCCCTTGCTTCATCATCTGCTGCAAGGCGAGCTTCATGCCATAGAATACTCCCGTTTGATTGACAGCAATTACACTGTCCCAATCTTCGAGGGCATAATCGCCTGTTTTGGCCATCGTTTTTGGACCGATGCCTGCATTATTGACCATTACATCTAATTGCCCAAACTCTGCTACCGTATTATTTACCAGTTGTTCTACTTCATCAAACCGGGCAACATTGGCTACGATCGCTTTTGCCTCGCCACCTCTATCAGTGATTTCATCAACTATTTTTTGTGCTTTATCTTCTCGTATATCGGAGACTACCACTTTTGCCCGGTGGTTTGCAAAATGCTTTGCCGTAGCCGCCCCGATACCAGATCCTGCCCCGGTAACTATCACTACTTTATCTTTTACTTCCATAGGTCTATTTTCTTATTCTGGGTATCTAAAAATTTCTATTAATGATTACCGGAATGCTTTCTGATTACACTTTTACCCAATTGATACATGTGCACTTCGTCGGGCCCGTCAGCTAAACGCAATACCCTTGCCGCAGCATAGAAATGCGCGAGTGGCGTGTCCGGGCCAACTCCCATACCTCCGCGAATCTGAATGGCCCGGTCTATGACTTTAAGTGCCATATTTGGAGCAACTATTTTTATCATAGCGATCAGGTCTTTTGATGCTTTATTGCCAAGCTTATCCATTTTATCTGCTGCAGAAAGTGTTAATAACCGGGCCTGCTCTATTTCGCATTGTGATTGGGCAATCTCCTGACGAATACTGCTGTAATCTTTAAATGTTTTGCCAAAGGTAGATCGTTCTGTAGCCCGCCTGGACATTAGTTCTAACGATCGCTGTGCCATCCCTATCAACCGCATGCAATGATGAATACGACCAGGCCCTAATCTACCTTGTGCTATCTCAAAACCCCTTCCCTCTCCAAGGATCAGGTTTTCTTTGGGTACTCTTACGTTTTCTAATTCAATTTCTGCATGCCCTTCCGGCGAATCATTAAAGCCAAATACCGATAATGGCCTGGTCACCTTTACGCCCGGATTGTCCATCGGAACTAAAATCATGCTCTGTTGCTGATGTCGTGGCGCCTTGGGATCGGTTTTACCCATTACAATAGCAATTTTGCACGCAGGGTTCATTCCTCCTGAAGACCACCATTTTGTACCATTAATAAGATAGTCGTCACCCTCTGGCGTAATGGTCGTTTCGATATTGGTGGCATCAGAAGAAGCAACCTGAGGCTCAGTCATTAAAAAAGCGGAACGGATTGTACCTTCCATTAACGGGTTCAGCCATTGTTTTTGCTGTTCTGGTGATCCGTATTTTGCCAGCACCTCCATGTTTCCCGTATCCGGGGCATTACAATTAAAAATCTCTGATGACCACAAAATACGCCCCATTATTTCTGCCAGGGGGGCATACTCAAGGTTTGATAATCCTGGGCTTAAATCTCCATAGCTTTTTGGCAAAAATAAGTTCCATAATCCAGCAGTTTTAGCCTTTTCTTTAAGATCTTCCATTCCCGGCCATGGTTTCCATCGATTATCAGGATTGTAAAGAAACGCATTGACCTCTCCTTCTATCGGGAGTATGTACTCTTCAAAAAAACTGGTGAGCTTCTTTTGGAGTTCAATTATTCTTTCTGTGTAATCAAAATTCATCGTTTATGTATCTTTTTTGGTATTGGCTTTACAACATTTTAGAGCAGGAGCCATCGCTTTTTTTATGTTCTTTATGCGAGGAAAATGAATGGCAAATCGCGATAATCTAAGTTCATGAAATACGAGAAACTGTAAGGATCTACCCTTGCAAACGAATATACCCGTATTTAACCGGCAATTATACAGCTTTCAGGCCGGCATTTTCAATTCGTTAACTCCTTCATGAACTCCGTCTTGCCATTAATTAAAAACTTCTTTTTCTCCGGCAATTGTCAATACCTCCTCATTTTGTAACACTTCTGCCAGCCCATTAGTCTTAGGCAATTCGTATTTAAAATAGAATTTCATTGAGTGAATTTTGCTTTCATAGAACTCTTCCGAATATGTTTTCTTTCCGGTAACCAAAGCATTTTTAGCATTTGCAGCCATCTCTAACCAGATCCAGGATAATGTAATGGTGCTTAAATACTCCATAAAGGGGGTAGCATCTGACAAGAAACGTTCATAATCGCCTTTTTTGGCAAAACCAATCAAGTGCTGTATCACCCTGGATGCTTCTTGTAGTTTATCTCCTAATTTCCCGGCATATATTTTCAGATCATCATATTTTAAAGCGCTATTAATGGTCTGTTTAATCTCCTCAGTCAACAGTTGCAAGGCTTTGCCATCTTGTAACAACAATTTTCTACCTAACAAATCTTGTGACTGGATTCCTGTGGTTCCTTCATAGATAGAAAAAATACGGATATCGCGATGATATTGCTGTAAGATAAAATCAGTACAGAATCCATAGCCACCTAACACCTGCAACCCATTAGAAACTGATTGTGCCCCCATTTCAGACGGGTAAGTTTTGACCATTGGTATAATCAATTCCAATAATAAACCGTACTTCTCCTTCTCATTTTTATCTGTCAGGGTATGTTTTAAATCATAGTATTTAGATGCTAACAAAACCAGGCCCAAAGAGCCTTCTGATACAGTTTTCTGGAATAGCAACATTCTTCTAACATCCGGATGATTGATGATAAAGGTCTGTCCTTCCTCCGGGTCTTTTTTACCAGTACTGGCTAATTTTCTACCTTGGGGACGTTCTTTGGCATATTCTAATGATGCATGATATGCAGCCGTAGCAATGGCAGCACCACCCCTTCCTACTGCAATGCGAGCCCCGTTCATCATTAAAAACATATATTTTAGCCCTTTATTGGCCTCACCGACCAAATACCCCCGACACTCACCGGCATCGCCAAAGCCTAAATGAGTTGTACAATAGCCCCGCTGGCCCATTTTCTGAAAGTCTGCAACTGTGGTAACATCATTGGAAACCAAATTCCCATCTTCATCCGGACGTTTTTTTGGCACTACAAATAAAGAGATCCCTTTAGTTCCTGCCGGAGCACCCTCTATTCGTGCCAAAACCAGGTGTACAATGTTATCTGCATATTGATGGTCACCACCAGAAATAAAAATTTTCTGTCCGGAAATTTTATAAGAACCATCGCTTTGAGGAATTGCCTTTGTAGTAATATCAGATAAAGAACTTCCTGCCTGGGGTTCTGTCAAACACATGGTTCCACCCCAGTCTCCCGAGAGCATTTTGGGCACGTAAGTATCCTTTAATTCCTGGCTGGCAAAATTGATAATCAGTTCTGCTGCCCCTAAGGTTAACCCGGTGTAGCCGGTCAAATGATTATTGGCAGCTTCCTGTATAAAAGAAGAGGCCGTATAAAGCATCATAGGAAGTTGTAAACCTCCCTCTTCGTAATCAAAGGGCCCTGAGATAAATCCCATTTCTCCTCCTTGCTTCATCATTACACCAACCTGTTTATGTACTTCTACCCCACCATCTTTATAGTGGGCCGGGTGTTCGTCCATTTCTTTAAAATAAGGATACAACTCCCTGTCAGAAAAATCCTTAACAGAATCTAAAAATAAATTCATTGATGAGATATCATGATCATCAAATCGACCTTGATTTAACACCTCTTCTAATTGATACACATCATACAAAAGGTACTTCAATGTATTTATATCTACATACTTTTTTGCCATCACTAAAAGTTTTAAAGAATTTGATTATTAACGATTCAATAAATTACGGAGATATTTATTAAATAATAATTAAACTGGTTTAATAAATCATTTTCTCAGGAATGCCTGCTTTGAGGAACTGAAAAACGGTGGAAATAGTCTTTATTGTTAGCAGCTTACCATACCTGGTAAATACTTAAATAAAGGTATTATGAACTGACGGCTTTGTTCAGTGACTGGATAAAACTAGTCGGAAAGTAATTTTAGTTTTTAAATTGCCTCCTTGCTCAGTCTTTTGCGAATTTTAGAAAGCCCAACAGGAGTCAGTCCCAGATAAGAGGCTATGAGATATTGTGGTACACGCTGAAAAAGGGACGGTCTTTTTTCTAATAATTCCAGGTATCGTTCCTGGTTTGATATGTTCTTAATTTGGTGAATGCGTTGAAAATTATTGATAAATGCTTTTTGCATTGATAACCTGCCAAACCGCTCTAGCTGATGAGAATAATCAAAGATTTTTTCAACATCCTTTTTAGAGATTGTATATAAGGTAGAATCTTCCATCACTTCGAGGTAAGCGTGTGACGGCACTTCCTGGATATAGGCATATAAATCCGTAAAGAAATAACCTTCGGTAAAAAACTCCATCACTTGAGAGATACCCTCATCAACGGTATAATAAGTAACACAACCCTCCTTCATAAAGTAGAAAGAATCGATATACTGGTCAGGCTTTAATAGAAAAGAACCTTTAGCAACAGATTCCTTTTTATAAAACTGCAAAGCAAACTTCATATCAGCGTCGCTAACAGTAGTAAATGATCTTATTTTGCGTTGTAAATCCTCCAAGTTAGTAGTTTAGATAAGTACTACTAAAAAACAAAATATTCAATGATTGAGCAAGTATAGTCATGGCAATAAATAGATTAATCACTTTGCTAGTATAGAAAACCATTCAGGAATTGTTAGGGACTATTGTGATTTGCGTACAATTAAGAAAAAAGCGGTTGGAGCTCAGGTAATAAAGATTTTCCGGGGTTTTAAACGGGTATAAAATTATCCGATTACAGTCGGTTACAAACGCTTACTAACGGGTATTAATAATAGAAAATATTTGATTTTGAGCTGGGAACAGCTATTTTTAAGATTTAAAGGGATTTATTAACAACTAAAACAACGATAGTTATATAAGGAATAAGCGCGACAGAGTTGCGCATAGCCAATCGTTAGCTTGCATTAGGTACGATAAAGGTTCATCATTTATTAAATCATTTAAAGAATAGAATTTGATAAAAAACACTTGATTTTTAAAAAGAAAATATCAGCTTGATAAAGTAATTCTCAATGATTTTTAAAAAGAAAAAATCGACAAATCAATATGATCCAATAGTTAAAGAACTTAAGCTTAAAAAAGACTATAAATTCATGTATGAGAATTTTATTTTTTCAACTCAACATGAGTTATACCTATTGCTTGAGGAAAAAGAAGGACAAATTGAAGCATTAAGATTTCCATTTGCCATTTTTAAATATGGGTATCCAAATGACGAGATTAGTCACTCTTTAATGAAATATGGATTAGGATTTTATGGTTTATTTGAAACTCAAAATTCACCCTGGATTCAAGAACTCCTTGATTTAAACAGACAACATCCAAGCCATAAAGATGAACATTATTCAAACAGAAGACATTTCATTGCAAAATTTAAGGATGTGACTCTTGAAGTGATTGCTGATAGTTTTGAGGAATGTACAATTTCAAAAACTGATTTGATGGATTTATTTTCAACCGAGATAGATAATTTGAAAGAGTAACCCAAGCTAACATGGGCTATGGTCCACCGTTTTGTTTTTCAGTTGGGGCTATTATCTTTGGGTGTTAGCTATGCGTTTTTTTAAGTAGCCTTAGGTTTCGGCGGACACATAGCCTTGACGTTGTAGAATTTAATCGAGAAAATAATGAAAATCATATTTACTTTTTGCTTTCTTTTGACCTTATCAATTAATACAAATGGCCAAACTGATTCTACTCTGAAATATACTTTTAATGAAGAAAACGTAGTAGCCAGTGCCATTGATGGTGTTTGGAAGTCGAAAAAATCAGGTCTGAAGATTACTTTCAAAAAAGACACAACAGTACTCGCCATTATACCAAAGAAACACTATGATTTTCTAAATAATAAAGTTATATATCATGCCGGCTATATGACAATTGAAAATCAGGGTGGCAAAAAAATCAATACTCTATTTGTTTTAACGGAACATCATGGTAATCCGTATTTGATATATTATAAAGATAGCAGGGGTATACCTTATGGAAATCCTGATAGCCTAATTCTTTTTACTGTAACAGGTGAGGAGAAAAAAGATGATAAATTATTCCTTTGGGGCGATCGTAACTATGAACCATTTGTTGAATATATGAGAATTGAATGAAATACTTAAACATTGTGCATTATTCATACCTGGTGAACACCAAGGCTGTGCGGAGATTTGCGATAGGGTGATTTCAAACCTATAATGCAATGCCGGAAATGTATCCCCACTGTACAACAATATGTTTTATAAATAATCTCTTTTCTTCAATTTCATTTTGATTTAACATCTCAACTCAATTTCTTTTTTAAAATCTTTCCTGTGGCACTCAGTGGCAGCGCATCCATAAACTTGATGATCCGTGGATATTTATAGGCTGCGATGTGTTCTTTAGTCCATTCGATCAACTCACCTTCAGATATTTCCTGACCGTCCTTTAGCACTACACAGGCTTTGATCTCCTCCCCGGCTTCGTCATCCGGAACTCCGATCACCGCGACCATCGATATTGCATCGTGCTTCATCATCACTTCTTCTATTTCACGCGGATATACATTCAGTCCCTTCCTGTTGATCATTTCTTTTGTTCTGTCCACGATATAGAAAAAGCCGTCTTCATCTTTTACCGCGACATCACCTGAATGAAGCCAACCGTTTTTCAGAGTCACTTTATTGGCTTCAGGTTTATTGAAATAGCCTTTCATCACATTATGTCCACGGTAGACCAACTCCCCTTTTTCCCCAACGGGCACTTCTTTGTCGTTTTTATCGACAACCTTTACTTCAACGCCCCACACAGGAGTTCCAACTGATCCGGGCTTTTTACCAAATTGTTCCTGGTTAAAGGTCACCACCGGGGAACCCTCAGACATCCCATATCCCTCCAGGATATCCACACCGAATTTCTCAGCAAAACTTTCCAATACTTTAACAGGTAAGGCAGCACCGCCTGAAACACAAGACTTCAGGTTTGCTGCAATTGCTTTCAGATCGAACTTGGTATTTTCATAATGGAGTAATCCCCAATACATAGTTGGCACTCCGGCGAATATGGTGATCTTGTGCTTCTCCATTAGTCCAAGAACGGCCTCTGCATCAAATCGTGGTAAAAGTACTGATGTAACACCTTTATAAAGACCTGCATTCATTAGTACCGTCATGGCAAATATGTGAAACAGGGGCAAAACAATTAATAATTTATCCTCGCTGCCAGCCTCGACAATTTCAGTGGAAATAATAGCATTGAGTAGAAGATTTGAATGGGTTAGTTCTGCTCCTTTTGGCTTTCCTGTAGTTCCGGAAGTATAAATTATTACTGCTGTATCATCGGAAGAGGTCACTACATTTTCAAAAAACGGATCCTGGTCTTTCATCAGCATCCCCATGGTTTTTGTTCCTTCTATGGGTGAAGGAGCAGTCGGGTCACTGGTGATCACATAAAATTGTTCACAGCCGTCTGTTTCATCAAAACCGGCTTTCCCTTCCGTACCCATGGGTAATTCAGTACTGCCCTCAAAACAAAAGTAAGCCGAAGCACCGGAATCCTGAAGGTGGTAGGCTACCTCTTCCCTTTTTAAAAGAACCGATAGCGGAACTACGATGGCTCCCGTTTTGAGGATACCAAAATAGACCATCGGGAAATAAGGCAAATTAGGACAGCTAAGTGCAACCCGATCACCTTTTTTAATACCTGCTGCTACAAGCCCGTTAGCGATCTGGTTTGCCGCCCCATTAATCTGAGCAAAACTCAAATGCTTATCCATAAATATAAAGGCGTCCTTATCGGGAAATTTACGGGCGCTATCTTCTAATACCACTGATAGGTTAGTCATAATTTGTTCTTTTAGATTTTAAACCAGGCAAAATATCACTTTGACGATTAGACAAATTATGTATTACAATATACAACTAAATAACCTTTAGGGGTTTGATTTTTAAAGGAATTTCATCTTATGAAATTTAAGGATTGGCAATATGAATAAGCCTGACATCATTTGAACGGTTGCGAATATATTTCAAAAGTTGATTTCAGCTTTAATTCCAATTTTAACTTCAATTTCTTTGAGGTTCATCTATTATGATTATTTTATTCACTTATAAACATGGAGATAATCATCAAAAACAACTAAAACAGGACATCTAAAAAATTCTCAATAAATATGTTAACTATATAAATAAATAACCATTAATCTATAAACCTAAAACAATTTACAAATGACAACTTTTAGAGTAACCAAAACAATTTTGTTTAAAGCTATTTTTATAATGACACTCTTAGTGGGAGCTGTATCATGTGAAGTATTTGAAGGGCCTGAAGGTCCACAAGGACCTCAAGGTCCGCAGGGAGACCAGGGACCACAAGGCCCCCAGGGACCTGCCGGAGATGATGGAAATGCTGAAGTAATTTACAGCGACTGGATTCCAGCAAACTTCGAAGGGACATCATCTTCTGTCAAATATATGAATATCGATTTCCCAGCCGAAGTACCGAGTGCCGCAAGCATAAAAGACACGCACATCATACTGGTTTATTTTACCGGGTATGGCGATGGTAATGTATATCAGTTACCGATACTGAATTTCAGAGGAGCCCAATTTACTTTTGGTTTTGGCAGCCTTAGTACAGCTTCAGAAGATATTAGAATTCGTGCACAGGCATTAAGTGGCGATTTGAATGAATTTCAGATTGATCCTGCAAGAGGGAATAAATTTCGATATGTCATTATTCCTCCTACTGTACCTGTAGGAAGATCTTCAATGGACTTTTCTGACTATGAAGAAGTAAAAGAGTACTTCAATATTGAAGACTAACAAAATATCTTTATAAAACACTTAAAACCTTTGGTAAGATTTCACCAAAGGTTTTTTTATTGCTTCGGTTTATTACTTTTGAAAAGTGAAAACCCGGCACTGACTAAAACACTTTATGAAATCTTTTATTCCAATATTTTTGCTGATTACTTTTTTCACTTGTAATGCTGAAAATGTTTATGTAAACAAAGTCAGGCACATTAAAGATGATCTGTTTTACATTGATTTGAATTACAAAGATGGATACGATTGGAAAGCTCATGATGAAATAGAGATTTACTTAGGCAAAGCCCGGGAAGCGGGATCAGAATCTACAATAAGAAAAGTTCCCATTGACATAGCAAAAAAATATTTCAATCTACCACCGAATGAGGACTTATGGCTCTTTGATAATAGTTCTTATTCCAAAATTGGACTTTTACATTTTGAAGGCGTCGAATATTATGAAGACATGATATCTAGTTACTATGTCGCAATATTCAAAATCGAAAATTATCAAGTACCATCAAACAGTGAAAACCGTGAATACTTCTGCATAAGCTCCAACTCTTCATCTGGTTTCAAAAAGATAAACCCTGAAAAGGTAGATTCTGATTTATACTGTGAAGTAATTAAAAATAAGTATGAATACAATGACAAAATGCAACTTAGCTATTCATCTTTAGAACATGATAATTCAACCTTCACGCTCTGTTCATTCTATGATAAGAACTATAGTGGTAATTCAGTATTAATGGAATCTATTCAAGGCAAGCATACTATTCTAAATGAAATCCTCAACGATGAATATGTCATATGGGATTTTATAATAACTCCTGTGTATTACAATAATAAACCAGTTCTGATAATGGAAATGGCCGTACCCGACACAGATAACTACTGGACTCAAATTGGTATATATAACGGATCAAAATATATTCTCCAATCACCTGACAAAGCGATAGTAATAGAATAATAATTCTGTCCTATTCTCTCAATACATTATTTTGTCTCCCGCACCCCAATTTGATAGTAGGTAACATTTAATTACCTCTCAATTAAACCTATCCCCTTATTTTAGCGTTTGCTAAAATAAAAATAATTGTTACCTTACTGATCATGAGCGACACCAAATGCATAAGAAAAAAGGCTGATATCGATCAAATAAGCCGTTGTAAAGACAACGTAACTGGTTTGAGTGAAACGTTTGAATATTTAGAAAACGGACTCACAATGGCCGGCAACAACGTTCGGTTAAAAATCCTTTACTTATTATTTGAAGAAAAAAGACTGTGTGTCTGTGACCTGAGTGATATTCTGGAGATGAGTGTATCAGCAATTTCTCAACATCTTCGAAAATTAAAGGATAGAAAGCTCATCCAGGCAGACCGGGAGGCTCAGACGATCTGGTACTCTTTAAGCACGGAATACGAGAGGGTTTTAATTCCTTTCTTTTTAATACTTGATGAAAATAAATTGAAAACAGCATGAAATCTGACAATAAAATAATTGGGGCTGGTGTACTTACGGCAATCACCGCATCATTATGTTGTATTACCCCGGTCTTAGCACTAATAGCCGGAACCAGTGGTATTGCATCTGCTTTTTCCTGGCTCGAGCCATTCAGACCATATTTAATCGGACTAACCATTTTTGTTCTCGGTTTTGCCTGGTTTCAAAAATTAAGACCCCGAACAAAGGAAGAAATTGAATGTGCTTGTGAGGATGATGAAAAACCAAAATTTACTCAGTCAAAAACATTTCTGGGGATAGTCACAGTATTTGCGGTAGTCATGCTTGCTTTCCCCTACTACGCGGATGTATTTTATCCTCAAAATAACAACCAGGAGATAGTTTTTGAACAGGCAGACGTCAAGACCGTTGAGTTTAAAGTCTCCGGAATGACCTGCGCCGGATGCGAAGCCCATGTAAATAATGAAGTAAACAAGCTCGAAGGAATAGTAACTGTAAATGCTTCATATGACAATGGAAATGCAATTGTGAAATATGACCCGTCTAAAACAAGTAGTACTGAAATAGAACAAGCTATTAAATCAACAGGTTATAAAGTAACCAATGAAAATCAGCAGCAATGAGAGAATTTGATGTTTTTGTGATTGGCTCAGGAATGGCTGGAATGACTGTCGCAAACAAATGTGCTTCCGAAGGACTTTCAGTGGGTATTACCGATGAGCTTCCTTATGGTGGAACCTGTGCATTGAGGGGCTGCGACCCCAAAAAAGTCCTGATTGGAGCCACCAAAGTCATCAAATCGGCTAAAGATCTTCAGGGTAAAGGATTAGATGGATATCCTCAGGTCAACTGGAAAGACTTAATGTCATTTAAGAAATCTTTCACGGAGTCCATGCCTTCAAAAATAGAAAAGGGATATAAAAAGAATGAGATATCCACTTTTCATTCCCCTGCAAGATTCATTAATGAAAATCAGTTGAAAGTCGGCGATGAAACTGTCAAGGCAAACAAAATAGTTATTGCGACTGGAGCTCAACCTCACAAGCTGGATATTCCAGGTGGTGAATACGCTATAACGAGTACTGATTTTCTTGATTTGGACAAACTTCCCAAATCACTATTATTTGTTGGCGGAGGCTATATTGCTTTTGAATTTGCCCACCTCGCAGCTCGTTGCGGAGCCGAAGTAACAATCGTACATCGGGGTGAACTCCCTTTGGAGAAATTTGATCCGGATATAGTCAGTCATCTGATCTCAGCTACTGAAGATCTGGGAATCAAATTAATACTGAATACCGAAGTCACCCAAATACAAAAACATAAAGACGGCTACAAAGTCATTGCAGAAGGTCCTGAAGAATCTACTGAGTTGTTTACCTCGACTGTTGTGAATTCTTCAGGGAGAATACCATCAGTTTTTAACCTTGACCTTGAAAAAGCCAATGTAAAATTCAGTAAATCGGGAATTGAAGTCAATGAGTTTTTTCAGAGCGTCTCAAATAAGCAGGTGTATGCAGCCGGTGACACGGCAAACACTGATGGATTGCCCCTAACTCCCGTTGCGATTAAAGAAGGACATATAACTGCTTCAAATATTATTAACGGAAATCAAAAAAAGGCTGAATACAACGCAATTCCAACGGTAGTTTTTACCCTGCCGGCAATGGCATCAGTTGGATTGACCGAGGAAGATGCTAAATCAAAAGACCTTAATTTTAAAACAAATTATCAGTCTGTTCCCGAATGGTTTAATGCCAAAAGGATGAATGAAAAGCAATATGCTTTCAAAACGCTGATCGATAAAGACACAGACAAAATCCTGGGAGCACACCTTATCGGACCAAAGGCCGATGAAACAATCAATTTATTTGTACTGGCGATGAATGCCGGATTAAAGGCCAGTGAGATAAAGCAAATGATATTCTCCTATCCCACTCTGGCTTCTGACTTAACAAGTATGCTTTAAAAAATATTATATGGATATTATAACAACATCAATTATTACCTGTCCGGAATGTGGACACCAGAAAAAAGAAGAAATGCCAACCGATGCCTGTCAGTTCTTTTACGAATGTGAGAATTGTAAAACGGTTTTAAAACCGGAAAAAGGTGATTGCTGTGTGTTTTGTAGCTATGGCACTGTGAAATGCCCACCACTGCAACAAAACAAAAGTTGCTGTTAAATTAATTTAAAAGCAGGTCTGCTATACTTGTAATTATTACCCTTACAACTTGATAGATTGGTCTTTATATCCTTACTTAATAGTACTTAATTAATAAAGGTCATGAAGAAAAACACGATCGCATTCCTGGTATTAATTATTATCCCAACTACTATTCTTGCTCAGGATTCTAACCAGAGTTTCACCTCGCTCTGGGGTGAAAGTGCTAAAACTGCACTTGGGTTTTTCTGGAAATCAGGCTGGGCATTTGTTCTCGGATATATGATCAGCGGGGCTATCCAGGCTTTTGTTCCTAAAAAGAAGTTAACCCGTCATATGGGAAAAGGTGATGCCAAGAGCGTTTCCCTGTCAACTGCATTTGGCGCCATATCGTCCTCCTGCTCTTTTGCCGCCCTGGCAGCAGCCCGTTCCTTATTTCTTAAAGGTGCCCATTTCATCAGTACCGTGGCTTTTATGTTTGCGTCGACCAACCTGGTAATAGAATTGGGCATTTTGATATTCATTTTCCTTGGCTGGCAATTTATTGTAGCAGAAGTTATCGGTGGATTACTATTAATAATCATCAGTTCAATTATTATCAAACTCACCTATCCAAAAAAATGGATAGAGGCGGCCAGGGAAAGAGTTGAAGAGGAATCTGAAGAGGAAGAGGATTTTGACTGGCGGGAAAGAATTAAATCTAAAGAGGGCTGGTTTTTAGTAGGTAAAAAGTTCGTAATGGAATGGAAAATGGCCTGGGAAGATATTTTAATCGGCTTTACCATTGCCGGATTTGTTTCTGTTTTAGTACCTCAATCTTTCTGGGAAGCGATTTTCCTGAATAATATGCAGGAAGAATTGCCTGAATTTGTTATCCGTGTCGAAAATGCATTAGTAGCACCCTTTGTGGCAGCAGCAACTTTCATTGGATCCATGGGAAATATCCCACTTGCTACAGTTCTCAATGAAAACGGAATATTATTCGCAGGCTTGATGGGCTTTATCTATTCTGACCTGATGGTACCACCATTAGTTAATATAAATCGTAAATATTATGGTGTTAAGGTAGCTTTCTATATTGCCGGGGTAATGTATGTGAGTATAGTATTAACAGCTTTAATACTCAATTACAGCTTTGATCTACTCAATGTATTACCCGAAGGCAGCAGAAAAGTTAAAGAGGTGACTCAATTTAAAATAGACTATACATTTTATTTTAATATAGTCTTTGCTGCTTTTACTGTGTTGATGTTATACTTTAATTCAAAGGCTTCTAACAAAAGTCATGGACACGATCACGATCATAATGGTGGAGGTATTTCATTTAAAAGAATTGTCGTATATGTATTTGCTGCAATCGTGCTGATCGGGTTAATAATTCATTTTGTTTAAAAACTATATCAATAAAATCTAGATAAACCAATTTCAAATAATTGAGATTTGATTTTGGAATAAAAACAACTATTTTCGGAAAACAGATGGCAAGATTACTATGCCATAGATTTATTAATCAACCAAAACTATACTGCACTGTTAAATTTAGTGCTGAAGTAATTTGAATACCAAAGAGCAAAACAATCAATGTTGCAAAAGGAATTATATCAATTGTCTTAACTTAAAATAGCATTATTCCTTCGCGTTTAACACTTATTAATTTCAAAACCACCATACCTACATCAATGATCAACCTTTTTAGAAAAATCAGAAAACGACTTATATCCGAAAGTAAAATAGGCCAATTTTTAATCTATTCAATTGGTGAAATATTTTTAGTCGTCATTGGTATTTTATTCGCTCTTGGGATAAATAATTGGAATGAAAATAGAAAACTTCAGAAAAAAGAAATATCAACAGTAGAGAATATAATAGAAGAAGTTGAATTCAACAATGCAGTTTTAAAGGCTATAAATAACACTGACTCCTTGTCAATTATCAATAATAAAAAACTTTTAAAAATATTAAAGGACGAAAACTCTCAATACACCGATTCAATGAGTTATGCCTTTGGATACATGTTGGCCAATAAATTATTTATTATACGTAAAATCATATACGAAAACCTAAAATCTAATGATTTCAATGTAATAAGATCAGACTCCATTCGAACGAAGCTTTCATTTTATTATGATGGTATTTATTCATACCTTGAAAACCAGCAAAATCAAAGTAAACGATATGCTCGTAATACATTCATCGTGTCAATTTATAAGAATTTCGAACAAATCTCATTAGGTCGTTTAGTTCCGAATAATTATAATAAGCTAAAAAATGACAGGGATTTTAAAAATGCATTTTCGTTTTACACACATACTGTAGAGGCTTCTTATAATCAGAATATTTCGTATTATGTATATCTCGAAAGCTTCAAACAGGAATTGGATCAATATCTTTCTGAATTAAAAATCAGAGAAAAGAATCAACATTTATTTTCATGGCAATAAACAACAAATTAAAAAGAGATAATTGACAAGCAGTTTCAAGATAGAAAATGATTCAAAAACTATCAGCAACTCATATATTATCTAAAGGAAAAGATAAAATAAATCAATTTAAAAGATTAACTGATTCCTGAAATTCAAAGGAAAAATTCAGTGAAAAAAATTGAAACTTCAATTCTATTTTAGGAAAAGTACTTTTATAAACTGAAAATTTATCAGGTAGTAACTTTTAAAGGATTTATCATCTACAACAGAAAAAATATTTTACAATACCGATAGATTTCCTTGTAAAACATTATTAAACAGCTGCTTCTTTTTATATATTAATATAAATTCATTTATATTCCTCAAATGAGAAAGCATTTTTACCTGGCCTTAAGTATCGTCCTCTGGCTAATAATGATAGTTGGGTTTTCTGATAACTGGTTAACAGACATTGGTCAGCCCAGCAATTCTCAACCAAAATTTTTAATTCATGCCTTTTTTGCATTTAGCTGGTTTACTATTCTGGTTATTCAAAATGGTTTTATTAAAAAACAAGACTTCAGAACCCATATGAAAGTTGGAAAGGTGGGATTTCTTATTTACATAGGATTCCTGATAACTACTTTACCACTTTACCTAAAGGAATTTAAACCTCTTTCCATCATGGTTTTTAGTCAATTAGTCTTTGGTAGCACCCTGATAGGACTTTCCTATTATTATAGAAAGAGAGACTTGCAAACACATAAAATGAATATGATGTTTGGCTCCTTTTTATTGGTCCAGCCTGCCTGGGATCGGGCAGCAGGACACTTGTTTGGTTCACAGGGTTTAGAATGGCTTTTGTTCTACCTAATATTCTTTGGTTTATTTATATGGTATCACAAAAAGTTAAAATGGCAAGTTGCAACCGGATTTCTCATATGGGCTGCAGGATTGACTAACATAATACTCAATATGAAATGAAATGTTACCACAGATTTTCATAGAAAAAAGATAATCAGTTTAAATGAAAAATCTGACTCATTTTAAGCTTGGCGGTCTCTTTTTATTCCTTGGTTCTCTGATTTTACTAATCACTATATATTTTGAGTATCAAACAGGGTGGATCGGCGTGGAAAGAACCAATCAGGAAGTTCCTGTTTTTATGTTTGGAAATTGGACTGTTCTTGAAAAGATCTGGGGTTGGCAACTATTCACCCATGTGTTTTTCGTCATTGCCTATATCATGTTCATCAAAAAAGCTAACCCATTCATGTCGGTAATATGGTCTGCTATGCTGATTGGTTCCATCATGGCAATAATTGGTTATGGAATCACCCTGGGAAGCTACTATCCTGCCCTGGAAGTATTTGATACTCAACCGGCACTTTTTAACAGCATAAGAGGGGCGGTTCGGATTTTATTTGGCACAGGAATGACAGGAATGCTTTTATTTATTATCCCATTCTGTTACGAGTCTTTTACTTCTGAGGGAGCAATTAATAAAACATTTGGAATAGTGACTTTAGCTATTATTGCGCTATCAATAATCCTTGGAATGCTAACTAGCCTGGACATTAAAATTACCGGAGTTTCCTGGTTTTTCATGCCACTCATTCTTGGTATATCGTATTCCTTAAAATCAGCGAAATAAATCCCTGGTTTAATCGATGTTTACGTGCAATAAACTCACATTTTATTGTTAAATTTAGTTTAAAGCTCCCCTAATCTATCAATTGCTTTTAAAAGCAAGGTAGTTACTTTGATTTTACCACTTAACCACACACAATTATGAAGTCCTATCAAGTTAAGTCTCTCACTTTGATCATTGCTTTTATCCTCACAAGTTTCATGATCAACATTCAAGCTCAAAATGGTGCTTCAACTGATGATAGTCCAAAGCTAAGCCTTCAACACGTCACCATCGTAGTAACCAACTTTGAAGAAAGTAAGTATTTCTACACTAAAGTATTGATGCTAAAACCAATTAAAGCTGACTGGTTACCTGAAAAACAAATGTTCATTTCACTGGGAGACAATCTTGAATTGCATATGGGAGAAGTCGAAGGTGTAGAAGTCAACCCCAATAGTTTTAATCATTTCGCTCTGGCTGTTCCAAATTTTGACGAATTCCTGAAAGACCTTAAAGACAGGGGTTATACCTATGGTTCACTGGGTAAAGGAAATGATGATTTCATTAGTGAAAGACCGGATAAAGTACGACAAACATGGATCAAAGATCCCGATGGATACTGGGTTGAGATCAATGACATGTATAAGTAACTACCCAATCAAAAATAAGATTAATAGCTTAATGGGTTTCAAATGGAGTCAAAAATGGTTATTTTAGAATAACCCGTAAAACTTATAATCCCACTATAAGTAAAAGGAAACATAGAGCGAGAAGAAACCATGATCAACATTCTTTCGCAGAAGTAACCAAAATAAATAAAGATTAAAATATCACACACCATGGAACACGAAAACAACAATGGAAGTAATTACCTAAGGTTCTTTGCAATGATTGCTACATCAATGATTGCAATGTTCTTTTTAATGTACACTCATTCTTACCAAATCATTGATCATTTCTGGTATAGCGAAACACGATTGTTTATGACTTTGATTATGGGTGGAGCAATGATCATTATTATGCTTTCTTATATGCTTCATATGTATAAAAACAAAAGTAAAAATATGGCAATCTTTGCTCTTGGTATTTTAATGATCGGAGGATCTATTTGGCTGGTAAGAAGCCAGGCAACGGTTACAGGCGTTGATTACATGGAAGGAATGATTCCCCACCACTCCATTGCTATATTAACCAGTGAACGCTCTAAAATAAAAGATGTACGCGTTAGAGAACTGGCTGATGGCATCATCAAAGCTCAAAGAAAAGAAATTATGGAAATGCAGTGGCTGATCGATGATATTAAAAAAAATGGGATAGTAGAGACAGAAGAAGAAAAACAAGCTCGGCCGGTCCCGAAATTTAAGGGGAAACTTGATGAAAAAACAAGACAAACTGAAAGCGTCGAAACGAATTGAATTAGGGGCTACTTTTAAAAGCTGTTATTGTTGAAGCATCTATCGTCCTCGTTTGCAACGAGGATGTGCGAGAAGGGCAATTGTATTGCCTTGTATGAAGCGCAAGAGATAACTGAGGAATTAAAAACAGCGTTACAAACGCTGATCTCGGACACACTCGTTACGCTGCGCTAAACAAGTGCGATTGAAGCACCTTTTATTACGGATAACTACGGAGAACATAATCGTCCTCGTTTGCAACGAGGATGTGTGAGAAGGGCAATTGGATTGCCTTGTATGAAGCGCAAGAGATAACTGAGGAATTAAAAACAGCGTTACAAACGCTGATCTCGGACACACTCGTTTCGCTGCGCTAAACAAGTGCGATTGAAGCACCTTTTATTACGGATAACTACGGAGAACATAATCGTCCTCGTTTGAAACGAGGATGTGTGAGAAAGGCAATTGGATTGCCTTGTATGAAGCGCAAGAGATAACTGAGGAATTAAAAACAGCGTTACAAACGCTGATCTCGGACACACTCGTTACGCTGCGCTAAACAAGTTCGATTGAAGCACCTTTTATTAAGGATAACTACGGAGAAAACTATCGTCCTCGTTTGCAACGAGGATGTGTGAGAAAGGCAATTGGATTGCCTTGTATGAAGCGCAAGAGATAACTGAGGAATTAAAAACAGCGTTACAAACGCTGATCTCGGACACACTCGTTTCGCTGCGCTAAACAAGTGCGATTGAAGCACCTTTTATTACGGATAACTACGGAGAACACAATCGTCCTCGTTTGCAATGAGGATGTGTGAGAAAGGCAATTGGATTGCCCTGTATGAAGCGCAAGAGATAACTGAGGAATTAAAAACAGCGTTACAAACGCTGATCTCGGACACACTCGTTACGCTGCGCTAAACAAGTGCGATTGAAGCACCTTTTATTAAGGATAACTACGGAGAACACAATCGTCCTCGTTTGCAACGAGGATGTGTGAGAAAGGCAATTGGATTGCCCTGTATGAAGCGCAAGAGATAACTGAGGAATTAAAAACAGCGTTACAAACGCTGATCTCGGACACACTCGTTACGCTGCGCTAAACAAGTGCGATTGAAGCACCTTTTATTAAGGATAACTACGGAGAACACAATCGTCCTCGTTTGCAACGAGGATGTGCGAGAAGGGCAATTGTATTGCCTGTAATAAATAAAAGTATTAGACATTAAAGCAGCGTTACAAACACTAATCTCAACAACAACCTCGCTACGCTGCGCTAAACAAGTTCGATGGTCCAGTTTTAAATATGTTTCCACGGAGAACACAATCGTCCTCGTTTGAAACGAGGATGTGTGAGAAAGGCAATTGTATTGCCCTGTATGAAGCGCAAGAGATAACTGAGGAATTAAAAACAGCGTTACAAACGCTGATCTCGGACACACTCGTTTCGCTGCGCTAAACAAGTGCGATTGAAGCACCTTTTATTAAGGATAACTACGGAGAACACAATCGTCCTCGTTTGCAATGAGGATGTGTGAGAAAGGCAATTGTATTGCCCTGTATGAAGCGCAAGAGATAACTGAGGAATTAAAAACAGCGTTACAAACGCTGATCTCGGAGACACTCGTTACGCTGCGCTAAACAAGTGCGATTGAAGCACCTTTTATTAAGGATAACTACGGAGAACACAATCGTCCTCGTTTGCAATGAGGATGTGTGAGAAAGGCAATTGGATTGCCCTGTATGAAGCGCAAGAGATAACTGAGGAATTAAAAACAGCGTTACAAACGCTGATCTCGGACACACTCGTTACGCTGCGCTAAACAAGTGCGATTGAAGCACCTTTTATTAAGGATAACTACGGAGAACACAATCGTCCTCGTTTGCAACGAGGATGTGTGAGAAAGGCAATTGGATTGCCTTGTATGAAGCGCAAGAGATAACTGAGGAATTAAAAACAGCGTTACAAACGCTGATCTCGGACACACTCGTTTCGCTGCGCTAAACAAGTGCGATTGAAGCACCTTTTATTAAGGATAACTACGGAGAACACAATCGTCCTCGTTTGCAACGAGGATGTGTGAGAAAGGCAATTGGATTGCCTTGTATGAAGCGCAAGAGATAACTGAGGAATTAAAAACAGCGTTACAAACGCTGATCTCGGACACACTCGTTTCGCTGCGCTAAACAAGTGCGATTGAAGCACCTTTTATTAAGGATAACTACGGAGAACACAATCGTCCTCGTTTGCAACGAGGATGTGTGAGAAAGGCAATTGGATTGCCTTGTATGAAGCGCAAGAGATAACTGAGGAATTAAAAACAGCGTTACAAACGCTGATCTCGGACACACTCGTTACGCTGCGCTAAACAAGTGCGATTGAAGCACCTTTTATTAAGGATAACTACGGAGAACACAATCGTCCTCGTTTGCAACGAGGATGTGTGAGAAAGGCAATTGGATTGCCCTGTATGAAGCGCAAGAGATAACTGAGGAATTAAAAACAGCGTTACAAACGCTGATCTCGGACACACTCGTTACGCTGCGCTAAACAAGTGCGATTGAAGCACCTTTTATTACGGATAACTACGGAGAACACAATCGTCCTCGTTTGCAATGAGGATGTGCGAGAAGGGCAATTGGATTGCCTTTCTTTATTTCTCATCAACCTCCACCAGCTCATCGTCTTTCCAGATTCCACTTGCCACTACTTCACCATCCGACCCATAGAAGATACCTCGTCCATTTCTTCCATCATTGGCCCATTGGCCGACGAATTTCTCCCCATTGGGCCAGAAATAAGTTCCCGTACCATGGCGCTTGTCATTTTTATACTCCCCTTTATAATATTCTCCATCAGGCCAGAAAAAAGTACCTTCTCCATGACGCTGGTTGTTTTTCCATTCCCCTTCATAACGGCTGCCGGTTTTCAAAAGAGCAACTCCGGTTCCATTTGCCATTCCATCTTTAACTTGCCCGACATAATGCACTGTACTTCCCTTACTACTTTTAAAAGTAATATACTGGCCAAAAGACTTTTGTCTGAGCTGCTTTCGAAGGTTATTAAGTTGAACTTTTACTTTTCTCAAAGCAAAAGTCAACGAATCATATTGTCTAATCTCTGCAGGAGTCGCGACTCTTGTTGTTTGCTCAAGCGAATCAATATATGCCAGGGTAACACTATCTGTATCTGCCTCTACTTTTGTCTGTGGTTCATACATTAAACTTCGAACGAGCTTAATACGTTTCCTTATCGCATCGGCTTCCTTCTCAACACTTTCCTCAAGTTGCTTTTCATAAGCCTTCAATGCTGATGAATAATCGCCTTCCAACAAAAGAGAATCAATAGCCAGTACTTCTCTTTGCTTTTTAACATTCTCAAGAACCTGGTTTAATTCCTCGTTTCTGGATTCAACCTTCTTTTTGAGGCTTTGAGTTCTGAAAAAATAAAATCCAGCCAGGGCTATTGCTACAGCCAGGGCTACATATATGATTATTTTAATGCCTTTTCTTTTCATTGAAAACAATTATACCTTTAAAAAATCAATCATCCTTATGGATCGAAGGAAGTTTGTGCTTAACCTTTCTGAAATCGGGCGAGAAATAAACATGAAATCTCAACCCCATCTTTTGTTTGTAATACCCTCCATTGTGTAGTTCCTGACCTAAAGAATACAGAAAACCTGTAGCCATAGTTAATCTTGGACTAAGAATGTATCCAAAAGAAGCATGTAATCGCAAATCCTCCATCGGACTGTCAACAACAGCCTCCCCGCTCTGCATGATCAGCTCTGCCTCCGGAGCTATATAGAAAGTATTTGAAGCAAGTTTCGGCTTGTTGATCGGGATTTTGATTCTGAACATATATCTCCACCGGTTACGGTAAATATATTCGCTATCTTCCAGATATCCTTTAGACCATCGCTGTTCAAATCTAAAGCGATGATAGATCATCATCCTATCCAGCGGCATTGCAAATTGAGCCTGTTCCCAAATACGCCACTCAGGTACAGCTGACTTCTCGCCAGATTCAAGTACATCGCTGGTATTAAAATTAATACGCAGGACACCACCTACTGCAACATTAAATTTCTTAGAAAACAGGTATCCAAGGGCATGTCGGTTATAAACCTGTGCGATCTGACCAACCATCGGGGTTCCGCCTTTTTCCTGAAACCTAAAATGGGTCTGAGCTACCCAAAACAACCTTTTAGATAAGCGGATATTTCCGTAGGTATTAATCCAGAATATTGTAGTCGGTTCTTTTATTTTAGATTTTTCCGGCAAGACATTGTCTTGTGAAAAAGCCGGAAAGGAACAAATGACCAATAAAAGGATCAATAAAGTGGTATAGGTTTTATTTACTGTTCTCATCCGTCAATCTCATTATTTACTGCCTGAATATTTAGCATCTGAAGAACTTCCTGTGGATCCTTCTCTTTCTTCAACTTCCTCTCGATACGGGAAGTATCCTCTTCTTTTAATTCCAGTACTCTCAGGTAGGACTTATTAAGAAGATCATTGATCTCCTCTGTATTTTCACAAGTAAGATCGGACTGTACCTTTTTCAGGAAGTGAGGGATAAGTACTTCGTTATAGGCATTAGTTATTCTCTTCTTTACTTCTTCATCCATTAATGTAGCTGTAAATGGATTAAAAACTTCTTCAGTATATTCTTCCTTTATCTCCTGAGCTCTTGCCGGAAGATTCCCAATTGTTAATGATAGCTTTGTCAGATCACTAAAACATGTAATCAATTCACGTGCTCTATCTATTTTCACATTCGGATCCTCAATCGAAGAATAGTTTTTTAAATCACTATTCACCTTTTCTTTTATACTTAATACAGCTTGCTTTTCAGGTCCTTCAAGGATTGAACTTAAAGAGTCTGTAGCTTCATTTGCTGCATTCAAGCCCATAATAAGTTCTTCTTCCAGGTTTGCCAGTTTTTGTTCCTGCTGGCGCTCGGTGAGTTTATTACTCAATTGATCTTTTATATGCTCCAGACTGAAGTAAGAATATTCTGCTACCTCAGCTACAAGTTCAAGACCATCTTTATTGAAATTAAATTGTCTATTTTGTGGCCCTAAAAATGTACCTGATAATCCTTCGTCTTGTCCCTGATAGTTAACTTCAAATTCAGAACTATAATTTTCTTCCCCCTTAAATTCATTACGAGGTACGAATTCAAGAATATCAGATTCTTCATAACGGACAACATCCTTTACCAGTGAAAGGTAATTAGAGTTAATCCCCTTTGTAGCAGCAACCAAAAAGGCAACATCGTCATCGGAAAGTTGAAGGATTTTTAATTGCGAACTTTCAATAAAAAATTGATTAATCTCTTCTGACTTTATAACATATTCTTGTATATCATCGAGCAACTCCTTTTCATTATCAGTCAGTGGAAAATATTCAGCTTTTACTTTAAATTCAGGCATGAACGATGATTTACCGAGATTAGATAAAATGTCATCAATCTTTTTATAATTTGAAGCATTTTCGGCCAGAAGATTACCCATCTGGCTATCGTTAAGAACAGTATCACCTTTATTGATCAATTGCTGTCTCAATTGCAGGATTTTAATAAACCGCTCATCGAGATTTATAACCTTCGGGTTTTGCATCTTTCGCGGAAAACCTTTAAGTGTCCTGGTATTATTATCTTGCTGAATAATTATCTGCTCTAACCTTCCATCCTGAAAATACCAGTTCTCAGTTGCTCCCAGTGCGTCTGAACTATATAATTCCCATACATCATGAGCCAGACCATCGCGTAAAAATCTGCCGATTAGAGTCAGGCGCTCATTTTCAATATTAAAGCTTCTCTGCGGAACCCCATATTCAAAATTAATAGAACTATTAAACAGGACTCTTTCAATTTCTGAATTATCAAGTTCTTCTATTTTATGGGTCCATTTACCATTAGGCTTTCCGTTGTTGAGACTACCGGATGCTCTGTGAATGATACCATCTAATTTTACGCGGTAGGCATTATCTTCAAATTCAGCATTATTATTTGTGCCAAACTCACCGAAAACAAATTTCCAATACCCGTCAGGCAGATCATTTTTAAATCCTCCTTTGAAAAGGAAATAATCATCCTCTTCCTGGATCAATGATCGGGGATCTATCTGACTTAATTCAAAAGGTCCAGTTAAAATTGTATCGCCTTCTTCTATCTGATACTTAAATTCAGCAATCCCAGTATAACCGGATACGCTAAAAGGCCCTGAATATTCTGCTTCTCCCTGCCCCGCCATAGTAAAAGGTACTAAAAGCAGTACAAAAAGAAATCCTTTCAGGAATAGTGAAATTTTATCTGGTAAAAAGTACTTTCTAAACATTTAAAGCAGGTTTCATCTTTGCGAATGGCGCAAAATAACATCTATAAAATTAATAAAAAAGCTAATCTAGCATTTAGACCTTTTCCCATTTTAATAGATAAACTGAAATCCCTTTAAATTATAATTGAGACAATAAACAGAAATCATTTTATTATCCAGACTGACAAATAAAAAACAAACCAGATTGAAGGTCTATAAATATGTCATAAAAAAAAGGTAGTTCTTGCGAACTACCTTCTTTATGTGGAACAGCTAAAACTATTTATTTGATGTCAAACCGATCTGCATTCATCACTTTATTCCATGCTGCAACAAAGTCCTTATAAAATTTATCTTTAGAATCTTCCGTTGCATACACTTCTGCAAGTGCTCGTAGTTCAGAATTCGAACCGAAAATCAGATCTACACGAGTTCCTTTCCATTTTACTTCACCTGTTTTTCTGTCCTTACCTTCAAAAAGATCATCAGATTCAGAAACAGATTTCCAGGTTGTCCCCAGATCCAACAGGTTTATAAAGTAGTCATTAGTCAGTTTTCCAGGAGTTTTAGTGAATACTCCATAATCAGAACCATCAAAGTTCGTATCAAGGGCTCTCATACCGCCGATAAGCACTGTCATTTCAGGAGCAGACAAAGTAAGAAGCTGGGCTCTGTCGAGCAACATTTCTTCAGCTGTCACTGCATATTTTTGTCTCAAATAATTCCTGAAGCCATCCGCTTTAGGCTCTAATGGCTCGAAATTTTCAATATCCGTTTGTTCCTGAGTCGCATCTGTTCTTCCTGGTGAGAACGGAACTGATATATCCTGACCTGCATCTTTTGCGGCTTTTTCAATAGCGGCACTACCACCCAATACGATCAGGTCTGCGATAGATACCTTTTTATTACCTGATTGGCTATCATTGAAATCTTTCTGAATTTCTTCAAGTTTCCCAATCACTTTAGATAATTGCTCCGGATTGTTTACATCCCAGTCTTTTTGAGGAGCTAACCGTACTCTTGCTCCATTTGCACCACCTCGCTTATCCGATCCACGGAAAGTCGATGCAGATGCCCAGGCTGTTGAAACTAATTCAGATACAGACAATCCTGAATCTAAAATTTTTCCTTTCAGGGTTTTTATGTCTTTATCATCAACTAAATCGTAATCCGCTTCAGGTACAGGATCCTGCCAAATCAAATCTTCTTCAGGAACTTCAGGTCCAAGATACCTTGATTTTGGCCCCATATCCCTGTGAGTAAGTTTAAACCATGCTCGTGCGAAGGCATCAGCAAACTCATCCGGATTTTCCATAAATTTCCTGGAGATCTTTTCATATTCAGGATCAAACCTCAATGAAAGGTCAGTAGTCAACATGAATGGAGCATGTTTTTTATCCGGATTATGCGCATCAGGTATAGTTCCTTCTCCTTCTCCGTTCTTTGGTTTCCACTGATGTGCACCAGCAGGACTTTTTGTTAACTCCCAGTCGTATTTAAATAAATTCTCGAAATATTGATTACTCCATTTAGTAGGTGTTGATGTCCAGGCTCCTTCCAGACCACTGGTAATGGTATGTTCGCCTTTACCACTTTCAAAGGTATTTTTCCATCCCATTCCCTGCTCTGCAATGGTAGCTCCGGCAGGTTCAGGTCCAACAAACTTTAATGGATCAGCAGCACCGTGAGTTTTACCAAAGGTGTGTCCTCCGGCTATTAATGCAACGGTCTCCTCATCATTCATCGCCATACGACCAAAAGTCTCTCTTATATCATGAGCTGCAGTAACAGGATCCGGGTGACCATTAGGTCCTTCCGGGTTAACATAGATCAATCCCATCTGAACTGCGGCTAAAGGATTTTCAAGCTCTCTGTCTCCGGTATATCTTTCATCGCCTAGCCATTCTTCTTCAGCGCCCCAGTAGACATCCTCTTCTGGTTCCCATACATCTTCACGCCCTCCTGCAAATCCAAAAGTCTCAAATCCCATGGATTCCAGAGCTACATTCCCTGCTAAAATCATCAGGTCTGCCCAGGATAACTTACGGCCATACTTTTGCTTAATAGGCCATAATAACAAGCGAGCTTTATCAAGGTTGGCATTATCAGGCCAGCTGTTTAGAGGTGCAAATCTTTGTGCTCCTGCTCCTGCTCCTCCCCGACCGTCACCGATACGATAAGTACCGGCACTATGCCAGGCCATACGAATGAAAAAAGGACCATAATGACCATAATCAGCCGGCCACCAGTCTTGTGAGTCGGTCATTAGATCATTCAGTTCTTTTTTAACTTGTTTAAGATCTAGCTTTTTAAACTCTTCTGCATAATTAAATTCCTCATCCATTGGATTAGACAAAGAAGAGTTCTGCCGAAGAATACTTAATTTAAGTTGATTAGGCCACCAGTCACGATTAGAAGTACCTGTACCAGCGGTATGTTTTACCACGCCACCCATAAACGGGCACTTACTTTCCTTGTCAGCATTTACTTTGTATGTAGTTGCTCCGGCCAGAGTGTTGGGGTGTTTTTTATTTTCCATACAAAAATTATTTTGAGTTGTTTAGATTCTAATTTAATCAAAATTTACCGATAATTTTTATCGATAATTTCTATGATCACATAGAATTAATCTATGAGAGGATTGTAGATTTATCCTTTATTAATTTACAGAATTAAAGCCAGTAAACAAAGATTAAAATATATGCAGGAAATGGTTTAAATGACTAAGGCCATTTAAGATTTGATCATTCAAAAATCATTGATCTTTAACTAACTAAGGAGAGTTAAATGATCCAGAATAATATAAAGCAGAGTTCTAATAAACTAAAAGCCACCCGTAGGCTCAGATATTCATCAGGGATCTTATTTTTTCGGGAGTGAAATGCATACCGTCATCAGATTTGGATACCAGGAATAGATGAGCACTTAAGTTATTATGATCTGCATTTACCCACCCAAATATACAATGAGAATAGCCGGTATCTTTAAATGTTGATTCTATATATTCGTCTATAAAATTAATATCGTATCCTTCAGATTGAAAACAGGTGTTCTCACCCATTATTTTATATTTAATACATAGTTCACCAAGCATAATATTGGGAAGGGTATAGACAAATACTGCAGGGCTGGGCATATCTATTTCCTGTTGATGTGCTGTATCAGATAGTATAGAAGAACTACTATTGCCTATAACTATAAAAATATCTTCAGGGGGTACATCTTTTAAAATTTCACCCTTATCCGTAAGTAATTCAGCTGTAAGGAAGGCAAGTTTGCATAATGGATCCATTTTATGGAATTTCCCATATTTAATACCCAGCGCTTTATATATGTGCAATAAAAAATCATCTTGCCCCTCTTGATGATTAGGAACCACCAATTCTCCATTTTTAAAGGCTCCACCTGTATCTATTCGTGCGAAAGAGGATATTTTTAGTGTCATAGCTTACTAAATATTATTGCAGCATTACACCCTCCGAAACCCGAGGATGTTTTTAATACTCTTTCAATTTTAGAATCTATAGTATGTTTAATAACATTCATTTTCCCGGTAACCCCAATTTCATTAGTTCCTTTTGATCCTATTATAGTATTAGAATTCATTTGCCTGACAGCCATAATTACCTCGATGGTTCCTGAGGCACCTAAAGTATGTCCAAAATATCCTTTGAGACTATTAAGAGGGATATTTCCCATTTCAAGATCATTAAATGTGATAGACTCCATTTCATCATTGAAAAGAGTAGCTGTACCATGGGCATTGATATAATCAATTTCATCCACAGTAAGCTTTGCTTGTGACAAAGCTCTTAAAACAGCTAGTTTAAGTCCTGCTCCCGTCCTGGAAGGCCCTGAAATATGGTTAGCATCATTAGATTGTGCGCCACCCTTAATATACGAAAGGGCTTTATTGTTTCGATTTTGATCCTTTTTATTGGAAATGACAATAGTGCCTACTCCCTCACCCAGACTTATTCCATTTCTTGTACTATCATAGGGCTTACAGGGATGATCACTTACTGCCTTTAAACTTTGAAACCCTGACAGAGTAAACTTTGACAATAGATCTCCTCCACTGATTATAGCATTATCATATTTCCCTGTATTAATTAACTTCTGCGCTACCAGAATAGCTGAAACACCTGATATACAGGCATTAGAAACCAGCACAGGAGGATTGACAAAATTAAAATAATCACTAATACGTGTTGCTAAATCAGTTAATTTGACCCGGATACCAGAACCATTGTTTTCAAGTGTGTCAATATTTCCTTTTGTAGAAGACAGAACCAGAACCGTTCTTTTTAAATTAATATCGACTTCATCTAAAACTGTTGAAATTGACCTGCAAAACATGCCTTCCAATCGAGTTAAACTTTCATCAAACTCAGTAAATGGCTGTTCTATAAAAGCTCCTTGAAATGCTTGCGTTGAAAGTTTCTGGTTTTGCACCAGGTGAATACCAGTTTTACCATCCAGAATTGCTTTAAAATTAGCTTCTGTCGTTTCTCCTAACGGACTTAATATGTTATCTGCGATGGTATACAATAAATTAAAGATTTTATTGATGAATTATGCCATGTGATGATTTCCACTCTTCAAAGAATGGAGGAGTAACCAATTGTAATTCTCTATTGTGATTTATAAATACTTGAACAGTCTTTCCTTCAGCTAGTGTTTCCCCTGTTTCTTTACTGATAAGGGTATATTCAAATATTAATTTGGATGCTTTTTTGGGAATATATTTAGTTCGAACAATTACTGTCTGCTCATATTGGATAGGCTTTTTATACTCACAGTTTATCGAAACAATTGGCATAAAAAACCCTTTCCTGTACACATCCATATATTCAAGGTTATATTCTTTACCAAATGCCTCTCTGCCATCTTCGAAGTATTTCACATGGTTTCCATGCCAAACCACCCCCATGCTATCCACTTCACTAAATCGAATATTCACCTCCTGATCTACTACCAATTCCATTATGATTCTTTAATAAATATTCTTAATTCACACGATGCAATTAACTCACCTGCTTCACTTTTAACTTCACCATTTACTATTTGAATATTATTCAATTCGTTAGTAACCGTTGTTTTGGTTATTAACTCATCTCCTGTTTCAGGAAGTTTATTAATTTTCAGGTTCTTAATTCCGGCAATGTATCCCACTGGAACTTCTTTTCCTGAATCTTTAAAACTCACTCCTGCAAATAGCGCAGCAGTTTGTGCTATATTTTCAATTATCCCACCTTCCCTAAGCTGTCCATCTTCAAATAAAATATTGTCAGATGAAACTTTTAAGCCCGAAACCACAAAATTATCACCTTTTTCATATAATTTATCAATCATAAAAAAGGGAGGCCTTTGTGGTATATAGTTTTGTAAATCGGTTCCTTCAGATATACTATTCATCAATTAATATTTTAGAAAGATCATTCTTCAATAATTGCTCCGGTAGCTGTTTTACTCCAAAAGTCATAATAATTGAACCACTGATCAGGGTATTGAATTAGTTTCCCTTCTAATGTCTTTATATAATCATTTATTATTTCATTCTCCCCATTTTTGTTCAGGGGATCTAATACCGGAGTGGAAGATAATTCATAGTGTAAAGAATCTTTTGAAGATTTCATACAATACACGAAGGTATAAGGCACTTTAAATTTTTCAATGATTGAAAAAACGCCGGTAGGAAAATATGCCTTTTCACCCATAAAATCTTTTTGAATGACACGACTTCCCTGTACAAACCGATCGCCATGCATACATATAATTTCATTATTCGCCAGAGCTTTACGGATACTAATTATATGAGAAAGATCCCTTTTTATAGGAATTACTTTCATATTACCACTATCCATAATAGAACTGAGATACTGTTTAATTTTCTGATGTTCTGCTTCAAACATTACAACATTGATTTTCACATCAATTCGTTTCAGCAAAAACCCGGCAATATCCCAATTACCCAAGTGTGCACTTACCAGTACTCCGCCTCTGCCTTTCTTCTTAAGCTCAATAAGGTATTCTTCACCAACAAAATCGTAAGAATATTTTTCCTTCATACCAGACATAATAGCAACCTTATCCAATATGGTTTGTCCGAAAACATAGAAATTGGAATAAATTGCTGAATAGGCTTTTAAGCCTTTGACCCCATGAATCTGATTATAGTATTTTTTTATACTACGAAAAGCAGAGGGTGAAAACAACACAAAATAAGCAGCAACGACACGTAACAGCCAGTATGCAGGTTTGATTCCGAATGTATTTAAAACGGAAATAAAAATTTTATACCCTAACAGGCCACCGCGGGTCTTGCCCTTCCATGCCATTATTTAGTCTCTACTCTATCTGTTATATAATCGTAGAAATCCTGAAAGGTCTTGATATCAACAAAGTCTTCAGGTTGAACTTTAAAGCCAAAATTGCTTTCAATTTCTATGACAAGATCAACATAGTCAAGACTATCCATGTCAAGAGTTTCCTTCAAATCAGCATCTGGCAAAATTGCTTCTTGTTCAACTTCAAACTCCTCAACAAGAAATTCATTTACCTTTTCAATAATATCCTCTTTGCTCATTACTTCCATAAAAAATCAAATTTTTCTAATAATAATTGATGAATTTGTTCCTCCAAAACCGAAGGAATTAGATAAAAAAGTATTAAAATCAGTATCGACTCTTTCCTTAGCGAAGTTAAGATGTTTTATTTCGTCGTTGGGCTTATTTAAGTTAATGCTTGGGGCAATAAAATTGTTTTCCATCATAAGCAATGAGTACACAATTTCACTCGCTCCGGCCATCCACATTTCATGACCAGTCATTGATTTGGTTGATGAAATAAATGGTTTTGAGTTTCCAAAAATAGAATCTATCGCCTTTGCCTCATTCAAGTCACCAATTGGAGTTGACGTTGCATGGGCATTTATATAATCAATATCCTCAGGTTTGAGATTAGCCTGATTAAATGCATTTTCCAGAGACCTTGAAGGGCCATGCTGGTTAGGCCTGGAAATGTGATCTCCATCAGAGGAAAAACCATATCCTAATATCTCTCCATATATCTTTGCTCCTCGTTTCTGGGCAGACTCAAGACTTTCAATAATTACTGTTGCTGCTCCTCCACTTGGCACTAATCCATCACGTTCTACATCAAATGGTCTGGATGCTGCTGTCGGATCATCAGTTCGTACTGAAAAAGTACTTAACCCATCGAAGCTACCCATGCTTTGAGCGTTAATCTCCTGGGCACCTCCACATATCACTTTATCCTGGTAACCATGCTTGATCAACATATATCCCATCCCTATGGAATGCGACCCGCTTGCACAGGCAGCACTTATAGTCATATTGATCCCCTTCAACTTTAAAATTGTTGAAAGGTTCATTGTAACAGTAGAATTCATCGATTGAAAAATCGATCCACTGCCTATTAATGTTGTATCTTTTTTCTCACGGACAATATCAGACGCTTCAATTACAGGCTTAGCACTACTATCATTGCCATAAATAATGCCAACGATATTGTTATCCAGAAACTCCTGGTTCATTTTAGCATTATTTAAAGCTTCAAGAGTGGCCAGATAAGCATACTGTCCTTGTTCAGGCAAACCTATTCTTTCTCTTCTTTTTAAGTAAGGTTTAAGATCAGGAGTCTTTATAACTCCTGTCAATGGTGATCGGAAACCCATATCATATCGTTCTTCATCAATCCCGATACCAGATTTCCCATTGTATAACGAATTAATTACCTCCTCCAGGTTAACACCTAAAGTAGAATAAATACCAATTCCCGTTATAACTACCCTATTATCCATAATTATAGTAATCCCCCATTTATAGAAATAACTTCTCCAGTAATATAAGAAGCATCTTCTGATGCGAGAAAACCAACAAGTTTAGCTACTTCATCAGATGTCCCAAAACGCTTTAATGGAATTGTGGATTTATATTGCTTCTCATCAATATCTTCTGTCATATCTGTTTTTATAAAGCCGGGAGCCACCGCATTTACCGTTATGCCTCGACGCCCTACTTCCTGGGCAAGTGATTTTGTAGCTCCTATAACTGCTGCCTTCGCTGCTGAATAATTAGTTTGACCCGGCAATCCTTTAATACCTGAAAGTGAAACAATATTAATTATTCTTCCACCTTTATTTTTGATCATTGTATCCAGCGCAGCCTTGGTAACATTATAAAATCCTCCAAGGCTAATATTAAGTACCTGATCCCACTCTGAATCTTCCATCCATAGCATCAGGTTATCTTTTCGAATTCCAGCGTTATTAACTAATATTTCAAGCTTATCATCCGGGTGATTTTCAAACCAGGAATGAATATTTTTTCGCGTAACCTCCCGATCAGAAACATCAAACTGAAGTAATTCTGCCTTTACCCCTAGTTTTTCAATCTGAGCTTTTAATTCTTCAGCTGCAGTTGTACTGGAGTTATAATTAATTAAAATATTATACCCCTTTTCAGCTAAATTAAGACAAATAGCCTTTCCTATTCCTCTGGCTCCACCGGTTACTAATGCGTACTTCATTAATTAGTATTATAAAAATCGATCAAAAATAAATTATAAAATCAACATCCACAAGGTAGAAAATTTAATTATGCATGCAGACATTGCATGACTATTATAAATTTTCAATTGGTGAATTTTCCAATAAATATTTCTTCACCCTTTCTAAATCTTCATAGATTGGATAATCATTGGTAAACTTGGGCACTATATTTCTTACAGCATTGTAACACTCTTTAGATTTAGCTGATAATCCATCTGTTTTCTTAATTAAGTCCAAAGATTGAACAATGCTTATCAGCTCTATAGCTAATACCTCAAAAGTATTATCTATAACTTTTCGGGTAATAGTAGCTGCATTGGTCCCCATACTCACAATATCCTGATTATCATTGTTGTTGGGAATACTATGAATATACATAGGAGTTGAAAGTGTCTGGTTCTCTGCTGTAGTAGATGTAGCTGTAAATTGCACACCCTGCATCCCAAAATTAAACCCTAGTTTTCCAAGATTTGCAAATGGTGGAAGTAATCCGTTAAGTGCCGGATTCATTAAGAAGTTTATTTGCCTCTCAGCTAACATTGAAAGTTTGGTGATGGCAATTTTCAATTTGTCCATTTCAAATGAGACATAATCACCATGAAAATTACCTCCGTGAAGTACATTCCTGGCTTTTACATCAACGATAGGATTATCATTGGCAGAATTTATTTCTTCTACAAGTAATTTCTGACTTTGCTTAACTGTCTCTAGTATCGTCCCGACTATTTGAGGAACACATCGCAATGAATAATACTCCTGGACTTTATCTTCGAAATGTTTTTTATCTGAATTATCTCTGTATAAGCTAGACTCTCTTTTACGTATATATTGACTATCATTCATATAGTCATATAAAATTGAGGCTACCTGTTGTTGTCCTACGTGCTTTTTTGAATGATTTAATTCCCTGGAAAAATAATCATCATAAGAATCTACCATCTCGCAAATCATGAGAGTACTGGCTATAGACCATTCAATGGCTCGTTGGGCATAAATTGAGTTCACTATTCCTATGCCTGTCATCACACTAGTCCCATTCATGATTGCCAGTCCTTCTCTTAAATGGACTTTCATGGGTTCTATATCCAGTTCCTTAAGTACTTCTGCGGTAGGCCTTAATTCACCTTTATAAAACACTTTCCCCTCACCGATCATCACCAATGCAAGGTGTGCTAACTGCACAAGGTCTCCACTTGCTCCAACTCCACCATGTTCAAAAATTAATGGTGTGATATCATTATTAATGAATTCCTTCAGAATAGTTACTGCTGATAAATGAACTCCCGAATAGCCCAGGGAAAGCGTATTCATTCTGGCAATCATCGATGCTTTTACATCTTGAGGAGATATAGGCTTTCCGAAACCAGAAGAGTGACTTCTTATTAAATTATATTGAAGATCGAGCTGGTCTTTTTCTTCTATTTTATATTGAGCCATAGGGCCAAAGCCAGTATTGATCCCATAAATAACTTTATCCTTAGAAAAATCAGTTAAGAACTTATAGCTCTCTTCAACTTTCTCAATTAGCTCATCAGAAAGAACAATTTTTTTACCTTTGAAGACAATATCATTTATCCCCTCAAGGTTTAACGAAGAATACCCGATTTCTACCATAATATCACACTTTAGATCCCTAGCCCTATCCTAATAATGTTTGCAAGCTCAAAAATGTGCGCAAACTAACAAAAATCATCCTAAAGTACAATTAGCTAACCACATAAATCTAAAATGATTAAAAATTAAAATTATATTCTTAACTTGCAGGTTTTTAGAGCTATCGCTATACCATTTTTTTTATTGAACGATATTTTTTGTAGATGGAAAAGACTCAAGTTCTTATAATCGGAGCAGGACCTTCAGCCACTGTTGCCGCAGGTGTATTAAATAAAAAAGGGGTTTCTGTCAAAATAATTGAGAAGGAATCCTTTCCAAGATTTGTCATTGGTGAAAGCCTACTCCCAAGATGTATGGACAACCTTGAGAAAGCAGGGCTAATTGATGAAGTTAAAAAACAGGGTTTTCAAACTAAAAATGGCGCTAAATTCATCGATAACAACAACGTATGCGACTTTAATTTTTCAGATCAGTACACTGACGGATGGTCCTGGACATGGCAGGTAAAACGTGCTGATTTTGATTATTGCTTAGCAAAAGCAATTGAAGACAGAGGGGTCGAAATAGAATATAATACTATGGTGACCGATGTTGAGTTTTTTGAAGATGGCAAATCAATAACTACCGTATCAGATAAAAATGGCAACAGCAAACAAATTAGTGCTGATCATATTATTGATGCAAGTGGCTATGGCAGAGTATTACCCAGGTTATTGAATTTAAATAAACCATCTGATTTTCCGGTTAGAACCTCTCTTTTCGCTCATTTTAAAGATGATTTAAGACATGAGGAATCCGAAGGTGATCGAATAACAATTATTGTTCATACTCAGGAAATTTGGATATGGATTATCCCTTTTTCTGATCACACCACATCAGTAGGAATTGTCGGTAGTCCGGAAGATATTGATTGCTATGATGGTTCTGCAAATGAAAAGTTACAACAATGGATAGATAAAATACCTGAGCTAAAGAAAAGGTTTGGATCCATGCCAACTCTGTTTGATGCCAGGCAGATCACTGGTTACTCAGCAGCAGTCTCCCAACTTTATGGCAAAGGATTTACCCTTACAGGAAATGCCACTGAATTTTTAGATCCTGTATTTTCTTCCGGAGTAACTTTCGCTACTGAATCGGGAGCTCTGGCAGCTGAGTTGGTTGCCAAAAACCTGAATGGAGAAAATGTAGATTGGGAAAAAGAATATGCTGATTATATTAATAAAGGGGTAGATGTTTTCCGAACATTTGTAACCGGATGGTATGACGGAACTCTTCAAAAAATATTTTTCACTGAGAAAGAAAATGAGCTTATGAAAAAACAAATCTGCTCAGTTTTGGCAGGTTATGTCTGGGATAGTAGTAATCCGTTTGTTAAGAAACATAAAAGGGCTCTAAAGGCATTAAGCAATGCAATATAATTTATATCTATTGTAAGATGATCAATTAATTATTTTTTAAGAATTGACATTATTGACATCATAAATTAGCTTTAGAGCTATTAAATAAATCTTAATTATTGAAACAGTATTTTTAATTTGAATTCAACTATGAGAAATTTATTTACCGCACTCACACTATTTTTTATCGCATCAACCTTAATTTTTGCTCAAAATACCAACAAGTTGTTCTTCCCGGAGACACCAATAACCTGGCTAGGTGTTGATTATTCTCATATGAAAATAATTGGTGATTTTTCACAATTTGCCGGTAATGGTACGCTAACAGAAAGAGATATTAAAGACAAGTATTTTAAAAGCTGGAATAATCTATTCATTCGGGAATCAGAAAAATACGACATAAAAGGAATGTTAGATAAAACATCTATTTCCAATGACATAGATATGATCAGAGAGGTTAACCAGGCAACAGATCCTTCACAGATGGTTAGTAAACTAGTCCCTGGTTATACATCAGATCAAATCACTTCATTTGTCCAAAGTTATAACTGGGATAAGGTTGACAATAAAAAAGGTGTTGGTGTTTTATTCATAGCAGAAGCTTATGATAAAGTAGGCCTTGCAGGTTATTATTGGTTTGTCGCTGTAGATCTTGAAACAGGAAAAATATTGCTTAAAGATCGATTAATAGGTAAACCAGGAGGTTTCGGTATCAGAAATTACTGGGCAGGTTCATTCTACAGAATAATTAAAGATATTGACAGAAGACATTATAAAACCTGGATAAAAAGCAACTCTTAAACTCAATAAGAAAAAAAGTTAAAGGAATAGCGTTTGCTATTCCTTTTTTTATTTCCTTTTATTTCCTGAAATCGAAGTATTTCACGGGCTTCCGGCTATTTTTGGGATGGATTATGCGATAAAGGTCTTCAAAAGATTCTTCGATAAGCATCGGAGTTGCCCGAATATTTACACTAAACTGTTCCTTTAATACTTTTAAATCAAAATTACGTTCAGCGCTAAATCTAACTCTGATTTGATCATTCCCCAATTCATCTGAATACACTTCTATACAATATAGAGATATAAACTCTTGATTATCTAAAACATTGAATATTGCCGGAGGATAAATCGTAGTGCCTTTGAATTTAATCATTTGATTTTTTCTTCCTAATAAAGGCCCCAGGCGCGATGTTGTCCTGCCACAGCTACATGGGTCAGTAAATTTTCTACAAATATCCCCTGTTCGAAATCGAATAAGGGGCATCCCTTCAACTCCAAGCGTAGTTATTGTTAATTCACCAAACTCTCCATCCTTGACATTATTTCCCTCTTCGTCGATGATTTCAGTAATTATCAACTCGGGATGCTCATGTCCTCCCCTTCCGAATTTACATTCTGTAAAGGCTGTCCCCATTTCTGTGGAGGCATATGTAGAAAATAATTCTATATCCCACTTTTCTTTTATCCGGCTGCCTAAAGCATTTAATTTAAGATTATCATCTCTAATTGATTCTCCAATACAGACAGCCTTTTTAATAGAAGAGTTCTGGTAATCAATATGATTCCGTTCGGCATAGTCAATCAGCTTTACTAAAAATGACGGGACAATAATTAATGTGGTCGGGTTGAGTTCTTTAATATTTAACCATTGAAGTTCAGCTGGTGCAGGCCCCACCCTTACTAAGCCGGCGCCCAGGGCAATTACCCCCTGTGCATAAGCCAACCCAGCCATAAATCGGCGATCAATAGTTGTTGATAATTGATATATATCCTCGTCACTACCTTCAGCACAAGCAAGTGAAATAGCTTCGTTATAGGCTAGTCGATCGAGGTCACTTTTAGTAAGAGGTATCGTCACGGGCTGCCCTTCTGTACCGGAAGTATTACAATAGTCAACAATTTGCTTTGCAGGTGCGCACCAGAAATCTTTATTCCTTGATTGTAAATCTTTTTTACTAATCGGCGGAATTTTATTTAGCTCTGATATACTATTAATATCCTCAACATTGAGTTTATTGACTTTAAAATGATCTTGATAAAAAGCAGAGTTTTCTAACACATATTTTATGGTGTCCTTTAACAGATCATCTTGCTTTTTGATTATTAAAGCCTTGTCGCTTCTTTCTATGGTCGGATCAAACTCTTTCATTTCATTTCTCTAGTATCACCATGGCAGTTGCATAGCTCTTACTATGCGAAATTGATAAATGGATTGCTTCTATTTCACATTCTCTGGCATATTTTTCCACCTCCCCTTCCAATTCTATGAAAGGCTTGCCTTTTGAGTCATTTTTAATAACCACATCAGAAATTTTCATATTACCTGACCATCCAGTACCCAAAGCTTTAAACATTGCTTCTTTTGCAGCAAAACGACCAGCATAGGAGGATACTGTATTTGGGTTTTGTTCACAAATAGCAATTTCTTCAGGATGAAATACCATCCTTTTAAATTTCTCGCCTTTTTGAAGTGAAGATTTAACGCGATCTATTTCGATTATATCTGTACCTATTCCAAATATCATTTTTCTATGGCTGCAAGACATTCTGACAAAGCTTCCTCCATATGTCTCTTTTCACTTTCCCTTGCTACGTTTTTATGGAGTCCTAATTTAAAGGTTTCGATAGCTTTAGATAAATCTCCACTAGCCCTGTAGTAATCCCCTAAATAATAATAGGTCAGAAAACTTTCATCATTGCTATCGATAAATCGTTCAATTTCCTTATTTGTGAGCTCACCATTTTTTCCTGTAGATAAAAACACCTGAATTCGTTCTTTTATTTTCAGGAAATACTCATAATCTGTATACTCTTTAGAAAATAAAAAAGGATCAGCATCAATATTTGAACGATCGTTCTTAACATCATTAAATATTGAATTAAGATCATATTCCACAAATTCACCAAGGCTGTATGGAGCAGTAGCAACCCAGGCTGTTAATTCATATGGAGAAAATATTATTGAATGGTGTGCGATCAACTGATTCACAGCCTTTTCATTACCCATACCTAAAACATCACCATTTAAGCCTGAACGATCTCTTAAGATTAAAGCCATATCCTGTGGATTTAATAATTTTAATGAATCCATTAATAACTCTACTCTTTCAAATCTGTAGTCAGAGACTCCTTCGTTGCGATATTCAATATTTTCAGGAAGGTTCACCAGCCCTTCCCCCTGAAAATGATTTGTGACAATCATCCTTGAGGTATCAGGCATCATTAACCCTGTTTGATCTTTGGTTTTTTCAATCAGGCCTACCTTTTTATCCTTGCGAGATCCAATTAAAAAAGACTCTGAAACAAACGATTCATATTTATTGGCAATTTCATATGCCTCCTCAATAGTAGATGCATATTGTAATATATCCCTGGCAATAATTGAAACCGGGGTTTTCCCCTTCAAGGGAATAGTCGATTTAGCAGAATTAAGGGTAACAGTTAACCCATGTTCATTCATTCCTGAAACCACCCCGCTAAAGCATGCCCAGGTGACAGACATAAATTTATAACCTTTATCGGGATTATAGTAAGCGATGATCTTATCTTTTGCGAATTGCTGACCAAAGTAAAAATCAAAATTTCTGCCTATCAGCAGGAGACTGTCATCACTTTGTTCGTCCCATGAAGCAAAAGCTGTACAACCCACCAGGTTCATATTCTGAAGGGCATGTCCGATGTCATGCGCTGCATGATAATTCAATATTCTGTTATACTTTGGACCAACATAGTCAAAAGAATCAGACATATATTTAGATGCCCCATAAATTTCTTTCAGGTATTCTTCAGGAATGTAGTCATCCAGATCTCTATTAATCCAACCGACAACATATTTTAAAAATGTCAGAAAACCATCGTTAGGAACTCTGTTTCCTATTTCAGCAATAAATGCAGCCTCTTTTTCTTTGTGAAGTTCTTTGGTAAGCTTTCCAAAAGCTATTCCACGATCATAGGCAGACCCCTCCAGGTACATTTCCCAGGTGCCAAACTCATTTTTTTTAAGCCAATTTTCTCCTAAGGTATAATGATCTACTCCTGCAACCTTTCTTTCAATGGTCTCTAATTCACTAGATTTTACTTCTGGTGCATTTACATTTACATCGATTATGTAAATAGCTATTCCAAATAGTAAAAAGAGAATTAAACCAATTAAAAAATACTTTATTCCCTTAAAAAATTTACTCAATTCTTATCTTGTTTAAGTTCTTCAATATTATTTCCTAATGTACCACTCAGTCGCTTCCAGAAAGACTCTCTTTCTTTGATAGACTGAAAATTATCACGCTTTGCTAATGAAGGATCTATTTCAGGAGTTGACCTTTCCATGGTTTTTAAAGTATCAATAATTACTGGCAGATAATCTATTTCAAGATCATGTCTGTTAATAAATAATTTCAACAAAGCCATTTGATATGGATCTGTAGCTAAAGCTACCTTTTTATACCCTAATGAATCAGCCATTTGTAATGAATAATATACATTTTCACTACTATGTTCAGCTTTAGTTTCTGTATAAATATTTTCTTCCGGTATGCCTAATTCCAATGCATATAAGCGCATTATTTCAGCTTCAACATAAGGTGTATACACTGCTGAACCGGAATATATTATATTTTTAGTATAGCCTTTTTTATATAAATAATTTGACCAGTACACCCTCATTTTCATTACATCGTGCCATTCTTCCCCTTCGAATGGAAAACCTGGTACTATTATGGCTTCAAAGGGAGCTTTTTTGACTCCTTTAGTATATTCTTTATTAGCCTTATTAACTGCACATGAATGAAGAAGTATAGAAACTAAAAGGAAAGCAATCAACGGTGAAATTATAATTTTCAACCGGGAAACCTTCTTTTTTTTAGTCGTGTGTTTGGTAGATTTCATTGAGCCTGGTTAACTTTTTTCATAATATAATCATTTCCCAAGAATTCTGAACAGGTAATGATTGACCCAATGGTAACTCCTAAAACACCATGCATGTTTAAATTTTGTCCGGTAAGATATAAATTAGGCACTTTGGTTCTCGAAGAAATAAATGTCTTCAAGGGAGACTTATAATCTTTAACTATGCCATACATTGATCCTTCCCGGTCTCCAATATAATCTCTGTATGTCAAAGGACTTGAAGTGTAATAACTTTGTATACAACTCTTAATACCCGGCATCCGGCTTTCAAGAGTTTCTATCATTTTTTGAGCTTTCCTTTCTTTAAATTCATTATAGCTTTCTCCTCTTTCAGCCACTTCAGATACCACATTATAGGTATCTTTCCATTGCCTGGTTTCCTCTTCTCTCATATAAGCCATCATGGTCAGGGTATCTGCAAATTCATTTTGATTACTTGTTACCCCGGTAAATACTGCATAATTCATCGGCCAGTTTTCCTGAGTATATTGAGTCCCATTCCAAACGTCCGGATTATTAAAATGATAAAGATTATGATTAAAATATTTTAGCTTGTCTTTTTTTAATACTGCATGAAGAATAAAAACTGAGATAGAATTTTCAAGACTTAAAATTCTTTTTCGGTAGGCTTTTCGCATTAATCCTTCATCAACCATTTCAATTGTAACCGCAGGGTGAATGTTAGAAATAAATTTCTTACCAAAGAATTTTCTACCATCCTTAAGTTCAACTGACTCAATTTCCCTACCCTTGAAACCAAATTTTGTTGCATGGGCGTGTTTCAGTACTTTACCTCCATTATCTAAAATAATCCTGGTAAGAGCTTTAGCAATTTGAGTACTACCATTGACGCATCGATAAGCACTTTCTATATATGAATTAACCACCAAAGCATGAACATACAGAGGTGTTTTATCTGCTTCGCCTGCATATAAAAGATTAGAGCCAGCTAGTACCTGTTGAAGTCTTTCGTTTTTGGTGATGGATCGTATAAAATCATACGTATTTATATCCAGGTAAGGTAGTTTAGTGACATCTCCCCCGCTTTTTTCCAAATTATACATCGGAAAGGTATTACACACTTCACGGATTTTATTACAGTAAAGTTTGATTCCCTCCCTCTCTTCAGGAAAAATCTCACTAAGTTTATTTATAAAGTTATCATATCCTTGAGCGTGAGGATAAATAGTATCATCGTCATTAAAAGATATCCGGTCATATCCATCTTCATCTAACTTCTTAATTTTCAGACTATCCATAATCCCGAGATATTTAAAATATCCGTTTAGATTCTGGCCCTCATCTAACCCGCCGATATAATGAATACCTGTATCAAATATTCGCTTTTCCCTTGAAAATGTCTGCAAATTTCCTCCAAGCTGCTTATTCTTTTCCAAAACAAGAACCTTATAGCCTTCTCTACTAAGAATAACACCACATTCCAGTCCCCCAAGACCACTTCCAAGTATCACAACATCGTATTGCTCTTCCATCTTATATGCTCTTTTTCATTACAAAGACAGTATTTGAAGTAAGCTTTGTATTATCGATTATTTCAAGTTTTAAATTATTCTTCTGCGCAAATGATTTCATCATAGAACCTGAGATATAATTTAATTCATTGGCAGTTTTATTAAACCCTGATTTTGTGGAGAAAACCTCTGTCATTTTCGTTCCATTATGACGATTTTCTTTTTCGCTATCTCCGTCTCTTATAATTATCAATCCTCCTGGCAATAACTTTTCCAAAATATTATTTAATAGCAATTGCTGCTTTTCCGGTTTGATATAATGAAGCACGTCACTTACGATAAATGCATCTGCCTCTTGGTAATTATATTCAACCACGTCCCTCTCAAAAAATTGTATGTTTTCAGGCCGGTCCGGGCAATTACGAGCAACGGCAATTTTTTCTTCGTCGTAATCAATCGCCGTGATCTCCCGATCGGGTGAACTATAGCCAAGGGCATATGTCATTAAACCGTAACCACAGCCTACATCAACTACTTTACCTTCATTTGGTAATAGTTTATGAAACAGACTATAATTCCCTTCAAGTGAGTTTTTCACTTTTAAATACCATTCCAGAACAGGTCCTTTATAGATATAATTAGAGATCATGATATCTTTAAAAAACTCGGGTTTTTCCAGGCTTGCCCTTACCTTTCCGTATTCTTCCTTGAAATATTTACTTATCTTTTTTGTTCTTTCCGAATATCCGTTTCCAAACGCATTATCATCATGAAAAATCCTTGGCAAGGCTTTTATTGTTAGTGTTCCGGATTTTAAAAAGAAACCATCCTTTTTAGGTAACAGGTAATTAGTACCATGAAGTATCACCGGTTGAATATCTAATTTAAATTGTTCTGCCAGGTAAAACGCGCCTTTTTTAAATCTGCTAAGTTTAAATCCGGGTTGCCGGGTTCCTTCAGGAAATATAAAAATAGAATATCCGTCGTCTATGAGTGATTGAATTTTAGCTGATTGATCCTCAATACCATCAGAAGCCAAAATAAAATCTGCATATCGAACTATCCTACCAAAAATTGGTGAATTATAAACCCATTCATTAGTCACCAAAACCAATTTATGACTTAAGGTAAGTACAGCAAGAATATCTATAAAGGAGTGATGATTTGCAATAATTACTGAAGGCTTATCAAAATTAAGATTATCCAGATCAATCTTATTTTTCTTAACACTAAATGCTGAAAAAATAATAACCTTACAAAATCCCTGCAGGGCTTTATGAAAAAATAATTTCTTTTTCTTTTTATCTCCTATTGGTATTCTTAAAACAGGGATTAGCAATGACAAAATAAAGCACCCTAGCACAAAAAGGACAAACTCAAATAACGTATTGAGTATCTTTGAAAGGGTAAAAGGTATTCTACCTTTATCTTTTCTTGATTGAATTAATAAATCATATAAAACAGGAGGAATAATAAAAGTCAGAACCACAACTGAAACAATGCCGGTTATTGCTAAAAATGCGATAGACTTAAGTGCGGGGTGCTCAGCAAAAATCAGCACTCCAATACCAATCAAAGTAGATAAAGCAGATAAAATAATGCTTTGCTTAAACGAGACCTGGTCATCTTTATCATATTTATACTTTTGAGTAAGTCCCCTGACCATAAAAATTGAATAATCTATGCCCAGTCCAAAAATAAAAGTGCTGATTATTATGTTTACAATATTAAACTTCAAACCAAACAGTCCCATCAAACCCAATGTCCAAAGCCAACTGAGTGCAATTGGAGCGAAGGTTATAACAGCGAGTTCTATTCGGCCATAGCTCAATAAAATTATAATGAAAACTACTATAAGAGAGATATTTACCAGAAAAGAAAAATCTTCATTTAATAAGGATACCAGCCTTCTGGTAAAATAACTTTTATCCAGAATCACCACGCCCGGAATACCCTCTACCCTGTCTATAAACCTGGCTTTGTTTGCATCGGAGAGCTTAACATTTGTAACTACTCCAACCTTATCATCATAATTAATGAGGAAATTACCTCCAAATATATCTAAAAACCGCTTAGCATCTTCAGCAGAAATCCCGTTGTAATCATCTTTAATTAATTCCGTAAATGAATCGAATGTATTGGCTGCAAATCCGATTTTGACAGCTTGAGAATCTAATTTATTAATCAGTCTGCTTTTTGAACGCTGGTCCCAAAACTTATTCCATTCCTGTTCCTTAATTTGTTGCTCATTCGTTGTAGGAATAATTTCATTTACAGATATCACGTCTATAATTAAGGAATCTTCCTTTGCAGAATTAATAACTCTTAAAAGATCCTCATTCCGATCAATTGCAGACCATATATCATCCCCTGAAGTCACTAAGTAAACATTATTCAGCGTAAAATCAGATATCGAATTTAAATTATCCTGATAGTGCTCCAGTTCAGGACGCATATAATTGAGCTCCATCATATCTGATTCAAACTCATAGTTTTTCCAGGTAAACAGACTTACGACTGTAATAAGTGCAACTAATACCAGGATAGCTTTACTCTTATAAAATTGGTATGAAGCAATCTTGTTCATTATTCTTTGAATAAGATTGCTGCTTTTATTTTCGTCCCTCTTTTTATTTACAACCAAATGAGGAATCACAGTTAAAGTAAATAATGCAGCACTCAATACACTGATTCCAGCAAACAGACCAAGATCTTGTAATGCTCTTGATCCTATAAAAAGCAGACAGAAGAAAGCTGAAGAGGTGGTTAAAGAACTAATTATAATGGGAAGTGAAATATCTGAAAACAATCGCTTTACATTACTTTCATGTTTAGAATGAGTGATAAAATGTAATGCAAAGTCTAAAGTAACCCCAACCAAAACTGAACCAATCCCTAAAGAAATCGCAGAAATAGCAGGCCTTATCAGCACCAACAAAGCTATTCCCACGAGGGCACCAAACGCACCCGGTAAAAGAATAAGAAAAAATGAATGTAAATTTCTATAGAACAGCCCTACAAAAACAAAAAGAACTATTAATGCTAAATTAACCGTCAATAGTATGTCTTTCTTAATTCTTTGAGCATTTCCCACTGCTACGGCAGCCTTTCCAAAGTATTCAAAATGATAAGGCGTATCGACACTTTCAGTCAGGTCATCAAGAATTTTTATAAGTTTACCATTATTCTCTGTTTCACTTGACGGGTATTTTAAGTCTATAAAAAAAATAAGATGTCTTTGGTCTTCAGAAATTAGGTGATTCTGATACAATTCAATTTGCCCGCCACGGTTAAACTCACGTGTACTTTTTAATGGTCCACTGGCAAGGCCAAATGGATCCTTTAATAAATACTCTTTTGTCACCACACTTACAGGTGACATTAGCGTTCTTATTCCTGAAGACAAGGTTTTGTTTATTCCCTCGTCTGTTATTTGAGAATCTAACCGGGAATAGTCATCTTTTGATAAATAGTATGGAATATTTTCTATGTAATAATCATATAACCTGCCAATCGCAGCATCAGAAAACTCGATTCTAATTGAATCAATTAAATCCTCTCCGGCAATTGATACAGTATCTGCTATTTCATTAGCTTTTTTAATTAGTTGATCTGCACTAAGCTCAGCAGTTGAATCAACATATACATGAGCAACAAGCTGCTCATTCATCTTTAACTTACTGAATACAGACTCTGCTTCTATAATAGTATCATCTTGCGGGATCAGGTTAAGAATATTTTCTTCAAGTTTGATTTGGGTTGCAATCAACCCTAAAGCCACTACAATAAAAGAAATTCCCCCAAGAAAGGTTTTCTTATGTTGTCTGGTTTTTAAGTAGAATAAATAGAAAAAATTATTCATATTAATAAAAAATTACCCGAAGAATAAATTGAAGAAATCACAAATTTACTTAAACAATAACAATAGATTCCTAATTTATATCTTCACTATTTTTTAACCTGATATACCTCGAAAGCGAAAAATAAAAATAAGAAGTCACGAAGGTTAATAAACCCGCTACAACTGAAAATACCACCGCTCCTGCCAAATACTGCATTAGATTATTTTTAATTTGTTCCAGTGTTATACCATGTGAAAAGAATAAATCCATGGTTGGATTAGAAACAAAGTAATATCCTATACGATAGCTAATATATATTATAAAAGGTATCATCGGTGGTATACTTATATTCGCTGCCAGAATAAATAAGGCCTTGTTTAATCTGAAAAAATGCGCTAGTGGTATCCCCACGAGCAATTGATAACCCCAAATAGGAAAAATGCCCATAAACACTCCAAAACCCATAGATAAGGCTTTTGTATGGACAGGTTCGTCGGCATTAAAAAAATTCTCATTTATAAAATCCTTTATTCTTTGTTTGGTTAATGATTTAACAAAACGAACAGGAATAAAATATAAGGCTGCAAGAATAAAGAGATAAGTATTTAATATGCTTATTCGAGTAAAATCCCTGAAAGGACGGAAATGAGTAATTCTTTCTTTTCCGGGTTCATAATGCACCTTTATAGGAATGTTTTTTACATTTATTCCGCTCCAGGCGGACTTTACAATAACTTCGACTTCAAATTCAAACTTATTCGTATAAAATGTTATATCCGCTATCTCCTTTATTGGATACAACCTGTATCCAGACTGGGTATCTTCCAGGTTAATCCCCGTATCAATTTTAAACCAAAAGTTTGAGAATTTATTTCCAAAGCTACTTTTACCAGGGACATTCTCCTGAGTCATATTCCTGGCTCCAATTACTAAAGAATTCGGATTGACTTTAATTTCATCCAGGAAATATTTTAGATCTTCTGGAAAGTGCTGGCCATCACTATCAATAGTTATAGCATGGGTATATCCTAAATCCAGTGCCTTTTTAAAGCCATTTCGTAAAGCTCTGCCTTTTCCTCTGTTTACTTCATGATTTACTACTTCAATGTTATTGCTAAAGCTTCTTAAAATTTCTGATGTATTATCTGTCGCTCCATCATTCACCACAATAATATTTGATGTTACTTCAAGCACACCCTCAATTACCCCCGACAAAGTATTTTGATTATTATACGTAGGGATAATAACACAACAGTTTAACTCATCAAATTTGCTTTGCAATTGCATAATCAGTAAAAAACACCCTTAATTTTAAATGAAACAGACGTATCAGCCAGCTTAGCGTTTGCGGATACTTTTAGTTTACCTTCAGAATCAGAATAATTAATTTCAAATGTTAAGGTTGAATTCTTTTCAGGATCAACCAAGGATAAAAATTTAATATTCCCCGCTTCTTCAAGTTTATATTTTCTTCCTTTTGATTCCTCAATCAATTCCTTCATTATCTCCAAGGTACACACACCCGGAAGAATCGGCTGACCGGGAAAATGGCCTGCAAATATCTTGTGATTCTTATCCAAAACCACTGTTGCCTGGATTGCAGAACCATTATCAGTTAATTCTTCGACTTTATATAAATTGTCTTTAAACATATCTTCTATTTATAAATATCTAGCTTCATTAGTGAATCAACCATATTATGGCGTAATTCGATCGATGTTGGCACGATTGATTCATCATCATTATAAGAGTAACTAATCTTTGTCCTTGCTAGCACACAAAATCCTGATTCTCTTAAGTATAAATATTTATTATTATTGACTTTTAGTTTATATGAATATTTGCCTTTCACTTTATACTTCACACCCTCCTCATCAGAATTTTTAATTTTCACTTTACCCCGATCGAGATCTGTTAGCATTAACAGGGAAAAGTCTTTTTCCAATACCTTTTTAATTAATTTCTTATCTAAATATTTTAAAATTTTTATCCAGGTAAACTCACCTTCAACTATTTCAAATTCTAAAATGCCTAACCCCAACTTTGAAATAAATGCTCCATGGTAATTAAGAGAGTCACTTTTTTTTAAAATTAAAATCCCGCTTCCGTAATACTCCTTATATGAGAGTTTCATATCATAGATCACTTCATCCTTCTGATCAAGATATGAAATGGGTTTTTGATCTTGAGAATAAACATTACAGAATGAAATGATAAAAAATATAAATACCCTACTTAGCTGAGAAAACATCACTTGAAATTGAACTATTAAATTCTTTATTCTGGAATACAATTTCAGTATGATCGCCCCCAGGTTCATACATTTCAACTTTCTTTACTGAATAATCTGTCTTGTTAAAGTAAATAACTATTTCGGAGAAAAAAGCCCCGATTTTTTCTTTATCAATTGGAATTAAATTAACCTTATAATTCTCACTATTCTCAAAATAAGATAGTTTGAAACGACTTTCATCTAATACATTTCCCTGAACACTATTTACGATTAAGTCATTCATCTCAGAAAACATCTTACTTGAGTTTACCGAAAATGCATTGACGTTTCCATCATCATTTATTATAATCTCGTTTCCATTAAGTATTATATCATATTTATATGGCTCCCTATAAGTCCACCTAACTTTGTTTGGAGCTTTATACCTTATAACTCCTTTTGATTGTAGGGGCCGGGTTAAAATTTTCATGTGTTTATTCTGCAGAAAATCAGCCTCAATACTTTTAATAGATGCAGTTTGTTTCTCTAATTCTGACTTAAACAGCTTAACATTATTCATTTCGGTATAATCTTGCTGTGCAAAGCCTGTGGCAAGTATACATGAAGTGAATAATATGAAAATTATTGTTCTCATAATTGTATTGATTTATTATCCAGAGATACAGTTTTTAAATTATTCTCTGAGATATACTGCAATATTCCTTCCAGAATTTCCGGTGTCTTTTCTCTATCGTCATGTAGAAGAATAATTGATCCGGGTTTTATTTTTTTTATGATACGATTTACTACTCTTTCTGCATTGTGACCTACCGTATCAAATGACCGAATGCTCCAGCCAATAGATTTAACCCCAGATCTTTTTATGCCTTTTGATACGCTGGGATTAGTAACTCCAAAGGGAGGTCTGAACAATACATTCTTTTTTCCAGTAACAGTCTCCAGAAGATTATTGGTATCAACTATCTCCTTTGCTATTTTTTTTGAACTGTAGATTGGAAATGAAGAAGAATGAGAATAGGAATGATTTCCGATACTATGTCCTCTTGTAATTATTTCCTCTGCTATCTCTTTATTTTCTGTAATTCTCTTACCAATTAAAAAAAAGGTTCCTTTGGCATTATAATCGTCTAATACATCTAAAACCTTTAAGGTGTTTAATGTCGGGCCGTCATCAAATGTAATTGCCACCTGATTTGAATTTACTTTCAGGCGATTAATAGATGAAACAAAAAAATTAAATCGAATAAAATAAGCCCCTCCAGCAATGCTTAAAGCAAATAATATCATTGGAAGCATCACCCAATACAAGGATAACGCATCAGCTAAATAATGAGCTAATACGATCCCAATAACACAACCAATGGACAATATTTTTATAACCTGGTACTTCAAGGCTTACTTATAAGAATTAAAGTTCGATACTGATTTCCGTAATTATTTATCAATAACAAATGCTTAAATTCACCTTCTTTGTTATCGTTAATATTTATAGTTTCTATGCCTTTTTGAGCGTGCATAATATCAACCGAGACATGCAAGCCAAATGCGGTACTGGTAAAGTATTCTCCGGATAATTTTTTAAACTCATATACAGGTTTATCATTATAATGCCCGGCTATACTTTTATAAAATGCCGGATCATTAGGTAAGCCATTAGCACCGGAAACAATTCCACTCAAATCCTCCTCAGAAAGCCCGTTTTTGTTAAGTAATTCTTCTATTTCAGATATGATATCAACATTCGAGTTATCACCGAAAAAGCATTCTATATCAATGATTTCAACGATAGCATTATCTGGCTTATTAGTCAACATAAACATGGAAGCCCCCTCACCAGCTACAGGGATTTCCGAGTTATTTATTTTTCCGGAGCAGTTAAGTAACTCCAGCAATTCGATCGACTCAGATGTGATTTCATCAATACCTCCAATCAAAATATCATCATCACCTTCAGCAAGTTTTAATATTCCATCTTCCAGTGCATTTTCAAAAGAAAATCCACGGTTGGAAAAGGTGAAATTTTGATTTTCACATCCAATAAATAATGCAATCTGACCCGCTATTGTATTATGGGTTGACTGTATAAAAGAAGTTGGTGACAATAGACCTTCATCACTATCATCGATTTGTTTAAAAAACTTATAAGTATCTTCTAGGCATCCGAGTCCTGTACCAATTGAAATTGCTCCGGGATTTTCTACCTTAGCAGAAGAAAGACAGTCTAAGGCAGTAGCCATGCCCATCTTTATAACCCTGGCCATTCTCCTTGCCATCTTTGGGTTTAATATCGAACGATATGATGGCTCTATCGCTTTTAAATACCCCACCTCTTCTTCATTAAATTGAGTTAGATCTTTTTCGACTCCAAAGGATCTAACGGGGGATATAGATGAAGTAGCTGAGATAAATGCTTTCATGTTATTTATTAAATATAAGCGAGGTGCAATTACCTCCGAACCCTAAAGAATTAGAAAGTACAGCACTGGTTTCAGACTCGATAACTTCTAAAATCGGAGAACTGGAAGAAATTTCTAACGGCTCCTCTATACGTAAACAAGGAAATCTTACCCCTTTATTAATGGATAATAATGAATACACCGCTTCGATAGCACCTGCTGCACCCAGTGTATGCCCGGTAAAAGCTTTAGTTGAACTAAATTGAGGTATATTTTCACCAAAAACATTCTGAATAGCTGTGCTTTCAGATGAATCATTATTATTGGTACCGGTGCCATGTGCATTAATGTAATCAATGATAATATTACCAGCCATATTTAATGCCTTAGTCATTGCTAGTCCTGCTCCTCTACCTTCAGGAGATGAAGCTGTTTGATGATGTGCATCATTAGCATTTCCATATCCGACAACCTGACCTAAAATATTTGCGCCTCGTTGCAAGGCATGCTCTTCAGATTCAAGAACAAGATATGCTGCGCCTTCTCCCAGATTCAACCCCTGACGATTAAGGTCAAAAGGTTTACATGGTTGATCATCCAATATTTTAAGGGAATTAAAACCATTGATGGTGAATTTCGATAAGGCATCAGTTCCTCCAGCAATAACAACATCACACTTACCGGCTTTAATATATCGGGCAGCTTGCATTATTGAATTTGCTGATGAACTACACGCTGTACTGATAGTGATTGTTCCTCCTTTTGAATTAAGGTATTCAGCTATCTTATCAGTACTATACCCACAATCATGACTTTTAAAAAATTTTTTATACTCAGAATTTTTATTTTGAGTATACAACTTATGGTACTTTTCAGTACTCACCATCCCACCAACAGAAGTTCCATTAATAACCTTTGATGCAGCCAATATTGCATCAGTCAAATTACTTGAACTGATTGCCTCCTTAACAGCAAGCAATCCTAATAAGGTGGTACGACAATAAATATTTTTGGCAAAGTCTCCGATAAGTTCTCTAAGCTCATGATCAGTATACCTCACCTCTCCACAATACTTAGAGTTACCATAGTTAGAATCCAGAATTTCAGGCAGCTTAACTCCACTTTTAGCAGACTTGAGTGCCTGGAAATTTTCTTCAACACCAAATCCAAGTGCTGAAACTATCCCCCAACCGGTGACAACAACTTTACCAGCCATTATTATTTATTCTCTTCAATAAATTCAGCCATTGTTTTCACTGAATTAAAAACCTTACGTCCCTCTTCAGGATTTTCAATCTTGACACCATGGTTTTTTTCCAGGTAAACAATCAGTTCCAGTGCATCGATCGAATCCAGACCAATTTCATCACCAAATAATGGCTCTTCAGTTCCGATGTCTTCAACTGTAAGATCTTCCAGGTTTAATTGCTCTATGATATCTTCCTTGAGTTTTAGTATCAAATCATCCATTCTATACAAAATTTCAAAATCTAAAAAATCGTCTCAAATAAAAAAGTCCCACTTTTATAACAGCTCTTATACTATTATTCAGCTGGCAAATATAATAATTTAATGACAGAATATTTTTTTAAAAACAGAATTGTTAGTTACATGTAATTTGTAACCTAATAATAAAATAAAACTAAAATCATTTAAAAATACGCTAGTATAAAATCTTGCCTGAATAAGTATTCGGGTGATTTTAAATAGTAGCAAAAAATGGCTAATTTCACCTTCGAAATCAAAACACTATTTATGACTATCAACGAACTTCTAACATTAACTTTAGTTATTCTATCATTGGCATTATGGTTCTGGGCGATGCTTGACATTACAAGATCCAGATATAAAGATAACACCGTCCGATTATTCTGGTTTGCTATTGTCTTGATTTTCCCTATGCTAGGCTCATTAATTTATTTTTCATTCAAAAGAAAAATAACCTTAAGAGGGAAAAGGAAGTTTAACCCTGAATTTTAATCTTGTTTTGACGAAAAATCAGTTTTATTTCTAACTCGATTTCTTGTTTTTATTTTCTATTTAAGCAATAGAAGGCAGTTTATAGTTTGATTTAAAAGATCTTATCTTTAAATTATTACTAACGCCACTTACCAATTATTAGTGGTTATTATCAACAGGAAAATAACTGCCTTTTATGATTGAAACAAAGCCAAAATCCATCAAAATAGCCGGTGTAATTATCATTGTGATATCCACATTGGTGATACTGCTTAATTTAATTGGAGCGGCTATTTTCATGTTCTTATCAGATTTAAAGGACAACAGTTATGCTCACTTAAACTCATTAGACAACCAACTGTCTTTGGATAGCCTTTTAATTGGTGTTGCTGTATTTATGACTATTCTGGGAGTTCTATTTTTAATCAGTGGGATCAATATTTTTAAATATAAATTGTGGGCTAACAGACTAGCTACTTTTATATCTGTTTTTTATATCATCTACATATGGATCCTGATGTGGTGGGCTTCTTTTTATCTTATAGAAAACCCTGGTAATGTTTTGGGCACCTTAGAATTTTGGGAACTTTTTACTGCAGTATTCCTGACAGTACCTGCTATCATCCTGATTTGGTATTTAAACATCAAAAATATCAAAAGACATTTTGAACGGTGAAATAGTCAGAAACTTCCTTTTTGTAATAAAAAAGATCGTTAATAGTTTCATAATTGGATTAATTTTTGCTTTAATCTTGATTTCAAATAATCAATTATGAAACATATCTACACACTTTTAATTTTTATTTTATTTCTATTTACTTTTTCATCAAATGCACAAAATTCTGAAATCAAGAAAGTATTTATTGCCAATGGAAAAATCATAACGGCGGAAGAAGTAGCTACTTTAAAAAAAGAGGGCAAGATCAAATCAATGAAAGTCAGTCAGACTGATAAAGAAAAAGAGGAACTGGCCAAAATCCATGGAGATTTTATTAAAGATAGTTTTGTAGCAATACTTACCTTGCATTCTGATAAGCCTTCTAATGAGGAAAACTTAGATACCAAAGGTACTAATACTAAATCTATCGTCATTAAAAGAAATGCTGATGGAAAAATAGATAAGTCAGACCTGGAAAATCAGCTGACCAATCCAGTTTTGATAAAAGAAGGTGAGCAGGCTCCGGATTTTACAGCAAATTATACCAATGGTGAAAAAATCAACCTTTCAGATCTAAAAGGTAAAGTCGTTTTATTGAACTTCTGGGCAACATGGTGTGCTCCATGTCTGATGGAATTTCATGAGATACCTTCAAAAATATTAGAGCGATTTGAGGGTAAAGAGTTTGTCTTTATTCCGGTTGCCGTAAAAGAATCAAAAGAAAAAGTAGCTGGTAAAATGAGCAAATTAAAGCAAAAAGGTATTGATTTTCCGGTAGTCTATGATCCGAATAATGAAATCGGAAGCCAGTACTTTACTTCAGGGATTCCAAAGAATTTTATTATTGATCAAAACGGAGAGATAGTATACATCTCTACAGGTTATAATGAAACATCAGTTGATAAAATAGCCGACAAAATCGAAGAGACATTAATTAAAGTGAATTAAAGTCCCTTTTTATGGCTAAAATCAAGAAAGCATATTCAAATAGATTTTGGATATGCTTTCTTAAATATCATTAAATATCTTTCTTAGATATCAGTCGGTTATTCTTTGACTTTCTTATACCTAAATACAATCCCATAATTATAACAATACCCAGTACTAAATACCAGATCTCATTTTGTGCCTTTGATAATGGCTGAGCATTACCCTGAACAATAAAAGCCGACCAGTAATAAGGATGCTTAAAATATTTATTAGCAGGATCAGATAGAAAATCCTTTTTTGCCATAGCCAGTGCTTCATCCTTTGCCATGCCTTCATTTAAGTATTTAAAATATGACTCGATAATTAGGGAAGAAGACTTGTCACTTATATTCCATAAACTCATAGTAACTGAAGGACACCCGCTACTTTGAAAAGCTCTACCGAGGCTGATTACTCCTTCACCCCTGGCCCATCGCCCAAAACCTGTTTCGCAAGCACTTAATACAGCCAACTCTGAGTTAAACTGATAGTTATATAGTTCATAAAGATGGAGAGCACCATCCAATTCGAACCGTTGCTCATGCCTGGCTGAGTCAGTTTGGTCTATAAAATACACAGCACTATAATTCGGATTGTCATTATCAACAATTGCATGGGCGCTTAAATGTAAAATGCTGGCATTCTCAGCATACTTATTAAAATTAACTTCTGAAGCTTCCCTTCCAGTGAAAATTCGTCCACCCAATATGTTCTCTACAGATTTTACCTCCTGATTGTTGTAAGCCAGTGGTGAAAGATCTTTTCTGATCCCTGAAAAATTCTGATTATCCATTACAGCATAATCGGGAGCAAATCCGAGGTATTTCATCAAATCAGTTGCTTTATTATCAGATTTTGTTGATTTGAGTAACAACCTGATAGCAGACGAATAATATAAGCTTTTCCTTTCAAGTAACCATTTTTTCTTTTCAGACACTAAAGCTCCAAAAGGCAAATAAGAAAGCGGCCCATCCGGAATTATTATGATGGAATTTATTTTGGAATCTTTAACTCCTGAAGCGGCAGAAAATAATTCATAAAGCTTATTGCCCTTATTATATAATTCTTCCGGAACAGACCCCATATTTTCAGGTGGAGTCCTGATCAATTTTAAATATTGAAATAAGCTTTCTTGTAAAGTGGGGGTTTCAGATATCAAATGCAATTCAGCCCTGTCATCCATCAGCTCAAGACAATAAACATTTTCTTCACCCCAGAAAAACGACAAAAGTGACGAACTCCCTTTTATTTCAGAAATAACTTCATTAAAAGTCACCATCTCTGCATCAGGCATCCAGTCTTCATAGCTTGAATTTTTCTCTTTAAGAGATCGCTGAAAATCTTCATAATCTGCATATAACTGATCGAGAATTAAACGGTGCTTTTCAGGAGATCTACCCTCTTCGATCTGACGCTTATTAAAAGCAATCTTACTTTTGAATTGCTGTTGTTTCTCATATAATTCCTTTGACAGAATCCCCGCTTCAACCGCTTCAATATCTCTTACGGAATTAAATAATTGAATAGCCCTGTTTTTCTCGAAAAAGTAAATCAGATCATCTTCCCAATTCTCCACATCCTCTTTGTCTTTTTGCAAATCAAACAAGGTCGTAATTCCATTTTCAAAAACACGATATATATCAGATGATAAATACTGCCTGGATTCCCAGGATAAAAAATCTTTGGAGGTTCTATCAGCTAAACTAATTGTTTTCTTATACCAATTAATCGCTTCCTCCGGGTCTTTTAATCGGTAAGCATCTCCACGAAGGGAGTAAATTTCAAGCACCTCATAGTTATTGATCACTTTGATTTCACCTTCTCCCCCTCCAAACACAAAGAATTTTTCAGCACGATCCAATGCCACCAAAGCCGAATCAATATTCTTTTCTTTTATAAACTTTTTGGCTTTTTGCTTATTGATTAATCCATAATAACGGTGTGTAGGATCATAGTTTTCTTTGACAACCGAGAGTGCTTTATTAATAAACTCATCAGCTCTGGACAGGTTTCCTGTTCTTAGATATAATTCAGAAGCATGAATATAATTTCTGACTTTATCAGAAACTGACCTTGTTGGCCTTTCTATTAACTTTGAAAGGTATTGTTTTGCGCGTTCAGGCTGATTGCTTTCCAGATAACAGGACGACAAACTACGGTAAATAGCATTAACAAGACTCCAGCTTCCTTTTTCATTCATTAATGGTTTGATTAATTCCAACGCTTTTAAATAATGATCAATGGCAGCTGTCGGTGCTTTACTATTTTTATTAGCTTCCCATTGCCTGAACTTTACATGTCCCGACTGAGTATTTACAAAAGCCATCTGATAATCAAACCCCCGGCCAGCACTATAAACGGGATGTTCTCGCGGAACCCATGATCGAGCTAAATCAAAATGATGTTCGGCTAGTGCAAAGTCAGCCATATTCAGAGCGCTTTGAGCGATCGACACATGAGTATCAAAAAATAGTAAAGAATCTTTCTCTATTTCCGGCAGGTCGATAATGCTTTTATATGATTTGATTGCCTCTCTGTAATTAAAAAGTTCATAATAATATCTTCCCTGGAAATAATAAAAATTAGATCTCAAAAAGCCAGTTGAATCGTACTTTAAAATGTAGCTAGAATGTTTTTCGAGTACTTTCTGCCCTGCCTGAAGATAGGCATCCAATAATCTGAGACTATCAAGGTGGCTCGATACTGATGCCAGGTTAATAATGGCATGCAGATATTGATCCCACATTTGGATGTTCTCAGCCTTAGTGAGATTTTTCTTGTAAAGAAGTGCTGCTGTATCCGGACTATCAAAATAATACTTCTCCCCTATTTGCTGAAAATCCTTTTCAAACTGACTTCTGACACTATCATCATTTTGGCCAAAAAGAAAGGCAGTTATCTGAAAAATCAGAAATACTGCCAATGTCTTAGTATGCATATATAAAAATTATATGATATAATTATTCACTGAAAAACCCTACTCCAAGCTCTTTTTCGTATTGTAAATTATGGGTGGTCTCATCTTGTAAAGTTACCACAGAACTCACTTTTAAGGTTAGGATCTCTTCTCTAGGATATCCATCTACCCATCCAAGACCTGCTTCAACACTATTTGACTCTTCATCATATTCAATATAACCACCATTTTGAAGATCTGTATTAGCATATACCGCTCCATTATCATTAACAATTTGAACTACGGTCGAATTAAATTCTGCATTTGGAATTATAAAAACCAGATCTTGCAGTGCGGGCGGATTAGGAAAGCAATCTGCTCCTATTTCACATCCTCTCCCTCTGATCACAGTTGCGGTAGCAAAGGTGGTATTTTGATCAGAACAGACCAGATCGCAAAATGTGGGATTATCAGTTCGTTCACATTCACAATTCACTAATGATATCTGCTGAATTTCAGGATCTTGCGACACCTTATCCTCCTCGCAACTAATGAATAAAAATAATAATAATAGCGTGGTAATTGGTTGAATAGCTTTCATAATGTTTAATTTTTAAAACACTAAAATAATAAATTAATTCATGAATTCTAATTCATTCAAAATCAATCCAATAATAAAAATTCCCTTTTGGAAAACACTAATAATTTGATAAGCTGATTCTTATTTAAGATATTTCACAATAATTAGGGTAACCTTTTATATTTTCAACCCACTAATGAATACAAAACAAGTAAAGATCGGCGACAATGATTTGCTATTTTCAATAAGAAATGGCGATGAATCATTATTAAAGGAACTTTACGAAAATCACAGGTCTAAATTCATTGGCTGGTTTATGAAAAATCATTCCCTCGAACGAGAAACAATACTGGATATATACCATCGTGCTTTTACGATATTTTATTTTAATATTAAGGACCAAAAGATCCAGACCCTTGACAGTACGATTGAAACCTATTTATTCGGAATTGGAAAAAATCTTGTTAAAGCAGAATACAGAACTTTAAAAGTATCTGGTTCGCTGGAAGAAGTTTCGGGAATTGATCTGTCAATCAGAGATTATGAGGATAATGAAGAAGAAATAGAAAAAAAGAACTATATAAAATCTATTTTAAGTAAACTGAAAGACCCATGTAAAAAAATCCTCGAACTATATTATTTCCGGAATTTCTCCATGGAAAGTATAGCAAATGAATTAGGATACAAAAATGAATCAGTTGCAAAGAAAAAAAAGTGTCTTTGTCTTCAAAAAATCAGAGAAGAGATAGTAAAAAAAAATAGATAATAACAAGTGGAATACGACAGCGACATATTATTTATCGAAGCTTACTTTGAGGACAGGTTGACTCCTGATGAAAAGAAAGAATTTGAACAAAGGAGAATGGAAGATTCTGATTTTCAAAAGAAAGTCGAAGATTATCTATCAATATTCCGATCGATAAAAGAATCAGAAAAAGAAGCATTTCAAAATAAACTCAGGGACTGGGATGAAGAAATCGATTCAAAATCAAAAACAAGGAAACTACCTCCTTACCTAAAATATGCTGCAATAATAATTCTGCTAATCATTCCCATAGGTTTGTGGCAATGGGGCGTTTTTGAAAATGAATTGGGAAGCAGAGAAGCTTATTTAAGTTATTATTCACCCTATGAAGATGTAATTACACAAAGAAATGGAGATAAATCATCAATATTTATTAAGGGGATGGAATACTATAATACTGGTGATTATGAAAAAGCCGTTGAAACCTTATCTGCATTTACGGATGAAAATCCACAATCTGATATGGCTAAAATTTATCTGGGCATCAGTTTCATGGAAACTGGACAGAATAATAAAGCAATCTCTGTATTTCATGAACTTAAATCAAACGCTAACGGCCTTCCAAAAGAGCTCTCGGAATGGTATCTTGCTATGGTCTATTTAAAAACAGATAATGTCGATGAGTCCAGAAAGCTTCTTAATTCCATACATGAAAGCGACCATATCTATTCAGGCAAAGCTAAAAAGCTCCTTTCTCAACTTAAATAATAATTTTTCAAATATTTTTTTCATTCAATGGTAACCTTTTGATTTCAGCCTGCACTAAAGGTGAAATTAAAACTATTAACACTATGAAAAAGGTATTAAAACCAATCAGTAAACTATGGCTATTATCACTTTTAGCGATATTTTTTGCTTGTGATGAAGAGTTCGTTGAACCACCAGCCGTTGACAACTCAGATTTAAGAGTTGATTTAAGACCTCAACAAACCAGTGTCAAAAGCCAGGGAAGCAGAAATACATGTATCACTTTTGCAGCAGTAGCGGGACTGGAAGCCGCTTATAAAAGATTCGGTTACGGAGATCTTGACCTGAGCGAGGAATTTATGAACCACTTTGGTAAAACATTCTGGATTCACCCGGATTGGGATGATATATTAGCCAAAGGAGAAGATGGTAGTGAAACTCAGGTTGGTGCTTTTGGAGGTGGTGGAGGTGCCGGTTATATCAATGATATGATGAACACCGGCCTGAAAATTCCCCTGGAAACCTTAATGCCCTATGGTTCCGTCAATATTACTCCCAGTATTGATCCAACTCTGGCAGATTCAGACTGGCAATCTGACGTGTATAAAAAACAGCGTGTAATGAGTAATTATAATTTGGATCCAAACAAATTAACATGGGAATTACAGCACTCAGATAAGTTCTATGGTGTAGCTAATGGTAAGTTCTTCGGACCTTCAACAGGAAAAGCACGTGACACGGATTTTATCGAACAAATTCTGAAAAGAGAAATTGAATTAGTTTGGGATTTTTCAGGCACTGTAAAATACGGTGAAACCTGGAAACCATGTGATGCCGGTGATGAAGCTGTTTGCGATACCATTGCTCACAGTATGCTCATTGTCGGTTTTGACAAAACAAGTGAAAATCCGGACGATTATTATTTCCTTGTTAAAAACAGCTGGGGAAGTTGGCAGACAGGAACAGACGATAATTACACTAAAGTTTCTTATGACTTTGTCCGACGAAATGGTAGTGCCGTAGCATATATTGAGATTCCAATTCTGGATCCACAGGAATGGGAGGAATTTAAATTTATCGGAAGATGGAACCTTGTATTCGATGGTCATGATGGAATACTTGACATTTACCATTTACCAGGTTACTGGAATGATAAAATTGATGATAAACGAATTGGTTCTTTTTATACGACAGATGGGTCTGCATATAAAATTAACGGATCAATTGAAGGGAATAAAATAACATTCTATTTCGACGGTTCTAATCCAAATGCACACTGGGGAACTATCGGTAATGGTAGAAAGTTCGAATACTATTTAAGTGATGAAAACTACATGGCCGGATTCCATACAGACCCTGATGGTAAAAAATATGCTGGCTATGCAAAAAAAGGAGAATTATTTAGTGAAGGAGCTACTACTCCACGCCCGTACTTACCTGAAAGTTATGAGAATTCCACCTGGGATATAGTGATCGGTGAAACCAGGGGTACAATCACAATAGGTGAGTATGAATTAGACCCTGGAGTGGAATTTCCTGAATTCTATGACCTTCCGGGTACATTTACAGATGAGTCTGGTACAGTAAGCGCTTTTCAAATGCGCATACCACAAACTGTATACAATCATTTTTATATGCAAATGATGGTAAATGGTGGTGCCATATCTTTTGAAGGCAGGCATTTAAACCATACTCAGGGTAATATTTCAGGTCATACTACAGGTGCTGACCTTGTAAAACACCCATTCATTATGACCAGACAATAAAAAACAGGTTTAGCTTCTTAACACCGGCCCGGTACTTTGGTATCGGGCTATTTTATTCATTAAAAATGATGTTTATATCCTACCATCTTTTCCAAATGTCACAAAAAAATCACAACATAAAATAAAGACATTGATATACAGCCACTTATATAGATTAAAAAATATATAGTTTCGTTAATTACTTGTGATTGACAGGTAATACTTCCTCGCTAGTTTGCAGTAAACCTTAAAAGAACTAGCACAATGAAAAAGCATTTTATTTTACTTATGATTTTTGGTGGTCTTTCATTATTGACCATCAGTTGCGATGACGACGATGATGTAACTATTAATACTGAAGCAGGAACCCTCAGCGGAGGTCCATTTAATTTTGTTATTGATGGTAATCCTGATATGGTTGATGGCATTACTCAATCCGGAGAAATGCGGGGATCGAATTCAAGCTTTGTAATAACGGATGATGCTGGAAATATCCTGGGACTACCTCCTACCATGACTGATCTGGAAGGTGTAAATTTTGACGATGCCGGCCCGGGTATTTGCCTGATCTGGTATATCAGATATGAAGATGGTCTGATGGGACTGGAACCTGGTGAGAATGCAAATGATCTTTCAGGAAATTATGATCTATCCAATTCAATCACTGTAAACAGAGACGGTCTGAATGGAGGAATGATCGATGGCGGTCCTTTTACATTTATTATCGATGGTGAAGCAGACATGGTTAGTGGTATAAGCCTTGATGACACAGAGGTCAATGGCCCGAATACGACCTGGGTAATCACCGATGATGAAAATAATATATTAGGCCTTCCTCCTACTCTGGCTGATGTTGAAGGAGTTAACTTTGATGGAGCAGGTGGTGGAATATGCCTGATCTGGCATATGTCTTTCGGTACTGACCTGATGGGAGCGGAAGTCGGTAACAATGTTTCAGATCTTACCGGCAGCTATGGACTTTCAAACTCAATCATGGTAACCCGAGGTACTGCTGGAATGCTTGATGGCGGACCCTTCAATTTTGATATCGACGGCAGTCCGGATATGGTGAGTGGAATTACTGTATCAGATAATTTTGATCTTGCGAACACCAGCTATGTGATTACAGATGATCAGGGAGTTATACTCGGGTTACCTCCAACCATGGCAGATCTTGAGGGTGTGAATTTTGACGATGCAGGCACAGGGGTTTGCCTGATCTGGAGAATCACCTATTCAGAAGGATTAACCGGCCTGGAAGCAGGTGAAAACGCAGCAAATCTTCAAGGAACTTTTAGTTTGTCCAATTCAATTACTGTAAACAGGAATTGATTTTAGTTGAATTTTTGGTCACAAAAAAGCCTCTGCAGATATGCAGGGGCTTAATTTTTTTCAAAAAAATAATTGTAAACTACTGAAATACTCCCTCAAGCACATCCTTTGCTATGGGGCCATCCTGATAAACCACAAACAATATTGAACAGAATAAATTACCTGCAACAACCAGGTAATAGGGGAAGTAACTCCTCTTTTTTCTGTAAAAATCTAAACCGATAAGAATTAATATAACCAAGGCCGGAATGATAGTGCTGATTGCCAAAACATTTCCAACATTTGGAAATGTATCAGGTACAATTGTCATGTGCCATCTCATTGCTATTCTGAAAGTAGCCGGGGCCATAATCCAGAAAACTGTAGATATCATCCATCTTGCATGTGCATCGACATCCTTTGATTTTATTATTGCCATGACAACAGAAAATACAAACCCGGCTATTATAATCACGTTTGCCAGAGTAAGAGTATATTTTACCGGCATCAAGGGGCCTGAATCAATCAAGAAATTTGTCTTAATCACCATTAATGATGAAGCTGTGACTGCCCCAGCAATCAAAACCCCTATTATTCCAACTTTACGATGTGTTTTTATCGATTTATTATTATATATCCAGGGTTGAATAGCCAAAATTCCAAACCAGGCTATGGCAGACAATGAATGTAAATGTTGTTGAAATGAGGCTTCCTTAAAATAAATGAAATAGTTTTTGAACCCGTATAAAACAACAATAAAAACCAGGATTAACCAATAGTGTAAATTGGAGAATTTTTTCATAAAAACAGAAGTTTGATTAATAGTTTAGCTCTTTAATTAATCAAAATAATAAACAAATCAACAAATGCCAAATCACTGATATTTGCAGCATCAACCTATTTTCTAATTGCAATTATACAATTATTTATTATTTTATGAATAACTAAATACTTCTAAATTCTATTGAGTTAAATCGACTTATTACTATGAAAAATTTCATTTCCATCTTAATTTTTATAACCTGTTTTAACGGGGTTTATACACAATCAACCAATATAAAAATTGTCAAAGATTCTATATATTCAGAAACATTAAGAAATAAAGCCGGTAATAGTCTAAAGAGAAGTGTCACGGTTTATTTACCTCCTGGATATGAAAATAGTGAAAAGAATTATCCGGTAATATATTTTCTTCATGGATTCCTTGTAAATGACCACATTAACTCAATGTGGTTTAACACCGCGAAAAAGCTTGAATATGCTTTCAATAAAGAAAAGATAAGACCTTTCATTATGGTAATTGTAGACCAGTATACACTATTCCGCGGTAGTTTTTATACTAATTCTTCTTTAACAGGTAATTGGGAGGATTTTACGACCAAAGATTTGGCGAGTTACATGGATAAAAATTACCGAACCATTCCGGATAGAAATAGTCGGGGAATAGCCGGTTGGTCAATGGGTGGATTTGGAGCGATTAAACTAGGTATGAAACATCCGGACATTTTCGGAACTGTCTATGCTTTATCTCCTGCTACACTTGATCTTGTTAGAGAACTTGGTATACATGGTGAGGGCTATAAACAAGTTAATAATATAGAAAATAGGGAACTGCTTATTGATGGGTATAATTACATGTATCCAAATATAATTGTTGCTATGGGAAGAGCATTTACCCCAAACATGGATAATCCTCCTTTTTATGCTGATCTTCCATATACACTTGAAAATAAAACTGTTAAGATTCATCCTGAAATAATTAGTGAGTGGAAAAAGAACATGCCAATTTATATGATAGAAAATAATATCGAGAATCTTAAAAGTCTTAATGCGATTAAGCTTGATTGGGGAAGAAATGATTTTCATAAGCATATTCCTGAATCCAGCAAAGCTTTTAGTATGAAACTGGAACAATATGGCATCGATCATTATGCAGAAGAATATATTGGTGACCATGGAAATAAATTATGGACTTTAGATGGTCGAGTCATTAATGACATGCTTCCTTTCTTCGATCAGTTTTTAACCTTTGAATCAGATAAATTATAATTCACATCCTCATCATATATCACAATATCAAACCGGGTAAGTAAGATTTATCCGGTTTATTTTTTGTATAACTTAATCCTACTATTAACTTGGGTAGTTATTTTCTTAATACAATATGAACATCACAAAAGATCTAAAAGAACTAACCGAAAAGGGAGTTATTTCAGATGATATTGCTGAAAATATTCGAAGTTATTACGCATCGAAAAAGCAACCCGAATCTAATAAATTAGTATTAGCTTTTAGCATCCTGGGTTCCCTGTTGATCGGCTCTGGCATCATTTTGATAATCGCGCACAACTGGGATCAGTTTTCCCGGCTAACCCGAACAGTTATTGCATTCTTACCCCTTGTTTTGGGTCAGTTAGCCTGTGGTTTTGCCATTTTAAAAAAGAAGGACTCTCAAAGCTGGAAGGAAGGTAGTGCTGTCTTTTTGTTTTTATCGATTGGAGCAACTATTTCACTGATCAGCCAGATCTACCATATCCAGGGACAGCTTTCCGGATTCCTTTTAACCTGGGTTCTGTTAGGGCTACCCATTATTTACCTGATGAGATCTTCCATTAGTTCGCTATTTTATATTATTGGCATTACCTGGTATGCCTGTGAACTTAGCTATTGGAACTATCCCTCAACTACAGCCTATGGTTACTGGCTACTATTAGCTGCAGTTATTCCCTGGTACCTGTATTTACTGAGATCCAAACCCGAAAGTAATTTCACCTATTTTCATCATTGGTTTTTACCTCTTTCTGTAACTATCTGCCTGGGCTCATTATCAGGGAAGTTTGAAGAGTTAATGTTTATAGTCTATATTTCTTATTTCGGATTGATTTACCTCGTTGGTAATGGATTTAACGATCTGAAGCTAAGAAACAATGGATTTAAGATTTTCGGTGCCTTAGGAACAATGGTTGTTTTATACAGCCTGAGTTTCGATGAATTCTGGAACCATTTAAGAAGTGAACGATTTGATATCGATGGTATCAGCACCTCTCCGGAGGCTATTGCTTCGCTAATTTTGTTTGGAATTGCCTCCGTATTTCTCACGTTGAAAATAAAAAGCAAGGGCATAAAGAATGTTTCATTTCTTTCCCTGGTTTTTCCTTTAGTTGGGCTCACCTTTATTATTGGTTTGAGAGCACCAATGGCAGTTTTCCTAATTAATATATCCATCCTCACCATCGGGATCTTATATGTTAATGAAGGGGCTAAAAAAGACCACTTAGGAATAATGAATTTCGGAATGGTAACTATTGCCTTACTGGCTATCTGCCGATTCTTTGACTCTGACCTGTCATTTTATGTTCGGGGCGCACTATTTGTCATTGTAGGTATAAGCTTTTTTGTAGCGAATTATTGGATGTTAAAGAGAAAAAGTAAAAATGAAAAATAAAAAGATTTTACTCCCATTGTTTATCCTGGTGTGCCTTATCCAATTATATATCCCGGCCAAAATGATCATGGACAGAGAGGAAGTACTCAGTGAGGGACAAACTTATAAATTCAGGACCCAGCCAATTGACCCGACCGATCCGTTCAGAGGAAAATATATTGTATTGAATTATGAAGCTAATTCTGTCGAAATAGACACTTCAGATCAATGGATATATGGTGATCAGATATTCGTCACCCTCACTGAAAATGAGGAAGGATTCACTGTTCCTGATAAAGTATTTAAGGAGAAACCAGGGTCAGGTGAAACGTTTATTACTGCAAAAATTGGTGGAACCCAACCTTATAACAAACCACCAATCCTGATCATAGATTATCCATTCAATAAGTTTTTTATGGAAGAATCGATGGCTCCGGTAGCAGAGACAGTCCACAGGGAGTCTCAGCAGGATTCTCTTGTTGATTCATACAGCATTGTGAAAGTTCTTAATGGAGAGGCTGTGCTGGATGATGTGGTTATTGGGGATCGTTCGATAAGAGAAATCGTAAAAGAAAGACAAGATCAATCAAATAATAGTAACTAATTAGTTAATGTCTGTTTATAGAAAAATTGCGGAAGTAGGTTCAAAATTTATAAGTAAAGCAACATTATTTAAATATGGCTTTAATCTTTCCCCCATGTATCGTCGTAGTACGGGAAGGATAAAGTATGTTTCAGATGACCTGCTTGATATTACTATCAAAATACCCATCAGCTATAAAAATAAAAATTATGTCAATTCCATCTTCGGTGGAAGTATGTTTTCTGCGGTAGATCCCATACCCATGGTTCAGCTCATGAACCTTTTGGGTGATAATTATATAGTATGGGATAAATCAGCAAAAGTCCGTTTTAAAAAACCGGCAAAAGAAAATCTCTACGCAGACTTTCAGTTCACTAAAAATGAATTGGATAATATAAAATCATTAATTGAAGATCAGAATGAAATGGAACTTATAAAGCAGGTACATTTAAAAAATAAGGATCGTTCTGTGACTTTTTGCGAGGTTCAAAAGATATTATACATTTCTGATAAAAAACATTTTAAAAGAAAAAAGCGGAAAAAGTAAATAAAAACAACGACTATTAATATTTATATTTCCAAATCCCCCTTTCTTTTTATTGTCTAAAAACAATATATTTACCTTGTTGATTAGCTATTCAACATAAATCGGTTCATATTTTTTAATTTTCAACTAAAGATCCATGAAATCTATCATTTTTATTTTTTCAATTACGCTTTTATCATTCATAGGCAATGCACAAAGTACTACTCAGTTTAAAAAAGGTGAAGACTACAAAAAAGCTGAAAAGGAAGTTTTACAAGCATGCAATTATTTATTGGATAACCCCATTGATAAAGAGGAAGGAAAGCGTCAGCAATTGTTTCAATTCATTTTTCAATGGATGTCAGGAACTCCTGACCATACTTTTGAACTGGATGAAGAAATAGCAAAATTATATGGCAACAAGGAAGAAATACTTGGCATTTACCTTGTGTCTGCTGCCAAAGTCAGCATTGAGAATAATAATTTTACAAAAGAAAACCTCAAGAAAAAAGCTATTAATATGACTGTTGATTATTGCGCAATGGAAGAAAATAATATCAAACCTTCAAAAGAAATTAAAAAACTCATAAAAAAAAGAACTGAATAACCGATATCGGTAACTTAAAATAAAGATAGCTTCAAATGCCTTTAAGGAAATTCTAATGTCGATTTTCCTGAATTAATTAGTATATTAAATCAAACAGTGCAATAATGGTTATACGCTATCAATAAATGATTCAGCAATCAAACTCAAATAAATGACCACGAACTCTCTTGATCGTAAAATCGGAGTTCTGGGACTCAGCGCTAACCTGATCAATATTATCATTGGTGCAGGAATATTTGCTCTACCGGCTATCGTTGCGGCTAACCTGGGATCTGCCAGCATATATGCATATCTATTCTGTGGAATATTGATCTCCCTGGTAATGCTTTGCTTTGCTGAAGTTGGTAGCAAAATAACCAAATCAGGAGGTGTATATTCGTACATCGAAGTTAGCTTTGGCCGATACTTTGGTTATTTAACCGCTATCTTTTTTAGCCTGGCGGCCATATCCGCAGATGCGGCAGTAGCCAATGCCCTTGTCAATTTATTGGGTGCTTATATTCCGTTATTCCAGGAAAAGATTATACAGATTCTTTTCTTCCTCATTGTGTTTGGAGGATTGGCATGGATCAACATAAAAGGTGTCAAAGAAAGTATTGTGCTGGTCAAAACAATTACCTTTTTAAAGATTGTCCCCTTATTAGCTTTAATCTTTTTCTCCATACCTGAATCAAACATTGCAAACCTGAAAATCGAGTCATTTCCTGACCTTGAAAGCCTTAGTCAAACAGCATTAATACTATTCTTTGCTTTTCAGGGAGCAGAATCCGGATTATCTGTGAGTGGGGAGGTGATTAAACCAAATAAAACAATACCGAAGGCAATCCTGATCAGTATCCTTTGTGTGTTAACAATCTACATTTCCCTTCAACTGGTTTCTCAGGGCGTTTTGGGAGATGATCTCCCAAACTATACCGAGAGTCCCTTAAGTGAAGTTGCCAGCCACATTTTTGGTCCGGCTGGTTTCCTGCTCATATCAATCGGAGCAGCAGTATCTATGTTTGGAAACCTGAGTAGTGAAATATTCAGTATGCCCAGAGTATTGTTCCAGGCATCTCAGGATCGTATAATTAATATCCAGGCACTTTCACGGGTCCATAAAATATTCGGCACTCCATTTATTTCTATAATCATGTACTCAAGTATCGGGTTTGTTTTTGCTTCAATAGGGAGGTTTGATCAATTGGCTGTAATCTCTAGTGCAGCGGTCTTGTTTATTTACCTTGGAGTAGTTTTATGTGTTTTCAAACTAAGAATTATCAAACCATCAAAAGATAAAGACGCGTTTACTATTCCCGGAGGATTAATCATTCCCATACTCTCTTCCGTTGTAATAATTTTAATGCTCTTTGGTCTGAAAAGGTCCGAATGGATAGGTTTCCTAGCCGGTACAGCTGTATTAACTATTATTTATTTCCTTAAGAAAAAGTTCTTTTTTAAATAATGAAGAAAGATATTCTCAAGCTGGAAATCACTAATCATATTTAGTCGAAACAATAATCGCTTGAAATTGAATTATTAAAAGAATGAATATACCTTTTTGTTAATATTAATTCTTATATTTATTATAATAAGCCGTTAAACTGTCTTTAAAACAGAAAAGAGCCCAACAGTTTCACTGCATTACCACTATCAAATTTTATACTCATTATGAAAAAAATAATGTCATATTTTTCCCTGGTCATGATATTGATATTCATGACCTATTTTAAAAGTGATGCTCAGGAAATAGACCCCTTGACTTTGGTTGTTGACACCGAAAACATACAGGAACCAGCATATAAATATTGTTATTTTAGCGGCCAGCAACCTGGCACTGATATTCGTAATCACGTAGATACAGTAAGTGTCGGTGATATTGTAATTTGGAATGGGGTTTCGTCCTCTTCATCAAATCACAAAGTGAGAATAACAACCATCAGTCATCAGAGTGGTGATAACATTTTCGAATCAAATGTGCTTCGGGAAAGAAATGGTAACGGTAAGGTCCGGGGAAAAGTAAAAGAGGGAACCGAGGGAATGCAGGAAAAATACATAATCACCTTCAAGGTAATAATACCCGGATCAGGAACTGAAGAATATAGCATTGATCCAAAACTAGTAGTCCGGTCTAATTGATCTTAATGATTAAACTTATTACAAAATATTATCTCAATCTGAATAGCACTATATTCCAAATTGTGATACTTTTTGCTTTGCTTATTTTTCTTAGCGTACCCGCTTTAAAAGCTCAAAGCTCCAGTAACATTGATAGTGCAAGAATTATTTATGAATCGGGTGAATTCGTGGGTGAAGACCTTCTTCCCGTGCTTAGAATACTGGCAGAATACTCAGATGTGCCAGACAAGCTTCAATTTAGTAACGAGCTAATCGAGCTCGCATCAAAATACGACTCTCCTGAATACCTTTACATTGGTTATTTACAAAAAGGTAATTCCTACTTATTAATTAGTGAGTTGGTTCCTGCTTTAGAAAATCTTTTCGAGGCCGGGAGAATTGCAGAAGCTGAAAATATGAGTATAAAGGCTGGCAGAGCTAGCATTGCAATTGCTGATGTATATTCTGTGAGAGATGATCATACAAATGCCATCAGGTATTATAACCGGGCAATATCACAACTTAAAAATGAAAATGATTCGTTGGGCATTGCCACAGCCTATGAGAATATGGGCGATGAATATCTCACTGTTGGGGAACCTGATTCAGCTCTTAAATGCTTTGAAAAATCAGGCAAAATCTTCAAAGCATACAATTTCGAGGATGGAATCGCATATAATAATGGTAACAGGGGAATTGCACTTGCAATGATGGGGTTAAATGACTCAGCCAAAGTCATGCTTAATAAGGCTATTACTCAACTGGAATTGATGGAGGATTATTATCCGATCCCTATCTATCTAAGTTACATGTCTGATGTTTATATGAATCAGGGGAATGAAGTAGTGGCAATAAATTATTCCAAACAAAGTCTTGATATTGCTAAAAAATATGGCCTGACCGATCAGATAAGCGATGTAAATCTCAAATTATCTGAATTATATGAACAAACAGGTGATTATAAAAATTCTCTCGAGCACTACAAACAATACAAGGAATTCCGGGATAGCGTAAACGATCAGGCCTCGATTCAGGAAATGGCTAACCTGAGAACTGATTTTGAAATCAATAAAAAACAAATGGAGGTAGACCTGCTCAACCAGCAAAAAGAAAACCAACGGATAATTTTTATTGCAGTAGTGGTCGCCTTATTCCTCATGATAGTTATCGCTGTCGGATTATTTAGACGCAATAAATTTATCGCTCATACTAAAAAGATTATAGAAAGAGAAAAAGGCCGTTCTGATGACCTGCTTTTAAATATTTTACCCAGTGAAATTGCTGAAGAATTAAAAGAAAGCGGAAAGGTAAAGGCCAGAAGGTTTGAAGAAGTCTCCGTCCTTTTTGCAGACTTTATCGGGTTCACCAAACACTCTGAAAGTTTATCTCCGGAACAATTGGTTAACACAGTCGATTATTATTTTTCAAAATTTGACGAAATAATCGAAAAAAACGGATTGGAGAAAGTCAAAACGATAGGCGATGCTTATATGTGTGCCGCTGGATTACCTTTTCCAGATGAAGATCACGCCCTGAAAGTCACCAGGGCTGCATTTGAAATGGCTGAGTTCGTAGATCAATCAAAAATTATTGAGAACAATGAAATCATCCACTTTGACGTAAGGATCGGTATCAGTTCTGGTCCGGTGGTAGCCGGTGTGGTTGGGACTAAAAAGTTTGCGTATGATATCTGGGGAGACACGGTAAACATTGCATCAAGAATGGAATCTAATTCACAGCCCGGAAAAATTAATGTGTCTGAGTATACCTGTAAATTGATCAGTAATCACTATAACTGTGTGTCAAGAGGTGAAATAGATGTTAAAAATAAAGGTAAAATGAAGATGTATTTTGTTGAGCCTACAACCACTATTGCATCAAAAGAAACTGAAAAATCAAAAATCAGGGAATCCAATTATTAGTTTTAATCGGCCTTCTGCCTGGCAAATCTTCAGGATTAAGAGTATGAACAAATAACTTTTTTAACGGTTACTTTTTAATGGGAAATTTGATCACACAAGACCTCTCGCTTAATAAAATCAAATCAACTATACTCAATGAATTACAAAGAGCCGGTGAAGATAATCGTTCTGAATTTCACTTTGTCATACTGTCAACTGTCAACAGGCAAACGCCGGATTCAAGATATGTTGTCTTAAGAAAATTCATTCCTGAAGAAAGGAAGGCCTTTATATATACTGACATACGGTCAGATAAGATCGAACAAATAAAAGGTAATTACAATGTTTCTATCCTGACTTATGGAAAGAACAACCGATGCCAGGTTAAGCTTACCGGGACCTGCATCATCCATCATAAAGATGAAATAAGCAGAAACTATTACAATTCCCTATCTGATGGTAAGGAATCTTATAACTCAAAAAATCCACCCGGAACCAAAAAGGAAAATCACCAGGCTACGCAAGAACTTAAGGATGAATTTGACGATGAATATTTTGCAGTGCTCGAAGTAAATATCAGCCAAATAGAAGTTTTACAACTTAATAAGGAAAGACACATCAGATGTCTGTTTGATTTTGACAAAAAAGAAGAATCCTGGCTGGTTCCTTAGCCCCATACATACAGCTAAATTCTCGCTTACACTTTTTTAAAACCACTGACATAAATATCTAAACGATAGAGCTGTTTCATGCATCTTAAATATAAACGCAATTTATATGAAACACTTTTTTACTCTATTATTAATCATTACCAGTCCTTTTTTAAATGCTCAAAATTTCCCGGAGAAAATCGATTCTCTTATCAATGCCTCATTTAAAACCGGGGTGTTTAATGGGAATATTTTAGTTCATTATAATGACAAATTGATATATTCTAATTCTTTGGGCTATGCTGACAGTCAAAGAACTCCGCTAGCTAGTGATCATAGCATGCCCATAGGCTCAATATCTAAAGAGTTTGGCTCTGTTGGAATTATGTTTCTTGCCGAACAAGGTAAAGTTAACATTGATGAGCCCCTAATTAATTACTTGGATTTCTTACCGGAATACTGCTCAGATATAAAAGTTAGTCAAATCTTAAATTATACATCTGGTATAATTGCGACAGCGGGTTATGATACTGAAAGCCTGAAAGAATCATTATCTGAAGCCAAAGAATTAAAATTCAACCCCGGAACACGCTATGATTACAATTATTCCAATATCATTCTTCAGAAAGCATTGATTGAAAAGTTATCCGGAATGACTTTTAAAGACTTTCTGGAAAAAAGATTATTCAATCCAATTGGCATTGATCAAATATATCAACCAGAAAACGGAAAGCTATATGGAAAAATGGCTGAATCATTTAACAATGATGGTGAGAATACCACTTTTATTCATGACTACACAAAGGCAATTTATCTAACCCCTGATGATCTTCATCAATGGCTTAAATCATTGTATAATGAAGATATTATATCCTTTGAAACAATTTCTACGCTTAACAAAACATTTGACAAAGGCAGTCAGTCAGGCTTGGGACATCTAAGCTTAGATTCATTAGGTGTTTTAGAGCACTATCATCATGGATCAGGGAACAATTATGAGGCAATAATTTACTATTCCAGGGAATTGGAATTAGAAATAATTCTGATGACCAACAATCTGAATTTTAAGCTGGCTGAAATAGGAAATGGCATCATAAATATCATGCAAAACAAGCCATTTAAAACGCCAAAGAGATCTGTCTACCTCGACATCAGGGAAAAACTAAACGATGACTTTGAATCGGGAATTGCATTTTACCATCAGATCAGAACTGAAAAGGCAGATTCTTATGATTTGGATAATCAAGGAAATGACTTAATTAAGACTGCTCAATACCTGATGAGAAGAGAAAAATACACTGACGCAGCAACTTTACTCAATTTGGGATACATAACTTGTGAACTGAATAAAAATGATAAATCCAGTTTCGCCGAACTAATTGCTGATTGCTATTCCTCACTGGGCAAAAACGAATTAGCAAAAATCTATTACCAGAAAAGTATTCTTTTTAATGCCTCAAACAAAGGTGCTCAAAATAAATTAAACGATTTGATCTGAAAAAAGGATAAGCATAATAACAGGAGACGATTGGTAAATCTAATCGTCTTCTATTATTTTCTTATATTCATCTGCAGCCTCTCCCCCTTTCAAGTCTTCTTCAAGTTGCTTGTCGTTTACCGGGTATAACGAATGCTGAAAAACATGACCGTAAATCTCCCAAAAGGCCAAAAATAAGGCAGCGACCAGTGGACCAATGATTATCCCGGCAATACCAAATATTGCAAGTCCTCCGAGGGTTCCAAACAAGATCATGAGATCAGGTAATCCGGCATCTTTACCAACTAATTTAGGTCGGATCAGATTATCAATATTCCCGACCACAACCACACAGTAGATACCAAGTATTATCGCCGGGGTAGTATCTCCGATGATGAACAGATAAATTACTGCCGGCACCCACACAATCGCTGTTCCCAATGCAGGAATAATAGAAAATATAACCATCACCACACTCCAGAAAATAACATTTGGAATTCCTGCTATAGCCATTCCGATACCTCCTAATACTCCCTGGATAACACCAATTAAAAGCGTGCCTTTCAGGGTCGCTTTGGTTACCTTAACAAACTTGGTCAGAAGGGTCTTTTCCTCATCATTTTTTAATGGCAGGTAGTATAAAAACTGCTCCAAATAACTTTTGCCATTGATCAGGAAATAATAAAAGGTAAAAAGGAAAATAAAGAAGGAAAATATAAAATTAGCCGTTCCCGAAGAGAAACTCTGTAGTCCATCAATGATAAAATTGCCCAATCCCTTAACGACATTTCCAACGGTGCCAGCCAGCTTTTCATTATCCGGAAAAACTTTATGTACAATCGGTATCTTTTCTAATTCTGTTACAATTACGCCCGGCTGTTCTGCATATTTAGACAACCAGGGGCCTGCCAGTTGAACTGCACTGACAGCCTGCTCAATCACTACAACCATCAATGCTGCAAAAGGAAGCAATATGATGAGTACGAATAAAACTAACGTTATAGCTGCACTGGCAGATTGCCTCCCTCCAAGTTTAGCAGTCAGTCGTTTATAAAAAGGATAAAGCATTCCTGCGAAAATTGCCGCCAGGAAAATGGCCATCAAAAACCCCTTAACCATTATTAAAAACAACAAGGAAATTCCAAGAGTGAGGATTAAAACAGTGGCTTTATTCAGGCTTTGATCTTTCATTTTAGTTTTAATTAATAATTCCTAAATCTATCTGGAAATTATACTCCTGACAAATTTGTTATGCATCTTTAAAAGATATATTATCTGTTATAGTATTTTTGATACAATTTTTACTGATATATGGTTCTGTGATCAGATAAAAACTCAAATAAGATATTCACAAATTTTTATTATTAAAAGTCCATAATGATTTCAACTATAAAAAAGCACAGAAAAAAGATCTATTATTCATTATTGGTAGTAATTGGAATCGCCATGATCTTCTTTTCAATCAATAAAACCGAAAAGAATATCGATATCGGATCTGATTACTTTGTTTTCTGGAAAGCTGGTGTGGATTTCTTTGAAGGTAATGATCTGTATGATCCGATTGAAGGAGCCAGGGATTATATCTACCCTCCTTTTGCTGCTTTTCTTTTTCAGATTCTCGCAATCTTTCCTTTAAAAGTTTCAGCAAATATATTCTTGCTGTCAAATGTTTTTGTGCTTTTACCACTGGCTATTATCATTTTAATCCGAATTTGTAAAACACTCAATCTGTCTGAAGATCAGTACAAGATTCCAGTAATCCTTACCGTTGTTTTTTCTCTAAAGTATTTCTGGAATAACCTGATTACCTACCAGGTCAACTTTTTATTGCTTACTATAACTTTACTGGGAATATATTATTTCTTTAAAAATAAACCTGTCGCATCTGTTATAATTCTGGCAATTGCCGCATCTATTAAAATAATCCCGGTTGTTATTCTTGGCTTTGTGGTAGTTTATCACTGGAAAAAAATCAAAGTATGGATTGCAGCTTCAGGCACGGTTTTATTATGCTTTTTAATTCCATTTCTAATAAAAGGATGGCAGGTTTATGTCAATTATTATGAATTTTTCCTGAAAAAAGCGCAGAATCAGGCTGCGGAAGGGTTGATTTCTTATACAAACCATTCATTAATGGCATTTATCGTCAAACTAATTGCTCCGGAAACAATAAATAAGTCTGTTGGCAGTGAAATTATGGAACAGGCTGCCTTTTACAGAAACATCATCTTATTAGGATTAATTATTCTGATTTCCGCAGTTATTATTATATCAATCAGAAGGAAAAACAACATTACAAATCTTTTTGTGTTTGCAATTTTATTTTGTTTTACTCATTTAGTTTCTACAATCACCTGGACGGCACATTTAGTTACTTTCATGTATATTCTCCTGCCTCTATTTCTCACACAAAGGGAGTTTGTCCGGTTAAAATGGGAAAAAATATTTATTTACCTTCTGATCATAATCGCATTCTTCCTGGGAATTGAAGGTAGCGACACAACCGGCAAATTGCTCTACAATGTTTTACGTACCTATGATATTTTCACGCTATACCTGATCGTAGTCTTATTGTATTATAGTGGAAAGATATTCTTTTCGAAGGACCTGAAACAGAACAGGTTATCAAGAGTATATTAAATGTCAGGGATTTAACCACAGTCTAAATAAAACCTCTCCTTTTTTATAGAATTGATTGTTATTAATTAAATTCTATCTGATCAAAAAAAGGTGAGTTTATGACTGTATCAGAACAACTTTTAGGCATTCTAAGTAATGAAGGAGTAAAACACATTTTTGGAGTCGCCGGCGATGCGCTTAACCCTCTCGTTTGTGCCATAGGAAGCCAGGATAAAGTAAAATGGATTAAAGTAAAACACGAAGGAAATGGAGCATTTGCTGCTTTTGCCCAGGGCGAATTAAACGATAAGCTGGGAGTATGTGCCAGTACTGTGGGCCCGGGAGCCCTTCACCTGATTAATGGCCTCTATAATGCGAAAAAAGAACGGTCGCCGGTACTGGCCATCACCGGACAAATACCTGTGGAATATATTGGAACAAACTTTCATCAGGAGGTTGACTTGAAAAACATGTTTAACGATGTGTGTGACTACCAGGCAATCATCAGGAGTCCGGAAGAAGCTCCTCGAATATTCATCAGGGCAATGAGAACGGCGATCAACAATAAAGCTGTCTGCAGAGTAGAGTTACCGGCAGATATTGCTGAAATGGAAGCCAAAAACAATTATTTTATTCAGGATGTATTTGTCTCTGATTCAATCGTTATTCCTCCTGAATCAACTATCGATCAGGCAGCAAAGCTCATTAACGAAGAAGATAAGATCGGCATTCTGGCTGGTACCGGTTGCCGCGATGCACGAGATGAAGTGCTGAAATTTGCCAGTAAAATTAAAGCCCCGATAACTCATACCGTTCGGTCTTCTGATATATTCGACCATGAAGCTCCCGGTGTGGTGGGGCTATCCGGACTGATTGGAAATTCTGCCGGGTATGATGGAATCATGGAATGCGACCTATTGATCATGCTGGGTACGGATTTTCCTTATTTTGATTTCCTCCCAAAAAACAAAAAGATCATTCAAATCGATATCCGGCCGGAAAGCATCGGTAACCGGGCCCCGGTAGACCTGGGTATTCATGGTGATGTGAAATATGTAGTTGGTGAATTACTGGAAAAATGCACCGATAAAACTGATGACAGCTTTCGCAAAAAACTGGTCAAATCATTTACCAGTTGGAAGGAATCTAATTTGAAAAAATCGGATCCCAAAGGAAAGCTTTCTTTAGTTCAGGCCTCGGCGGTTTCCAAAGGCCTTAGTGATATTGCTTCTGATGACGCTGTATTTGTGGTCGACACCGGGACATCCACTATCTGGTCGACCAACTTCATGAACTTCAAAAAGGAAAGAAGAATGATCGGATCGTTTAATCATGGATCGATGGCTGTAGGATTACCGGCAGCGATTGGTGCACAGCTTGAATATCCTGACCGGGAAATCTGGGCAATGGTCGGCGATGGATCGTTTCACATGACACTTCATGAGTTTTCTACCGCAGTTGAATATAATCTACCCATTAAGATAATCGTATTTAATAATGCGGAACTGGGCTTCGTGAAAATTGAGATGGAAGAAGCTGGTCTGGCTCCCAATTATGATGCGTTGGCTATTAAAAATTTCGACTTCCAAAAATTTGCTGAAGTCACCGGAGGAAAAGGATTTACTATAGACAAGCCAGACAAGATTATCCCTGTATTAAAAGAAGCTCGTGCAACTAACGGACCTTGTATTATCAATGCCATTGTCGAACCCGGAGAACTATCTCTTCCACCGAAAATAGGCTTTGAAGAAGCGAAGAATTTTGGCACCTCAAAGATTAAAGAAGCCCTGCAATCGGTTAAAGGAGATAAAAGACAATGGGAAAACATCAAAAGTGAGATCAACGCCTTTATTGATAAAGAAATAAATGGAAGAAAGGAATAATTTAAAATCATTCCTCTTCATCCTGAAATATATCTTCAATAGGCTTTTTAAATAACTTTGAAAACTTAAAGGCCAGGGGTAAACTGGGGTCGAATTTACCTTTCTCAATGGCATTGATGGTTTGGCGGGATACATTAGCAGCATCCGCTAACTGAGCCTGGGTCATATCGTGCTCCGCTCGGAGTACTTTTAAACGATTTTTCATTTGTATCTGAAGTTTCCGATGATAATTGATACCATGTAAGTGATTCCGATCATCATCACTACGATCGATATTTCTGCATCGCCTTTGATGACATTCGTAATATCCATCATTGAGTAGGCCAACCCTCCGACTACCGCTACGCCAAGAGCCATCGCCATTGCATCCATAAAAATCTTGCGTTGCAGTTCATCGAGATCCATAATGTAACGTCTGTTAGCCAGTATGAGTCCGATACCCGTAATCAGGTTAAGGATAATTGCCGCAATAGAGATCGCCTCATTAAAATCCCACAGGAATTTAGCTCCGAAAGACACAAGGGCAACTGTAATAACCCAGGCAAACGTCCAGATGGACAATCGTTTCGTATTTTTCTTTAATTGGCTTTTGAGATTAGTGTGTTCTGCATTCATAATTGTAAAGTCTTATTTAATTAATGTAAAGTTTTATTGACACAAATATACAAAAAGAATTCATAATGTAAACAAAACTTTACAAAAAGATTATAAGAGTTTACTTTTCAAGTTATAGGCATGCAATACTTGTTGGCTGAACCTTTGAAATTTGAACATTTAATATTTATTTCAATCCGGGATTATCAATTAAGCAGTTTTTTAATGAGCACATTACTTTTTCAGTTTATCATCACAATTTCATCGCTAAATACCTTTTCACATAATGTTACATTTGGTGATATTAATTTAAACGATTCCAGATCACCCTCGGAATCTGAGCACTTATACCAAAACTATTTCAATTATGATCAAATCGATTATTACAGATTGATTTCAGATCAAAGAAAAGATTCTTTGCTAGAAGAAGCCTCAGAAAATGATCAGTCAATAATTAGTGGTTTCATGGATTCTGAATACCCAAAATATCAGAAGGATACTATCCACATCGATAAACTCGAAAAGTATGGCTTTAAGAAAACCCGAGTCCCCTATAGGAAATTTAGTTCTATTAATAAATTATTCAGAGTCAAAGAAGGTGATCTTATAAACCCGGATGACTGGGGCTGCTTCCCCATTTACAGAGACATCCTGGTTTTTAAAAAGAATAATCAAATAGTGGGTATTGCTAAGATCTGTTTTGGTTGTTCCGGAAGTTACTTTATTGGCACAAAAGTCACCACAAAGGGTTTTGGCACCCCGGAAGATTACGATAAACTGGAAAAGATTTTACATGGTAAATAAAGATTCACATTGTTTTTCAAAATCATCTTGGCAGTTTTCGAAGCATGTCGGTGGATAAATTAATATATCCTATGAGCCCGGGTTTTAATTGACAGCAGGCTTCTCTCCATGCATACAATGAGCGCCGAATCTTACCTGATCATTGCTTTCTGTTTTGCAATTTATAAATCCTGCATCACGAAATAATTTTTCGAGATCCTCAAGCTTATGCATGTAAAATTTTTCAGCCATGACCGGTTTATATTTTCCGAATTTTTCACGGAAGGGAAAGGTAACGGCCCCACGCCCGCTGGGTTTGAGCACCCGGTACATTTCTTTAAATACCGCACCCGGATCTTCAATTACGTATACCGTTGCTACTGTGATTGCCTTGTCAAATTCACCATCTTTAAATGGCAGTTGGCTGCCCGGAGCCTTATGAAGTTTTACCCTATCCTCTGAAATAGCTTTGGAATTTTTATCAGAAGCCATTTCTATTGCAGTGTCTGATACCTCGATTCCTGTAACGGAACCCCCGGACGCTTGTTGTGAGAGAAACTTAATGTTAGCTCCATTTCCAAAACCAATTTCAATGATATCATCATCCGGTTGGATATTCATAAGACTGGCCGTCCAGCGTGCAGGCTCAATAGTCGATTTTGTCATCACCGTCAACATGAGCTTTCCGAAAAGTCCTCTTGGGTACTTTATCTGCTTCCCTATTTCTTTGAGTATATTCATTATTCCAGGAGATTATACTTTAAAGCTGTCAGAACTAATTTACTTTTTGAAGCTGCCTTTAAATGTAATAATAAAGGGTGTGAGGTGAGCGAATCAGGTCGCTTAGACCATATTGTAAGTTAATGAAATGGATATTAGCCTACAACAAGAATGAAGCAGAATGCACCTTCAATTAGGGTTGTGTGCTGTTTTTAAATACTTTATCCCTCACTCCTCTCCTGTTTAACCAGACTGTCAATCCACAAAATAATATGGTTAAAAAATGATTAACAGAAGATACTTCACAATCCCCATTGTATATCGACCCGGAATATTCATGATAATGCCAGGGAAAAATATTATCGTACTCTGGAAGATTTATCCCTGTCAATCCGTTTAAAATACCCGGAGACAAGTCTACAAGGTCTGGAAACAAACTTCCCAAATAAATGAACCCGACAATAGAAATCCATTTCATTCTGGACTTCCAAAGAGCAAAAAGAATTAGAATCAGTCCGACAATCGCATCCCATTTAGAATTGATTGGGTAGCAATGAGGCGAGTAGTCTAATATTCCATGGGAAATCACTCCTAAGGTGAATCCTGTAATCGAAAGTTTTACCTGGTTACTCAGGCTATCATTCCTGAAATTAGAATGCCCGGCAATTATTGCTGTACCTGCAGCGATATGGAATATTACGTTCATTAAATTTTATTGGGAACCTTTAAAGTAATTTTAGAGCCATAAGGTGTTTCTAAATTTATAGCTAAACGAGTTATGCGAAAAAGTAACACAGCAAAAGGGAAAAATTCAAAAGCGGTTATAAAGTTAAATTTCGACTTTTTTATTTCTCTAATTCAGTTCTCCTTAAAATAGCAACATCAAAGATCTATTAATAAAAATTGTCGCAATTAAACAAGCAGTTATAATACTCAAATTAACAGATGCCCGAACTACCCATGACTGCCTTGAAAAATTATGTCTAAGGATTCTGGTGATCAAAACCGCTAATCCCATAATTAAAAACCAAATTGAAAAGAAAAACGATAGTTCACCTCGATAGATTGTGGTAACAGCATCATGTATCAGTCCACAAAAAATAAAGGTTAATAGTAATGAAAGGGCAACCGGAAGAAACCTTTTTAATGGTTTAAATATGAATTTCCCCAGATAATATCCGAAAATCGGATTCCAATAGTTCCAAAATGTAGAAAAGTTTTTTGAACCAAGTGAACGGTAAAGATTATTTCTTAATGATTTTGGACTTCCAATAGATACTCCATTCCTTTTTTTGATATAGTCAGTCAAAGTCATATTCATAGGTTGCTTTTTGGTTGGGCGTTAGGGTTAGTATATATTTCATAAGGAATTGCGAGTTTCAAATTAATCAAAATACCATTTAAAATCCATGCGTGTGATTTCACGAGAGGTATCTGAAACCCTTTTATATTTCTATTGGCGCGTAGCAAAGTAATTTGCCTACCTATAACAACAGTTTACAGGACAAGCGTATTGCTGAAAAAGCAATTCACGACTGTGGATATAAACTGATTTAATTTTTATTGGCATATTTCTTTTTAATCATTTTGTTTTTCCATTCTTCTCCGAAAAAATCAAAACTAATGAAGGAATAAATTCCTAAGAAAGCAATCCAGGCAATTAGCATATAAAAAAATACCCACCAGGCTTCTGAATCTGAATCATTAATTGCAATAACAAGGAATAAAATCAGGTTCACTACCGCTAAACCAAGAAGGCCATAAAATCCTTTTAACTTTTGAATATAAGCCTCCTCTTTTCTAATTTTTTCTAATTCTACTTTTTTATTTGAATCTTCAATATTGGTATCGAAAACAGCTGCTAATGATTTTAGAGATTCTAATCCTGCGTTTTCACCATTTTCAATTCTTTGAATGGTCCGAATACTTAACCCGCTCATTTCGGCTAATTGTTCTTGCGACCAGTGACGCTCTAATCTCATTTTTTTGATGTCTCTTAAATTTGTTTTGTTTGAATCCATTATTAATATTTTTTGATTTCGATGTAAAAGTAATATTTGAAGATTATTTGTTATTGTCAGCTACCTGACCTGCATATGACAGCAATACGACATTAACCGGACATACAGTTCAGATAGCTTAAAATGATGAGATTTACACCACGCGTCACTTTAATTGCAGTTAAAGGGTAGCGGTTCCGAAACACTGAACTTTCAGGTAAGCACAAGTTATAACATGAGATAAAAGTCCTTATTTCATTACCTTGTCGACTTTTTTCATATCCATTATTACCCCCTGGCTTTCTATTCATTTAATAATTTCTTCATTGTTGGAATTACCATTTGCCATCCTTGTTTTGATTCTTCGTATCTTTTTTCGGCATTATCTGCATCCTGAAAGTCGCCTTGCGTTATGACTAAATCACAACCATTTTCCTTTGGAATAACTTCATAAGTTAGATTCACGTAATTAGTTGGAATATCAGGTATTCCCATATTTGGGTCAAACATAGAAAAGGTTGTTTTTTTACCTTCTTCAAATTCTATAATCGAGCCTTTTACATAAATAACTTCTTTTCCATCTTCTGTTTTACCTTTCCAGATAATTGAGCTGCCTATTTGCCAATCAGAAAGAACTTCACAACCAAACATATATTGTTTAGTCATTTCCGGATTGATAACTAAATCCCAAACTGTTTTTGCATCAGAATTAAACGCTACTGTTTCTTTAATAATCATTGAATTACTCATTTTTAGCATTTTAAATTAAAAGTCCAAATTTGATTTTTTTTCAATTTGAGTAATTACAGAATCGGGATTTACTCTAACACTATTGGGAGAAATACCATATTCCTTTTTAAAGGCAGTAGAAAAATGTTGAGGAGAATTATATCCAGTTTGGTAAGCAATTTCCTTTGCTGATTTATCTGTACCTAAAAGTAATTTTTTGGCTAAGCTCATTCTGCTTTTGTGAATATATCCAAAAATGGTAGTTCCAAATAATTCTTTAAATCCCTTTTTTAATTTGTATTCATTTATTCCTGAGAGTTTTGATAATTCGGTTATCGTTGGGGGATTGTCAATTCTTGAATTTAGAAGTTCTTTTGCTTCTATAAGTTTGTCTCTGTCTTTAGTTGTTTTTATGAAAAGGTTGTTTTCCTCTTGTTGATATAGGTCAGCTTGTAAAACAAGGAGCTCGATACTTTTAGAAAGTAAAAACAAGTCTTTTAGTTCTTGTTGATAAGGACAATCTAATATTTCCTTTATGACTTGTTGTATTTTGAAATTGTTGGTTTTCCAATGATTGGATAAAATTGAATTTTCCTTTTTCAGAACTTTATCAGCGAACCTTTTTAACGGTTCATTGCCATTTTGAGCAATCTCTATGAATGATTCGCTCGTAAAATTGATTCCAAAAGTTTCAATTCTTTGACTTCTGTTTTCTACTTCAATTTCAAGCCCTTCAGAATACATGATGTTATTGTGGCTTCCAGAAAGGTCAAAAGAACTTCCCAATTGTGTATAATTGAATTGATAGCTACCGTGAAGTCCGAAATGAAGTCTTACTAAATCTGAATCGTTTCGAGATTTTGTTCTACCAAAGTCTTTATAGTCAATAACATTATGAGAAATCGAAAGCTTGTCTAATTCCCATGTTTTGGATATTCTATTTTCTATGTTATTAGTTTTATTCATTGGTTTTTTGCTGGTAGATTTTAGTATAAACTGCGTTTTAATACTTTTACAAAGTGTTGTAGTGAGTCATGTTTTAACAATAATTTTCCCGTTTGCTTTATTGTCTTCCATGTATTGATGCGCATTTGCTACTTCATCCAATTGGAATACTTTGTCAATATTCAAATTGATGTTTCCATTTTCAACCTCATCAATAAATTCCTGAAGTAACTCTTTGGAAAGGTTTTTTGATTCTCCCATGTAGACTGTCAACCTGCCTAATGATGGAATGTCACCCATTGGTGTGAACTCTTTCATAGTCCATTCATTTCCTAATATTCCTGTCATGCATACCATTCCTTTGGGTGCAATGCATTGAAGTGAATCTTTCAAAGTTCTTGTTCCAATTAATTCAAGCACTTTATTAACCCCGTCAGGGCGAATTTTTCTGATCTGGTCTTTGACGCTTCCTTTATCGATAGCCACATAGTCGGCACCATTATCTAGCAGTGCTTGTTTATTGTTAGGGTTTCTAGTAGTAGAAATAACGGTTAACCCTTTCGCTTTCGCAAGCTGGCATGACAACATTCCGATTGAAGAGGTACCCCCTCTGATGAGTAAAGTTTCACCATCCGCTATTTCCAAAGCTTGATTCAATGAGCCAGAAACAGTTTGAAACATTTCAGGAATTGCTCCAAGTGTTTCCCAAGGTAAATTACTTTTAAATGGAAATACGATCTCCACAGGAACACAGGTGTATTCTGCGTAGCCACCATCAAAAAACCTACCCATTCCACCCATGATAGCAGCTACCTGTTGTCCTTTTGAATAAGTACCGGAAGCATCTTCTTCAATAACCCCAACACATTCAATTCCCTGAATACGAGGAAATACAACACCTGGAGAATCACCCCTTCTTGTGAAAAGCTCAGATCTATTTAAGCCGAATGCCTCTACTTTAATTAAAACCCATCCAGTTTTAACTTTTGGCTTGTCAACTTCCTGAATTTCGATGACTTCTGGGTCTCCAGCTTTTGTTGTTATTGCTGCTTTCATTTTTTTAATTCACTACAACGAAGTAATAAGTACGAAGTTATTGCTCTTATTCCTTATATGGTGTTACTCATTTTGGTTGATAAATATTCTCCTGAAAATCCGAAAATAGCTTAATTAAACTCAAAATCAAATATTTTCACTTTTTAATACCAGTTGTAATAATCGTATACTAATGGAAAATATTCATATATATTTTTGAATCAATCTGGGTTTGAGCTTCAAAGAAAAACTTGATAGGTCATGCATCTATTTTTACGATGAGAACCGGTGAGGTTAAATCCAAATATTTATAGATGATAAAAAAGAAAGAAGTAACTAAGGAGCTTATTTCCCTAATTACTTCTTAATCATGTTTCTGTAAAATCAGAATTTCCTGACTTTATAAATCTTCATTCCCTGATATGTACCTTCCATTTTGACAAATTCTCTTCCTTTTTTAGTATACCAAAACTTGGTTGGTTGCGTACCTTTATAATCTGTAAACAACACCCAGGCATCTACAGATCCCAAACCTTCTACGTCTATTTTGGCTGAAGTTACTGTGTATTTATACCAACCAGGATTTGCCTGACCTCCTGCATGAAAAAATGGGATATAGAGCTCTTTACCGTCCTCAAAGGGCAATATGGAATACGTTTCTAAATCAAGCTCAAAATTAAACATCGGTTCATTAAGATCAGTTTTATAGTCCGCAGCTGTGTTTTGTTTTGCGCTATCCAGGCCAATTACCTGATTATCTAAAAAACGATATGCTTCTTTTCCTTTTCTTGAATTTCTAATCTGGATAACCGGCTTAAAAGTTTCCGCTTCCACTAAGGCAGTAAACCCTCCTTGCATTGAAGGGAGGCTAAAAGCATGACTGATTTCAACATATTCTTTTCCATTAATAATCACTTTTTTAGTTGTGCTTTTCATAGGCATAGAAGGGGTTTTCTTACCATCACGCACCATGTATACCTCAAAGTCATAGGGTTCATAATGTAACTCATCAAAGTCCTTAAATGGTTGGCCTACTTTTATGGAATCGGCATTTTGCGAAAAAGCAGAAATAGTGAATGTGAAAAAAAAAATTAATTGTAGGTATTTCATAATTTCATTTATTGTTTTGAGGTAATTTTGACTTAAATCCTTTTAACTATGAAATTTTTTAGATGCCTTAGGTTTATCACTCTGCCTTCTTATAAAATTTATCTACGGATCGATTTATCGACCCAACTGTGCAATCGGTAGATTCATACTTACTGACGGTCTAATTAGGTCTTTTCACATTACTTTCATTAAATAATTGGCTTATTTTTAAAAAATGAGATTGATCATAAAGCACAAGGTTCTGTTACTCCATATAATTTTTTGGGGCCTTTTTATCTCTTATCAGCTATACGACTATACCCGGTATTTGTCTTTTGATAAAGCCGCTCTTTTTTTGCTGTACCCAATGTCGTTTAACTTCGCCATAAGCTATGTGCATTATTTCTTCGTCTTGCCCTACTTACTCAAGAAAAACAAGCTTCTAAAATATATTGGCCTAACTCTATTACTATTTCTGATATTTGGAGCAATAAGAATTGCCTTTGATGAGTATACCGTGGCGAAAGCATCCCCGGATCCTGCCTATTATGAACAAATACATGTAGCCAGAATACTTAGTATTTTATGGGGATTTATTTCTTTTATGGTGTTTACGAGTATGATAAAGCTAACTGCCAATTGGTACGACCTGGAAAGTAAGAGAAAGCAACTTCAAAATGAAAAACTCACTGCTGAATTAAACCATTTGAAGGCTCAGATCAATCCACACTTTTTATTTAACACTCTGCATAATCTTAATTACTTAACTCTTAGAAAAAGCGATGAAGCCTCTGGTGTGATCATCAAACTTTCTAACATAATGCGCTATATGATCTACGAGGCCAATAAGGAAAACGTTCCGATCTACAATGAAATCAACTATATGAAAGATTATATTGATTTGGAAAAAATAAGATTAAATAAAAACTTTAAACTTGATCTCAATACTAGTGGATTAGATAAAAACATAACCATCGCCCCATTACTTTTAATTACCTTTCTTGAAAATGCATTTAAGCATGGAGTATCTGACAGAGCAAATAATTGTTGGATAAAGATTAAAATAGAAGCTTATAACAATGCATTGACCTATACGGTAGCCAACTCCAAAGTGAAAATCTCAAACAATCAAAATGCTTCTGGTTTTGGCCTTGATAACCTTAAAAAAAGACTCGCTCTTCAATACCCCGATTCACATAAACTTTCTATTAGTCAAAATGAAGACGAGTTCAAAACAAAACTTACTTTGAATTTATAATGATACGTTGCTTAATTATAGATGACGAACCGTTCGCCAGAAGCCTCCTGGCCGACTACATCAATAAGGTGCCATACCTTGATCTTATTGGTGAGTATTCTACAGCTATTGATGCTATTGAACATATAAATAGCAAAGAGATTGACCTGTTATTTTTGGATATACAAATGCCGGAACTTACCGGTGTCGAGTTTCTAAAAGTGATCGAGCACAAACCTCAGGTCATTTTTACTACGGCATTTTCAGAATATGCATTAGAGGGCTATGAACTTAATGTGATAGATTACCTTCTCAAACCTTTCGATTTTGCCCGCTTTCTCAAAGGCTGTGAGAAAGTAAAAAAAGCCTTACAACCTAAATTAGAAACAAAGGTTGAATCTAAGGATTATATATTCTTAAAAGACGGCAACAGCTTGCAAAAACAATATTTTAGAGATATTTACTATATCAAAGGATTAAAGGATTATGTCCGTGTGTTGGCCAAATCAAAGGAGCATATAGTTTTATATACATTTAAAGAACTGCTGAACGAACTACCGGAAAGGCATTTCATACGAATTCATAATTCGTATATAGTTAACGTTGATCATATATCAGCTATCGAAAAAAACAGGGTTTTGATAAATGATCAATATATCCCTATAGGCCGCACGTTTAGAGAGGAGATGAATAGAATACTTGAATAACAGTTATTACAAATAGGTTTATTCTCTCTGTTTGGAGTATTCGACAGGAACCCCTCCCCTCGATCGTGTAGCGAAGCAATATTCGCGTGCCTATATTAACAGTTCCACCTTTACAATACCCTTTTGATCTCAACAGGGCACGCGTTTTGCTAAAAAAGCAACGCGCCAGTGGGAAGTTATTTATTCAGTTTCTTTTTCTGTATTTGAGTTAATAAGTTGAATTAATCTTTCGAGAGATGACTTTATTTTGTCCGACTCACTCTTTTTTAGCATTAATTCCGCCTTGTTCTTCATTCCACTATATTTTGCGTTTGGATAGAGTTCAATTAAAGCAGGAAAATATTTGTCAATTCCCTCCGCTAGTTTTGCTCTTCCCTCTTTTGTTAATGCATCTTCGCGATTTATTAGATCCAAATAAATGAGATAGTTTTGTATCAGTGTACTAATATTCGAATTAATTTGGTTTTTTATTCTTGAAGAGTTTGGATCATCTGCATTTTCTTTAATTTGGATGTTTCCTAAATCGAAATATTTTAATTGAAGCTCCAAACCAAAATGCCAAACTTCAAGCATTTCCTTGTCGTATAAAAATTGGTCTTTTCTGTCAAGGTCATCATAGATTTTCATCATATCTTTCCACTCACTAAAGAATTTATCCGCAACTTCGTTTTTATAATTTAGCCCTAATTCGGTATCATCAAGTACAATGTTAAAATTCTGCTGGTCGGTGAGTTTTTCTACTATGATTCTTGTTTCAGGGTCGTCAAAAGTAGGGAGTTTTTCATCCTCTTCATAGCCATAATTTAATTTCAGAACTATCTCATCATAATCGTTCACATCCCAATATCGCTTGTCAACAGGAAAATCGTGTTTATCGGTATTACAATTTGTCAATATAATGCTTGCTAAAGCAAAAATGATAACTCTAATTTTAGTCATTAAATTCAATTTTTGGTTTTCTATATTCTATAAGTAAATTCAGTAAACTGTCGACTTCTCTTTCATATCTTTTTTGTTCGCTCAGAACGTAACTATGAAAAGTATTAAAGTCATAATCTTTTTGAAATTTTCTTTCTTCTCGCATTGTTTGCCTTATTATTCCCTCGATTTTGTTTTCATCAAATCTTTGGAGCTCTGAAATCCTTTCTTTTGCTTTTCTAACAAACAATTCAGTTATTTTTATATGATATTTTTCGTGTGTGAGTAGTTCTTTACTGTTTATGTTCTTTTTGTAAACAAATGATCTTGACGGATGGAAAAGACATTTAACAGTTACAGAATTGCCATCAAATTTACTTTCTATTGATGTCACTACGTAAGCAAACCTCTCATTTCCATAAAGTGATTTCTTGAAAAATTCTAAGCCTCTAAAATTCTCAAATGTTATCTGGTCATATTTATCAAAAGTCAAAGGCTTTTCGTAATTCAAAAAATTGGTGTGACTTAAAATGCCAAATCCAATGACTAAAAAAATTATAATCGAAAAACTATATTTGAGAAAGGTTTTGATCTTTTTTGAATCAATTTTATTCTCTTTTATTCCTAATCCCAATTGGTAAAAAACTGGAGAATATAATATTAGAATTATTAATATAACTATTAGTTTGTCATTCATTTGTTTTGGTTGGTCACAAATGCCTACACCGATCGTTTATGAGCCACACAGCACTACATAATTCTTATATAAATATCGTTTTTGGTTGTTAATAAATTCAATTAAAAGTCAAAATTAGCTACTTACAGCTTAAATTCAAACTTTTTCACATTTAATGCCGGTTAGCAAACATTTGTAACTTACTATAATCCAAAATCTCAAAAGTCCTCCTACTGACGCGTTGCGAAGCTCCACCTTTAACAACTCTTTTTTATGATCACAATAATCCCTGGCCGAACTCTGCTAATAATTTTCAGCTTCGTCAACTATTTCAGCATCTACTTACAGGGCACGTGTTTTGCTAAAAAAGTAACGAACCAGTGGAAGCCTGCGGATTTATTTATTACCCTCTGTATTCACTTATCTCAAATAAATGACCATCAGGGTCTCGAAAGAAACACCGGGTCTCCGCTCCCCTGATCACTGGCGGGGTAATAAATTCAGCTCCTCTGTCTTTTAATATTTCGTAAGATTTATTGCAGTCTTTTACCCGGATGGTATAAGAATGACTTACTCTATCCTTATTGGGTGGAATAACAAAATGAGTATCTTGTTTATCCTCTGTTGGCCCTCCGGGAGTTACTAGTAAAAGCCAATTTTCTAAAAACTCTAATACCAAAGAATCGCCGCCATATTCGCGAAATATATTTGCCCCTAATACATCAACATAAAAAGCTTTGGATTTGTCTATATCAGACACCACCAAAATGGTAGTCAAAGCTGAATCTTCAAATGGGTTATCCTGATTGTCATTCATATCTATAAATTTTATAGAAATATCTCAATTGTAAAGTAAAGGCGTGTAGCGAAGCAATACGCGTGACTATATTAACAGCTCCACCTTTAAAAACCCCTTTTTATGATCACAATAATCTCTTTCCGAACTCTACCTATAATTTTCAGTTTCGTCAACTATTTCAGCATCTGCTTACAGGTCACCCGTTTTGCTGAAAAAGCAATGAGTGCCAGAGGAACCAGGATCAATCTTCAACCAGTTCTTTACCTACCAATTTCGCACAAGTACATACTTGCGCAATTGGGGGGCATGTCTGGCATAGTCTATATTTGTTTATAATCATGTTCAAATAAGTACTTTTGCCCATTTACATATGATCCATAAATAGCATTAAAATGTCCTTGTGAGTATCCATTTTCACTCTTCAATCTATTATTTTCATCATAAATCTTCTTATGATATTCAATAAGCCTACCACTTGGGTCTTTAAATTCCTGACTTATTAAATTATTATTCTCATCGTACTCATTCTCTACGGTATAATATTCATCAATTTCATAATCTTTATGATCTTCAAAAATCACAAGATCATTTTTGATTTTATATTCAGAATCAATCAAAACATTATCATTTTTATTTTTCAGAGTGAATTTTAAAAGGTTTTTATTATCATCAAAAACCGAAAGACTATTAGAATAAATATCTCCATTTGAGTCAAACGTTTGAACAAATTCTGTATTTGTTTTGGGATCGAATTTGCCAATACGCTTTTCGTATAAATTTGAATCATCAAAAAATTCCTTTGTGAATTCAAATCCATCAGCCGACTCTTGATAATATTCTAATTTTTCACCTAGCCTGTTTGTGGTAATGGTATGTCCTTCTTGATTATAATCATAAATAACTTCCTCAAATAATTCATCTGCTACATAAAGACTTCTGGAAATCAAATTTTGATTTTGATCATACAGATATTCAGTTCTTGAACTTTCAATACCGTTTATAATTTCCCGATAAGATTTAATAAGTTTATTGGAATAATATTCATGAATCGCTTCAAATTCATCTGGTGATTGATAATCCTTAAAAGACAATAACAAACCGTGTTTATTAGTAATCTCTTCGTAGACTAATTCCTTTTCTCCTTCTTCAAGAATTTTATATGTTTTTCTATGTATCATCTGAATATTGGCAACCAATTAATAGCACCATCCTATTGCTATTATTCGGTATTTAGAATGCGAGTTTGTTGATAAATTTTATACTAAAAGTGCGAAAATAGGTGTTTCAATCTAAAAATCAAATATCCCCCAGCTGTTTGGAGTGTTTCCCCTGACGCGGGTAGTAAAGCCCCCGCTGTTTGGAGTGTTCCGCAGGACAACTTCAAACTTTTGTATAAAATGCAGAGTCTGTGACTCGGACACTTTACAACAAAATAACATCAATTAATCCCTGTTCCCCACTATAATTACTTGCACTTGAATAAAAATAATCTTCAGGACGTTTCACTATACCAGATTCTACAGGATTATTATGAATATATTATAATTTTTGATCTTTAAATTGATTAGTTATTAATTCTCTACTGGTGCCCCCGCTGTTTGGAGTGTTCCGCAGGACAACTTCAAACTTTTTATGAAATGCAGAGTCTGTGACTCGGACACTTTACAACAAACTAACATCAATTAATCCCTGTTCCCCACTATAATTACTTGCACTTGAATAAACATAATCTTCAGGACGTTTCACTATACCAGATTCTACAGGATTATGATGAAAATATTCTAATTTTTGATCTTTGAATCGATTGGTTATTAATTCTCCACTGGTGCGCGTAGTGAAGAAATACGCTTGCCTGCCATAATAATTCCAAAGCTATTAACCATTTGTATAAAGGATACGTGTTTTGCTGAAAAAGAAGCGCACACCAGTGGAGTCTCGAATTTTATAGCCTTTATCCATCAGTCAAATATAATGAAGCAAACTTATTTATTTGACCGGGATACAATCCCTGCTTTTCATTAAAAGTCTGAAGTTACACTATCGCTAAACTCCAAACAGCTGGGAGCGTTTTTAATTTATTTCGGCAGGACCAAATTGATAATCATAAATTATTCTATTCAGTACAAGTTTATTAATATTTTTAACCCCAATAGTTTTATCTTTTATGGGACTTCCAAATAAAGCAAGGTTCCAAATTGTACATGTTTTTTCAAATTCTTTATACTGAGGAATTCTTCTTGTTGAAATTCCATAAACCGTTGGGAATGGAATTTTTCCTGACCTTACTAAACTAAAAAAAGAAGGATAGATAATGCCATCAAATCCTTTATCTTTTACATAGAGACTTAATTCTTTTGAAATTTCATAGGAATGTTTGGAAGCTAAAAACAACATTTGTATTGATAAGTCAAGACTTTCAAATTCAGTGCATTCTTCATCAATAAGCTCTGTCAAGTCTAAAAGTTTTAAAGTCTTCTTTGGAGTTAATGTTGCAACATATATTTCGTCCTCTACTGTTACTCTGCATTCGTGTATGCACACTTCTAAATCTTGAGAACCATATAATACTTGATGATTTTCACTGTCTAATCTTCCTTTTCCTGGATATGGTGAGCTATCATATTCATTTTCAGCTCCTGGGTTCTCAGGGTTTATTCTAATTCTATAGAACAATTCATTTTCTTTTAATAAAACTGTCGGGAATTCTTTGATTATTCTTTTGAAAATTGATTTTCTTGTTTTCTTATCTTGCAAGTCTTTAAGAGGTTCAATCTCTCCTAGCATCCAAAGTCTAGGTCCATAATGAAAAAATCCAACCCCTAGTTCTTTTTCAAATAACTTGATGTCTTTTTGTAGTGATTTAGATAACTTAATATTTGTTTTTTTATGTTCATTGAATTGAATTATAGGTGATGCGCCATAGTCTGGTTTAAAGATACTGCCTACGACGAAAAATCTATAAGCTAAAGTTTCTATTTGTTCAATGTTTAATTTGATTCCATTTGAATTTGAACAATTGATGCAATTTTCGGGATTTTCTATTCCAATTCTCTCCGCCAAGAGTTTAAGTCCTTGATCTGTGAAACATTCTGAACAAAGTTTTTCTTTTAAATTCATTTTTTTTTTAAAATGACGCACAATGGTTTAACTAAAATGAGTTGTTATCCTGGTAAATAGAAATATTACAATTTCTCGTCTTCATTATTAAAACAAAAATGTTAGTTTGCATTTCCATTTTAGTGTTTATTGGGCAAAGTTGATATATTTTCTTTATTAGGTGCTTTACTCTCTAATTTTTCAATTCGTTTCTCTATTTCAATTAATTTGATATTTCTCAAACTATCAGAAGTTAAATTTTGCTCTACCGATTCTGACTTTAAATTTAATTCTAATTTTAAAATTTCAATTATTTGCTTGAGTTCATCATTCTTCTTCTCTTTAGGTTCCCCGGTAAATGGAAGGAACACTGCTATCACAATTCCAAACAGAATTGATTTTGTTTGGTAATCAAACCAGTTGGGATCAATGTTATCTTTAGTTTTCCAGTTACCTGATTCCCCACTTTTCTTAACAAGTTGGATTCCTTTCCCCCCAAAATACATACTTACAACAAATGCAATTAGTGCAAAAGAATATAGTGTGTAAAACCAACAAGTGGGGGTGCGGTTGGTAAGAACGAATGTTACTATCCCACCAGTTATTGCTATAAATGCAAGTGAGGCAGCAATCAATTGACTACTTAAGCCAACGGAAATTAATACCGCATCTTTTTTATGTTGTTCATTTTCAGTCATTCCACCATTCTTGTTTTGAAATATTCAGAGAATCCCAATGCTTATCTATTAAGGATAATATAGTATGAGCTGTGACTTCTTTCACCTGTGAGTTTTGTTTTTCCTCTTTTGCAAAATTCATCAAATCATTAATATCACTTTTAATAAAGCTATTAATGTTTTCAGTATTTACTGATTTTTTATCACTTAATATTGGGATGGCGACCATTTGGTGAAAGATTATTAAGGTAAATAGTTTTGCATCTGGTCGGATTGTTACATTACCAACTTTGAATTTTTCTGACTGTTTTAATTCTTGTTTTATAATTTGGATGATACTATTTCCTAATTCTGATCCAACATACATTTTCTTTTCGGGTGTATATAATATCCTACCGAAGAAGGGATACCCTTCATAAAAATCATTATAAATATTTTCAAGCTCTTTTCTCATTTGTATAAGGTGTAGGTTTATGTTCGTAAAGGCAGATGGTTTACAAAGTTAAAGGCCCACGCTTTATGAGCCATTGTTGTCTGCAGTTTATTGTTAGCTAATAACATTAAAATTTCTATCAATAGTTTGATTCAATTCCCTAATATAGATAGAATTAATATTTTGAAATTTAAAAAGTAAATCTTTTGCATAATCCATATTCTCAACACAAGGCCACCACCAGTTAATTGAATTATTATAAAGGATCTCATTGTATAGATAGAAATCACCTTTAAACCTCCATTCTCTCTCATGTGACCAATCTATTGGAGGAATTGAGTCTAAGTTTGTATTTACTAGTCTATATTTTTCTGTTAATGGCCAATTTAATCCCACACTATCTGTATAAATTACAGGTCTACCTCCTAGATACCAAAAAATTCTTTTTGCTACTATAATGCCAAATCCTTTTCGTTTATTTGGATTTGTGTCTATTAGTTGTTTTAGCGAACCTAGCGGCACATCGTAAAAACACGTTGCTCCTTCAGGATCAAAATTTGTAATTTGATAATGTTTTGAGGAATTGATTTTAAAAGAATTAAGAATACTTAATAAGTCCAAATATGCTTCGTCTTCATTACCTTTTGTTAAGTGAAGTAACCATTCTGAAAGGTCTGCTCTTTGAAGAGCTAAAATATAATCTTGGTTCATTTAAAGTATATTCAGATTATATCAACCAAACTTTCATCATGCCACACATTCTCATAATTATTACCATCAATCAAAAATCGATAACCAGCTGACAAATCCAAGTATTCAGTCAAATCCATTTTTATATATTTCGCAAGTTGTTTAATACAAATCGGTAAAAGGAATCTCCAGACCTAATATACAAGTAAATTATGTTTTCTTCTAAATGGTGTCTCAATCCATGTATTTCTCCATTTCCCAATGAATCAATCGCTAATCCAATAATTGAATCAGAATTTGGTCTATCAGGTTTTCACCTATCCATTCGCAAACTTTTTCTTTTTTTTCTAACCTTCATTTGTCAATCAATTAAGTGTCAGGGTGTCAGGCTAAATCGCACAAAACTATTGGCTAACTACGACTCTGTTGCGCTTATTCCATATATAGTGTTATGCTTAGTTGTTGATAAATTTCTTTCTAAAAGTTCGAAAATAGCTGTTTCCTTTACGAATTCAAACTCTTTCTATTATTAATACTAATTGATTAATGTTTGTAACCGGTTTTATTCACAAAATACCAAAGGTTCTTGTAATAATATAAAATGAACTTTAGAGGATTCTTAAACCATCATGTTAGTATTAAGAATTCCATTCGTTTTGAAAAATAGAAACAAAATATCCATCGCCTCAATACAATCACTTAACTTCTTTAAGCACATACCTCCCACCTCTAAACAAATAATATCCCAACCCTATTCCCATAACAATCAAATAGATAACCAGTAGCACCTTATTCCAGATCAGTAGTTGGGGAAGGTATTTTTTGATTTTCCATTTCTGCACTTCGAATACCGGGACATTGGCATTTTCAGGCAGTTGTTCCACATCAACCAACTCACCACTCACATAAATATCCTGGTGGTAGACTTCATAGTTGTAACTTTGAAGTAATGAATTGGAAGTCAGGTTGATCTCTTCTTTGTATAGATTCTTGTATTTACGGGTAATACTATCCGGTAATACTAATTCTCCGGATAGGATCTTAAATTCCGGGCATGGGCACCCCATCTCCTGCCCCTTGATGACCAAATCAAATTTTTCGTCCGGTATAAAAAATGAAAGTGGTTTTATCGGTAAAAAACCGGTTAGTATAATTACCAGGAATGGTAGGTTAAGTGTTTTATAATCATTAAATGCTTTAGTAGTCTCGGATAAAAAGGTTTCATCGTATTATTACTGCTTTTCAGGTCTTCGTTTTATCTTTTTCCAGGTTTTAACAGGTAATATGGGTTCGATAATTTGCCCTAAATATGTGTTCGGAGATTCTTCTTTTATTCCGAATTTCTCGGGTTCGGTATCCGGGCATTTATAGGTTCCGAATATCACATCCATAATGGGTGAAATATTGGCATAATTCCCGGCTCTCCTGTCCAGATCGTGATGCCAGTGGTGTAACTCCGGTGCCCCGATTAAAACTCTCAAAGGACCGATGGGTAACCTCACATTCGAATGAATATATATCGCCCATATTCCTCTAAATGCAATAATACCGGCAATAGACTCTAGCGGAAATCCCATGATAAATGCCGGTAAATTGATTAATCCAATAGTGTAAATAGAATCTAGCGGATGTTCACGGTGTGCAGCCAGCCAATCTAGATGCTCTGCACTGTGATGTACCTTATGAAATCGCCACAAAAAATCTACGCTATGCTGTAGCCTGTGCCCCCAGTAAATAAGAAAGTCACTCAAAAACAGCACTTCAAATACTTGAATTATAAACGGCTGACTTTTAATTATTGATTGAAAGGATTTGGGCACAATTGACGTTAAATATTCTCCAAAGTAGTTCAGAACCCATAAAACTAATCCGCTCCAAAGGAGATATTGTCCCAGGAAAAAGCAAAAATCCAGTATCCACCTGGGTCTGAAGAACTTTTGGTTTCTTTTTGCCGGGAATACTTTTTCCATTGGCAGAAATACCAAAATCAGGAAGACTAGGCTGATCCCGGTTGCTTCGATTATTTCATATAGTTCCGATCCTGTCATTTTCTAATCAGGGTATCGATTAATATTGAATCTTTCTTTAGTTTTTTATAATCCTCCGGCTTTAAAATGATTCCGGATTTCGAACTGTATATCAATGGGTTGATTTTCTTAGTTGAATCTGTTTGAACTGCATTAGTATCGTTAGTCTGAATGGTGTGATCTCTTAAAATCAACACTTTGGATGAGGACATCATTTCTATTCTTTTGAGCGAATCATCACCGGGAACAGTACCTGTTTGATTGTTTAACGCACTTCCATTTGGACTTACCTGGTACGTAGATTTCAACCCACCTAAATATCCGGACTTATATGCTACAAAAGAGATTATCAGACTTGAGAACATTAGTAGTGTAATTCCTTTTATGATACTGCTCTTCATTTTATTCATTTTTGATAATATCCTCTGATTTGGTTAATGTGCCACCTACAATGTCACGGTAATTTTTTATTTTTCAAAACTGATCTCTGCGTTCTTCGGCATATTTCCGATATAAATCTTTTAATGATCCATCAGGATAATTTGAGAATTCAATGTCCAGCTGGTCCATTAATTTTTCAGCATCCTCATCTGAGTTTTCATAAAACCAGCTACCGTCTTTTGGTAATAAACTAACGGCTTGTTTAATTATTTTTGACGATTGAATCGCTCCAATTTCATTTAGTGATTCTATTACCCTTTCCTTATATCCCGGAAACTCTTCTTGTAAAAAACTTAAAATACTATCTGCCTGGCCTGCATCTTCTAAATGCATAGTCAGAAATAAATTCAATTGTACTTCATTAAGTGAACTCGGATTTTCACTGTATCGCTTTACCAGTATTTCCTGGAGAGCTATCGAAAAATCCGAATTGTCAGTTAATAAAAACACCTCTTCAAGACCTTTATTGTCATTCATTTCAGGCACATTATTCATTCCCTTCCATTTCCTCCTCTGACCAGGCTGAATCGAGGAAATATTTATTGTTTTCTTCTTTAAAACTTCCAAACATCAATGTTGTATCTGAAGAACTTATTGTAAGCCAGGCGCCACTATTGATGGAATAATCATATTCAGCTGAATTTTGTATTAGTATACCGTCTATGCTACACGGATAATGTCCAAACAAATGATGCCATTCGGGTCCGTTTATTGGCTTTGATTCGTTGATTATCTTTTTTATCTCCGCTTTACTCAAGGTCCATTTTTCACATTTCGCAGTATCTGTATCGGAAGATGGATAATCATTTGATTTCTGAAGGTCTACAATGTCAAAATCTTTGTTGAGATCAAATAGTTCAGCCTTTTGCTCGGAGGTGGGTTGAAGGAAAATCGTGTCTGTTGAATTGTTTTGGAGGGTTATTTTCTCAGTTGTATACCCGGTTTTTGTGAAATACATAGTAATCTCGTTACAACTTCCTGCGACTCCACTAATTTCATACGACCCATTTTTTGTAGTTATTGTTTTTCTATTAAATGGATTATCTAAATCAGCCGTATCGGTCTTACCAATTGCAACACTCTCGATAGGATTACCAGACCTTTGGTCTAATACAACACCCGATAGCTGGTATCGACAATCACATGAACTGAATGTCAGGCAGAGGATAAAAAATAGGTTAATTGTATATTTCATTTTATAGGTTAATATAAGAATGATTAAAAAATTTATTCCTACAAAGTTATAATTATCGTGTATCCTTTAACTTTTCAGATCCTTTTCTAAAATAATCTTATGTTTACATTGTATTCCATTTTCAAAAATCGGTTCAGTATAATTTCTAATAAAAAAGTCTCTGTCAATTTCTTTAATTCCAAATCCTTCCTTTTGGTATAGCGCAAGTTGCCCAATGCTTGAGTTTCCTGTTGCAATAACTAATTTCTCATAACCTGATTCCCTGCTTATTATTTCTGAATGTCTTAAAAGTTCTTTACCTAGTCCTTCGCCTTGTTCGGATTCTACAATGGCTATGTTTTTTATTTCAATGCGGGTAGAGTCAATTTCATCCAGAACTAACACTCCCACTATTTTAGTATCCAGTTTTGCGACATAGCAGGTACCGGTTTTTAAATATTCATTTATATGACTCCTTGACGGATCCGCTAATTCAAGTAAATCAAATGGAATATCCCGGTTCTGTGTTACAGGCTTGATATGTAATTTGGATGCTGTCAATTTTAAGTCATTTGAAGATATACAATAGCTAAGCTCCAGCGAGAAGGAGTTGATCTTTTATTTACTTGCTGTCGGTCTGAATTTCTGAACCTTATTACTTAAAATGTCTCCTGTGTAAATATTTCCCGATCGATCGATTTGGATGTCGTGGTATCTCGCAACAGTGCCTTCGTAATTTCCGGATCTTCCAAACTGGACTTGTTGTTCTAAATCCAGATCAAACCGAAATATGTCTGAGCCTTTTACCAGGGTGTCATTTTCAACAAAGAAATCTACTCCGAAGAGATGCTCTCTGCTATTGTCCAACGTTACAGAATACAATTGCTCTGCTACCTTATTTTGCCATAGATTGATGAAATTCCCCAAAGAATCGAATTTTTGAATTCTGTTATTTTCCCTGTCTGCAACATAAACATTGCCATATTTATCCAAATCAACAGCATGTGGTGTATTAAATTGACCCTTTTCAATACCAAATTCGCCCCATTGGTATAAAAATTCTCCTTCCTTAGAAAATTTAATTATCCGACTGTTGCCATATCCATCACTGATGTAAAATGAGCCATCGGGAGTAACTGCGATATCTGTTGGCATATTAAAATGCAGGGAATCACTTCCGGGAATTCGTGCTTCACCAAGGGTCATTAATAAATTCCCCTCTTGATCAAATTTAAAAACCTGGTGCAGACCACAGTCTGTAACCCAAATGTTGTTTTCATTATCTACTTCCAGTCCATGAGGCATAATAAACAGATTCTTACCCCATGACCTCAATATTTCGCCTGTATTTGTGTCGATGGTGGATATGGTATTCTCCGGTATCAAAGGTAGAGTTGAAATAGTATCTCTATCCCATCTTCTGCTCGATCGGTGAAAAACCATTAGATTACCCTCCGTATCGAGACCTAAGCCTGCCGGACTACCTAACACCAGGCCTTCCGGAAGGTTTGGCCAGTCGGCAACTAATTCATACCGCCCCTTGGTATCTTCCCTGTTTGCTTCCCTGTTATCTTTACTCTTTGTGCAACTGAGGGTTAGCAATAAGACCAGGGTGCATATAAGAAAGCTATTATTGTATTTCATAATTGATGAATTAGATATCTGTAAATGACTGTTGCTATTAATCAAGTATAGTGGATATACAGTTGAAATTGAAATTTCTGAGTAATAATCGATGGTTACCGTTTCAGGGAAAATTTTAATACCCACTGTATTTTTCCGATATAGTGTTATCAGTTCAATTTTTTCATCATCTCAAATTGTTTTCCACTGATATTTATATTCTTTGATTCTAAAAATTTAGTCATTGAAAGACAGTCTGAATCGGCATTGATAATCTTTACTGTATTATGATGATTGTACTTTAAGAACTCATTCAATAATGATGATCCAACTCCTTGTCTTCTGTGATTTTTATCTACTGCGATCTGCATCAGATCACCAGAATGAGGGTCTGAGACGCTATATCCGATCAAGGTTTGTTCGATAAAAGCACCTGTGATATTGAAGTTACTTTCTTGCCTTTCAATTGCCTCAAAACTATTCTGCCATGATGGGTGGAAGTCCCAAAAGTTGGTGGCAGAAAGTATAGGGTTCAGGTCAACTTTTATTAGTTGAACCGGAAGTTTTCTGTAATGAACTTTATTATTTATGTTTTTTACAGCTTGTCTGAAGAAGTTAAATTCCCTGGTAATTTCGAATCCAAAATTCTTGTATATCGAAATTGCCTTATGGTTATGTTGCAAAACTTCAAGAAGATATTGTCTGATGTTTCTTTTTTTAAGCCAGGGCAGGGAATATTCCAAAATTTCAGAGACAAACCCCTTACCACGATATTCCTTCACTGTTCCGGTACCGGTATCGTAGACTGTCTTTTGATTGTTGAAATATCCTGTTCCGTTGAGGATGAATGAAACAATATCTTCACCTTCAAAAACGGCAAATGATAACTCCGGATCAAAACCTCTCCTGGAAAGCATGGCCTTAAGTTCATCACTGTTCCAATGAACTTCATAATCAGCAAAGGCCAATTGAAAAGCACTATTGATTTTTTTGAATGAAATATTTTTGAGGGAGTTTATATACATCGTTATTACTTCATTCGATTTTGAAAATAGTTAAACCGGGTAATTTAAAGTGAGGTCTTGATGTTTTTAAAACTATGTTATGATTATTATAATTTATAATAGCTACCAGGTTTCTTAGACTGATACTTATTTTACTTTTATAATATATTTCTTCTGTTCCGGGTTCTTAATTTGATACTCCATTTTATATACAATGTATTCACTCCTCTGGCGAGCGTAGCGAAGCAATACGCGTGCCTATTAATAGCCTTTACAATTCTTTACTGAAAAAGCAGCCCTCCTTTACTTTACAATAATCCACTTCTCTCCTTCTGTATCAGTAAATTCTATTAGCCCGATTTCCTTTGATACGATCATTGACTGCATTCTGAATCCTTCACATCTTTCGTCATTTTTACATGTTACTTTTAATATTGTCACTTTTTCATTTTGAAATAAATAATCTGTGACCAATTCAACGTTTGTAAAATCAGGAGAAGATGAAACATAATCATTCTGTAAATACAAACTAGCTGCAATCAACGTCGAATCATTCCCTGAGAATCGGCTTTCATTAATAGCTATTAAATCATTAAGCCTGGCATCAATGCTAAAAGCTAATGTAGAGTCTTCGGATGTTTTTAGTAAAGCTCTTTCTATTTCACAACCATTTACACACTCATCACCACCGCAAGATTCTACATCGGTTTCAAAAGCCACCCACAAAGTATCTTTTTGATTGCTCGTGTTTTCATAGACAAAATAATCTTTTCCCTGGTAGATACTTAACCATGATTTTGCTTCCGGAGTAAGTTGAGGATCAGGCGGATCTCCACAACACTCCTGGTTTGTATCACAACAGGAACTAAAAAATACGACCAGAATTATTACAAATACAAATCTTTTCATTTTCTTAATAATTTATCTGCTGATGAAGGCACAAATGCTTTCAATCAATTTAAATTAGATGTTTATTGATAATGGCGAGTGTAATAGAACTTATTAAATATACCATTAATTCTTTTTCAACCAGTCACCAAACGCTTTAAGTTGATCCGGATTTTCTAAAAGCCATTTTTTTGAATTTTCATTACCGCTCTGTGTGATGTATTTGCAATAAGCCTCCAGGTGTTCACTTTTTGCTATTTCATAAAATAATGGAGTATAAAAGTTCCACCAGATCTCCTTATTTTTTTTCTCTCTTAGCTCTCCCAGTATTTTGAAAAATTTCTCAGTATTTTGAACAAACATTTCGTCATCTGTCTTTCCCTTATTCTCATCTAATGATTTAGATGCCTCAAGCATTGAAACCATTAATTCTGCCGCTCCCATTTGACTGTCATCATTTGATGAAAGCATGATATTAATGGTTTTCACCTCATTCTCATCCTTAGTTACATTTCCACCGAAGCGTTTTTGAAGTATTGCATACCCTTCCGGTGACCTTTGACTATTAGGTTCTAATAATAAAAAATAATGCGATGCCAGTAAGGTTTGAATAGTATTACCTTTCTCATTATGAATACTTGCTAAAATTAAATGGCTACTCGAATGACTTGGGTTAAGTTCTATAGCTTTGATGATATTTTCTTCAGCATTATCGAGTTCATTTATTTTATAATAATTCAATCCCAAATTGTAATAAAGTAAAAAATGCTCTCCTGATTTTTTAATTGCCTTATTAAATAACTTAATCGACTCTTTAGTTTTCCCCAGCATATCCAGGGCCGAGCCCTTTATAATATAAGCTGGAAGCATATGATCCTTGTTTTGCTTAAGGACTACATCTGAATATTGCAGAGCTGCTTTATAATCTCCTTTTTCAAAATAGCTTAATGCAATTTCATAATTAACCAGGGAAGATTCAGGGTTTAGCTCTAAGGCCTTTTCATAGGTTTCAATGGCCTTTTCGTACTCACCTTTATCGTGGTACTGAATTCCTTCCTTTACAAATTTTTCAATATCTGATTGAGCAATAGCTTCCGGTGATAAAAAAAGCACGGCGGCTAAAAAAATAATTACATGTTTCATCTTTGTTTGGTTATGTGACATCCAACGATTAATTATGAGTCATTTGTTTACCCATATACTTTATTCAATATCGTTGGACTTCTTGTTAATAAATCCCTTAAAAATCCCTGAACAAGTAATGCTTGCCAGGACTTGTGGCCATGACTTTCAATGATGTCAAAACATGGCTTGCCAAAAATATCTGTTTTCAGCTCAAAAACAAAAATTTGTTATTTATACTAATAATAGAAAATTGTATTCCAGGGAAACTTTGATCACTTTTTCTTCTTAAACACAAAGGATATCAGTCTTGGAAGTTCTTTCTTGTTTTCATCATCAAACCATTCGTTTATTTCTATCAGTTCAAAGCCATTTGCCAATGCACCCTTAGTATACTCAGTAATGTGATGAGTGAAAACTTCTAATTCCTCCACTCCTTCTGCTGTGGTATATTTGGCTTTACTTCCTAGGTATTGTTTAAATGGATGTAACTCACTAATAAAAAATATCCCGTTTTTAACGAGTTTCTTATTTGCCTGTTCAAAAATGTGATTCAAATCTTCAATATGCTCTAGCGTAAGACTTGAAGTGACCAGGTCTGCAAATTGATTTTCGATTTCCCATTTCTTGTTGAGATCTGCTCTTTTAAATTCTACTCTATTACCGGTTATTTTCTTTTGGGCTTTATTTAACATTTCCTGAGAAAAATCAAGCCCGATTATTCGTTCAGCCTTTGTTAATAACCATTGGGTGTTTTTTCCGGTACCACACCCAAGTTCAAGTACATTTTTAAACTGATACTTCGATAAGGTTTCAATAGTTGCTATAGCATCCAGATCACGAGTTTTGTTTTCATTGCCATCATATTGAGCAGCCCAGGAATTATATGCTTTTTCTACACTCATTTTGATTTTAATTCAGTTTTTCAAAGCCACGCCCTACCCAAAAAATAATATGCATAATTGCAGGAATAAAAACCCAGAACAAGGTGAAATACAGTCCCGCTTTAAACATTCTTGGCCCATAGGTTTTAGTTCTCTTCATAAATATCTCAGTTAACCACCCCAACGAATATCCCAAATTACAAAGAATGGCGAACGAAATTATTGCTAGTGGCTCCTGCAGCTCCTCTCCTGCATCTAAATCTGTAAGAACTGACATTATTAACAGAGAAATAACTCCACACACTAATACAATTAGGTTGTATAGAATCCTTCTTACCTCCCACCAACCAATTATCTGAATAATGCTTCTGTCTTTCTCACGAACTTGCAAGAATGTATCTAATATATTCATTTATATTTCATAGATGTGACCTAAAACAATTCTATAAAAAGGTATAACTATAAACAAATTGTTGTTGATTATTTTTAATCTGTACAACAATAAAATAAGGATCATCATTAACTATAGAGGTACTTTGTTTCTCATTTTAACTGAATAACAGACCCGGAATTTTATTACGCACATAATGTTATCTTTTATAATTCAATACAATTGGGGTTGTCTGGTAGCGTTTTACTTTTAAGCATAAAAACATAAACTGAAATTAAACCTGAATAGTAAAATCTTAGGGGGAAATCTTATTTTCAATTATTCTTCAAAAACATTTTTCATTTCCGGGTTAAATATTACATTTGCCGTCAATATTTTTTTTAAGGGTTTTCAACTAAAACAAAATAAGCTTTAATCGTAATCGAGCATTAATCAGTTTTTTAATCCAAATATAAAAAGCTGTACTTATTGCCAAGTCAACTATAATTAAAAATCAAAACAAACACATTGATGAACAAGTATTACTTTTTTTTATTTGCCCTAATACTGGGTGTATCGAGCTGTAAAGATGAAGAAGCAGCTATTATTTCTTACACATTAACAACACAAGCTGAGGGATCTGGAAGTGTAAATCCTAATTCAAAAAAAGTTAAGTCAGGTGAAACAATCGAGGTGACGGCAACCCCTGAATTAGGGTCTGAATTCACCGGCTGGACGGGTGACATCAACTCAAGTGACAACCCTTTGGTTTTAACAATGGATAAGGATCTTAATATCACAGCTAATTTCACAAAATCCACTTATACTTTTACTGCAGAGGTAAATGGACCAGGATCAGTTTCTTTATCAACCAAAGAGGTTACATTTGGTGAAAAAGTTGAGATAACCGCAACTCCTGAAGAAGGTTATATATTTCATGGGTGGTCTGGAGATGTTAACACAATTGAAAACCCGCTATCAGTTACTATCAATCGAAACATGAATATTAAAGCTCAATTTATTGATGGTAATGGAATAATCAAATTAGCAGAAAATGGCGTTACACTATATTGTGAGCAAGAAGCTAAGATTGGATTAAAATATCCATACAATGGCGAGATGTATGAGATCGTTGATAACTCGAGATTAAAATCGATGACATATTATTCCGAAGATATGACTAAGGTTATTACAACGAAAGTCACTAGTATGGAAGACTTATTCCTTAGTAATTCTACATTTAACTCAGATATATCATCCTGGGATGTAAGCAATGTAACTAGTATGAAAGGAATGTTTGATGGAGCAGAATCTTTCAATCAAGATCTGTCAAATTGGGACGTGAGTAATGTAACTACAATGAATGCTATGTTCGAAAATGCAAAATCTTTTGATCAGGATCTATCATCATGGAATGTAGGTAAAGTAGAAAATATGGTATTGATGTTTCAGGATGCAATAAAATTCAATCAGGATTTATCATCCTGGGATGTTAGTCAGGTAACTTCATGTACTAATTTTGCAAATCAAGCTGAAAGCTGGTCAAAACCAAAACCCAATCTTGAGTGCGCTCAATAAAAATGATTTATAAATAGATAAAGATAATCTTTATTTATTTCGATAGATAAAAAAAGCTGCCTGGACGGGCAGCTTTTTATTTTTCTTTAAGATTGTACTCTTTAGGATGTATCCCGATGTCAAATGTTCAACGTTAGCCTGACTTAGTACCTTTTAGTAAATACATGTCAGCAGTGATTCAGGATTTATTGAAATATTATTTCCTGAGTTTGATCAACGAGTTCAGCGCCAGACTCAAGATAGTATTTAACTGTAAAAATAGCTTTATCAGGAATATTATCTATTTTAGTCATATCTGCTTGAAAAGCTTCTAGCATCATAGGGTTCTGTTCAAACAGGTCATTAATAGATAAAGATTCTCCTCCGTAACCCGGAATAGTAAAATTATTGGTAACATTGATCGTTTCCTGAGTTTCGGTATCTGTCACCTGGATGACTATCAGTATAATAGGATCAGTATCAATATATTTATGAGGCAGACAATCACAAGATGTTGCATATGCAGATGAATAACCAAACGAACTCAGATCGAATGCAGGTTGGTTATAGGCTACCTCATTTAAATCAAAAATTGTCTCAACAGTTATACCAAAAGAATTTTTATAGACTGTATCTGCAGAAGAAACAGGTCTGAATCCCGATGTATCCCAGGATTTAATTTCTACCCCATTATAAGTCTTTTCATACGTTAAAACCGGATCACAATTACAACAAGAGGTTATAATAAATTGCAAAAAATAGATCAGAAAAATTGAGGTGATTTTTTTACTCATAGTTAATAGTGTTTATAATGACAAAAGCATATCCAATATTAAAATATACCTTCGTCGCCAGATGTTTTGGTTGAATAATAAAGCCCATGAAAGCACTTCATAAGGCACGTTATAAGTCAAAAATATATTATTTCAACTCAAAAAGCTATGGTTTAAATAATAAATATTTCTTTAATGAGAAGGTTTCCAGGGACAAATTAATTCAACGAATAGTCTTATTTTTTTTAATATTATTACCGTTTGAGGTTGAAAAATAGTTCAAGGAGTTTTAATACCAAACTTACCCATTAAAAGCTATTATGGGTCTTAATTTTATCCAGCCCGATCCATTCGTGTTCAATATCTTTCATTAATAAGGCATTGTCGAACTTCACTGAACCTTCGGGAAATATATCCAGATTCTGAAAAAAGCTTGATTTGACTTCTTCCACTTCCAATGGAGTCACCTTCCAATTAATGGCTTTCAGCTTTAGGCCATCGAAACTATTGTTATCTCTTTCAGGTGAAAACCCCACAGCTCCCTTCTCAAAAAAATCTGACACGCATTCTAAATTATCAAAGACGCTTTCTTCATTCCAGGCATTTGTTTCTTTAGCCCGAATTGATATTGAAGTTTTATCATTACTTACAAATGAAACTTCATAAATCCCATTAGATTCATTCACTTTGAAGTCAGCCAAATGGTGTATCCCGGGAAATATGGTTCCACCAGCCATTGAATTTAGTTTGGAAGATGTATCTCGTCTGGGAATATAAACTCCTTCTTTCTGTTTACCATTTTCAGTCCACTGGACCGCAATTCGATGAGCTCCGTTTTCCGATGAGATTCCAATTTGCTTTGGAAGTCCTTTTGGCCTGATTTCCTTAAGTCTGATCAAACAGATCCCGGCTATTCCTTTACCATTGACAAGCTTTGGTTTAAAAGGCTCAGGTAAAAAGTCTGACAATACATCTTTATCAACCTGATAGTTTATTAAAATCCGTCTTTCAATCTTACCAGATATTGTTGGGATATGCATTGTCAAACTTTAATTAAAATCCTCCTATACTATTTATCATCCTTCGATAAAGGCGATATCATAATATGTGCTCTATGAGTTCCCGGCTCCATTATCCATGGATGATTAGGTGCTGATGGTGATTTAGGTAATCCGGTAGATTCTTGTGTAGCATAAGGCATATATACTACATAGCGAAGTCGCGCATCCTCTACTTCGTATGTTTCAGGATTATACGTTTCATTAGGACCGTAATATATATGCAGAGTTAATCCGGGAGTTATTTTAAGTTTACCTGATTCCATTTCTTCACCACGGATTTCAAAAATTTCATCCCTGGTCTTTCCTTCTGCCCTTAATTCTCTTCCTCTTGCCATGAAAGGCTCCAGGTCTTTGTGATAACAGGCTGCATTGAAGCCTTCTTTATTGGGATTATCTGCTAGTACAATAAACTCATTTTCTCCTTCTCTGAAAGTCACAAATTCACCCTCCATATTATAACCTATCACCTTACATCCTGAACGACTATCTTTAGGTGCAGCCATTAATGAGGTTGCTATTAGAGCTTCTTCCGTTTCGATGGGCTTAAATTGTTTGTCGGTATCAGATGTTAATTTCTCTGACACCATATCTACAGAAGTGGTGTCTTCTGTTTCAGTCTCCGATTCACTTGATGAATTACAGGAAAACAATAATCCTGATATAAGAATTGCTGTTATAAGATGTTTCATTTTATTGGGCATTTTCTTTCAACTTAATAAATCTACTGTTAAAAATGAAATGAGTTCAAAATTCATATTTTATTAATTTTTAATTATCCCGATCTAAGCATACCCAGAACAAAAACATATATCTTTAGGTATCGCAAATTACAAGTACATATACTATAACAGCAATTCCTCAATTATTCTTGTAATTTCTTTATCTGTCTTTTCCGTTGTATATCCAATTACTACTTTTTTAATCACTCTGTCTTCATCAAGAATGAAAAAAACAGGTACTCCTTGAATCTTATATTGTTCACTGGTCTTCTTGTTGGATACCAAAAATCTGTAATTAAGTTCGTTTCTATCCTTATACCGACCAATTCCGGAAACATTATCACTCCAGGTTTCAACAGAAACCAGTTCAAAGTTTTTGTCTTTATATTCGTCTGCTAATTTTTTTAGAAATGGAATAGATTTATGGCAAGGTCCACAACCAATTCCTGTAAATTGAATTAATACTATTTTTTGTTTTATCTCATCTAATGAAATGCTATCCCCGTGAATTTCTTTGAGCTTCCAGGATGGTGCTTTTGTATTCTCAAGATCATATGTCTTATCCTTTCTGAATTCTCTACCCTTTATTTTAAAATCAGCAGAAATCTGTTGCATTGAACTGAATTCAAAATCAATGTGCTTTGATATGTTTATATCCTTACAAGTTTCCCAACTTGTCTGATGGGGCATTTTTCTCACAAATTTGTATGGCAGGAAGTTTTTATCTACCACTATAACATACCTTGATTTTTTCCCGTCAAATTGTTTTACAAATGGCTGCAGGCTTATAAATTCAACTATCTTATCCTTAAAAGAAATATCTATTTGAATGGAATCTTTATACTCAGTATATTTTACTTCAGCACTATCAATATTGTCTTGAGTATACTGAATCAATGATTTTATTTTTACGAAAAATGGAGCAATTGGTCTTCCATATCTTGAAGTAAAAGTATCAATCTTTACCACCCTGTTTTCCCAATCAAATTCTACCCCATAATTTCCATCATAGCAATACTCATACTGATTGTGGTCATCAATAGAAGATCGTGTAAAAGCCGCTCCTAAGATGGTATCTTTTGGATTTATAAACATTGATACAAATTTCTCAGTAGTATGGAAAACAGTTGTATCACCTGGGGCACTTCTTGAAGATTTGCTTAAATAAGTGGCTGTTTTAATCGTATCTAACCGTTGTAAAATCTGGCTTAAGGTTTCATTTTGTTTCTGACCATATATCAAACCTACGGTCATGAATAGCATTACAGAAAAAAATAATTTTGTCATGGTAAAAAAATGTTGCTCTTAGATAGAATATATAGAATTCTAATACTTCTTTATAATTAGCGCAATATATTATAAAGCAACTAAAATTCTATAAATTTTTATTAACTATCCGGTCTTGAATTAGAAGGCATTTAACAGCAGGTTAAACCAACCATACATGAGATAAACGTGTTAAACAGCTGCTTTGGCCATGTACATCACATGGTGTAAACGTGAAGTTTCTATTAATACTGATGCCCTTAGCTTTTAGTCAAATCAAACCTAAAATCTACCCCCGCTATAAAGATCTACATCCATATGAGGCCTTACCCTTGGACCATTAGGACCAAAATCCATACTTACTCCTGCACTGGTGCCCCATCTCATATTGGAACAACCACTTAGTGTAAGTATTATCAATAGAATAAATGCGAAGACTATTCTTTTCTTTTTAAATCTCATGACTGTTTTATTATTAATTTTCTATAGGCCATTCCTGAACTGTAAGTTGTGCTCCCAGGGGATCTATCAATACTGCCACTTTCCCATTTCTAATTCCTTTGTCCGGCTTCATCATAATATATGCTCCGGCTGCTTCCGCTTTTGCCACAACCTCGTCAACATTTTCTACTTTTATATACGGCATCCAGGCACTCCTTCCTTCTCGTATTGGATTTTTAATAACTCCGCTAAGTTTTTTGTCATCCCTGGAAAATATGTAGTATGGAGCTTTAGCCTGCTCTACCTTTTCTGCATTATATTGAACTAGTCCTTTATAAAAGTCAAGGGACGAGTCTAGATCTGTTGTCCAGAGTTCATTCCATAACCATCCGTTGTTCATACCCGGCCCGATCTCCGGATCACCAGTAGATGATCTTAACAAGGCTACAATAGCTCCCTGGGGATCCTGAACCAAAGCTGTTTTTCCCCTGCCGTTGAATTCAGAAATCTGAAATATGGTCTTGCCTCCTCTAACTTCATTATAAGTTACAGCGGCATTCAAATCCAGAACAGAAATAGATCCAAGCCATTCGCTTTTATCTCCATATTTCTCTGCCAGTTGAAAAATTCCTCCAATTGGTTTTCCTTGATTTTTTACCACATGGTAAAGATCATCACCACTGCCCAAAGTCTCAAATTCCCAACCAAAGACATCTCCATAAAACTTCATAGCCCCTGTTGGGTTTGACGTAGCAAGATCATGCCATACGAATTGACCAGGATGGTAATTCTCTGCATCAGTTTCTGATATTGCCGGATAAGTAATACTACTGCCACAGCCCCAGCCCAACATAACTAAAATTGAGAAACAAAAAGCTTTGTACATGTGATTAATATTCATGATAATCTGATTAAAATTCCCCTAAATTCCAGGTTGTAACAAATGATTTATATTAAATAGAAACCCATTCTTTTTATATCCCAAAGCCGGTTATTATTTAAAATCCTGCTCTGTATCTATTAATGAATTTCTTATTATTGAATTTGATTATTATTTAAAATAATAAATTTAAGACAAATTTTCGGCATTTTCTGGTGTAATTATTTCAACAAAATATTAATAACGGTTTCGAATATATATTAACATGAAGTCACTAATATTTTTGTTAATAATCATTCCTTAATATTCACATATTCTATCTATTGTTTAATTTTTTAATCCCCACACTTTATCGAAATACTTTACGGATAGGAAATTTTGATACAGGACACCGGCATCAGCTATCAATTCTTCATTAAAATCAATTTGATAATCAAATAGTTAGGCCGTATATTATCCTAAAACATCCAATCAAATAATGTCCAACGATTCTATCTACATTAGTAAGAGATTTTACAAAAACTCATTCCTATTTCTATCATTGGGATTATTGGCAGTGATCATTGGTTTTTCACAATCAGTCACTTCAAGGTTTTCTACTTTTACATGGGTATATCATGTACATGGAATTAGTGCAACGCTCTGGATGATCTTACTAATAATCCAACCTCTAACCTATCGGTTTGACAAACTAAAAGCTCACCGGATTATTGGCTGGACTTCTTTGATTCTCGTACCTGTCATCGTCGTTGCAGGCTCAATAATGATGAAAAATATGATTCTTAATCAGGATAATTATCCTCCTCAAACTGTCTATAAACTTGCTTTTATCGATGCAACTACCCTGGTCGCATTTATAGGTTTTTATTCCCTGGGTATATACTATAGAAAAAAATTAAAATTGCATGCCCGATTTATGGTCTGCACCATATTTGCTCCACTAATACCTGCATTGACCAGAGTTTTCTTCGTTTTAAATCTTGCCGGCGGTTTTAATTCAGCTCTGACTTACTCCTACCTCGTGATTGAGTTAGCTATTCTAATTATATTATTCAGGGAAAGGAAGGCCACAGAAATAAAATTCACCTATCTTCCGGCACTAATATTCATTATTGTCCAGCATTTGCTTATGTATGATGCCAATAATTGGGACTGGTGGATACATTTCATGGATTATTATGCAGGGACCAATGTTTAATTGGGAAAATAATAAAATAGTAGGCTATATTGATTAATTTATAGGATAATTACCACCAGGGATTATGAAATATATGATTGAAAAAACTATTAACAAGCCCCTACATGAAGTTGTAGCGAAATTTGATAACCCTGACAATATGGATAAATGGATGGACGGGTTAAAAAGTTATGAGCATATTAGCGGAACACCCGGAGAAGAAGGAGCAAAAGCTAAATTAGTATTTAATATGAATAGCCGGGAAATTGAAATGATTGAAACAATTACAAGAAGAAATCTACCAGATGAATTTTCCGGAACTTATGTTGCCAATGGAGTAGTCAACAAGAATACTCATCGATTTCAGAAGATCTCGGAAAATAAAACCAGATATATTTCTGAACAGGAATTCCAATTAAAAGGCTTTATGAAATTGATGGGATGGTTTATGCCAGGTAGCTTTAAAAGACAAACTGCAAGGTATATGGACAGCTTTAAAAATTTCGTTGAATCAACAAATTAAATTATGACTGACAAATTACCGGCTGAATACCTTGAATTCATAGATAATAATTCAAAAAATGGTTTTAAAATATTCTTTAAGATCGAGGACTGGAACTTTTGGCCTATAGATGAGGCTGTAAGAAGAACAGAAGACTTGATACGAGACCACATTCTTGATAAGGATGAGTTTGCCATTGCAGATAATGAGGACGGGCAGTATTTATTTTATAAAACAACCCATCAGCCACCACATAATATTTTCATGGCTGATGAAAGTTTTGGCAAACCGTTTTTTACATTTTCAATTAAAGATTTTGAATTATTCGAAAAGACGAATGAATTGATCTCCGAGACCAATAGTAATAATTATAAATCTGCAGATATTTCGGCTATAAAAGATCATCCCGGGTCAGTTTATTGGTATGCCTTCAGTTTGATGACTTCCCCTTACGATGATGACTATTCTGAAGAACTAAATGAATATGCAGCTGAATTGTTAAAAGAAGCAGCTGAAGCCGGGCATCCGGAGGCCGCTGCTGAACTGGCTGATTATTATTCTTTTCAGGATGATATTGACATTGAAGAGGTAATTAAATGGAGAAAGAGATCAATAGAATTAGGTGACCAGGATGAGAAATATGAGTTAGCTGATTTTATTATCGATAATAAACCCGAAGACATCACGTTTGCTACTTCCCTATTAGAAGAGTTAACCCGGAATGAACGATTTTCAGACAGAGCTTATTTAAAATTATCAAAGATCTACATGTCTGAAGATAATGGATCTCACGATCCCCAAAAAGCTATTGATGCAGTAAACAAAGCCATTGAACTGGGTAATTTCGTTGCCAAAGCTGACCTGGCCTTCTATTACTATAATGGACTGGGAGTTGATCAGGATAAAAAGAAGGCATTGGAATTACTCATTGAAGCCAATAAGGAAGCAAGAAAAAAGATGGGTGACGAACCGTGGAACGAAGTCATTGATCACATAAAGAAAGAAATTGAAAGCTAAAAAGTAGCTGTTCGACATTTGCAATGTCGTACTGTTATCATAGGATTTGTAATCCATCGGCCTTGTTTAGCGAAGCGTAACGAGGTTGTTATTGAGACCAGCGTTTGTAACGCTGTTTTTTAAACGTTTATATTTTCCTGAATAATTTATTAGATCTTAAATTTAGATCGGTAAGGAATATAAATATTAATGTCTGGAGATAGATATAAGATTACTGATCAAAACGGAATTCATTTTTGCACAATCACTGTAGTGGATTGGATTGATATATTTACAAGAATGGAATATAGAGATATTATTGTTGAATCTCTTAAATATTGTATTTCGTCTAAAGGATTAGAATTATATAGCTGGGTTATAATGTCTAATCATATCCATTTAATTGGATCGGTATCTCCCCCACATAAATTTTCTAATTTCCTAAGAGATTTCAAGAAGTTCACTTCAAAAGAAATTGTTAAAGAGATTAATAGAATTAATGAAAGCAGAAGAGAATGGTTATTAGATAGATTTAGTTTTCAGGCAAGAAAGACTCAAAGGGCCAGGAATTATAAAATATGGAAAGATTCCAATCATTGTATTGAAATTGATTCTTCTATAGATATTTGGGAAAAGATTCATTATATCCATGAAAACCCTCTTAGAAATGGCTTGGTAGATGAGCCAGAAGATTATCGATACAGCAGTGCACGAGACTATATCAATTCTAATGGTTTATTAGATATAATTGTTATTTAAATGGCGATAAAATCGCCAACCTCACACATCCTCGTTGCAAACGAGGACGATTGTTTCTCTGTAGGCCAAATATTTAAATTTTGTTCCATCGACCTTGTTTAGCGAAGCGTAACGAGGTTGTTATTGAGACCAGCGTTTGTAACGCTGCTTTTCATACTTGATCCTTTCTTATGACTACATTCCAGGCAATACAATTGCCCTTCTCACACATCCTCGTTGCAAACGAGGACGATTGTTTCTCTGTAGGCCAAATATTTAAAATTTGTTCCATCGACCTTGTTTAGCGAAGCGTAACGAGGTTGTTATTGAGACCAGCGTTTGTAACGCTGCTTTTCATTCTTGATCCTTTCTTATGACTACATTCCAGGCAATACAATTGCCCTTCTCACACATCCTCGTTGCAACCGAGGACGATTAAAATCAAACATTTCGAAGTGTGAAGTTTGAGGTTGATAGTGTGAAGAAATAAAAAAAGAGGCCGAATTTCGCTCTCGCTTCTTTCGTCCTCTTTTCTTATTTTGTGAGCCCCCAGTCGGATTATTACTATTATTTTTTCATCAGCTTACCATTAGTATCAAATCTCTTGATCATCGCAAACAACATTCTTGACAACTCCTCCAACTGAGATAAATGCATATCATATTTTGATTTATCTATTTTACCTGAATCATATAAGTACTCCAAAACTGCCACACATTCAAAAGCACTTCCTCTTGAAATAACTGCATAATGTTTCTTCTCTTTTAAACTAAACCTGGAGCTTCCTTCTGCAATATTTAATATGATACTTAATGAAGCCCTTTTTAATTGATCGTTTACTGATCTGTGAAATTTATTCTGCTCTAACAATTCATCGATTCCCTGGACAAACAATTTACCCTTTTGGTAAACAGTTAATTTTTGAAAGTCAAACATTGGTAAGTGTGAAGTTTGAGGTTGATAGTGTGAAGAAATAAAAAAAGAGGCCGAATTTCGCTCTCGCTTCTTTCGTCCTCTTTTCTTATTTTATGAGCCCCCAGTCGGATTCGAACCAACGACCTACTGATTACAAGTCAGTTGCTCTGGCCAGCTGAGCTATGGGGGCGTTCCTTGTTGCTCAAATGCGATGCAAATATATGTAAGCTATTCTTAACTGACCAACCTTTTTTTTAAAAAAATTTAAGTATTTTTTTCATCAATCAGGATTAGCCTCATTTTCAAGATCTTGCAATACACGAAGCTGTTCCTTTAATTCTATAATCTTTTCTTCAGCTTGTTCGATCTTATCTTCAAAGTCTTTTAACAACTTATCTGCTGTCTTTGAAGAAGCAAAAAATGACATATTATTTTTCCAATTAACAATGTCATCCTGTAGCTTACTGATCTGTCTTCTGATCGCCCCTTCTTTTCTGACCATCTTTCTCTCAGCTTTATCACCCTTCATATTTCCAAAGCGAGCAACCATCTTGACTCTGGCAGCCTCCTCTGAATCTATTTCTGTGCTTTCATCGAGATACTGGTCAATAGCATGAATAAATTTATCTAGAGTAGCTTTAATATCTTTCTTTGGAACAAAGCCAATCTCAAAAAAGTCATCCATTTTATCTTCAAGCTTATCTATGTCATTGAGATCTTTCTCCCTCATATCATGGATCTCAGAAATTACCTTTTCTTTAGCTTCAAGATTCTTTTCGTAATTCTGGTCAAACTGTTTGTTTTGCTCTCTCCTGTTTTGGAAAAAGGTATCACAAGCGGCTTTGAATTTCTTAAATACTTCTTCTCTTACCTTTTGGGGAACAGGACCGACTTTTTTCCACTCTGCCTGTAGCTTTTTCATCTCTGCAGCTGTCTGTTGCCAATCAGTGCTATCCTTTAATTCTTCTGCCCTGGTAACGAGATCTTCTTTAAGCTTAAGATTTTCTTTTCTTTCTTTTTCAAGTTCTTTAAAGAATTTACCCTTACTGTTAAAAAAGGATTTAAAAGATCCCCAGAATTCTTTATTTACTTCCTTGGCTTTATTTCTAGGCATACCACCAATAGAATCCCATTCTTTCTGTATTGCCAGAATTTCTTTGGTCTTAGCATTCCAGTCGTTAATCCTGTCTGAACTAAACTCAGCAAAAGGCTTAACTTTCTCTACCAATGCAAGCTTCTTTTCCAGGTTTTCGCTAAGATCTTTTTTAAGCTGCTCAACATAATCTTTACGACGCATGTAAACCTTATCAGAAGCAGCTTTAAATCGAGTCCAAAGGTCTTCCTGAACCTCTTTTGGAACCGGCCCTACATGCTTATATTCTTCGTGAAGTTCATTTAGCTCTGCTATAGCATCTTTCAGAATCTCTACAGTCTCAAGTGCTTCTGCCCTTTTGATAAGATCTTCCTTGAGCGTCTGATTTCTCTTTCTATCAAGCTCTTTAAGCTCAAAGTAAATACTTCTGTTATCGTAGAAGCGGTCGATTAATGCATTATAATTTGCCCAGAGTGATTTTGCTGATCCTCCAGGTACCGGACCAACCTCTTTCCACTCTGTTTGAATTTCTTTTAACTTATTGATGCTAACATTGGTCTCTTCACTGTCAACGATCTCTCTTAATCTCTCAAGAATCTCATTCTTCTTATCAAGGTTTTTTTGCTTTTGCTCTTTTTGAGAACGGTAATGCTTAGACCTGCGGTCTTTAAGTAACTGAACTGTCGCATCAAATTCCTCAGTTACCTTGTCATATTTATAATCAAAGCCGTCTTCTTCTCCACCCTCTTCAATAAATTTATCCAACGCTTCCTGTCGTTCTTTATCTTTATATTCTTCATAGATAGGAACAACTTCTTTGAGAACACGACCTATTTTAGCCATATTATCAATTGCTGAAAGATCTTTTACTACTTTAAGTAGCTCTTCCTTTGAAAGATTGTGATAATCAATCTCCTCTTCGTGATCATCATCTTCCTCTTCATGATCATCATCGTGATCATCATCCTCATCCTGATCATCAGAATTTTCCGGTTGATCTGATGCAGAAGAATCCGTTTCTTCTTTCTTACTTTCTGAAACGGGCTCCTCTTTCTGCTTTTCTTCAGATTCGGGAATTTCCTTCTCTTCTTCTTTTTGATCTTCAGCTTTAGTTTCTAACGGACTCTCCTGAGTCTCATTCACAGGATTCTCTTGTTTTGAATCCTCACCAGCTAGCTCATTTTTTTCTTTATCTGTCATGACAGTGTTATTATTCTATAAAACCACTTCCCCCAAAATTATAAAATCCAGCTTAATTTAATCTCGGGTCTTGTGGATAATTTGCAAACATCTTAAATTCTCCCCCCATCTTCTTCAAAATATTCCCCCAGATCTGATCAGAATCGTGATTAAATACGATCTCTGGATCTGTTTCATCTGAAACGATCCAGGATGTTTCTTCAAGTTCCCTTTTGAGTTGTCCTTCAGACCATCCTGAATAGCCAATAAAAAACTTAAAGTCTTCATCCAGGTATATACCAGATCTCAATAAAGCAACTACCTGTTCAAAATTACCACCCCAAAAAATACCGTTTCCAAGGGGAACAGCTTCATCTACAAGATCCGGCCTTCGATGGATAAAGTGTAGAGTATCTTGCTGAACCGGCCCTCCTACATATAGCGGAATATCAATAGCCGTTTCTTCATCTAGTACTTCACTTAATGTTAAGATCGAAGGTTTATTGAGAACAAATCCAAAAGATCCATCATCATTATTCTCACACAACAATACCACCGAACGTTCAAAATTCGGATCCGGAAGGAAGGGTTCCGATAAGAGAAAAGAACCTTTTTCCGGATTAACTGATCCTGGTTTGGGGAAGAATTCCATAATTATCTTTTCATTACTTTTATTATAATCTTATTAAAGAGCTATTACTTTTAATTTAACCATATTTTTTTGATATAATCAATAATATCCTAATGTAAAGCTGCCCGTATTGGTAATTCTTTTAATATTTCTCCTTCTATTTTATTGAGTTCATCAAGCCTTGCATAAACCTCATCCTCAGGAAAATACAGCAACGCCATCTTAACGAAAATATTACCATGTTTAGCCTCAGAGGCCCATAATCGATGATAAAAACTCTTCAACTCTCCTTCGGGAAGTGCCTCATAAATCAATCTGAATCTCTCAGCTCCTCTGCATTCGATAATGGAAGCCAGTAATAATCGATCTCTGAACCTCTCCTCTCTCCCACTATGACATTTGTCAACTAATTTTTTAACGTAAATATCCTGACTTATTTGATGGGGCAGCTGTATATTTCGTTTTTCCATTACTTTATATACATCCTGGAAATGCTCAAGTTCTTCAATTGCCGTCTCGATCAACTCGGGAATTATTTCAGTCCTGTTTGGATATTTTGCCACCAGACTCATTGCCATAGACGAAGCTTTCCGCTCACAATTAGCGTGGTCCTGTAAAAATGAATCAAAATCATTCATGACAGCATCAACCCATTCCTGGCTGCTTTCCACAGATACCTCTAAACTTAACTTCATTTGTATTAAAAGATATTTAGATATTATTTTTGTCCAGCCTAAAACAAATCAGTTATTATTAAACAAACAAAGAATAATTGATTTTATATTGGTGATTTACAAAGGTATTCTCAATTTTACCCCTCTATAACAAGAATTCGTTTATCATGGATATAGCTGACATCAGAAAAGAGTATTCAAGACATTCTCTTAATATTGATGGCGTTGACAAAGACGCTGTAAAGCAATTTGAAAAGTGGTTTGAAGAAGCTGCAAAATCGGAGGTTCTCGAACCGAATGCAATGTCATTATCAACGATTACTGCTGATGGCAGACCATCATGCAGAATTGTTCTCCTGAAAGGTATCTCTGATGGAGGGTTTGAATTCTTTACTAATTATCAAAGCAAAAAAGGTCTGGAGATAGACGAAAACCCCTGGGTAGCACTAACATTCTTCTGGGGAGAACTGGAAAGACAGGTCAGAATCGAAGGTATTGCTGAGAGACTTACTGAAAAAGAATCTGAAGAATATTTTAACAGCAGGCCTGAAGGCAGCAAGATCGGAGCCTGGGTGTCACCTCAATCTCAACCTATTGCCAGCAGGGATATTCTCGATGAACGTCATGAACAGGTCAAACACAAATTTGAAGGGAAAACTGTGACTAAACCCAAACAATGGGGTGGATATAGGGTTAAACCCGTCATGCTAGAATTCTGGCAGGGAAGACCAAACCGTCTCCATGACCGAATTTCTTATAATCTTCAAAAAGACTTTACCTGGAAAATAACGAGACTGGCTCCCTGATGAAGGTTGAAAAAACGTTTTCAACATACCTGAACAGATATGCTACTGATGATTATCAGATAGAAGAAAAAATCCCTGAAGACACTGATGCTATAGTTGTTTTACCTTCTTTTTTTGAGGAAGGCCTTTTAAAAAGTCTTCAGTCTCTTGCTGATAACATTACTAATTTTACTGTTTGTGTTTTTGTTGTTATCAATGAACCAGAAAGCACAGATGATAAGATTGCACAGTTTCATAAAGAGCAATTTGAACAACTGAAATCCTGGATTAAAAAGAATGAAAGTCATAATCTGCATTTCTTTCCGGGTAATATCTGCAAAATAAGAAATAAGATCGCTGGTGTAGGCATGGCCAGGAAAGCAGGTATGGATGAAGCATTCAGACAACTGCAAAACATCAACAACCTTACAGCTCCCATAATCTGTTTTGATGCAGATGCTACTTGTCAGAACAATTACCTGGAATGTGTAATAAGCTATTTTAAAGACCACCCTAAATCCCCCGGTGCCTCCATTGCTTTCGAACACCCACTTACAGATAATGATCTGATCAATAAAGGAATAATCCTTTACGAAAGCCATCTGCATTATTATATAGCAGCTTTAAGATATGCTGAATATCCTTACGCATATCATACAGTGGGGAGCAGTATGGCCTGCAGAGCAGATGCTTATGCCACCATTGGTGGTATGAACAAACGTAAAGCCGGAGAGGATTTTTACTTTTTACATCGAGTAATCCCAATGGGGAATTACGGGCAGGTCCACAATACAAGGATTTTTCCTGAAGCCCGAATTTCTGACAGGGTGCCTTTCGGAACGGGCAGGGCAATGATCGAATTCACTAATGGAAAGGAAATTGAGACTTATTGTCCTGAGATCTTTTATATTTTAAGGCCATTATTCGAAATACTCAATAGCGGAAATGTCATAAGTGATTTTCATTTGAACCATCTGAAGGATATTCTTCATCCGGCTTTAATGGAATATCTTAGAGAAAATGATCTGATAGAAAAAATCAAAACAGCATCAACTGGTGCTAAAAACAATCATTCTCGTTTTAAAAAATATTATGAGGTTTTTGATGGTTTAACAGTCTTAAAGATTGTCCATCATTTAACAGACCATTATTATCAAAAAGTTCCGGTAGAAAGTGCTTCAAAATTTATTTTTCAAAAACACTATAAACTGAAGGAAATACCAATAGAGCCATTTGAAATACTTAAAACCTGGCGAGTTCTGTTTTATAATGAAGAGTACTCAATGCCTTTTGACTCATAAGATCTCCTGAACAAATTGCAGTGCTCTTCTTTCAGACCAGGTATATTCATCTCCTCTTTGCATAAACCCTACGTGTCCTCCGGTTTCTGGAGTTTCCAGAAAAAAATAAGTATGGCTTTCTGCCAATTTATAAGGGTAGCATGAATCAGAAAGGATTGGATCATTCTTTGCATTCACTAATAAAGATGGCACTTTTATCCCTTCAATAAAATTACCACAAGAGGCATTCTCATAAAATTCATCAACAGATCCGAAACCACTTATATTAGCGGTATAATGAGCATCAAAATCCTGAAAGTTTTTCACTTCATCAATTTTATTGAGGTCGATGAGCCCGTCAAACTGGTCTTTTTTTAATAAGAGTTTGTTTTTTAATTTATTTAAGAAACGCTTGCGATAAAAACCATTCCCTTTTTTATTCAGAGTCAGGCTACTTCCTCTCAGATCTGTAGGCACACTAAAAGCTATCACTCCCTTTAGATCCTTAATTTTCTCTTCCCGGTCTTCTCCAGCGTACTTTAAGCTCATAGCCCCTCCCATACTTAAGCCTGCAAGAATAATATTTTTGTTATTATAAAGTCTGCTAACCTCTTCAAGTACATAATGAAGATCATCGGTATCGCCATGATGATACAAACGCGGTAGCCGGTTTATTTCCCCACTGCAGCTTCTGCAATTCCAGGCACAGACATCAATGCCATTTTTAAAAAATAATTTAGCCAGCCCCATCACATACGGCCGATCAGAGCTTCCTTCAAGACCATGAGAAATTACGAGAATACTATCTTTTCTTTTGTCATGGAGAAGAAAATCAAGATCCAGAAAATCCCCATCCTGCAATTCAAGTCTCTTCCGTTCATAATTCACATCACTAACTTTCCTGAATGCAGATGGTATAATCGTTTCCAGATGCGAATTGATTAAATAGAATGGTTTCTTATAGTTGGATTTGATTAAAGGCATAAATTCTCTAACGGCTTATATCCAAAGTTATTAACGGCTTATGAAATTGACACTAATAATTGAAAATTTTACGTAACATTCGGTTGACAACCTCTTTTTATAGATATTTGTGTATATGAAAAAAGCATTTTTTGCCCTTGCATATATTATTTTATTTGCATCAACACCTGTTTTTTCACAGAATGTCAAAACCATAAATAAAGAAACCGGACTACCGGTTCAGGGTGTATCTATTACTTCTGTAGACGGATCCAACCAGGTGATCACTGATGAGTCAGGTATAGCAGATTTGTCTGTTTTCAATCAAGATGATCTGCTTAATATTAACCATTCATCTTATTACCCAGTGACCCTGACTAAGCAGGACATGCTTCAGGGAAATAAAGTTATATCCCTGGAAGAAAAGGTTATCAAGATCGATGAGGTGGTGATCTCAGCCAACAAATGGGAACAACCAAAATCAGATGTTCCTCAGCAGATGGCATCGATAGATGCTCAGGACATAATGGATACACAACCGCAGACCAGTGCAGATATGCTTGCGGCCACTGGCCAGGTTTTTGTCCAGAAAAGTCAGCTGGGAGGTGGTAGCCCAATGATAAGGGGTTTTGCTGCCAATTCAGTTCTTTTGATAGTTGATGGAGTAAGAATGAATAATGCGATCTTCAGAAGTGGTAATCTTCAAAATGTACTTAATATTGACCCGCTATCTTTACAAAGTGCTGAGGTTATATTTGGACCGGGATCTGTTATTTACGGTTCTGATGCACTGGGAGGAGTTATGGATTTCCATACAATCAACCCGGAATTCAGTATAGAAGGGACGAAGATCTCAGGAAGTGTTTCCGGAAGATACAGTACCGCTAATAATGAAAAGACAGGTCATCTTTCTTTGAATATTGCTGGTAAAAAACTGGCTTCTTTTACTTCTTTATCTTATTCTGACTTTGACGACCTTCGGGCAGGAGCAAATTATCCTGATGGATATGAGAGTTTTTTTAAAAGAGATTGGTATGTTAAACCTGCTGCTGATGCAAATGATGAAATCATTATAAACCCTGATCCCGAAAAGCAGATTCCCTCGGCATATGATCAGTATTCTTTCATTCAAAAATTCAAACTTAAAGTTTCTGACCGTATCGATGCAGGAATAAATTTTTACTATAGTTCTACCAGTGATATACCACGCTATGACAGACTGATCCTTGAAGATAATGGTAATCCTGAAAATGCAGAATGGTATTACGGTCCTCAGCAATGGATGATGAATAGCCTTAAACTAACATTTAATACACCTAATTCTGCTTTTGACAGGTTAAAACTCACATTAGCGTACCAGGATTATGAAGAAAGCAGAAATGACCGGAAATTTCAAAACGAAAGCCTGAGGACAAGAACTGAAAATGTAAAAGCATACTCAGTAAATGCTGAATTCGAAAAGAATTTTGAAAAATGGGCTTTATACTATGGCCTTGAATACTTCCATAATGATGTATTTAGTGACGCGATCAGAAAAAATATCATTAGCGGAGAAACCACACCTACCTCCACCAGATATCCTTCTGAAGGTTCTGATTATTTATCTGCAGCTATTTATTCATTTGCTAAATATCATCTCTCTGATCAATTACTCATTAATGCAGGACTGAGATATACTTATATTGAAACGACTGTTAATTTTGGAGATATAGGTCTTCCTTCCGATGGATTTACTAATAAAAATGGTGCATTAACAGGTTCTACCAGCCTGGTATTCCAACCCAATGATATTCACAATCTTAGTATAAGCTACGGATCAGGATTCAGAGCCCCGAATGTAGATGATGCTGCTAAAGTATTTGATTCAGAACCCGGGAATGTCGTTGTGCCAAATCCGGATCTCGAACCAGAATATAACCATAGTTTCGAATTCGGATATAAGGCTTATAATCCTGATAAATTCACTTTTGAATTTGCTGCTTTTTATAGCATCCTTGTCAATGCAATGGAACGCAGAGATTTTACATTCAAGGGAGAAGATTTCATCACCTACGACGGCACCTTAAGCAGAGTTCAGGCAGAAGTAAATGTCGGAAAAGCCGAAATTTATGGAGTATCCTTAAATGGATCATACCTGATCAATGAAAATTTCTCACTGGCTAGTACTTTAACTATTTCTGACGGCGAAACCTCCGATGGCAAACCTGTAAGACATGTTGTCCCGCTATTTGGAAGGACGTCATTACGTTATGACCGGTCTGAATGGGATATTTTTATAGATATGAGATACCAGGGAGGAATCGACTTTCAGGATTTAGCTCCATCAGAACAAAACAAAACCCATCTTTATACTGAGGATGGAGCATTAGGTTGGGTCACGATTAATTTGGGAGGTTCTGTGAATATTTTGAATAGCCTGATTGTTAATGCCGGTCTGGAAAATCTGGCAGATCTTCATTACCGCCCTTATTCTTCAGGAATCAGTGCCCCTGGCAGAAATTTTTATCTTGGTTTAAGGTATTTATTTTAAATACAATAGAGGCTAATTAAAGCCTCTATTGATCACAATTTTCTTCCTTCTTCATAAAGATCACGCAGGCAGGTTTTTAACAGATAATCCTTATGAATAACATTCAATGTTAAAAGGAAGAAAAATTATTTAATTATTTTTTGCTCCTGCATCTATCCAGCACACAATATCATCTCTTTGTTGCTGAGTAAGATCATATCCAGAGTTTTGCGGAGGCATAATCCCAGTACTTACTCGCTGCCTGATATTACTTGCATTAGCTTGTATATCATTATAATTGGCGAAAACAACTCTACCTGTACCCGCTACATGGCAACCAGGCACAGCACAATTATTCTGTATTAAAGGCTCAACATCGGAGTTAAAGGAAATTGACGCATCAATATTAAAACTTACCGTTGCTGAACAACCATTATTATCAGTTATTGTTGCAGTATAATCTCCAAATGTCAAACTATTAAACGAACCGGTCTGATTTGTAGAGCCACCCACATCATAAGTATATGGTTCGGTGCCTCCTGAAGCAGAAAGAGATACGGAACCATTGTCCACATCACAATCTGAAGGTGTAGTCTGATCGAGTGATGCAGTCAGGCCACTTTCAGAAGGAATAGTAACATTTGCAGTCGATTCGCAACCATCTTCAGCAACCAGAACCAGTTCATAAATACCGGCGGACAAACTTGTAACTGTTGATGAAACTGCAACACTTTGACCTCCTACAGACATGGATACAATTTGCTTTCCAGGGGTAGTGGACCACTCGAAAGATCCATCTTCTGCATCACAATTTGCCGGCATCGTATTATTTATTGTGATATCAAAAGGTTCTTCACAACTACCTCCCGGAGCAGGATTCTTCTCTGACTTACAACCAATTATGATTGCTGTCATTAATAAGATTTTACCAAGATTTTTCATCTTTATTTCTTTTTAAGTTAAAGGCTCTTGAAATATTAAAACCGAAGTGAATATCACCGGAGAAAAAGTCATTTACTGTACCGGGAATAATAGTATTCTCCACCATCCCTAGGTTATTTGTAAAAATCAATTGGAAAACATGTCCTCCGGTTTCCAATTCCCAACCAACTCCAAATGCATTATTTGTGTTTTCAGGGAAAGCAGAATCATTCAATCTCACAAAGTATTCCGCTGTAATGGCCATTCTTTTGGTGATCTTTACTCTTGTAGCAAGATTCAAAGCGAATGCCTCATTTTCCTCATTATATTCTACAACATTTCTATGCAACCAATACGGGGCAATCTGAAATGAAAATGCTGAATTAAATTTTCGGGCAATTAAAATTCCGGTCGCATAGCTTAACCTGTCCTCGGCCGGAGGCTGCTCCTCTCTGATATTGATGTCTAATGCAGCACTGCTAATTATAGTTGCACTAACAGGAATTTTACCAGGGGTTTGCTTAAGAAAGGAATACTTAATATATCCATCAAGATATTTAGGACTGCTACTACGACCAATTCCAATACTAAGATCATCAGTTATTCCATAATCTAATGCTAATCTGATTACGGCTTGATCTAATCCAAAAAATTCATCAATCCCCGAATTCAGTCTACCGAACCTGTGCATAATTAAAAAATCCAGATTCCCTGCTCCCCTGGTCTCAATTGTATGACCATTAATTAGCCTGGTACCCTTAAAAGTAGATTTAACCGGATATATTTCGTCATCTTCTGATAACTCACTTAACAAGTCATCTTGTGCATTCACCCTACAGAGAGAAAAAAACGTTATTATGGTCAGGAATATGTAAAATTTACATTTCATCATAAATAAAGTTGAGGTTTACTTCTATTTTGTCTGCTATATTGTAAAAGAGCACTTTAGGTTTTTCGATATCAAATGTTTCAAGGGGAACAAAAAAGGTTGTTTCCAGGTGGATTTTTCCATTTTTAACATACATCACGCCTTCTGCATTCCATTTTTCCTTTACTCCATGGATATAAATTTCTCCACTTGCTGTCACATTTTGTTTGCCGGAGGCATTGATATCAAACCCTGAAAAGCTACCCGAAAAAGAAGCTTTTGGATATTTATCAGACTCCATATAATTCTCATTGAAGTGCTCTTGCATGAGATCTTTTTCAAATTGGAAGCTTCTGATTGGCACTTCAAAAGCAATTCTATTTGATCCTATATCAACAATACTTTGACCTTTCTCGGAATGTGCTTCAATATCTTCTACAGGGGCTTTAGAATAAAAGTGAACTTCTCCATTTCGCTCAGCATATTTCTGTCCCTGAATAGATATTGATATCGAGGTAAACAATATGAATAAGTATAACCATTTCATGATCTTGTAATTTTCGTTTTACTAATGTTTCCTGAGTTTTTTTTATAAAAAGCAACACTTCAGAACCTCTAATTAAGCACATAGATATCCCATTCTCATATTTTTATGAGGTCAATTTTAAGTTTAATTAATCGTTATTTAAAAATTAATATTGTATCTGGGATAGTTATTAAAAGTCGGGGAATTTCGGATCCCCCGACTTTTATTCTTTCTTATTTATTGTGCATTTACACCAATATTGGCCTGGCTCACAATAACATCAATTGCTGCCGAAGAAAGATGGACATTTATATGACCATCATAACTCGTGGTTAAATCGTCATAAGAAACAGGGTTGGTTTCATTGTCTTCTCTAATTGTTGTCAATGCCATTCCAGTTGTTCCATCAACAGAACTCAGAGGAATAGTAACACCTCCACCTGTTTCAGCTGGATTAGCATGAATATGTGAAGGATGCTCAGTACCCTCTATTGTTCCGGTAAGATCAACAATTAGTAAGCTATGACCTCCTGCCCTTTCGTGAAATCGCGCAGTTCCAGATACTCCCGAGGCATTTACTTCTTGCATTGTATACTCAGTAAAAGTTCCCGTTAAAGCATTAGAACCGATATCTCCTTGAGCGATAAGGGTTCCCATTTGATCTACACTCATATGAATATTGATATAGCCATTATAGGAAGAGAGGGTAGCAAAATCCTGATCTTCAAGCAGGGTCGCTGAATAGTCAGTAGTACCATTAAGGCTATCTAAGGTTATCGCTATCCCACCGGTTTCAGCGGCAGAATTATCATGTATATGCATTGGATGCATTACTCCATCTACGCCGGGTTCAGCACTTACGGCAACCCATACATTCCCATCTGATCTCTCCACAAAGAATATTCCTCCATTTACTTGTTCCACAGTATTTGGCATAAAAAGAGGGTATGTTGCTAATTGACCACTCAATTCATTAGGACCTAAATCAGCTGTTGCTGCTACCGCAAGATTTTCAGGACTAACGTGAGCTGCTACATAACCGTTGTAATTAATGAGTTCATCATATGTGATGGCTGTTCCATCATTAGTCTCTGTAATAGTCGTAACACTTTCACCGTCCTCAATTGTATTTAAATCTATTACAATCGGTCCCTGTGCAAATGTATTTCCTGAATGAATATGTGCAGGATGTGGCCCGCTATTATCATTCAGGCTTATTGTTACCCGGGTGGAATTCTCATTGGTAGAATTATCGAGATACTCTTCAAATGTTACTGTACCAAATTCATTAAATGAATTATTGTATAATATAAACGATTTCTGTTCACCGGTTGGCAAAGGCCCTACCGGATCTTCATCGTCATCATCACAGGATATGGTCATTCCTGCAATTGCGAGGATCATTAATAAATAATGTAATCTTGAAATTAATCGTGTTAGCATCATAATAGTTTTTTAATAATTAGAAATTGGTTTTAGTTGAATTTTAGACCTATTTTCAGACCATTGCTAAGAAGTCTGACCTGCCCGTTACCTACACCTTTAAGCGGTAAGTTAAAATAAGGCGTAGCTGTAATTGACCATTTATTTGTTAGCCTGCGTTCGAGGCCGGCTTCAAAATTGAGAACACCAAACCAATGATAATTCTCATTTTCGCCGTACCATCCTGTTGGATTTTCATATTGATTATATTCGTAATAATAGTCATATCTTTCCTCAAGCATTAACCAACTTGATATCCCTGAAGAAATAAACCAATGTGTTTTACCTTTTGTATTAAAATAATATCGAACATTTAATGGAATATCCAATACCTCACAAACACCATAAGTTTGATCCGGATCTGAATAATAACCTCCAGTAGTATAACTGCCTTCATCTGCCCAATAGTATTTATTACTGATATTAGCTCCGGTTTCTATAGACCAATTTTCATTTAAATTAAGAAAAATCGAGAAACCAAATCGCTCGTCAAACCTGTCAAACCCACTAAAATTAACAGTAGTCATATCTGCTGCAACATATGCAGCTAATGAAATTGCCGGATGAAGGTTTACAGGTGATTCGAGTTCAATAATATTATTGTTTACCCCATAAAGAATTATTTGAGGTTTATCATGTACTAAGCCATTGTAATGAATAGTCTTCTTTTTTGTATAAAAGAAGTCCGAAGAGGCTTCGAGCATTTTCACATTACTTCCACTAACAACCTTTGAATCACCAATATTGCTATGGTCGACCCCTCCGGACCCAATGCTTTTTAAAATTTCATCATTCCCGGAAATGTCATTAGTTCCGGCAGTGTTATAACCATCAGAGTTACCATATTGTTTGTGTAGATCTCCAGGATTTGATTTACTAAAGGTTTGAGTAGATTTATTGCTTTCTGAATATTTCAGGGAGTTAGATTCGGAGTCATCGTTAAGAAAATCTTTAGATATAGATTCGGATATATTTTGATCGGTTATTTTTGATTCATCGATCTGATATTCTTCCTCACCGGAAATATTAAGTTCTGATAAATTTTCTCTATAAAGGGCATATTCCCGCCCACCCAGATACATCAATAATAAAATTATCACTCCAGTAAGTATGTACGAGATCTTCTTCCACTTATTAACCTGAGCTTCAGGGGCAGCATCTAATTTCTCAGACATACCCTCCCAATCAGACTCCCTGTAGTCTGTAGGTTCATAGGCTAAGCCCTTTCTGAACAATTCTTCCAGATTATCTCTATTTTCCATAATCCTCATTAAAAATTTTACTAACAGCCTGCTTCAAGTATTTTTTAGCTTTAAATAAGTTTGACTTAGAAGTTCCTTCTGAAATTTCTAATAATGAAGCTATATCTGAATGCTTATAACCCTCTATAACATATAAATTGAAAACTGTTCGGTATGATTGCGGTAATCCTCTGATTACTCTAAGCATTTCCTGGTAAGAAATTCCTGTGACAATCTCCTCCTCTCCTCCAATATTTAATGCATTATCAAGCTCCTGATGATTGGTGTGTTTTTTGTATTTTTGAATATGATTAAGTGCTGTATTAACCACTATTCTGCGAAACCAGGGCTTAAATGATCTTTTTTGATCGAACGATTTAATATTTTGAAATACTTTAAGGAATGAATCGTTCAAGACCTCAACAGCTTCATCTCTATTGTCCACATACCGTAGACAAATACTCATAGCATATCCATGATACAATTGATATAATTGCTTCTGGCTGTCCTTTTTCCATTTTCCACAGCCTTTTAGGATATTCCTGAATTCACTGTCAGATTCGAGTTCCAATTTTCACTGATTTTAATACCAGTACAGTGGGATAAAAGAAATGGTTGCCTTACTAAGTTAATTAATTTGAAAAACTTTAAATATTGATTGGTATAATTAATAAAATAAAATCCATGGCTGGGCACCATGGATTTGGATAGATAATATACTATGTAATCAACTGTTAAAAATATATATTCAAGCTCTTATCATTTCTATTTTCAGTATTAGTCTGATCTCCCAACTCTGGTTTTAATAGAAGTATTTCTTCTGCCTGATTTTTTTTCTCATTAAAGAATGTAGCCACTTCTTTTTTCTCACCTTCATCGGGAGTTAAAAACAGAGCCAGAAAAGAAAATAATAATTTAGCCATATAATTAATATTTGGTATGTAGAAAGTCAATTTCATACCAAAAATCACAAATAACTGAAAATCAATAAGTTATAAATTTGTTAGTTTTATACAAATAAAAAAAGTGTATCGTTTTGATACACTTTTATTTTCTTTTCGGACAGTTTTACGATAATTCTTACTCGTATCTAAGTGCATCAATAGGATCAAGCTTAGAGGCCTTATTTGCCGGAATAAAACCAGCGACCAAACCAACAACCATACAGACTGCAAATCCTAAGAAAATCCAGACAACAGGTAACACTACTCCTCCTTCACCTATTAATGATCCAACAATATTACCAATTAAAGCTCCGGCAATTATTCCTCCAACTCCTCCTATCAGACAAATAAGTATTGCTTCAATTAAGAACTGCCACCTGATAGTACTCGGTTTAGCTCCCAGGGCTTTTCTTAATCCAATTTCTCTTGTTCTTTCTGTCACAGAAACAAGCATGATATTCATAAGAGCTATAACTGCTCCCAATAAAGTCACACCACCAAGAGTAAAACCACCTACTCTCATATAGCTTGCAATATCTTCAAGCCTTTCAGCGACAGTTTGATTTTTTTCAATTGAAAAAGAATCATCAGTACCAATTGCATCTTCTCTAATCAGTCTCATGGTCTGACGTGCATTCGCTATAATGTCTTCGGTTTTAGTAGGATCCATTACATTGATTGTAACCTCATACTCGGGGCTTTGAGTAACTAATTGCCGAGCCGTAGTAATTGGAATCACAATTCTCCGGTCCTGACTATTGTTTCCACCTAATCCTCCTTGTTCTTCGGTTGTAGCTATAACCTTAAACCTCTTGCCCAGCACAAAAATGTAAGAACCGACGGCTTGTTCATAGTCTTCAAATAAAGACTCCTTAATAGCATATCCAATGATAGCAGTATTGGTACCACGCTCCACATCAAATGAAGTGAAATTTCGACCCTCTGCAATGTTTAAGCCTCTTAGTCCAAGATAATTTTCATCTCCTCCCGTAACACGAGTATTTGGATTGGTCTTTTTAGAACCTCTTTTAACTTCTGCTGTCCAGCTAGCTACCACTGAAAGACCAACCCTTTCTTCTTCTCCAAACCTATCTTTAAATTCTTCTACTTCAGCAAAAGTGAGTTTTGGATAAGACTTTTCATCTTTACCTCTTGAACTCCGGTCATAATTTCTCTTCGAACTTATTTCGATAGAATTTGCCCCAAGACTGCTAAATGAATTGGTAATGCTTGATTTCATAGCTTCGATTGCAGTAAGCACTCCTACTAAAAGCATGATCCCCACTGTAATAATCGCAGCAGTTATGATAGATCTTAATAGATTAGACTTTATCGAATCCAGGCTTACAGAAATATTTTCACGAATGTCCATAGTTCGCAATTGTTTTATTAAATTAAATATAGTTAATGCCCGGTTTACACATTAACCTTATTACGAAGACGGATAAATGGTTATACAAACGGTAATGATACTGGATTCTTGTAACCGTTACAGCTTTATTATCGTCTTAATTTTAAAGAAAGAGATATGCGCGGAGTTTTACTTTATTTATTTTTATTATTTATTGGATTTCAGGCCTGGTCAACGACCCTGCTAATACCAATGGATGAATCTCAAAAAAATCATCTTAAAGCTTACGGTATTACCTTCTGGGTACTTGAAAAAAAGATCCCTACGGACTGGCTGCTCAATTACAGAGGGGGAAGTTTTGCTATTGAATTTTATCCTTCTATTGAGAATGAGCTAATCATTAGGGGCGTGACCTATGAAAAAATAAATGCATCACAATATAAAAGTATTTTAACTGAGATCAGTAGTCCTGCTTCTAACATGGACATTATGAAGCTGGAAAAAGCTCCAAAAGTGGCAGTATATTCACCAAAAAGTAAACAACCATGGGACGATGCCGTAACTCTGGCACTTACCTATGCTGAAATACCCTATGACGTCGTTTTTGATACAGAGGTAATGGAAGGTAAGCTAACTGAATACGATTGGCTGCATCTCCATCACGAAGATTTTACCGGACAGTATGGCAAATTTTACAGAAATGCCAGAAACCAACCCTGGTATATCGAACAAAAAATGGAATATGAAGAACTGGCTGCAAAATTTGGATTCAAAAAAGTATCTCAATTAAAACTTGAAGTTGTTAAAAGAATTAGAAATTATGTATCTACCGGGGGGTTCATGTTTGCTATGTGTTCAGCAACTGACACTTATGACATAGCACTATCAGCTGATGGAGTCGACATGATCGATTACATGTTTGATGGTGATCCTCCTGAACCAGATGCGCAGAGTAAGCTGGATTTTAAAAGCACCTTTGCTTTCGAAGATTTTAAAATCAGTAAAAATCCTTACGAATATGAATATTCGAATATTGATATGCAGCCCGAATCAAGAGGGGTAACTGAAAAAAATGATTATTTCAATTTATTTAAATTTTCAGCTAAATGGGATCCAATTCCTACTATGCTTACTCAAAATCATACAAGGGTTGTGAAAGGGTTTATTGGTCAGACTACTGCGTTTAGGTTAAGTCTTATCAAACCTGATGTTGTAATAATGGGATCTAATGAGGCAATCGGAGAAGCAAGATATATTCACGGTGTGTATGGCAAGGGTTTCTGGACTTTTTATGGTGGCCATGATCCGGAAGACTATCAACATTTTGTTGGTGAGGAGCCAACTGATTTGAATCTCCACCCTAACAGTCCTGGTTATCGTTTGATACTTAACAACATTCTGTTTCCCGCTGCTAAAAAGAAGAAACAAAAAACCTGAGAAGTCCTAAATCCTGTTATTTTACCTTAAGTAGATAATCGCTCCAAGAGATAGATTAAATATCGACAAGGGTGAAAGGTAATCTGTGTTTTGAACATAACTCACAAGTTCCAGATCATGAGTTGAAAAATCGTAATATAAAGAGATAAAATCTTTATCGGAATTTCCTTTCTTTATATTCAATCCACCACCAACAAAAACTCCAAATCTGACTGACGGTGTCCACCAGTAATACCCATCCGGGTAATGAGAACTCCATCTGTTGAAATAATTGTCGCCAAATGCATAGTTTATAAAAAGCCCGACACTAAAAAAATTCAGGTCAACCTTATCATTTATATCAATTCTAACATCCGGAATATAGGTAAGCTTTGTGTTTAATGAATATTCTTCTATACCGCCAATCTTCTCTGGCAAATAACCAAAATAAAAGCCTAAGTTCAGGTGAGTAGGTTTTTCTGGCTTTAATAAATCATATCCTCCTCCGAATGAAATAAACCCAAAATTGCCTGCATATTGAAAATTGACGAAATCCGGTTGCAAATCTATCTGTGATTTAGATTCAAACGGAATCTGAAACAATAATATTAATATGAATTTAGATATTGTTTTCAAAACTCAATTATTTTAAAATCGAATCCATCCTCCCAAATTCTGATTTTCGTAAATGCTCTATCATCCATACTGGTTGTTATCCAATATGGAATATTTGTTTTAGGGTAAATTCCTTTTTTAAATTCATGACTATGACCATGTAAAGCAAAAAGGAAATTATCTCCGGCTGAATTAAGTATTGACCGGTATCCAGCAGCAAGCTTTGGATCAAACTCGCCACTTTCAGGTCCCATATGAGAGATTAAAATTATTTTTTCTGACGGTTGTCTTTCTGAAATTTGCTTTTGAAGCCATTCCAAATCTGGTATTAAACCATTAAATCCATATTCAAGAGAATTGGTATTGAGGAAAATAAAATGATGGTTGTTCCAGGTAAAGGAATAATTATCAGGCCCGAATATTTTTCTGTAGGCTCTATGACCATAAACAGGCACATCATGATTACCTATTACGGTTAAATAAGGAACATCCAGTTTAGAGAGTATATCATTGATCCACAAAAATTCCTCGGCTAAACCGAAATCGGATATGTCTCCTCCATGAATAACGAAATCAAAATCCTCCGAAACCGAATTAAAATGATGAACAAAGGACTCAGTCTCATCATAAAACCTTTGTGAATCACTTATAAAAGCTATTTTTAAAGTATCTGAACTTGGTAAGGAAAGTATCTTATCAATATTTCGAAGATTAACATCCTTTTCATCATGATCTGGGGTGATCTGATGTGCACTATACTCAAAAAGATCGCATGCTGTTATCAATATGCTAAAAACAGCATAAAATAAGTAGTGGAGTCGCATACCTGTTTAAACAGTAACCGACTCCACAAAGTTATATTTTTTCGATATTAAATACAAAAATGTCGTTAAGACTACATTATTATAGTAATATCAACAATATAATAATTAATATCAGGACACCAGCTCCAATATAGATCCCTCCACTAGCATGCTGCTTCATTTCTTTCTTAATCCCTCTCAATTCCTTCTTTATCTCTTTTCGTTCTGGTCTCTCCATTGTTTTGAGATCCATATTTTCGATCTCCTTAATTCTTTCTTCTAATAACCTGACACGCTCAGTTCTTTGCTGGTCAGTCATATTTTTAATTGTCTCTTTGTCTAGTGGTTTTATTTCACCTGCAAATAGTATTGTCGAAAAAGCAGTGAATAAAATAATTAAGATTGATTTTCTCATGGCTTATTATATTTATAAGTGATAGATACAATAATTTAACATATAATAAGCTTAAACCCAACACTTTAGAAATTATAATAAAAAAAAGGCTTCAAAAAGAAGCCTTCAATTGGTTTTACGCAATAAATAATTTATTTCTTTAAAGGGGATTCTATCTTTTTCTCTGCAAGCAAAACTGCTTTATAAATATTCAAGACACCACCAGATCTGCTTAATTCTCCAAATTTAACTTCATCTTCTGATCCAGGAAGTATTACACTACTATCGGAAAGGTCGGTAGTAGTTTTAACCAGAATATCTTTAACTTCTGAAGCTTTAAGATTTGGGAAATAAGACATTAAGATCGCAGCTGCACCTGATGTTACAGGGGCAGAAAAAGAGGTTCCCGAAGCAATCTTATAATTATTATCAGGTGAAGTGCTATAAATATCTACTCCCGGAGCAAAAAGATCAACTGTTTTGTCACCGTAGTTACTAAAACTTCCAACCATCTCTTTTTCAGGTTTCCAGTTTAAGGCTCCAACCTCAAGCCAGTTTGAAGCTTCTGATCCATCCAGATAAAACCTGGTAGGGAAATTATCTTTTTCATCAATATCTTTTGAACTATTACCTGCAGCATGGACTAACAGGACATTGTTTTCTTCAGCATATTTCACGGCCTTTTCTACAACCTCACGGTTTGGGGAAAATGATTTACCAAAACTCATATTGATTATTCTGGCGCCATTATCAACTGCATAATAAATAGCATTAGCCACATCTTTATCTCTTTCATCTCCATTAGGAACAGCTCTTACTGCCATAATTTTAACATTGTCAGCCACACCATCTATACCAATTCCATTATTTCTAATTGCACCGATAACTCCTGCCACAAAAGTGCCATGAAAGGCAAAACCTCCCTCTACATCATTATTACCATAAAATCTCTCATTAACATTTTCTATACTATCACCGACTATTTTTCTGGAATCATATTCTGTATTATATCCATATTCAATAGCAGTGGTGAAGTAATCTTTAGCTTCTGCTAACTGTTCCGGGGAAATCTCCTGGGAATAAACATATCCCATAAAATTCTTAGCCATTAAAAGAGACTCATCTTTTGTCTCAAGTGACATAACCAGTTCACTGGTCAGGCTATCAGTATCAAAGTGTTCTTTAAGAGCCTTGCTATATCTTTCATAACTTGAATAAAACCCTTTAAATCCCTCGTATTGTTTTACTATTTGACCCTTTTGCGCTTCGAATTGTTTTTTCACCGCCAGGTAGTAATCATACTCCGGATCGTTCTCTTTATCTTTATCCTGAATATTATCGAATTTTTCTGTAAGTCTCTTATATTCTCTGGTCAGTTCATAAGTATCTCGGATCACATTTTCATCCTTGCCTCCGATAAAATTCCATCCGTGAATATCATCGATATAACCATTTCCATCGTCATCAATACCATTTTCAGGAATTTCATCTTCATTAACCCACATTACTTCAGCAAGATCCTCATGATCCGGATCAACACCACTGTCTATTACTGCAACTATTACAGGACTTGATTTTTTGCCTTCGAGAATTTTATAAGCTAATTCAGTTTCAACACCGCGTATAGCATCCATTCCAAAAGATTTATTAAACCAGTTATCAGGTGCTTCGGAAATATAAATTGAGGTGTCTTTTTCAGTGTTTTGATTTTGGCCAAATACGATAAAAGAAATTGATATTAAGCCAAAAAAAACTGTGCTTTTGAGAGTAACTAAATATTTCATATATGTGAACGTAATTCTATAAAATAAACGGAAGAAAGCCAGAAATGGTCGGTTTAAGTAATATTTTTGGCAATTCTACATATTTATTACCTTCAATTATAGCAAAAAAAGAGGTTATCCGATAGAATTATCAAATAAAAGAGACATGCAGTCATCCACATCATTCACCCATTTTACTGAAGTATAAATACTTTTTGACAAAAACCCTTCATTTACGCAGTTTTCAATATGATTTTGCAGATGATCGTAAAATCCCTCACTGTTGATCACCACAATAGGTTTGACATGATATCCCAGCTGAAACCATGTATATATTTCAAAAAATTCATCTAAAGTACCAATGCCACCGGGAATTATAATAAATGCATCAGAAAGTTCATACATTTTTTCTTTTCGACCGTGCATTGTATCTGTCATATATAAACGAGACAATGACATGTGAGCCACCTCTCTTTGTGCCAGGCTTCTGGGAATTACTCCTTCAACTTCACCATTATTTTCAATAACTGCATCTGCAATTACCCCCATCAACCCAACTTTACCTCCTCCGTAAACTAATTTTATATTTCTTTTAGCAAGAGACTTGCCTAAATATCTTGCATATCTGGAGAAAAGAGGGTTATCACCGGGGCGGGATCCACAAAAAACGGCTACACTATTTATTTGCATATTGGTAAATTAATATTAATGCATTCTATCTGACCTTATTTCAAGGTTTTTAATAATCTCCGCTTCCTCATTGAGTAATTCTTGCCACCTTTTCATTACCTTTTCTTCAGAATTATATTTTTTTGCCAGTTCAAGGAAATTCCTGTAATGCCCGGCTTCGGAGATCATTAACTGATAATAAAACTCGCTAAGTTCTTTATCTTCAATATTTTTATGAAGCATTTTAAATCTTTCGCAACTTCTGGCTTCTATTAAGGCGTTCATAAGAAGCTTCTCTACGAGTTGATCCTCTCTACTTCCTCCTTTCCTGATTTTTTTTGCAAGAGCAGCAACATATTCATCCTTTCTCATTTTTCCTAAAGTCATGCCACGCTTTTTTAACTGCTCAATTACCATTTCAAAGTGTGACCATTCTTCTGACACAACTGGAGTAAGCATTTCTACCAGTTCTTCTTTATCAGGATAGGTAACTATTAAACTAATACAAGATGAAGCTGCTTTTTGTTCACAATATGCATGATCTACTAATATATCTTCGATATTCATGCCTGCTATGTCAGCCCATCTTGGGTCTGTTGGCAAATGAAGCCCAAGTACACTTTTATCTATATTGTCATTCATAATTTAATCAAAAAACAACCAGCTAACTCCGAAGTCAAATACTCTTCCTTGCAAAGGATATGCTGGAGTTATATAATACCCATCATTTATAAACCCTTGGTTAAAATGCTTTAACTTAAGTGAAAACCTCCAGCGATCTACTTGAAAATTTACGAAAAAATCTGCGATTATATAATCTTTACTCATATAGGCATTTTGGATAAAATACCTTTGAATTGCAGGATCGTAGGCCATTGCGTAAAATCCTGAACGATAGTTTGCGCTGAACCCGGTTCTTAAAAGAAGCGACCCCTGAAATAAAGAGTTTTGGTAAAAAATAGAAGCATTACCAAATAAATCCGGCACTCTGTACACTTCAGAAGCATTATCTGATACTATTGAATATTTACCATCTAAATCAATCCCTATATTTTTAAAAACTCTGAATTGAAGGCTCAACCCTGCATTCAATACCTGAAAACTTTCTGAAAATTGTGCTGGCAGAGTATCGGCGGAATAATAAACATAATTATTGTAATTATTGACACTTACGTATGGAGCAATCAGCTGTTCCCCAAGTTTAATTTTAAGTTTGCCATACAATTTATCTGCAGACACGTCATCAAAATTATTTTCCCAGCCTCTGTGATTTCCAAGATACTTCTGAAAAATGTAATCAGGCTTATAGGTGATTCTTTTAAAACCGGCGTCTATCCAATCTGTTTCAAGTAATGCATCAATATTATAGGTTTGTCCAAGCAAATATTCTACTGTACCTGATAATTTATTTCGCTGATTTAAATCGTAAGAAAGATATCCTCCAAGAAACAACTCATTTCTGGTAGCAACACCATTAATCTGCTCAGAATCAATCTTCAGATATCTATGCTTAAAGAAGGCTCTGTAAAAAATTCTGTTTGTACCTCCCGTGAGTCCAGCTTCATTTTTCAGGGTGGTGAAAAACACTCTGTCATAAGTATTTTCCTCATCAAGATAAATATCATTAAAATAACCGGAGGCCAGGTTTCCATCTGAAGGCTCTACTGTGAAGGTATTCCGCTCCTGGTTATATTCCAACTCATGATAAAATCTCAAAATACCAGTTGGCCTGAATGTTTGCAATAAATAACCATTCGCAACCCTATAATTTGAACCTGCTCCCTGAAGGGCCGGAGAGATACTTGACTGGTCATTTAAGCCTTGAAGAGCCGTGTTTCCATCTAAAAAATTTAATACACCACCTGACTCGGCCACTTTATGAGAATGCCGGAATATCCTGGTCATAAAGCTATAGGTGCTATCTTTATTGATAAAATTGGCATTTATATCATAAGCAATACCAACAGCTTGATTATCAAACCGTCTTACAGGGCCAAGATTCTTATCCGCCGCAATCCTGAATAGATTAAACCCAAGGTTAAATCGTTCGTTGACATTTCTTGAAAAGGCGATGTCAACTTTATTACGATTACCTCCACCAAACAACACTTCTACTTCTGTAAAAGGCCCTTTGGTATTAAAAAATCTTTGTTCATATGGAGTCCGTATATAAGGTTGATATGCAGTAAAGCCAGATCGCAAACCTGGGGTAGACGGTAATTCTGGATACAATTCAAAAATCGCAGTAGCCATGTTACCTAAATTCTGAGCCTCGTAATTCATTATTTCGAGCATCTCAAACTTGCCAAAGTTACCCAGTGTTGTATCTATCCTATAATGAATATCTTTACTATTCTTGACATCCTCAGCTTTAATGTAATATAGAGTGAAAGGTCCATAAGGATTTTTGGCAGAATCAAGCTGCAGCTTTCCATCATCCTCTTCAGGAACTGATACAGTATCTTCGTTTAAATCGAAATATTCATCTCTTCCCATTCCACTACCTCTAGGAGTACGGATTTGTGAGTAGGAATCATATCCCTGAAAAATAAGAATTAATAAAAAAATAAATTTCCCCAATCTCATAACTGTTGGCAAAAATAACCATCGGTGCATAACTACCCTATAAAAATTATCCTTTATTGAGCCCATTTATTCTGAAATCTAATAAACCGAGGAATTCTTCTTCTTCTGATCTATCTATAAACATCATTGAGATAGGTTGAATCACGAAATTCACATTTTCAGCATTTACATCAATAGTATGCGGTTTAATCCTCATCCAGTCTTTTTCGCTCACAACAATATCTGAAATGCTATTTTTCTCGCAATAATCCAGCCAACTTTTAACATCTGAAGCTTTAAAATTATAATGATCCGGGTAATTATAATGCTTTTGGATTTCTGTAATTCCATCCAAATGTTTTTTAAAATGAAACGGATTTGCTAATCCTGTTACAAGAATAGCTTTATGATTATACGGCCTTATCACCCCCTTTTCATTTACTGGCTCACTATAACCCACTGTAGTAAAAAAAACAGGGACTTTTTCTTTCGTATATTTCTGGATATTGTCTTTAAAATGGCTTTTCTCTTGCTCTGATATTTGCCCGGGAGATTTTGTAACGAGAACAACATCTGCTCTTTTAGCTCCTGATCTGTATTCCCTTAATCTTCCTACCGGAAGAATGTAATCATCAAAAAAGGGCTTATCATAAGTGGTTAACAATATAAGAAATTCAGGATTTACGTGCCTGTGCTGGAATATATCATCTAATAAAATAAGAGATGTTTCAGGTCTGTGATATAGTATTTCCGGTATACCGTGAATTCGTTCTTCATCCACTGCCACAGTGATTTCATCCCCATACTTTGAATAAAATTGCAACGGCTCATCTCCAATATCGATCGCAGTAGTTCGATAATCAGCTATTAAAAACCCTTTTGTTCTTCTGCCATACCCCCTGCTTAATGTAGCAACTTTCTCCTTATCTTTAAATTTGGAAATCAAATATTCTACTGCCGGAGTTTTTCCAGTACCGCCGACCGATAAATTACCCACTCCAATCGTTTTGACATCAAACCTGAAAGATCTGGAATATCCGATATCGAAAAGATGATTTCTAAGTTTAGTAATCAATCCGTAAATTAGTGCAAATGGCCAGAGCAAATGCTTTAACATCATTGGGTATGGCAATTAAAATATTGTAGTTTTGAAATCAACTGCAAAGTATTTACAATATGACGAAAATAAAAGATGTCATCAATTATTTAGAGTCCTGGGCTCCTCCTTCACTTCAGGAAGGTTATGATAACAGCAGGTTAATTGTTGGTAATCCTTCAGATGAAATAAAAAATGTTCTGATTACCCTGGATTGTGTTGAAGAGGTAGTTGAAGAAGCCATAGAAAAAGGCGCTAATCTTATTATTGCCCATCATCCAATTGTCTTTAAAGGATTAAAAAGCCTTACAGGAAAAAATTACGTGGAAAGAACTGTCATAAAAGCGATCAAAAATGATATTGCCATTTATGCAATCCATACAAATCTTGATAATGTTATTACAGGTGTGAATGCTAAATTAGCTGAGAAAATTGGCTTAAGCAATTTGAAAATACTTCAACCTAAAAGCGACAACTTACAAAAGCTGGTTGTTTTCGTACCTGAATCGCATGCAGAAAAAGTGTTAACAGCCATGGGTGAAGCAGGTGCTGGTCAGATTGGTGACTATAAAAATTGTAGTTTTTCTGTAAAAGGAACTGGTAGTTTCCAACCAACAGACAATGCCAACCCCTATATCGGTGAATCGGGCAAATTAGAGAAAGTAGAAGAGAAAAGAATAGAAGTACTTCTACCAAAGCATTTGAGTGGAAATATTCTCAATGCCGCTAAAAATGCACATCCCTATGAAGAAATGGCTTACTATATAAATGATCTTTCGAATGTTAATCAGGAAACAGGATCGGGTATGACAGGTACTCTCGAACAGGAAATGGATTCGAAGGAATTTTTGTTAATGCTAAAAGAAAAATTAAATTTAAAAACAATCAGGCATACTAGTCTCGTTAATAATAAAGTAAGGAAAGTTGGATTTTGTGGCGGAGCCGGTAGTTTTTTATTGGGTAAGGCAAAGAGTTCAGGTTGCGATATTTACATCACCGGGGATTTTAAATATCATGAATTCTTTGATGCGGAAGACAAAATTATTATCGCTGACATCGGCCACTACGAAAGTGAAGTATTTACAAAAGAATTAATAAAAGAGAAATTATATAAAAAATTCACTAATATTGCATTCAATTTATCCGAATTTAATTCGAATCCGGTTAATTATCTATAAATGGAACGTACAGTAGCTCAAAAATTAGACGCTTTAATCAAGCTTCAAACAATAGACTCAGAATTAGATGAAATCAAGAAAATCAGAGGGGCACTTCCTGAAGAGGTAGGTGATCTTGAAGATGATCTGGAAGGCTTAAAAACCAGAAAAGCTAAGCAAGAGGCTAAAATTGAAGAGCTTGAAGCAGAAATCAACAAAAGAAAATCTGGAATAAAAGAATCAGAAGCTCTTATTACTAAATATAAAGATCAGCAGAACAATGTTCGTAATAACCGCGAATATGATGCGATCACTAAAGAGCTTGAACTTCAGGAATTAGAGATCCAGGTTCACGATAAGAAGATCAAAGAAGCTTCGAACAAAATAGAGCAGGTTAAATCTGAAATAGAAACCACTACAGCTCTAATCGAGGATAAAGAAGCAGATCTTCAGGAAAAAAAGAAAGAACTTGAAGCTTTAACTTCTGAAAGTGAGGAAGACGAAAAGAAATTACTCAAAGACAGAGAAAAAGCAGTAAAAGATATTGAAGACAATCTATATCGTTATTACGAGAGACTACGTAAACACCTTACCAATGGTCTTGCCGTTGTAACTGTAAAGAATGGCGCTGCTCAAGGATGTAACATCGTTATTCCTCCACAAAAAATTGCTGAGATCAGAGAACGAAAAAGATTAATCATCGACGAACATAGTGGTAGAATTCTTGCCGGTGTTGATGATGAACCTGAATTCCAGTCTGATACCATCAAAAAACCAAAAAGAAGAACAACTAAGAGAAAAACTAAGACTACGAAGAAAAAGTCTTAAAAGTGTTTTTCAAATTTATCGATATTACAAAACAGGCATACCTTTTATGGTTATGCCTGTTTTTTTTATTTGATTTCGTTTCTTTATCTCAATCCGACTACTCATTTCTTGATCTTAACAATGATCAGCCTACTGAATATAAAAAACTATATTCTGATGGAATTAAAGTTTTATTAAATCCACAAGAAGAAAAAGCAGAAAAGATCATTGAAGAAATAGAGGATTTCATTGAAAAACCTGGCACATCAGAATACCTTAAATGCAGAGCATATCTGTTAATTTCAATGATAGAGGCAAGATATGAAAATAACTTTTCTGCTTTCAGGAATTTCAGAAAAGCCTATTCTATTTATGAGGATAATAAAAATCAAAATGATAAATATGCTCTGCCGGGAGGATTGATGCATCTAACTTTATCTTCAGTTCCTAAAAAATATGCCTGGATATTAGATCTGCTGGGCCTTAACGGAAGTAAAGAAACTGGAATCAAACTTATTGATCAAGCTGCCAAAGATAAAGATAGCTTTGAAAGCCAGGAAGCCCGGTTAATTTATCCATTCATTGCTAACTACTTTTTTCAAGATCAGGCTTTGGCTAGAGAAAAAGCAGGGGAATTGAACTTGGATTCTAATATTGCTTTGATTGTTTTCTTGATAAGTAACTCTAAAGCCAGAGGTGGAAATGTCATTCTTGAAAACATCACAAAGTTTAATGATGATGTATTTGAACTATTCCCTGCGGCTCACTTTCTGATAGGAGAAACATATTTGAGAAAAGGAGATTACGTTCTGGCTAGAAAATATCTTAACAGGTTCAGGAATAAACAATCATCTGATGAATATCTGTCGGCTGCTAACTTGAATATTTTCCTTTCTTTTTATTTAAATGATCAACCCGAAGAAGGAAAAAAGTTCTTATCTAAGGTAAATGTATATAGTGAAAAAACAGAAGCCGACCGGTATGCGATTCAATATTTGAAGAATTTCGATTTTGACTCTGATAATTATAAATTAATCTGGAAACTCAGGCTTGCTACTGATGGAGGATTTAATGAAAAGGCTCAAAATTTAATTGACAAGGATCCGGAGTTCATAAATAGAGAACACCAAACTGAATGGGTGTATAGAAAAGCCCGTTTTTTTCACAATACAGAAAAGATTGATCAAGCTAAAACTTTTTATCTCGATGTCATCGATAATCAGAAAGATAATAATTGGTATTACGCTCCTAACTCCTGCATACAACTAGCTCGAATTTATTTAAAAAAAGGCAATTCGAACAAGGCAAAATTCTTTATTAATAAAACAAAGCAATACAACAATTACCCATACCAGGAATCAATTGAGTATGAAGCTAATTTGATTTCCAGGGAAATTAAAAACGAGCAATAATTACCCCTTAAGGTGCTCATAATCATTACTCTTAAGCAATCTGAACCTGTTATTGTAATACAGCACCTTATATAATTGTAAGTTCCCATGCTTGAATATATCCATGTAGGAAAGTGGATAATTTAACAAATGGCTCAGTAATATTCGCATTGCCCTGCCATGAGTACAAACAAGAACTTTTGAATGATTCCCCTCTAAAACTTTATTAAATCCCCGCGACATCCTTTCCCTGACTTCCTCTGGACTTTCGCCCTTGTCAAATTTCAGATGTGTATTCCCATTATACCATTCTTTTATGAGATTAGCATAATCTGATTTATCTTCAACTGAAACTTTTTTACCCTCTTTTGAACCCCAGTTGATCTCGCGTAGATCCTCTACAATTTCATGATCAATACCTAGATTAATAAATCCGGTTACTGATTCAATAGTTCTGACCAGATCTGAAGTATAAACTTTCTCAAAACCTGAGTCTTTATAGTGATCAAAGAATGCTTCAGCTTGTGCCACCCCCTGTTCGTTTAAAGAGGCATTGATCCCACTCCCCTGGACAATTCCATTCTTATTATAATCAGTTTCGCCGTGACGTATTATATAAATGGTTTTAGTGCTCAATTTTTTTAATTATTTTTACCGCAAATTAAATTTTTATTTCTTGACTTCTCTATTTCACCCCGATATTAAAATCCAGGACCTGAATCAACAAATTCAGGACACAATGATTTCAACTATAGGTATTGAATTCACGCAAATTACTGAATCATTTCTTGAAGCTAAAATGCCTGTAAATGATAAAACAGTTCAACCTATGCGACTTCTACATGGTGGTGCATCTGTTACCCTGGCAGAAACTCTAGGCAGCATGGCCTCTCAACTTATTATTGATCAAACAAAACAATATAGTGTAGGTTTAGAAATTAATGCCAATCATATCAGATCTGCTACATCAGGATATGTATATGGTAGAGTAAAAGCTTTACATGTGGGAAGAAAAACACATATTTGGTCTATTGAAATTAAAAACGAAGAAGAGAAATTAGTTTGTGTAAGCAGACTGACAGTAGCGGTGATCAACAAATAATTATGGAACAAAAAGCGGAATTGGGTAAAGATCTGGAAATCGATAGAATAATTCATCTATCGCTGAATTATTGCATAGAAAACAACTATGGCTTGGCTATTTATCGCCTTCCCGCTTCACGCACAATCCACCTGGTTGCAAGTAAAAACCACCAGCTAATTGACCATAATAATCTAAACCAGCTTAAACCAGGCTATATCTCTGCACCTTTTTATGATGCCTTTGAAAATCTAAAATATATTCCGGCTGATCTCCATCTGACATGCGAACTCAAAAACGATAAATTTACCCTGAACAATATTATTTCGGGGGAAGAAGAGCTGGAAGGATATCTATTTGATCAGCCAAAAAAGGTGTTTTTAGAAGAACTACCCTCCCCTTCTACTTTAATCTCTGCTGAAAAAGACAAAACTCAATATATCGAATATGTTAATCAGTGTATCGAAGAAATTAGAAATGAAAGATTTAAAAAGGTAGTTCCATCAAGAGCTAAATACACGAAATTACCAGATGATTTTGACATTGCAGATCTCTATTGTCGTTTAGAAACATCATTTCCCAACGGAATGATTAACCTGATTTATTTACCCGATGAAGGGCTCTGGATCGGTGCGACACCAGAAACATTAATAGAGGTAGATAACAAAGAAACTTTCAAAACAATGTCTCTTGCTGGCACACAGAAAGCCCAGGATGACATAGAACTAAAAAATGTTCTTTGGAGGACAAAAGAAATTGAAGAACAGGCTCTAGTCAGCCGATACATTATAAACTGCCTCAAAAAAATCAGAGTACGGGAATTTGAAGAAGAAGGACCAAAAACTATCAGATCAGGAAACCTTTTTCATTTAATGACTGGTTTTAAAATTGATATGGAAAAAATCAACTTCCCTGAACTTGGTCAGGTAATGCTAGAATTACTTCATCCTACCTCAGCTGTTTGCGGAATGCCTAAAAATGAAACTGAACAATTCATTTTAGATCACGAACCAATAAACAGAAAGTTATTCGCAGGATTTATGGGACCTGTAAACATCAATGACAAAACTAATATTTTTGTCAATTTAAGGTGTGCTAAGATTTATAAAGAACATATTTTAACCTATGCAGGCGCAGGCGTGACCATCGATTCCGACCCTGAAAAAGAATTTGAAGAAACAGAATTAAAGTGTCAGTCAATTCTGCGTCACATTTAATTTTAAATTATTTCCTTTGCTTTCGAAACTGATATTTTAGTATTCCAAATCTTTTTTATCAGATCCTTACTTTAAAAATAAGGATTCCTTAGTCAATTAATATTACCTTCTTATTTCTGTCTCCCACCGGGCTTTCTTTTATCAAAAAGAAAAAACAAATTAAATCTTCCTAAATTAAAAGTTGGAATTATAATAATAAAGGATTCCGATTATACTATGGTAATTTATTAAAAATACCATAAATTAATAATTGATAGATTCTTTAGATTCTTAGTTACGATTAACAATAAAAAACCAAATAACAACCATGAAAATCCAAACATTAAGCGGTTACATTCATGAATACCAGAAAAGCATCATCAATCCGGAGCAATTCTGGAGTAGAATAGCTGATGAGTTTTACTGGAAAAAACCGTGGTCTAAAACTTTAAAATGGAATTTTGATGAGCCGAAGATTGAATGGTTTGTCGATGGAAAATTAAATATTACTGAAAATATTCTGGACAGGCATCTTTACACAATGAAAGATAAGCCTGCAATTATCTGGGAGCCCAATGATCCCAAAGAAGATAATCGTGTCCTGACTTATAAAGACCTTTACGAGCAAGTTTGCCAGTTCTCCAATGCAATGAAAGCACAGGGAGTTGAAAAAGGAGATAGGGTAATTATATATATGCCAATGGTTCCTGAAGCAGCAATCGCAATGTTAGCCTGCGCAAGAATAGGTGCTGTACACTCTGTTGTTTTTGCTGGTTTTAGCTCCTCATCACTTGCAGACAGAATTGATGATTGCAAGGCAAAAATGGTTTTGACATCAGATGGCAATTTCCGTGGTACAAAAAAGATTCCTGTTAAGGATGTTGTAGATGAAGCATTGGAAAAAACTTCTTCGGTAGAAAAAGTAATCGTATATAAACGGACTGAACAGGAAGTAAAATGGAATGATAATGTAGATCTCTGGTGGCATGATGCTATTGATGGACAGTCAAAAGAATGTGAGGCTGAAGAAATGGATGCAGAGGATTTGCTTTTCATCTTGTATACTTCAGGATCTACAGGTAAGCCTAAAGGTGTTGTTCATACTTGTGGTGGGTACATGGTCTGGACTGCATTTACCTTTCAAAACGTATTTCAATATATGCAGGGAGATACCTACTGGTGTACTGCAGATGTTGGTTGGATTACAGGTCACTCCTATATCGTGTATGGCCCCTTATTATCAGGTGCTACATCGTTAATGTTTGAAGGAGTACCTACCTGGCCCGATGCAGGACGCTTTTGGGAAATCGTAGATAAATATCAAGTGAACCAGTTTTACACTGCTCCCACCGCGATCAGGGCACTGCAGGCTCATGGTCTGGAACCTGTAAAAAAACACAACCTGGATTCTTTGAAAGTAATTGGTACTGTGGGAGAACCTATAAATGAAGAAGCATGGAACTGGTATCATACTCATATAGGAAAAACTAATTGCCCGATTGTAGATACCTGGTGGCAAACTGAAACTGGTGGAATTATGATATCTCCTTTAGCTGGTATCACTCCTAATAAGCCTAGCTATGCAACTCTACCTCTTCCTGGCATTCAGCCTGTTATCGTAGATAATGACGGAAATGAATTAAAAGGTAACGGTGTCGAAGGAAACTTATGTATCAAATTCCCTTGGCCAGGAATGTTACGAACCACTTATGGAGACCATGATCGATGCAAACAAACATACTTTAGTTCATTCAAAGGGCTTTATTTCACCGGCGATGGAGTAAAAAGAGACCATGATGGTTATTACAGAATTTTAGGACGTGTTGATGATGTGATTAACGTTTCAGGTCACAGAATGGGTACTGCTGAAGTCGAAAATGCAATCAATGAGCATCCAAGAGTAGTAGAATCAGCAGTGGTTGGTTATCCCCATGACATCAAGGGACAAGGAATCTACGCATATGTTATTGCAGACCTTTCCACCAGGACGGAAGAAAACCTCACCAATGAAATCAGGGATATGGTTGCCAATATTATTGGCCCGATAGCCAAACCGGATAAAATTCAAATTGTACCGGGATTGCCTAAAACCAGAAGTGGTAAAATTATGAGAAGGATATTGAGGAAAATTGCAGAAGGTAATACAGACAACTTTGGTGACACCTCTACCCTACTCGATCCTGGTGTAGTTGAAAAAATTATTAAAAATAGAAAATAACAAAAAGGCAGGTTTATCCTGCCTTTGTTCTTATCCCATAATATAAATTTCAATCCTTTTTACTCACTTTATTTTAGCCTTTAAACATCAAACGGGGAAAACTTTACACACCTCCCTACCCACCCTTTCATTACAAATTTAACCTGATTTTAAAGTTAAAATTAAATAGTAGCCTCATAAAAAAAGCCTTCACTCTAATTTTTTGGCCTGATTATTGGTAAATTATTTATAACTAAATATTAAGCCTATGAAAACTATTATTAAATTATTTATTCCAGTATTATTCTTAGTAATCAGTGCTTGTGAAGGACCAAGAGGACCCGTGGGACCTCAAGGTCCACAAGGTCCGGAAGGCGGCTTGCTGTTGGCTCAGGTTTTTGAAACTGAACCTGTTAGTTTTTTTGAAGAAGATGGTTGGCAGGTTCCATTTGATATTCCATTGGATTTTGAAATATTTGAATCGGATATTATCGTAGCTTATATATTGTGGAATACTGATAATGGCGTAGATAACTGGAGAGCATTACCTCAATTTGTTTATCAGGAAGAGCCTAATTTTGTGTATAACTTTCAATATAGCATCAATGAAGTAATATTTTATATGGATAGTGATATTCCATCAGAAATGAACAATCTTCCAGTAGAATATTTAGATAATCAGATATTCAGGTTTGTAGTAATTCCAGCCGAATTTGCTTCTGCCAAGGTAGATTTAACAAACTATGAAGAAGTCACAAAAATGCTTGATCTAGATGAGGATGATGTTGTGAAAATTAAAAAATAATTTTTGATATAAATTAAAAAAAGGGTAATCCCACAATTAGGATTACCCTTTTGTTCTTTAGAAGAAAGATCATTTAGTAGCAAAAGATGTAAGCATCCAATGCTTTTTCTCGAAGAATTTGATCATTTCATTGAACATCCTTTCACCTGCAAGGTCACCAATTTCAATTGATTCATTTACAGCATCGACAAAATATCCCAGCATAATTTCCATATCATGGAGTATATCTGCTAGCATTTCATCGGATGAAAGATCTGTTCCTGTTTCTTTGATCTCAGAAACTTCAAGATAATCTTTCAACAAACTCATTGGTTTCTTACCATAAACTCTAATTCTTTCAGCTATATCATCTATATCGATAATTGCCTGATTATAGAGTTCCTCGAATTTTTCATGGAGATCGAAAAAATCTTCTCCAGTTACATTCCAGTGGTAATTTCTGAGTTTCTGATAGTATACATGATAATTGGCAAGAGCGGAATTCATGGCTTTAACCATTTCATCAGCATCATTGCTGTCATACCCTAACTTTTTGTATACTTTCTTTTCAGTTATTTCTTCACTTTTCATCAACACTTAAATTTTTGAATTTTACAAATTCTTAACTTTTAATCGACTTCTTAGCTGTATCGACTAAATCTTTTGTTGAAGTGGCTAGTTCATCTAATTTACCATTAAAAGCAGTCATAGCTTTATCTTTATAACCTTCTGCTTCTTTCGCAAGTTTTTTTCTAGTTTTATCACCGGCTTCAGGTGCTAAAAGTAGTCCTGCGGCTGCACCAGCCATAGCTCCTACAATAAATCCTGCTACTAATTTTACATTTTCGTCCATAGTGTAATTAAATTTTAGGTTTCAAATAATTTATTGGTGAATAACATTTGGAACTGCCATAATATATTGACTGGCATCTTCCAAAACTTCCTCGGTTGTTGTACTTAAAAAGAACCGGGATAAATAATTATGGTGATTCGATAACAATACTATTGTATCTACTTTTAATTCTTTTGCGGCAAGGGCTATTCCCTTAGCTGTATCTTTATGATAGTAACTTACAATTCTGCAATTTTTCAAATCATGATCATGGGCAAATCTCTGTAATTTTTCTTCCATCTCTTTTTCCGATTTATCCGGATTATCATAAATGTGAATCAAATAGATCTCCATTCCGAATGAATCAGCGAAATCTTTTGCTTTCATGATAACTTCGCGATCATGATTGTTTAGATCATAAGTCAGCATAATTCGCTGAAACTTTTTATCAGGCAAATTTTCTTTCACTATCAGTACAGGACAATGTCCGTACTCAACTGCTCGTTCCGCATGATTTCCTTTAAATTTCTCCACGAAAGTACGCTCAGCACTTGAACCCATAACGATCATATCGATTTCGTAATTTTCGCATACGTGTTCTATACCAGCGCGGAAACCGTTTTCATTAAGCAGTGGAACAATCTTAATTCCTTCTTCAGAATATGAATCAATCATTTCATTCATACGCCTGTTGCTTGATCTGATTATCTCAGCCTTGTAGCGATCCGCTTCAGTCATTCCCTGATGAAGCGAAGTATCACCCGTTACTGTAAAAGAATCAGTAGAAGCAGGAAAAAAGTGTACCAGGTAGATTTCAGCGTTATGCTTTTTAGCTATTCTAACTGCTGCATCAAGACCTCTCCTGGCTATTTTCGTGAAATTAGTGGGTACAAGTATGCGTTTCATATTGTTAATATTTTAAATTAATAATCAAAAATTGTTCTATTACGGCCAACTAAAATGTGTTAGCCTTTCTTTAGTGATTTCAATCTCCTGATTGACATGGGCTTTTATAGCATCTAATTCTTCTATCAAACCATCTTCTGAATCAGCCCCGACTTCTTTTCGACATTTGCCGATAGTTTCATCTAAAACCTCGTCAGCCCGTATAACATGTTTTAATAAAGTTGGGGTGTTTTTTTCAACAAAAAGGTCACTGATAGTTATCTCAAGGTTTTCATACCATGAATCGAGATCAAAATTTGTAGATGATGATACCTTCATTCCTCTATCATCTAAATATTTCTTCAATCGATCGGCATATTCTTCTCTTTCCTGCGATAATTCTTTCAGATCTTTCCTCAGTGAAGAATTATGCGCAGCTTCGGAAGCTTTCTCATAAATTGTTTTGGAATGACAAATTGCTGAATATACCTCTTTTATTGATTTTTCTTTTGATGTCATTTTGTCTCTGTTTTAAAATATTTTTCTCTGAATTCTAAAAGTCTTGATGGAGTATCTACAATGAAACTTTCATCTTCTGACAGTACGATAGGCGTTTTCAAAAGCTCACTTTTCTCTGACAATACCTTAAGCCAATCATCTTCAGAAAGATCAACTCCTTCATATTCATTTTTAAAAAGATCTGATTCTCTATCAATTAAATCGTTAATTTCTACTCCTAAATCATCTGCTATTTCTTTTATCATTCGGGGAGTTAAGCTTGATTCATCCAGATTAACTTCTTGAACTGCATTTGGAGTTAACTTTGCATACCCCATTGCTTTTTTATCGAAAGACTTTTTATGATGTGTGATTAACTTAATCTCTTTACTGTGCTTTTCCATAAAAAATTATTTTTTCAGTTATGACAGTGTAAAAATCATTCCATACCGTTTTAAATGGTTTTCCAGCATTTTTTTTAAGTTTTCATAGGTATTGTGGGGATTTTTTTACACATTATATGTAGAAAAACAGTCTGTTGAAATACTGATTTTTTAAGATAATATCAGTAGAAAGCTTTAGTTCCATTCGGAATGAAGTTTGAACAACAATTAATAAATTTTTTAACAAATAAACAGAGCTGTAATGGATATAAGGAGAAGCGTTTTGGTGGTAGATGATGAGCAGGATATATGCCTTTTGTTATCTGCAATGTTAAAAAAAGAAGGTTTCAGAGTTGTTGTGGCTAGTTCACATGAAACGGCAGAGAAAATAATAGATGAGATAGAAAATGACTCAATAGCATTCATTGACATTAATTTACCGGATGGAAATGGATATGAATTAGCTAATAAATTAAAAAGTAAAAGCCAGGATTCTATTGTATATTTAATAAGTGCAAGAGAAATACCCGGGGAATTAGAATTAAGAAATTCTATGGCTGATGGTTTTATTCCTAAGCCTTTCTCCAAAAAAGAAATCTTTGAAGTAGTTAAAGAGGATTGAAAATTATATTAAAAATAAAATTTCCCAAAATATTATATGGCCAACGAATCAATATTAATTGTTGATGACGAACAGGATTTATGTACTATACTCACATCTTTTTTAGAGAAGAAAGGATTTAATTGCCATGCCTGTCATAATGCAGCTGAAGCTGTGGAATATTCAAAATCAAACCACATTGATCTTGCATTAATCGATCTGAGGTTGCCAGATGAAGATGGCATCACCTTAATGAAAAAAATAAAAATTTTTCATCCCGATATTGCTATACTAATAATCACAGGATATTCTGATGTAAAAACTGCTGTAAGTGCTATCAGGCTGGGCGCTTCAGATTATGTTTCAAAACCGCTCTATACTGATGAAATATATCAATCAGTTGAACAAGCTCTGGAAAAGAAGAAACAACCGTCTGCCTCAGAAAAAAAAGATAAGAACAAAAATTCTCCTTCTTCAAAAAAATCTAAAAGTAAAAAAACTCCTAAAAAAACTAATATTAATAAAGATTATGTTCTGGGATCTTCAGAATATTCTAAAACAGTTTTCGACCATATAAAACTTGTTGCCCCTACCGACCTAAGTGTGATTATCTCAGGGGAAACAGGAACTGGTAAAGAAGTTGCCGCTCGACTTATTCACCAAAATAGTAAAAGAAAAGATCAAAATTTCGTTGCTATTGATTGTGGTGCTCTTCCAGAAGATCTCGCGGGATCTGAATTATTCGGCCATATTAAAGGTGCTTTTACCGGTGCATTAAATGATAAAATGGGGTCTTTTGAAGTTGCTGATGGAGGAACCCTCTTTCTTGATGAAATTGGAAACCTTTCATACGAAAACCAGGTAAAGCTTCTAAGAGCAATACAAGAAGGAGAAATTAAAAGGCTGGGTAGTAATGATAACATTAATATTGATGTTAGAATTATTGTTGCTACTAATGAAGATCTCTCAAAATTAATATCAGATGAAAATTTCAGGGAAGATCTATACCACAGACTAAATGAATTTACCATTACCATGGCACCTATCCGCGAAAGAAAGGAGGACATTCCCGAATTTGCGGATTTTTTCCTTCAGCAAGCAAATGAAGCTCTTAATAAAGAAGTAAAAGGAATAAGTAATAAGGCCATGAAAGCTTTAAACAGATATGAATGGCATGGTAACCTACGGGAAATGAAAAATGTCATCAAAAGAGCTGTTTTATTGTGTAATGATGAAGAAATTCATGAAAAGCATCTTCCCCAAATGGTTGTCGAATATATCCCTGATCCTCCTGAAGAAAATTTCATGAACAATCTGCCTTTAGATTTAAAAGCAGCAGCGATGGAAGCTGAAAAGAGTGTTATTATACAAGCTCTCAGAAAGGTAGGATATAATAAATCAAAAGCTGCTGACCTCTTAAATATTGATAGAAAAACGCTTTACAACAAACTTAAGAACTTTAATCTTGCCACAGATTGATATATGAAAAATCAAAACTTTACCTGCCTGTTAATTCTAAATGAAAAGGAAAATACAATAATAAATAGCTGGGCAAAAAAAGATAATATCAAACTAACCTCTGACCCAAACCAGAAATACGATTTTTATATATCTGATCATCTTCTCGATCCAATAATAAAAAATCAAATAGAAAAACCAGGGTTATTGATAGGAGATTATCAACATGATTTGCTCTCAGAAAAACAATTTGGAGTAAAAGAAAATGAACTCAATCCAACACTATTAAAAATATTTCTTTCAAAAATCTTTGATGAACTCAATTATCGCTCTAAAATTCAGGAAGAAGAAGTCCTATATAAAAATCTTTTTCATGAATCATTAGATCCAATTCTTGTTGCTGATATTGAGGGAAATATAAAACTGGTAAATAAAGCTTTTAAAGAGCTTTTCGGCCCTGGAGCTAAACCGGGTAAAATCAAATTTGATGACCTTTTCCCGGCTAACATTGTCAGTAAAGTCATTAATGCCATTAAGGTTGGACTACCTATCGATAAAATGGGAGTCATGGCTGAATATGAAAGCCTTAAAATGGAGGGATTATTAAATGTGGTTCCTATCAAGGACAACATGAAAAACATTACAGGTTTTCACGCACTCTTCCATGATGCTACCATTGCAAAAAAAGCGGAAAAGATTATTAATAGGGCTAAAAAGCTTTCTATGACCAGCAGAATGGCACGGGCTATGGCTCATGAGATCAGAAACCCAATCACAAATGTCAATCTTGCCCTGGAACAACTATTAGAATCAAATCAAAATCACGACGATGAATTTGTGCTTTACACTAATATGATCCAAAGAAACACAAACAGAATAAATCTTCTAATAGATAAACTTCTAAAATCGTCTAATCCTGAAAAGATTGATTCAACAGAATTAATAAATCCGGAACAAACTATAATTAATGCTTTTGATACAATAAAGGATAGAATTCAACTTAAAAATATAGTATGTGGTATTGACCTTGATCCGGCTAATCAAACTAAGCGAATTATAGGTAATGAAGAACGACTTGAGATGGCTTTCACTAACCTGTTATTAAATGCCATAGAAGCTATTGAACACGACGAGGGAAAAGTAGGCATCTCTTGTGATGTATTTGATAGTAAATTCTTCATTATTTTAGAAGATAACGGAAAAGGGATGACAATAGATGAACAAGAGCATATTTTTGACCCATTCTATACCAATAAAAGCAACGGAGTCGGTCTTGGAATGACTACTGTTCATACCATTATACAAGAACATAATGGATCAATTGATCTTAATAGTAATTATGGAAAAGGAACTAAGTTTGTTATAAGTTTCCCGGTTGCCAATTAATTTTATTGCAATGATTTTTCAATTAACTCATCAGTCTCTTCCCAGTTTTTCTGCGCGGGCCTGATAATTAGTCTTATTCCTCTGTCATAATTCAAATAACTCCACATCCAGTTAACAAAAACTACCATTTTATTTCTAAAGCCAATTAGATACATTAAATGGACAAACATCCAGGTTATCCATCCCATAAATCCGGAAAGTTTTATATCTAGTGGAAGATCAGCAACAGCTTTATTTCTCCCTACAGTGGCCATAGTACCTTTATCCAGATAATTGAAAGGTCTGATCTTTTTATTTTTAGCGAGTCTGTTAAAAGTTTTACCAAGGTATTCTCCCTGTTGAATAGCCACTGGTGCAACACCTGGTAATCCATCGGGAAATTGCTCAGTTACCTGATAAGCCACATCACCCAGAGCATAAATATTGTCATAGGTAGACTGTCCTTCAGTGGTATAAACTCTGTTAAATTCATCAACATGAAATCTACCTTTAAATTGATCAGCTTCAATGCCTTCAATAATATTTGGCATGACGCCGGCAGCCCAAATCACTGTATCTGCATAAATTTCTTCGCCATTATCCAATACAGCTTTCTTACCATCATAATCTTTCATAAATGTTTCAAGCCTGACATCAACTCCTAATGTCTCAAGATATTTTTTAGAGGATTCTGATGAGGATTCAGTCATAGCGGGTAACAGCCTTTCAAGGCCTTCCAGGAGATAAACCTTCATCCTGTTGAAATCGATCTCAGGGTAATCATGTGGTAATACGTGCTTTTTCATTTCGGCAAGAGCTCCAGCCATTTCCACTCCTGTAGGACCGCCTCCAACAACAACAAAAGTAAGTAATTTATCTACCTCGTCAGTACCTCGACGTAATTCTGCTTTCTCAAATAATTGAAATAATTGTGATCTTAATTCCAAAGCATGGACTACTTGCTTTAAAGGAAATGCATTCTTTTCAATATTTTTATTACCGAAATAATTGGTTTTTGCTCCTGTGGCGACCACAAGGTAATCGTATTTTATTGAGCCAAGTAAGGTATAAACCCTACGCTCCTTTGTATCTACTTTCTGGACCTTTAACATTCTAAAATAAAGGTCTTTTTTTGTTTTGCATATCTTTCTTAGCGGGCCACAAACACTATCTGGCTCCAGACCTGCTGTGGCAACCTGATAGAGTAAAGGTTGAAAGGTATGGTAATTATATCGATCGAATAATACTATCTGATATTCATTTGAATTGATCTTATCTACGAAATTAATTCCGGCAAATCCTCCGCCGATAACTACTATCCGCTTTTTATGGGTAGATGGGACTGAAAGACTATTTTTTTCAAAGTGATCTTTCTCTTGGTTAGATTGGTTCATAGATAATTTTTTAAATTAAAATTCTCTAATTATAAACGTAGTCAGTACGACCATGTTTAATTAAAACAAAAAAACCGGCTTTTGCCGGCTTTTTAAAAGATGACTTAATATTATTTTAGTTTATTGTTATTTCTCCACTCCATTTGTCAGTACTAACGAAAACTTTAGAATCGCATTCTCCCTGGCCGTAATCAACAACAAAATCACTCAATTCATTGTTAGCCCTCACTCTGGAGATAGTTTTCACCCCTGAAACTGGAAAATATTTTCCGTTAGGTTGACAGCCGTAAGCGAAAACAATAGGAGAATCTGCTGATACCTGAATATCGTAAAAAGTTCCTAATCTATTCACTCCATTAGCAGTTCCATAAATTTTCATTTCCAGATTATTAAAATCGTAAATTCTAAATCTTGTTGAAGTTCGAGTAGCTACATTTCCATCCATAAAAGTCAATTTACCATTGGTCAATGATATCTTAAAAGTTGGCATTCCTCCGTTGGTAATATTTTCTACTACTCTCGTGCCCTCTATTTGGATATCATTTACAAAATACTGCTCTACTGTAGTCGTAATTATTGATCCGGCCTCCCAGTATCCTCCAGTATAGGAAATATTAACTACACCTTTTCTAACTCTGCCATATGGACCTTCGCACCCTTCAGTTCCAAAATCAATAGTAAAAGTTCCTTCTCCTGTTTCTGTATTATGATTCCAGGTAACTTGAGCGCACTTTAAAGTAGTTTGATTCTTATCTACAGCTACTACTCTGCCATTTGCTGGCCCCATCCCATTGATATCAAATGCGTCATAAATGACCTGGTCAAGATCCATATATTGTTCTTCAAAGTCTCCTTCCGCTGAAAGAGCTGATTTTTGGTCAGTAGAATCTACAGTTTCGCTCTCCTGGCATGATGTAATTGACATCACTAATGCAATTGCTAAAAATAATAATTGAAGTTTTCGCGTGTTAAGTTTCATAATAAAAGTTATTTGTTCTTTTGGTTCTTAGAGTCTGATTAAAAGAAAAGGTTTAATCTGTCTTAAGTTAAATTCCAAAAAACATGGATTAGTAACCCATACCAACAACTAAAACTTCATTACGAACACTCGTTTTATTATCAAAATAATATTTGCCCATATCAATTTTAAACAATATGAAAATTCTCTATTCTTTTATTTTGATCATATTATCAATTAATCAAATTTCATTTAGTAATGCATTATTACTATCATACCAGTTAAATAATTTCTATTTTTGTACAACCAGTAAAAATGATAAATATTTAACCTGTGAAGAATTTTGTAATCGACTTTGATAGTACATTTACTAAAGTAGAAGGACTTGATCTTCTAGTAGAAATAGCCTTGGAAAATCATGAAAACAAGGAAAGTGTAGTAAAGAAAGTCAAAGACATCACCGATAAAGGGATGAGCGGTCAGCTTGGTTTTGAAGATTCCCTTAAACAAAGGATTTCGCTCCTGAATGCGGATAAAAATGATGTCAAAGATCTATCTGAAAGGTTAAAAAATGAAGTTTCAAAAAGCTTTAAAAGAAACCAGGAGTTCTTTAATAAATATTCTGACAACATCTATATTGTAAGTAGTGGATTTAAAGACTTTATCATTCCGGTGGTAGAAGAAATGGGAGTAAAACCAGAGCATGTTTATGCCAATGAGTTCCGGTATGACGAAAATGGTAATATTATCGGTTTTGATGAAACAAATGAATTGGCCAAAGACAACGGAAAAGTTAATTTACTTAAAAACCTTAATTTAAAAGGCGACATCTATGTAATCGGCGATGGATACACCGATTATGAGATCAAAGCTTCCGGTCTTGCAAATAAGTTTTATGCGTTTACTGAAAATGTTCAACGGGGAAATGTATTGGAAAAAGCTGATCACATTGCTCCCAGTTTAGATGAGATACTTTATTTAAATAACATGAATACAGCGATTAGTTACCCTAAAAACAGGATTAATGTTCTTCTATTAGAAAATATTCATCAGGATGCTGTTGAAAGTATGAAAGAAGAAGGATATAACGTTGAAGTTTATCCGGCAGGCCTGGATGAAGACGAGTTATGTGAGAAAATAAAGAATGTCTCTATTTTAGGTATCAGATCTAAAACCCATGTCACCAGAAGGGTACTTGAAAACGCAAACAGGCTCATCGCTGTCGGTGCATTTTGTATTGGTACTAATCAAATAGATCTTGAAGCTTGTCTTGAAAAAGGAGTTGCTGTTTTTAATGCTCCATACAGTAATACAAGGTCTGTGGTTGAATTGGCTCTCGGTGAAATCATTATGCTTATGAGAAATATTCCTGACAAGAATATTGCTATGCATAATCAGAAATGGAACAAATCTGCAAGTGGTAGTTATGAAATAAGAGGAAAAAAACTGGGAATCATTGGTTACGGAAATATCGGCGCTCAACTTTCAATACTTGCTGAAGGGGCTGGCATGGATGTTTATTACTATGATATTGTTGAAAAACTCGCACTTGGAAATGCAACCAAATGTAATAGCCTTCATGAACTACTAAGTAAAGCAGATGTGATTTCCTTACACGTTGATGGGCGCCCTGAAAATAAAAACATAATTAGTGACAAGCAATTCGAACAGATGAAGGATGGAGTCATCTTCCTTAATCTGAGCAGAGGCCAGGTCGTGGATATTCCAGCATTAGCAAGAAACCTTAAATCTGGTAAAATAAGAGGAGCAGGAATTGATGTTTTTCCCGAAGAACCAAAAAGTAATGATGAACCATTTGAATCTGATTTACTTGGACTTCAAAATTTGATCCTCACACCACATATTGGCGGTAGCACGCTAGAAGCTCAGGAAAATATTGCTGATTTCGTTCCGAATAAAATAATGCAGTATATAAATACAGGTAGTACAACAAATAGTGTTAATTTCCCGAATTTACAATTACCTACCCTGGAAAACGCACATCGTTTAATTCACATCCATCATAATAAACCTGGTATTTTAGCAAAAATGAACAACGTGCTACTTGATCATGACATAAATATTGTGGGGCAATATTTAAAAACTAATGAAAAGATCGGTTATGTTATTACCGATATAGACAAGCAATATGACAAGGATGTGATTAAGGCTTTAAAAGCAATCGAAGGGACAGTTAAATTCCGGGTTCTATATTAAAAAAGACATCGGGGAAAGTTGCAGACCTTGCTAAATTAGCAGGATTTGGGCTATCCCTTTCCGGTCAACCTTCCACTGTTAACTTCTGAACTAACAGAAGACCTACAAAGTAGGTTGAGGCCCGGTTTCGCGGTGGGATTCACCCGGTATTGTTAATAGTGTTCAAAGTCGCAAAACGTCCCGATGCCTTAAATGCAAAGTTAGGAAGAAAAATATTAACGGCATGATTTGTAGCTTTCAAATTATTTTCGACTTTTGTTCAAAATTTTATCGGATATGCATCAACTATATTTTACACCTGGACCTTCTGCATTGTACCCAACGGTCAATCTGCATTTAAAAGATGCTATAAACAAGGGGTATCTGTCTGCCTCCCATAGGTCTGCTACTTTTAAAGACATATATAAAGAGACTGAAAATAATTTAAGGACTCTTTTATCACTACCCGATAATTTTTCAATTTTATTTACTTCTTCAGCTAATGAAGTCTGGGAAAGACTTATCCAAAACACTGTAGAAAATAAAACCCTACATTTAGTAAATGGTGCATTTAGTAAGCGTTTTGCCGATATAGCTACCGATTACAAAAAGGAAGCTGTGGTATATTCTGCCAAGGAAGGTGAAATCGTTAATGTCGGTGAAATAAAAGAGGATAACGAGGTTGAACTAGTAGCTATAACTCACAATGAAACTTCAACAGGAGTTTCTCAACCTCTTGAGGATATCCAAAAGCTCAGAAATAAATTTCCTGATGCATTAATAACAGTTGACGCTGTCTCTTCTTTGCCAATAGTTGATCTTCCCTATGATTTAATAGATTCAGCTTATTTTTCAATACAAAAATGTTTTGGTCTCCCTGCCGGGCTTGGTGTATGGATAGTTAACAACAGATGCATTGAGAAAGCAGAAAAGCTGGAAAATAAAGGGATTATAACCGGATCTTACCATAGACTGCTTTCCATGTACAAAAAAGGTAAGGATTACCAAAATATCGAAACTCCTAACGTATTAGGCATATATTTACTTGGTAAAGTTGCAGGTGATATGTTAACTAAAGGCATAGGCCAGATCAGAAATGAAACAATTTATAAAGCAGGTGTTTTATATTACGGGTTACAAACACATCCTTTACTTAACCCTTTTGTAGGTAATGAAAGGATTCGTTCTCACACAGTTTGTGTTTTTAATACAAAAGGTGAATCTGAAAGAATAATAAATGAATTAAAGAAAAATAATATGGTTATTGGAAGCGGTTATGGTAGCTTTAAAAGTAATCATATAAGAATTGCTAACTTTCCTGCTACCGGAAAGGAGCAGATAGAAATGCTTGCGGATAAAATAAATGAAATACAATAAAGTATAGATTTGCTATATGTATAAAATAAATAAAGTTTTAGTTGGCTTAGACCTATCGAAACTTGACGAAACGTTGATCGACTACTCGGATTATTTTATGAGATTAAATGATGCCGAGGAACTTAAATTCGTTAAAATAACTCCTGTTATTGCTGTGCCGGATGAAATTAAGAAAGAATTTCCTGACATGGTGAAAAAAGCTATAAGTGATAAAAAAGCCCAAATGAAGGAGGAAATTACTGAAAGAATAGGAAAAAAGCCTCCATTTAAATTATCATACGAAGTTTCTAAAGGGCAAAAAGCAAAAAGATTACTAAAGTATTCTCATTCTGGTGATACTGATCTGATCATTGTTGGAAGAAAGAAAAAGAAAGAAGGTTCAGGTATCATGGTAAACCGATTGGCCAGAAGAGCTGATTGCAGTCTCCTGATTATCCCTGAGGACACCAAACCAAAAATTAACAAAATCCATGTCCCAATTGACTTTTCGAATAATGCTAAACTTGCTCTGGAAGAAAGTATTCAAATAGCTTCCATGATTAAGAGTCATGAAAACAGAGACATTGAAATAATCTGTCAGAACGTTTATACTGTTCCTTCAGGATATCACTACAGCGGAAAATCATATGAAGAATTTTCTGAGATAATGCGTGATAATGCCAAAAAGAACTTTGCGACTTTTCTAAAAAAAATAAATACAAAAGACGCTAATATCAGAGCCATCTACTCCCTGGATACCAACGAAAATCCAATTGAAGATATATACAATCTTGCAAAAGGAATTCAGGCTGATCTGGTAGTCTTTGGTGCTAAAGGACGAACTGCTCTCCCTTCCCTTTTTATCGGAAGTATGGCTGAGCGATTAATCCAGTTTTTAAAAGACATACCGGTGATGGTAGTTAGAAGCAAAGGAAGTAATGCAGGAATACTTGAATCACTGAGGGAATTTTAAACAATTTTTCCAGTCAGATTAAACCTTTATTATTTTTTAGTATCTAAAATTCAGATACAAAATCATTTTTTGTGGAAGAACAATTGACCAAAAATAATCTGACTGAAATTGAATTCTCTGTTATCCTTACCAATTATAAGGAAAGAATTTATTGGCACATTAGAAAAATGGTCATTGATCACGATGACTCAGACGATATTACCCAGGATACGTTTATCAAGGTTTATGAGAACTTAGAGAAATTTAAGGGTGATTCTGATCTTTTTACCTGGATATATCGGATAGCAACAAATGAATGCCTTAAATTTCTAAGGAAGAAAAAAAGAGCGAGTATATTTTCTTTCTCAAGCCTGGAAAGTGAATTGAATAATTCACTAACTTCCTCAGTTTATGTTGACGGAAACGAAGTAGAAATCAAACTTCAAAAAGCATTATTAAAGCTTCCTGATAAACAAAGGTTAATATTCAACATGAAATATTTCGACAATATGTCTTATGAGGAAATATCATCAATAACTGAAACTTCTGTCGGAGGACTGAAAGCCTCATATCACCATGCCGTGAAGAAAATAAAAAAATATATTTCATTACCTGATTAAACCTTTAAGGATTTAAAGCATCAAATAATAAAAAGGATATGAAAAAAAAATCGGAAAAGCATCCTTTTAAAGTACCTGAAAATTATTTCAGTGACCTGGAAAGACAAATTAAGTCAAAGGTTAAAGATAAAGGCCAAGACAGTAAAGTGATATCCATTAAACCGGCTTTACTTAAAGTAGCAGCAACTGTTTTATTACTCTTGACCATAAGTATCGTACTTTATAAAAAAACTAATACTGATCCGATTCAGATAGCGGGGAATTCAGAAGTAAATGAAATTTTAAAGGATATTCCTGATGAAGCAATAATTGAATATCTGACAGAGTCTAACTTGGAGGTAGAACAACTGATAAATTTTGCTGCATCAAAAAATATTAATGAAACTGAATTGGAAGAAAAAAATGAAATTGAAGAGGAGATTTTAAAAGATTACATTGATAACTATCTTTAAGAAATATGAAAAAAACTATACTATTTTCAGGATTACTTATACTGGCTTTTATTGCTAATGCACAATCCGGCCCTGCTAAAGAAAGAATAGAAAGTGCACGTATAGCTTACATAACTAAGAAAGTAGAGTTAACACCGGACCAAGCTCAGCAGTTTTGGCCAATTTATAATGAATTCCTGGCGAAACGTGCGGAAATGAGAAATGAGCTCAGGCAAATGAGAGGCAATAAGCAATTAAAAGAGATGTCAGAAGAAGAACAAACAGCGATTTTAAATAAAAGCCTGGAAATCAAAGAAAGAGAAGCAAAACTAGAAAAAGATTATAGTAAAAAATTACTGAAAGTCATCTCCCCTGCCCAATTGATTGCTCTTCATCAGGCTGAAAGAGAATTTAAAGAATTGTTGCTGGAAAAAATCGGTGAAAGAAGAGGAGAAAGAAAAGGTAATTAAACTGTTTTAATGCTATTTTATTTACAAACCTGGCTTTTAAGTCAGGTTTTTTAATTTTTCTAATAAAATATAACGTTTAAATTATATGAGGCTTCTTTATATTGTTTCATTTCTAAGTTCTTTATTGTAGTTTAGAGACTGCAAAAAGAATTAACCATTTTTTTTACATTTTTTTGTAATTACTGGGTTACATTTTATTTTCAACACGTATAAACCATTGAAGCGCTTTAGATGAAGGATCAAGAGATTCTTGAACGAATAAGTAAAGGTGATGAAACTGCACTGGATTATCTGTATAAGAAATACTACAGAATGATGTCCAGGATAGTCATTACTAATAGTGGTACTGAAGAAGAAGCAAAAGATATCTATCAGGAAGCTTTGATAGTATTTTGGCAAAAAGTCGTCAGTGGAAATCTGGTGCTTACTTCTAAAATTAGTACTTTTCTATACAGCATCTGCTTGAATCTATGGCGTAAAGAGCTTGATCGTAAAAGCAGATTGAGTAGAGAAGAAAAAGATAATCCTGAATCAATGGATTTTGAACAGGAAGAACGGTTGAGAATAATCACAGAATGTATCAACGAATTAGGCGATACCTGTAAAAAAATATTGACGTACTTCTATTTTGATGGTATGTCGATGCAAAATATAGCTTTAAACTTAGGCCTGGCAAATACTGACACAGCAAAAACAAAAAAGTACAAGTGTAAAAAAAGGTTAGACGAACTGGTGAAATCGAAGTATTCTGCCGGTGACTTTTTAGACTAAGAATTATGAACTTAAACGAATCAAATATCATCGATGATTACCTAATGGGTAATTTATCTGCAGCTGACCGAATGGCCTTCGAAAAGAAAATGGCAGCTGACCCGGAGCTTCAAAACGAAGTATCCGTCCAAAAAGATATTATTAAAGGCCTTGAGCAAGTCAGGGTCCAACAGCTCAAAGCGCGTTTAAATAAAATCCCGGTATCGTCTTCTGCATGGTACCAAACTACTTCAGGTAAAGTTGCTCTTGGTGTTTCTCTTTTGGTAGCAATATTATTAGGAGCTCTTCTATTTAACCTCGGAGATGATAATAATATCACTTCTTCTGATCCTGTAGTTATAAATGACCAAATTATTAGCACCCCTGAAGAAGCTGATGAATTAACACCTACAAAAGAAGATAATACTGATATAATATCTGAAGAGGAAGACAACGAAATTCCTCAATTAGCTGAAGGAAAAGAGAAAGAAAGAAAAGAAGACATTACTCAAAAACCAGTAATTAAACCTGAAGCTGATAAATCAGAAACATTCATCACAGAGAAAACTGAAAACAATAACCTTGTTACTGAAGAGAAATTAGATTCTGAAAAAGAAATTGCGAATAAAGTTGATGAAACTGCAGAAACAGCTTCTGAAGCTTCAGACTATAATCCGTATAGATTAATTGAAATAGAAACTACTAAAGGTAGTCGATTTGGCTTTCACTACAGATTTTATGAAAATAAGCTTTCACTTTACGGTGATTTTGGTGGTGAAAGACCTTATGAAATTCTTGAAATTAATAATGATAATATAAGAGGACTTTTCCTTTATTACGAAGGGCAATTCTTCGAACTAGACACAACACAGGTTGCGGTACCTCTCAAGCCGCTTGATAATACAGAGGTAGTGCAGGATCTGATGGAAATTAAAAATCAAAAATAATTCAAGGGACTCTTCGGAGTCCTTTTTTATTTGTTCTTTTTAATACTTTTTAACCTCCCATAATCTAGGAACTCTCAATTCATGATGCTAGATTTACATTTTAACTGGAACAACAATTCGATATATGAGTGGAAAAAGCTCAAATACAAAGAAGAAAAAGAAACTGGGAGCATTTCCTTTCCTTAGTATTATTACATCAAATACATTAGCATTGACAGCAATTGGACTTTTTGCATCAATGATTTTGTTTGGTAATTATTTTGCTACTGTAGTAAAGGAAAATTTCGAGATTCAAGTAATTCTTGAAAGAGATGTATCGGATAACGATAAAAGAAAGATTCTTAAAACCCTCGAATCAAAACCCTTTATCGCTGAAAAAGGTGATACCTTAAGAATAAACTTCATTAGCAAAGAGCAAGCTGCTGAAAATTTAACTGATGAAATTGGTGAGGACTTTGTAAATATACTCAACAATAACCCCTTAAGAGATAGTTACCAGATTCATATCAGCGAAGAATTTCAAAGTGAGGAGAAGCTGGAATCAATCAAATCAAATTTAGAGGAAATTTCAGGTATATATGAGGTCAGTTATGTGCCTAACCTCCTGGAAGAGATCAATGAAAATATTTACAAAATAAGCACAGTATTTCTGGCTATTACTTTATTGATGTTGATCATCTTCATATTACTGATTAATAATACAATTAAACTGGCATTATTTAGTCAAAGATTTCTAATAAGATCAATGCAATTGGTGGGAGCTACCAAAAACTTTATTCAAAAACCATTTTTAGGACGAGCGTTCGCTTACGGGTTGGTTTCAGCAATCCTTGCTTCTGGTCTTATTTATGCCATTATTTACGGAATTAATTCACAGTTCGCACAAATAGAATTGGAACCTTTTTATGACGGCTTACTAATCGTGACCGGTTTGTTAGTTGTAGCCGGTTGCCTGGGATGTGTGCTAAGTACCTGGTTTGCTGTAAATAAATATCTTAAACTTTCACTGGACGAATTATATTAATAATGAAAAATAACAACTCACTGCCTTTTGATAAAGCTAATTATATCTTATTGATAGCTGGAATTTTAATAATTGCAGCCGGATTTTACATTATGACTTTAGATACAGAACCATACGGTTTTGGCACCTTAGGTCTTACAGTTGGTCCATTAACTGTTTTAGTTGGTTTTGCTGTCGAATTTGCGGCAATTTTTTATAAGCAAAAAGACACTTCTAAAGATCAGTAAATAAAAAATGACCATAATTGAAGCGCTGATCCTTGGTATTATCCAGGGCTTAACAGAATTCCTCCCTGTAAGCAGCAGTGGACATATCGAGTTAGGGAAAGTATTATTAGGTGTTAAAGCTAAAGATAATCTGCTTTTTAGTATTCTAGTTCATGGCGCCACAGCTTTAAGTACAATTGTTGTATTCAAAGATGATATTTTTCAAATAATTAAAAATGGGTTCCGCCTTCCTCTAAACAATTATTCCAGGTTTATTATCTACATATTAATATCAATTATTCCTGTAATGATTGTGGGGCTGTATTTTGAAAAAGAAATCGAAGCTTTTTTCACCGGAAACTCTTTACTGGTTGGAGGAATGTTATTACTTACAGGGCTGCTCTTATTATTTGCTTCTTTCACTGGCAATCCTGAAGGCGACCTGTCTCCTTTTAAAGCTTTCATTATCGGTATAGCTCAGGCAATTGCGATATTACCCGGAATATCCAGGTCGGGGGCAACTATCGGAACTGCTTTACTTCTTAAAGTAAACAGGGAACAAGCAGCCAGGTTCAGCTTCCTTATGGTTCTCATCCCTATACTTGGTGCTGCCTTTTTAAAATCTCTGGACCTTTTTTCTGAAGAAACAATAAATATTGCTGAAGTAAATGTAACAGCAATGATTGTGGGATCACTGGCTGCATTTATCTCTGGATTAATTGCGTGCAGATGGATGATTAAGATTGTCAAAAAAGGAAAGCTTATATTCTTTGCTGTATATTGTTTTATTGTTGGTTCGCTTGCGATCATTGGTGCTTTTATCCAATCTTGATATTAATAAAGTCTTCTTTTTAGTATTTTCGCACGAGATAATAATTTAAAATTTCTTTTAAGTGAGAAAAGCTATCCCCACCCCATATTTTGACGATGGTCAGGTAATTTGCATTGATAAACCATATGAATGGACTTCCTTCGATGTTATTAAAAAAATCAGGTTTGGTCTGAAGATCAAAAAAGTTGGCCATGCGGGGACTCTGGACCCACTTGCTACAGGATTACTTGTGATCTGCACCGGAAAAAAAACCAAAGAAATAGAAAAATACCAGGCTGAAGAAAAAGAATATATCTGCGAACTGGTGCTCGGAAAAACTACTCCCAGTGTAGATCTCGAAACAGAATTTGACTCCAATACAAGTACAGACCATCTTTCCGATGAAGAAATAATGGAGGTTGTCAACTCCTTTAAAGGTGAAATAGACCAGGTCCCCCCTATTTTTTCTGCTATAAAAGTAGATGGAGAGAGAGTCTACGAAAAGGCCAGGAAAGGTGAAAGTGTTGAATTAAAATCCCGAAAAGTAACAATCAGTGAAATTGAGGTGATCAAATTAAATAATCCCGAAATACAGATCCGGATCGTATGTTCAAAAGGCACTTACATTCGTAGCCTGGTAAGAGATATTGGAGAAAAACTGGGTGTGGGAGCATATATGAAAGGACTGGTTAGAACCCGTATCGGCAATTTCACATTAGAAGAAGCTGTTTCTCCTGAAGAATATGTTGAAAAAAATAAATCCAGAGTAAACTTTCCTGATAAAAAATAGCTTTATGAATACGATAATAAGGTATTACCACTAAGGCTTATTAAATTGAACTTTTAAAATCCAAATTACCGTTTATGAAAATATATGAAGGTCTGACCGAATTTTCCCCTCCTGACTTTCCTGTCGTAACCAGCGGTACTTTTGATGGTGTTCACAAAGGCCACCAGAAAATAATTGAAAGGATTAAAACAATAGCCGACAAAAATAACGGCGAAACAGTCCTGATCACCTACTGGCCACACCCTCGATTTGTATTAAATCCCGATGATGATTCGCTCAAACTACTTAATACTTTTGAAGAAAAAGCGGCTCTTTTAGAAGAAATGGGGATTGATCATTTAATAAAATTCACCTTTGATAAAAAGTTTAGTAGCCAGACATCTGAAGAATTCATCAAAAATATTCTCATTGACGGAATAAAGACTAAAAAACTGGTGATCGGGTATGACCACAGATTTGGTAAAAACCGGGAAGGCAGTTTTGAACACCTCAAGGAAAATGCAGGTAAATATGGGTTTGAAGTAGAAGAAATACCCGAACAAGATGTTAATAACGTGGCTGTTTCCTCTACTAAAATAAGAAAGGCTCTTGATGAAGGTGAAGTTGAAGTAGCCAGAGAATATCTTGGCAAAGACTATAGTATAACTGGATTTGTGGGAGAAGGTGAAAAAAGAGGTCGGGAATTAGGATTCCCCACAGCCAATATTACTATCCCAGAGAAATTCAAAGAGATCCCGGCTAATGGTGTGTATGGAGTTCATGTCCAAACCCGGGGGAAATCATATAAAGGAATGATGAATATAGGGGTAAAACCTACCTTTAGTGGAAAACAGAGAAGTCTTGAGGTACATCTTTTTAATTTTGATGATAATATTTATGGAGAAAAAGTAACTGTCTACTTTGATAACTTCGTCAGGAAAGAAAAGAAATTTAACAATACTGAAGAGTTGATCAAACAGCTTCAAAAAGATAAGCAGGTTGTACTTAACCGATTAAATCAGTAATTTCGATTGCAACATTTAACCCGATAATAAAACATGATAAACAAAGTTGTAAAAGACGCCATTAAAGCGACCGAGGATATAAAAGACGGATCTGTTTTAATGCTTGGAGGTTTTGGCCTCTGCGGAATTCCGGAAAATGGTATTCAGGCACTGTTGGATATGAAAGTAACAGACCTGACATGCATATCAAATAATGCCGGAGTTGATGATTTTGGAATAGGATTACTTCTTCAAAAAAAACAAGTTAAGAAAATGATCAGCAGCTATGTCGGAGAGAATGCTGAATTTGAAAGGCAATTATTATCCGGAGAGCTGGAAGTTGATCTAATACCGCAGGGAACTCTTGCTGAAAGAATTAGAGCTGGAGGCGCCGGTATTCCTGCTTTTTTTACACCCGCCGGATATGGCACAGAAATACAGGAGGGAAAAGAAACCCGGGAGTTTGATGGCAAGATGTACTTAATGGAAAGATGGTTGAAAGCTGACTTTTCACTTGTAAAAGCCTGGAAAGGTGATACAGCAGGTAACCTGATTTTTAAAGGTACAGCAAGAAACTTCAACCCGATGATGGCGGCTGCAGGGAATATCACTATTGCAGAAGTTGAAGAATTAGTTCCTGCTGGTGAGCTTGATCCAAATGAGATCCACACCCCTGGAATTTATGTTCAACGAATTTTTGAAGGTAAAAACTACGAAAAGAGAATTGAACAAAGAACAGTTCGAAGCTAATTCACCATCAACTAAAAGAAAACAACATGTCACTTGATAAAATAGGCATAGCCAAAAGAATATCTAAAGAAATAGAAAATGGAATGTACATAAACCTGGGTATTGGAATTCCAACCCTCGTTGCTAATTATATTCCGGATAATTTGGAAGTAGTATTACAATCAGAAAACGGTCTTTTAGGTATAGGCCCCTTCCCTACCGAAGATAAAGTCGATGCAGACCTGATCAATGCAGGAAAACAAACGGTAAGTATGCTTCAGGGTTCTGTATTATTTAATTCATCTGAAAGCTTTGCCATGATCCGTGGTGGCCACGTTCACCTTACAATTCTAGGTGCAATGGAAGTTTCAGAAAATGGCGACATTGCAAATTGGAAAATCCCAGGCAAAATGGTAAAAGGTATGGGTGGAGCCATGGACCTTGTTGCTTCTGCAGAAAATATAATCGTTGCAATGCAACACACCAGTAAGTCTGGTAAATCAAAATTATTAAAAGAATGCTCACTCCCTATAACCGGGATTAGGTGTGTAAATAAGATTGTCACTAACCTGGCTGTAATGGACGTACATCCTGAAGGAGGCTTTATTTTAAGAGAAAGAGCACCAGGAGTAAGTGTTGAAGAAATCAAAGAGGCAACAGAAGGCAGGCTAGTGGTCGACGGGGATATTCCCGAAATGAAAATTGATTAAAAAAAGCCCGCTTTTGCGGGTTTTTTAGTTTTTATAGTAAAATTCATTCGTGTTGTTACTACTTTTGCATTGGTAATATTACACTCAGAAACCTGATAGAATACAAGGATAATGAAAAAATCATCTATAAAATTCAACGTCATTCTGGATGACGAAAATGTTCCTGAAAAAATTGAATGGACAGCTGACGATAAGCCGGGAGGCGGACTTGATGAAACTAATGCCATTAGTGTTTCAGTATGGGATCAAAGCCAGAATAATACGCTTAGAATTGATCTATGGAACAAAGAAATGCCAGTCAATGAAATGAAAAAGTTCTACATTGATATTATCGGTGGACTTGCTCAAAGTCTTCTTACCTCTACCGCAGATGAATATATGACCAATGAAATGAACAGTCTTTGCGATAGATTAATTGAACATGTCAGGAAAGAATCTCAAGGAAAATAATCAAAAGCAGCGTTGCTGCTTTTTTTTTATCCTTTAAAATAAATAATAAACCGCTAAAAGTATTTTAAATGAAAATTAAGCGTTTTATTTTAGGATTAAATTTTTAATATATTATTTTTGACAGAATAATAGTAGGCATGCCTACTAAATAACCCAACGATTAATAACCAATTTTTGAAAACTTATATGATCTTTCGATTATTTAACTTGAATGACAATTAATTAAAATTTTAACTAAACCTTAACCAGAATCCTTAAATACAAATAAACATGACATCTATGCAAAAGATTCTAAAGCGGGGTCTTGGCATGTTGGTGCTGTTCGTTATGACCTCAGTATTAGCATTTGCCCAGGACAAGACAACTATTACAGGTACGGTTACCGATGAATCCGGTGAGCCACTTTACGGTGTGAACGTAGTTGTGAAAGGAAAAGTTATCGGAACTATAACTCAGGCAGATGGTTCGTACGAACTAACTGTAAATGCCTCTCCTCCGATGACTCTTATTTATTCTATGGTTGGATTTACTTCCCAGGAGAGAGAAGTAACTGAAAACAACCAGTCAATCGATGTTGAACTTGGCGAACAAAGTCTTGTAGGTAATGAAGTAGTTGTTTCAGCATCAAGAGTTGAAGAAACTATACTTGAATCACCTGTTTCTATTGAGAAAATGGATGTTCTTGCAGTTCAAAACACCTCATCAGACGATTATTACAAGGCAATTGGAAATCTTAAAGGTGTAGATATGACTACTTCAAGTGTTAACTTCCAGATTGTTAACACTCGTGGATTCAACTCTACAGGTAATGTGAGATTCGTACAGCTCATAGATGGAATGGATACTCAGGCGCCGGCTCTTAACTTCCCTATCGGAAGTTTGAATGGTCCTTCTGTTCTTGATGTTGAAAGTGTTGAGTTACTTCCAGGTGCAGCCTCTGCATTATATGGACCTAACGCTTTTAATGGCATATTATTAATAAACTCAAAAAATCCATTTGATTATCAAGGCCTTAGCGCTTTTGCTAAAGTTGGTGTCAACCATATTGGTGGTACCTCTAGCCTAAACTCATTTGGTAATGAAATAGGGCCAGGGCAGGCACAGCCAATGTATGAAGGTGCTATTCGTTATGCGAAAGCATTTAATAATCGATTTGCATTTAAGGTAACTGCATCATATTCGAAAGCAGAAGACTGGTGGGGAACTGACTTAAGAGATAATACACCACAATTTAAACCTTCAGGATTTGATCCTTATACCGGTGGAGATTTAGGTGCACAAGAAGATCTTAATGTTCTTTACCCGTTCTTTTATGAAAATCCTGGTGCGGACTTGATTCATGCATTTGGTGATGAAGTTCAGATTAGCCTTCCTCTTGTGGGGCTTAGCTCAACATTCCAGCAACTTCTTGAATCAAACGGTTTATCTGATTATGCTGGTGACATCCCTAATCAAACAGTATCAAGAACACCTTATTTAGAAAAAGATTTGGTTGATTATGGAGCAGAAAATCTGAAGCTGGGAGCATCACTTAACTATAGAATAACTGATGAGCTTGAAGCTTCTTACCAATTTAATTATGGAGCAGGAACAACAGTTTACACTGGTGCTCAAAGATACTCCCTATCTAACTTTAATATTCAACAGCACAGATTACAGCTAGAGTCTGATAATTTCTATATCCGTGGATATACAACAATAGAACAATCAGGTGATTCTTATATAGCTGACCTTACTGGTGTATTAGTTAATGATAACTGGAACCCAAATTCACAATGGTTTGCTCAATACACCTTGGGTTATCTAGGTTATTTAGCAGGAAGTGGCGTTGCACCGGGAACTTCGACTGAAGATCAAAGACAGGCAGCACACCTTGCTGGTCGTCAATTTGCTGATCAAAACAGAATTGCTCCGGGAACAAATCAGTTTGAAACTGTTGCTGATAGAGCAAAATCAGAATCAATACCAAGAGGATCAAAGTTTGATGATGCTACAGCTATGTACATGGCTGAAGGTATGTATGACTTTACTAAAAACCTTAATGACGCTTTTAACCTTCAGGCAGGTTTCCAGTATAGACTTTATGATCTGGAATCTAACGGAACAATTTTCCCGGATACTACAGGTAATGATATCACCATTCAGGAAGTTGGTGCATTCGTTCAGGCAGGTAAAAAAATATTTAACGAGAAGGTTAAACTTACCGGTAGTTTGAGATGGGATAAAAACGAGAATTTTAACTCTCAGCTTAACCCTAGAATCTCAGCAGTATGGACATTTGCAGAAAATAACAATTTCAGAGCTTCTTTCCAGACTGGTTTCAGAAACCCAACTACTCAAGGACAACATATCGACCTAAACGTAGTTTCAGCACGACTTTTAGGTGGATTACCACAGTATGCTGATGCCAGGAACATCTATGAAAATGCATACACACTGAATTCTGTAGACACATATATTTCAGAAATCACAGAGGCTATTGGTGAAAACCCGGAATTAGGCGGAGCGGTAATTGCCAGACCTGATCTACTCGATATCCTAGATCCAGCAGATTTTGACCCGGTTAAACCAGAAGAAATCAAAGCTTTTGAAGTGGGTTATAAAGGAATTATTGGAAAGTACCTTTATGTTGACTTTGCTTATTATTATAATATCTATAATAATTTTATTGTACAGCGTCTATTGAGAAAAGCTGCTGGCGATATAGATTTCTCAACAAACCAGATAACTGAGCAAAACATTAGAAACGCTCAGACTCTTTTAAGTCCAAACACTACCCCTGGAGAAGAAAACACTTTCCAGACTTATACAAACGTTGACAGAGAAATCACAGCGCAAGGTATGGCTCTTGGTGTAGATTATAATTTCAACAGAGGCTACACCCTATCTGCGAACTATAACTGGAATAAGCTTAGCGAAGATCTTGGAGAAGAATTCGTGGAAGGTTTCAATACTCCGGAACATAAATACAATGTTTCTTTCAGTAACAGAAAAGTAACGGATAAACTTGGATTTAACGTTACCTACAGATGGCAGGAAGCATTTATGTGGAGTTCTTCATTTGCAAACCAGGAAGTTCCTGCTGTAGGTACTCTAGATGCTCAGGTAAGCCTGAAACTCAAAAGCATGAAGTCAACACTAAAATTTGGTGGTTCAAATATCCTGAATGAGCGATATGTTATGAACGCAGGTGGTCCAACTTTAGGAGCCATCTATTATCTATCAATCACTTTTGATGAATTGATGAACTAAAACCTGAATAATTATGAAAAATATTAAATTTTCTATATATACAATTCTGAGTGCATGGATGCTATTTTCATGTACCTACGATTTCCCTGAATCTACAGAGCCACAAGTACCAACATCTGGAGATGCTGACTTTACAAAAGTGGTCGCAATAGGTAATTCACTTACTGCAGGCTATATGGATGGAGCACTCTACAGAAGTGGTCAGGAAAATAATTTTGTAGCTATAATGGCAGCCCAAATGCAAGATGGGTACGGAGGTGGTGATTTTAACATACCTCTGGTAGATAGTGATCATATTTCTGGTAAATTAATTCTGGCAAACCAACCAGGTGGATCACCTGCTCCTACTCCTATTGATATTATTGAAAATTATCCGTTTGAAGTCCAGCAAATTGGACCTTATGATGGTGAAATTTCTGCTTTAAATAACTTTGGAATCCCTGGTGTTACTATCCAAACGGCGCAAACTCCAGCATTAGGTACTCCGGGAAGCCCTTTATTTAATGGTCTGTATGCAAGAATAGCTTCTTCACCAGGATCTTCTACTTTATTAGGTGATGCAGCAGCTGCAATGAGTGATGGAGGTACTTTCCTGGTATTCTGGTTAGGGAATAATGATGTGCTTGGATACGCTACCGGGGGAGCTTCCAATGAAGCAATTCTTACTGAAGATGCAGCATTTCAGGCCGCATTTAATAATGCACTCAATACGATGTTAACCGCCAGTCCCAATGCTAAAGGTATTGTTGCGAATATTCCATATGTAATTGACATACCTTTTTTCACAACTATACCTTATAATTCTATAACTTTCACTTCGGCAGATGAAGGTACAATTAATGCTTTAAATAGTTCATTTGAAGGGTTTAACAATCTGATGGATTTTTTAACTGCAGAAGGTGGTTTTGAAGATTATAATCTGCAATCAAGAAAAGTAAATTATATTGTGGGTGATAATCCTATACTAATAAATGACGAGGACTTATTAGATCTGGGACCTGTTTTTGATATCTTACAAGAAAACGGGATGATGGATCAGAATACAAGAGCAGCGTTAGTTCCTTACGAACAGTCGAGGCCAGCAACATCTGAAGATCTGTTTACATTAACTTCTGGAAGAGTATTAGGCACTGCGGCTGATCCAAATAATCCGCTATCGATAATTGGTGTGGTGGTTCCTTTGTCAGACCAATTTGCTTTGACACCTCAGGAGAAATCCCTAATAAAAGAGAAAGTTGATACATTTAATGGGGTAATAAATTCTGCTGTTAACGATAATAATGACAGACTTGTTCTCGCAGATGTTAATGCGCAATTGACTCTTCTAAGAACTTCAGGGATTAACATTAATGGTTCTTCATTAAATGCAACCTTCGTACCTCCTAATGGTGGATTCTCAGTTGATGGAGTTCATCCAAACCAAAGAGGCCATGCCTGGTTAGCGAATTACATGATTGATCGAATAAATGCGAAATTTGGATCTAATATTGAAAAAATAAATCCAAATGACTATTCTGGTAATTCTCTACCGTTTGTGATTCAATAGCAATCAACAACCTGATATATATAAAAGCCCCGGCAAATTGTCGGGGCTTTTTATTTATTTTGTTGTATCAAAATCCCTAACTTGCTAAAAATTGATACCTGATGATAAAGAAAAACACTTTTATTATTACTACCCTTTTACTTGGCCTGATTATTCTTACTAATTTTTTCCAAATCAATTTTAACAGGGGAGTTATAAGTCAATTAATAAGCAGTAATGACAGCCTCTCTTTAGTAGTAAAAGATTTATCCGATAAAAAAGGATTTAACGTGCATGTAAACATGCAGTCATTAAAAACGCGTCAGAACCTTTTAAATACCTCTTTAGAAGAAGAGAAATGGGAATTATCGAAATATCATTATGAACGTCTTACAGAACTCTTTAAACAATATGAAAGGGCTAATTATATAGCTGATGGGAAAAATGTAAGTGAATTAACAAGGGAATTAGTAGATACTCCGTTAAAAAATATCTCAAAATCTATCACGTCAAAAGATAAACAGTCTGCCCTTGAAGGTTCCGTTTCACTTGAAAGGTCATGTAATGCCTGTCACTCCCTATCGGGGATGGATTACCTCAATGAACTGAATAATTAACCGTGTTTTTCAAGATCCCGGTATTTTTTTAATTCATAAAATAAGACAAGCTGTAATACAAAAGAAGCCAATAATCCAAAGAATAATTTAGCACGCCCTATTAACACATCATTTTCTTGAATCTCAAGAGAAATACCACCATCGGATAACCAATAGATTACATCCGGTAGTAAAAATCCCGCACAAACAAGCGTTATAATTATTCCTCCTATTATCAAAAGCCCTTTAAATTGGCCTTTGATAACAAGAACAGAAATAATGCATGGATAAAAAAAGCAAAGTGACCACCAGTTACTAACCGGAAGAAGAAAGACCAGCCCCCCCAGAATAAGAAATATTAAACAAATAAAATATAAAAAATACTTAATCATACGATCATCCTGTTCCTCTTCTAATTAATTTAAGGATTAAAGCCCATAACAAAAATAGTAACCGTCATTGAAAACGGTTAAATCGATGTTAAATTATTTATTAGGCAAAAAAAAACGCCGGAGAAGTCCGACGTTTATTGTAGCCCGTAGGGGATTCGAACCCCTGCTACCAGGATGAAAACCTGGCGTCCTAACCCCTAGACGAACGGGCCGTGCTAAAAGGTGATGCAAATATAATGACTCAATTTAATTTTTCAACACCCTGACAAAATATTTTCTTATATAAACCATCTAACTAGACCTTACTAACTGATAATGAAGGAGAAAAATTTTTTTGTCAGGAAAAAATAAAAACATAAAAAAATCCCTCGCTCTATAGAGAACAAGGGATTATCAAAGTAGCCCGTAGGGGATTCGAACCCCTGCTACCAGGATGAAAACCTGGCGTCCTAACCCCTAGACGAACGGGCCGTGCTAAAAGGTGATGCAAATATAGATTATCATTTTAAATTTTCAACACTCTGATTAAAAAAAATCATATTTTTTTACCCCAACAGAAATAACTATTTGATATTTAAGCAGTTAAATTTCAAGGTAAATTTTAATTCAAAATACCATTTATTTTACCAAGTAATCACCATTCAAAATGTAATATTCTTAATTGAAATTCTGAATTATTACAAAAAAAACATTTCAATCGATTGCAAGGATAAAAGGTGTCAGTCAATTCATTGTTTTTCCATAGTTAACATAGTATTTTTACCCCTTAATTACTTACACACTAATATTTACACATAAAAACCGTAAAAAATGGCTATCAAAGTTGCAATTAACGGATTTGGAAGAATAGGAAGACTTACATTCAGAGCTCTTCTTGAAAAAGATAATGTGGAAGTTGTCGCGATCAATGATCTTACTGATAAAGCAACACTCGCACATTTATTAAAATATGATACAGTTCATGGGAAATTCCCTGGTACAGTTGAATCAACTGAAGACAGTATCATAGTAAATGGAAACTCTATTGCGGCTTACGCTGAAAGAGATCCTGAACAATTACCATGGAAAAAGCATGATGTAGATGTTGTTCTTGAATCTACTGGTCGATTTGTAGATGAAGAAGGATCAGGCAAACATCTTAAAGCTGGTGCGAAAAAAGTATTAATCTCTGCTCCTGCAAAAGGTAATATCCCTACAGTAGTACTAGGTGTTAATGATGACACTTTAACCGGAGATGAGAAAATAGTTTCAAATGCTTCTTGTACAACCAACTGCCTAGCTCCTATGGCAAAAGTTTTAAATGATGCATTTGGTTTAAAGAGAGGATATATCACTACTGTTCACGCATATACTGCGGATCAAAATATTCAGGATGCTCCTCATAAAGACTTGAGAAGAGCAAGAGCTGGTGCAGTATCTATTGTACCTACTTCTACAGGTGCAGCTAAAGCAGTTGGGTTAGTTCTTCCTGAACTTAAAGGAAAACTTGATGGAATAGCTATGAGAGTTCCGGTACCAGATGGTTCTGTGACTGACCTTGTTGCTGAAGTCGGTAAAGATGTAACTGCAGAAGAGGTAAATGAAGCGTTAAAAGCTGCTGCAAATGGACCTCTTAAAGGTATTCTTGAGTATGTTGATGAACCAATCGTTTCTTCAGATATCCTTGGAAATCCTCACTCTAGCATCTTTGATTCATTATTGACCTCAACTCAAGGCAATATGGTTAAGGTTGTTAGTTGGTACGATAACGAAGCTGGTTACTCTAACAGATCTGCAGATATGATCGTTAAGCTTGGATCTTAATTAAAGATTCTGAATTAAATAAAAAAAGCTTTCCAAAATTGGAAAGCTTTTTTTATTTAATCAAAACGAATATTTCACATTAAAATAACACCATCGGCTACTAATGAATATTCAATTTCATTACCCTTTATCTTTTCAATATCTTCTTGTGATTTCTCCTCATCTGCAGCATAATGCTTTCTCATTTCTTCTGATTGTACTTCTTTCTTTAATACTCCTTTGACTATTACTTTTCTACCTTCTATATTCTTCGGAACAAAAAAACTATAATCTTTAAATGTTACTCTCAATGGTTTTAACTGGCCCGGAATATCTAAAGTCATCCAACAGCCTTTTTTCTTACAAACACTTGACACCTCTCCTGTTACTTTCACAGTAGAACTGTCTTTACCATTAAGTAGATCTTCTGGAGAAGATAATTCCGAGTAACCTGATTTAGTAATTTCTTCTCCATAGAATGAATATTCGCTTTGATTGAAATCAACACTCTCAGAAACTACCTGATCTGCATTATTTTTTTCTTTATTAGAATTGCAGGAAATTATAGTGAAAACTGCAAGAAAAATTAAAAACAATAACCTTTTTTTCATTTTATAAATGATTTTGAATTTCTAATACTGAACTTTGACTAATGGTCATGCAGTTGTAAATTTATTTACCTTTGTGACCAAACTTATTGATTAAAAATACATATTCCTTTGGAAACTTATTCGCTTTTAGAACTAAATCATAAAATTAAAACTGTTTTAGATGATAACCTGGATTCAAGTTACTGGGTTGTTGCTGAAATAGCTGAATTAAGAACAAATTATAAAGGACATTGCTATCTGGAACTGGTAGATAAAGACGAAGATCAGGTTCTGGCTAAAAACAGGGCAACAATTTGGGCTTATACGTTTAGGGGAATAAATGCATGGTTTTTGAAGATAACAGGATCCGAATTAGCACAGGGTATGAAAGTGTTATGCAAGGTAAAAGTAACCTTCCATGAGGTTTACGGAATGTCTTTAAATATCACTGATGTTGACCCAAAGTTTACTCTAGGAGAAAGAGCTGCTAAAAAGCAAGAAATTCTTCAACATCTAGAAGAAGATGGTGTGATAAACATGAATAAAGAAATCCCATTACCAATTGTTCCGCAAAAAATTGCCATTATAAGTAGCGAAACAGCAGCAGGCTATCAGGATTTCATGAGTCAATTACAGTCAAACCAGTTTGGATATATGTTTCACACAACTCTTTTTAATTCTGTGATGCAAGGAAACCAAGCTCCGGAAAGCATAATAACTGCTCTTCATCGCATTCACGCTTCTTCAAAAGATTTCGATCTGACTGTTATTATAAGGGGTGGTGGGGCCCAACTTGATCTTGAATGTTTCGATAATTATGAAGTTGCTTTACATACAGCTCAGTTTCCTATTCCAGTTTTAACAGGAATAGGCCACGAAAGAGATGAAACTATTACTGACCTGGTAGCTAACACGGCATTAAAAACCCCGACTGCTGTTGCTGAATTTCTAATCAGTGGAATGTATAGTTTTGAGGAAAAATTAGTAGCTGCCCAAAAAACATTATCAGATAAATCCAGGGGTTTTATTCAATCAGCTTCTGAAAAACTAAATTTTTACAATCATAATATTCAGAAAGCTTCTGAAAACTTAATTAAAGAATACAATTATTCTTTGAATGATCTTAAAAATAAAATTGAATTCATAACAAAAAATATTATAAAAAAGGAATTAGATTTTCTTAATTCCAGTGAAAAACTACTCTCAAGTATGAATCCAAAAAAAGTAATTGAACGAGGGTATACCTACACAGAAATAAATGGTCAAAACATCAATAAGGCAGATCAAATAAATAAAGGATCACAAATAAGAACAATATCAAAGAAATTAGATATTATAAGTACCATCGATAAAGTAGAGAAAAATGCCAAATAAAAAGAAATTAAGCTACAAAGAATCAATTAAAAGATTATCGACTATTCTGGAAAAATTAGAGAACCAGGAAGGTGATATTGATGAATTGATGAAAGATGTGGAAGAAGCAACAACAATCATTAAGCAATGCCGGGAAAAATTAAGAGGAACGGAAGAACAACTATCTAGTAAATTTGACGAGATCGATAATTAAACAACTAAAAATTGTTATTTTTCTATTTTAAAATGTGTTTAAATACAATATAATAGACATTTAATCATCTTAATTACAAATTCATCAATTTACACACTTAAATAAGTGTGTTTTTTTTACATATCTAAATAAGTCAAAATATTAATTAACATTATCTTAATTCCTCCCGTTGATTATGTAATAAAAACCTGTTTTAAGCAAAATTTCGAACATCTTTCGGTAGATTAGAAGGCTCATATTTTTGAATAACAGGTAAAGAATGAACATAGCACAGGAATTTAAAGATAACTGCGGCTTCGGTATGATGTCGCAAATTAAGAATATTGCGTCCAGACAAATGGTTGATGACTCAATCGAAGCATTAAAAAGAATGATGCATCGTGGAGCTATTGCCGCAGATGGGAAAAGTGGGGATGGATGTGGATTTCTGTTTTCAATGCCACATAAATTCATGAGAAAAACAGCCTCATTAAATGGCTTTGATCTCCCTTCGAAATATGCTGTCGCAATGACGTTTTATACTGATGATGAACAGAAAATAATATTTGAAGAGACCTGTAAAAGAAATGATCTAAAAATACTTTTCACAAGATCTGTACCTACCGATGAATCAAACCTGGGAGAACAGGCAAAAAAAATAATGCCTGAGATTGTTCAGACCTTTGTTATTCCAAATTCGCCAATGGCGCAAAGAAGATTTGAAGCATTATTATACCTTACCAGAAAAGATGTTGAATCTGAAATCGAAGACATTAATTTTACAATTGCTTCCTTTTCTGATAAAATGATATCCTACAAAGGGCTCCTTTTACCTACATTAATTGATGAATTTTACACAGATCTCAAAGATCAGGATTTTGAAGTGACCTTCGCTGTATTTCACCAGCGATTTAGCACCAATACAATGCCAAGATGGCCTCTGGCACAACCATTCAGGTGTGTAGCACATAACGGAGAGATTAATTCCATAAAAGCCAATAGATATAATGTCAGGGTTAATATGGAAAATATGGCTGGTAATATTTTTGATGAAGAAGAAATGAAAAGGCTAATGCCTATTCTTCAAAAAGAAACCAGTGATAGTGCTTCATTTGATAATTATTTTGAATTCCTAATCCAGAATGGTGTCGATTTTTTCAAAGCTGTTCGTTCTATGGTCCCCCCTCCTTTCCAAAACGCACCACATCTAGATGCGAGATTGAGAGCCTTTTACGAATATACTGCTTGTAACTTCGAAGCATGGGATGGTCCTGCAGCATTAAATATTACGAATGGTAGATATGTAGGAACTGTTTTAGACAGAAACGGACTCAGACCTGCTAAATATATAATAACTAATGATGATCGCCTGATTATTGCAAGTGAATATGGAATCATAGATCTGGAGCCTGAAAATATTAAAGAACAGGGCAAATTAACTTCAGGACAAATGATTGCTGCAGATCTGAAGTTTGGTAAAATATATAAGAACCATGAGATTAATGAATATATAACTAACACCATCCCTTATGAAAAATGGTTAAATGACAACTCTTCTTATTTAATGGAGCATACTGAAAATAACTTCAGTGATTTTTCTGACTTAAGACCTCCAAATCTTGTGGAAATGCAACGTTACCACAATTACACTAACGAGGTAATGTCTTCTATTATTGAACCCATGATCAAAAATGGCAAAGAAGAAACCGGCTCAATGGGAGATGACACTCCTGCCGCATGCTTTAGTGATCATCAAAGAAATTTCACTGACTTTTTCAGGCAAAAATTTGCCCAGGTAACCAACCCACCAATTGACCCATTACGTGAAAAAATCGTAATGTCAACAGCGGTTTCTTTTGGAAGCAGAAATAATGTTTTAAAAGAGACTCCTGACCACTCTCATAGACTAATCTCCATGTCTCCTATAATGTCAAAAGAAAAGATGGAGATTTTGACTGCATTCGGAGATGAAAATCATGAACTTTATGATCCATATTATAAATATGAATCTTTTGAAACTTGTTTTACTGGAGACCTTAAAGAATCTCTTGTTGCATTAGGTGAAAAGATTATCAAATCGGTCAACGAGAACGGGGTCAGACAAATTATTTTAGATGACAGATGTCTGAGTGAAGAAAATATGCTAATGCCTATGCCATTAGTTATTGGCTATTTAAACACCCTGTTTCTAAAAAAAGGGATCCGAAGCAAAGTAAACTTCACGGCAATAACCGGCGAAGTATTGGATTCCCACTCTGCTGCTGTTCTTCTTGGATTTGGCGCAACTGCTGTATATCCTTATTTACTTTACGCTTCTGCCCTTTCGGTAATAGAAAGACAAAAAGACTGTAGACATAATGCCAGAAAGATCGGATTAAAAAAGGTTCAGACTTCAGTTAATAACGGCCTATTAAAGATTATGTCAAAAATGGGCATCAGTACAGTAGAAAGTTACATTAATGCGGCTCTTTTCGACGTGATCGGATTATCTGAGGAGATAACTGAAGAATGTTTTCCAGATGCCTCAGTGATCATCCCAGGTCTTAACTACCTTGACATTGAACATCGATTGAGAAAAGCGCATAAAAATGCTTATATCAGTCATTACAGAAAGAAACTCTATCCCCTGGAAGTCGGTAGCTTCTATAAATACATGGACAAAGGAGAATATCACGATTTCTCCCCTGATGTAGTTCACCATGTCCACAAATTTGCCAGATCAGGTAAGCCTGTTGATTATGAAGAATATAAAAACAGGATTAACAACAGAGGATTAAAAATGATCAGGGATTTCTTTGAATTTAATCCTGATAAAGAAAAAATTGAAATTGATAAGGTCGAACCGATCGAAGAAATAACACGAAGATTTACTTCTGCAGCTATGAGTCTTGGGTCTATCTCACCCGAAGCACATGAAGCAATCGCAGAGGCAATGAATACGCTTCATGCTAAATCTAATTCAGGAGAAGGAGGCGAAGATAAAGCGAGGTATAATACAATTAAAAATAGCTCTATAAAACAGGTCGCATCAGGTAGGTTTGGTGTTACCCCTGCTTATCTAAGAAGTGCTTCGGAAATACAGATCAAAATAGCACAGGGAGCAAAACCCGGAGAAGGCGGTCAACTTCCGGGATCTAAAGTAACACCACTGATAGCAACCCTTAGATATACAATTCCCGGAGTAACACTGATATCCCCTCCCCCACATCACGACATTTATTCAATTGAAGATCTTGCCCAGCTTATTTTCGACTTAAAGCAGGTAAACCCTAAGGCAAGAGTAAGTGTGAAATTAGTTTCTACCGCCGGAGTAGGAACTATTGCATGTGGCGTTGCTAAAGCATATGCAGACAGGATAGTTATATCCGGTGCTGACGGTGGTACGGGAGCAGCTCAACTTGGAAGCATCAAATTTGCCGGTAATCCCTGGGAACCTGGTCTTGCTGATGCACATCAGTCTCTTAAAGCCAACAATTTACGTCAAAACGTCCAACTGGTTACTGATGGTGGACTAAAAACGGGCCTTGACGTAGTAAAAGCTGCTATTCTTGGTGCTGAGGTCTATGGCTTTGGCACGGCATTACTTTCAACAGTAGGGTGTAAAATCTTACGTGTTTGCCATCTTAACAAATGTAGTGTCGGAATTGCTACCCAGGATGAATTACTTCGAAAATATTATGTAGGAACAGTAGAGGGCGTAATCAATTATTTAAAAGCGGTTGCTCAAGAGGTTAGAGAGATCCTAGCTGAACTGGGTTACGAAAAGCTCGATGATATAATTGGAAGAACTGAATTATTAAAAGTTGTAAATGATGAACTTGCTTTGAAGTTCAATTTTGATAAATTACTTCGAAGAGTTGATGGGTGTAACACTTGTCAAAAAGGGTTTAATGAACCTTACGATAAAAACGAATTTGAGAAATCAATCTATAAAGAAGTTGCCGAAATAATTGAAAACAATTCCGGTCCTGTTACTCTTAAAAAGGAAATAAGAAATACCAACCGAAGTTTCGGAGCTTATATCAGTGGGTTTATTGCTGAAAAACACGGCGATATAGGAATGCCAAAATACTCGATCAATTTTGACCTCAAAGGAACTGCGGGTCAATCATTTGGAGCATTCTTAATGAATGGAATGAGTTTAAACCTGCTTGGTAGCGCCAATGATTATGTAGGAAAAGGAATGCGTGGTGGACAAATTATTGTTAAGCCCCATGATCCTCAACAATTACTAAATCTTGCAGGAAATACTTGTCTATATGGAGCAACCGGAGGAAAATTATTCGTAAGTGGTTCTGTAGGCGAACGTTTCGCTGTTAGAAATAGTGGTGCTTTGGCAGTTGTTGAAGGCACGGGAGATCATGCCTGTGAATATATGACTGGCGGAACAGTAGTTATCCTGGGTAATACAGGAATTAACTTTGGAGCCGGAATGACAGGCGGAGTAGCATTTGTTTACGACAAAGAACATGCTTTCATGGACAAAATGAATCATCAGTTAATTCACGCTCAGAGAATTGATACTGATGAAAATGACGAAGCCAGATACTATCTTAAAAGCATTCTAAGCAGTTATTTAAGAAAAACGGCAAGTCCAAGGGCAGAAAAAATACTCGAAAATTACCGTGAAGAACTCAGATATTTCTACATGGTAAAATCAAAGGATATGAACAATGTTCCATTAAATCCATTTGATGGTAACTAAGAAATTTAAAAGGAGGAGAAATTGCAGGAATTCACAAAAATAGAAAGAATCAATCCAAAGGTTAAACCTGGCGACGAAAGGGTCAATAACTTTGATGAAATATACGAGATCTACACCGAAGAAGAAGCTGGTTCACAGGCAGATCGATGTATACAGTGTGGCAACCCTTATTGTAGTTCTACCGGTTGTCCATTGAGTAACAATATTCCTCAGTGGCTAAAGTATATTGCTGAGAAAGATCTTGAACTTGCTTTTGAGATAAGCAATGAAACTTCACCATTCCCTGAAATTCTAGGCAGAATTTGCCCTCAGGACAGGCTATGTGAAGGAGCTTGCACGCTGGATGACGGTTTTGGAGCGATCACTATTGGTTCTATCGAGGTAAGTATTACGGAAAAAGGTTTCGAAAAAGGCATGAAACCTGAATACCCGGGAATAACATCAGATAAAAAAGTAGCAATAATCGGATCAGGACCGGCAGGTATATCTTGTGCCACTTTTTTATTAAGAGCCGGAATCAAGCCTGTTATTTTTGAAAAAGCAGATAAAGCAGGCGGCCTTCTAACTTATGGAATTCCTGGATTCAAGCTTGAAAAAGAAGTTGTAGATAAAAGAATGAATCAGCTTTACCAGGCTGGTCTGGAGATCAAACTAAATACTGAAATCGGCAAGGATGTATCATTCGAAAAATTAAAAGAAGAATACGATGCTATCTTTATTGGTATCGGAGCAATGGAGGGTAGATTGTTGAACTATGAAGGGTATAGTGCAAATAATGTATTTATGGCTGTTCCCTTTCTTACTAATATCCAAAAGAAAATTTTCGATCAACCATTTGACAAAAAATACTCTGTTAAAGGCAAAAATGTCATGGTCATTGGTGGAGGGGACACAGCTATGGATTGCGTAAGAACATCAATAAGAGAAAATGCAACAAAAGTACGATGCGTTTATCGAAGAGATGAAGAAAACATGCCTGGTAGCGCTAAGGAAGTCCAGTCAGCAAAGGAAGAAGGTGTTGAATTTATCTGGCAAATGCAGCCAAAGGGTTTCGTGGCAGATGACAGAGGGAATATTATTGGTGTTAAATTCATCAAAACCAAACTTATCCCTTCTCCGGAAGGAGGCAGAATGCAGGTAATTGAAGAAGAAGGCACAGAAGAAATCAAATATGCAGATGTAATTATCCTTGCCCTCGGATTTAACAATGAAAAGTTAACATTTTTAGAAGAAAATAATATTAAAACAAATAAATGGAATGCCATTGAGGTGACAGATAAATGCGAGACCAACATAGAAGGAGTTTACGCTGGTGGAGATGGAAGCCGAGGTGCTGACCTTGTAGTTAACGCTGCATTAGACGGGCGCGAGGCGGCTTTTGCAATAATGGATTACATTTACGAAAAAGAAAACAAGGAAAACAAAGCGCGATCATTCCCCGGCTAACCCAAACATGAATATTAAAAGCCGATCGCGAGGCTGTTTGATCTTCAAACAGCCTATTTTTATACATAAAAAAACCTCTGTAAAATTTACAGAGGTTTAAGTTTTAATATTATGACTTATTAATTACCAAATAGCCTGTTAAAGAATCCTCTTTTGTTTCTTCCTCCAAAACTACCCGGATAATTAGTTCTGTTTCTATAATTTCCACGCTGTGATTTGGCCTTGTTTCTGTTAATACCCAGGTAATATTGTAATTTTAACTGAATAAACATATACCCATCATTTTCACTAGGGTTACCGCGTATGTGCCCTGCTTCCCATGGTTCCAGACCAGCTCTGTAAGGCCTCATATCTGCCAGCCATTTTTCTGTTTGAGTTGGGAAATTAGATTGATCTATATATTGAGTGCTAACATCATCAATATAATCAGTAGTAGTTATTCTCCAGCCAGCTTCTGCCATAAGACTCATTCTATAGTTTATTTTGGCAGTTACACCAAGTCCTCCATTAAAATTAGCATGAATTGGTGAATAACTAACACCTTCAGTTTCAACAGGTCTCAAAGCATACCATTCTCCTTCTATTTCAGCTTTAGGATTACTATAAAATGCTCCAATACCTCCAAAAGCATAAATATTAAATGGAGGTCTGATATAATACGAAAGCCCATTATTGAAGAAATAGACAACAGCCTGAACATTTAATTCAAAATTATCTGCTCTAAAACTTAAATATCTTTCCCTGATAGAAGTTTCATTTCTACTATCCCTGTCATCACCTGATAACCTGAAATAAGTTAATTCAGATCGTAATGAAAGGTGCTGATTGATCTTATACATCCCTCCGACTGAGATATTGATATTATCGTCGATCCAACGACCTTCTTTCAAATCACCGTAATACGTACTTACTCCGCCGCCGAATGTTACCTGCCATGGCCTGTCCCTACGAAGCCCATAGAAACTTTGAGCATCTAATTCGATGACAATAAATGATATGAAAAGAATAAATAATAAGACCCTTTTTATTTGCATAATAGTTGTTCTGCAGGTTTAAAGTAAAAATATGAATTCTGATGGCCTATTCATAGCAATTAAACAAAAAATTATGAAAACATAACGTATGTTTTCGATAAACATTTCTAAATATTAATAAGTTCAGATGCTTTTTATTAATATTAATATTATACAGCCTTCTAATTCCTTCTTGTTATAAAATTGAAATAGTACAAAAAAATCTTACTTCACAATCAAACGAATAAAGGCATATAAAAATAAAAAAGAGGTCTCCAATTTTAATTGAAGACCTCTGTGCACCCGGAAGGATTCGAACCCTCAACCCCCAGAGCCGAAATCTGGTATTCTATCCAGTTGAACTACGGGTGCTTTAAATATTTATAATCTTAAGATAATACTTCTTTTACTTTTGCAGCTGCATCTTTAAGAACGATTGCTGAAGAAACTTTCAATCCTGAATCTTCGATAATCTTAGCTCCTTCTTCTGCATTAGTACCTTGAAGCCTAACAATGATAGGAACATCGATATCACCAATCTTTTTATAAGCTTCTACAACACCGTTTGCTACTCTGTCACATCTTACGATACCTCCAAAAATATTGATAAGAATAGCCTTAACGTTAGGATCCTGCAAAATAATCCTAAACCCTGCTTCAACAGTTTCAGCATTAGCTCCACCCCCAACATCAAGGAAGTTTGCTGGCTCACCACCTGAAAGCTTAATAATATCCATTGTTGCCATAGCAAGACCGGCTCCGTTTACCATACAGCCTACATTACCGTCAAGCTTTACATAATTCAATCCGGCAGCATTTGCTTCTACCTCTAACGGGTCTTCTTCAGTAATATCCCTGAATTCAGCAAGATCCTTATGACGGAATAATGCATTATCATCAAGATTAACCTTTGCATCAACTGCAAGGATCTTATTATCTGAAGTTTTAAGAACAGGGTTGATCTCAAACATTGAAGAGTCAGTTTCTTCATATGCTTTGTAAAGAGACATGATGAATTTCACCATTTCTTTAAAAGCATTTCCTTCCAGACCTAACGCGAAAGCAATTTTTCTAGCCTGAAATCCTTGAAGTCCTGCAGCAGGATCTACCCACTCTTTAAATATCTTATCAGGTGTTTCTTCAGCGACATCTTCAATGTCCATTCCACCTTCAGTAGATGCCATAATTACATTGCATCCCTTTGCCCGGTCAAGAAGAACTGAAAGATAAAATTCTTTAGGCTCTGATTCACCCGGATAATATACATCCTGTGCGACCAACACCTTGTGAACTTTTTTACCTTCCTCACCTGTCTGATGAGTAACCAATGTACCACCAAGGATACCTTTAGCTTTTTCTGGTACTTCGTCAAGGCTTTTTGCAAGAACAACTCCATTAGAGCCAGTTTCCTGAACTTTACCTTTTCCTCTACCACCAGCGTGGATCTGAGCTTTAATAACGAACCATTCGGTGCCTGTTTCAGCTTTAAGTTCTTTAGCTGCAGTCAATGCTCTGTCAGCGGACTCTGCAACCAGACCTTCCTGAATTCGACAACCGTACTTTTTTAATATGGATTTTGCCTGATACTCGTGAATGTTCATGTCTCAAAATTTTGCACGAATCTAGCCCTTTTAAGATTATATTTCAAGCAGGATAAACTTTTTTATATTTAATGCAATCGTTAGAATTAAATCTTTCAATAGTTTTTCGTGGCTTGAATCATAAATTAATTATAAGTTTTTGATTGAAAATGAGGCATTTCTATCTAATAAAAGTATAATACGAATTCATATCGACTATTTTTTTATTAAAATTCATATCTTGCGCCAGTATGCTGCAAGCTGAACAAATCAAAAAGAAATACGGTACTCTTGAAGTACTAAAAGGAATAGACATAACTGTAAAATCTAACGAGGTGGTTTCCATCGTCGGAGCTTCGGGAGCTGGAAAAAGTACCCTGCTACATATATTAGGGACTCTGGACAATGCTGATTCAGGAAGGGTAATCATGCAAAACAAAGAGATCAGCAAGCTTAATAAAAAAGCAATGGCCAGATTTAGAAATGAAAATATTGGGTTCATTTTTCAGTTTCACAATCTAATGCCAGAATTTACTGCTCTTGAAAATATATGTATCCCGGCATTTATAAATGGAAAAAAAAGCAAACTGGAAACAGAAAATGCTGCAAAAGAATTAATGCTAAAGCTCAATCTTAAAGACAGGTTTCATCATAAACCTTCTCAAATGAGTGGAGGGGAACAACAAAGAGTAGCTGTAGCAAGGGCGCTGATCAATGGACCGAAGATTGTTTTTGCTGATGAACCATCAGGAAATCTGGATTCCAAAAACGCCGCAGAATTGCACCGGTTATTTTTCGATCTGAGAGATGAATTTGGAAGGGCTTTTGTGATTGTCACCCACAATAATGAATTAGCATCAATGGCCGACCGATGCCTGGAAATGAAAGATGGACTTATAGTGTAACTTCCAGCTCAGCTATTATTCTTTTCATTTCTTCAATATGTTTTTCTGCTCCAAACATGTTCTCATATGAATACCTTATTATATGGTCATGATCCAAAAGATAGGTGATTCGCTTAGTCATATTAAGAAATGGGACTTTAGCCCTGTACATCTTCGATACTTTCCCGGTTTCATCTGCAAGGAGATCAAACGGAAGATCAAATTTATTTTTAAAATGTATATGAGTAACCAATTCATCCCGGCTTATTCCATAAACCGGAATTTCAACCGAACTGAAATATTCAAACTCATCCCTGAATGAACAGGCCTCCTTTGTACACCCAGGAGTAAAATCCTTAGGGTAGAAAAATAAAATACAAGGCTTCCCTTTTAAGGTCTCTTCGAGAGAAAATAAATTTCCCGCGGTAGATGCTAAACTAAATACTGGTGCTTTCGTTCCTTGTTTTAATGGCATTTTTAACAGACGCTAAAATCTTTAACAATCAATATGTATTTATCTAAGGGAGTACGTTTTATGTTATTGTCAGGCATTTGCTTTTCATTAATGAATGTACTCGTAAAGTACCTTACTAACATTCCTGCAACAGAAATAATTGTTTTCCGATCCCTCATTTCTTTTATATTAAGTGCGATGATCCTCCGAAGGCAAAATGTATCTGTCTGGGGTAACAATAAGAAGTTACTCATTGGCAGAGGTCTTGCCGGAGCTATCGCTTTAACAATATATTTCTATACTTTACAACGTATTCCGCTTGCAACTGCTGTCACTTTGCAGTTCCTTGCTCCTGTTTTCACTGCGATTTTGGGCATTTTTATTGTAAAAGAAAAGCTTAGCCCGTGGCAATTTATATTTTTCCTCGTTTCTTTTGCCGGAATACTAATAATTAAGGGTTTTGATGAACGAATTTCAACGGAACTACTTGTTCTTGGTATACTTTCTGCATTTTTTGCAGGCTTGGCCTATAACATTGTCCGAAAGCTAAATACTTCTGAACATCCTTTAGTAATTGTCTTCTACTTCCCCCTTGTAACATTACCATTGGTGTCAATATATTCTGCTTTTCATTGGGTAACTCCTCAAGGTATCGAATGGCTCCTTCTCCTGGGTGTGGGAGTCCTTACACAAATAGCTCAGTATTATATGACGAGAGCCTTCCAGGAGGAATCGATTTCAAAAGTAGCAGGACTAAAATATCTTGGTATAATTTATGGCCTTGGTTTTGGATACCTTATTTTTGATGAAACATTTAATTTTTACACCTATGTCGGTATGGCTGTTGTACTAGTTGGGGTGATTTTAAATGTCTGGTATAAAACATGGTCAGATAAAAGAAAAGTAGCAACTCAAAAGAGTGAATAGTAATTCTGTTTTAAACAGGAATTTTCAGACTTTTATTTAAGAAATGATATAATTATTTTTGTAAAAAAAGTTTTTTATGGCAGGACACAGTAAATGGGCGAACATAAAGCGCAGGAAAGGTGCACAAGACGCCAAGAGAGGAAAGATATTTACCAAACTTATTAAGGAGATCCACATTGCAGTAAAAGAAGGTGGAAGTCCTGATCCGGATGCTAATCCTCGTTTGAGATTAGCAGTTCAAAATGCTAAGGGTGTAAATATGCCCAAAGACAATATTGAAAGAGCGATTAAGAAAGCTGCCGGGGAAGATGCTACTGAATATACTGAACATACTTATGAAGGATACGCCCCACACGGTATCGCAGTTTTTGTCGAAACGATGACTGATAACCTAAACAGAACAGTCGCAGCTGTAAGGGCTGCCTTCACTAAATATGGTGGTTCATTAGGTACAAATGGTTCTTTGGATTTTATATTTGACAGAAAAGGTGTATTCATATTTAAAAAGCCAGAAGGTATGGATAAGGAATCTCTTGAGCTTGAAGTAATCGATGCCGGTGCTGAAGAGGTCGAAGAACACGATGAATTCATCACTGTATACACTGCAATGGAAGACTTTGGATCCATGCAATCGAAACTTGAAGAACTGGGGATAGAAACTGAGACTTCAGAACTTCAAAGAATTCCAAAAACGACTACCGAACTGGGCGATGAAGACCTTCAAAGTGTCTGGAAACTTATTGAAGCATTAGAAGATGATGATGATGTTCAAAAGGTTTATCACAATCTTGACATAAACGAATCACAGTACGAATTAATATAGTTTAACATCTTAAAATGAAGCACAGGTATAACACTTGTGCTTTTTTTTTCGTTAATTACACACCCATCAGCCAGCCATAATAATAATTTACCATTTTTATAATTTGACAAGATCTCTTGCAATCGAGAGAATATATTTGTGTGAAAAACCCAATAATTAATATTGATGAAATACTTTAATAAACTTTTATTATTCATTTTTATGCTGTCGCCATTAATAACAATGGCTCAGAAACCAGGATACTGGCAGCAAGAAGCTGATTATTCCATGGAAATTGATATGGATGTTAAAAAAAATCAGTTTACTGGAAATCAGACTCTAAAATATACAAACAACTCTCCCGATACGCTAACCAGGGTATTTTACCATCTATATTTTAATGCATTTCAACCTGGAAGCCAGATGGATGTGCGTTCAAGAAATATTAAGGATCCTGACCGTAGAGTTCAGGACAGAATTTCTATGTTATCAGAAACAGAAATTGGTTATCATAAAATCAATGAATTAAAACAAGACGGGAATAATCTTAAATTCCAAATTGAAGGCACCGTTCTTGAGGTAGTTCTTGATAAACCCATTTTACCTGGCCAATCAAGCACTTTTAAAATGCAATTCGAATCCCAGGTTCCTCTTCAGATAAGAAGGTCAGGAAGAGACAGCAAAGAAGGTATTAGATATAGTATGTCTCAATGGTATCCTAAAATGGCTGAGTATGACCAGGATGGCTGGCACCCTGATCCCTATATAGGCCGCGAATTTCATGGAGTATGGTCTGATTTTGATGTGAAAATCACTATCGACAAAGATTATGTACTGGGAGGATCAGGAAACGTTGTTAATGGCAATGAAGTTGGATTTGGCTACCAGGATGAAGGAAAGAAAGTAACTTCAAAAGGCAAAACCAAAACCTGGCATTTTAAAGCTGAAAAAGTTCATGATTTCATGTGGGCAGCTGACCCGGACTACGTTCATAAAACATTAACTACTGATTTCGGATTAACTCTTCATTTCCTTTACCAGGATGAAATCGATAGTGTTAAAAATAATTGGGAAAGGCTTCCTGAATATACTGCCAAGGCTTTTGAAATAATGAACAAAAACTTCGGGGTTTACCCATATGATGTATTCAGTGTCATACAAGGAGGCGACGGAGGAATGGAATATGCAACTTCTACTTTGATCACTGGTCGTCGTACTTTCGGTTCGCTTGTAGGAGTAACTGTTCATGAATTGGTTCATAGCTGGTACCAGGGTGTTTTAGCCACAAACGAAAGTCTTTATCCATGGATGGACGAAGGGTTTACTACTTTTGCTTCTGACCTTGTGATGTCTGAATTATTTAATAAAAACGGTCAGCCTTTGGCAGCAAGCTACCGAGGTTATTTATACCTTGCTAACTCGGAAGCTAACGAACCCATGTCAACTCATAGTGATCATTATGAAACCAACATGGCATATGGTATAAACTCGTATAGCAAAGGAGCGGTATTTTTAAATCAACTAAAATATATCGTTGGGGAAAAGAATTTCTGGAATGGTATGAAGAGATATTTTAATACCTGGAAATTTAAGCATCCCACACCATGGGATTTCATTAGGATCATGGAAAAAGAATCAGATCTTGTTCTTGACTGGTATCTTCAAGATATGCTTTTCACTACTAAAATCATTGATTATGCTGTAGAAGGTGTAACTGAGAAAAATGGAAATGCTGAAGTAATTCTTACCAGGAAAGGAACTTCAATCATGCCGGTTGAATTCACCGTAACATTAAAAGATGGTAAAAAATCTAAGTATTACATTCCTCTGGCAGTAATGCGTGGAACGAAAGATTTTAAGAATAAAGATGTGACTATATTAACCGATTGGGGATGGACCCATCCAACCTATACGGTTGAACTGGATATAGATCCGGAAAGTATACAGAAAATTGAGATCGATATTGATAATTACATGGCCGATATTAATCGGAATAACAATACTTTCACAAAATCAAATCAATAATTTAAAGGCGTCATAAAGGCGCCTTTTTTAGTATGCTTTAAATTTATAAACACGAATCAAATAATTCATACCACCAATATTTAGTGTAAACTAATTTTAAGTTAGATTTGTTGCTTTACAGAATTAGACGACAATTATGACGAAACAAGAAGCTCAGGGTAAAATTCAGGAACTGACTAAGGAACTCAACTATCATAATCATTTATATTATGTTGAGCATAACACTGAAATATCTGATCGGGAGTTCGACATAAAAATGAAAGAACTTGAAGAACTTGAAGAAAAGTTTCCTGAGCTCAAACAACCGGATTCTCCTACTCAACGGGTAGGTGGGGAAGTTACCAAGGAATTTGAAACTGTAAAACACCGATTCCCCATGTTATCTCTAAGCAATACTTATAGCAAAGAGGAAATAGTTGAATGGGAAAATCGGATCAAAAAGCTGATTGACCATCCATTAACCTATGTTTGTGAATTAAAATATGATGGGGTTGCTATTTCTGTAAGGTATGAAAATGGGATTATCAGCCAGGCCATAACACGCGGAGATGGTGTACAAGGCGAAGATGTAACAACCAATGTTAAAACGATCCGAACTATACCTTTGAAATTAAAAGATAATCCTCCGACAGATTTTGAAATTCGGGGAGAGATCTTTTTTCCTCTGGATAGATTCCGCAAATTAAATGAGGAAAGAGAGGAAGCTGGAGAAGAAACTTACGCTAATCCAAGAAATACTGCTTCCGGAACTTTAAAATTACAAAATAGTAGTGTGGTTTCAGAAAGAGGACTGGATTGCTATTTATACAGTGTAACCGGTGAAAATCTCGATATTGACAATCATTTCCAGAGTCTTACCAAAGCCCTTGAATGGGGCTTTAAAGCACCAAAAGAATCTGATAATATGATCAGAAAAGTAAACTCTATTGATGAAATTATGGAGTTTGTTGATTATTGGGATTCTGAAAGAAATAAATTGAATTTTGAGATCGATGGAATCGTTATCAAAGTTAACAACTATGACATTCAGTCTGAGCTTGGCAGTACCGCTAAATCACCCAGGTGGGCAATAGCTTATAAATTTAAAGCAGAACAGGTAACTACCGAATTAAAAAATATTGTATACCAGGTTGGAAGAACTGGTGCTGTAACACCGGTTGCAGTTCTTGACCCTGTCCTTTTAGCAGGAACCACAGTAAAAAGAGCCTCACTTCACAATTCTGACCAGATTGAAAAATTAGATGTCAGGATTGGTGATACTGTAAAAGTAGAAAAGGGAGGAGAAATCATACCAAAGATAGTTGAGGTCGAAATGTCCAAACGACCAGATAGTAGCCAAAAAGTTGAGTTCATAAAAAACTGTCCTGAATGTGGTAGTGAACTTACCCGAAAAGAAGGTGAAGCACAGCATTATTGCCCTAATGTTCATGGTTGTCCACCTCAGATAAAAGGAAAAATGGAACATTTCATTTCAAGAAAAGCTATGGATATCGATGGAATGGGCCCGGAAACCGTAGAACTTTTATACAGACATGATCTGGCAAAAAATATCGCTGATCTTTACACTTTAAAAAAAGAGGATGTTTTACCTTTAGACCGAATGGCGGAAAAGTCTGCAGATAAATTAATCAAGGGGATTAATGAATCTAAGCTAGTACCTTTTGAAAGAGTTCTATATGCTATCGGAATTCGTTATGTTGGAGAAACTGTGGCAAAAAAACTGGCTCGAGCATTCAAATCATTCGACAACTTATCTAAAGCCAGTTATGATGAATTAATTGAAGTTGAAGAAATAGGCGGTAAAATTGCAGAAAGTGTAATCGAATTTTTTGGTGAAGAAGACAATAATAAAATAATTGACCGGTTGAAATCCTATGGATTACAAATGAGTCTTTCTGAAGAAGAATTAGAGGGACAAACAGACAAACTTAAAGGAATGAATTTTGTGGTTTCCGGTGTTTTCCATATGTATTCCCGTAACGAATTGAAAGAGACTATTGAAAAAAACGGGGGTAAAGTAACAGGATCTATTTCTTCCAAAACTAATTATATTGTTGCCGGTGAAAATATGGGACCAAGCAAACTGGAAAAGGCTAAAAAACTAGATATCCCTGTAATTACTGAAGAGGATTTCAATGAAATGATATAAATAATGTTAGGCATAAATGTAAAATTACTTCAATTAAGAAATTCCCAACTGGTTAAATCACAATATTCTAACCGGCCAAATCCTTCATTTAGAAGCGCGAAAAACATTGGTGTAATATTCACAATGGAGGGAAAAGATAAGTTCAATGCCGTAAAATCATTTGTAAAGCGGTTGAAGGAAATGGATAAAAATGTTGAAGTATTGACTTTCGTTCCTAAAAATGAAGAGAATTACGAATTTAAATACGACTATTTTTCTGAAAACCACTTGTCTTTAACTGGTATAATTGAAGCTGAAGAGGTTAAAAAATTTGAAAAACAACCCTTTGATTATTTATATTTGCTTGATTTTAGTACTAACCCCTTCGTTAAAAATGTGGTATTAAAATCAAATGCAGTTTCAAGAGTTGGTTTTTATACAGATGAGAATAGTCAGATACTTGATTTTATGATCAATGCATCTGATAACAATTATCCCGGGGAATTCGAAGAATTATTAAAGTACACAAAAGACTTAAATCATCAATGAGCGATCAATTAAAAGGGACAGGTGTTGCTTTGGTAACACCAATGACCAGTGAGAAAAAAGTAGATTTTGAAGGGTTGGGTAAATTGCTTGAATATACTCATAAAAGAGGTGTTGATTATTGGGTAGTAATGGGTACGACCGGTGAAACGGCTACACTTAATTCAGAAGAAAAAGCATCTATCCTTTCTTTTGTTAAAGAAAATAATCCTGACAACGTTCCCATAGTGTATGGTATTGGTGGTAACAATACAGCAGATGTATTAGAAGAGATAAAAGAGACTGATCTTAAAGGAGTTGATGCAATTCTGTCTGTTAGTCCTTATTACAACAAACCATCACAGGAAGGCATATACCAGCATTATATAGCAATCGCAGAAACAAGCCCTGTACCTGTAATTTTATACAATGTACCTGGCAGGACATCTTCTAACCTTACGTCTGACACCACTCTAAGATTAGCTAAACATGAAAACATCATTGGAGTAAAAGAAGCCTCCGGAGATCTTTTTCAATGCATAAGAATAGCAAAACACAAGCCAAAAGACTTTTTACTTATATCAGGTGATGATGGTCTTACTCTTCCCATTTACAGTATTGGAGGAGTTGGAGTAATTAGTGTTTTAGCAAACGCCTATCCTGGAGTTTTTAAAAGGATGAAGGATGCTTATTGGAATTGTAACTTTGAAGCAGCTCAAAATGAAGTTTACAAATTAACAGAGGTTAGCCCGTTAATGTATGTAGAAGGAAATCCTGTAGGCGTTAAGCAGGCATTGAAAATATTGGGTGTTTGTGACAACTTTGTCAGATTACCCCTGGTCAAATCTTCTGATGAACTTTCAGAAAAAATAGAACAAGCAATGAGAGATGCAGGATTACTTGAGTAATAATTAAAAAAAAATAATAATAATTAAAAAAGGACATCATCTGATGTCCTTTTTTAATATCTATTAATCTGAATAATAATCAATTAATATTCAATCGATAGGAAATGTCTTTTTTATCGAGAATCTCAAATTTGGAAGAATTACTCTTGTATTCAGGAACAATAGCTTTCATCATACTCACTACAAGCATGTCATTTCTTTGGTCCACCGCCATTTGAAGTTTTTTGAATTGTGATTCAATCTTGTGAAAATCATATTCACGAACCTTTGCGATCATAATTTTATCATGATGAGTTGGCAGTGTGTTTTCCTTCGTATTTAACAATTCTTCATATAGCTTCTCTCCTTCTCTTAATCCCGTGTAAACAATTTCTATATCCACATTCGGCTCAAATCCTGAGAGTTTAATCATTTTTTTAGCAAGGTCTACGATCTTAACTGATTCGCCCATGTCAAAGAGATAAATTTCACCCCCATGTCCCATTACACCTGCTTCAAGTACCAACTGGCATGCTTCAGGTATTGTCATAAAAAAACGGGTGATATCTGGATGAGTTACAGTTACCGGACCACCTTCTTTAATCTGATTTTTAAAAAACGGAATAACAGATCCATTTGAACCTAGTACATTACCAAATCTTGTGGTAATAAAAGCCGTATCAGAAATCCCTTCACCATGAACATAGTTGCTCAATGACTGAACATATATCTCGGCTAAACGTTTGCTAGCACCCATCACGGATGTTGGGTTAACCGCTTTATCCGTAGAAACCATCACGAACTTTTCAGCCTTATATTTAACTGCCAGATCGGCTAAATTCTTAGTTCCAAATACATTTGTAATTATTGCCTCTACAGGATTATTCTCCATTAAAGGGACATGCTTGTATGCTGCAGCGTGAAAGATGATCTGAGGATTATGTTCATCAATTATATCTTCCAGTCTATCAAGATTGGAAATATCACAAATCACAGAACAGGCATTATTAAATTTATTTTTCTCCTTTACCTCTCTTTCAATTTCATAAAGTGGCGATTCGGCCTGATCTAATAGAATTATCTCTTTTGGAGCTAACCTTGTTAATTGTCTGACTATCTCAGAACCTATACTTCCGGCAGCTCCTGTTACCATTATTCTTTTACCAAAAATAGATTCAGCTACCTTACCATTATTTAATTTGATACTGGCTCTTCCTAACAGATCTTCGATCTTAACTTCTTTGATCTGTTTTACCGTTAATTCTCCTTTCACCCATCTTTCAACAGGTGGGATGGTCATTACCTTAATACCGTTTTTAAGAGCCAGATCAACTATATGGTTTTTCCTTTGTAAGGGAAGGTGTTGAATAGCAATGATTAATTGATCATACTTATTGGCTTTAAATTCGGGAGATTCAAAAAATTTATCAGGGCAGTATACACCTACTCCGTTGATTACTTTATTCCACATGTAAGAATCATCATCAAGGAAGGCCCCTACCCGTGTATTTTGTTTCTTATCATTGATCAATAAATCCTTCGTTGTACGTCCAAGCTGTCCGGCACCAAAGATTATTACATTTCTGATGGAAGATTGCTTGGTAGAAAGAATCGTAAAAATATTTTTTACCAATAAACGGTAAAAAAACAATAACAGAAATGAATTTAGAAATGTGATAATTATTACCGAAACGGGAATCACATTGGTTGCTTTGCCTAAAAACTTCTGGTAAAAGAAGTTGAAAAGAAAAGATATCCCCAGATTAATTAAAACTGCATAGAATATCCTTAAGCCATCATGTAAACCTGTATACCGAACAATACCAGCATAGCTTCGGGTTACAATAATAGCAACACATGCTCCAGCAACGGACACTAAAAGCCCAATGGTGAAATCGTGTGTGAGTAGTTGTTCAAAATAAAAATTGAACCTTAATAAGTAAGCTGAAAATGCGGCGATGGCTACAAGAGTCAAATCTATGACCAATATAATCCACCTAGGCAATATTCTCAGCCTGTCAAACAGAGTATATACGTTTCGCATAGCATGCGTTTTATAAGAAAAGAACTAATCTTTCTTTCTGGAGTCGACAAATTTCTTAATTCCTAAAGCTGCTCCCGCCGCCAGCAATAATTCCAACCCTCCAAAAGGTACTGCAGTAGGTGGTGGTGGTGGAGGTGGTGGTCCACCGCCCGGTTGTGCTGAAACAACATACACCGAAAAAACCATCATGAAAATCATGATAGTGATTATAAAATATTTGTTCGACCCTTTTTTCATGCACTATATCTTTGGTTGCAAGTTATGAAAATCACCCATATAAGCCAAACGGGTGATTTTCATTTATGCATTATACCAATTAATTTTTAATAAACCTGAAAGAAACTGACTCAGAACCTAGGTCTATGTTTAAAATATAGGTTCCGGCTTCGAATTCAGCTACATTAAGCTGAGTACTCCAAGACCCGTTCTGAAGATCAAGTTTAGATTTTCTTATTCTTTTTCCATCTATTGTAATAATCTCAGCCTTTACATTATAGAAAGACTCATGATCATTTATATTAACATTCAAGATATCAGAAGTTGGTACAGGATACAGATTAAATTCCAGATTTAATGCTTCATCATTAATACCAGTAATTACAAATACCTCTTCAATTTCACCGGCACACGTACCATTGCTCACAACGAGCTTGTAAGTGCCACTTTCTGTAAATTCAAGATATTTACCTGTTTCACCAGTCAACAACTCTCCGTTAAAGTACCATTGGTTTCCTTCTTCATAGTTAGACACCAGGTATCTGTCTTCAACAGTAATAACCGGTTCTATTTGATTATTTGAAACTGTGACAGTTTCTAATTGCACCCATTGATCACATCCAGGTCTTCGACCTTTAATAACAAATTGATTTTCTCCGGTTGCGAGATCACTTCCATTCACCGAAACAATTAACTCATTTCCAGTCCCCAGTATTTCTTCACTATATAAAGAATCAGAAGCGAATAAAGCATAGTAAGCATCAGCTTCCGAATCAAAAGAAACACTTGCTTCAGAATCATTACATGCTGATGAAACAGTATAATTAGTAGTCTCGCTAAATCTAGACGGAGCAAGTCTTATCTCAAATCGATTGTCTCCGTATGAAGTTTCATCGTCAGTCACATTAAAACTTAACGAGGTACCTTCGTTTATATTTTCCGAAGCACCAGTATAGTTGTCAACAAGCTCAACTGTATATCCGGCGGCAAAATCACTTATTCCATTGAAGGTCAACGTATATGAACCAGGATCAGCATTCCAGACTGTCAAAGGTATTGAACCATTACATCCCGGTTCTGGTGTATTATTCACTGCCAGATATTTTCCTTCAGGAGTACGGGTTGACAAATTAAAAATTGAGTTGGAAAGTTTCCATGCATCAATTGAACCATCAAATTCTGGGGTCGATTCGGGATCCAGTCTTAAAATTGTTTCATCTGAATTCTCGCCATCAGTCATGGTGATCATCAGTTGTCCGCCTATCTCAGCTTTACGTTGGAATTCACCAGATGTATTTGTTGTTTTATGAGCTTCTTTTAGAGTTAATGATGGCGTTCCTGTTCCATCGGTATACACCCAGAACCCTTGCGCTTTAGCTATATATTGCGACCCGCCATTAGTTGAGCTACCGCCAGCAGTATAGGTAGAGTAACTACCTGCTCCCGGATCCCAAACATAAATAGTATTCGCTAAATCAGTATCACCATCTGCAGCGATAAGTTCCCAATCTAATGTAGCAGGAAATGAGTTTCCTACCATATTCCATCCATCAGCATCAACATCACCGGTATTGGTATAAGTTATATTCACTGGAAGGTTTCCTGAGTGAACTGAACCTCGAGAATCTGCAATAATCGCACTTGAATTACCATAAACGAAAGTTGCATATCCAACTCCCTTTTCTAACACTTCAGTATTAGAACTTGATGGGTAAGCAATATATCCTTCTTCTTTTGGACCGGTTACAGTTTCATCATAATAGTATAAAGATGGCCTGTTATATGAAGTTCCAGCCCCTGTAAAATTTCCTGTTATTTCAAAATCATCCTGCCATTTTGCTACCGTATTATTATTGGTAAATGCAGTCATAAAATGGTAATAATCTGTACCTCCATTACCCGGTATATATCTTTCAACAGTAACTTGTCCAACGACAGATGCTCCTGTTGGAAGCGTGGATAATTCAGACTCATTGGTTCCGTCTGAAACCATTACAAAAACACCATTTCCAGCTGATCCATCTGCATCGAAACGGTCATTAGCAGATAGAGTTAATCTTCCTAATAGCTGATGAGTACCCGATTCAACAAATACATCAGTTGTTGAAGCAGTTGTGCCTCCAGCAACTTCTATATTAAAAAATGATGTTGGAGAAGTTCCTAAGATTTGTTGTCCTCCGGAAGGACTATTAAACAGAACTGTATTGCCACTGGCATTAAATGTTCCATTATTTTCAAAATTACCACTCAATTCAAGCGTTGCAGGCCCCATTACAGTTCCTTCAATTCTAATATCGTGAAAAGAAGGTAAACTTGATCCACTGAAGCTAGTGCCTCCATTAAATACTACGATACCATCTACAGGATCGAAGGTTCCATTATCAACAAAATCTCCAGCTACCTGTAATTCACCTCCGTCAGCTTCTGGAATCGCAGTTAATGAACCTGTTATTTCAAGTCTGTTTAAAGCAGCGATACCAGGACCACTCATAACCGTAGTTCCTGTAAAAGTTGTTGTACCAGCAACAGTAATGGTATTATTCACTTCAAAGTTGCCGGCAATTGTGATATCGGTATCATTTGATGGGATATTTACAGGAGAATACACATTTAGCTGGCCAAAGTTAACTGTAGCTAAACCAGTAACCGTTGAAGCTTCTGCATCGCCTCCGGCAAACTCAAAAACACCATCTATAAAGTCAGTTCCTGCTGAAATAATTAAATCACCTCTTAACCTGGCATAATTAGTTGTGATATCAAAAACACCATTGGTGATTTCCATATTACCATTTACAGAAAACGTTTTATTAGTTGATAGTCTGGCAGAGCCTCTCTTAGTCAAATTATTTAAAGCTAATGCATTTCCAGTTAATTCAGGTCCGGTTATGATATCCAGTGAATTATTATAAATAAGATTATAAACTCCAACAAATAAAGGCTCATTTGTAATAGAACCATTTTCCCATCTTTCAATATATCCCTGATCTGAAATATTATAAGTAGCGGCAGAATTGTCTACAATTCCTGCATATAAATTTAATGTATCAATAGTGATTGAAGCATTAGTGGCGAGGGTAGCACCATCTCTGCTCATAGTCAGAGTATTTAAAGATTGATTGGTTCCAAATGCCATTGTTCCTGGCAATGCTCCTGCTCCAGTTATTCTTAAGTCAGAATTTGAATTAGAAAAGAAAGTACCACCAGTTCTTGTATAGTCGCCGTTGATATTAAAGGACGCATCATTTATTACAAAATTTCCTGCTAACTGATCGAACGTGCCTAAAACAGTAAGGTCACCTCCGAGGGTTACCGACCCACTAGATGTTCTATTTACTGTGAAATTATTTAACAGGGATGTTTCAACAAAAGGAATCACTCCTAAAGCACCCGTTCCACCTATTGTCAAGTTTGAAGTAGCTCCTCCTCTTAAAGCGCCATTAGTAGTTTCTACATTTCCATTAATTTCCAGAGTATTAGGCCCAATATCAAGGATCCCACTTGTTAATGAAAGCATTCTATTTGATCCTATTGTTGTAATTGCATTTAAACTTACCTCCGTAGGATTATCAATCTCAAGATTAGAATCTGTAGGAAAGCCATTACCAATTACCTGACTAGAAGTTCCGTCATATACTATTAATGAACCTGCAGCATACGTCCTGGTGCCAGAAGTTCTAATATTACCACCAGCTGTTCCTGCTTGAAGGGCTCCAGAAGCATTTGTTGAACCTAATCTTAAAGTAGAAACGTTTAATGTGAAATCTCCCGATCCATTAAAAGCACTTTCATCTATCATAGAAACATCTGAGCCAGAGGATATAACAAAATCAGGATCATTGGTTCCATCAAAAGATCCGCCTGTAATATTAACAGATTGTGGATTAGTTCCATCAAATATCAAACTCCCTGATCCAGTTGGATCAAATATGCTCAAATTTCCAGAGGTAAAAGATAGGTTACCAGCTAAATTGATAATCCCATTTCCAACATTTGAAAAATAGGAGTTTTGAGTCGAAGAATAATCAAAATTCCCATTTACATCTAAAGTTATATTACCATCATTTGTAAGTGCTACTACGGAAGAACCCGTAATCGTTAAATTTCCTGACACTAAAATTGTAGTGGAAGCATTAGATAGAACTAATAAATCAAAGCCTGTGCTTTCTATTAAAAATTCACCTCTTACTTCCGTTGAAGAGGTCATTCCCACATCATAAAGTCCCCCTGTATTTAAGGAAGGAGTATTCCAGTTTAAATTACCAAAAGATTGTCCAAGTCCAGTTGGTCCGGCTGTTGTACTACCACTTACAATACAAGTTGAAGTGATATTCCAATTCGCTGAAGGAATAACACCGTTATTTACCTGATGATCGTAGGTAGAACCAGCGCCAAATGTCAATGTATTTAATGAAGCACCAGAAATTGTACCTTGATTATTCAATACCCCATTAACTATTACTTGTGCAGATCCTCCAAACCCACTAGCGATACTTAATGATCCTTGATTTAATAAGGTACCATTTAATAATAGGTCTGTGGAAGTACCACTTCTTCTAATTGATAAAGTATTACCAGATATTACTGTTATTTGAGCTCCTGTTTCAACTATAGTCTGATCGGTATTTCTATTAGCTGCAACAGTAACTACATCTCCATTTAATATAGAAATTTGCCCATCTGTATTATCAGGTACTTCAGATGCTGCAACCCAGCTTGTACCATTGTAAGTTTCCCAGGTGGAAACGTCACCCCAATTCCCTGACTGGGCTGAACGATAATCTCCAGCAGATTGTGCCTGAGAATATATTGCTGTAATAAAAAATAAAAATGTAAATAGTATACGTGTTATCATAAGGCCCTATTATAATAGTTCTTAATTTATATATACTTATCAGGTACTTATTGTAACCTAAATTAATATATATTACCCAATAATGTCAATTATTTATAAAAATCTTACTATTGTTTGAAATATTCGCTCTTTTTCTTCTTCATCTAACGATGAACAACTTGGCAAACATACACCTTTTTCAAACAAATACTCAGAAGTTTTATCGCCATAATACGGATACCCTTTAAAAACAGGTTGTAAATGCATAGGTTTCCACAGTGGCCGGGCTTCAATATTCTCTTTTTCAAGCTCTATCCTGAGCTCTTCTCTATCAAATGAAGTTCCATCAAGCAAAGCTGTGGTTAACCAGTAATTACTAAAATAACCTTCTGGTTCAGTTAGAAAATCAAACCCTTTATCTGAAAAGTTTTCTTTATACCATTGGTTAACACTCCTTCGTTGGTTAATTCTTTCATCCAGCACTTCCATTTGTCCTCTTCCTATCCCTGCACTAATATTGCTCAACCTGTAATTGTATCCAATTGTAGAGTGTTGATAATGCGGCGCCTGATCTCTTGCCTGAGTAGCTAAAAACTTAGCTTTTTCAACCAGGGCTATATCTTCACTCATTAAAGCTCCCCCTCCACTGGTGGTGATGATCTTGTTCCCATTAAAGCTAAATATTGCCAGATCACCAAATGTTCCTGTCTTTTTCCCTTTTATGGATGCCCCAAGTGCCTCGGCAGCATCTTCAATAACAGGGATTTCATATTCCCTGGCTATCTTCATGATTTCCGGCATATTAGCGGGCATACCATATAAATGAACCGGAATAATAGCTTTTACTTTCTTTCCTTTTCCCTGCCTGTCCTTGATCGCTTCTTCCAGGGCCTCAGGATTCATATTCCATGTATCTTTTTCGGAATCAACAAAAACCGGAGTGGCTCCCTGGTACATAATTGGATTGCAAGTACCTGAAAATGTAAAAGTAGAACAGATTACCTCATCTCCTCTTTCAACTCCTAAGAGGATCAACGCGAGGTGAATTGCTGCTGTACCACTTGACAATGCGGCTACATGATATCCTCCTCCATGGTATTTTGAAATGCTTTCCTCAAAAGCCTGCAAATTTGGCCCGACAGGTGATATCCAGTTAGTATCAAACGCTTCATTAACATATTTTTGTTCAGCTCCCCCCATGTGAGGTGCCGAAAGAAAAATTCTACTTTTCGTCATTATCTCTTTTCTGTTTTATATATAATGCCGGTATCAACAAGATCATTAGAACCGGATTTAATATTAATCGATGAATAAAATTGATCATCGGACCATTATATGTGGGATAGTAAATTTTTAATATGACATAAGGTATAAAAAATACAAATAATCCGATCAATTGAACTAAAACTGCAAACACAACAAAATCCCTTCGTCCAAACGATCCTGCAATAATTGTTATTGCAAAGATATCATTCAATACAAATCTAATTGCCCTGTTGACCAGGAAATGCGAAAGCTTACTCCATGTTTCTGTCTCAATTCCTAATGTAGTGCCTATTAAATTCACCCATCCGTATTTTTGAGTGATATAAACGATTGCCAGTCCCGATAAGCCAACTATTATCCAGACAACGCGCCATGGATAAGAAATTTGTGATTCTTTACTCATACACGTTCACTTCCCTTTCTGGTTGAAAGCTGAAACTTTTTACCTGTAACCCACCACCACCACAATCCAAAAACGGACAAATAAATTATAGCAGTAAACCCAAATTTATGCATAAAATACATTTGATCAGGATAATGCTGAGTAATAAAAAATAACAAACCTATCCTTCCTAAATTAAAAATGTGAATTACAATTAATCCCATTGGAATAAACCATATCCATTCTTTTTGAGGAGGCCTGAAAGACAATACAAACGACACAAAAACAATGAATACATTCAATCCATTGCAGCCTTCATAGACCGATAACACAGAATGATCGCCTTTATTTATGTAAACATATTGTCCTTTATCACTGCTGGATGTTTTAATTTCTTTTCCTGTATCATTAAATAATGAAATCACTTTGGCTGTTTGACGACTGACATATTCAGTCATCGGATCAGGTTTGTTTTTAAAACTCTCTACATAATATCCATAGATGATATTTAGTACAAAATAAAGGATTAAAAATTTACCCAGAAAAAGTATGACTGGCTTGAATTCTTTTATCATATCAAATTTCTTTTGCAGGAACCCCAACTACTGTCTTTCCGGACGACACATCTTTTGTAACGACAGCCCCACTACCAACTTTTGATTCAGTTTCTATTTTACAGCCATTAATTAGATTTGCTCCACTGCCGACAAGGCATCTTTCTTCAAGTGTGGTATTACCTGCTAAATTAACTCCTGGCATTATAGAGCAAAAGTGACCAATTTTAACATCGTGTCCGATAGTTGTATTTAAATTTATCAATACAAACTCACCAATTAAAACATCTGTGGTAATCCTGACCCCGGAACAAATGATCGAGCCCTCTCCTACCTGAACTTTTTCATTACTCGAAATATCGGCTTTGGGATGAATTAAATTAGGATAATATAAATTTGGCTGCCCCTTTAGGCGATCAAAAATTTTAAACTTTGTAACAGGATCACCAATAGCTAATACAACTGCCAGGGTATGATCAACTTGGTTCAATTGATCAATATCACCTAACACATGTAAACCGGCTATGTCTGTACCTTTTGAGATACCATCATCGTAAAAACCAATGACATCCCAGGTTTTACTGACCTGGTTAATATTTTCTATGAGGGAATGAATTTCTTTCCCAAGCCCTCCTGCACCGATTATTGCTAGTTTACTCAATTTTCAGATCCTTTAAATTTTTCCATTGTTACCGAGGTATCACTATTGATACCTTCTGCAACAAATACTTTTTTTATTGTTAAAATAAGAATTTTAACATCTAATGTAAAGGATAAATTATCAACGTAATACACATCGTAATCAAATTTCTTTTCCCAGCTAATCGCATTTCTTCCGTTTACCTGTGCCCATCCAGTTATTCCCGGACGAACATCATGCCTTCTTGCTTGTTTTTCATTGTATAGTGGAAGATATTCTACTAGTAGCGGACGAGGCCCTATTAACGACATATCGCCTTTTAATACATTAATCAATTGAGGCAATTCATCAAGGGAAGTTTTTCGAACAAATTTACCAAGACCATGGAGACGTTGATCATCGGGCAATAAGTCTCCATTCTTATCTTTGGCATCCGTCATGGTTTTAAATTTAACCAACTTAAAAACTTCTCCGTTTTTGCCAGGTCTGGGTTGAACGAAAAAAGCTTTGCCATTTTGATTGACGGCTAGAAGAAACCAGACGATCAAAAATATCGGTGAGGCAGTAATGAGTCCAATCAGACTCATGATAAAGTCAATTATTCTTTTGAAAAAATCCCTGTACATGTTCAGGACAAAAGTAAGGAATTGGGGGGAAAGTGTATAGTTATTGGTTATTAAGTTATTGGAGATTAGTTATAGGTTAGCTGATTAATTAATAATAAGACATTCAAACAAAAAATAAATTAAAAACACTTATAGTGATATAATTAAAAGAAACAGCAAGCTGTTACTTAATATTAACCACAGAGAACACGGAGTACACAGAGAAAATTGCTGCGCAATAAAAAAAACACCGCTAAGACGCGAAGGTCGCTAAGAAAAAACAGCAAGCTGTTTACATTTTTGATCACAGAGTTCACAGAGGCAATTGCTGCGCAATTAATAAATACACGGCAAATCCTTAGACTCTGACATCAACGTTAGGAGATCGTCACGGGATCGGAAAGTTCGCAAAGGAAATTGCTGACACAATTTATTCAGAATACGAGATTCAATAGTACAACATTTGCCACACTTAATTTAAATGTTACTTAGAAGGGCGCGGTAGGAATGACAATATCACGAGGGTGGGAAGGATTGTGGGTGAGGAGATTTGATAGTGTCTTGACTTTTTTGCTTCGTTTTTGTGTCAAGACAAAAATGAAGAGAATCTTTCACTTAATCCCAGATGACACCTAAGGTCTCTAGTACTATTAATACCATATATCCAGCTGATGATATGTTCCGCAGGGCATGTCGAACAGAAATATTTGCGAATTAAAATCGCATTTATTTTTTATTCCAGATGCGCTGCGCTAACATCTGGAACAGCAACAAATAAGTGAAAGAGATGGGTTAATAAGTGATTGGTTATTAGTACGCTTAACTCTAAAATGAAGAACCAGGATTTACAGGGATTAAAAATAGATTAACAGGATTGCTCCTGAGACAAAAAAAATACACCGCAGAGTCGCTAAGAACGCAAGGGGAAACAGCAATATTTAAATTTTGAGTCTAATTTTTATTCAGATACCACAACACTAATCAAGTATGCTAAACTAGTAACCATTAATTAATACCAATCCCTATTCACCAATCACCAATAACTATTCTCTATTTTCTAATCACTAATAACTACTATCCAATAACTATTCTCCAAATCCTTCCTTATCTTAGCACCATGAATAGAAAACCTCGTATTCTTAGAGTAACAACAGTTGCGTTATCATTAAAAACCCTTCTGAAAGGTCAGATGAAATTCATGGGTGACAATGGTTTTGAAGTGCTCATGACCAGTGCGCATGATGACGATATAGAATCCCTTGAAGAATACGAGAACACTAAGCATATTTCTATCCCTATGACCCGGGAGATCACCCCTTTTCAGGATTTGCGAGCGCTAAGAGAAATGGTTTCTCTTATAAGATCTTATAAACCGGATATTATTCATACGCATACACCTAAAGCGGGACTTATTGGAATGTTGGCCGGTAAATTTTGTGGAGTACCTATAAGGCTTCATACTGTTGCAGGAATGCCTTTAATGGAAAAGAAAGGGGTTTTAAAGTCTATTTTGGTTGCAGTAGAAAAAATTACTTATAAAGCTGCAACAAAAGTCTACCCTAATTCAAATACTCTTGCCAGGTACATTATTGATAATAATTTCACCCGAGCCTATAAGATAAATGTAATTGGAAATGGCTCCAGCAATGGAATCAATACAGATTATTTCAAACCTTCTGAAGAGATCAATACTGAAGCAAGAATCTTAAAATCAAAATATGAGCTGGATGGAAATCTCGTTATTGGTTTTGTCGGAAGATTGGTTGGGGATAAGGGAATAAATGAATTGGTAAAGGCATTTGATGAGATAAACAGGCAAAATCAAAGAACAAAATTATTATTGGTTGGTCCTTATGAAAAGGATTTGGATCCTTTAAAAGAAGAAACTGAAAAACTAATCAACAACCATCCGAATATAATTACTACAGGATTCCAAAAAGACATCAGACCTTATTTAGCATTGATGGATATTTTTGCTTTCCCTTCTTACAGGGAAGGGTTTCCGAATGTGGTGATGCAGGCAGGGTGCTTCAATCTTCCTTCTGTTGTTTCTGATATCAATGGATGTAATGAGATTGTAGTTGATGGTAAAAATGGAATTATTATCCCACCCAAAAGTATTGAAGCACTTCAGAATGCATTATTAAAACTAATAAATGATGCAGCTTTACGTGAAATGATGTCCGAAAAGTCTAGAGAGATGATTACCTCCAGGTATGATCAACAAGTTGTCTGGGATAAAATAATTCAGGAATATGACAAGGTATTATCTGAATCAGGGATCAAGAGAAATATATTAGTAGAAGATCAAACATCAAACTGATACTTTATTCATTTCTTCAAGTAAAATCGATGTTTCCTTCATATTCAGGCTAACCATTCCATACCTTTTTTTGAGATCCAGAAAATGATTTAAAATCTCCTTTAAGTCCCGCATATTTTCTTTTGGATGATGACCGAAATTATGAGGATGCCACCAAAGGTGATACACTTCATTATTCTTTGCTGCTACAGTCATTTCCTTCTTGACCTTATTGATCTTAAACCGGTTAAGCTTTTCTTCTTTTGGAGACCATGCTCTTAAAAGCCTGCTGGCAGGTAACAGGTAAGGTATATTATTAGTATCAATAGATTCTAATGAATAACTTGATTTTTTACCTAAAGGAAAAAATGCATCCAGACCTCTTACTAAGCGTTTTAATTTGGGTTCGTTATGCGTATTAATATTCCAGAACCAATCATCGGGATTCGAACGAACTGAAGTAATCCCTTCTTCTTTACATATTTTGAGATAATCTTCATTAAACTGATTACGAGGAAAAACAAGACTTTTCAATTCAATTCCAAGTTCTTTAGCAATGGCTTTATGTGCTTTCAGATCAGCTCGGAATTGTTCAGGTTGCTGCCCGGGTTCATTACAATAATAGTGAGCAAAAGTATGGGTAGCCATCTCCTGGCCGGGGACATTACTGATCAATTTGATCAGGCTTTGTGCAAAATGGATCGGATCATTCATTTCAGATTCCCCTAAATCATTTTCTTTAATATAATTGTATGCTGAAAGAGCTTGATTTTCATATCCGGGAATATTTTCCGGAGTATATTTTTTAATATCTTCAATTCCATCTGCAAACAACATTCCTACAGTAGCCCAGGTAACATGTGTTTCATGTTGCTCAAAAATCTTAAGGTAGTCAGGAATGATCCTGCGCGTTACCATGAAATATTTCTGAAGCTTATTGAGATCCCATTTCTCGAATCCACCCCAGATCAATTCAAAATCAAGGCTTATTGTAAAAATTCCATTGTTAATCATAAGGCAAAGATAGTGGTTACTGGTTGATTAAGTTATTAGTTGATTAAGTTATTGGTGATTGGTTATTAAGTTACTAGTTATTAGAGATTGGTTACTGGAAATTAAATGACTAGCGATTGGTAATTGGTTATTAGTTCGCTTGACTGGAAGGGAAGGTAATTGATGTTTTAAAATACACCACAAAGACGCTAAGATCGCAAAGTTCTTAAAACAGAGATTGATTGTCAGAAAAATCAGCAAGCTGTTTAATCCTTAACCACAGAGTTGAAAACCCTGACACCGACAATGGAAGGTCGTCATGGGAGCACAGAGGACACAGAGAAAATTGCTGACGAAATTTATTGTGGATATGGGCATCAATAGTTCTTTGTGGTTTCAATTTACAATAATAATTCTCTAATCTCACTCCCACACTCACTCTGCTTTCGGGGGTCGATATTGTCTTGATTCTTTGATCCTGACATGCGATAGCATCGTCATGGGCTTTTTGTTCTGCCCTGATATTTATCGTCATGGGTTCGTTTCTTGGATGCTGACATGCGAAAGCATCGTCAGTATTTGTATCAAGACAAAAATGAAGAAGAAAACATACTTCACATATAAATAGAGGATTCATAAAATAACTGAATAGCCCTTGACTCGAATAACAAAAAACACACCGCTAAGACGCTAAGATCACTAAGAAAACAGCTAGCTGTTTTATTTTTTAACCACAGAGATCGCAGAGAAATTAGAGAAAACAGCAAGCTGTTTAAACCATAAACCACAGAGTAAACGGAGGTTTCAGAGAAATTGCTTTGCAATTATTTAACACCTCTAAGATCGCAAAGTAAATAGAATTAATTAAGAAAAGTTTTGAACCGTGAATGACTGGGGCTTTAAAACTAATAGTCAGCATTACATTTCACTCAGTTGATTCTCGCTATTAAATGAATCTACCAATAACTTAATCTACTAATCACTAATAACAAATCACCAGCCATTACTCCACCTTCATCGCTTCCATCTGCGCCTTCATTCTGGCCTTCCGTTGTTTTTCTTTCCAGACAGCATAAGCAGCTTTCATTTTCTTATCATCCAGCATTTTAACGATAATAAAAAGAAACAAAAGCATAACCTGGCTTTTTTGCCTGATAGCTATACCAAGGTTTCCGGAGATCTGTGCGAGGGCGATAGAAACAGTAATAAAACTTAAGAAAGCAGTTTTAACGGTGAAGTCCCCGGTAAAAAGATATTTAAGACCACCTTTAGCAAAAAACATAATTGTCACAGCAAGCAGAAATACATTTTCAAAGGATACAATGAGACCAAGCATTCCCGGAGCATCAAAGAAGAGCGGTCTGTATAAAAATGTAAAAACCTGTAATGGAAGAGAATAACTCGAAATATCAATTCCAGAGGTGGCCTTTGCTAATTCCGCGGCTCTATGATCTAAGTTCAATCCCGAGGCAATTTCTTCGCCTTGTTCTATACCAACCATCGCAAGTACATCCTGGTAAATAAAAGCAAATGCCCCAGCTGCAATAATAATTACCCCTATTTTCATTCCTGTAGTCACCCCTTTATTACTAAATGTAAATCCAATTATTGCCGATATTAGCATGACAAACATAATATGAGGACGAATATGATAGATTAACAACCCTGCCAATAGCAATATTTTCCATCGTCCTTTTATATTATTCAGACCATAAAAGAAAAGCCCGATACCAAAAAAAATTATTGAACCTTTTCCAAATGATCCGGACCAGAAATGCAGGTTAGGTAATAGGAAAAATAAAGTAACCAGATCAAACCCAAAAAAAGAATGGTTAAACTTTATTCTTTCTTTAAAAAAAAGGTAAAAATAAATAAAGCCAAGCATCCCAAAAAAGGAGAAAAGAGCCATCATGGCTTCATAGCTAAAACCAAACCATTTCACAAAAGGATACCCGATCCATTCGATAAATGTAGTACTGGTTCCGTAAAAATCCATCCATTCAGGCCCTCTAAAATTATACAATATTTTTTTGTAATAATATTGCGAATCTGATGGATTAAATACTGCATACAAATAATATGCAAAAGATAGAAATAGATGATAAGGAATTAAGTTCTTTAAAAAATTAAGATCAATTTTAGGATGCTTGCTTTGATAATTATTAATAATACTCAAGCTAATCCCCCAGGTTATTGCTATGATCAGTAATCCGTATATCATTTAAAAAAGTTCAAGATCTCCAAGTGACGGACTCCATTGATTAAAATCCAGCCATTCCTTTTCATTCACCTCCTGAATATGTCTCCAGGTCACTATGGGGCCAATTGATGGATTCATCGTCGCACTAATTAGTTTTTTACCAGGATAGTGTTCTACGCTGCCAAAAGTTATCGCTACTGCTTTAATATTTTTTGCTTCTGATTTTATTGCCTTATTGATATCAGACTTGTTGACACCTTTAGCTGCAAAGATATCACAAATCCTTAACTCTTTACCCCATCTGTTTTCTTTAACTCGATAATTGATATATAACCCACTATCAGTAATCGAAAAATATTTTGCAACCGGAACCTTTGCGTATCTCCACTTAATATATTCATTTGAATAATCAGTTCTCCATATTCCTGGCAGGTATCCTGTTGAACCAATATATTTTTCAGGATTTGAATGATCGATCACATCAATCAATTCTTTATTTTCTTTACCCAGTAATTCATATCCGGATCCGGATGCTTTTTTATTCTTAAGATAATTGATGGCCATTTTAAAAGGGGAAAGAATTCTGATCCCAATAGGAAGCTTTCCTGCTTTTACCCAGCCCATTTTAATATACCCGGGCATGCTTTTTTCATTGGGAGTATTAAATACCATATTGATCCCCATTTCTTCACAATGATCAAGAGCAGCTAAAGTCAATTTTTTGAATATCCCTTTCCCCTGATGATCCGGATGTGTTGCAGTATCCACCGCCCTGATCGCTTCAACAGTTTCAATCCCATTCGTCCATCGCCATCTCATAAAGGCTCTTACTCCAACTAATTCTTCACCTTCAAAGGCAAGTAAGACAGGGGATTCACCAAAAGGATTATCTACATGCTTCCATTGCCAGTATTCCTCTGACTTAGGCATTAGCCCTTCACCAAGAGAAAGCTTAAGAAGATTGATTATAGCAGGAATATCTGAATGAGTACCGGGGCGAATTGTCATGAGTTAATAGTTATAAGTGATTTGTTAATAGTTATTAGTCTGATGACCTTTAATCTGAAAATAATATTTAAATAGGAAAAATAACCACAATAACTTTAAAATATTGAATGGCGAAATTAAACTTTAATTTACTGCTTAGCTAATTTCATTTTTCAATAAATTAGAAATCAGCATGCTGATTATTTTTTTGAACCACAGAGGGCACAGAGATCACAGAGAGTTTTCTTACGAAAACTATTAATTCGTAAAAATATTCGGACATTTGATGAATTGGAATTATCTATTATGTTTTTTAACCAAAACTAAGTGTTATGTCTGAAAATGAAATTACCAGTGAGGTTATTCGCTGTTCTATTGAGGTTCATAAAGAATTAGGCCCAGGTTTGCTGGAATCAATTTACGAAGAATGCCTGATTCAAGAATTAATTTATAATGATATAAAGGTACTGAATCAAGTATCTCTTCCTGTTTATTACAAAGGAAATCAAATTGATACCAAGTTAAGACTGGATTTATTAATTGAAGAAAGTGTAATCGTAGAGGTGAAATCGGTAAAAGAATTTGATCCTGTCCATACTGCTCAAATAATGAGTTATTTGAAATTAACAGATCTTAGGGTTGGGCTATTAATAAATTTCAATGTCTTACAATTAAAGAGTGGCTTAAAAAGAATTGTAAATGGTTTTTGATGCCCTCAAATTTTACTTTTATTAATATCAAAAAACTGCTTGCTGTTTTCTCTGTGCTCCCATGACGAAGCTATCGCTTGTCAGAATCTAAGACTCTACGTTCTTTGGGGTTAAAAATATAAAACTGCCGGCTGTTTTTCCTTCACAACGATATAAGCTTTTAGGATTCTGAGGTCAGTTTATTTAATTGCTTTAGCAATTTCTCTCTGTGTTCTCCGTGCTCTCTGTGGTTAGAAAAGAACAGCTTGCTGTCTTCTTAGCGACCCTAGAGTCTTTGCGGTGTACTTATTTTTAAATTTAAAATGCGTAAGCATTTCTTTGCGTCCTCTGCGCCTTTGCGGTGTATTTAAATTTTATAGGGAAGCTATTTTAAAAATGCGCAAGCATTTTCCTCTGTGATCTCTGTGCCCTCTGTGGTTTATGTATTTTAAGCGAAGCGTTATTTCCTATTCAGTGTTTCTAAGTATAAATCCTCTAGCTGTGAAACCATGTTTTGCAAACTAAAACTCTCCACTACCCTTTCCCTTGCTCCTTTTTGAAGTAATTTAAGTTTATCCCGATTATTCACGAGCTCATTGATTTCACCCGATAATTTCTGCCAGTCTTCAACTTTGACCATACTACCTGACTTCCCATCTTCGATCACTTCCTTAATACCTCCGGCATTGGTGGTAACCACAGCACATTCCATGCTCATTGCCTCGAGTAAGGCAATCGGAAGTCCTTCAAATTCTGAGGTCATCATAAAAACATCCATCGCTGAAAACCAATCAATTGTATTGGTTTGAAGTCCGGGCATAAATACTCTATCTTCCAGCCCTAGCCTTTGACGTTCCTGAAGAATCTCCTGTTTTAACGGGCCATCACCAACAATGACACCATAAAGGTTTTCATTTTGTTCAGACGCTTTAGCAAAAGCCTGTAACCATTCCTTTAATCTCTTTTGAAAGCGAAATACAGCTACAGTTCCTACAAGTAAACCATCGTCAGGTAATCCAAGTTTTTTTCTTATAACATTTCCAGCTTCGACATTTTTTTTAAAAGCCCTGGTATTGACTCCATTTAATATAGTTTTGACTGGAACGGATGGGCGAATATTATTTTGAATAGAATCCGAAACATCTCCTGAAACAGCTATTCCGGTATTTTGCCAATTGAAAGTTAGTTTATTTAAGAAATAGGTGATTTTATGGTATCGTTCCTGCTTGTTATGCTCGGTGTAAAGAACGGGTATACCTGAAATTTTATGAACTACCCGACCTAAAAATCCTGCCCAGGGTAAATGGCAATGGATAATATCTATATTATACTCTTTGCAATAGTCAACAACGCGCTTTGCCTGCAACATAATCTTAATATTATTAGAAGCATTAAAACAGGTTACTTTCCCCTCACCTTCCTCTATTGCGCTTACCATTTGATCTTTCCATGGCAGAAAATAGATATAATGAAATTCGAATTTTTCTGTGTTATGAATCTTCAAAGTTTCAGGAAGAAGCATTTCCGCTCCGCCCCTACCTAAAGACTTAATTATATGCAGGACTTTAATTTTCATTTAGCGAAGATAAATAATGAGTTCTTGCGCTAAAAAGAAGTTTAGCTAAATATTCTTTTTACTAAGATATTATTCCATCTATATGTTTTTCTATTTATTTTATATTCTATTTTTGCACGAGAGATAATAGCAACCCGTTCAGGAAAATAATGATTTTTAATTCTTTAGAGTTTGCAATTTTTTTACCCCTGATTTTTTTTCTTTATTGGTTTGTTTTTAACAAATCTCTAAAAGCTCAAAATATATTATTAGTTGTATCTAGCTATGTGTTTTACGGTTGGTGGGACTGGCGATTTCTTTCCTTAATTCTTTTTAGCACACTAGTTGATTACTCTATTGGATTACAACTTCGAAAAGAAGAGGTGAAGACTAAAAGAAAGGTTCTTTTATGGACAAGCATATTAGTTAACCTGGGATTTCTTGGGTTTTTCAAATATTTCAATTTCTTTCTTGACAATTTCAAACAAGCATTTACTTTTTTCGGATATCAAATTGATGGCTATAGCTTAAATATCATACTCCCCGTCGGGATTAGCTTCTATACTTTCCAAACATTAAGTTATACCATTGATGTTTATAAAAGAAAACTTGAACCTTCTAAAGACTTTATCTCTTTTACTGCATTTGTTAGTTTTTTCCCACAATTAGTAGCCGGACCTATCGAACGTGCAGTTAATTTACTTCCTCAGTTTTATAAAAAAAGAACCTTTAACTATACTAAAGCAGTAAACGGATTAAGACAAATTTTATGGGGATTATTTAAAAAAGTGGTAATCGCAGATAATTGTGCAGTGGTTGTAAACAAAATATTTGCTAATTATGAAAACTATAATGGCAGTACTCTTATTTTAGGAGCTGTATTTTTTGCTTTTCAAATTTACGGAGATTTCTCTGGTTATTCAGATATTGCTATAGGCACTTCCAGATTATTTGGATTTGACCTGATGAAAAACTTTAACTTCCCATACTTCAGTAGAGATATAGCAGAATTTTGGAGACGATGGCATATTTCGTTGTCAACTTGGTTTAGAGATTATCTTTATATTCCATTAGGAGGTAGTAAAGGAGGAACTTGGATGAAAGTCAGAAATACATTTATTATCTTCCTGGTAAGTGGATTTTGGCATGGTGCTAATTGGACTTTTATAATTTGGGGTGGATTAAATGCGTTATACTTCCTGCCATTACTATTAACTAAAAGAAACAGAAAAAATACAGATGAGATAAGTAAGGGACGTATATTACCCTCAGTTAAAGACTCTGTCTCGATATTATTTACATTTGCCATTACAGTTTTAGCCTGGATATTTTTCAGAGCTGATACTGTGGATCACGCTTTAAATTATTTGGCTAACATTCTTTCTTATGATCTTTTCTCTCTGCCCCAAATAGCCCCATATAAAACTTTAGGATTACTTTTTGTATTTCTAACTATAGAATGGCTGGGTAGAAATAATAATTTCGCAATTGAAAAATTTGGTGAGCGTTGGTATAAACCTTTGAGATGGGCTACATACTACTTGTTAATTTTTTCGATCTTTTATTTTGCCGGAGATCAACAGGAATTTATTTACTTTCAGTTTTAAAAAACTATGAATAAATTTATAAAGCAAGTAATTAATTTTCTACTAATTATAGTGATATATTGTACATTCACAGGAGGATTCAACTATTACCATGCTTTTATTAAACAATTAAAATTTGAACAAACTAATATACTTATAGCCGGAGATTCTCATACTCAAAAAGCCTTAAACCCATCTTTATTTAAATCAGCAAGAAATGTTAGTCAACCTGCTGAACCATATGTGATCACTTATTGGAAATTAAATAGAATATTTAAAAGCAATATTCCGGATACCTTAATTTTGGCTTTCACTCATCATAGTATTTCTGGTTTCAACGATATTAAATTTTCGACTAATAAATGGGCTGCTAAGGAAATGTTCAATAGATCTTATTCAATAGAAAGATTTGCAGAAATTCAAAACGATGTTAAAATTGACTGGCACCTTAAAAATATAATTAAACTCAAAAACATATTACTATTCCCTAAAACAAACCATCATTCTAATTTTATTGGAAAAGGTTATAATAATTTTTCAAAAAGCGATATAAACGACTTCAAAACTGCTATAAATAGACATTTTTATAATAATGATTCTATATATAGCTTCTCTAAAACATCTATTGAATATTTAAATAAAATCATTCATCTATGTAATGAAAAAAATGTGAAGATTATTCTGGTTTCACCTCCAGTACATGAAAAATATTTTAATCTAATCCCGGATATATATCTCAAAAAATTTGATAGCCTGAAAACTTCATTTAAAAATCAACAAATAAGTGTTTTTGACCAATCTGATATTTCCCTTCCAGAATCAATGTATTTAAATTCAGATCATTTAAATAGCGAAGGTGCTGTATTTTTCACAAGTAAAGTGAAAGATTACATTCAAGATTAAATAAGAAATAACAATAAGTATTATAAATTTCATACAATTCCCTACACTACTAAAAATTCATTTAGTCGGAAATCATATTGAATTTTATTTAATGACCAACCCTATCAGAAAAGTGGCATGATTTTGGCCAAGTAACCTAAAAAGAGATAATTATGAGATTTATATTAATATCATTTATAACAACATTATTGATCATCTCCTGTAAAGCTCAAAAAGGAGTTTCATTATCAAAGAATTCTGATCTACAAGAATTTATTACCGAATTAGAAAACGGGACAGAATACACATTTGAAAAGCAATCTTTCAATAGAGAAGAACCTTTAATAATAGAAGGTAAAGAAGGGTTAGTACTTGATTTTTCAGGATCAACAATCATATCAAATACCAGCGGTGAAAATGTAAAGCCTTTGCACAAAAAAGAAAGAAATTGGCCTCGAAACCGATCCCACGTAATAATAAAAAATTCAAAAAACATTAAGATTTTGAATTTAAATATTGATGGACCACATTCAAATGGTGGAACAAGTGAAAAAGCATATGTTAGAAGGTTAGAAGCTCAACATGCGTATGAAATTATTAATTCTAAAAATATAGTTATTGAAGGAGCTAATATTAAAGAAATTTATGGTGATGGCATTTACATTAGTAAAAGATCTTCGCAAATTTTAATTCAAAATTGCAATATCTCTAAAAATGGAAGGCAAGGTATAGCAATTACTGAAGGATTTAATATTGAAATCAAAAACAATGAATTTAATGAGATAAGAAGAGCCCATATAGATCTTGAGTGTAACCATAATTCGGATACCATAAAAAATATTACAATATCAGGTAATGTTTTCGGGAGTAAAAGATTAAAATGGATTGCTGCAGCTTCTTCAAAAGGTATTGTTACCGAGGTGACGGTTAAAAATAATAAGATTAATTCTACGGCTGACATCTACTTGGGAAATGTTAAAAATAAGAGAAAGCAAGGCCCTTACTACTTTTACGATAACAGTTCTCATAAAGGATATGGAAATCCACAAGGAATCATTTGGAAATTATTTAATGTTAACGGATTTACAGCAGAAGGAAATCAAATTAGAGCACAAGCTTATAGAGATATGCATCTAGTAGGTGGTAGAAATGTTACAAATTTACACCTAAACAATAATTTTGTTTCACATGGCTCTCCAAGTTTTAAAAAATTAGGCAATTAATAACTTTATAATTACACTTAAAATTGATGACACTAAGCCTTACTTATCAATTTTAAGTGTAATTGTTTTTATATTAATTAACTTTTAAATGTCGTTGAATAAGAAAGAATACTTTTATTTTAGTTGAAATTTAATTTCTATAGATTTTATTTTAGAGAGTCTTATTAAATATAAGTTTTAATATTAGAAAGAATCTAAATCAGATAATTTTATTATCATCATTCAATGCCTTGAAATAAAAGCTGATAAATTCATCAGAGATTTTAGAATTATTGTATTTCAATTCTATTAATGCTTTTGCATTAGAAACTATTTTGTTTCTTAATTCAGGGTTATTCATGAGGATAATTATACTTTCAACAAAAGTCTCCTCATCATTTTTTTTAATTAATTTCCCGGTAATATCTTCTTTAATTATTTCTTTAATTCCTCCGACATCGTATGCAACTACAGGAATATTACAAAACATCGCTTCAAGTATAACGCCAGGTAATCCTTCAATTATACTTGGCAACACAAATATATCACCTCCTGAAATATAATCTAATGGATTATTTACATATCCATAAAAAGTAACACTATGTTGTAGGTTCAATTTCTCAACTTCTTCCTCTGTTTTTTTTCTCAAGGGACCATCTCCAATAAGGTGAAGATGTGAATTATTCTTTTTCAATAACCGATCAAAAATTCTTATTAAACCTTCATGATTTTTTTCAAATGTAAACCCGCCTACGTGGATGATGTTGAATTTCTTAGTTTCATACTTGGAAGGTGTAAAATTGATTTTATCTATATCCAATCCAATAGGAATTACTTTAGTCTTTTCCGTAGTTGAAGGAAATAAATTATTAAGGTCTTCCATGGAAGACTTAGATACAGAAGCTATAATATCGGTATATCTATAAAAAAATGAATTGATAAATTTTGTAATTGGTGATTTAATATAATTACTCACCATGCTGGCATTTCTAAAACAGATTGGTTGTTTCCAGGTGTGCAACAATTTAGATAAAACAGAATACTTTAGTGTATCACCTGCATTAGCCTGCACAATATCCGGGTCAAATTCAGAGATTATTTTATTTAGTGTACTGTATGCTTTAAAGTCCCACCACCTTTTACTCTTTTGACCATTTAAGGAAACCAATAACTTTTCAGATACCGGCATTTCTGCATCCCCATCAAATAAATAAACTATTAAAACATCATGACCAGAATTAATTTGATGCTGTGCTAATTGACAGGTAAATATTTCAGCTCCTCTTCGTTGCTTTTTTTGTATAAGGTGAAGGATCCTCATCTTCTGCTTGAATCTATAATTTCCTGATAATAACTAAATACTTCCTGATGAATATCCTCAATCTTAAATTTACTCCTAAATCGCTGAAGACTTTTCTTTCCCATTTCAGCTCTTAGCTTTTCATTATTTATTAAATGAGAAAGCTTATCTGACAATTCCAAATGATCATTCTTCTTAAAAAGCAATGCATTACCATCCTTATCAACCACCTCATTTAACACAGGTATATCAGTACAAATTATCGGTAAAGCTGCTGCCTGTGCTTCTATTAAAGACCCCCCAAGACCTTCGTAAAAAGAGGGAAAAACAAATATATCTGTAACCGCTAAAAACTTTGCTACATCATTTCTATGCCCCATCCAGTGTATATCAGCACCAAGTATGTTTGCGTTTAAAAATGATTTTATATCTTCACTTACATTACCTTCCCGGCCAAAAAATAAAAAAGAGACTTTTGATTTATCATTTGCATTAAGGCTTTCTATTGCTTTTAATAAAACCAGATGTCCTTTTTGAAACTCCTGTCGCCCCACATGGGTTATTATAATATTATCTTCCGGGATGCCTAACTCCTTACCAACTTTATCTTTTAATTTCTCTTTAGATTGAATTAATTGGTTTTCTTGTCTCCCACGATAAATAACGTTCATCTTATTTGGATGAATTCCCAATTCATTTTGATAATGATCATGGACAACTTTAGTAATGGGAATAAATTTATCAGTAAACAACTTACCGGTGATATTGTCAAGATACTTATAGAAGTAAAATGCTTTTTTTGATATCCTACTATCAGTTAATCTAACTGTATCATAAGTACAATTCACAAGACTTTCTATATGAACAAATGAAGTGAAAAGTTTAGCAAACCTGGTTCTTAGAGTTGCTTTAAACAATACTGTATGTACTAAATCAGGACTAAACTCCCGTATTAAGCCAGCAATTTCTTTCGACTGGTTAAAAAAATCTTTTTCTTTAACAAAGTGCACATCAAAACCAGCCTTTAATATTTCTTCTTCAATCCCTACTTTTCGATGTTCCAGGACAGCTATTTTTAATTCAACACCTTTATCTCTCAGGTAATACCATAAATGAGCGTTTGAGCGTTCAGCCCCTCCAGTGCCCAGGGAATCCTGTATAAAAAGAATTTTCATATTATAGCTTTACAGGTTTGAAATACCCAAATTCTTTTAGCTCCTTTTCAGCTAATTCATTTATTACTTTCCAATCATTTAAATCTAATCGATTATAACTTTTCTGATTCTGATTAGATATTCTTGCAGTCTTACCATGAACTTGAAAAGTATCCGAAAAATCACTTTCACTTAAATTTGAGACACCTAAAAACTCTGTTACCCGATTCATCTCGCTTTTAGGATCAGCTGTTAAACCTTCATAGGTGATTTCTATAAAATTAGGTATCTGGTTTTTAGCTTCATTCACTTTGTTAACACTCCTTTTCCATTGTTCAATAGCAAATGAGATATCGTATTGATCCCCAATCTCATCTTTTATTTCAGGCATCACTTCTGCTTTTCTTCTAATTCCTTCAGCAGAAGCATATCCATCTCTGACTAAATGGATTACGTGAACATTATCTAAATTCCTGGTAAAAAATTCTATTCGGGCTGTATTAGAGATAGATTTCTCTACAATAATTTTGTTTGACTTATTAACAAAATGAGACCAATGCCTGATCATCCGGTTAATAATCCGGTTTGAATTTGAAGGAACTACCATATCCTTTTCACACTTCACCCACATTCTTCTCCAGCCAAAGTCTTCAGGCCTGGGAAGTACATCAGTCAGCATCACCCCCTCATCCGGTAAAACTGTAAGTTCGCTTGATTTGGATAAAATTTCAGTTAAAAGAGTTGTGCCTGAATTATAACAACCAACTATAAAAACCCACTTTTCAGGATTAAGGTCATACCCTGTTTGATAAAAAATATCACTGATTACTTTATTTTTCCTGAAACGAGTGAAAAACCTATGTTTAATTGTCTTTTTAGCCACTAATTTAAAAGCTTATGTCCGGCTTTGATCAAGGGGAGTAATTTACTGTGCCACCCCGATAAAATAAACTTAAACTTAGCCATTGGCGTTGAATCATTCACGCTTAAGCGAGATATTCTTAATGGGTTGTGGTTTTCTCCGTTTATTTTATGATCAAAAAGAAATGCATACTTAATACCAAATTCCTTTAGAATTGATTCGGCCTGGTCATTATAATTTCCATTTGGATAGGCAAAAATATCAAACCCATTCAAATTATTTCTATCAAAGAAGTCTTTGGTTTTACTCAATTCTTCTCTTAACTCATCTTCTGTACATTGATCAAACATCGGGTGACTATAGCTGTGGTTTGCTATAATTACTCCATTATCTTGCATTTCTAATAATTGATCGACCCTCAATTGTTTCTTTTTATATATAGGTTTGCTGCTGTTTTGCTTTAATGTCTCTAAAAAGCTTAGCCGTTCTATATTTGGAATTGACTTTAACCAGTTTAATTCATTCTTGTCACCCTGCTTTTCTGAATAATATTCATATTCATCCCACCAAAATGGTTTATCCGTTTCGATCAGAGAAGGAATTATAAAAAGGATAGAAGGAATATTATATTTTCTTAAAAGTGGAAAAGCATTTTCATAGAATGATAGGTCTCCATCATCTACAGTAATGAGAACATCAGTTCTATTCTTAATTAATTTCAGGTGTTTAGTAAACTCATTTTTAGCACTAAACTGATGATAAGCTAATATTTTAGATTTTAAAGTGAAATCAAAATTCATCTTTCAAATTTAAAAGTTGCAGGATTCAATGATTTCCCCTTAACACCTAGAATTCCATCTAATAAACCAATTATCCGATATTTAAACTTTTTCAGATTCCCCTTTAATAGGGTCCCGATAATTCTCTTAGACTCTATTACCAAAAAATCAAAAACCTCAAATGAATTAGCGTGCAATTTCAAATAATGCACATGATTTCGAGTCTGGTAATAGCCACGCCATAATGAACTAGTTTGTCCCATAGCACCCGAATGATCAATTTCATGATAAATATTTTCAATACAATGAATTTTATATCCGGCCTTTCGAATTCTTTGACAATACTCAATGTCATCATACATCATAAACCAATCTTCAACAGGAGTACCCACTTTTTTAATGATTTCAGCCTTAAATATGCAACCATCAAAAAGACCAAAATCTAATTCAACTAATTTTGAATTAGAAAAATCGGGTTTAGTTCTTTTCCCTAGCTTAATACTAAACCCATCCAAGCACAAAAAATCAGAAGAATATTTATAAAAATTCTTTATAACATATTCGCTCAACTCCGGACTAGGAACGCTATCGTCTTCAAACAACATTAGATTATCAGAATCGATAAAACTATCAGATAAATAATATTTAAAACCATAAGCTAATGCAGCACCATGTCCAATATTATTTCCTGTATTTAATATTTTAAGGTTATCAAAATTGCGATATTGATTAAGCACTTCGTCTGTATTATCTGTACTCCCGTTATTAATAATATATAAAATTGAAGGCTTAATTGTCTGATTCAGAATAGATTCTATGACATTGCTCAATCTATCGCTACGATTAAATGTTACTAAAAACGCTTTATATTTTATTTTATCCATTATATTCTTTCCAGGGAACTGAAACAATATTATTCAATGAACTAATATCATTACTAAATATCTTTCGATACTTTTTCTTTTCAGAAATAGATAATGTTTCCTTCTTAGTCCCTAATGTTTTAATATTTGTATTATAAAAATGAAGAATTTTTGTCTTTGTCTTTTTAGGAAAGGAATTCCAGATCAGTTGCAAAGGTTTAAATTTGCTTAATACAGGAACAAGTCTATTGAAAAACTTTCCATCCTTTGATTCAAAATGTTTTTTAGTAACGTCAACTTTTGATCTTGAATTGATATTCAGAAAACTATATAATTTTTCCATTTCAAAGTGAGGATTCGCTTCTAATTCCTCAAGAAACATAAAATGGAAGTTTTCGATCGGAAAAAAGTCTAAATATTTTTTAATATTGGAGTAATATAAACTATTCCCTAAAACTCGTTCTTTTATTTTATTAAAAGATTTTTCAGACGATTCTTTATAAAGTACATCATCCAGGGTCAAACTTATTTCATCAATCCTTTTTATCATTTTATAATGAGAAAATGCTCTTTCAACAGGTTCTCTCATAATAACAATCAATTTAAGATCTGGATTATAATTGTATAATCTTTCAGGAACAAGATCATTGACAAAATACCTTGAAGCTACTTTACCCTTTAACCCTTCAAAATTATCAAAATAATTATTATGATAAACATCAACTTTATCCGGATCAAAATCTTCAGCATTAAAATAATGCAATTCTTTTTCAAATGGCATTTGAACCTCTGGATTACCCTTTAGATAATGAAAAAGACTTGTGGTTCCTGACTTAGGAGCACCTAAGCAAATAAAGTTTATTTTATTACTTTTCATTTTATAAAATCCTTAAATACCATTTAAAAAAGTATTTTAACCTGGTAATTCTAAACTTAATTGAATTTGGATATTCGGCCTTTCTTATGTTAAACAAAGCTCTCCTGTAAGCTAATATATATTTTGATTTATAATCCAGGCTGCTCTTAATATTGGAAAAATACTCATACTGAATATTAGCTAAAAATGATTTTGTTTTAAAATTACTTGTTGAGATACGGTTTTCATCATGAACTCTTATCATCGCTGTGGGTTTTTCCCATTTACCAGGAACAACATTATAATGAAAACATAATCTACCCCAAAGTTCAGAATCTTGATGCAATCTTAAATCTTCTCGAAAAGCCTGAATTTCATTAAATATATCTTTCCTGATTGTTATACAATTTGTACAAAATGAACCAGCTCCTGGTATTAATAATTTATGAAATAAGTTAATTCCCGAATAAGGTTGATGAAATCTTGCAAATTTGTTTAATGATTTGACTTTCTTTTCAGAATAATATTGCGCACAACTGTAAACTCCATAGACATTCGAATTATTAAATAATTCAGCCTCATTACTGAATCTTCCTGGCAAATACCAATCATCAGCATCTAAAAAGGATATATATTCACAATTAGCATATTCAATCCCCAAGTTTCTACTTGGGCCTGCGCCTTTGTTTTCTCTATTTGGATGTGTGAATAATTTTACTTTGTCATATTTATCAGCTAAACTTTTACAAAGTTCTAATGCATTATCAGGACTTCTATCTTCTATTAATAATATTTCTCCAACTTCCTTTTGGTTAATTGCAGATTTGACAGCATGCTCTAAATACTTTTCTGCATTATAAACTGGAATAATAACAGAAACTTTAAAGTGGGACATAACTAAATTTAAAGGATGAAACAATACTATTTATCAATATCAATTTGATTTACAGGCAGTTCAAATAAATTTCTTTTCTTTAAGATCTTCTCTGTTGACCAATTCCACCATTCAAGTTTTTCTATCCTATCTATTGTTTCCTGATTAAATCTATATTTAATAACTTTTGCAGGGGATCCCCCTGCTATAGCATAAGGGGGTATTTCACTGTTTACAACGCTATTTGCAGCAATTATTGCTCCATTCCCAATTTTGGCTCCGGACAAAATAACACTTTGAGTACCTATCCATACATCATTTCCAATGATTATATCTCCTTTAGAATAAATATCATCTTCAACCTTACCACCCAATATATTTGTATTTATATAATAACTTGTTAATCTATCAAAATGATGATTAAATTCTTGAATAGAAACATTTCTTGCTATGCTACAGAAAGAGCCAATATTTACAGAGTTTACACTTGCAAGAATATCCATGTTAGGCCCATTAAGTGAAGTATACCTGCCAATGTTAACGGGAGATTTACCAGTAATTTTAACTCCTCCTATTATTTTACAACCTTCTGCAATATTAACCTTACCCTTTATTTCAGATTTTCTTATAATAGCATTTTGGTCTATGGAGTATCCTTTTTCTAAATTTATATGGTTAAATCTTTTAAATTCAAAAAACAATTTATTTATAATCCGGTATTTTAATTTAGCTAGTAATCTCATCTAATATAACTTTATAATCTTTTTCTGTGTTAGTTTCCTTTTTAACATTTTTCCCAAAACTAATTACAGTTTCAATTAAAGATAAAACTTCATCACTATTTTCAAGGCAACCATTAAATATAGACTGATTGAGTTCAAGATCTTTATATATTTCCAAACCTATTTCATCACATATTATTGAAGGTACACCTACCATTGATGCTTCAGATATTGAACCGCTATAACGTGAAATATGAACGGAGGCAATTTCTAATAATTGTGGCAACTCAAGTTCATTAGGGATATCAAAATTAACCTTTTTTAGAATATTAAATTCCTTCAACTCCGTTTCAAAATCGTTTTTCTCAGACAAAGTCATTCTAGGATGATACCTGATCCACCATTCATACCTATCACTACTTTTATAAATAACTTCAAGAATATCTTTCTCTAGAACAGGATTAAGAGGTTGAACCGTGATTAATATTACAGGTTTATCTATATTAATTAAAATAGATTTCTCTTTTAAAAAATCAATCCATGGATTCCCCCCATAGATTACTTTTTTATTTGGACTAATCCAATTTTCAATATTTTTTCCAGAAACTTTATCCCAAACCCAATAGATATCAGGAAGCATTTCAAAATCACTTAAAAGTTTACGATTATAAGTGTACATTGGATGAAGTTCTCCCTGTGCTCCATGCTGCATGTCAATTGACTTTACCCCCATACGAGAGGCCGCTAGATTCATGCCCAACATTTCATTATTATAATAACATAATCCAAAACTTAATTTAGGATTAACCTTTTTAAAAATAAATGAATAAATCCTGGTCCAAACAATTACAGTAAAAAGAATACTTAAAATTTTATTTAGAAGTAACTGTTTATCTAAATCATATCTTTCTTGGACTTCTAATAAGATATTATTTAAATCCGTGTCATCATTTGTTAAAGAAACTGAAGGGAAATTTGTGAAAAATTTAAAAAAGGGAAACAAATAAGTTAGTTTAAAAATCCTTTCTCTTCTATAAAGATTTGAATTACTGGTTGCTGAATACTCAAACAAATAACCTCTTTCCCCATGAATTTCCAGTTGATCCATAATTGGATCAAAATACCTGTTAACAGATTGTTTATTGTAAAATACGCGATGTCCTTTCGCTCCAGAGAATACAACTTTTGAATTACTCAAATTGTAATAAAACAGGAGATTAAAAATTGAGTAACAAAATCTAATTAGCGACAGGAGCTTGTTTCTTAATTTTTCGTATAAAGTATTTCTTACTTTATTATGAGAACTCTTTCTTTTGTTTCTATTGAACTGAAGAAAAAAAATCGACTTCTTAATAATTGGCCATATTTTAATCCCCTCAATTTCAATTCTTTCAACTTTATACTTTTGTTCGAGATTTAAAAGAAACTTCACTAATGCAATCCGGTCTTTATATTGCATGTATTTTATTGTTAATTTTATAAATAAATAACGTGCCTATACCAAGAGTTATTAAGGAAATAAAAATTTTGTATTCCTGCTCAAACTCAACAGTTATTTTGGCAAAAACAGTTAATATAATTGTTAAGAACAACCAAAACATAGGATAAAATTTAGCGTCAGAATTATCCGAAAAAACTTTAAAATAATATCCTGAATAACCCATTACCATATAAGAAACAAAGGTTGTATATGCTGCAACCTCAAATCCGAAAATTGGTATAAAACATATGTTCAATAATAAATTAATAATACCTGCTCCAAATGTCACTCTCCAGAGTAAATTGGTTTTTTCTATATACATTAGTTTTGCGTTAGCTCCAAAATACATTGGTCTGTAATTATAAGCCATAACAATTATGACCCCCAAATAATACATCGATGCCAATTCTACATTTTTAATTAGTAATCCGAATAACTCTTTCATCCATATTGAAAGAATAAAAGTTATTATCAGGAATGAGATCTGAAGAATAAATATTAAGCCTGCGGCTGACTTATCATCATTTTTTTTATAATATCCATTTAACAGTGGACCAACGGCTAATCCACTGGCGGTACCCAATGAATTCGTGAATTTCCCTACAGTATATGCGATATTATATCTTCCAATATTTGCAGTAGGAACTTTCATCACATCCATTATCAATTTGTCACTACTTTCCAGTAAATACGAAGAATAGTAATGAGGAACCATGGGTAAACTTATTTTCAAAGCAGAACGAATATACCTCCATTTAAAATTAAATATTGGAGTTAATTTCAATATATAATTCAGAGGAAAAAAATAGGATAAATTACGTAATACACCAACTATAAATGATGACCAGAACCATCCCATATATCCCAGCTTATAATGAACTATAAATAAAATGTTAAGCCCCACAGATAAAACACCTAAAATAATTGTTCTGATAGCTATTTGTAAAGGCATTTGCTTTAGCTGATAGTATGTGCTACACAAATTTGATGTTGGACCAAAGAATAAAATTGGGCCAATGTTTAGAAATACAATTAAATATCTATTATTAAAGGCTTCCTCCGGAACAATAAAATATATCAAAGTGGCTAATAAAAAAGAATATATAATATTCCATAAAGAAAGAAACCCATATATTTGTCTCCAACCCCATTTGTAAAAATTAGGTGATTTGAAAAAAGAGTTAACCAAGACCACCCTTAAGCCAATCATTGAAAATACCGATAATGCTGAAGTATAAGCAGTTAAAACACCTGCAACTCCATAATCTATATCAGTTAATTCACTGGTGATCAACGGTAAGGAAAAAAAAGAGGCAACTTTCGTTACCTGGGGAGCCAAACCATAAATTGCCGTATGAGAAAATAGCTTTTTAAGCATTTGATAATCTTTCCAAAATTAATTCGTAAATATATTTTTGGCCTTTAGAATTTAGGTGAATAGAATCAGACATAATAAACTCTCTAGGAATATCATTTAGGTCAATAAATTTATCTAAATAAAGTTCCTTTAAAATTGAGTTGTATTTTGCTATACTGTGGGTTATTCCAGGAACTTTCTTTTCATAATCTTCAGATGAAGGCAAAATTGATAATGGATAGATTTCGCTATCATTTAAAATCATTTTTATCTGACTTAATTTCTTTTGAAATTCTTTTGGTGGAGTATATCTGACTCCACGGACTTTGCGTAATATTTTTGAATTCTTCTTTATCAGCTTAAGAATAATATTAGATATAAAAGGGACTCTTTTTATAAAATCAAGCTCAAAATGATTTAATGACCTGGGAGCACAATCTACAATTCCACTTTGAATAATTACAATATCTGGCTTAAACATTTTATGATAAGAAACCTGCCTAAATAAATCATTTATAGTTCCTCCTCCTATAGAAACTTGATGAACTAAGAATTTCTCTTTCAGTAGATATGGCCAAGTATCCTCAAATTCGCAAGTCTCTGGTAATTCTCTTGGTAGGCCTAGTGAATCTGTTAAAACCAAAATTCTTTTTACCATTCAACATTAATTAAAATTGATTTTTATAAATCTTTTCCTTCCGCTTTATTATTTGGTCATGATTTTTCTGATAAAAATCATTTATCCTCGCGATAATGTATTCATCAACTGTTGCTTGAACCTTTTCTGAATTAATGAGTTTTAAATCTGGATCTTTTTCAAATAAGGAATCAACATCATAAATATTGGGAATATAATCAGATGAAAAGTTTTTAAAAATTTCATTGATAAGAATAAAATCTTCTTGATAATCTATGGTCAATCTTAAATTTGAATCAATATTTTTCAAAGTTTGGTTTATGCATTTGACATTAAAAACCTCCGGTCTATTTATTAAGTAACCCCATATTTCAGTATCAACTTCCTCTTTAATCTCACAAATTAGTTCCAATGCTTTAACATTAATCCCATATACAGAACAACCAATAGGTAGTCCTTCTGTATAAATAAAATCAGTATTAAAATCATTTTTGAACTCATTAACTACCTGATTCGCATTTTCAATTGAAAACAAAGGATTCTCACCGGTTATACTCACTATATAGTCCAACCCAAAAAATCTAGCAGCATTATACATTCTTCCTAACACATCTTCTTCTGATCCTAAAAAATAATGAATATTATTATCCAGGCATATATCGGTTAGAATGCTATCCTGCGAATTAGTTGAAGTACACAAAACTACCTTATCAATATTCCTGATATTCTTAGTTCTGTTTATAACATGTTCAACCACTGATTTACCATTTAAATCCATAATTAATTTAAGTGGTAATCTCGAAGATTTTAGTCTTGCTGTAATTAATACTCCTATTTTCATTTCTCCGTTACAAAAAATTGTGACACATCTGGTTTTTTATATTTATATTCTATCAGGTTATAATTAATAGGAGTATCCTTATCTATATTTTGTTTGGTAACTGCACCCAAAATGGAAAATATTTCATTTTGCTTTACAGGTACACTATTGTTTGTTCTTTTATATGCTAAATCAGTAATTTCAATCTTTTGTCCTTTCCCTATATCTTTTGCCGCTACTAGTGCTTTTTTCATTGGCCCCACGTTACCATAAGCCTTTTCACTATCACTCATATCCAATCTTTTATGATATGAAAAAGCTTCAAAAGCTACATTCATTAAGTTTCGAATCTCTTTTAATTGATCTACACTTACAGCTGCCTGAGAATCAATTCGTTTTTTACTAGTATCTAGTGTAAAATGCTTTTCAAGAATATTGAACCCGGAAGCTACTCCCATTGTGCTGATAAACGAATTATATTTATCGTTCGGATCTGTATGATCAGCATATCCTACAGGTAATTTATATAAGTCTCTCAACACTGATAACTTTGATAAAATAGCATCTTTATAGTTTGTTGGATATGACTGAAATCCGTGCATTAATATTAAGTTTTCAATACCTTTATTTTTTAAATATGATATTGCAAATTCTATTTCATCAAATGTTGAACCACCAGTGCCAAGAAATACGGAAGAGGTGAATTTTGATGCTTCCTCTAATAGAAATATGTCATTAATTCCAGTAGCATGTATTTCTATACCTAAAACACTATTTTCATCCTGCTTCTTTACCCATCTTATTGCTTTTACATCATTACATAAGTAAATAGGTTTGATTCCTTTTTTTAAACAATAAGAATGAATCTCATTCCAATCATTTTCAGGTATAATCATATTTTCGAGTACTTCGTATGCTTCATGATCTTTAATGAAATAATCATCAAGATCAAACAATAAATGAAACTTTAAAGCATCTACTCCTGCATTGACTCCTTCATCAATCAACTTAATTAAATAATTCAATTCTCCTTGATGATGAAAAGCAGTTTCTCCTATTAAAAATGGTTTATTATAATTATTCATCTATATCTTCAATTTTATAATATCTTGTTGGGCTTTATTGTAATCTTCATGTTTACCTATATCCAGCCAATATCCTAATAAAGGATATGAATGAACTTTGTTGGAGCTTTTTATCAGTTTTTCCATCAAATCAGTCGCATTGAAAAATTCATTTTCAGGAATTAAGTCTAATACACTTTTTTTAACCAAATAAATACCGCCATTTGAATAGTATGTATAAGTAGGTTTTTCTTTAAAATCATGAACCTGACTATCATTAGTTTCCAGTACTGCATAGGGTATGTCTACCTTGTAAGGAATTGTTACAACAGACATATCAGCCCCGGATTCTAAAAATTGCATGTAAAAATCTTCGTAATCCAGATCAGTTAGTAAATCAGAATTTGTTACTAATACAGTATCATGTTTGAAATTTTTTATTGATTTTACTGCTCCAATGGTTCCTAACGGTTCACTCTCCGTAACATACTGAATATTAACACCTTTCTGGGACCCATCATCAAAATATTCTTTTATTTGATCTCCAAGATATCTGATAGACAACCACAAATCATCAATACCAAAACTATTAAGCCTGTCAATATTATGTTCAATAATAGGTTTATCTCCAACTTTCAATAAGGGTTTTGGAGTATTATCTGTAAGTGGTCTCAATCTCGAGCCCCTGCCTCCTGCCATAATCACTGCATCAATTGGAAGATAGGATTTCTTTTTTCGAAAGTTAACCACATTAACAACGGTATGATCACTTTCTACTACAGGAATAATTTTATAATTATTTTTTCTATAATTAATTACTTCAGAAATATTATTTTCACCCTTTTTGAAGAATTTCGGATTAGATTGAATAATATCATCTACCTGAGCATCTATCTGTATCCCTTTAATTAACCCCCTTCTTACATCTCCATCAGTTAAAGAACCGATCAATTTATTACTATCGTCAACGACAAACAAAATTGCATCACTTGCTAATTCATTTAACTGTACTAACGCATCCTTTATTTTTGTTCCTTTAGGAATTAAGTGCCTTTTAAAATCCGTCATAGTCTTTTATAATATTGATCACTTTTTGGATTGAATTCTCTTTAAAATATTTGTTATCCCCTTGATATTGATCTAAAGAATTAATCTCTTTAACTTTTGCTATAATCCTGTTAAAATTAAAATCAACATCCAGTGTGTTCGAACTACGAATTCTTCCTTTCTGTCTATCACCAACATTAATGACATATTTATTAAAGGAAGCTGCTTCAATAATTCCACTTGAACTATTACCCAGCAGTAACTTGGAGTACTTCATTGCTGCATAGTAATTTTCAGCTCCAAAATTTTCAATTAATGTAACACTATTTGGAAATACAGTTTTTAATTCAGCCCATGCATTTCTATATATTGACCCTAGTGTATCACTATTTGGCATCGTAATCACAATGTGATAATCTTTCCCGAGATTTTTTAGTGCCTCATAGATCTCTAAAGAATACTTCTTATTAGCATCAACATTTTTTGTCTCTGGGTGGATAGTAACTAAAATATAATCCTCATTAGGAATGTTATATTTATTCCTGAATTCATCATTAGATAATAATTTTAATTTACTAATCTTATCCAAAGCAATCGAACCTACATTATAAACACCTTCTGAGGTTCCGATTAATTCAACTACTCTATTATAATAATCTTTTGTAGCTGTAAAATGGATTTGTGATGCAAGAGTTATTTGATGTCTGTAAATATTATCAATCGCACCAAGTGATTCTTCACCACCATGAAAATGAGCGAATTTAACATTATAAGGTATTCCTGCCTGTAATGCAGCATTCATTTCATATCGATCACCTAAACATAATACAAGATCAAATGAGCTATTATTCCAAAAGTCAGCAAATTTCTGGACAGTTAAGCCATAAGAAGAAGCAATTGAATTGACATCATCATTAGCTAAAACCGTATTAATTTGATGAATTGGCACGGTAAATTCTGATCTGATTTCATCTATTGTAAACCCATGAAATTTAGAAAGATGAGTACCAAATGCAATTATTTCAAAATCTATAAGCTCCGATATCTCTTTCAGAAGCTGTTTATATATTCCAAAGTCAGCTCTTGAACTAGTTAGTACGCCTATTTTCATAAATTACAGTTTTTGAGATCAATTAGAAATATCTCTCCAATCCAGCATATGATTAGCTTCAAGATCAGTCGTCACCTTTTTACCAAGGATACGCTCCCATTCCATGGGAGAAATACCGTCACCAGGTCTTAAGCTTATTAAGTTGGATTCAATAATTTCTTCCCCTTTTTTTAATGGTTTTATAATATGAATACTTTTACGCGCAATTTGTTTATTCTTTATTTCACTTGGTGACACCTCTTTAATTCCTGATCCTGATGTAGCTTTTTCTATATTTCTAATGGCCCGAACCATATCTTTTAATTCATTTGGCTCAAGTGAGGCTACATGATCCGGCCCTTCCATTGTTCGATCAAGAGTAAAATGTTTTTCAATAACTGAAGCACCTAATGCAACGGCAGCCGTAGGTACTTCAATTCCCAAAGTATGGTCTGAATATCCTACATTAACATCAAAAGCAGCTTTAATAGAATTCATCGCATGAAGATTAACATCTTCCATTGGGGTAGGATACTGAGTATTACAGTGTAAAACTGTTAGATTTTCTTTTTTCAATCCATGTTCAATTAATAATTGAATGGCAGATTCAATTTCCCCATAATTAGCCATACCTGTTGAAAGAATCAATTTTGAACCTGTTTGAGCAAGAGCTTTTAAATAAGGGTAATTAGTGATTTCTCCACTTGGACATTTAAATAAATCAATACCAATATTTTGTAAATAATTTATACTCTCAACATCAAAAGGGCTTGAAGTGAATTTTATACCTTGCTTCTCTGCATATCCTTTTAATTCAATATGATCTGAATGAGAAAGCTCTAACCTTTTCAACATTTCATATTGCGAAATTTGATCATCATTAAGATTCAAAGATTGATAATCAGCCTTCTTGGCTTTATAACTTACAATTTTTTCAGCCTTAAATGTCTGAAACTTAACATAATCAGCTCCTGCATCAGCTGCGGATACTATGAGTTGTTTAGCAATCTCAATATCACCGTTATGATTTACGCCTGCTTCAGCAATTATCAATGTTCTCATCTAAGTTTTATATATTATATATATCTGCTTTATAATTCTTCAAGTTTTCCTCTTGTGAAAACCACTCTATAGTTTCAGCCAATCCTGTCTCCAAGGTATAATTCGGGGTCCAATCAGTAAGTTCTTTAATTTTCTTTGCCGAACCAAATAACCTGTATACCTCACTTTTTTCCGGTCTCATCCTTTCATTATCGGTAACAATTCTAGCTTCAGGATTAATTTGATCTATCATAGTCTGAGCCAATTCTCGCATGGATATTTCAGATTCAGTAGCAATATTTATATGCTCACCGATTGTTTTGTCAGATTTTGCTATCTCTATAAACCCTCTTGCAGTATCCTTCACAAACAATAGATCTCTGGTTGGCCTTAAGTCACCTAGTTTTATTTCATTCTTATTATTTAGCAACTGCGAAATAATAGTAGGAATGATTGCTCTGGCTGATTGACGGGGTCCATAAGTATTAAATGGCCTGACAATGGTAAGTGGCAGATCAAAACTTCTGTAAAAAGATTCTGCTATACAATCTGCACCAATTTTTGATGCTGAATATGGTGATTGTGGTTGTTTCGGATGATCTTCAGTTATTGGAACAAACTGAGCAGTTCCATATACTTCTGAGGTAGAAGTAACCAGAATTCTTTCTATTCCCAGATCCTTTGCTGCTTGAATAATGTTAAGAGTACCTTTAACATTAGTATCAATATATGAATCAGGAGAATGATAACTAAAAGGGATAGCAATCAGAGCTGCAAGATGAAAAACCACATCAACACCTTTCATAGCGGTCCGAACACCATTAGGATCACGAATATCCCCAGAGAATATCTCTACTTGAGATAAAGTATCTTTTGACAAAGTATCAAGCCAACCCCATGAATTAAATGAATTATAATAAACAAATGCTTTTACCTGGTAACCTTCTTTAATCAATAATTCAGTTAAGTGGCTACCGATAAATCCATCAGCTCCAGTAATCAAAACTTTTTTATTCTGCATATGTTCTATTCTTCGTAATATCCGCCTTGTGATGATTTCTTATTATTATAACCATAACCATAGCCATAACCATAGCCATAACCATAGCCGTAGCCATAGCCCATACCCCCTTTTCTAATATCATTAAGTATGATACTCACATTTCTTAGCAATCCTTTTTCATAAATTTCCTGAGAGGTTCTAAGCACATTTTTTGGAGAATAACCCTGCCGGACTATATAAAGAGTATGATCAGCATGTTTAGTAATTTCCAATGCATCAGCAACTATTCCAACTGGTGGTGTATCAATTATGATATTATCAAAATCATGGTGTAATTCTTTTAATAAGCTACCGAATTGCTTGCTCATTAACAATTCACTTGGGTTTGGTGGTACCGGTCCACCTGAAATAAGGAATAAATTTTCAATCTCAGATTCCTGAATAACATTTTGCAGTTCAGACATACCTGACAAATATGTACTTAAACCCTGATCATTTGATAAATTTAAATCCCCATATATTCTGGGCTTCCGAAGATCAGCACCAATAATTACTGTTTTCCTCCCCGCATAGGCCATAATAGTTGCCAGGTTTAAACTAGTAAAAGTCTTCCCTTCCCCTGCTATGGAAGAAGTGACCATAATAATTTTTTTATCCTTCTGACCAATGAAATAATTTAAATTGGTCCGAACGGACCTGAATGCTTCTGAAATGGCTGATTTTGGTTTTTGAGCCACTACTAAAGATCCTTCGATGTCGGTATGACCAATTCCTCCTATAACCGGAATTGTTGTAATACGATCGATATCTTCCTTAGATTGGATCTTATTGTCTAACAATTCAAGCAATACGAATAAAGCTAATGGAAGAATTAATCCAATACTTCCAGCTACAGCATAATTACGGGTTGGTTGGGGCACTATTGCTCCACCCCTTTGCATTGGAGGATTGACCATCTCTACATCAGCAGTAGTACTAGCAACTGAAATTCCTGCTTCAGCTCGTTTTTGCAATAAGTATGTATAAAGTCCTTCAAGTAAATTATAATTTCGTTGAATATTAATCAATTGCCGTTGGGCGATTGGTAATTTATAAAGTTCTTTATCTAATCTTGAAATAAGAGTATTTAAATGGTTGACAGTAATATTATTAGTCTGTCTAAGATTACGCACACTTTCTAAAATATTGGATTGAATATTTTTTATTCTTTGCTTACCCTGGATATATAACGGGTTCTTTTCTCCTCCATTAACTAGGGCCGTGTTCATTTCTAACTGAATATCTACAATCTTGCTCACCAAACTGGTCAATAAAGCATCATCAATACCTACTGAAGATGGTAAAATTATCTGGTCTAAATTCTCTCCATTTTCTATATATTTCACCAAATAGTTATAATAGGTTTCTTTGGCTATAATTTCAGTTTTTCTGGATTCAAGATCGTCTATTTTTTGGTAAATTCGTTCTGCTTCAGCATCCAAATTTGTAATACCATTACTTTGTTTAAACCGTTCTAATTGTCCTTCAAAAAACACTAGAGAATCAGAGATATTTTCTAATTGCTCATCAATAAATTGTATCGACCTACTAGCAGCCTGGCTCTTTTTCCGTATAGAATAGTCTACATAATTCTCTACAATTCCCTTTATAAATGCAATATCCTTATGTGGATATGGTCCGGTCATTGAAATGTCAACCACCCCACTACCTTGTTCTGCCCAGTCAACTTTAAGCCTTTTAACATATCCCCAAACCATTTCTGAAGGTTTTTTAAAGCTTAGAGTATAACTTATATTCTTGTAAGAACTTATAGATATATTTGTTTTACGCCCAATTAGCTTAACCCCCCTATATTTTATTGTATCACCGATATTAAATTTGGTGAGATCTTTTTTGCTTAATTCTTCTCCATTATTAGGGGCAAGTCCAAAATGCTGATCATCAATCAGAAATAACTTAAATGATTTACCATAAGCCTTCTCTTTATTTCCCACCAGATAAAATTCAAATGGGAAGTTATTATGAAAGTCTTTTGTTTTAAAATCACCCACCCTTAAAACTGAAACTTCAAAATTAAGATTTTCAAGTGTTTGATTCACCAGTGGATAAGAACGTAAAATATATAATTCATTCAAGTAGTTTTTGTAATTATTTACAAATGGATTATTATATAAAAGTTTTGCTCCATTTAACTCAGATTGAGTCTCTTTAATAATTACTGACGAAATTACATTATAAATTCTTACTGTATATAAATTGATAAAGTAGGCTATTGTTAATGCTGCTAATACAGATAAGATTATTATATACCAGAATTTCAAGGCTCTGGAGAGAACTCTTTTTATATCTATATGCAGGCCACCTCCTGATGATTTCACTGGAGTGGATTGTTCACTTTCAAACTCTTTAAAATCTATATCAGCCACAGTATCTTTAATTGATTAAGTTAAGAGCTAATAAAACAACCGATACAGTAGAGACAAATAATGCGAGGTTCTGACCGAAATATCTTCTCATTGGACGTTGTCTTAGTGGAGGAACAATTAAAATGTCTCCTTGATGAATATAATAATAAGGAGATGTCATTATATCCTCTTTAAGCATATCGATATAAATCACATTAGTCTCTCCCCCATTAGATCGAATTAATTTTACCTGACTTCTATCTGCCAGTTCACCAAATCCCCCTGCTAATGCTATAGCTTCAGGTAAGGATACTCTATGATTTTGTACTGTTACCGTCTGTTCATTATCAACTTCTCCTAAAATTGAAAATCTAAAATTTAAAACGCGAATTCTCACAACAGGCTCAGCTACATATTGTGCAGCCAATTCTTTAATTTCATCTTGCACCTGAAAAATTGTTTTCCCGGAAACTTTAATCCTCCCTACTACAGGATAATCGATCATACCTTCCGGATCGACCAATTCACCGATCATACTCTGATTTCGAGTTGCTCCTCCTTGATTTCCTTGATTTTGAGCTCTGGCAAAAAAGTCATATTCTTCACCGGTTAAACTTTGGATTCTAATAGATAATACATCCTCAGGCTGAATCAAATAAGTATAATCAGGAAGGTTATAAGTACGTATCACTGTATCTGTTGCCAGTGAATGCTGCCTTACATTTACATCATCATGCTGCATGTATTGCACCTTTTTATTGGTAACACACGAGCTGGTAAGTATGATCAAAAATAAAAATGCCGTATTAAAAAATTTCATTTACGGATCTATTCGTTAGTCAATGACCAAATGGTCTTTAATTGTGTTAAAAATTTCGCCATCTCTGCTAATGGAACCATATTAGGTCCATCGCTTAATGCTTTTGATGGTTCGGGATGAGTCTCGATAAAAAATCCGTCCACCCCGGCAGCTGCGGCTGCTTTTGCTAAATATGGAGCAAATTGTCGCTGCCCGCCACTGCTACCTCCAAGTCCTCCCGGTTGTTGTACACTGTGCGTCACATCAAATACTACCGGAGCATACTGCCTCATAATTGGTAATGATCGCACATCAACAACCAGGTTATTATAACCAAAAGTTGTACCTCTCTCGGTTAAAAATGCCTTATCTGAATTAATTGAGTTTACTTTATCTGCAGCGAACTGCATACCCTGCGGATCCATGAATTGGCCCTTCTTAATGTTTACTGCTTTTCCACTTTTCCCTGCTTCCATTAATAAGCTGGTCTGACGGCATAAAAAAGCCGGGATCTGAAGTATGTCAGCAACCTCTGAAACAGGCGCTACCTCATGAGTTTCATGGATATCTGTTACGATCGGCAGATCAAACTCATCCTTGATCCTCTGTAAAATCCTCAATGCTTCATCCACACCAATACTTCTGAATGAATCAGCACTGGTACGGTTTGCTTTATCATAAGAAGCTTTGAACACATAACTGAATCCGGTTTCTTCAGTAACCCTTTTCATGTGCTCGGCAACTTCAGCACAAATATCCCAGTTTTCAACAGCACAAGGGCCTGCCAACAACACTGGTGAATCGCCACCTAAAATTACATTTTCAGTTATCTTTACGGGATTCTTATATCTTTCCATGCAGTTTATTTTGAGCAAATCTAACTGATTTTGGCTTTAAATACTAATAAGCCTAACGTCAGTATTTTAATTGAAATATAATTATTTAGCAGGTTTTTTGAAAATCTTCATATAAAGATCCGGCAAATCAAGAATACTTCTCTTCATACCATTGATACACCTTCTCCAACCCTTCTCTGAATTTCACAGTTGGGCTATAATCTAATTTGTCTGTGATCTTTGATATATCTGCCTTACTATGTTTCACATCTCCGGGTCTCTCCGGTCCATAATTAGCATCAATATCCTTTCCAGTGATCTCCTGAAGCATCTCTACCATTTCACTTAATGTGGTTTGTTCACCACAAGCCATATTGTAGATCTGATTTAAGGCAGATTGATCTTCTGTAAATATTCCTTTAATATTGGCCTGGACTGCATTATCTACAAAAGTAAAGTCTCTTGAGGTTTTTCCATCACCATTGATTGTTGGCTGCTTTCCATCAATAAATGCTTTACAAAATATAGGAATTACCGCTGCGTATGGGTTATCCGGGTTTTGCTTCGGTCCAAATACATTAAAATATCTGAATCCTATGAAATTCAAGCCGTATGCCTTATTAAAAACATCTGCGTATAACTCTACTGCATATTTTGTTACTGCATATGGGCTTAGCGGTTTTCCGATATTATCTTCTACTTTAGGTAATGCTTTACTATCGCCATAAGTGCTTGAAGAACAGGCGAGGATTACTCTGTCAATATTATTTGTAACTGCAGAATGAAGGATATTGATGGTTCCATCAACATTAACTTCATTGGAAAGCATGGGATTTTCAATCGATCTTGGTACCGAACCTAATGCAGCCTGGTGCGAAATTGCATCATATCCGGCAGTAAGCTCTACCATCTTCTCATAATTCCTGATATCTTCTTTCTGAAATTCGAACTTTGGATGGGATTCAAATGGTTCAATATTTTCATAATATCCATTAGAAAGGTCATCTATGACTAACACTTTTGATACCCGCTCATCATCCAGTAGTGCTTCAGTAAGGTTTGATCCAATAAAGCCGGCGCCTCCTGTTACTACAATTTTCTTTCGATTCATTCTTTCGATTTATTCCTGTAAAAAGCAATTCCCAATCAGCACTTACCTCCCACTCTTCTAACCAAATGACAAACTTATTAATTATTAATGAAAAATGGGTACAAAGGTGAGTTATTAGTTAATGGTTATTTGAGATTAGTTATTGGTTATTGGTACTCTTAAAGCAAATCCAAAAACAGACCTGTACATTATACAGACAGATTTCTCCTTGCAGGTGCGCCTTTCGGCGACCAGCACAAGACGAGCGAAATGACGAGTAGAGTTTGGTTAGTGCTTTTAGTAAACTCATTATAAACTATGTAATAGGCCTGATGCTTTTCCAGGTGTTAGCACAGCGCATCTTGAACCATAAATGAATGCGATTTAAATCGCAAATATTTTAGTTCGACATGCCCTTCGGAACATGTCGAACAGCTGCTGTTTGTCTGAACTAGGATTTATAGGATATAAAGATTATAGGATGAGTTTTCTTCGTGGTTGTAAAATTCACCAAAACTGCCTATTCTTTTAATTTTGAATCTTCTATTAAATTTTACTAATCATTCCTCCTCTTCATTTTTGTCTTGATACAAATACTGACGATGCTTTCGAATGTCAGCATCCAAGAAACGAACCCATGACGATAAATGTCAGGGTAGAACAAAAAGCCCATGACGAAGCTATCACTTGTCAGGATCAAAGAATCAATACAATATCGACCCCCGAAAGCAGAGTGAGTGTGGGAGTGAGAGTGGAGAACCATTAAATTAAATTGGAACTGTAGAGGTCATATTAAACTCGTGATGTAAATAAATTGCGTCAGCAATTCTCTGCGTCCTCTGTGTTATCTGTGGTGAAAAATAAACAGCTTGCTGTTTTCCCATGCGACTTTTGCGTCTTTGCGGTGTGTTTTTTTATTCGTCTCAGGAGCAATCCTGTTAATCTATTTTTAATCTATGTAAATCCTGGTTCTTCATTTTAGAGTTAAGCACATTGATAACCAATCACTTACTAACCAAATAACTATAATTTATGCTGTTCCAGATGTTAACGCAGCGCATCTGAAATCATGAATGAATGTGATTTTAAATCGTAAATATTTTATTTCGACATGCCTTTCGGAACATATCGAACAGCTGCTTGGTATAATTGGTGAAAATAAATTTAAACAATTTATAGATTAATAAGATACTCTTGATTTAAATCAAAAATATCCTAATAGATTTCACAAACAGATTTCTCCTTGCAGGTGCGCCTTTCGGCTACCAGCACTAGACGAGCGAAATGACGAGTAGAGTTTGTTTAGTGCTTTTAGTAAACTTATTATAAACTATGTAATAGGCCTGATGCTGTTCCAGATGTTAGCGCAGCGCATCTGAAATCATAGATGAATACGATTTTAAATTGCAAATATTTTAGTTCGATATGCCTTACAGAACATGTCGAACAGCTGCAATCTTAAAACTTTGGAGCATAAAAAAATCCCGGTCAATGCTGCCCGGGATATGATTGGTTGTTAATTAGTATTTATATTAAAAGTTATTGTCTCCATCAAGCAGGTTTCCGATACCTCCCAGAATACTACCTTCTCCTTTTTGTTTTCCTCCACCTTGAGGTGCTGCAGCAAATACTCTTGAGGCTAATCTACTAAACGGTAATGACTGAATATAAACGGTACCAGGTCCTCTGAGTGTTGCATAAAACAGTCCTTCACCCCCGAATATCGAATTTTTAATTCCTCCGATAAATTCGATATCATAATCAACTGTCTGAGTGAAGCCGACCAAACAACCGGTATCTACTTTAAGTACGTCTCCGGCCTGAAGATCTTTTCTAACAATTGTTCCTCCTGCATGTACAAAGGCCATTCCATCACCTTCGAGCTTTTGCATGATAAAACCTTCTCCACCGAAGAATCCACGCCCTAACCGCTTAGAAAATTCAATACCTACTGTAACTCCTTTCGCGGCACAAAGAAAAGCATCTTTTTGGCAGATGAATTTACCGCCTTTTTCAGCCAGATCAATTGGTATAATTCGTCCCGGATACGGTGAAGCAAAACTTACTTTTTTCTTTCCACTTCCCTGGTTCAGGTAGGCAGTCATAAACAAGCTCTCACCGGTAAGCAACCTCTTTCCTGCAGAAAACAATTTGCCAAGTACCCCAGAATCCTGGTTCGAACCATCTCCAAAGATTGTCTCCATCTGGATTCCCGTTTCCATCATCATAAAACTTCCTGCTTCTGCAACAACAGCTTCCTGTGGATCTAGCTCGATCTCTACAAACTGCATTTCTTCTCCAAAGATCTCGTAATCTATTTCGTGTGACCTCATTTCTATTTTGGTTTTGGTTTAATTTTCAACTAGTCTTAAAAATAATAATCAGGAAGAAATATTGATAATATTGAGGTGGTTTTTACATGAATGGTATGAATCATTGATTCTATCTTAACAAATATAAAATTAATAACACACCGCAAAGGCGCAAAGTTCGCAAAGGAAATGCCTGAAGCCATTTCTTCTTATCTAGATTTTTATTGATCCAATTTAATAGCGAAGCTATCTTAACGTCCCTTGCTCCTTTGCGGTATATTAAAAAAATAATTCTATTTTTTTAAAGATCAGACATATCCTCTATTAATCTTTATTTACAGAACGAATAAAAAAACCAAAGGCGAAAGCTTTCATACTGACTGAATGAAATTCTTCATGAGGTCGCAAGGAATATATTTATTATTTAACCGTTAAAGGTGATTTACTATTCTTTTTATTCCATTTTTCATTAATGGCACATTAAAGTTCAGAAGTAAACCTAGCTTCAGATTTGTGAGTTTTAAATATGTTAATAGTTGAGCAGTATGAATAGGTTCTAATTCTTTTACTGATTTAATTTCTAGTATTAATTTATTCTCAATCAACAGGTCTAATCTAAATCCAGAATCTAATTTTTCATTTTTATAAGAAATAGGGACTAATATTTGACTTTTAACTTCTAAGCCTATTTTTTCCAATTCATAGATCAAACATTTTTCATATACTGATTCTAAAAGCCCTGCACCTAGCTGTTTATGAACTTCAATTGCAGCTTGCAAAACCACTTTTGAAAGTTGATTTTCATTCATTATATAGTTGATTGGTTGGATAGTATTAGAATGGTTTAGCATTCACCTTCGCGATCTCTGCGTCTTTGCGGTGTATTAAGAAATTAAATGCATTTTTTTAGTAACTTATCTTCCACCGTAATACAAATTATCTTTCCTTCGCTTCACGAGCATTCTACGGAAAGAATAACCAAGAAAACCGCCAAGCATACCACTTATTCCGGCTATTAAAGCTGTAATAACATGTAAATATATGCTGGAAGTTAAATCAAAGATACCTGCCATTCGGCTACTTAAAATTGCTTCATTCGCGGTATCTATCTGAAATGTTAAGATCAAAGAAGCCAGTACAGAACCAAAAAAAGCGGCAGCAAAAACATTCCCCAATTTCATTTCAATAGCAGCGAAAACGATTATTGAAAAAATCATCGGGCTATACCACGGCAGAAATGGGTGTAAAAAATAAACCAGCACGCCGACTAATATGGTCATTCCAAATGTTTTCATCTTAATTCTGATTAATATTTAGCTCTAATTTACTTCCTGTCAACTCTTCTTTTGTCTCTGCAAAATTCAACTGATAGTACTTACCCATTGCCCAGTCTCTAATGTACTCATTATATCCTTTGCTACCCGGATTACCACTTTGTCCTCCGGCAATAATGGCATGTGCCTCGACATTTCCCGGCTCCAGTGAAACGATCATTCGCCAGGCCGGACCATGATTCTTCTTTGTTGCATTGACGATATTACTACCTCCCCCGATATTAAGATGTTCTTCATTAAAACCTTTAAAAGCAGGAACTAAATGTTGGGCATAGGTATCTTTATAAGAAGCCCAGGTTAACGAGTCATTTCTTTGGGACATCAAGGTGTCAATAACAGTTACTGATCGGATAAAACTCGCCCTGATAGAATCATTTAAAGCTATATTAAATGTATCGAGATAAGGCTTAATTGTGCCGTTTTTCAACAATGAAGAAATAACTCCGTATTCAGGCATTTGTACCGGACCATCAAAATCTTTAACCGGCTTCCAGATCATATCATCAAGTGTATCATACCACACATTGAAATATACCGGGGCAACGAGTTCCGGATCATTCATGAAGTTCCATTCCTTAAGGGTATTGTACACTTCCATTTGTCTGTCATTTAAACCTGACTGATCAAGAGTGTCTAATAACCAGGGTAAAATCTCTTTAGCCTTCAAATTGAGATTATTTTGCTGCAGCTTTTTCATATCATCGATAGTGATGTCATTCATTGAGGTTAATTCCTCATTGATCACCCTGTTGCGATAATACTCAAAATCACCGGCTAAATACCAGTATGGATAATCAGCTGCTGTAGGAACCTGGTTAGCTGAGCTCACAAAACCTCTCTCCGGATTTAATGAAGAAGCATTATGTTCCATTGGAATATAATTTGACCAGTCATAAACACTGGAAGTTCCATCCATTACAAATTTACCTTGCTCAGGAAATTTCACAGGGAATTTACCCTGAATAGTCATTGCGATATCTCCATCTGTAGATGCAAAGACAAAGTTTTGCGCCGGTGATATATAATGCTTTAAAGCTTCCCGGTAGTCATCATAATTAGTTGCAGCATTTAATTCAATAAATGTTTTCAACTCATTACTTTTCTCATGAGAGATCCATTTCATCGCAAAACCTATTCTTGAGCTATCTCCTTTAAAGGAATCATCATACATTACCGGTCCGTGATGGGTGTAAATTACAGTATCCTTGTAGTCGTCCTTCCCTTTAACTTTGATAGTTTCAATCTTCGACCGCGTGGGATAATATTTTCCGTCGTGATAATATTGCTTTCTTTCCTTATTCTTGAATTTGATTGAATACCAATCCACTAGATCTCGACGTGCATTAGTTACTCCCCAGGCAATATTTCTGTTAAATCCACTAATCACTGCTGGAGCTCCGGGTAATGATGCTCCCATTACATCGTACCCAGGTGATTGCAAATGGATCATATACCATATTGACGGAAGCCTGAGTTTTAAGTGTGGATCATTTGCCAGGATAGGGTAACCGGATTTGGTCTTGGAGCCTGATACAGCCCAGTTATTTGAACCATTATCTTTATCTGGTTGATCCAGCATATTCTCAGGATAGATATTCACTATCGAATCAACCATTGATTGATTATATTTGTATCCATCAAAATCCCATTTCCTATCCGTATTGATTACCGGATCTTCAGATTCCAGTCTTTCAGGATACAATAGATCGAACAGTTCTTTCCCTAACTTACTATACAGGTTAGTAAACTGAAAATCATTATTTCTGTAAGCCAGATCATTGGCCATCATTTTAAGTAATAAGGCCGTTTTAAGTGGTGACCATTCCTCCGGTTCATAATTTAATATCTTATATTCTACCGGGTAATCCTTTTCTTCTAATTCAGATATATATTCATTTACGCCGGAGGTATAGGCTAGTACTGCTTCTCTTGTTTCAGGATCTCTCAACAGTTCCTGTAGCGCATTATTAGCAGAATAAGGCAGACCTTTTCTTCTCATTGACCGGTCATACTCCAATGCTATATCTCCAACAATTTCGGATATTCTTCCTGCAGCACCTCTAACTTGAAAGTCCATTTGCCAGAGCCTGTCACGCGCAGTAACATATCCCTGCGCAAAAAACATATCATATCTATTCTCTGCAAAAACATGTGGAATATTCAAGCTGTCATAAACGACTGTAACTGTACCTTTAAGAGAGTCAACCTTTATCTCGATTGTTTTTTCATTAGTATCCACAGGCTCTGAATTTTGCCAGAACCCTTCATTTAAAGACATAATCTTTCCCGGAGGCGGGACATTTGTATCACCTAATGAAATTGGATTTGAAAGGAAATATACCCATGCAAGGCATAGAGCGAGAGCGAAAAAAAATCTTAGCCAGTTCATATTGTTCTTTGATCCCTCATTAAATTGCGTAAGAATTAACAAATAACAAAAAAAACCTATTTTGCTTTTGTAAACTCTTTAATAAGTATCACAAAATATTCATTTAATACATCTTAAAAAAGTGAATTGATTTTAATAAAGAGTTAAACTACTTATTTTCCATCAAAAGAATAAATTATGAACCATTCAATTTATAGTAAAGCAAGAAAAATCAAAGTTGTATTATTTGATGTTGACGGTGTTTTGACAGACGGAGGCATTATATACAACAATGATGGAATGGAGTACAAAAGATTTCATGTTCGCGATGGACAAATAATTCGATTTTTAAAGGAATCTAATATTACTGTCGGTGCTATTACAGGTAGAAATTCAAAGGTTGTTAAAAACAGATGTGAAGAATTAAAATTAGATTTCCACTATCATGGAGCTAAAAATAAATTGGATATTTATAAAAAGATAAAGCTCGATCACAAAGCTGCCGATGATGAAGTCTGTTTTATTGGTGATGATGTGATAGACCTGCCAATACTTTCTATGGTTGGCCTGGCAGCTACCCCTCAAGATGCCCCGTCGTATATGGATAAATATGTAGACTACAGATGCGAAACAAAAGGCGGGTATGGCGTACTGAGAGAAGTGGCAGACCTGATCTTACTCAGCCAGGGTAAATTGCATGATATTTTGGATCGAATGGCGACTAAAGGAGAGTGAGAAGGAAGAGTGAGAGTGTAAGCGAGAGCGCGATTACAATTAAATATATTTGAATCTTAATAAACAGCGTTACAAACGCTGACCTCAAATCCATCCTCGTTACCCTGTGCTAAACAAGGACGATGGGAACACTTTTTAATTTTGCTACCTACGGAGAGAACAATCGTCCTCGTTTAAACCATAAGAGAAACGAGGATGCTTGAGATGGGCAATTCTATTGCTTAATTAATGCCTCTGCATGCTTGTGTCTCCACTATTAATTCGGATCACAGATCCTATGATAATAGTACGACATTGCAAATGTCGAACAGCTACTTTTTATTATGAAGATTCTTAAATAAAATAATATAACATAATTATTCAATGCTCTTTGGAATTTGTAATTCCGAAGCCTTATCCATGGATTTGCAATCCATATATACCTGAAACAGCTATATCAGCGTTGCAAACGCTGATCTCAAATCCATCCTCGTTACGCTGCCTTTACTTTACAATAAAGATAAATCTTAATAATTTATTCTAAAGGAAGACAGAGGTGAACTATGTTACGCGCAAGGAATCAAGACCTATCTCGCGCATTAGTCCTCTGTCATTCCTT
>NZ_JAPFQN010000008.1 GCF_026241165.1 Mangrovivirga halotolerans | reverse complement strand
TTTTATTATTATAACCCTGACATCGTTAGATCGTCAGGGTTTTTTTATGCCTGATACTTATAAGAAACAAGATGCTGATAGCCGATAGGCTCGTCAGTATCATCGCCATTTTATTATCACAGCCTCATCGATATTCGGTGAGGCTTTTTTTTATGCCTGAACCCTACTAAGACAACTGCCCCTCCACACTCACTCTCACTCCGTAGTCCTGCACTCTTCAAACTTCACTCACTCACTCTCTATCCATCACCTGCGACAAAATATTAGTTAAGATTTTATGGCTTACTTCTGAATGTATTACAACTTGATATGTCCAGTATGGTTGTCGTTTATAACAACGCCTCATCAATTTTCAGGGAGATTTTTCATACGGTTACAAAAGGATGTTTGACTCTGACATTCAACGCTATGGATCATTTTATTATCAAAGCCCTGATATCGAAGGATCGTCTGTGCTTGACCCCTACCATGATTAAAGCCTTTCTGCACTCGCTCTTATACTTACTATCCAGGCCTTGTCTACAATAACTTATTTGAATAATATTTTAAACTCTAATATTTTCTTTTTTATAGAAAGTTATGAGGCATTAATTTTTCATTGTTAATGATTGTTTATTAAGTGAATTTATATAAAAAGAATATAAAATATAATTTATTTTAGCCCAATTAGCCTGATAAATACTCGTATTTTTTAGTGTATAATGGATTATTCTAAGTTTAGTATTTTTTTCAAATTTCCTCAAATAATTGACTATTCTAATATTAATATTCAGGGGTATAAGTTGTGATAATTAAAGTCTTTGAAATTGTGGTAATTATGTTTTTATAGTTTCAGAAATTATATTTTTAATTTGATTTAACTAAGTTTTACATGTAAGGTTTTTGATTTTATAAGTATAAAATTATTAAGTATTTAATAATTATTATATATTATACTTTTAACAATAAACCTACAGCCTATGAAAAACAAATTACTAGTATTCATTTTATTTATCATTCTGGGATTTCCTGGCTTATTAATAGGGCAGGAAATTAATGTTTCCGGAGTGGTAACCTCGGAAACGGGTGAAGAATTAACTGGCGTTAATGTTATTATCGAAGGTACCAATCGTGGTACTGTTACAAATATTGACGGTGAATATTCTTTAACTGTTCAAGAGGGTTCAACATTAGTATTTACATTTGTTGGATTCTTAACTGAGAAACGAGAAGTTACTGGGTCTACTCTAAATGTAACATTGACAGAGGATGTTACAGCATTAGAAGAAGTGGTTATTTCAGGATTAGCCTCCAATGTAAAAAGGTCAAATCTGGCAAATGCAGTTGCCACAATTGATAATGAAGAATTAACTGGAAAAACTGTACAGCAAACAGTAGATAATGCTATGTACGGTAAAATTCCTGGTGTTAATATGAACGCAAATGGTGGTGCGCCAGGTGGTGGTATAAATGTACAACTACGTGGAATTTCTACTTTAGGTGCGGGATCCTCTCAACCTCTTTATATAGTTGATGGGGTATATGTGAATAACTCTTCATTTAGAACTGGACGCTCACAAGTTAGTGGAGCTACTGGTGGACAGTCAAGTGCTACTCAAGATAATGCTGCAAATCGTATTGCAGACTTAAATCCTGAGGATATAGAACGCATAGAAGTTTTAAAAGGACCATCAGCTGCAGCTATTTATGGTACGCGAGCTAATGCTGGTGTTATAATTATTACCACAAAAAAAGGAACAAAAGGAAAACCAACAATTCGGATAAGTCAAAATGTTGGTTTTGCCCAAGGACAAAATTTTCAAAATTTTGATGATTGGAATCCTGATAAAATTATTGCTTATTTTGGTGATGGGGATGCAGGACAAGCTGAACTTCAAAAATATAATGAAGCAGTTTCCGAAAACAGGGTTGCAGATTGGGAAGATGTTATATATGGTGAAACAGCTTTACTTTCCAAAACACAATTAAGTGTAAGTGGTGGAAACGAAAGGACTACATATTTTGTGTCCGGTAGTATTCAAAATGAGGATGGTATTATTAAAAACACTGGTTTTGAAAGGTATTCAATTAGAGCTAACGTTACACAAAAGTTATTCGATAATTTGAAGATATCCATTGCCTCTAATTACCTTAAATCAGAAAGTGATAGAGGATTTACCGGAAATCAAAATAATACAGGAGGAAGTATGGGCTATGCTTTGGCGTATACTCCCTCATATGCAGATTTGTTCCCGGATGAATTTGGAAACTATCCCAATAACGATTATTTCAACGATAACCCTTTAGCCATAAGGGATCTAGCGGAAAACAGATATAAGACCAGTCGATTTATAACAAGCTTTGATCTTGACTGGGATATATTTCAAAATAATACTTCATACCTGTCTTTTAGTCTTTCAGGAGGTATTGATGACCTAACTGGAGAATCATTGGTTTATTTTCCTGAAATTTTACAACACCAACAAGCAGAAGCAAATCCGGGTGATGTGACATGGGGTAATACGCATGCAGTAAATACAAATCTTCAGGGGATATTCGTATTTGGTACTCAATTCGGATCGATAAGTTCTACCACGCAGGCTGGAGTTGTCAGACTAGATCAAAATGCTGATTTTCTTTTGACAAGAGGTAGAGGGCTAGCCGGAGGTCAGAATAATATGGAATGGGCGAGTGTAGTTTCTGTACTTGATCAAACTAGAACAATAATAACTGATCTTGGATGGATATTTCAGGAAGAATTGAATTGGGAAGAAAAGTTAATCGGAACGGTAGGAGTAAGATTCGATAAGTCAACTTTGAATTACGATCAGGATAAATATTATGCTTTTCCTAAAGCTTCTTTGGCTGCCAACCTTCATAATTTTGATTTTTGGAATAGCTCTACTGTAAGTCAGTTAAAACTTAGGACTGCTTATGGTGAAACCGGAGGATTACCTCAATATGAGAATACATTTGAATCCTTAACACCACAAGTAATTGGAGGATTTCTTGGAGGGCAGGTTGGAACCAGGGGAGTTGATCCGGATCTAGTTCCAGAAACCGCATCTGAAATAGAATTTGGTGCTGATATTGGATTCTTCAATAATCAAATTCAATTCGAAGCAACCTACTATATCAAAACAGTTCGCGATCTAATTCTTGATTTAGAACCTGCAGAATCTACAGGAATTTTAGCCATAGCAACTAACGCTGCTGATTTAGAAAATAGAGGTATAGAATTAGCGATTAGCGGTTCACCTTATCGCAGTGATAATTTTGAATGGAATACTAGATTATTGTGGTGGAGAAACCGTTCCGAACTAACTGATTTGCAGATTCCCCAGCAAACAGTAGGAGGATTCGGGCCTTCTTTAGGGTCTTATGTATATGCAGAAGGATATTCACCAACTACAATCATAGGTACTCCTAGTGGAGAAGGAGAGGATTTCCCTGCTGGCTTTACTGTTTACGGTGATAGGCAAGCTGATTTTGATATGAGTTGGTATAACTCTATAGTTTTCCTGAAGAATTTCGAATTGTCGTTTTTGTTCCATTGGAAAAAGGGAGGTCAAAACATAAATCTCTCATCACTTCTTTGGGATGATGGTGGAACCACTCCAGGATGGGATAACGATGCAAATAATGATGGAACTCCTGATGGCCTGGAAAGACTTTTAAATTGGGCTGGAGGAAATACTGGCGTTTATATTCAAGACTCTGATTATTTAAAATTACGAGAGCTAGGATTATATTATAGGTTCCCACAGGAAGTTTTAGAAACTTTTGCAAATGGCGCTTTTCAAAATATAAAGGTGGGCTTATCTGCTAACAATATACTTTTATGGACTCCTTATGAAAGTTATGATCCGGAAGTTTCAAATTTTGGTAGCCAGCCTGTATCTTCTAATATTGAAGTAACACCATACCCTTCATCGAGAAGATATTTCTTCCATGTATCATTTGAATTTTAATTAAAAGACAAAAACATGAAACGTATATATATATTTTTATTTAGTATTTTATTTGTTTTTGCCTGTGAAATAGATGAAGTGGTCGATCCAAATAACCCTTCATTGGCAAGTGTATTGGATAATGCTTCTAAAGCAGAATTACAGGTGTTAATTACTGGCCTGGAAACCCGAAGTAGAGGGTATTACGAAAATGCTACTGAGATGTTTGGTACATTCGGAAGAGAAGTTTATCCATATTTCGGTTCAGATCCCAGATTTCAAAATGAATGGTTGGGATTGGAGATTACAGAAACATATAATGACTTTTTTGCTTCTGGTGATTCTTACATTTTACCTTATTTAGCAGTTAAACAAGCTAACATTTTGATTCAATCCGTCGAAAACACGGAAGCTTTAACTGCTGAAGAAGCTGCAGGCTACACAGGGTTTGCAAAAACTATCAAAGGCCACCAATTATTATATCCACTTATGCAGCAGTATCAAAATGGAATACGCATTGATGTGGAAGATAAATTAAACCCAGGCCCGATATTACCCTATGATGAAGCGTTAGCAGAGATTAGAAATATCTTGGATGACGGCTTGCAGGATTTACAAGCTGCAGGTTCTAGTTTTGACTTCCAATTAACCTCAGGCTATTTGGGATTTGACAGTCCAGCTGGTATGATTGAAGTTAATAGAGCTATCGCTGCCAGAGCAGCACTTTATGCTGAAGATTATTCGGGTGCATTAACAGCTCTTGAAGATAGCTTTATGGATATGGATACATCTTTTAATATAGGGCCCGCACATGTTTTCGGGAATCCACCAGATGTAAGTAACCCCTTATTTTATCCATTGAATGCAGCAACAAGTACTATTTTGATAGTTCATCCTGCATTAATTGAAGATGCATTACCTGGTGATCAACGAGTTGTAAATAAATTTTTTCAACGAGATGATCCTGTTATAAATAATAACATTAGTGATGATAATGGTGATGCTATTCCTGGAGAATACCAGGATGCCAGATGGCCTTCAAACACTACTAACATTACTTATATTAGGAATGAAGAATTAATTCTGATTTATGCGGAAGCCAGTGTTTGGGAAGGTAATACCCAGGATGCTATAGATGCTATTAATCTGATTCGAAATACATGGGGAATAGCTGATTATTCTGGAGGCACATCTAATGATGAGTTAATTGATGAGATTCTTTTTCAGAGAAGATATTCATTATGGGCTGAAGCTGGTCATCGTTGGATAGATCTTAGAAGAACAGACAGATTAAATGATACCTACGTAGATTTACGCTCTGGAGGTAATATTTTTACCCAGGTAGCCAGAAGAGTATCAGAAATTAATTGGGAACAAAACCAATAAATAAAATCAAAAAAATAAAAAGGGGCAATTGCCCCTTTTTTTATTCCTTTGAAAATGTTGATTTACTTGCAACACTTTTTTTAATATTTTCCTCTGAAAAAAGCATTGACCTCCAGTTCCCATTTACATACATTTCACTTTGATCATCATACCAGTCACTGTTAAAGACACCAGATTGACCAGTTGGTAAAACATTTAAGGAACTATTAATATCAGATAAGTCAACGATTTTTCTCATCGATGGACCTGCATGAACTTTATAAGGTCGACTTTGATAATTAAACAAGTAGTTATTTAAGGCTTCATTCGTAGAGCCAACTTCAAACGGACCTACATTAAATAATAAATTCAATGGTTTTTGACTGCCTACTGGATGTTCATGAGTGAGAATATGATCGCTAGCCCAATTTGAAAAATCATTTGAGTTTATCGCATTTATTACCCTGTTCATAATTTCTTTTACAGACTCTTTTTCTTCAGTAGAAATGTCATCAATCCAAACAGAATTTTTCTCCTTAATTAATTTTTCAAATGTCCTTTTGTAGAGGTGAGTTTGTAAAAAGGTGCTATAGAGCTTTTCTCCTAATTCATCTTTATATACCTCTTCAGAAAATTTCTCTATTCCAAATTGGATTTTAGCGGACACTTCAGAATCACGATTAAAATTCCCTTTAAAATCTTCTAGTTCTTTTTTCAAGCTACCAATTGCATACTCAGATAACCATTGACTAAAGAAGAGTGAAGTTTCATTATAGTTATCTAATTGCATTTTTTGAAAATACCCGATGTCAAGATCATCTTTGCTTTCAATCATTTCGATAATGCGATTTGCCCTGTCATCCGGTAAATAGTATCCTGGAATTTTAATTGAATCAATTGTAGATTCTGACTGATTGTTTGCAGAATATATAAATCCGCTTTCAGGGTTTAAAGATTTAGGGTTTACAGAAAAAGGATAGAATTCTGTTATATCATCTTTTCCTGTAACTCCATCTAGAAAGAATTTAGAATTACCCTGGTTTGAGCGATCTGGAAGTTTAGCTGCTGCATACCAGGCTATATTTCCTGATGTATCTGCATACATCACATTAAGTCCGGGAGCATGTACAAGCTTTATTGCATTTTCAATTTCCTCAAGGTTTTTTGAATGAGAAAATTTATAACATGCTTCCATTAATTGATCATCGAATTCTAAATAAACCCACCATAAGCTAACAGGGTCCTTGTAATTTTTTAATTCGTCCACTACATCATTAATAACTATCCCATGAACAGTTTTTCGATATTTTTTCTTAACAGGCTTTTCACCTAGGATCTTAAATTCTTCTTCAATTATATCATACTCTATTTCTTCATCACGATATTTATAAGACTTATCTGTAATGCTTTTCCCCTGGTAAAGATCCATATCATCATTTTCAAACATAGTAAATCCCCATGAATGTCGATCTGTATGTCCAATGATACCGAAAGGAACTCCAGGCAGGTGACTCCCATAAAAATTAAAATCAGGAGTTACAATATGCGCTTCATACCAAATTGCCGGTTGGGAAAAACTAATATGTGGATCATTGGCAAATAATGGATATCCCGATTTTGTCTTTGAACCAGATGCTATCCAGGAGTTAGATCCGATTAAGACTGGCATATTTAATGAATTTATTTGTTCATTAAGGGATATAGCCATAGCCTGAATATCTTTACTCCTATATATAGATGAAGCAGGTATTGTAGTAGCAGAAGTATCATAATCAATTGCCAGGTCTGCCAGATATTCTGAACCATATTCACTTTTTATAAATTGTAATGTTGGTTCAGTTCTAATTGCCATTGCAAAAGAATAAGACATGTATCCTGTAACGTAATAGATATCTTCTAAAGTAAAAGGTTCCGGTTCTGTGCCCAGTAAATAATATTCTATTGGTTTATTTTTTTTGAGATATTCATTTATTCCTTCTATGTAGGCTTTCATACCCTTGGTCCAGGGAGATTTTTCGTCGAGTTGATTAATACTTTTTTGTGCGTGTCTTTTGATTTGTAACGACCTTAAAAACTGATCATTTTTAAGCATATCCTTACCAAATAACTCAGATAATGTTCCACTTCCTATTCTTCGGAATAAATCCATCTGAAAAAAACGGTCTTTTGCCTGTGTATATCCAAGAGTGCGGTAAGCATCGATTTCATTTGAAGCAAAAATATGCGGAACACCATGTTGATCATAATAAACTTCAACTGAATCCTGAAGCCCCAAAAGAGCCCTGTTTTCTGAATAATCTGGTTTAAAAGATCTCGACCATATAAAACCAACAACTAGAATTACGACAATTACGGCGATTACACCTAAAAATATCCTGGTGATAGATTTTTTCATTTATACAAACGATTTAATAACATAGAAATCAAGATAATAACTTTATTAAATTTTTAAACACTTAGCGAATTATAAATCGTTAACTTTTGATATTGGGTCATGATGCCCTATTTTTGTCACCAAAATTTTACCATAGCAGATATGAGCGTACTAGTAAATAAAGATTCAAAAGTTATAGTTCAGGGCTTTACTGGTTCTGAAGGTTCTTTCCATGCTGAGCAAATGATTGATTACGGTACCAATGTTGTTGGTGGTGTTACACCTGGCAAAGGCGGACAATCACATCTTGGCAAACCAGTTTTCAATTCTGTTTCAGATGCAGTTAAAGAAACAGGTGCAGATGTATCTATCATCTTTGTTCCTCCTGCATTTGCTGCAGATGCAATTATGGAAGCTGCCGATGCAGGTATAAAAGTGGTCATTACTATTACTGAAGGTATTCCGGTAAAAGATATGATTACTGTAAAAGAATATATTAGTGATAAGGATGTTATATTGATTGGACCTAACTGTCCTGGAGTTATTACTCCTGGAGAGGCAAAGGTTGGTATAATGCCTGGATTCGTTTTCAAAAAAGGAAAAATAGGAATCGTTTCTAAATCAGGTACTTTAACTTATGAGGCTGCCGACCAAATTGTAAAAGCTGATCTTGGAATCTCAACTGCGATTGGAATTGGCGGTGATCCGATTATTGGTACTCCAACAAAGGATGCGGTTAAAATGTTAATGGAAGACCCTGATACTGATGCTATTGTTATGATAGGAGAGATCGGTGGTAACTATGAAGCAGAGGCTGCAAAATACATTAAAGAAACAGGAAATAAGAAACCAGTAGTAGGTTTCATTGCAGGTCAGACAGCGCCTCCGGGTAGAAGAATGGGGCACGCTGGAGCGATCATCGGCGGTAAAGATGATACAGCTGAAGCAAAAATGAAGATCATGTCAGAGTGTGGAATTCACGTTGTGAAATCACCTGCTGATATTGGTGAAACAATGAAAAATGCATTAGCCTAAGACTATTTATATATAGTTAAAAAGGCTTGTGATATATATCGCAAGCCTTTTTTTATTTCTGCATGTTTATATTTTTAGTCTAAGGCTTCTTTGGTAAAAATATAGAACTGTCCGGTAGCCACATCAATTTTAGCATCTTTATCATCCAACTTCAGTTTTTGCCATTCAGTAGTTGGATAAATTCTGGTTTTTTCGTTTCCAATAAGAATATCTACAGGCATATCAAACCCGTCAACAACTCTTGTCCAGCGATACTCATATTTTTTCCCTTTCCTTTTCCATTCCAGAACCGGAATATCGGTAGTGGTAAGGTATTGATCAAATACAGTTCTCAGATCAATACCTAAATGCTTTTCGAAATAAGACTGTACTATTTGCCTGTTAACAATGGTCTTCTTATGGTCAAGCGTATAATTCTTAAATGTATTCCACCACAATTCATCATCAGCAGTAATATGTCGGATAGTATTGAGCATTAGTGCACCTTTTGGATACATATCGGAAGATCCTTCTTTGTTGACACCATAGGGTCCGATTATTGGAATGTCATTTTGAACATTTCTCTTCATACCATTCAAATAGGTCATTGCATCTTCGTACCCCCAGCGACATTCTATGTAAATGGCTTCTGTATAAGTAGTAAAAGCTTCATGAATCCACATATCGGCAATATCAGCAGCAGTAATGCTGTTACCGAACCATTCATGACCAGTTTCATGAATTATGATGAAATCCCATTTTAATCCTACACCAGTGCCCGAGAGGTCATTTCCCAAATATCCTTTTTGATACTTATTCCCATATGCTACCGCACTTTGGTGTTCCATCCCCAGGTAAGGAGTTTCAACCAGCTTATAACCATCTTCTTTAAATGGATAAAAACCCATTTTTTCTTCAAAACAGGCCATCATTGGTTTAACCTCTTTAAATTGTTTTTTAGCCTTTTCCAGATTTTCTGGTAGCACCCAGTAATCCAAGTCAAGGTCTTTATATGTATCATGGAAATGCACATAATCGGCAATATTAACTGATACATCATAATTATTGATCGGGTTATTAACAAACCAATTCCATCTGTTATAGCCATTACTAAGAGTGTCAACTCCTCTTAATCTTCCGTTTGAGATATTTTTAAGGTTATTTGGAACTGCTATACTGATCAACATGCTATCGGGTTCGTCACTCAAATGATCTTTGTTTGGCCACCATGAAGATGCTCCAAATCCCTGGCATGCAACTGCAATAAAATGATCTCCGGAAGGAGTTTTATCGAAAACAAATCCACCATCCCACGGAGCTCTTTTAGCAATTGTCGGTTTACCGGAGTAATAAAATCTAATTGTTTCAACATCATTTTCAGGTAGTTTTTTCCCCAGATCAATGAAAACAGCATTAAACTCCCTTTTATAATCTAAGTGATCATCACCTAGTTTTATACTGTCGACACTGAGATTATCAAACAGGTCTATTTGAATTTTACTCGTCGGTTCGTCAATTTGAAAGGTGATGTCGTTATAACCCTGAATGAGTTTTGAATAGGGATCTATTGAAATATTCAAATGATAGTATTTTACATCAAAACTAGTCCTTTCAGGCCGCATGCTCCCCCTTAAACTATCTGCGCGGGAAGCATTTCTGTTTTTATGTAAAAGCTGTGCATCAGCTGAAAATATTGCCAGGCAAATGAAAGCTAATAAAAAAATTGTTTTCTTCATGAAATGGATCGTTATGTTATAATATACAAGATGTAAATTAATTAAAAATAAAAAAAGCCGGTATCAAACCGGCTTCTAATAAGATTATCATGATTTTTACTTGGCGTAATTAACAGATCTCATTTCTCTGATAACAGTAACTTTTATCTGTCCTGGATACTGCATATCTTTTTCAATTTTTTGTGAAATGTCAAAAGATAAGCTTCCTGCATCATCATCACCAACGCTTTCTGCATCAACGATTACACGAAGTTCTCTACCAGCCTGGATAGCATAGCATTTTTGAACTCCATTAAAGCTCAATGCTAATTCTTCAAGTTCTTTAAGTCGTTTTATGTAAGACTCCATAATCTCACGTCTTGCGCCTGGCCTTGATCCACTAATTGCATCACAAGCCTGGACAATCGGAGAGATAAGAGAAGTCATTTCTACTTCGTCGTGGTGAGCAGCAATTGCATTAACCACCTCAGGATGCTCTTTATATTTTTTAGCAAGCTCTCCACCAAGTATTGCATGAGGAAGTTCTGGTTCTTCCGGCCATACCTTACCAATATCGTGCAGAAGGCCAGCTCTTTTAGCTAGTTTGGCATTTAAGCCTAATTCGGATGCCATGGTAGCACAAAGTTTAGCTACCTCTCTCGAGTGCTGGAGAAGGTTTTGCCCATAACTTGAACGGAACCTCATACGGCCAACTAGCTTTATCAATTCAGGGTTAACACCATGTATTCCAAGATCGATTACTGTTCTTTCTCCGATTTCAACGATCTCTTCTTCGATATGCTTAGTGGTTTTACTCACCACCTCTTCAATACGTGCAGGGTGGATTCGACCATCCTGAACAAGTCTGTGTAATGAAAGTCTGGCGATTTCTCTTCTAACAGGATCAAATCCGGATATGATTATTGCCTCAGGGGTATCATCAACAATGATCTCAACACCTGTTGCTGCTTCAAGAGCACGAATATTTCTTCCTTCGCGTCCGATGATTTTACCTTTAATATCATCGCTTTCTATGTTAAATACACTAACACAGTTTTCAATAGCATGTTCAGTTGCAGTTCTTTGAATTGACTCAACAACAATCTTTTTAGATTCTTTAGAAGCAGTAAGCTTAGCCTCCTCAATTATATCTTTGATATAAGAGTTTGCCTTTGTTTCAGCTTCGTCACGTAGAGCTTCAATAAGTTGTTCCCTGGCTTCATCTGCAGTAAGGTTGGCTGCTTTCTCAAGTATAGCTACTTGTTGCTGTCGGGTTTTTTCCAGTTCGTCTTTTCTCTTTCTGACAAACTCTAATTGTTCCTCCAGATTTTGTTTAGTTCTGTCCAGTTCATCCTCTTTTCTTTTAGCTTGCTCAATCTGTTTGGAGAGAGTAGATTCTCTTTGCTTTAGCTTGTTTTCATTTGTGATGATCTGGTTTTTCTTTTTATTTACTTCCTCTTCAAAGGATTCTTTCATTTTAAGAAATTTCTCCTTTGCTTCAAGAATTTTTTCTTTCTTGATTCTTTCTCCTTCAGACTTAGCCTCATTTAATTTGGCAAGTGCTACTTCTTCAGCTTCTTTTATTTTCTTATTATTGGATCCTTTCAATAAGAAGCTTGCGATGGCAAATCCGATAATTAGCCCGGCCACCGCGGCAATAATGGTTATTACCAATGGGTCCATAGTTTTTAACAGGTTTTATAGTTTATAGCCTGTATTCTGATAAAGGGAAGAGTTGATAAGTTGATAAAAAGAATTATATATCTGTAGTGCTTAGTGTTTCATCTAAAGCTTTATTCAGGTTTTGGATTCTTAGCAGTGCTGATTCTGTGACCTGTCCGGTCGAAGCTTCGACTTTTAGCTTATCAGCCATCACATCAAACGCAACCATAGCCAGCAGGTCCTGCATATCATCTAAACCAAAACGGTCTCTATATGCTTTTAATTTTTCATGTAATAGCTTTCCAGCTTTTCGTATACGCTGTTCATCATCAGGGTGAACCCTCATTGGATACTCCCTGTTACCAATTTTTATTTTTATGGATAACAGCTCTGCCATTAATGTTCAAAGTCGCTCAACGTTTCAATACACTTGTCGAGCTCAGATATATATTGATCTAATTTGCTTTTCAACTCAGTAGTATCAGTCCCTTCAGACAGAATACCGTCTACAATACTACTAATTTTTAATTTATTTTTATAAGCATCCAGTTCATCGTTTTTACTTTCGATCTGCCTTTTTAAGGATGCGTTGTCTTTTCGAAGATCATGCAACTCATCTTCTTGCTTTTTATAAGCAGCCTGAAGCAATTTAATCTTTCGCTCCAGTGAGTTTAAGGCATATTCTACATCTTCCTGCACCATTGGCATTAAAAAAGTAACGGATTGAACAGAATACTAATCTTTAATATACAGACTTATTAAATAAATACACAGTAACAAAGAATTATTTTCTTATGTAGGCATTATTGTGCTTTTCAAATGCCTTGATTAATCTTTGCATACTTTGATCTATCATTTTATCTGTCAGTGTTTTGTCCTTGTTTTCAAGAACAAAACTTAATGCATAAGCCTTTTTTCCTTCCTCAATTTTATCACCTTCGTATACGTCAAAAACGTTGATCCTTTTCAGCATTTTTCTTTCAGCTTTAAAAGCTGTTTCTTTCAGGTCATCAAAAGAAATATTCTTATCGATTACTAAAGAAAGGTCCCTTCTTACTTCAGGGAATTTAGAAATCTCATTATAGACTACACTATTATCTTTTTTATCGATCATTTTATCCCAGTCGAACTCTGCGTACCATACTGGCATTTTGACATCATTGATCGCTGTGAGATCGTTTTTTACAAGTCCAAGCTTTACTAATGGTGTTTTGTTAGAAAATAGTGTTAAGCCATCAGCTAATACTCCATCTGAAGTTCGTTCGTTCGTAATATTGTCAAAGTTGAACTTTTTAAGAAGAGTTAAAACTTTTCCGTACAAATAATGGAAATCAGCTTCTATCGCTTTGCTTTGCCAGTTTTCTTCCACGGCATCACCAGTAACAAATAAAGCTAGTTTGTAACCTTCCTGGTAGCTGTCACCTTTCTTACGGTAAGTTTTACCTAATTCGAAAAATTTTAGATTATTCTGCTTTCGGTTTTGATTTCTTGCTATTGCTTCCAATCCTCCAAAAAGCATTGTTTGCCTCATTACGCCAAGGTCTTCACTTAACTTATTAAGGATTACAACATCTTCTTCACTGTTTAGGTCTTCCACCGCATCTGAGTACTGAGGTTTTGTCAATGAGTTTGACATAATCTCATGAAATCCCAGGCCTGCAAGGTAATGAGCAGTTGTAGTGTAAATTTTACCCGGGTCTTTCTCATCAAAACTGCTTAAATAATCTGCACTAAGAGTTTCTCGTAGTGGAATATTATTTAAACCGTAAATTCGTATAATCTCTTCGATAACGTCAGCTTCACGTGTGACGTCAACCCGGTAAGTTGGAACTGTAGCTACAAAACCTTCTTCAGTTTCATTTGAAACCTCAATTTCCAGCCTTTCTAAAATTTCTTTTATTTTTTGCTTATCGATCTTGATGCCGATCAATCTGTCAATATTTTTATATTTCATATTAACGGTGACCGGTTCAACAGGCTTATCATAGATATCAATCACTTCACCCTTAATCTCCCCTCCAGTAAGTTCTTTGATCAATAAAGCAGCCCTTTTTAGCGCATACAAGCAAATGTTTGGATCCGTTCCTCTTTCGTATCTGAAACTAGCATCTGTTTTTAATAAATGACGTTGACTGGTAGATCGGATATAGTCAGGATTGAAATAAGCACTTTCGAGAAATACATCTGTTGTTTTTTCGGTCACGCCACTTTTTTCTCCACCAAATACTCCAGCGATACACATTCCCTGATCTTTACCGTTACAAATCATCAGGTCCTTTTCATGAAGTTTTCTTTCTTCACCATCTAAAGTAGTGAAGACAGTATTTTTAGGTAAGGTTTTAACCCGAACTTCATTGTTATCGATAGCAGCAACATCAAAAGCATGTAAAGGCTGCCCTATTTCATGAAGTACAAAATTTGTAATATCGACGACATTATTTTTTGGAGTGAGTCCGATAGCCCGCAATTTATTTTGCAACCATTCTGGTGACGGACCTACTTCAACACCTTCAATCGTAACACCAGAGTAACGTGGGCATGCCTCTTTATTTTCAACAACCACTTTAACAGGTGGTTGAGTATTGGTGGTAGAAAAAGAATTGATGTCAGGCCATTGTATTTTATTTCCTGTAACAGCATGAACATCCCTTGCTACACCTACGTGAGAAGTTGCGTCAGCTCTGTTTGGAGTTAATCCAATTTCAATAATCTGATCAGACTCTATATTTAGATATTTTGCAGCAGGAGTACCAGCAGGAAGGTCTGTGTTTAACACCATTATTCCTTCGTGCGACGTACCAATTCCCAATTCATCTTCTGCACAGATCATGCCGTAGGATGCCTCACCACGTATCTTAGCCTTTTTAATTTTGAAAGGCTCACTATCTTCCGGATACAAAGTAGTACCAACTGTAGCTACCAGAACCTTCTGACCAGCATCAACATTTGGGGCACCACAAACAATATGTGAAGGTTCATCTTCTCCAATATCAACAGTGGTGACTTTTAATTTATCAGCATTAGGATGTTTATCGCAGGTTAATACTTCACCTACAACTATGCCTTCAAGCCCACCTTTAATGGTTTCAAATTTCTCTATGCCTTCAACTTCAAGACCTGTTTGAGTTAGCAGTTCTTCAAGTTCATCAATTTTTAAATTATTTACATCTATATAATCTTTCAGCCAGCTAAGCGAAATTTTCATATTTTGTTCTATTCTGATTTTAAAAACCCAAAATTAATCAATATCCTTTGTGAACCCATATAAAAAATGAATCATATCTGTTTACTGAGCATCTTTTTCACCTGCAGTAATTTTTAAATCGATATAATTACCTCTTGGTGGGATGGGGCAGCTATAATCGTGGACGTAAGCACAGTACGGATAATATGCTTTATTGAAGTTTATAAGGATGTTTCCTGCATCTTTATAAGGTATTTCGAGATATCTTCCTCCGCCATAAGTTGACATTCCATTCGTTTTATCTGTAAAAAGAAGGTGGTATTCTTCAGGGGCATTTTTTGTAAGGGTTAATAGCATGACCTCAAAATTTTTACCCTTAATATCAAAAGTAGCCAAGGCCGATTGAAAATAGGTTAGGTCTTCGCCTGTTGTACTGGTTAGCTTAACAGGATTTTGTGGTCTAATAGGGCTTAATTTTGCTTTAATTTCAAATTCAGGATCATAGTTGAAATAATTAACCCCCTCAAATTCCACATCAGCTTCGTTAAAAGGGGAGGATGAAGAATTTCTCAGGAACTCCTCTCGATCATTTTTCCATTTTTCCCATGATTCTTTTTGATTTCCTGAGAGACTATAAATTGTTACGCCAACAACTATCACAAAAGCAATGGCTATGATTATCTTAAGTTTCATTTGTTAAAGTTTATAATACACCTTCATCTGCCATGCTAAAATAGCCATTATTGGTAATTATCAAGTGATCAAGTACAGGAACTTCGAGTAGATGCCCGGCTTCTTTAATTTTTCGAGTAAGTTGAAGATCTGCCTGACTGGGTTTAAGATTTCCCGAAGGATGGTTGTGAGATAAAATGACTCCTGATGCAGTATGGTCAACTGCCATTTTGAAGACAATTTTAGGATCTACAACAGTGCCAGATACTCCTCCGCTACTGGTTTTGATGGTCTTTATAACTCCATTTTGTCTGTTTAAAAGAATCACCCAAAACTCTTCATGGGGCAAATCTTTCATCATCGGACCCAGAATGTGATAAGCATCGGTGGAGCAGGTAATCCGGGTAACATTTTTACCTTCCGGTTTTCTTCTTCTGCCAAGTTCAAGGGCGCTCACTATACTAATTGCTTTTGCTTCACCGATACCCTTAAATCTCATCAATTCAGATACGGTCATCCGTGCAACTTTATTTAAATCATTGTCACTATGATGAAGAATCTGTTTACAGAGATCTACCGCGGACATTGAACGGGTTCCAGATCCAATTAGTATCGCTAGTAATTCAGCATCACTGAGAGCTGATTTTCCTTTAGTTAATAATTTTTCGCGGGGGCGGTCTTCTTCGGCCCAGTTTCTAATGTTCAGATGTGTGTTCATCCTGACAAAGAAAATACTGTCTCAGATAAATGCCAAGGTAAACGTTTAATTAGCCGAATTAATATTGAGGAAGGACCTAAATGATCATCATAATTAAATTAAAGGCAGGTATTTATTCTACCTGCCTTTAAAATAGTTTATTTTCTTTTTGCCGTAAATTGCTGGCCTTGGGCACTAATATTTGCTGCAGTAAATTCTTCACCTTCTTTGATGAACTCAATCGACAAGATTCCATCAAGACTTTTAAATTTACTTTCACCCACAGGGATTAACCAGCTATCAACACCACCACGAGGCACTCTGATCTTCAGCTTACCATCCTTTTCTTCAATATGCATAGCAAGAGGAACCTGATCGATCATATATTCTCCGGCAACTTTCATATTTGCAGCTGAGGATTTATAAATATCCTCAATCGAAGGAAGGATGTTGTTGCTTTGAGATTCATCAGGAACTCCCAGGCTTATTAATGCATAATTGATGTCTTTTGCATTATCCACAGTGATCGTATGTTTATTATCATTTTTCCATACGTCAGCTTTCTTAGTATAGGTTTTTGATGATCCATCATTATAAAAGACATCAAGTTTTAAAGGAACCGGTCGAATCCCTTTATTTTCTACTGTTATTTTATTTCCCTTAAGATCAGTAATTGCTAAGTCAGCATTTCCGTAATTAAAAAACCACGGTTTGAAAAGCCATGTCAGATCTTCACCGGATACATCTTCCATGGTGAATATAAAATCATATGGAGTTGGTGATTTCTTGGCCCAGCGGTTAATATATTCGCTATATGCTTTTTGAAACATTTCATCGCCCAAATAATCATGCAACATACCATAAAAGAATCCTGGAAGGCTATAGGAGGCATAACCGTAATTAGTTTGATCCATAAATTGAGTAGAGGTAATTAATGGCAGGTCTTCTATTGTACCCATGGTCCCACCACCTGTGGCCAAGCCAACATAATTAGGGTCATCTCCTTCGACGAAGTATTTATTTATCACTAACTGGGTGATGTACTGAGCCCAGCCCTCATCCATTGCTGCGAATCTTCGTTCATTTATTCGAACGTACATTGGGAAATAAGTGTGGAACATTTCGTGAACGGTAACTCCTAACCCTGGGCCGGCATTGTTGGCCATCATTGGAAATTCCATTCCACCACCTCTTAGTCCTATAAAAGTAGTAAAAGCAGGGTATGGGTAAGGGACGCCCGGCATATCTTCAGAAAAATGTTTCATAGTTTTTTTCTGATAATCTGTTACCTGTGAATATGCTTCACTTTGGCCTTTAGGAAATACTGTGCTTATTAAAACATTCCTGTCTTCAACCTTTTGATTTACGGCATCCCACTGATAATGATCACTTACACTAAAAGCAAAGTCACTAACTTCATCAGCAACATAGTGCCAGGTGCCTGATTTATTTTTGTAGTCAGAAAGATCATCTTCAGTAATAATATGAATTACTTCTTCTGAACTTTTTGCTTGCTTGTATTTATTTAGAATTTCTTCCTGAAATATCTCATCAGGATTTTGAAGAATTCCGGTAGCCCAAATATTGAAATTTTCAGGCATGGTAAGGGTGACATCGTAGTTTGCCAGATTATTATAGAATTCGGATAGAATTGTGTAATCCATGGTATCCCAGCCAAATATATCATCATAAACGGAAATCTGCGGATACCAATAAGCGACGTGATAACTCGTACTATCATAGACACCTGTCCTCCTTAAAGTATTAGGGATTGTATAATGCCACATGACTTCAAGATCTACGGAAGATTCAGGGTCCAAAGGTTCACTTAGCCTGACAAACATATTTGTACCTCTTCTCGTAACCTGTTCTCCATTTAAATCAATTTCCTTTCCCTCAACTGATAAAGAGGAAATTTCCGTACCATTCCCTATATCTTCAGAGTTTACAGATGATCTCCTGCTTGCTCCCTCTTTAAATACGTCATGATACAGTCTTACAACTATAGTATTTAATTCATCTGGTGAATTGTTGTGGTATTTAATTTTTGCTGCTCCGGTTAAGAGCCTGTTGGCTGGATCAATATTTGCTTTAATGTTGTAATCAACTGTGTTATGCCAATAATTTTTCCCTGGAGCACCATCTTTGCTCCTGGTTCCGGCTTCGTATGCTTCTCTTATTTCTCTGGGGATATAATAATTTTCATCCTGTGCGTAGATGCTACAGGTTAATAAAATAAATAAGTAACTGAATATTATTTTTTTCATGGTTGATATTATTAATACACCACGAATATAAAATAATAGGGCTGGAAAACGAATTGAAAGGATGTGTTGATAACAAATAATTCAATGAACGGTAGATAAGCAGGAAGAGTGAATTTTATTTATAGATAGATCGGGGGTGACTATCTAAAAAAAGGCAGAATGTCATGGAGATAGATAACAAAAAAAGCCTTACCCGATTAACAGGTAAAGCTTTGATATTTTAAGCTAAAACAGCTAGGGAATTACGCCAGGCTGTTAACGTGTTTTCTCAACTTTGATTTCTGGTTAGCTGCTTTGTTATCATGAATGATGTTTTTCTTAGCTAACTTGTCAATCATTGAAGAAACCTTGTTGAATAACTCTAGAGCTTCATTTTTATCAGTAGTATTTCTCAAACGCTTGACAAACGTACGAGTAGTTTTATGCTGATAACGGTTTCTCAATCTTCTAGCAGCGCTTGAACGAATTCTCTTTAATGCCGACTTATGATTTGCCATTTATCTATACTTTTTCTTGTTTCAAATTTAGGAGTGCAAATGTACGAAAATATTTACAAACACAAAACATACGCCCTATTTTATCTGTAAAATTAATCGCCTTTTGCTCAACAGGTTACAAAGGTAATAAATTATAATGCCAATAATGAATTTTTCATCAATAGATTATTTGTGGGTATTCAAGAGTAATTGGCTTATTTTAGACCAATGAAGAATTTTAATTTTTTACGTGCATTAATTATTCTATTATTATTTATTCAGATCCCTGCTATTTCATTTTCGTGGGGTTTTTTTGCACATCGGGAAATTAACCGGAGGGCCATCCTGACACTTCCGGGGGAGATGAGTAGGTTTTATAAAAATTTTTCTCAGTATATCTCTGAACATTCAGTAGATCCAGATAAAAGAAGGCATTCCGTTCCTGATGAAGCTCCAAGGCACTACCTTGATGCTGATGTATATGGTGATTCAGCTGTATATAGGTTGCCCAGGTACTGGAAGGAAGCAGTTGATTCTCTTTCTGAAGATACTTTGAAGGCTTATGGTGTACTTCCGTGGCACGTGCAACGAGTTTGCTACCAATTGACTAATGCATTTAAAGAAAAGGATGTAGAAAGGATAATTCAGCTTTCTGCAGAAATGGGACACTACATAGGTGATGCTCATGTACCATTGCATACAACAATAAATTACAATGGACAATTGACAGGACAGGAGGGTATTCATTCATTCTGGGAAACCAGGCTGCCGGAATTATTTTTCAAGAATTATACTCTGGTACCACGAAAGGCAAAGTATATAGAAAATACTCAATTGGAGATCTGGAATGTTATAGCTCATAGCCACAGTCTTGTTGATTCAGTTTTGTTAGCTGAAATTCAGGCAAGAAAGAATGTTCCTCAAACTGAACAGTATAGTGTAACTATAAGAAAAAATGTTGAAGTAAAGCGTCCTTCATATGAATTATCAGCAGAATATAATCGGTTATTAAACGACATGGTTGAAAAGCAAATGCTAAGATCCATCAATAAAATTGGTGATTTTTGGTTTACCTGCTGGGTCGATGCCGGACAACCCAATCTTGATAAGATGCTCAAAAAGAATAATAAAACTAAAGAAAGGAAAAAGAAGAGTAATGATTAAACCAGTAGATTATTACAGAAGAAGGCGTGCTAAATTAATTTCAGAATTGGAAAGTTCTACACTGGCAGTTTTTCATAGCAATGATCTTATGCCAACTAATGCTGATGGGAATTATCCATTTATCCAGGATTCTAATTTGTATTACCTAACAGGGATTTTGCAAGACAGAACTACCCTGATTATTGATAAAAGAGGAGAAAATGTTAAGGAAATTCTTTATATACGATATTCTGACGAGCACACGATAATTTGGGAAGGCAGAAAACTGTCTCAGTCTGAGGCCAGTGAAATATCAGGAGTGGAGGATGTCAGATGGGAGAAAGATCTTAATGAAGATTTGGAAATGCTGTTATCTAATGCAGATTCAGTATCAGCACTGGAAGATTATCCAAGGCGGACTGCTCCTGATGTCTACAGTAAGAATAAGAGATTCGTCGAGTATCTTCAAAAAGAATATCCGGGAAAAGATGTCCATATTTTAAATGACCTGCTAAGGATATTGCGTTCTTCAAAAGATAATCTTGAATTAAGCTACCTTGAGGAGGCTTGTAATATTACCGGAAAAGGGTTTGGCAAAGTCCTTGAAACAATTCGTCCTGGCATAACAGAGAATGAATTACAAGGTGTTTATTATGCAGAATTTTTAAAGCATAATGCTGAGGGTTTTGCTTATGAACCAATTATAGCTTCAGGTAAGGATGCTTGTGTATTACATTATGTAAGAAATAATAAAATTATCAAAGAGGGGGCTCTTATTTTAATGGATGTAGGCGCAAAGTACAGGCATTATAGTGCTGATTTGACAAGGACAGTACCGGCAAGCGGGCGATTCACTCCCAGACAAAAGCAAATATATAATATGGTACTTCAAGCCCAACGTTATGCATTTTCCATTATAAGAGCAGGCAAGACACTCAAAGAGATAAATGCAAAGGTTGGTCAGTATATTCAGGATCTTCTTCTTGAGCACGGCCTTTTGACTATTGAGGATATTAATAGTTCGACTAAAGATGCCCCAGCCTATCGTAAATACTTTATGCATGGCACCTGTCATCATTTAGGAATAGATACCCATGATATTCCATCAGGGACAGAACCTTTGAAAGAAAATGCTGTAATAACCGTTGAGCCTGGATTATATTTGATCGAAGAAGAAATAGGTATACGATTGGAAAATGACGTGATCGTTAAAAAAGATGGTATTATTGATCTTATGGCTGATATACCAATTGAAGCTGATCATATAGAAGAATTGATGTCAAAATGAAAAAACTTTTTACAATACAAGCTCTGATCTTATTTGGATTACTTTTTATAGGCTGTGGAGACAGTTATAGTATTGATGATGAAACGTGTACATACACGATTTGTGATCCTAAAAGAACATTTACCGAATCTGTATCTAATAGATTATTACGGGCTTTACTTAATGAAAATAATAATTATGAATTTTATCTCTATAATTCAGCGAGGACAGAAATAATTGACACGTTGAATATTTGCAATTCCTTAGCTGAAGGAGTACAGTTCAATGGTGAATTATTTCTTGTTACTGCCAATATTAAAACCGAATGTCCTGATGATCCATCATCGAAGTCAACTGCTTATCTTGCAAGTATAGTTGCAGAACCCTTTTGTGTAGTAGACAGGGTTACTACTGATGAGTCGGTGGAGCTAGTCAATACTGAATGGCAATTAGTAGGGGAGACTGGTTCAGGAGATGAAATCAATTATCCACCGTGTGATTATATTGGAGCAGTTCTTCAATTGCCTTCAACCACCTTCGGGCAGCTTTCAGGTGGTTTGAATGAGTTTAGTGGTAATGTCAATGAAAGCGGGAGTACAATTATCTTTAATTTTAATAAGCAAACCTCCATTGAAGGATTTGTGAATTCCGAGCAATATGAGGCTTCATTGGTGGAGGAATATTTCACCAATGATGAATTATCATACATTAAGAGCAGCAACGAATTAAAGTTGTGGAAAAAAACAGGGTCAGCCACTGATACACTATTATTTCAGGCTATTCCGGAAGAAGAATAAAAAAAAGCGCTTCGTTTGAAGCGCTTTTAATTTATATTTCAGTAGGATAAAGATTATCCGATAGAAATTCTTTTGAATGCAGCAACAGTCAGACCGTCTTTTACGCTGTTAAGGTACTGCGAAATAGACTGGCTGTTATCTTTTACGAAAGCTTGCTCAAGTAGAGTGTTTTCTTTGAAGAACTTATTCAATTTACCCATAGCAATTTTTTCAACAATTTGCTCAGGTTTACCTTCAGCTCTAGCTTGCTCTTTTCCGATTTCAATTTCTTTCTCAACAATAGCAGAGTCAACTCCGTCTTTGTCAAGAGCAACCGGATTCATAGCAGCGATTTGCATAGCAACATCTCTACCAGCTTCAGTTTGGTCTTCACCACCAGTGTTTTTCAGAGAAACTAAAACTCCTAATTTATTTCCAGCGTGAACGTAAGGAACTACTTGCTCGCCTTCCATTTTTTCGTAAGCAAGGATATCGATTTTTTCACCGATCTTACCTACCAATTCAGTGATCTTTTCTTCAACAGTTTGATCACCAAGCTTAATTTGCTTAAGCTCTTCGATGTTTGAAGGATTGTTTTCAAAGGTAGCGTCAGTGATTTGCTGACCAAGATTAACGAATTCATCGTTCTTAGCTACGAAATCAGTTTCACAACCAATGGCAACAATTATACCTACAGTTTTATCGTCGTTAGTTTTGGCAAAAACATAACCTTCATTGGTCTCACGGTCACTTCTTTTAGCAGAAACCTTTTGACCTTTTTTTCTTAAGATTTCGACAGCTTTATCGAAGTCGCCGTCAGCTTCAACCAATGCCTTTTTACAGTCCATCATACCGGCACCGGTCATTTGTCTTAATTTGTTAACTTCTTTTGCAGTAACAGCCATGATTATCTTGTTTTATAAGAGATCTAGATCGTATTAAAAAAAATTGAACATCGAAAGAAGACCTCCAATGTTCAATTTTATGATATTATACTAAAGTGCCATTATTCTTTATCTGAAGCACCTTCTTTAACTTTTTCGCCTTTATCTGCGGCGCGCTTTTTATTCTCCTCTTCCTTCATCTTAGAGTCTTCCTTATCTTTCTTACGCTCCATTAATCCTTCTTCGATTACAGAAGCGATATGTCCCATAAGTAACTCTACAGATTTGTAAGCATCGTCGTTTGCAGGTATCGCGTAGTCAACAAGAGTGGGATCCGAGTTGGTATCTACAAGTGCGAATACTGGAATGTTGAGCTTTTGCGCTTCTTTGATCGCAATGTGCTCACGCTTTATATCTACTACAAATAATGCTGCAGGCAGACGGGTAAGGTCTGAAATACCACCTAATACTCGCTCTAATTTTTCTCTTTCACGAGTAATCATCAGTCGCTCTCTTTTTGCAAGGTTCAGATAAGCTTCTTCTTTCATCATCTTATCGATACCAGACATTTTTTTAAGCGATTTTCTGATGGTTGCGAAGTTAGTAAGCATACCTCCCAACCAACGCTCAGTTACATAAGGCATCTTAAGATTACGTGCATTTTCTGCAACGATACCTTTTGCTTGCTTTTTAGTAGCAACGAACATAATTTTTCTTCCTGAGCGTGCAATGTTGCGCAGCGCGTGGGATGCTTCGTCAAGACTTGCTAAAGTCTTGTTGAGGTCTATAACGTGGATCCCGTTTTTCTCCATGAAAATGTATGGAGCCATTTTTGGATTCCACTTACTCTTTAAATGCCCGAAATGGACACCAGCATCCAATAAGTCTTTGTACTCTAGTTTTGCCATTGAGTAGTTTGATTAACAATAATTTTGATTTCTTAGTCCTGTTATCAGGATTAACGTTTCGAGAACTGGAATCTTCTTCTCGCTTTGCGACGGCCGTACTTCTTTCTTTCGACCATACGTGGATCCCTAGTAAGGAAACCTTCCTTCTTTAACGCAGGTCTGTGTTCCGGATTGATCTCGTTTAGTGCACGAGCAATTGCAAGGCGTAAAGCCTCAGCTTGTCCGGCGATTCCTCCTCCGTCTAATATAGCTTTAACATCGTAATTGTCGTTTTCGTCCACTAGGGCGAAAGGCTGTTTTACGATTGTCTGAAGAATATCAGATGGGAAGTACTCGTCTAGAGCTCTGTCGTTAACGGTGATTTCACCTTTACCGGGCGTCACGTAAATTCTCGCAACAGAAGTTTTACGTCTTCCTATGGTATTGATTACTTCCATTAATTATTAATTAAAGTTTAATTTCTTTCGGTTTTTGTGCTTCGTGAGGATGCTCAGTTCCTGCATAAACATGAAGATTGTTAAATAACTGACGTCCAAGTCTGTTTTTTGGCAACATACCTTTTACGGCCATTTCCAAAACTCTCTCAGGTCTTTTATTTAACAATTCCTGTGGAGTAGCAAAACGCTGTCCCCCCGGATGCCCTGTGTGACGAACGTATTGTTTTGCAGTCATTTTCTTACCTGTAAGGCTGATCTTGTCTGCATTAATAATAATAACGTTGTCTCCGCAGTCAACATGTGGAGTGAAGTTAGGTTTGTGCTTTCCTCTGATCAGTTTTGCAACCTCGCTGGCAAAACGTCCCAATGTCTGTTGTTCAGCGTCAACAATAACCCACTCTTTGTTAACTGTTTCTTTGTTTGCTGAAATGGTTTTATAACTCAATGTATCCACTTTTATAAAGCTTTAATTTTTCCAATACATATACGGTCCCCTCTCAAAAAGGGACACAAAGATAGACGTATTAATTTTGAATTCCAACAATAGTAGACAAATATCAATGAAATTGTTTGATAATCACCTGTTTTTGTCTAATTGTTTGATAGCAACTGCGAAATCTTTGGGGTATGGAGCCTTTATATCGATCATTTTACCTTTCGGATCTTCAAAAGAAATTTCATTTGCATGAAGTGCCAGTCTTTGAATTAGCGGTTTTTCCATATCATCCCGTCCGATATTGTAATTTCTTTTGATCTTGCTTAAGTATAGAGGCTCTCCTCCATACGTTTCATCACCTGTAATTGGTGCTTTTAGAAAACTAAGATGAACTCTGATCTGGTGCATTCTTCCTGTAACCGGTTGGCAGGCAACAAGGCTATGCATCTTATATGCCTCCAGAGTATCAAAATAAGTCAAAGCTTCTTTTCCATCTTGAAAATCAACTACCACTATTCCTTTTTTTAAAGTTTTGATAGGTCCGGTGGCTTTAGTCTCGCTAAATTCATGCAACCCGTCTACTATTGCATGATAAACTTTTTTGACTTTTCTTTTTTCAAAGGCAATAGATACATGCCGGTAGGTTTCAGGATTTTTTGCAATTATCAAACAGCCTGAAGTTTCTTTATCCAGGCGATGGCAGATTTGTGAATCTGGATTATATTCTTTTGCAAACTTGAGAATACTCAGGTTTGAAGTTCGATCATCTAAAGTTGAGATATTTGGTGGCTTATTAATGATATATAAATTATCATCCTCATAAAGTACTGATTCACTAATATTAAACTTTTTCATTAGAAGCTTTTTTACCTTTGTTTCTTTGTAGTTGTTCGCTATGCTTTGCCAAAGGTAACGTAAAGTAGAACAAAGTGCCCTTACCCGGTTTACTTTCAAGGTGAACTTTGCGATTATGGCCATCTACGACATGCTTAACAATCGCCAGTCCAAGGCCGGTCCCTCCTTTTTTCTTCGTACGGCTTTTTTCAACCCTATAAAAGCGTTCAAAAACTCTATGAGCATGTTCACTTGAAATGCCTACACCATTATCCTGTACACCAATAAATGCTTCTTGGTCTTTCTGCTTTAATATTATTTTTGCCCACCCACCTTCTTCAGTATATTTTATCGCGTTAGAGGTCAGGTTTAGCATTACCTGGTAAAGTCTGCGCTGATCACCATATACCATTAATCCCGGATTAGTGTCCTTTGAGAACTCTACTGATATGTTTTTTTTCTGAGCTTTATCTTCTAATTCATCAATGATCTCCTGACACATGCTATAGATGTCAAAATTTTCATAATGCATTTTAATTTCTCCTGCCTCCATTTGAGATAAGGTAAGCAGATCGTGAACAAGGTTGTCCAGTGCATCCAAACTTTTCGCTGCTTTCTTAAGAAACTTAGTTCTTACACTCTTGTCTTTAATTGCTCCATCTAACAAGGTGTGTACAAAACCCTGAGCGGCAAAAATAGGTGTTTTTAATTCGTGTGAAACATCAGCAAGAAAGTCGCGACGGAATTGCTCAAGTTTTTTAAGTTCGGCAATTTCCCTTTCTTTAGTTGATGCAAATGAATATAGTTCATCGTATAATCTTCCAAAAGGGCTTGATTTATTTGCCAGGTCATCTTTTAGTAAACTATAGTCTTCACCTCTCATTTGCTCCAGGATGTGATACACTTTTTCAAGTTCTTTAATGAATAAAAACTCGAGAACGATATAGCTTAGAAGGTATGAACTGGCAAAAGTAACCAGGACGATCACAACAAGAGTTGTTGTATCAAAGTTACCCCAGAGAGATATAAAAGCGACGCTGATCAGCGCCACACATATTCCTATGAGAACAGAAATAATCTTGGAATTAAGCAGTAATGATTGTTTACTCTTGTTCAAATTTGTAGCCAACGCCTTTTATTGTTTTTATATAATCCTGACCAACTTTTTCTCTTACTTTTCTAACGTGAACATCAACAGTTCTGGCTAGTACAAATACATCACTTCCCCAGATGTTTTTTAATAATTCATCGCGGTTGTAAACTTTCAAAGGATTGTTGGCAAGGAAATAAAGTAATTCGAATTCTTTTTTTGGCAAACTAATTTCTTTGCCATTCTTAATAACTTTATATGAAGTTTTGTCGATTGTGAGGCCCGGGAATGTCAAAATATCGGAATTTTCTTCTTTGCTTTCTTCCCTTCTGAAAATAGCACTTAATCGGCTTATCAGTGCTCGTGGCTTAATAGGTTTGGTAATATAATCATCAGCTCCTACTTCAAAAGCAGCAACTTCTGAATATTCTTCTGACCTCGCTGTAAGAAAAATAATATGAGCAGTCTTGAGATCCGGGATTTCTCTAAGTCGGCGACATGTTTCCACACCATCCATATCCGGCATCATTATATCTAGTAGTATAACATCAGGCTTGAAACTCTCTGCTATATCAAGAGCCTGGGATCCATTTTTTGCTGCTTTTGTGTGAAATCCTTCTTTTTCCAGGTTGTAGGTGAGTAATTCAATGATATCTTTTTCGTCATCTACAATAAGGATTTTCTTATTCTTAATTTTATTGTCTCTCATTTTAAATTCTTATGTAGCCGAAAATACCAGTTTTCATTAATTTATTCAAATCTCACCTAATTCATTCTTCAGGCCATCAACACTTGTAATATCAACTTCAACCGCACCAATAAACATTTTTGCTTTGATCTTTAGAGGGATACGATTTTTATCTGCACTTATCCAGGCTTCAATACTATCCTCACCGTCAAATATTTCGTTATCAGGCATCACTGGAGCAATGACATAGGCATCCATCTTACCCAGTTTGGTTCTGACTTTTTCTTTTCGAAGATACCGGATCTTAAATTCATATACCTCATCATCGAAGAACCCAGAAAGATCTACCTGGTCACCAGGCTCATATTGGTCAAAATCCAATGTCCTGAAGAAATAATAACCACTCACCAGGTCAAGCACATTTTTTGGAATATCAAATCTTTCCTTTTTTTCTACTTTTTTTGAGTCTTTGCTTAATCTTGTAACCAGGGCAGTTCCGGTTTTATGATTAAAATCAACAATTTCATTTTTCCGATACCTGTTTTCCTTAATAAATCTGTAAAATCTGTGCGGGATCAATGCTGCAGTATCCATATAGCTACCCCATCGGTCATCTACCTGGTAAAATACTTCAACAGCTCCGGAAGTTCTGCCCTGAATATCTATCCTGTAGCAAGGCCGGTTATTTAGTTTATATATCTTATCACTAATGGTCATAGTTGCTTTTGCAGCATTGAATATACCATAATGAATTCTGTAATTAAGCACTTCGCCAGGTCCAAAATTGTCCTGCTCCAGAGTTCTGTATGTGGAATCCTGAATAGTAAAGGCGCTAAAAGCCAATATTGCAAAAACAGAAAAAAGTCTTTTAAATAATTTCATTCTGATTTTATTTATTATTCTTTATATAATGATCGATCATCATGTTAAGATCACCATCAAACTTTTCATATAACTGTATTTCAAGAGTTTTTTCATAGCCTTTATACCTGATAAATGACATTAAATATGCGTTATTGAGTTGCTTTTCCTTAAAGATATCGTAATAAGCCTTGTTTTCGAATTGAATAGTGTTCAATTTTTCTTTTATGCTATTAATATATTTTCTTTTAGCTTCTTCCTTAAAGGAGTCAGGCAGGTAATCAATAGACTTATATAACTCATTTAACCTACCTGCTTCTTTTACCATATATTGTATATACGTATTTCTGTCATTTAGTTCTTTTTTATAGTTTTCGACTATTTCACTCCTATTGCCATATTTTGATTTCAAATATTTTAAAGCACCTTTCGTGCCAAAAAATGAAGCCAGGTTTTCATTAAATGTCAGACTATCCTTAATAAATAGAGTTCCATGGAACAATTCATGAATCAAAGTTTCGGAAAGTCCTGCTTCACCATCGGTCAACATTCCAGATAATACAGGGTCATTAAAAAATCCCAAAGTCGACCATCCTGCTGCAGTACGGATATATGCATCATAGCCGTTGGTTTTGATCTTAGCCAATTCATTTTTCGCCATTTCTTCATCAAAAAAGCCTTTATACGAAAAAGTGCCGATTACAGGAAAGCGCCACTCTTTAGCTTCAAATTGATAAGGTTTACAACCACTTACCACGAACATTATCGGATCCTTTCCGTGATCATAAAAGTCTGTATAGTTATCGGATTTTTTTAAACCTAGTTCAGAAAAGGCGAATTCTCGGATATCTTTAACTTTTGATAATAAATTTCTGGTTGAATCAGCAACATTTTTATTGGAAATCAGCTCGGAAATTGGCTTAGCATTTTTAACCACACGAAGTTGTCCTTCACCTTGTTTGAAACCATAGTAAATTAGCTCGTTGTTCCAAACCAGTAGTAAAAAAAACAAAATTAGTAGAATTGATAATATCCTCGACTTTCGTGTTTTAAGCATAATTAATGATAATACTTATAAATATAAATTGCCACTGATTAATAATCTTATATAAACGTTTATTTGTTTGGCAATTAAGTGGAATGATGTAAATTCGATCGTTGAAATAATTTTAAAAACCGAATATAAAATGGCAGATAAGTCTGAAAAAAACGAGAAGCTGAAAGCATTGCAGCTCACTATAGATAAACTTGAAAAAACTTACGGAAAAGGAACTATTATGAAGCTCAGTGATGAGCGTGTTGTCGATGTACCGGCAATTTCGTCAGGTTCTGTAGGGCTTGATATTGCATTAGGTGTAGGTGGCTTTCCTCGTGGTCGGATAGTTGAGATCTATGGACCTGAATCTTCAGGTAAAACTACTTTAGCAATGCATGCTATCGCCGAGGCTCAGAAAGCCGGAGGTATGGCAGCAATCGTTGATGCAGAGCATGCATTTGATAAGACATATGCCGAGAAGTTGGGTATTGATACTGAGAACCTATTGATATCTCAGCCTGACAATGGAGAACAAGCACTTGAAATAGCTGAGCACCTTATTCGTTCGGGAGCACTTGATATAGTCGTTATTGACTCAGTAGCTGCACTAGTACCAAAAGGTGAGCTTGAAGGTGAAATGGGAGATAGCAAAATGGGTCTTCAGGCTCGTTTGATGTCTCAGGCTTTGAGAAAATTAACCGGCGCGATTAATAAGACAAAATGCACCTGTGTGTTTATTAACCAGCTCAGGGAGAAGATTGGTGTTATGTTTGGAAATCCTGAAACTACAACAGGTGGTAATGCCTTGAAATTTTATGCTTCAGTACGTCTTGATATAAGAAGAATCGGGCAGATCAAAGAAAGTGCAGATTCTGTTCAGGGTAACAGAACAAGGGTTAAAGTGGTTAAAAATAAAGTTGCGCCTCCTTTCAAGGTAGTTGAGTTTGATATTTTATATGGTGAGGGAATATCTAAAGTAGGGGAGATAATTGATATTGGTGTAGAAATGGGAATTCTCGACAAGGCAGGTTCGTGGTTTAGTTATGATGGAAACCGTCTTGGGCAGGGTCGTGAGGCTATCAAAAAACTAATTCTTGATAATCCGGAATTAATGGAAGAATTAGAGAAAAAGATTAAAGATAAAATCGCTGGTAAAGACGAAAATCCTAAAGAAGCAGTAAAAGAAAAGTAGTTTAATCGAATACAACTGTCTCATTATAAAGCAGAAGTGAATTTCATTTCTGCTTTATTATTATAAGTGTATAAAATATGAAGATTCTAACAAAGTTGTATTTATTTAAGATCAATGATCCTCGAATGGGTTACATTATGATTTTAAACTGTATAAATTTACGATAATTGTCACTCTAATTGATCTAAGTTATGAAAATGAATGGTGTGAAGAAAGGTCTGCTTTCTCTCGTCCTTACTTTTTTTGTCGGAATAGCGACATTCGCTCAAGGGGACATGGAAGATGTGCAGTCGATGTTCATTTATCACTTTATAAAGTATATCGAATGGCCAGCTTCTAGTAATTCCGGGGATTTTGTTATTGGCGTAACTGGAAATGATGCGCTATATCAGCAAATCAATTCGAAGTTAAACGGGAAGCCAAGACCTGGAGGAAAAATAATTGTAAAGCAAATAAGTGATCCATCACAGGTTAATGGATTGCAGATTGTAGTTTTAGGTAAAAATAAATCAAGAGAATTTGATTCTTATAAAGCAAAGACAGCTGGAAAGCCAATACTCTTTATAACTGAAGATAGGGGGTTAGGTAAAAAAGGTAGTTCAATTAATTTCATTGTAGTTAATGGCAAGCTGAAATTCGAACTAAATAAATCAGTAATAGATGCACAAAAGTTAAGGGTTTCTTCCAGCCTTACTCAAGTTGCTGTTGTGATTTAAACTTTGTTTTTTGTTAAAAAAAAGCCGATTTCATTAATTGAAATCGGCTTTTTTATTTCATTTATTTTCTAGTGTTAGGACCTTATTGCGATTACAGGATCAAGTTTAGCTGCTTTAGCTGCAGGAATTAAACCTGACAAAATTCCCGTAAGTGAGGCAATAATTACGCCTATAACAATATTTTTAGCAGTTAATATTATTTCCAGGCTTCCCAGTGGCACAAATGTCAGGAGGTAAACCAAAATAATACCACAAAAACCTCCGATTAGACTAAGTAATAAAGATTCAAATAGAAACTGGGCTAGAATAAAATAATTTCTTGCTCCCAATGATTTTTGTATACCTATTAATGGAGTTCTTTCTTTAACTGTTACAAACATGATATTTGCTATTCCAAATCCACCGATCAGGATAGCGCACAATCCAATTATTGTACCCGCAACATTTACTACACCAAAAACCCCGGAAACTACATCTGCTATGGCTTCAGGTTTATTTATAGAAAAATTATCTTTTTCACCTGGTCGCAGACCCCTGACAGGTCTTAAAAGTCCTTTGATTTCTGATATTAATTGTTCAAGATCAGCGTCTTCTTCTAAACCACTTACACCAATAGTAGCCTCTCTACCATCATATTTACTACCCGTTAGATAAAGTTTCTGAAAAGCTTTGAAAGGAATTATGATTTTTTCATCATTACTTTCAATACCCAGAAAACTTTCACCGGCTTCTTCCAATACCCCAATTACTTTAAATTTATAGCCCCTATGTTTAATTTCATTTCCAATAGCAGGCTCATTCGGAAATAGTGAGGTAGCCACTGTATGACCGATAATCGCTACAGGTCTTCCACCTTCAACTTCCTGCATTGAAAAATATCTACCCATTCCAATAGGAGTATCCAGTAATTTAAAATAATCGTAGGTACTGCCCGTGAGGTTAACCGTTCCTATGCTGTTAGATCCATGTTTAAATGTCCTATTGCCTATTTCACTAATGATAGCAACGCCATTTTGATTTTTTAGATTTTCTTTCAGAAGCTCATATTCTTGATAAGTAGCCTGCGGTCTTTTAATATATTCCCACCAGGGAAAGTCCGGCCCTCCGACAAAAGGCCATTTTTGAATGTAAACCACGTCTGCACCTAGAAATGAAAAGCTATCTTTTATATTTCTTTCAAGTGAGTCAACCAGGGTATAAACGGCTATAATCAGGAAAATACCCACTGTAACTCCCAATAATGAGAGGGTGGTTCTTAGTAAGTTAGTTTTCAAGGCCGTGAAGGCAAAAACAAAGCTTTCGTATAACTGCCTGAGCATCTTTATGATTTATTTAAAGGAGTTTTTCAGAAGTAAGAAATGATTGTTAAGAAAATAAAAAACAATTCATTAGATTTGCAACCTTAAATTATTCTGTTCATTTTGAACAATATAGTGTAAATATACATATGAAGTTATCAGAGTTCAAATTCGATTTGCCCGAAGGTTCTATTGCGTTATATCCGGCTGAAAACAGGGATGAGTCTCGTTTAATGGTCGTAAACCGCAAAGAAGGAACAATTGAGCACCGCCTGTTTAAAGATATTATTGAATATTTTGATGAGGATGATGTGTTTGTTCCAAATGACACAAAAGTATTTCCTGCCAGAATGTATGGGAATAAAGAAAAGACCGGGGCAAAGATCGAAGTATTTTTACTTCGAGAGCTGAATAAAGATCTTCACCTATGGGATGTTCTTGTAGATCCAGCAAGAAAAATCCGTGTAGGTAATAAGCTTTACTTTGGCGAAAGCGATCTTGTAGCTGAAGTAGTTGATAATACAACCTCCAGAGGAAGAACTATCAGATTCTTGTTTGATGGTACCGATGAAGAGTTCTATGCTACTATAGATGCACTTGGTGAAACTCCCTTACCTAGAGAGATTAAAAGGGATACTGAAGCTGAAGACAGAGAGCGATATCAGACTATTTTCGCTAATGATAACAAGGTAGGAGCTGTTGCTGTCCCAAGTGCTGGCTTGCATTTCACTCCTCATGTAGTCAAGAGGCTCGAGCTTAAAGGGATTGAAATAGCACCAATTACTATGCATCTTGGTCTTGGAACGTTCAGACCTGTGGATGTGGAAGATCTTACAAAGCATAAGATGGATAGTGAAAACTTTACTGTCCCTCAATCTACAGTCGATATAGTTAATAATGCTCGTACAAATAAAAATAGAATTTGTGCTGTAGGTACAACTGCAATGAGAGCATTAGAGTCTTCTGTTTCAGCTAATAATGAACTGAAAGCAAATTCAGGTTGGACAGATAAATTTATTTTCCCTCCTTATGAATTTAAGATTTGTGACGCATTGCTAACAAATTTTCACCTGCCTGAGTCAACTTTATTGATGATGGCTGCTGCTTTCGGAGGCTATGACCTGATTATGGAAGCTTATCAAATAGCTATAAAAGAAGGTTATAGATTTTATGCTTACGGTGATGCAATGTTGATAATATAGATAATTTTATAAATTATATTAAATTCCGATCCTTACAGGTTCGGAATTTTTTTTGTCATGAAAAAGTTTGTCGTAATAGTAGCAGGGGGATCAGGGTCAAGGATGAAATCTGACATTCCCAAACAATTTTTGGTTCTCAACGGGATTCCCGTTTTAATGCATACCATTCAAAAATTTCATAAATCATTTAATGGAAGCATTACTGTAATACTAGTTTTACCAGTGAATCAGCATACATACTGGAATGAACTTTGCGAAAAATATAATTTTGATCTTCCTCATATCATAGCAGGAGGGGGTAATTCACGAATGCATTCAGTAGAAAATGGTCTTAAAAAGATTAATGAAGAAGGTATTGTAGCTATCCATGACGGTGTAAGGCCTTTGATCAGCGAGGAGGTGATTCGCAATTCTTTTTATGCTGCTGAAAAACATGGAAGTGGAGTAGTTTGTGTTCCTCCCAAGGATTCTTTAAGGAAAATATCAGATAATAATCGAAATATCACCCAGGCGGTAAACCGGTCTGACTATTTGTTAGTACAGACACCACAAACTTTCAGAGTCAAAGACATCAAAGAAGCTTTCGTAAAAGCAGACAATTATAATTTTACTGATGATGCCAGTGTATATGAAAACGCAGGGCAGAATATTCACGTCATAATTGGGAACTATGACAATATAAAAATCACGACACCTGAAGATCTTGTGATCGCAGAGTCACTCATTGGAAAATAATACAACCCCCGAATTATTTCGGGGGTATATAATTAATATTCGTCTTCGTTGAAGAAAAAGTCTTCTTTGGTTGGGTAATCAGGCCAAATCTCTTCAATGCTTTCAAAAGGTTGTCCATCATCTTCTAGTTCCTGAAGATTTTCAACAACTTCCAATGGTGCTCCTGATCTGATTGAAAAATCAATCAATTCGTCTTTAGTTGCCGGCCAAGGGGCATCTTCTAAATATGACGCAAGTTCTAATGTCCAATACATAACTTACTCTTTTAATAGATTCTAATTTTCCGCAAAAATAAAAATTCAGTTGAATAATCAAACCATTTATTTGATTCTTCTAATAAGAATATAAATCTTACCGCTAACTTTGCAAAGTTTAATACGACAAATTTTATATTTAGTTATTCTATCGAAAAATTGTGTTAATTTATTATATAAATATCAATTTTATCATCTGATATTTTTTAATAGAAGTAATCTATATGAGTGACGAAAAAATAATATTTTCAATGTCCGGCGTGGGCAAGATATATCCTCCTAAGAAACAGGTTCTTAAGGATATCTATTTATCTTTTTTTTATGGAGCAAAGATCGGAGTTATCGGTTTAAACGGAAGTGGTAAGTCCAGTTTGTTGCGCATTATCGCAGGCATTGATAAAGAATATCAAGGAGAAGTAGCTTTCAGTAAAGGTTATTCCGTTGGAATGCTTGAACAAGAACCTGAGCTTGATCATGAAAAAACTGTTAAGGAGGTAATCGAAGAAGGAGCTGGTGAGACAGTTGCTCTTTTAAAGGAATATGAAGAGATTAATAATCGATTTGCAGAGCCTGAAGTATTGGAAAATGCAAATCTGATGAATGAACTCATCGAAAAGCAAGGGGAAGTTCAGGAAAAGCTTGATCAGGTAAACGCCTGGGAACTTGACACAAAGCTTGAGATTGCTATGGATGCTTTAAGAACTCCTCCTGCTGATAAAAAGATAAGTGTACTTTCAGGAGGGGAGAAAAGGCGTGTTGCTTTATGTCGATTACTCTTACAAGAACCTGATGTACTATTACTTGATGAGCCTACCAACCACCTTGATGCTGAATCTATTTTATGGCTGGAGCAACATCTTAAACAATATAAAGGTACTGTTATTGCAGTAACTCACGACAGATATTTCCTTGATAATGTTGCAGGATGGATTCTTGAATTAGACAGAGGACATGGGATTCCATGGAAAGGTAATTATTCATCCTGGCTTGAGCAGAAGCAAAAAAGACTTGCCGAAGAAGAGAAATCTGAATCTAAGAGACAAAAGACTCTTGAAAGGGAGTTGGAATGGATCAAGATGACTCCGAAGGGCCGGCATGCCAAGCAAAAGGCCAGATTGAATGCTTATGATAAAATGGTGGGTCAGGAAGCCAGGGAAAAAGAGGCTTCGCTGGAATTATACATTCCACCGGGGCCACGGTTGGGAAGTAAGGTGATCGAGGCTAAAAATGTATCTAAAGCTTATGGTGATAAAGTTCTTTTTGAAGATCTTTCTTTTTCCCTTCCTCAGGGAGGTGTAGTTGGAGTTATTGGTCCAAACGGAGCAGGTAAAACTACTTTATTTAACCTGATCACTGGTAAGGAAAAACCAGATACAGGAGAGTTTGAAACAGGTTCTTCAGTTAAGTTGGCCTATGTGGATCAGGAACATGATGATCTTAAACCAGATGAATCAGTTTGGCAGGCTATTTCGGAAGGAAACGAGTGGATTGAACTGGGTAATGTAAAAGTTAACAGCAGAGCCTATGTCAGCAGATTTAATTTTAGTGGTTCAGACCAGGAGAAAAAAGTTGGAAAGTTATCCGGAGGGGAGAGAAACCGGGTTCATCTTGCGATGACTCTGAAAGAAGGCGCTAACTTAATTTTACTTGATGAGCCAACAAACGACCTCGATGTAAATACTTTAAGAGCATTAGAGGAAGCCATTGAAAATTTTGCCGGAAGTGCTGTAATTATTTCACACGACCGATGGTTTTTAGACAGAATTTGTACTCATATTCTTGCTTTCGAGGGAGATTCACAGGTTTATTGGTTTGAAGGGAACTTTACCGAATATGAGGAAAACAGGAAAAAAAGATTGGGTGACACCCAACCAAAGAGGATTAAATATAAGAAGCTTATTAAATAACAGATCATGAACAAACGACACATTTTTTCTTTATTGGCCATTGTACTATTAATGTCTTCTTGTTTCAATTTCAAGGAGAGAATCTTTCTAAAAAAAGATGGTTCCGGAACTTATACCTTCACCATTGATATGTCGGCTTTAAAGCCGATGATGGAAGCCTTTGAAAATATGGCGGATTCTACTCAAACTGATGATGAGAAAAAGGAAGGTCCGAAAGATATGACTAAAAAGTTCGATGATGATATGCAGAAGGACAAAGAACTTCTCGAATCTGTTGATGGAATTACGAATGTTGAAGCCATATCTGATGAGGAAACATTTAATTTCGGATTAAAATTTGATTTCGCCGATGTTAAAGCTTTAAATAATGCTTTAAATGCCATGAATAAGAAGGAGAATGAAAATTATCAGGAAAAAGAATTCTTTAAATACAGTAAAAAATCTTTCGAGAGGGTTTCTTTATTTCTAGATAAAAGTGAGTTAAAACAAGAAATGAGTGAAGAAAGTGATGAAGAAATGACTGATCAGGATTTTGAGCAAATGTCTCAGATGTTCGGAGATATGACTTATACTACTGAATATGTTTTCGAGCAGCCTGTAAAGAATATTTCGAATCAAAATGCAATGATGTCTCCTGATGGTAAAAAAGTAACTATCGAGACTAAGATCTTAAAAGAGGAAGAAGGGGAAAGTGGCCCGACTAAATTCTCATTTTAAAAATTAAATCTCTGAGAGGATTTGTGATGCATGGATGATTTTAATTTTTTGATTTTACCTAACGGTATAAAAGTAGTTCACAAAGAAATAAATTCAACCCGGCTTGTTCATGCCGGGATTGTTTTAGATGTAGGTTCCAGAGATGAGGATCCTGACGAATTAGGTCTTGCTCATTTCTGGGAGCACATGGCTTTTAAAGGAACAAAAAAAAGAAAAGCATATCATATTTTAAGCAGATTAGATAGTGTGGGTGGTGAACTGAATGCCTATACAACAAAAGAAAAGGTCTGCTTTTATGCTTCTGTTTTAGACACCTATGTAGATAAAGCCGTAGATATCATTTCTGATATAACTTTTAATTCAGTTTTTCCTGAAAAACAGATCGAGAAGGAAAGGGGGGTTATACTGGAAGAAATGTCCATGTATTATGATTCCCCGGAAGATGCGATCCAGGATGATTTTGATGAAATTGTTTTTTCAGGTCACCCTTTAGGTAATAATATCCTTGGCACAAAGCAAAGTGTTTTAAATTTCACTAAGGATGATTTTTTGAAATTTATTTCGAAAAACATGGATACCTCCCGAATGGTATTTAGTATCACTGGAAATATAAGCTGGAAAAAAGTTCTGAAGCTGTGTGATAAATATCTTTCCATTCACGAACCCCGGGTGAGATCATCTAATAGGGAAGAATTTAAAAATTATATTCCAAGGCATGTAGAAATAAAACGCCCTACAACACAGGCACACTGTGCAATTGGATGTGAGGCTTACAATCTTCACGACGAAAAACGGTTACCTTTTTTCACCTTAACAAATATCCTGGGTGGACCGGCAATGAGCTCGAGGCTTAACATGGGAATAAGAGAAAAGTATGGATATGTGTATGCTATTGATGCTTCTTATCAGTCTTTTACAGATACTGGTCTATTTTCAATATTTTTTGCTACCGAGCAAAAGCAATTAAAAAGATGTATTAATCTTGTCAACAAAGAGCTTGAGAAATTAAAGACTACCAAATTAGGTTCTCTTCAATTGCATAAAGCCAAAGGGCAGATTATGGGGCAGCTGGCTATGGCAGAAGAAAATAATGTTAGTCTCATGCTTTTAATGGCAAAAAGCCTTTTAGATCTTGGCAGGATAGAGTCATTAAAAGAAATTTTCTCCCGGATTGATTCAATTTCCGCTGAGGATTTGCTTGAAGTTTCAAATGAGATTTTACAGTCTGATCAATTAAGTTTATTAACTTTCTTACCTCAAAACCATTAAAAATGCAGTTTTTGCCCGAAGACATATATAAATATACTGTAGAGCATACACAGGAAGAGCCGGAAGTATTAAAAGAATTAGATAGAGATACTCATCTAAATGTGTTAATGCCTCGTATGATTTCAGGGCATCTTATGGGGCGTGTTCTTGCGATGCTTTCGAAAATGATCAGACCAAAATTTATTTTGGAAGTAGGAACTTATACTGGATATAGTGCTATTTGCTTTGCTGAAGGACTGCAAGAAAACGGACATATTTTCACTATTGATAAGAATGAGGAAATAGAAGAGATGGCAGAGCGTTATATTGAAAAGGCCGGGTTAAATGATAGAATCACCAGGATTCAAGGCGTTGCCTCTGAAGTAATTCCTACTCTTAATAATAAATGGGATATAGTTTTTCTGGATGCAGACAAAAAAAATTACGATCTTTATTATGATCAGGTTTTTGAAAATGTAAATAAGGGAGGATTTATCCTTGTGGATAATGTATTGTGGAGCGGAAAAGTCGTTGGAATGCACGGAAAAAAAATAGATTCTGACACCCGGGCGATAATGGATTTTAACGAGAGGGTTCACAACGATGAAAGAGTTGAAAATGTGTTATTCCCAATTAGAGACGGATTAATGGTTTTAAGAAAAAAATAAACAGATATAACAGGCAGCGATGAGGATTTTTTTGAGTTTTTTAATTTGTTTTTTCTTTATTTTTTCGGTTTCTGCACAGTCACCGAAAGTGCCGGAAGTCATTCACTTCGCAGATCTTAAATTAAAATTAAGCAATAAGCTTCAGAAGGAGATTCAAGCTGAGGTAGACAATCTTACTCGGTATCCAAAATACTTTAATATTAAAGTAGATCGGGCGTTAATGTATTTCCCCTTGATTGAACGAGTTTTCAGGGAACAGAAACTTCCGGAAGATTTTAAATATCTTGTATTACAGGAAAGTGCTTTAATAGGCGATGCAGTTAGCTCATCAAATGCGGTAGGTTACTGGCAGTTTAAAGATTTTACAGGGCTTGAAGTTGGTTTGAAGATTGACAGGCGTATTGATGAACGAATGCATATCGTTAGAGCAAGTGAAGGCGCGGCAAAATACTTAAAGACCAATAATGCATTTTTTGATAATTGGCTCTATGCTCTGCAGGCTTACCAAATGGGTAGAGGAGGCGCTGAGAAAGTTGTTGACAAGAGGGAGTATGGAGCTAAAAAAATGAATCTCGACGCCGATCTTTATTGGTATGTCAAAAAATTTCTGGCACATAAAATAGCTTTTGAATACGGAATAAAAGAAAGAATGCAGCCTGCTAATGATCTTGTTCTTGTTGAGTATTATGACGGAGCAGGCCTTGACCTGAGTGATGTATCAAAAAAACTGAAAGTCTCTGAAGAGCAATTAACGACCTACAATAAGTGGTTAAGAAGAGGTAACATACCAGATGATAAAAAACTGGCTTTACTTGTACCGGTGTCAAAAGACCAGGCTAAATATTATATCAAAGGCGAGCGGTTAGGTGTTCCGGAACCTACAGTAATCACTGCATCCAATAAGATTAAATCCAAAAGACGCCTTGATCCAGTGGTAGGCATAGTTCCTGCCAGGTTAAAAGTAAATGGCAGAGAAGCTATTGTGGCAGAAAGTGGTGATACCTTTGAGTGGTTGGCAGTCCATGCCGCTATACCTCTAAACAGATTTTTAAGATATAATGATATTGATGGTGATGAAAAGATTAAAAACGGCCAAATTTTTTATACTGAAAGAAAAAAGGGAAGAGCTAACGTTCATTACCATACTTTAAAAAATGATGAATCCCTTTGGGAAGTTTCTCAAAAATATGGGATAAGGTTGAAATCTCTGTTAAGGAAAAACAGGCTTGATGGCCAAAATGATATCAATGTTAAACCAGGCTTAATTGTCTGGCTAAGAGATAAAAGGCCAAAAGATGAACCATACAAATACAAACAAACACAAGATTTAATACCTGTCGAAGATACTAATAAAACCATCCTTGCTAAAAAAGATGAACCAACAGACGACTTTTCAGGGCCGTTGTCAGTGAATGAGTCTGGAAAACTCGCTGTTAACGAAAATGATAAATCGATTGATGAGGATAATTTTGTGAAATCTGAAAATATTTCTTTTGATAAACCTGAAAACCAAAATGATACTAATCAGCAAAATGTTACTCAGCAGGTTGCTGGAAATTCAAAAAATATTGAGGCCGGAAAAATACTAGAGTTTAATCAGAATAGTAAAGAAGCTGAAGTAGAGGAGGTCGAAGAATCTCAAGTTACAAGAGAGATAGTTTTGACGGATGAGCCTAATTTGACATCAGATAGTACAATTCAGGAAAAGAGGGAAATAGCAACTAATAAAGATGAAGTAGATCTACCAGTTAAGAATTCTATTCCTACTTCCACTGAAGAAGTAAGTCATTCGATTAATAAAGAAATTCCTGTTATTGCTGTTGATAGTTTGCAACCAAAAGTGGTGGTGAATGAAGATGGGTTGGATGTAATAAGCTATGGATCTAATCCCATGAATAGGTCAGAGCAAAATGAAGAGCAAATTAAGAATGATTCCAGAGCAACTGAGGAAAAAGATTTTGATCTTTTAGAAAATGGTAAATCAGAAACAAATAAAATAACAGAAGAGGATAAACATGACATTGAAAGTAAAATCATACATAGTGTAGTTAAAGGGGAGACATATTATTCAATTTCCCGGAAATATGACGTTACTGTAGGTGAGCTATTAAGAAAAAATTCATTGTCGATTGACTCAGTTTTAAGCATAGGTCAGGAGCTTAAAATACCTCTTGGAGGTGAAAGTATAGACTCTGATCTAATCGAGGCCAGGGCATATAAGAAAATGGATAATTCTAAAAAAGATAACCCGTCAATGTCAGGATATGAAGTTTATATTGTAAAAAAAGGAGATAGCTTATACAAGATTGCCAGGGAGAATGACGTTACGATACAACAGGTAATGGACTGGAATGGAAAGACAGATTTTGATATTAGTGAAGGTGAAGAATTGAAAATTAAAAAAGTAAAATAAGCTCGAACTATTTTACAATCGAGTAGAAATTTATATTTTAGTCAAATCATAAATTAAACTTGTTTGGTAGTTATTTAGTCAATTCATTACATTTTAACTTTTTATTATTTTATTATTAATATATTTGAATTGATTATCAGCAAGTAAAATAAATCAAATAGTAGTTAATGGCAGCTGAAGAAAAAAGCATTGATCTGGTTATGCTGGTAGACGATAATGATACTGATAATTTTATCAGTAAGCGTATTATCGAAATTACCGGTTTTGCGAAGAATGTAGAAATAAAGAATTCAGGCAAGAGTGCTCTTGAATATATCGAGCAAAACAAGGATAACCCTGAAAAGCTTCCAAACATCATATTTTTGGATATCAATATGCCGATCGTTGATGGCTTTGTATTCTTGTATGAGTTTGAAAAATTCGCAGAAATTGTAAAAGATAAGTGTAAAGTGATTATTCTGTCCAGCTCAGATAATAAGCGGGATATTGATAAGATCGTTAATAACGACCACGTTATTAAATTTATTACAAAACCACTTACAGAAAACGCTTTACAGGAAATAAAAGAAATGGGAGTAGCGTAAGTGCTACTCTTTTTTTACGATTCTGGGTCTAAGCCTAATTTATCAATTAGGGATTGTAACAAAGGAACCTCATTTTTAAGATAATCGAATTTGTCCCTGTCTGTATATAATTTATTACCAGATCCTTGATTTGATGATAATTCATGGGTAAGTGAAAGTTCAGGGTGGTCTATGCGGCTTTTCAAATATCCAAAAATCTCTCCCTTCCTTTCTATAAATAATTCTTCCTGAACACTACTATTTATGCTCAGTACTACTTGCCCCTTTTCTCCCAACCTGAATGGCTGTTTAAGCATTACTTGAAGTAAGGCACTTGAGTTTTTGACTTTCTCCTGTAATTCTTTAAAAGCAGTTTCTATATTTTCCTTATTAAACGCAAGCTTTTCGTTGGGCTGACTATCATTTGCAAAATCCTGTGTTCTGTCAATTCCCTCTTTTTCATTCTGAGGTTTGGAAGCAGAATAAGCTGATTGACTTACTTTGTTTTTAAGATCGTCAAGACTCGGCAGCTTTGCTGATTTCTTTAAATTATTTTTCAGCCCGGCTTTTATTTCAGTGCCTAAAGATTTATTCGAAGATTTAGATTTAACTATTTCGATGTCCTCTTTGGACGGCTTACCTTGATCTGGCTTTTCGACTGATTTTGCACTTGTGTTTTCTTCAGCTTTTGCCTGTCTTAACTGACTACTTTTTTTTTTAATTCAGCAGCCAGCGATAATGCCGACGGAAGATTGGCAAGTTTCATTAAGGTTAGCTCAATCAACAATCGCTGATTTTTGCTGCTCTTAAATTGAATATCAGCCTGGTTACAAAGATTTAATGCACTTAGAATAAATGATTGACTAACTGCCTGAGCTTGTTCGTTGTATTTTTCCTTAACCTTATCAGAGACATTCAAGAGATTAATAGTCTCCTTGTCTTTACACATCATCAGATCTCTAAAATGACTTGATAAACCGTTTATGAAATTATGGCTGTCAAACCCTTTACTGATGATTTCATTATAAATTAATAAAGCCTGAGCACTATTCTGATCTTTTAATGCATCAGTAACTTTGAAATAATAATCATAATCCAGGATGTGAAGATTATCGATGGTTGTTTTATAATCGACACTTCTGTCTTTAGAAAAGGTTACTATTAAATCAAAAATTGACAAGGCATCTCTCAGTGCACCATCTGCTTTTTGAGCGATTAGGTGGAGAGCTTCAGGTTCGGTTTTTATTTCCTCTCTGTCAGCGATCTGCTTTAAATGATCAGCAATATCACTTACCTGGATACGATTAAAATCATAGATCTGACAACGAGAAAGAATCGTAGGAATGATCTTGTGTTTTTCGGTAGTAGCCAGAATAAAAATTGCGTAAGGAGGAGGTTCTTCCAAAGTTTTAAGAAAAGCATTGAAAGCCGCATTTGATAACATGTGAACCTCATCAATGATATAAACTTTGTAGTCACCGTGTTGAGGCGGGTATCTCACCTGGTCAACGAGGTTTCTAATGTCGTCGACAGAGTTGTTAGAAGCAGCATCAAGTTCGTAGATGTTCATCGAACTTTTTTCAGAACCTTGCTCAAATCCATTAATCAACCTGGCAACGATGCGTGCACAAGTCGTTTTGCCAACTCCTCTAGGACCACAAAAAAGTAAGGCCTGGGCCAATTGATTCTTATCTATGGCATTTTGAAGCGTAGTAGTAATGTGACTTTGACCGACAACTTCGTCAAAACCTTTGGGTCTGTATTTTCTGGCTGAGACTACAAAATTTTCCATCGCTGCAAGATAAAAAGTTTATAGTAAATAGATGACTAAAAATTAAAATTCTTCTTATTATAAAAACAATGATCCTTTAAATAGCAGGAATAAATACACATAAACCATTTAATTCATTTCTTATTTTTATGCTTATCGAAGCTCAGTTTTAGTTAGTATGATTATTTAAAGAATATTTATTTTATAGGCAAGAGCCGATCTGTCTCTTAATTGGTGTTAACTTATTGAATATGAGTGATTAAGAACGGTGTTTTTAATGTTTAAAATTATTGACTTGAATTGTAATGTCTTTTTTTTCGTCGAAATAAGTTTGTAGCATTTTAATCATTCGATTATCATTGCGGCAGTTAAAATTTTTCAACTTATTTATTTTTTAACAATACTATGAAAAAGTTATTATTTGCAATTGCTGCATTGGTATTTATCAACGTAGCGTCTAACGCACAAGAATTTAAGCCATTTAGTGTAGGAATTGATTTCGGTTACGGAATCCCTACTGGTGAAACTTTACAAGGTGGAATCATCTTCGCTGTTGAGCCAGCTTACAAATTTTCTGATCAAGTAGAAGCTTCTTTAAAGTATGAAGGTGCATTATTAGCAGGTGTTTCTGCTGACGGTACTACTGCTGATGTTTCAGCAATCGGATCTTGGTTAGTTGGTGGTAAATATTACTTCAACACTAACGATTTCCGTCCTTACGGTGGTCTTGGTTTAGGTATCTACAACATCGGTACTGCTACTATCACAGATAGCTCTACTGGTGACGATGTAGTTGCTGGTGGAACTAAGTTTGGATTTGCTCCAAGAGTAGGTTTCCAGTACAAGCACATCAGACTAGGTGCTGAGTATAACACTGTATTAGGTGTTGATGAAGCTTTAGGTAGCCAAAACTACTTATCAATTAAATTTGGAGTAGTAATCGGTGGTGGAAGATACTAATCACTGATAAAATATTATATAAGAGGGCAGGAGGTTATTCCTGCCCTTTTTTTGTAACTTCGAATTTATATTCTCGTAATAATACGAGGGTGCTCCATAAACGAATGGGGCCGACCGGTTTTGACGGTAAGATGAGTCATGTACTTGCGTGCCGGGTGGTGAGTGTACATCCGTAAGCAATTCACTTAAACTATAATTGGCGAGAATAACTACGCCATGGCTGCCTAATTCAGACTTCCTAGAAGCTGAAAGGGCTTAAACGGTTGAGTCGACGGTAAACATCGACTCCCGAGCCACATCTCACAGCGCTTTGTTTTGTCGGCGCTGAATCGAGGTGACGATCAGGCAAAACTAGCGCCACGATGCTGCTAAGTGGTTGCGAAACTCTAGCAGATAAGCTGTAGATAGGAACGTTGCCTTTCCAGTCTGCAGTCGAAAACCTGACAGGCAACTACGCATGTAGACGGTGCATAGGTTCGCTTATCCGGACGAGGGTTCGAATCCCTCCGGCTCCACAAAATGAACCTCAAAAGAGCATAAGCAGCTATCATTAATTTGGCAGCTGCTTTTTTTTATGTATGGCCGGAGGGATGCTTCCCTCAAGCCTGCTCCTCGCTAAAACACTTCACAGGAGTGTTTTTAAACGCTCGGCCACCCATCCGGCTCCACAAAATGAACCTCAAAAGAGCATAAGCAGCTATCATTAATTTGGTAGCTGCTTTTTTTTATGTATGG
>NZ_JAPFQN010000007.1 GCF_026241165.1 Mangrovivirga halotolerans | reverse complement strand
CCTCAAAAGAGCATAAGCAGCTATCATTAATTTGGTAGCTGCTTTTTTTTATGTATGGCCGGAGGGATGCTTCCCTCAAGCCTGCTCCTCACTAAAACACTTCACAGGAGTGTTTTTAAACGCTCGGCCACCCATCCGGCTCCACAAAATGAACCTCAAAAGAGCATAAGCAGCTATCATTAATTTGGTAGCTGCTTTTTTTTATGTATGGCCGGAGGGATGCTTCCCTCAAGCCTGCTCCTCGCTAAAACACTTCACAGGAGTGTTTTTAAACGCTCGGCCACCCATCCGGCTCCACAGAATGAACCTCAAAAGAGCATAAGCAGCTATCATTAATTTGGTAGCTGCTTTTTTTTATGTATGGCCGGAGGGATGCTTCCCTCAAGCCTGCTCCTCACTAAAACACTTCACAGGAGTGTTTTTAAAGTATTTCTTTTTGTCAAAAGTTTTTGAGTTTATTTAAATTCAAATTAATGGATGAATCTATTTTTCCATTTTACAGTGGATTACTAAATATGTAATTATTTGGCGAACGTTTTAATTTAGGTTAGGCATTATTATTATCTTAATTCGCAGTTAATTAGAGATATGAGCGTTTAGGGTAGTAAGTGATTGAATTGAGCTTTTAGTTATTTGATCGAAATTATGTTGCCTGTTTTTTATTCATCAAGTATCATTGCTTATTATTATAAGATATTTTTCAACTTTTTTTATTTTCTATCACTATGAAAGAGTTTTTATTAACTATTGTGGCATTAATATTTATCAATGTAACAGTCAAAGCACAGGAATTTAAGCCATTTAGCGTAGGGGTTGATTTAGGTTACAGTCTATCGATTGATAAAACCTTGGCAACAAGATTTGGGTTTTTATTTGCTGTTGAACCAGCATACAAAATTACAGATAAGATTGAGGCTTCATTGAAGTATGAAGGGGTTGTTTTAATAGGTACTGATGAAAATTTGTACCTTGAGGGAGCCCGTATGGGGTCGTGGTTAGTTAATGGTAAATACTTCCTAAATACGAATGATTTCAGGCCATGGGCTGGAATGGGTATCGGTTTTTTTAATATCAGAGAGTTTATTGAAACACAAGATACTATAGAAGAGTATTATATTGGAAGAAAGTTTGGTTTTGCCCCCAGGGTAGGATTCCAGTTCAGACACTTGAGATTTGCAGTAGAATACAATGCTGTTTTAGGTGAAGAGAGTAGAAGTCAGGATTATCTTGGTGTTAAAGTGGGTATAGCTATCGGTGGTGGTAGGAAATAAACCTGGTTATAAAGATTAGAATTAAATAGTTAAATAAAAAAGTCCTTAAGTTTATTGAATTATATATCAATAAACTTAAGGCTTTTCTATTATTGAATTAAACATATATAAAAAGGCCGGCGTGCTACACCGACCCTTTAAAACTTTTACTTTTTAATTTATTACCTGTTAGCAACCTCAGATTCCCAAAAGAACTCTTCATCGAAAAGCTCATGAACGGTTTCAGTAATTTTTTCTTCATCTGCATCAAGCACTTCACCGTCCATCATTCCTGAGGCATAACCTTGCCATACAAGGTTACCAGTTTTCTTATTTACTATGTCTACTAGTAAAGTTCCTTCCTCAAAATAATAAGTTCTTTTATCTTCTATTTCTCTTACTTCAGCTTCAGGAACTAGTCCTAATATTTCTTTGTCTACTTCATCAGAAGACCAGTAATTTTCATCCTGAAAAGTGTCTATATAGCCGGTAAACTTTGTTGGTTTATCAAAAACTCTGAAGTTAATGATCAATCCATCTTGCCCGGGCATATATTCGTAGCCTCTGGCTTCCATTTCATGCTCGATTGCATTTCTGATTTTAGCTTTTAATAAATGATTGTCGAGTGTATACAAGCCAAATTCATTAGTGGCATGAGATGCCCACTCAAAATATTCATAATCTTCGAAATCGAAGTTTAACCTTTTATCTGAATCAATAATTTTGTTTTGACTTAATACTTGACTCGAAGTAAATAAAACAGCTAAAATCACAGTCATAACTTTAATTGCTGTGTTTCTATTTAAGTACTTCATAATATTATTTTTTTTGATTCAAAATCAGTTATATAAGTGAAAAATTTATGCCAAAGACTGGATCTGCTATTAAACAAATTTATAGTTACTTAAAATGTGTTGAAGGGAATAGACTGTGTAATTTATTCAACAAATTAGTGAAAATGAATTCACTTAATCATTTGAAAATGAGTTATTTAACTTGTGTGTAGGAAGATCCTAGCCATTCGGTGAATTCCTTTTTAGGTAAGGAGTATAGTTTTTTTCCGTATTTAATCGCCTCCATTTGATATTCTCTTCTTTGAGAGCTAATTATGGCTTTTAAAAGTTTACTATCTTCTTCAGATGCAAAATGGTGCTCGTTGTTATCAACAACATTTTCTAGCATAAACAGGTCCCTGTCGTCACCTAGGAAATCAGTTAGCTTGTGATATTCATCTTCCAGGGGATCAATTATTTCAGGCCACAAAGGGATTATGATTCTCAGTTGATATCTTAAATATTTAGCTCTTTTTCGCCATTCATGAAGTTTAGGAGGTGAAGCATCTTCACAACATCGATTATAGGCTTTTTTCCCTCTTTTATAAACCTTAATCATACCGGGTTTAATGAAAGCAAAAGAGTTTTCAATTTCCCAAACTTCCATTTTTTGCAATGTCTCAAGAATATCGTTTTTTATCTCCTGAAAGATTCTTTCCATATTTTTCAAATCATGCAAACGATCTCTTTTTTCTACTATAAAGTTTGTGAAAGACTTAAATGTGTTTTTGTATAATTGGTTGTTGTAAGTCGATTTTAGATTCTCTAGCGCTTCAATTACGGAAGTTGCATCACGAGCCAGGGATAATTTTCTTCCAGCATCCCTGTAAATCACATTGTATTTTTTATACTCATCAAAATTACCTCGAATTAAACGCAAGGCTGCTCTTAGTTTTTTGAGGCATTTTCTTATTTCATGTATTTTTATTTTGACATCAGATTCAGAATCGTCAATTATTTCAATAACTGATTCTGCATTCTCTTTTAAGTAGGCTTTTATTTGGTTTGAAATATCAAACATTGATTAGTATTAATTTAGATCCAAGATTTTAGCCATGAGTCTGTTAATTATTAATATTAGAAGAGTGACACCTACTGCTATGTAATATTGATCTAGTGCTATTGAAATACCTATTCCAAGGGAAAACAATAGGGTTGCAGCAGTTGTCAGACCTTTCACATCTTCACTCTTTTTTAGAATTGTTCCGGCGCCAATGAAACTAACACCAACGACAAGAGCCTGAAGAACCCTTATCGGATCAGTTCTAATTATATCTCCGACATTTTTGATCTGTACAAAATCAACTAACGGGATTGTTAATGACACAATCAGGCAAGCAGCTCCTCCCACTATCATATTTGTCCTAAGTCCAGCAGGTTTTTCAGCGCTTTCCCTTTCATATCCTACCGCAGCACACAAAATAGTTGCTATAAGGACATCTAAAAGTGTAAATAACTGAAAACTAATTTCCTGAGGCATGTTATTCCTGGATTTGTTCTATTAATCTAGTAAAAATATGCCATTGAACAACAATATTTATATATGAAAAATATAATACAATAGAATAATAGTTACATTTTTTGTAACTTATAAGTACCTGCTTGGAAATCTACTGAGCACTTAATTTATCATCCAAATAATAAAATAAACCAACTGAATTATGGGAATTGTAAAAGTGATAGAAGTAATCGCCACTTCGAACAAAAGCTTTGATGATGCTGCAGCAAATGCTGTGAAAGAAGCATCCAAAACAGTTAAAAATATCAAATCTATTTATATTGAAAATATGAATGGAAATGTTGAAGGAGATAAAATCATAAGTTATGGTGTGAATGCCAAAATCTCTTTTGAGATAAATGGTTAACTTTTCCTCAACGTGCTAGAACCTTAAAAGCAATACCTTAGACAGGGTATTGCTTTTTTTATTAATAAGATGTTATTTTGCTATTTAGAATAAGTCTAAATAAATTTAATTAAACCCATGCAGGATCCTTCCATAGTGATATCAAGCAAACATACACTTCTCAATCTGGGGTTGAAATCAATTATATCTGAAAACTTTGACACCAGGATTGTCATACCAAAATCGCTAAATGAATTAAGAAAAGTCCTGCAAAATGAATGTTCGGTTTTAATCATAGATTTTGATAATCATTACCTTCCAGAAATAAGTTATGTTGAGAAAATAAAAACAGAATTTAATGTTCCAATTCTAGTTATTTCTTCATTTAATGGGAGTGATAATTTCTTTGAGCTATTAAAATATAATTTGGAAGGATTTATCAGTCCGGAATGTAGTGCTAATGAAATAAAAGAAAGCATTTCTTCAACTAGCGTTGGTGAAAAGTTTTATTGTAAAAGGGTAGTAAATTTAATAGTGTCAAATCAAATATCTACCTCTTCAGATCCTATTAGTAAAAAAGAAATATCCACAGGTCTCTCACCCCGCGAACTTGAAGTTACAATTGCCCTGGCAGAAGGATTGAGCAATAGTGAAATAGCTAGTAAATTTTACTTAAGTATTCATACAGTTCAAACTCACAGAAAAAATATCATGAAAAAATTAGGGATAAGTTCCCTGGCTGAGTTGGTTAGGTACGCCTTTGATAACAAGCTGGTAAATAAGTAGAGATATATACCTTATCCAGGGTATACTACCTGCCAGAAGGTAATATATTTTCCCTATTTAGCGGTATTGTTTAGAATGATTCTAAATAAGACTTTTGCATCATAATTAACAGCGTTAAAGCAAAGTATTATGAAACATAAAAGTCTTTTTTTATTTATTCTATCCTTGTTCGCTTTTACTATGAGTGCTCAAAGTGGAACAGTTCAAGGTAAAGTAGAAACAGCAGACGGCAAACCAGCCGCATTCGTAAATATTAGTATAGAGGGGACTACAAAAGGTGCCGTTTCTGATGAGTCGGGTCAATTTTTAATACAGAATGTAACGGCTGGCGAATATAAAATTATTGCTTCGTTTGTTGGACTGGATGCTCAAAGCAAGAAAATCAGTGTGAATCAAGATGCAATCACTCGCATATTTTTTACACTTGAAGAATCCCTTCAAACATTAAACGAAGTCATCATTTCTTCAGAAAGGAATAAGTATTATACTGAATTACCTTCTTCTTCATTAAGGATTCAGACTCCAATACTTGAAACTCCTCAAAATATTCAAACAGTTACCGGTTCTCTATTAAATGATCAGCAAATTTTTGAAATGACTGATGGCATTGAGAGAAACATAAGTGGAGCTCAGCGACTAGAGCATTGGGAAACTTATGCTAGAATAAATGTCAGAGGAAGTCGAGCCACCCCCTTTAGAAACGGAATGAATGTACAGATTAGTAATTGGGGCCCGCTCTCTGAAGATATGAGTATGGTAGAGCGGATTGAATTTGTAAAAGGACCTGCAGGATTTATGTTGGCAAATGGAGAGCCTGGTGGCTTTTATAATGTTGTAACCAAAAAGCCAACCGGAATACCAGGTGGAGCAGTTTCCATGTCCCTTGGTAGTTTTGATACATACAGATTAACCACTGACCTTGATGGTAAATTATCTAAGGATGGTAAGTTATTATATCGATTCAATGTCATGGGACAATCAAAAGGTTCGTATCGAGATTTTGAAAAGAGCAAGCGGTATTCGTTTGCAGGTGTATTAAGGTATCTGGTTTCAGATCAGACTACTTTAACACTTGAATACAATCAGCAATTTGCCAGAGTAAATGTTATTGGCAGCAATTATTCGTTCTCTCGAAGAGGTTATGGAGATCTGTCAACAAATTTTACACTTTCTGAACCTAATATGGATCCTGTGGACATGGTGGATCAAAGCATTTTTGCCTCTGTTGAACATCAAATTAGCCAGAAATGGCAGTTAATAGCACAAGTTTCATATATGAGATATCAGCAGGAGGGTCAAAGTATATGGCCGGGAATGGCTGATGTTGATAATGATAGTTTAATTATTAGAAACCTAAGTATCTGGGATGCATTAGGGGATAGTAAAAATTCGCAGGTCTTTGTTTACGGAAGTGAACAAACCGGTAGTATCTCTCACCAAATAATGGCGGGCATTGACTTAAATCATAAGGATTATTATGCCGATTGGAATCAGGGCGGAACGATGGGAGGATATTTTAATATTTATGATCCCGAATATGGAACGGTTGCAGCCAATGACTATCCTGAATTTGACCGCACTGATGATATCAAGGAAAGAGGAGTACATTATAATAATGGATATACAGGCCTTTACATTCAGGACCAGCTAGGCTTTTTCAATGACAAACTTCGAGTTACACTAGCGGGAAGATACAATAAGAGCAAAACTGTTAACCCGTATTCAGGTACAAAGTCGGATGAAATGTTTACTCCGAGATTTGGTATTAGTTGGTCAGTAAGAAGTGATCTTTCTACCTATTTTTTATATGATGAGACATTTTTACCCAATTTTGGCACAGGTTATAACAACAGACCGTTTGATCCGGTGGTTGGAAATAACTTAGAAATCGGAGTAAAAAAAGATTGGTTTGATGGGCGATGGAACATGGGCTTATCCCTATATCAAATAACTAAGAACAATGTTTTAACCACTGATGTAGAGCATCCGATTTTAGATTCTAACGGCCAGCCTACCGGTCAATTCTATCAGAAGGAGACAGGACAGCAAAAAGTTAAAGGAGTTGAACTAGATGTACGAGGTGAAGTAATACCAAATCTGCAGCTAATATTTAATTATGCATATACAGATGGCTCAATCACTAAAGATTCAAATCCTGAGTTAGTAGGTAATCGCATTCCAGGAGCGACAAAACATCTTCATAATACCTGGTTGACCTATAATTTAAGAGATCTTTTAAAACAGAACCTTAGGTTATCGCTAGGGTACAGTTATCAGGGAGAAAGATCATCATGGTTCATTTTTGATAAAACAGAGGCCTCTTTACCAGATTATTTCAGGTTAGACGGAGGATTGGGATATGCAATTGAAAATGTGAGCTTTAACCTGACAGTTAATAATATTTTGGATGAATATCTTTATTCAGGAGCCCCAACTACAGTAGGCTCCAGTAATGGGCAAGAGCGATTAACACTCTACTATTGGCAAGTAGAACCACCAAGAAATTACCGTTTCACAGTAAATATCAGGTTTTAATTATGTCTTTCAAGAAAGTAGTACGAAAGATACATCTTTGGCTCGGTTTCATTACCGGGCCAATAGTATTCATAGTTGCTTTAACTGGCTGTCTCTATGCATTTCAAGAAGAGATACAGGATTTGACCCAGCCTTACAGGTTTATTGAAAATTCTGATCAAAACAAACTGGAGCCCTCGAAGTTACAGGAAATTGTAAAGGAAAAGTATCCGGAGAAGTCTTTGCATGCATTAATGTATTACAATCAAAACCGGTCAGCAAAAGCAATATTTTACAGTAATGAAAATGAGTATTATTTTTTTGTTTATTTGAACCCGTATACTGGGGAAATTATCCATGTCAAAGATGAGCTAAGCAGCTTTTTCAGAATTGTTTTAGATGGCCACTTTTATCTTTGGTTGCCGCATGAAATCGGTCAGCCACTGGTAGCTTCAGCGACCTTAATTTTTTTGTTAATTGTTGTTTCAGGGCTGATTTTGTGGTGGCCAAAAAATAAAAAAGCTTCATCCCAAAGATTTAAAATCAAATTTAAGGGGAAATGGAAAAGAACCAATTTTGATCTTCATACCGTTTTAGGTTTTTATGTTTCTGTATTTGCGACATTATTTGCGATTACCGGGTTAATCTGGGGTTTTCAATGGTTTCGGGATATGGTTTATACTGGCATATCAGGAGGGGATAAATTTGAAAATTATTCTCAACCACTCTCTGGCACAAATCATGAAACAGATAATAATAAACCATCAATCGATACAGTTTGGGAAATTATGAAAAAGGAATATCCCAGGGCAGAATGGATTGAAATTCATCCACCACATGATTCACTAACTACAATTGCTGCTAATGCAAATCCGGATGCTTCTACTTACTGGAAAATGGATTACCGTTACTTTGATCAATATTCATTAGAAGAAAAGGAAGTTGACCATATTTGGAACAGGTATAATAAATCCTCAACAGCAGATTTAATAATGCGCTTGAATTATGATGTTCATGTTGGTGCCATAGGTGGGATCCCAGGTAAATTCCTGGCTTTTATTTTCAGTTTAATCATCGCATCGATGCCCGTTACCGGGCTTTTGATCTGGTATGGCCGGAAGACGAAATCTCCAAAAAGAAAGATCAAAGTTCAGGCAGCGTAATTCAACAGCTAATTTTTAATGGCTGTTGACAATTAGTAATTAAATTCTAAATATTTTTTTATTCATATCTCCTTATCGATATTTTGCAATTTAAGTGGTGAGGTATAAGTTTTGTTCAATTTTCTTTATTTAACCCCTTATATATAACCTTTTTTTATAAATTTTATTAAAACAAAAGTGATTTTTTACGTATATTATAATAGATCAAAGCCACCACAGCAGACTATAATCAATTAATATTTAAGGATTATTAATCTTAAATGCTATGGCCTATGGGAAATTTGTACATATTTAAAAATTTATTTAGTAAGGTTCTGCTTTTAGCATTTGGTGCAAGTTTAATATCGTGCAGTACCGATGATTTTGTTGAAGAACCCTATCGCTCGGATTCTGATTTTGTTGGTGTTTGGGAATTTGAAAAAGCCACGCTTTATAGTGCTAACGGAGATATGATAATTGACAGAAGCACTTGTGGGCAAGGCAATGAAATCGATCGTCTGGCTACCGATTTTATCTTTTACCCTGACGAAACAGCAGAAGCTATTCCTATTTGCCCCAATGTTCAAAGGCTTGATTTTGATAGATTTATTCAAACAGAAAATTCCATCACATTATATTATAATGATCGTACTGAAATAGTAACATATGGAATAGATTCTATTACAGAATCACGAATCATAATTTACAAGGATGGAAAGTGGATTCATTTACGTAAAACAGAGGATTTATAAGCAGACTATTATTGAGATTTCATTTATTTACTTGTTGCCATTGGTTTTTCTTGCTGGTTGCCTATAGAAATTTTCCCGTTAATCAGGGCTCCAGCTTCGACTTTGAGATCATTTGATTTAATTTCTCCAGTGATCTTTGCAGTACTTTTACATATTACTTTGCTTTTACAAGCCACATTCCCTTCTATTGTGCCTTCAACATCGAGCTGGCCACATGTAATATTTCCGTGAACTTCTCCTTTAGATCCGACGATTACCCGTGGAGCTTTAAGAATATCCCCATTTATTTTACCTTCAACCCTTAAAAGGTCATTCGATTCGATATTGCCTTTCAATGTGGTTCCTGAGCTCACTATACTGCCGGCTCCGGCAGATTGTTTATCTTCCGCTGCCATATTTTGTTTATTTGAATTAAACATTACTCTGTATTTAATTTTCTAAGTTTTGATTAATATTAATTTCTCAATGAATGTATTTTTGATATCTTACTATTTTTATTGCAAAAGTTAAAATATGAATAGCCTCGAAAAGCATTCATCATATATATACGTAAAGGTTTACCGTTTTATTTTACTCATATCATTAATATTGCTAATTGCATTATTGATGAATGCGGAAACATATTCCTCAGTGATAGCAGGTGGATTGTGCTTTATAGCATTATTTATGTATTACCTGATTGATCCTAAGGGTAAATTTAAGATCAGCAGACATTTATTGTTTTATTTTTATATATTTCTGGTAGCGGTAGTTACCCTTTCATCTGAATTTTTAACTACCTCTCATCTAGTAGCTTTCAGGTATTCGGTTCACATTGTTTTAATTGCATCCTGCATAATCCCATTACTCACCGGAGCATCCTTAAGGAGTAAAATAAATTACTATAGTAATATAGTCATAATACTGCTACTTATTGCACTATTGGATATTGTATATCCCTTGATCCATGATACGGATTTGTGGGTTAGTTTTTCAAATCATTTACTTTATGGTTATTATCTTGTTGTTGCGCTAGCAACTTTCACTTTATCCCATGCATTTAATTACCAAATCACAAAGTATAATCTGCTAAAGGCTAAGGTTGATAATATACGCATTAAAAACGAGGAATTAGAGGAGGAAAACAACGAGTATAAAACTCAATTGGATCAAATAGGAAATGATAATAAAAAATTAAGCAGGGCACTATTTGACAAGAATGCAGATAATGAAGTATTAAGAGATGAGATAGCCTACAGAGAGCAGCAACTTTTCGAATCCCAGCGAATGACCAGAACCGGTGTTATTGAGATTAGTCTGGAAAATCAGGAAGTGGAGTTGTCTCCTATACTTTGTGAGCTTTTTAATATCTGTTCCAATAGTCACAGAATTGATCTGGAAACATTTGTCGATACTATTGATTTAGATGATTCTGCTAAATTTTTTAAAGCAATTGAAGGAGCTAGTCAGGGCGGAAACACCTTCGAATTGGAAATAACACACCTTACTGAAGATAATACCAAAAAGATTTTTAAGTATACCGGAAGGCCAAGCTATAATGAGCGTGGAATCATTAAGGGTGTTTATTCGATGGTTCAGGATATTACCGATATAAAACAAAGAGAAAAATTGTTTTATCTTAAAAAGCAACAATTAGAATCTTTTGTTAAAACGGTGCCAGTACCATTGGCCATGTTTGATAAGGAAATGAACTTTATTGCTGCAAGTGGCAAATGGGTAGATGATTATAACCTTAGGGAAAAAGAATATTTAGGCCGTCCTTATTATGATTTGTTTCCTAATGCTTCTCAGGAATGGCGAAATATTCATAGGCGATGCCTCAATGGCGCCATTGAATATGAGGAAGAAGAAATGATCATCGATAAGAAAGGGAACGAAAGATGGTTCAGGTGGGAGGTAAGGCCCTGGTTTGATGAAAATTATGAAATAGGGGGAATAATTATTTTTTCTGAAGAAATAACAAACTGGAAAATTCAGGAAAATGAGCTAATCGACAGTAAAAAGCGTGCTGAGGAGTCTTCGGAAGCGAAAGCTTTCTTTTTGTCCACAATGAGTCATGAAATCAGAACTCCTTTAAATGCTGTAATCGGAATGACTCATTTACTTTTGGATGAATCTCCAAAACCAGAGCAGATAGAAAGTTTGAAAACATTAAAGTTTTCAGCTGATAACTTATTGGTACTGATCAATGATGTGCTGGATTTTAATAAGATCGAAGCAGGTAAGATCTCTATCGAGAACATCGATTTTTCGCTTCCATCACTAGTTAGTGGCATTCGCCAGTCGTTATCACCTAAAGCAGAAGAAAAGAACATTTCCTTCAAAGTAAGGATAGACATGGGAATCCCTGACATTGTCATTGGTGATCAGGTACGGTTAGGTCAGGTAATTACCAATCTTGTTAGTAATGCAATAAAATTTACCGACCGAGGGTCAGTCATATTAGACATCGGATTAGAATCTGAAGATGAAGAATCAGTATTTATTTCTTTTGCCGTAGAGGATACTGGCATTGGTATTCCAAAAGAAAAGCATAAGCTTATATTTGAAAGGTTCGAACAGGCTGGATCTGATACGACCAGAAAATTTGGAGGGACAGGTTTAGGCCTTGCAATTACAAAGAGATTGCTTGAACTAATGGGTAGTGAAATTAACTTAGAAAGTTCCTATGGTGAAGGCTCTAAATTTAGTTTTGTTTTAAAACTGAAGAAAAGCAGCAAATTAATCCTGGGTGATGGAATTAGTGAACTTAATTCTAAGAATACGGGAATACTCAAAGGAATTAAAGTACTTGTGGCAGAAGATAATCCTGTTAACCTCAATATCGCCAAGAGATTTTTACAAAAGTGGGGCATGTTGATTGATACTGCAATAAATGGAGAAGAAGCAGTTGAAAAAGCGTCAATAAATGAATATGACCTTATTTTAATGGATCTTCAGATGCCTGTTATGGATGGAATTAAGGCAGCCAGAAGAATTCGTGCACATACTAATAGTAAAGTAAATAGAGTCCCTATCATAGCTCTTACAGCCCATGTACTTGATGAAGTAAGAGAAAAAGTTGAAAATGCAGAGATGAATGATCTAATCTCTAAGCCTTTTCATCCAGCAGATCTTTATAAAAAGATTTCTAAGTTTGTAAAAACTGACAGAATAAAGGAACCCCAGGAAATGATCCCGGGAGATTTGACTGAAGGATTGATAAAAGATTCATTGATAAACCTTCAAAAAATAGATTACCTGACTGAAGGGAATCAAACCTTTGAGGAAGAATTTGTAAATTCCTATATAACTCAATTGGAAGAGTTTAAAGTCAGGTATAAATCACCTTATCACGAAGAGAATTTTGATGTTATCTCAGATGTAGTGCATAAAATAAAGTCAATGCTTAAGTTTTTAGAAGCAAATGAACTGCTTAATCTGATAAATAACTCGAGAAATGCATTAGAAAACGGACTTACCACAGAGGAAAAAGAAGGTGAGGTTGAAAAGGTTTTTAATACTATTGATAACATTATTAATTTGTTGAAGAAAAGAATTGACAACGTAGAAATATGAGATATTTTATTTATTCCATTTCATTTATTTGCCTATTGTCTTTAGGCAGTTGCGGTGATAGCCAGAAAGCTACTGAGGATTTGAGTGCAAAGCGTGACTCGTTATATAATGTAGTAATGCATGAGCATGATGAACTTATGAACCCAGCGACCACATTAAACAAAATGCGAAGTAATGTCGAAAAGCAGCTCGATTCAATTTCCACAGCAGGTGATACGGTTAATAATGTTTATTATTCAAATCTTAAGGAAGCACATCTTGAGATATTGACAGCACAAAATGCTATGCGGACCTGGATGATGAATTTCAAAAGAAAAGGAGTTGCAAAGGATAAAGTAACTGAATATGATGCCATGGTAGATACAATGGCAATTGAATATCTGGAAGGTGAGTACATTAAATTACAAGAACTCAGAAAGACAACCGAAAAAGCATTGCTAGCCGATAGTTTAGCTAATTAAAAAAGCCTCAATTTTTGAGGCTTTTTTTAATCTTCACAATCTTCAGAGGCATCGCTGACCATTTTTTGAGTGATCAGACCTTTTTCATTTCCCCAGGAATTATATACAAAAGTCATGACTTCCGCTACTTCCATATCCGACAAATAATTCAGTGCTGTCATTGGTTGATTATATGTTTTACCATTCACCACTATCTCTCCTTTTAAGCCATAGCGAATAATACACACGGCACGGTCAACATCACTTAGCATAAAATCAGATTTGGCAAGGGGCGGAAACAAAGAAGCCAGACCTTCTCCATTTTCCTGATGGCAGTTACTGCAATGCTTTTTATAAAGCTGTTCACCGGCGATCATGTAATGCTTAAACTTCATTTCATCAGATGCGGTTCCGGAACTTTCTGAACCACCATTTTCAGATTTTGAATTGCATGACATTAAAACAAAAAATATAAGTAGCGGCAGGTAACTAATATAATTTTTCATAATTATTCCTTTAAAAGTCTATCGATATCGTTCATCATTCTATCGACATCGTCTTTCTTAGTTCCGTCATACATACCACGGGGTCTTCCTTTTTCATCAACCAATACAAATGCACCACTATGTGCAAATCCCCCCGGAGCCTGAGGATCCTGGTATGCTGTAACCATATATTCTTTTTCAGCGAGCTTAAATATCTCATCAAGCTCTCCAGTCATAAATAACCACTGATCATTATCTACACCTAGCTTATTGGCATAATCTTTTAATGCCGGAACAGTATCATTGTAAGGGTCGATGCTATGTGATAGTATCAATAAGTCATCATTACCTTTATATTTTTCATAAACTCTCAACATTTGAGCAGCCATAGTAGGACAAATTGAAGGGCAGGTAGTAAAGAAAAAGTCAGCTACAACAATTTTACCTTCGATATCTTCCTGAGTAACAACATTACTATCCTGATCTACAAGGGAAAAATTACCGATCGTATGGTAGACTGTATCGGAGATTTTCTCACCGTTAATTACTGTGTCTTTAACCTGAAAATTACCGATATAACCCAGCTTTTTATTTGGTTCGTCAATCGAGATGATTTGTCCTGAACTGCTTTCATTATTTTTATTGCAGGCTACTATAGATAATAAAATCAAAAGCGCTGTTAAATATTTTCTTATCATATCAAATTTAATTTTTTCTATATTTCTTATATAATTTGATCCCTATCATTAACAAGATCATTACCGCAAAAAGCCCGATTACTCCATATACCATATCAAGAGCACTTTTAAGGACAACAATGAACGTAATGGAAATTAAAAATAAAGTCGCTCCTTCATTAAACATCCTTAATTGATCAGAAGTATAGGTCACCTTTTCATTTTGCAAGTTGCGATAAATTCGCCAGCACCAATAATGGTATCCATATAATCCAGCTACCAATGCAAGTTTAACCCATAACCACCCGCTTATGTTCCCTAATTCATAGACCATCCAGAATCCAAAGATTGCTGTTAAGACCGAAGCTGGTACTGTAATAATCTTCCAAAGTCTGGCTGTCATTAATTTCAACTGATCACTTAATACGGTTTTTTCGGGCTCCTGTCTTTCTGTAAGAGCTTCCGTATGGTAAATAAAAAGCCTTACAATATAAAAAAGACCTGCAAACCAACTGACAACAAAAATTATATGAAGTGCTTTTGCGTATAGGTAGAAACTCATTCTTGTACATTACCGTTTAAAATGTATTACGGTTCAAAAATAGCGATGTTTATTGAATTCAATAATAATTAATTGAAAAGCAATTTTAAAAAATCATATATTTAAATAAGAACTAAGAAAAATTCTTCACAAAGCAATAATATTTTTTCAGGTATGAATGACGGGAATAACTTATGGTATTTTGAAAATGTAGATCTTTTTGGTGTTATGTGTCCTCATAAATTAGGAGCAGCTGCAGGTAAAGATCATGTGATGATGGAATTTGGCAAAGATGAATTTATTTATTTCCCTAATGATGCGTCAGATCAAATCTACCTTGTGGCAGAAGGCAGAGTAAGAATCGGGAACTATAGTGAGGACGGAAAAGAAAATCTAAAAGTTATTCTTGGGAAAGGGGAACTGTTTGGAGAATTGGCTCTCTCAGGGGAAGGAAAACGTAATGATTTTGCCCAGGCTATGGATAAAGAAACTATAGTATGCCAGATGACTATTGATCATATGGAGGAACTTATGAGAGATGATCAAAGTTTGAGCTTAAAACTTCTTAAACTAGTTGGGTTTCGCCTCAAAAAGATGGAAAGAAAGGTTAATTCGCTGGTATTCAAAGATGCTCGTACAAGAATTGTGGAATTCTTGAAAGAATTGGGAGAGGAAAAAGGCACAAAGGTAGGCTATGAAGTGATGGTTAAGAATCACCTCACACATAAAGATATTGCTGCCCTAACCGGTACATCAAGACAAACTGTTACTACAGTTTTAAATGAGTTAAAAGATCAAAACCTTATTAATATTGACAGAAGAAGAATTCTTTTCAGGGATCTCGAAGCATTGGCTTAATCTAACCAGTAATCATCTCTTTCTGATGATTTTAATTTCCAAATTCTACCATCACTGGATTCCATCGATATCATTTTATTTGGATAATCTTTTTCAAAAAGATAATTTATTTTTCCAATATGTGCCCCTTCGACTTTAACAGACCATGCTTCTGCTGTATCAGTTACCGTGAAGTCAGAATTTTCTATAACAGGATCTGTAGCTTTGGAAGTCATCCTGGATTTCATGACAGGAGCAGAAAAGTTTAATCCATCTTCAAATTTTAATGCTCTCAACGAAAATACTAATTGGTCTTCTATTAAACAGACTTGTTCAATTTGTCTTTCTCCTCTTCCTTCACCATCCCAATAGCTGTTGTAGTTTTCGTCATAACCATACGATTTTTTCCTCATTGATTTAAAGGTGGTTCCACACCATTCCTGTGAAGAAACATTTAATTTATAAACGGCATCGGGACTTTGTCTTTTAAAAAAAATGCTCATTAAAAAATGGTAGGGATACCTATGTGTGGGGATATCAGAAAACAGGTTAACCTTTATTACCTCAAAAAGGTCATCACGTTGATAATTGTCAGTTTTTACCTGGTACTCCTTGTTGAAAGTCTCTTTGACTGCTACATAAACTTGTTCATAATTTCGGGGTTCACCATATATCACTCTTTGAGCATCATAAATATTAACTTCTGCTAAGCCGTCATCCCACAATTTATTATCCGTCCAATTATTATTGAAGTGATTATTCCATGGCATTTCTTTATCCTTATGCACTCCGCTTTCGGGATTGCAAGATATTGCTACCAGGGTGATCAATGTAATTAGTTTCCTCATAAAGAACTGTGGTTAATAGAGTTCAAATCATCTAATGTATCTATATCGATCAATTGTTCTATAAAATCTATTTTAAGGCCTAAAGAATTACATTTTTCAATTGTCTTATCAAGCACCTCGGGAGTAGACCATTTTATCCCTGAAAATAATTTTTTGTATATAGATTTCAAGCCAAGAAGATAATAGCCCCCGTCATTTGACGGGCCAATTACGACATCATTATTATCTAATTTCTGTGCTGCAATTTCAAGATGTTCAAGCGAAAGGTCATAGCAATCAGAACCTATGATAATAATTTTATCAGCTTCAGTTTCTTCTTTTACTTCAACAAATGCATCATGCATTTTTTTTCCAAGATCACCCTCGCTTTGAGTTTTTTTTATCACCCACGGAATGGAGAAATGATCATTCTTACCAATCTGATCTTTATAATAAACAAATGTAGGCCAATGGCTTTCTTCTATTAATTCAGCAGTTTTTTTTAATAATTTTTTATATATCTGCAGTGCCTTTTCCTCACCAATATCCTTTGCAAGGCGGGTCTTAACTTTACCTATTTCAGGTTGCTTTACAAATACTATTAATTTAGCCTCGGTCATTTTATCAAAGGGTTGTTTTTAAATTTAACCCAATTCAAATCAAATAAAAAGCTAATAAAGACTGCAGAATATTCTAAAAAAAGGATTAATGAAGATTCAATATATCCATTTTCATAATATCCGAGGTAGGTAAAAAAGATAAAAAAGGACCATATAATTCCGGATTTATAGTTATTAATAACCGATAAACCAATCAAAGGAATTACATACCAGGGGTGTACTGTGGTTGAAAAAACCAGATAAATAGCCCATAACCAAAAAAATAATTTGGAAGCTTCTTTTTTGCGGTAAAACCACGAAATCCCAAGCAATACTGATGTTGTAATTATTGAAAGGTAAGGGCCCAGGGTTTGAATAGTATTATAACCTTTTATCATATATCCAACCTCCCTTAAGAGATAATATATCGAAGCATTAAATTCAAATTTTTGAAAATACAGAGTAGTGCTTTCAATAATTCCACCAACGAAAGAAGCACTATATAAAGGAGAAAATAAAATCAGCGTAGTCAAAACTGATCCCAGGAGGAAAGGAATTAGTTTTTTGTCACGAACCGATGTAAAGAGCAAAAATGGACCAAAAATGAGTGGTAATAATTTGATAGCAACTGATACACCCAAAGCAATTCCTGCCAGCATATATTTTTTTTTGTGGACGTAATAAGCAAGAAAAATCAGTACCGGTACGAGCATAATCTCAAAATGGGCATTACCTGCTCCTTCTATTATTACAAGTGGATTAAGAAGATAAATAGTAAGCCATTGTGAGATATTTGGGGTGTGTTTTTTTAGTCTTCTGCCTATTTTCAAGATGGTTAATTCAGCGGCGACAAGTACAGATTTAATAAAGATTAGTGGTGCAACTATTGAAAAAGGAAGTAAAAACGAAGATAAGTATCCTATTGCCTGATAAACAGGAGGATAAATGGTATGATATTGTTTAGAGTTAAGCTCGTTGTATAGTTGCTGGAGGTTTTCTGGAAGTATAAATCTATCCATGACCTCCCTGGGAGTGGCAGAAAATGGATGAATACCTTCTCTCCATAATGCTCCGTCCCAAATAAACCGGTAGATATCCTCTGAGAGCCATGGAACAATAAATATCAGGATTATCCGGATAAATATAGCAATGCCGATTTTAAAGCCATGGTTGCTCGAATTTATAACCATGGTCAGATACCCTGCAAAAGCAAGAAAATATGTTATCAGTAAACCAAAATCATTATTTCTGTTAATAAAAAGTCCCTGAACTATAATTCCAGAAATAAGGAGAATTGCTCCAAGAATATTTTTAGTATTAACTGGTCGATATCCTGAATTCATTTTTATCAGGTTGCTTTAGCTGAGTGGTAAAAAACCATTGAAAATCCTGTGGCTAGCATAAAATGAAATAAGATCATACCATAATCTTCTATATAAATACCATATGCAATACCAAAAATAAAATAAAGAGCAAAGAATGCTTCTAAAAGGATCATTGGAGAAAAAGCAAGATTGAGGTATCTGTTTTTACGCCATGATTTTTTATCTGATACATTAAATTTAGGAGTTCTGATAAACGGAGAGCGTTTACCTATCCATCCTTCAAATACAGCAATAGCATTATGAAGAGACAAGCCCATTGACATAGTAAGGAATAGGAAATAAGTTTTGAGAAATCTCCAGAAGGATGTTTTTCCTGAATTCCCAATATGTTTATTTGCCTCCCAGAAATAATAAGAGAGACCGAGAAAGCCAATTAAAAATACAGTTCCCAGGTCAAACAGCCAGTTTAGGCCGGGCGACGAGTCCTTAATATAAAGCAATGGTACACTGATAATTGCAGCAACCAATAGAAAAAGAAATACACTCGAATTCAGGAGGTGGAAAGTGCCATGAATTTTATTTAGTAGGGGCAGCTCTGTTTGCCAAAGTTTGCTGAGGTTTTTACGGGCAGTCTCAGCCGCACCTTTATTCCACCTGAATTGCTGGGATTTTACTGCAGGCATAATGATCGGAAGCTCAGCCGGTGAAACCAGGTCTTCGAGATAATGAAATTTCCATCCTGAAATTTGAGCCCGATAAGAAAGATCAAGGTCTTCGGTTAGCGTATCATCATTCCACCCTCCAGCATCTATTATACAGTTTTTCCTCCATATCCCTCCTGTACCGTTAAAGTTAATGAAGCTACCTGAAGCCATTCTTCCTACCTGCTCAATCGAAAAATGGGCATCAAGTCCAAAGGCCTGGAGTTTAGTAAGAATACTGTAATTTTTATTGATATGGCCCCATCGGGTCTGAACAACGCCAATCTCTGAATACATAAAATAGGGAATAGTTTTCTTCAGAAAGTCCGGTGCTGGAATGAAATCAGCATCAAAAATGGCAATAAACTCTCCTTTTGCAGATTTCAGTCCATAATCAAGAGCTCCTGCCTTGAAACCGCTTCTATCCGGGCGAAATATATGTTTTATGTCGATTCCTTTTTGTTGCAACTCTTTTATTTTTTTTGCTGCAATTTCAGCTGATTCATCGGTAGAATCATCCAGTACCTGTATTTCCAGTCTTTCTTTTGGGTAGTTAAGCTTGCCTACTGATTCGATCAGTCTTTCAATTACATATAGTTCGTTGAATACCGGCAGTTGAACAGTTACACGCGGCCAATTACTTACTTCAGGAGCTTTTAATTTTGAGCGTTTTTTAAACTTTTTATATACACTGGTCAGATGTAGCTGCGTCAGGCTAAAGGCAAAGATGAAGAACAGCGCCACAACATAAATGATCAATATAGCCAACTCCCAGATACTAACCTGCATATCTTAATATCGTTGTAATAATTTTATATCCTGCCATAACAGTACCTTTAACAGTGCCAGAGACCTTACTTACTCCGATCCGCTGGCGGTATTTTACAGGGACTTCTGTCGATTTTAATTTTTTTCTAGCTGCTTTAACCTGCATCTCCACTGTCCAGCCATAAGTTTGATCCTGCATATTTAATTCTAATAGCTTTTGGTATTTAATAGCGCGGAAAGGCCCCAGGTCAGTAAAGTGTTCATCGTAAAACCATCTGATCATTCTTGTTGCCAGCCAGTTTCCAAATATTTGCTGCGGGGTCATTGATCCTTTTTCCCTGTTACCAAGGGCTCTTGATCCGATCACCATGTCATAACCTTCTTTTGTAATGGGTTCTATTAGTTTATAAGTTTCTTCCGGATAATCAGAATAGTCAGCATCAAGGAAAACGACAATGTCAGTATTATCACAAGTTTTGAGATAATCAATTCCTTTCAAACATGCCCTTCCGTACCCTTTTTGAGGTTGATCAAGCACAGTGGCTCCTGCTTTTGACGCTTCCTTCGAAGTTTGATCTACAGATCCGTTATTTACCACAATCACTTCTTTAACTAAATCCATGGGAATTTCTTTTACTACTTTTCCCACAGCATTTTCTTCATTAAAGGCTGGTATTATTATTCTTATATCTGGCTTTCTTTCCATAAGAGGTTAAAAAATGGCAAAATTACAGCCCCACAACAGTCATTTCAAGCTCTGAAGCAATTCATTTATGAAGAAACAGTATTTTCATTGCCGGTAAGAACTTTGTTTCCAAATCTTCCTTTACCATCTTTAACTTCAAGATTTAATACTCCTCTTGGGCAAACTGAAGAACATACTCCACAACCAACACAAGAAGATCTGATTATATTCTGACCTCGCTGTGCATACCATCTCACATCAATACCCATCTCGCAATAAGTTGAGCAATTGCCGCATGAAATACACTGACCTCCATTTGTTGTTATTCTGAACCTTGATTTAAATCGTTGAACAAGTCCAAGGTAAGCCGCCAGTGGGCAACCAAACCGACACCATACCCTATTACCCATAAACGGATAAAATCCGGTTCCGATCGCGCCAGAAAATATGAATCCGATACCAAAGCCATACCAGCTTCGTATTTCATAGCTACTGATACCAATTATATTTGCTTTTCCAGTAAAATAGGTATAAAGAACAGCACCTGTCATAACCACAGCGAACACCAAAACGGAATGAACCAATACTCTTTCTACTTTCCATGCTTTTAAAGATTTATCACTCAGGTGCCTGTATGGATCACCGAGGGTTTCTGCAAGTCCTCCGCAACCACAGACCCAGCTGCAATACCATCTTTTACCATAAAAATAAGTGAGGAGGGGAACGCCTATTATAATCAAAATAATTCCCCAGACCATCATCCAGATGCCTATAGTTCCTGATTCTATGTATTCATTTAATCTGTATTCAAAGAAAAAGGTATAATCAAGCGGCCAGATATTTTTCAGATCAACAGAAGGCAGGTTGAGTATATATAGGATTTCAGGAATCATAAATGCAAAACTGACCTGAAAGAACATTACCGATGTTGTTCTAAGCAACTGGTAGTTACTATGACGGTATTTTTTAAACATTCTTATACCCATGATCACTATAGCCATCGTGTAAAAGAATCCATACATAAACCACTGGCTTGCCGGCTCTCCTTTGATAAGCATTGTCACCGGATCGAACAGCATGATCCATTCGATGATGTATGCCGGAAGCTTGTATAAAAAGATATAGAACAAGATCAGGAAAACACCTAAGGCTATACCGATTATCCCCCGATTGGTCATTGACCTGAACATAAGATGATCATTTTTAATACCTGCAGGTTGATCTTTCCATTTCTGACTGATATACATTAGAGCTCCCAGCGTACTTAAACCGAGAATAACTAAAAGCCAAAGAAGAGTGTTTGATTTGACAGGTCCTGAAAGGGCAGCCCTGGTCAATGATAAAGTATAATCGGTATGAATTACTTTATCCCATTCTTCATTATTTCTGTATTGCTGGTTAACAGCTTCTTTAACAGCGTTTACACTGGAAATGAACTCTGGTTTCTCCAGTTGCTTGTCATATATTTCTTCAAGTCCAGGCGACAGACTCTCAAAATGCGATGAATCATTAATCACCTCCCCGGTGATCTCACTAGTCAGTGTAAACGAAGAGGTAAACAGCAACCCGATGAATATGAACAGGGAAGAACAAAATGCAATTATTCCAATTTTTTGAATTGTATTCATATTATGCAAAAATCTTTTTATACCAGGGTTTATGCTGGTTTTTTACTTCAATTTCAGGATAGGAATTTTTGAATTCTGAGATTATCTCATCTTCATAACTTCTAAAAAACTCAGGGTCGAAGGTAGCCTCATTCAGGTCAGACATAACTTCACTGATATGGGCTTTCATTTTAAGTTTCTTATCAAAAAACTCGTGCCTTAACCTGATGCCAAAATTATTTATCCCGATAAACCTGCCTGTATTTTTGTCGAATGCAAGATGAATCGCCACATTGTTTTTGGGATGTTTCCAAAAAAATCTGTTTTCATTTTCTTGTTTTTCAACATCAATTGTTCCATAGGTTTGAAATTCAATGTCAAAAAATTTGGCTGAATTAAACCATGGCCCTGGATTATATCTTACATCTTTTCCAGTAAGGATTTGTGCGAGCGTTTCACCCATAATTCTGCCTGTGTACCAGACTTGCTCTATACTTTTTCGTCCTGCCGGCGGGTTTCTGTGCTGAACGCAATCCCCAATAGAATAAATATCATTAACTGAGGTCTGGAATTTTTCATCGATCAATACTCCTTTATCTGTTTCTATATTTGATTCCTTCAGAAAGTCTATATTAGGAGAGACCCCGGCAGTTATACCTACAAAATCAGCTTCAAATTCTTCGCCTTCTGTAGTTAGCACGCTACTAACTCTTTTGCCATCTTTACTTTTACATTCACTCGCTTGAGCATTAAAATGAAGGTTAATATGATGTTTTCGCATATGGTCTGCGATCATTTCTGCTTCTTCTCTGGGAAGTACATTTCCCCAGAAATGGCCCTCACGAACCAAAAATGTCACTTCAATATCTCTTGTCCTTAACATTTCAGCCATTTCCACACCAATGAGACCACCCCCTATTATTACTGCTTTTTTTATTCCCTCAGTATTTTTTTCCATCTTCTGAAGGTCTTGATAGCTATATAATCCCTGGATGCCATTGTATTTTTCACCTGGCCAACCGAAAAAATTAGGTTTTGAGCCTGTAGCAATAACCAACTTATCATAGTTAATTGCTTCTCCTGATTCAAGTTTAAGTGATTTGTCTTGTGTGTTTACCTTTTTAACATGATCATAGACAAGTTCTATATTATTCTTCGACCAGAAAAAATCTTCGTAGGGCTTTGTATGTTTATACTCCATGTGCCCCATATAGATGTACATCAAAGCAGTTCTGGAGAAAAAATGTTTCGTTTCGGATGAGATAATTATTAATTGTTCCTGATACCCCAGTTTTCTCATGAACCTGGCGAAGGTCACACCTGAGATACCATTACCTATGATCACGATCTTTTCCATCAGTGGTTATTGTTCAATTTCAATATCACTAATTTATATAAAAGTAGTGTTGTTTTTGAACCTTTAATCATTACAATTGTCCCTTTGGGGACAAAAACATAGTATCGACAAGGATATAATTAAATACGAACCTATCTACATTACTTTGATATTAAGGTAACGGAAGAAAATTACCCTCTCCATTCAGTTTTAAGTATTAAAGTAATTCCTTCAATTTCAGGATAGGTCAAAGAATGGCAGAGCCAAAAAATTATAGAGTAGATGCTGGTGAGTTGAGCTAAAGAAAATGATTTATAGCTATTAAATTAGCTTAATTAGCTCGAAAAGGTAAATATAAAACCAAGGATATAATAAACTCGTATATAATAACATAATATAAATACGATTGGGGATTTATATCCTCTATTGAATTTAAATAAATTGGTTGTTGATTAAGAGGCTGTTTTTACACAGCCTCTTTTTTATTTTAATGAAGTAATTATTCAAAATATTCGTTACCATTCGGATCAATAAATCCTCTTACTCCTTTAACTCTTACTTCAATCAGACCATTGTTCATATTACTTAAAGGAGTGCCAATCCGGTCATATTTTATATCGGTTACTTGCTTATTATCAATTGATACAAGACCATATTTGCCATTTTTATAAACTTTGATCAGTCCATTTCCGAAAAACTCACTCATTTTATCATAGTAGAATGGCACAATGGTTTTTCCGTCAGTATTAATAACCCCTGCCTGACCTTTGTCTCCGACAACTGCGTAGCCATTTACAAAAGGACCTCCAAAGTCGTATCTGGGTTTTATTATTTCGTTTCCGCTTTTATCAATAAAGCCAATCTTTCCATCCTGATTGACCATTGCATATCCACCAGAAAATTTCACTACCGGCAGGTCGTATTCAAATTCGGTTATTCTATTTCCTTTTTTGTCGATATACCCCCATCTTTCATTTAGTCTTACTGCAGCGCGGCCTTCTGAAAAATGGTCAACATCTTCATATTTGAACGGGATAACTATCATCCCCTGTCCATTTATAAATCCCCATTTGTCATTGAGTTTTACCGCGCCCATGCCTTCAGTAAACCAGAGTGCATCTTCATAAGCAAAAGGAACGACAACTTTGCCTTTTCTATCAATGTAGCCCCATTTATTTCGCTTTTTCACACATATAATTGGAGCCACTTCAGTAAAAATTCTGGCAAATGGAACACTTTGATATTGTACTTTGATTACTTCCCGGCCACTTTTATTTATAAAACCCCACAGGCCATTTTTAAATACTGGAGCGAGGTCACCATTCCAGCTGGAAATTTTATCGTACTCGCCAAATTTTACAACTTCCTTGCCTTTGGTATTGATCATACCTAGATCATTTCCTTTAAGTACTTTGGCAAGACCATTTTCGAAGTCTTCAATTAGTTTTGAGTATTGAAAAGGGATAACCAGCTCTCCAGTTTCATCAATAAAACCAACCCTTCCATTCATTTCTACAGCAGCTAACCCTTCTGAAAACGGGTTTGCATTGTCATATTTAAAATTGATGATTACTTTCTTAGCTTTGTTGACATATCCCCACTTATCTCCTTTGCGAAATGGGATCAGATTTTGCGCAAAAGATACATTCACACTTATAATTAGTGCCAGAATGAAGTAAAAAGATCTCATATTAGTTAGGTTAAAATCGAAAAAATGTCTTCCAATATAAAAAATGATTTTTTAAAAATAATAATTTCCCCTGTTTAAATATTACATGCTTTTTATGCTTTCCAGAAATTGTGACATCCTGGTAAATTCTTTTTCTCCTAACCTGAAGATCAGTTTTTTGTCACTTTCTGTCACTGAAAGCTTTTCAGGTATGTTTTCTGAGATATTATGTTTATTAAAAGCATGTTCCACCCACTTGACCAAATGTGGCGATCCTTTAATATTATAATTTCTTGAAAATTTATTTTTCCTAATAAATCTTCCCTGGTCTAGATCGAATTCAAACCCTTTTCCGGCAAAAAGATCATTGATTGAGCCATCCATTATCAGTTCTTCGGGAAGTTTATCAACCAACTCACCTTTTTCATTGAGCAGCCAAAACCGGTGACATTTTTGAATAGCCAGGTCCAGGTCGTGGGTTGCAGTGATGACAGTTTTATTTTCTTTTCTTACCAGATCGGAGATCAGTCCGAATATTTCCATTTTGCTTGGCTGATCCAGAAATGAAGTTGGCTCATCTAAAAATAAAATTTTGCTTTCCTGAGCAAGAACACGAGCTATCCAGGCTTTCTGAAGCTGGCCATCACTTAGTTCACTTAATAGTGATTTTCTTTTTTTATAGATTCCGGTTGCTTCCAGGGCATTACTTACCTTTTTAAGGTCTTCTTTAGTCAACCTGCCATGCCATGGTGTGAAAGGATATCTCCCTAACATAACCAGATCTTCGACGGTCATGTTTGCGATCACTTCTCTTCGCGTTAAAACAATACCAGTAAATTGAGCCTTATCTTTATCGTCAAGATGGTCTGAATTTTTGCCGTTAATAGTAATTGTTCCATGAAGTTTCGCCTGCAAGAGACTCAGGGTTTTCAAAAGCGTTGATTTACCACTTCCGTTTTGCCCTACCAGCGCAATATTTTCACCCCATGAAACTTTGGCGGAGAGGTTGGTAGCCACTGGTTCATTTTTAGAATAGCCAATGGAAAGTGAGTCAAACTCAAGAGCGATATCGTTATACTTATCTGTCAATTAAAAGTGCCACTTAATTTTTTTCTCAATAAATAGATGATGACCCATGGTGCTCCAAAAAGAGCAGTGACGGTGTTAATAGGAAGGACAAAATCCATACCCGGCACCTGTGCTATAATGTCACAAAAAAGCAAAATAGCTCCACCAGTAATTGCTGTTCCGGGTATCAACCAAGCTGGATGAAAAGTTTTTAAAAACTGCCGGCTTAAATGAGGTACAGCTAAACCAATAAACCCAATTGGTCCGCAATATGCTGTGATCATACCTGCAAGCACTCCGGAAGTTAATAATATTAAAATTCTTACGGTCTGAACTTTTACTCCCATTGAAAGGGCATACGATTCACCAAGATTCAGTGCATTTAATGGTTTTATTATTATTACTAATACTGTTACGCAGACTAGTAATGCGATTGCAAGGCCTGAAATTTCCCACCAGCTTAATGCACCAAGACTACCCATTGTCCATAATAAATACCGCTGAATATCCTGTGACTGACTAAAATATTGAATCAGGCTGATTACTGCACTGACTGCTGAGGAGATCATTAGTCCGACAATAAGTAAGGTTGTATAATCTTTATTGATCGACTGTATTAAAAGTAATAGTAATAAAACGGCCATTGCACCCAAAATGGCCGCAATACTGACCACGGTTGATTGGTGAATATCAATGCTTCCAAGCGACAATCCAGCATACCATCCGGTCATTATTAATATAGCTACAAATAGCCCTGCACCACTACTTACCCCCAGGACAAATGGTCCTGCTAGCGGATTCCTGAAAAAATTTTGCATTAATAACCCGCTGATCGATAAAGCCATGCCAGCGATAACTGCTGTTATGGCTTTTGGCAGTCTGTATTCTACTATTATATCCGTATATATAGAACTCTTGGCCGAAAACAATGCGTCAATAATCTGTGAAGGGGAAAGTAAAACTGATCCCAGACACAGACTTAATATAAAACCTGCAAAAAGGATTATCACCAGAAAGATCAGTATGGTAGTTTTACTCATTTTAAAGCTTTATAGTAGACCAATTTATGATTGGAGATCATTTCCGGGTGCAATATAAGTACAATATCTTTTAACAAAATATCAGGATTTACAGGGGCGGTTTCAAAATAATCATTTCCACCATTTTTCCTTATTTTTCCAATGTACGTATACACATTCTTATTTTCAACGGCTTTGATGGATTCAAACAACTTATCGTGCTCTTTAAGTTTTTCATAAGTATCGAATGCTGCTGCACCGATCCAGTAATCAGCCTGGTCTGCGCGAGTGAGAACTACCTCTTTAGCAAGAGGGATTCCACCGGTTCCTTCTTTATCACTCCAAATATAATTTCCTCCAGCATCGGATATCAAAGTAGCCATGTATGAATGTCCACCTGGAGCAAACCAGGCATCTTCATAGACCATACCACTTGTTACGCCAGGTTTATTTTTCACGGTACCTAACTTTTCTTTCAAGACAAGGTAGTTATTTTTTATTTCTTCAAAGATCGCTACGGATTTTTCGTATTCACCGGTTAATAACCCGAAAACTTTGATCCATTCGGCTTTTCCCAGTGGATGTGTTTCCTGAAAATCCTGGACAAAAATTACCGGGATGCCCAGCTTTCTGATATTTTCGATACTTGGATCTTCTGCTCCAAACAGATTCAGGATCATTGCATCGGGATTCATTTCAGCAACTTTTTCAACGTTCCATGAAATCTGGTTTCCAAGGTCTGTTACTTTACCTTTTTCGATACGAGCAAGTAATTCCTTATTGTATATAAGTTGTTTTCCGGGGAAGCCTTGAATTACCTCTATTTTATCAAGTGTATTAAGAAAACCTATGAAAGTGGATGAGCCAATTACTATCTTTTCTAATGGTATTTCAAGCTGTTGATAATTGTTGTTTTGCTCAGACTTTTTATCAGTTAGGAGAATTTCATTCAATGGAGTGGAATTATTAACATCGAATAATCTCAGCAGGTATCCGTCTTCAGTTTTGGTTATTGAAAATCCTTCAGCGTAGTCATTCTTTAAAATTTCAGAAGATGATGTGCTTTCTTCTGGATTTTGTTTTTTGCATCCTGAAATAGCAATTATCAGGATCAATATCATAAAAATAAATCTGATGTTAGTTTTCATTAATTAAGTAGTATTAATGCTTATGAAGGTGAATCAATAATATGGATGTAAAACTATGAAATTCATCAATACTTTGTACATTTGCAGTGCATTTTGGTTTCGAAGGGCTATCGTCCGGAGAATTAATAGGGAATTTCGTGTAAATCGAAAGCTGTACCCGCAACTGTAAGCATTACGAAGCTGTTGTCCAATCTGCCACTGTGAAAACACGGGAAGGCGACAACAGAAATGCAAGCCAGGAGACCTGCCAGACTGCTCAATATTCAAGGCTTTCGGGATGAAAAGCGTTGGAAGACTTAGTCTTTTAATTCTTCACGTTATCGTGTTACCAGAAGCTTTGGATCATTAATTAAAAATGATTCAAATGCGAGTAGTAGTTTTTATAGTGATTTTTTTTATTTCTATTCCCTACCTGGGTCTGGGACAAACCGATACTGTTCGTGTATTGGATGAGGTTGAAGTGATTTCTTCTCCCTGGGAGCAGTTTGTTCCATCTCACAAAAAGTATACAGCAGATTCAGTGATTAAGTCACTGGTTCCATATCAAAACCTCGCTTCAAGGCTGAATTATATTGCTCCTGTTAACATCCGATCTTATGGAGTAACCGGATTGACCACAATTTCTCAACGTGGATTTGGGGGGGGCCGAACCAAAATATTATGGCATGGGATCGATTTGCAGAGTCTTTCAAATGGCAGCCTGGATATCGGTCAAATACCTGCTTTTTTCTTTGACAACATGACTTTGTATAGTGGCGGCCAATCCGCAGTAGCAGGATCAGCAGCAATAGGAGGGATTCTAAATCTGGAGCCTCTGGATGCGAAAACCAGGGGAGACAATCAAAGTCAATTATTTCTCAGGGCAGCAAGTTTTGGCAGCCTGACTGCAGGAGGAAAGACTGAACTATCCAAAGGTAAACATAGTGGAGATATAAAGATATTTTACCAAAAATCTGATAATGATTATCCATTTATAAACACCTATAAAAGTGGGGCACCGAAAGAAAGACTCGCTCATGCAAACAGAGAGTCCGGGTCTGTTTCTGCAGATTATTCATTTCAGTTATCTGATAAAATAAAATTGTCATCCTCTTATTGGGGTTTATTTTCAGATAGTCAATTACCACCTCTAGCTTCAAAAACTTCAGGTTCCCAGGAAGAACAAAATGACAGGTATCACCGCGGGGCTGTAAATTTCTCAGTAAAAGACCAGCAATATGATCTTCGCTTTACTTCTGGTGTTGATTTACAAAAGATACTTTATCTCAATAATGCAACTGACCTAGAATCGGAGACTACAAGCTTCAGGTGGCAAAACAATTTGCTGTACACTTATTATCTCGATAACTGGACTTTTAATTTTACCGGAAAAGCAAACAGAGAAGAAGTAACCTTCAATAATGAGGGCTATCCAAGGATAAAAGAACGCCTGACCGGTGAGTTGTCAGGTTTTATCAGATATGAACCTAAGGCCGGAACCATCTTTACAGCAGGAATAAATCAATCGATGGCCGAAGATATCAGTATCCCGACTACCCCTTCACTATCTGTGTCACACCAATTGGGCTCGGTTTTAACCGTGCATGGAGAATTTAGCAGGGTTTTCAGAATACCAACGTTCAATGATCTCTATTGGCAGGGAGCCGGAGCCAAAGGAAATCCGGATCTTAGACCCGAATCTGGTTACAATGGCGGAATTGGGATAAACTTTAAAACATCCCCAGCGAAATATTTTAATTCATCTTTAAGTCTAGACCTGTATAGTACAACCCTGAATGATCAGATTGTATGGGCACCGGATTCTGAAGGCGACTGGACTCCGATGAATTTACAAAAGGTATGGTCACGGGGGATAGAACTGGAATCAGTTTCGAGCATCAGGTATGGAGAGTCTGAATTTTTGCTGAGGTTAAACTACCAAATGACCAGGGCATCGCTGATGAAGGACAACACTATTTCTGATGAATATACCGGGACAGAAAATCAATTGTTTTACACTCCTGAACATATTTTTGGAGCTAACCTCTCAGTGAAATACAGACGATGGTTGCTGGCTATTTTTAATCAGTTCACCGGTGATCAATATACTACCCTCGATAATAATGAGCGCTGGAAACTGGAAGGCTGGTTTTTATCAGATGTTAACCTGGCCTATATTTTTAGTGTAGGGAAAAATAAAATCTCTGTATCAGGAGAAGTAAAAAATATTTTTGATACCGAGTATGAAGTTCGAAGAGAACGGATTATGCCCGGCAGAAACTATGGAATTTCAATAAACCTTTTATTAAACCACTAATATGAAACAATTAAAATTTTTAATTATCGCCTTAGGAATGGCCTTTACTATTGCTTGTGATGATAATGAAAGTCCACAACCTACAGTCTCAGAAAACGGATTTTTAATTCTTAATGAAGGCGCATTTCAAGGAAGTAATGCTTCACTTTCTTATTTTTCAATGTCCGATTCAACCGTAACGAATGATGTTTTCTTTGCTGCAAATAATAGAAGCCTTGGTGATCAGGCTCAGGGAATTACCGGATATGACGGTAACATTTTTTTAACTATTCAGAATTCAGGTAAAATCGAAATAATTAATTCTACTGATTTTAGTGAAATATCAACTGTAGATTCCAGACTGACTTCACCAAGATATACTTACGCTGGTAGTGAAGGAATTTATGTTTCAGATTGGAATGATGGCTATAACGGTTGGTTGAAGAAAGTTGATCCTTCTAATTTTCAAGTTATTGATTCTGTTGAAACGGGATCCGGACCAAGCCTGCCTAATGCTATCAATGGAAAAATATGGGTACCGAATGCAGGAGGTTATTCGACCGATAGTACAGTATCAATTTTTAATACTGACCTTTCATTTGATAAAGAAATATATACAGGAATAAACCCCGCCTTTATCATTGAGGACGCAGCTGGAAAAGTATGGGTTATTTGTAAGGGGAAGTCCTGGCCTGCAGAAGGCGTAAGACCTTCTTCCATCATGAAGTATGATAGAAATGGAAACTTTGAGCAAGAAATTGCGGGTCCGGATGGAGGATATTTTAATTCTGCATCGTACAATTCAACTTCAGGATTAATCTATCTGGGTACATCTGATGGAATTCATGTTTTAGATGTACAGACTGGTCAACTGACTGAGTCTTTAATTGATATCTCAGGAGTTTATGGGATGGAATATATTGAAGCAAATGACTGGATAGCTGTAGCTGTTCCAGTTGGGTTTACTACTGCTGGAGAAATTCATATCTTTAATACAGATGGTTCATTTGTTAAAAAAGAAACTGTTGGAATAGCTCCAAATGGATTTACATATGTCCAAAAATAAAAACTACATAAGTTGGAGCGGTGGTAAAGATGCCGCTCTTGCTTTATATATTGCCCAAAAAGAGGGGATGAATATCGACTTGCTTTTCACCTCTGTTCAGGCTTCAGTTAATCGAGTAAGCATGCATGGAGTAAGGATTGAGTTAATTGAAAAACAGGCTAATTCTATTGGCTTGCCTCTGCATACAGTTAATTTGTCTCCGGAAACCTCCATGGAAAGTTACCGGCAAATTATGCGCGAGGAAACGATTAAATTAAAGGAGAAAGGATATTCAGGTTGTGTTTTTGGAGACATTTTTCTTGAAGATCTAAAGCAATTGAGGGAAGAACAAATGAAGGAAGCCGGATTAACAGCACACTTCCCGATTTTTGAGCGGAACAATACTAAAGACCTTTTACTGGAATGGATCAACCTGGGCTTTAAAGCGATTGTCGTTTGCTGTAGTTTGGAGAAATTAGATAAATCTTTTTTGGGAAGAGAAATAGATTATTCATTTATCCAGGATCTTCCTGAAAATGTTGATCCATGCGGTGAGAATGGTGAATTCCACACCTTTGTTTATGACGGGCCGATTTTTAAGGATCCAATAACTTTTGAGAAGGGTGAAATTGTAGAGAAAACATATCCAGCCTCAAGTCCCGGAGCACACGATACCCATTTTGGATTTATCGATATAAAGTAGGATTAATGTTTGATGTTTTCCTGCTTTTCAACAGGAGCCTTTTGCATTTTTTTATTTGTGTGAGAAAAGAACCCTCGTGGGTAATGTATTACTGACCAATTGGCAATAAATACTGATGTTGCCAATGCCAGACAAATGCCCGTCTGGAAACTCTTTGTAACCAGGGAAAGCGGAATAAATAATACCGCAAAAAAGCCAAGTATATAATACAAAAATAAATTGGCTCTGTTGAATAGTGTCCTGAATTTCTCAACTGTGGACTTCAACCCTGAATGCTTCTCTGAGGTAGCGATATTTTTAGTGTCTAAAAATTGCCTGAACTCAGTTTTTTCTTTTGGCAATAGCCATTCTTCAGAACTATCCATAAAAATATAGTGCCTTTATATAGCTTAAATGTTTACTCAAAGTATAACAGATTAACGAAATAAGCAAGATAATATTGGGCAGGTTATCCACATATCATACATAGGTAGGAACAAAGATTTGGGCATAAAAAAAGCTGTCCGGGGAGGACAGCCATCTTTCAACCAAAACATTAGGATTTATCAACTATGCTAATGTGATAACGCTAAGATAGAAAAAAAGTTTAACATTCAAACACTATTTCTAAGAAAAATGTCAAGTAACTTGTCTTTTCCTGCCGAAGCGTCAATATTTCCCGACAAAACCCCGGATTTTATCGACGAAATTTTTTCCTTTACAGCAGGGTTTTTATAGAAAATGTCAAGAAGCTCCTCGGAGATTAATGTATTAAACCAATATAAGTTTTGATTTTTTCTATTTTCCTCAAAGTGCCCTGATTTTCGATTTTGTGAAACGAATTTTTTTATTATAGAAAGCACTTCATTCATGCCCTTATTTTTAATAGCAGAGGAGGTTGTTACTTGTGGAGTCCAGCCATTGGGTTTTGGAGGAAATAGATGCATTGCATTTTTATAAGTGCGTTTGGCGCGTTCGGCTTGTTTTACATTGTCACCATCGGCTTTCGTAATGGTAACAAGATCTGCCATTTCCATAATTCCTTTTTTAATTCCCTGGAGTTCATCTCCTGCGCCACTGAGCATTAATAATAAAAAGAAATCAACCATTTCTTTGACCATCGTTTCACTTTGGCCAACCCCTACTGTTTCAATTAATATCATATCATAGCCGGCAGCCTCACATAAAAGCATGGTTTCACGGGTTTTATTGGCCACACCTCCCAAAGATGTGCCGGCTGCAGATGGCCTGATGTAGGCATTTGGATTACGGCTCAGGTGTTCCATTCTTGTTTTATCACCCAAAATACTACCTCTCGTAACTCTACTTGATGGGTCAACGGTCAATACTGCGATCTTATATCCTTCCTCTATTAGTTTTAAGCCAAATGACTCTATAAAGGTGCTTTTCCCAACTCCCGGTACCCCGGTTATTCCGATTCTTATCGTATCATCCTTTTTAGGTATTTCTTTTATAATATCTTTAGCCAAATCCCTGTCATCGTCTCTCGTGCTTTCAATCAGGGTGATTGCTTTACTTAGGATAAAGCGGTCTCCGGACAAAATACCGTTGAGATATTCTTCCTTTGTTAGTCGTCTTTTTTTTCTCCTTTTGTTTGCCTGGTCCATGAACAGATATTAAAAATTTTGCTGGAATTTAACTAATTATCCGTATTTTGTCCCCATGAAGCGGAATTCGGATTTTAGAATACGCTCCGGAAGTTTTTTTCGTCATGTTATCGGGGCTACATTTTTTATTTTTGCTTTTATTTTTATCGCCGGGAAGTTTTTGAATTCATTAGATTTTCTTGATCCTGTCGGAGAAGCACTGGCTGATTTTGATTTTACTGATATTGCTTTTATCGAATTCAGGGAAGAACCTACCGATGATGAACGGATTACATTAGTAAATATCGGGCAACTCAACCGGGCAGGAATAGCAAGGCAACTGGAAATAATAAATAAATACGACCCTAAGGTTGTGGGTGTTGATATTGAATTTGACGGAGCTAAAGATTCCATTAGCGACCTGATGTTGAAATTCGGATTGGCAGAAACTGAAAACCTGGTATTAATTTCCAGGTTGGAATATGACAGTAGTTCCGGGATATTTAATGTAGTTACGCCACCTGAATCTTTTCTGGAGCACGGCACTCTTTCATATGCAAACCTGATCTCTCCCGCCGGTAGTCAGGAGCAATTAAAAACATGCCGGTCGTTTTCTCCTGCAGAACCGACAACCAGGGATTCGATGATGGCGTTTAGTGTAGCGCTGGCAAAAATGTATTCACCGGAAAAAACCAATTCTTTTCTCGAAAGAGGCAATCCATATGAATTAATCAATTTCAGGAGAAATATTTTTGATCCGTATGGATACAGTGTTTTTCACGGAAGATACTTATCTGTGGATCCATTCCAAATACTGGAAGAAAATTTTGAACCGGAGATTATTAAAGATCGAATAGTTATTCTTGGATACCTCGGGGAGAACATTCTGGACCCAAGCTGGGAAGATAAATATATCACCCCACTAAATGTTAATTATGCCGGACGGACCAATCCGGATATGTTCGGAGCCGTTATCCATGCGAATATTATAAGCATGATCCTTGACGAGGATTATATCAATGAAATGGGACAAACTCAGTCAATTGTTTGGGCTATTTTACTGTGTTTATTAAACGTGGCATGCTTTATGATAGTATATTATCGTCTGCCTGACTGGTATGACGGGATTACGAAGCTGATACAGTTGGTTGAGGTGATTTTTTTGTTTTTCGTAATTATTTACGTTTTTGCGGTTTACAGCTATAAAATGCATTTGGAGTTAGCTATCATCGCGATTGCTTTATCCGGAGATATGCTGGAGATATATAATGGAGTAATAAAGAATATAAGTATAAAGATTAAAAGAAAGATCAAACCAAAACTATCATGGTCAGAATAATAATTTTTTTATTAACTGTTGGACTAACATTTAGTATGTCTGCACAAAGTACCAGCTTCAGAGTACTGGCTGTTAGCGGTGCTAACCAATATTCAGAGGGAGGGGCAGCCTGGAAACCTTTAAAGGTTGGGGTAAAGCTTTCTGGTAATTCTAAGATCAAGACTGCGGATGGTTCATATGTCGGATTAATACATCAAACCGGGAAGACATTCGAGATCAAAAAGGCTGGAGTTTACGACCTTAAAAAGATCAACGATAAAGCGGTTGCTTCTGCAGGGAGTACCGAATTAAGTGATAAATACGCAGAGTTTGTTGTGAATAAGCTATCAGAATCAGACAATGAAGATATTAATAAGAATAAGGAAAGGTATATGAACGTCACCGGGGCAGTAAAGCGTGCCGATGATCAGATTCTTGTTTTGATGCCTGAATTAAGTGAGGCGTATGGTCCTGAAGTAAATTTTACCTGGACGAGCATGCCTGATCTGAATAATTCAAGTTATCTGGTTGAAGTGAAAAATATCTATGATGAAGTGCTTAAAAAAGAAGCTGTTCAGGATACCAGTTTCACCTTAAGTTTTGATGAAGCTCCTTTTAATGAGTCTAAGATGCTTCTTATCAATGTAAGTGTTGATGGAAGACCAATGGTAACTTCGAACAAGGTCGGAATCAAAAAGCTTGAAGAAGATAGGAGAAGTGAAATCGAACCTGAATTGAAAAAGCTGAAGGAATCATTAAGTGAAGATAATGCACTTGACATGTTAATATTGGGAACATTCTTTGAGGAGCACGGGTTGAGAGTAGATGCTCTGAGTGCGTATCATAAGGCAGTGGAATTGGCTCCGGATGTGGAGGTATTCAGAAATACATATTTAATGTATGCTGCGAGTGCAGAGTAAGTATACAAAGATTGAAAACTAGAATTACAGAGTGAAAAACAATTGATAAAGAAATCCCCGGGTTATTCCGGGGATTTTTTGTTTTTTTGGATGTTAGTTATTCGTAACGGGAACAGTTATCTACCGATCTATGATCCAGCATTAAAGTTATTAATTTTATAGTTTTGCTTAATGGCGATGGCACAAGTGAATACTTGCGCCAGGGGGGGATTTTTGTTTTTGTAACTGATTTAAATTTGTAAGACTGGACTATTATCCACGGATCTGCGATCCAAAGTAATTATTTTTGTTAGGTATCTAATTTTGTGAGGTCAGCTGGTATAATTAATAATGTAGTTTATGAATAAACAATCTTTAAAAATTATTCTTTCAATATTAGGATTAATTACTTTTGTTAGCCTTATGGTTGTTTTTTTTGGCTTGAATCAAAGAAAAAACTTTGCTAGCGAATTCACCAAATTCGATTCAATGAGTATTTCAGGATATATCGATGAAATAAAATCATCAACCGGGGGGGTAAGAATAAATTTAAAGAATGGTAAAACATTTTATTTTGCACCAAGGTTGGTTGAGGGGCAAGTAGTATCAGGGTCGTTTGGAATTATAGCAGGAAAAGGAGATTATATTTTAAAAAAAGAATTTAGTGATACTTTGTATTTAACTCTTGTAAATGAAAATAGGACTATTAAATATACTTTTGTTCATTATCCTCGGTAACATGATACATTATTATTAAAATAAATAGCCTCTGGATTATTTCTGAAGGCTTTTTTTGTCTGAATTGTAAATGCTGACAAACTTTGTTTCGTCAGTGCTAGGATTGGTAGGATAGGAGGATGATAGGATGTCAGTGAATATATGTATCAAATAATATTGATGAATTCGTATAATAGAATTTAGTGATAAATATGGATTAAAAATCCATGGATAGGGCTTCGGAATTACAAATTTCGAAGAGCATGAAAAATGGCGATACAATCGCCAATCTCAATCATCCTCGTTCCAAACGAGGACGATAAACTTCTCTGTAGGAAACATAAATAAAAGATGACCCATCGACCTTGTTTAGCGAAGCGTAACGAGGTTGTTATTGAGACCAGCGTTTGTAACGCTGAAATTGCTGTTCCAATCAAGCGCTTAACGAAGCAATACAAGTTCGGTATCATGATACATTATTATTAAAATAAATAGCCTTCAGATTATTTCTGGAGGCTTTTTTTAATTTTATTTATGTAAGTAATTGATGATTACAAGAATTGCCATAAAACTATTCAAACCACCACTCTACTCGTCCTTTCGAACGTCTGGTAATGCGAGGTGTGAGCCAAGTCATTAAGTGAGAAATCTGTTTATGGTAAGCAGTTAGTTGAAGGTATGTGCTATGCATAAACAGACCTCTCCTGACGTCGAGGTGACGTTGTTTGGATTGGTTTCTGCTTTTTCTACATTTCATGGTGATATTTTATTATCCTGAAAATCAACCATGAAAGTCACAATCTTACATTTTCTAAAAAACCGTAAACTTTCCCGAACCTTTATTTAACCTTCTCGTTCTTATAGTTGTTTAAACAAATATTTAAAAATTCAATAGTTAAATAAGAAACAGAAAATGAGTTTAGTAGATGATTTGCAGTGGAGATACGCGACTAAAAAAATGAATGGAAAAGTCGTGCCTCAGGATAAACTTGATTATATACTCGAAGCTTCAAGGTTAGCCCCTTCTTCCTCAGGACTACAGCCTTACAAGATTTTTGTAATCACAAATGAAGAACTTAAACAAAAGATGAAACCAATTGCATGGGATCAGTCTCAGGTAACTGATGCATCACATCTTTTGGTTTTTGCTTCGTGGGATGGATACACCAACGAACGAATCGAAAATGTATTCAATTTTATGATGGATGAGCGTGGCCTTCCTCGTGAAACGATGAACGATTACAGAAATAATATCTGGAGTTTGTACGAGCCGTTAGGGCAGGAATGGCATGCACACCATGCAGCGAAACAGGCATACATCTCATTTGGACTTGCTATCGCAGCAGCGGCAGAACAGAAAGTTGATGCTACACCAATGGAAGGATTTATTCCTGAGAAAGTCGATGAGCTACTAAATCTTAAAGAACAAGGATTGAAAAGTTCATTAATCTTAGCATTAGGCTACAGAGATGAAGAAAACGACTGGTTAGTAAATATGAAGAAGGTAAGAACTCCAAAGGAAGAATTCATCACGGAAATTGCATAAGGTGATTAATTGACAAAAATAGGTTGTGTAAAGTCCGTAGTGAGAGCTGCGGACTTTTTTTGTTTTTAGGGTGGAGGGGGATAGAATTAGATCTTAAATATGGATTATATCCATGGATAGGGCTTCGGAATTATAAATGCCGAAGAGCATGAAAAATGGCGATACAATCGCCAATCTCAATCATCCTCGTTCCAAACGAGGACGATAAACTTCTCTGTAGGAAACATAAATAAAAGATGACCCATCGACCTTGTTTAGCGAAGCGTAACGAGGTTGTTGGTGAGAACAGCGTTTGCAACGCTGATATAGCTGTTTCAAGATAGTTGAATGTGGATTTCAAATCCAGAAGAGCAATAGTTTTTTATTAAACAGAGGTTCAAAATTGAAAGAGCTTTCATTAAAGAAAGCAGCTGTTCGACATTTGCAATGTCGTACTCTTATCATAGGATCTGTGATCCGAATTAATTGAAAGTAGGCACAAGCGCGACGCTCATATCTTTAAGACAGTACCTTGCGCCAGTTGTAGGGAGAAGTTTCTGCATTAAAAATGGTTCGTGAGGACACGAACCATGGCCATAGAAAAATAATTACATCCCAATCATAACAAAAGGAGCCCAATATTTTGGTGCGGCATGATCTTCTTTCACCTTCTTTTTGGCTGCATAGAAAGCTTCTCTTTTGTCTTTGCCATCCAGCATTTCTTTGTAAAATGTGATCATAAATTCACTGGTCACTTTGTCGTCGACTTTGAACAGACTCATTACAAGAGTTTCTGCACCGGCAACTAAAAAGGCTCGCTGTAATCCATACACTCCTTCACCAACTTTGATGTCTCCACCAGCAGTTTCACAGGCGCTCAATACCACAAGGTCAGTATTGTCAAGATCCATATTCATGGCCTCAAAAGCTGTCAGCACGCCATTATCTGCATTGTAATTTGCCGGATGCTCAGCTAGCAGGTCTCCTGCGCCAGATAATAGTAAACCGCTACGCAATAACGGATTATAAAGCGGGTTTTGTAAGTCTGGTCCCTGGCCGGAACCTTCATTGAAAAAACCATGAGTAGCCACGTGAAATACTTTCGGGTTTTTGATTTCTTTTATCTTTTGCTCACTCGCCTCTGCACCGGTCAGCGTATTGGTTGTCCATCCGTTAGACGATAGCAGCGTATTTAGTTCTTCTGCTTCTTTTTTGGTGCCGGGCAATGACTTTACTGTCCGCTTACTCACGTTATTGCTGGAGTAAAATTGAGGTGAACCAATAATCTCTGCCTTGTTATTGTTATTCTTGATTTCCTTTTTATTTCTCTTCTGGTAGATTTCTTTGGTGTTACTTACCAGAATAATGTTGGCTTCATCAAATACATAGCTGTCATTTTCATCACTTAAACTTTCGAGGTTGATCTGGTTGTACACTCCATCTGGTGAAAAGTAAATCTTTGATGCATCAGGAATCTGTTTCGCCACTGATTTCCAGTACAGGTGGTAAGATTCATTGTCTTCAAGACCAAAATATATTGAGTTTTTATATAAGGAATGCCCTTTTGTTTCCATGTAGTTTCCTCGAGGTAAGTTTACCCGTTTGATCTCTTTATCGGTCAGCATATAACAAACGTAGATGACGCTATCGCCAAAATATTGATCGAAGGTTCTGATTCTGACCATTTCAATTGCTGTCTCCTGGCCATCCAGGCTTTTTTGAACATCTCCTGAAGTAATCTTATTTCTGTCTTCTTCCTGCAAGAACAATACTGACTTACTGGTAAGTTGTTTTTCCAGCTTTTCAGTTTGCTTTGAAAGGTCATTGATATCAATACCGAGTTCGGCTTGTCTTTCTGCACTCATTGAAACTGCTTGTGCCATAAGTTCTTTAGACATTCGCCACGTTTCAAACATGTCGATCAGTTCTTCATCACCTGAATTCAGAATGCGATTCCTCAATTTTAGTCCTGAATTGAGAAGAATAGCCTTTGTTACCAGGGCATAATCATAAGCCTGCTCCAGCTCTTTATCTTTCGGATCATCTTTTTTGCTTATCAGAAAGTGATAAAATTCAAAATCATCACGAATAGTATTCCAGTATTGGGTTTTTGCTCTTTCAGAAAGGGCAGGGAAATAGTCAGTCAGGTAGACCAGATGATTGTCCAGTGCTTCCTGTAAATAAATCTCTGCACGTTTCGTATTGTCCTGCATGTACTCTGCCCGGGCAAGTTTAGCTGTGTTTTTTACGTATTCAGGATGCTTTTCATTGAAAATCTTTCGAAGTGTCTTTCTGGCATCTTCATAATAATCTTCAGACTTGGAATATTCTTTTTTACTGTAGTGCCAGTCGCCTTTTAACGAGAGGATAGACGCCAGGTTAACGTTGTTTCTTCTTCCGATTTTATCCTCATAAACTGCTTCTGCGTGATTGAGAAGTCTCATGGCATCCGCATATCTTTTTTTCCTGATATAATAAACTGCCTGATCTTTGGATACGGAAGCAAAATCCGGGTTTTTAGTTCCTAATTTAGCACCCAGTGTGGCAATAGCACTCTTAAATAGCTTTTCAATTTCTTCCTCATTCTTATTCTGGTAATTAAGCAATAATGCCAGGTAAGCCTGGGAAGAGGCTACGTCAATGTGGTCTTCACCAAAATACCTGATCTGTGTTTCAAGTACTTCGCGGGTAAGCTCTTCGGCACTTTTATAATCACCAATGGCAGTGCTTAATTTAGCCAGTATTTTCGCTGGTTGAATTGCCTTGGAAGTATTCTCACCATAATAAGACAAAGCAATATTTCGCGCTCTGGATGCAAATACCTCGGCGGTAGAATAATCACCATAAATGAACTCCAACTCCGCTTTTTGGGTGTTCGGAATGATCATTTTAAAATGGCCTTCCCCATATTTAGCCTTTGTATCAGCTAATTGTGTATGGATAATATCGAGCGCTTCGTCATACTCTCCGATAGCCAGGTAGATCTTTGCCTTTTCAGCTTCAGTACTAAAGCTTTTGAATTTTGATTGCATAATGATATCAGCCTTGCGGATAAGCTTATCCACATCTTCAATCAGTTCTTCAGCCTCATCATATTCCGCTTCAATTGTTTTGAGGTTAGCTTTGGTAAGCAGGGCTTTTGGATAATAGATCCCATACTCAGTATCTTTTTTGTTTTCTTCCAGGATCTCCAGTGCTTTTCCCAGGTTTATGCGTGCTTTATCATAATCGGCTAGTTTAACCTGAAGAGATGCCATGTATTCCAACTGTACTGCTCTTGCCGGATCGTCTTCCACACCTCTGAATTTTTTATCTGTTGCATCTTTAGCTTCTTCAAGAGTTTGGATAGCCAGTTGATGTTCATCAGCCATTTCATAATAGGTAGCCAGGTGGTTGAGCAGATTCAGAACTTTTGTATGCTGATTGGTGGATTGATCTTTTATGATTTTTTCATAGCTGTTTTTATAGATCTCTCCGGCTGATTTGAGCTTAGCGGTAAAATCAACATAGAAATTAGCCAGATCGATTTTTGACCAGTGGTATTCCACTGATTCTGTACCGTAGATATTTTTCTTCAGATCCAGGGCTTTTTTAAGATAGTTCTCAACATTCGAAGGGGTTTCTCTTAGAATGGCTACTTCAGCAAGTGAATAATACCAACCTATTTTACCGGGATAATTTTCAGGTAACTGAGGTGCATGTAGAATATTATTCAAAGTATTTTCTACTGTGGAAAGCTCAGAATCGGTCAGTTTACGGCCAGTATTTAAAGCCTTATGGTGGAGATTGTAAACTGAAGATTCATCATATGATCTTGCTTCTTTTCTATATCGGCTCTCATATTTCCTAAAACCACTTTCATTGCCGCGGTAGAGGTAGGCTAAAGCCAACTCTCTAAGTATCTGCATCTTTAGAAAGTGACTGTCATCGGCATCTTTAAAGTCGTGATAGGCAACAATCAGTTCGTCAGGAACGTCAAAACTTCCGTTTTCATTCGCAATGATCCCGGTAAAGAATTTGTTTTCTGCATAACCCTGGGTTTCGTCCCCTTTTTTACTTCGGATAAAGGAAGCTGTGGAGGTCAAATGTGAAAAAGCCTTCTGAATTTCTCCATATTTAGCAAGTGCAAGTCCATAGTAATTATTCCATGACGAATAATGGTTGATTACCATTGTAAGATCCTCTGCTTTTGATGATTGAGCCTTAAAAAGTCGCTGACCGAAGAATTCATTATATTCGTTGTAAAGGCTGAACACCTCTTGATATTGGCCTTTAGTAGTGAGGTTTTTTAGTTTGGTTAGACGGTATAGTGAAAGATAGCTTCCTGTACGGGGCAGATCGTTTTCTGTGATTTTTTTCTCTGCCAGGTTCAAAAGGCTATCTGAAAAAAGGATGTCACCGTAATCTGAAAATACTTCTGCAGCCTCGAGTATCTGGTAAGGCCCTTGTGGATCATCATTTTTATAGATCACGTTAATCAGTTCGAGAAGCTTTGTTATATCTTGATTTAGATTTTTTGGTTGACCAGTGTAAAAATCAAGTTTTAAAATGTTGAGCTGATGATGAGCCAGGTATGGATTATTGGAATCGTATCTCTTTTTTGATTTTTCCAGCAACTTTTCATTGAATTTTTGGGCTTTATCATAATCCCCCTCCAGGATTTCATCTTTTATTCGGGAAAGATATTTGTCAAGCTTTGAATCTTGAGCTATCGAATTTGATAATGTAATTGTTGAAAGAGTAAGAAAAAGTAAAATATGTCGCATAATCGAAAAAATCTAATCCACCGAATTCAAAAATAACAAAAAAAAATCTTAATTAAATTAAAATCAGGGAGTTGTTGGGGTGGAACTGACTTATGAAATCTAAAACCGGATTACAAATCCAGGGATAAGGCTTTGGAATTACAAATTCCGAAGAGCATCTATTTAAGATGATCCACATTTTAAAAACTTGAATCAAAAATAAAAGCTGCTGTTCGACATTTGCAATGTTGAATCACTATCATAGGATTTGTAATCCGAATTAGTTGAAAGTAGGTATAGCTTAATGGCGATACAATCGCCAATCTCAATCATCCTCGTTGCAAACGAGGACGATAAACTTCTCTGTAGGGAACATTAATAAAAAATGATGCATCGACCTTGTTTAGCAAAGCGTAACGAGGTTGTTATTGAGAACAGCGTTTATAACGCTGATATTGCTGCCTTAAGTAAATAAACGTTAGCCGCTGTTCGACATTTGCAATGTCGAATCACTATCATAGGATTTGCAATCCGAATTATACAAATAAAGCGAGAACATCCATCCTCGCTTTTAAAACTTAAAGTTCCAGTTAGTTTTTATTCTTCAAGATATTTTTTCATAATCTTCACTGCTGCATCCGGTATCACTGTTCCAGGTCCGAACACTGCAGACACACCTGAGTCGTAAAGGAATTGATAATCCTGTTGAGGTATCACACCACCTGCAATTACCATAATATCATCTCTTCCGATATTTTTAAGTTCATTGATCAGGTCTGGAATAAGTGTTTTATGACCTCCGGCAAGACTACTCGCTCCAATAAAGTGAACATCGTTTTCAGCAGCTTGCTTTGCTGCTTCTTCAGGGGTTTGAAATAACGGGCCAATGTCAACGTCAAAGCCAATATCCGCAAAAGCTGAGGCAATCACTTTGGCACCACGGTCGTGACCATCCTGACCCATTTTGGCGATCATAATCCGAGGTCTGCGACCTTCAGTTTCAGCAAATTCATCAGACATTTTTACCGCATTCTTAAATGCTTCATTTTCTTTAGATTCTCCGCCATAAACTCCGGATACGGATTGGCTTTCTGCTTTATGTCTTCCAAATACTTTTTCCATGGCATAAGATATTTCTCCTAATGAAGCTCTTTTTTCAGCAGCGATAACAGCGAGTTCCAGTAGATTCCCTTCACCACTTTCAGCTGCTTTAGTGATTGCATCCATTGCTTCCTGAACTTCTTCATCATTTCTATTATTTCGAAGCTCCTCAAGTCGGTCTAACTGCGATTTCATTACAGCAGAGTTATCGATTTCAAGTATTTCAAGCTCGGTTTCCTCTTCAGAAATATATTTATTAACTCCGACGATCACATCTTTTCCTGTATCGATACCCGCTTGTTTTCTGGCTGCAGCCTCTTCAATTCGCATTTTTGGAAGGCCGGTTTCAATCGCTTTTGCCATACCTCCCAGTTCTTCGATTTCCTCGATATGTTTCCAGGCCTTATCTATCAGTTCTTTGGTAAGCTTTTCAACATAATAAGAACCAGCCCACGGATCAACGAAATTGGTTATACCTGTTTCTTCCTGAAGAACCAGCTGAGTGTTTCGTGCGATACGTGCACTGAAATCAGTAGGTAAGGCAATCGCCTCATCAAGGGCATTGGTATGTAGTGATTGCGTGTGGCCCAAAGCTGCAGACATTGCTTCAATACACGTTCTTGCCACGTTATTATATGGGTCTTGCTCAGTCAAACTCCACCCACTTGTTTGTGAGTGAGTTCTAAGAGCCATTGATTTTGGGTTCTCAGGATTGAATTGCTTGACGATCGAAGCCCAGAGAATTCTAGCTGCTCTCATCTTAGCAACTTCCATGAAGTGGTTCATACCAATACCCCAGAAGAAACTAAGTCGTGGAGCAAACTTATCGATGTCCATCCCGGCTTTTAAACCAGTTCGGATATATTCGAGTCCATCTGCCAGAGTATAGGCGAGTTCGATATCTGCGGTAGCACCAGCTTCCTGCATATGATAACCACTAATACTGATAGAGTTGAACTTCGGCATATTTTTGGAAGTATATTCAAAAATGTCCGCAATGATTCTTATCGAGGGTTCTGGAGGATAAATGTAAGTGTTCCGAACCATGAATTCCTTAAGGATGTCATTTTGAATTGTTCCGGTTAATTTTTCTGGAGATACCCCCTGTTCTTTAGCAGTTGCAATGTAAAATGCCATGATCGGAATAACAGCTCCGTTCATAGTCATTGAAACAGACATTTTATCCAGTGGGATCTGATCAAAAAGCACCTTCATGTCCAGTACCGAATCGATAGCCACTCCGGCTTTACCAACATCCCCTTTTACACGAGGGTGATCGGAGTCGTAACCTCTGTGAGTTGCCAGGTCAAAAGCGACAGACAAACCGCGCTGACCTGCTGCCAGGTTTCTTCTATAAAATGCATTAGATTCTTCGGCTGTACTAAACCCTGCATACTGTCTAATTGTCCAGGGTCTGGTAACATACATCGAGCTGTAAGGCCCCCTGAGGTAAGGAGGTTCACCTGCCCCATAATGTAAGTGATTAAGATCATCCAGATCACTTTTTTCGTATACAGATTTGATTTTGATCTGCTCCCCTGACAGCCAAGGGTCATGGCCATTAGAATCAGGGGTATTAAATTTTTTATTTTCTTTTAGATCAGTTTTATTAAAATCGGGTCTCATGCTTCAGTTTCTTTTACAGTTGAAATTACTCCCAGCTTCTTTTGCATGTGGGTCAGCAGATCGATTGTGTTTGTTTTTTGATTAATAAAAAAGTCGATTGCTTCACAACTCTTTAGTTTGTCATAATCAGTAGGCTTACCAAGTACGCTTAGGATTTGATCCTCTGATTTTTCATGATGCTTATAATCTTCAAAAAGCTTGATCTCTTCTTCAACCAGGGCTTCATTATCTGCGCAAAAAGCAATGATTGCTTTGGGAAATTTATGTGCATATTCTAACTGCTCATCAAGAGGCTTATTAACCATTGAGTCTTCAAAACGAAATCCTGCAGAACCGAAGAATAAGCCTGCATAATCTTTTCTTGCTCGTGCAACAGATGTTTTATTTAGTAAAACTGGAATAACCTTAGGTCTAAAATCCTGACCATGTCTTTTAACAAAAGCCTCTGTCCTCAGACGCAATTGGTTAAATTCAGTCATCGCAGAAATAGGGGTTAGGGCTTTATCGATCTTCGGCTCCCCATTGAAATCATGATTGATAGCATCCGGATCAATAATTTCTGCTGACATTTGATATTTTGTGGTTCCGATATAATCTTCTTTATGAGCAGCGAGGTCACTAATCTTTTTTAGTCTCACTTCATTGATTTCCTGCTGGATGAAACCTTCTTTGAGGGCTTCCATATATCCCCCATGTTCTTCAGTTTTAATAAATAAGTCCCATGCAGCACCAATCAATTTATCTGTCAGACTATTGATTAACCAGTTTCCTGCTACCGGGTCTGCAACCTTATCAAAGTGACTTTCATATCGAAGCAGGTGACTTATGTTTCTTGAAATTCTTCTGCTGAAATCGTCGCTCGCACGGAATGGAGCATTAAAATCAGCAACTTTTATATAATCAGCTCCACCTAACAGAGCAGACATTGTTTCAGTAGTCGTCCTCAAAATATTAACATAGGGATCAAAAAGGCTTTTATTCCACATGCTAGTTCTACTGAGAATATTAAAATCGTGAGGACTGATGTCCTTAACACCAAATTCCTGTGCAATCTTATAAAAAAGGTATCTGAGGGCTCTTCCTTTGGCAATTTCCAGGAAGAAGTTTTGCCCAGTTCCCATTTCAATAGTCAGTTTCTCAGAAATGGTTTTCTGGAGAGGAACTCCCATATCGGAAAGCCTCGTGCAGTATTCAGAAAATTCAGAACACGAAAAAGCTAATTCCTGGGTAACAGATGCACCTGCGTTGCTGAAAGTAGAAGAGTCAACTGAAAAAACTGTGAAATCCTTTATATTTTCAGTTCTCTCAAGCATAGAAATGATTTTGGAAAATACCGCATCATCAATTGAGCCATGTCTGCTAAGAAGAGACAACGGATCATAAAGTATTCCTCCGGAGAGGTTCTGAATCACTTCATTTTTTGAATAGTCTGTAAACCTGTTCAGACAAGTAAAAGCCCTGTTGTCGGACTCTAAAAATATTTTAAATTTGCTTTCTTCTATGCTGTCCAGAATTTTATTGAATTGAATATCCGGATCATCATAAAGGTCAAGAATAAACCCACCTACATCAGTTTTTAATGCTTTTTTAATTTCCTTATTAGCATTGAAATCATTGGTTACCTTAATTCTCTCCAGATAACACCATTCTCTCGGGTTATTTTTATCAGAGGGACGATTTAAAATTTCCAGGTATTTCCATTGACCTGATTCCTGTTCAGTATAAAAAGGGTCTATATCAAAAGGCTCATAGGTTTTAGCCTTTAATTTTTCAATGGAAGTTTTTCCTTTGAGATCCTCAATGATCTTGTCATACCATTGAGGTTTATCGATCGGGTTAAAAGATTGGTTCTCAAGTTTAATTTTATCCACGGGAAATATTGTTCATTGATTCTTTTCAAATATACACCGAAACTGATGATTTTACAGTGATTTTACCTCAGATAGCTATTTTTATCATTAAAATACCCTAAAACACACTTTGTCTTTTTTTAATAATGTGTGGTATTATATCATGAATTATAGATTTTTATTCTTCCTTAATCCTATAATATTTAGAGGAATGGCATTTTTACAAAAAGTCAAGGTAATACACATTTTTTTTAGAACTATTTTTTCGTCAAATTTGTCTTCCCGTTTTGGGAATAATCCATAGAAAGCCATCGTTTTTAAGTTAAATGCAAAAAGACTGCAAGACAGTTTGGGAAGATTGTTTGCGCCATATTAAAGCCGAGATCGGAGAACAAAGCTTTAATACGTGGTTCAGACCAATAGTGCCTCTAAAATTAGAGGGACAGGTACTTACCATACAAGTACCCAGTCAGTTTTTTTATGAATACCTTGAAGAACATTTTATAGGGCCTATGAGGAGGTCTCTTTTGGCGAATCTCGGAAACAAGGCCAGACTTCAGTATTCTGTAATAGTCGATAAAGGTGACGAGAGCCATAAGCCAATGTCGGTCAATTACCCGACTTCTGACCGCAAGGTAAATGGGAAGAGCAATATTGAAAATTTCAGTCCTTTTGATATTAAGTCTTCGGCACCTACACATGAGTCAAATTTAAATTCAAATTATATCTTCGATAATTTTGTTGAGGGCGATTGTAACAGGCTGGCTCGCTCAGCCGGATATGCTGTTGCAAAGAAACCAGGGGTAACTAGTTTTAACCCATTGCTTTTATATGGCGGGGTTGGTCTGGGAAAAACTCATTTGGTCCAAGCCGTTGGCAATGAAATAAAAGGGCAGTATCCTGACAAATTCGTTCTTTACGTTTCATCAGAAAAATTCACTAACCAGTTTATTGAAGCACTGAGAAATAATAATATTCAGCATTTTAGTAATTATTATCTTCAGGTAGATACACTTATTATCGATGATGTACAATTCCTGTCAGGAAAAGAAAAGACTCAGGAAATCTTCTTCCATATTTTTAACCACCTTCATCAGTCTGGAAAGCAGATAATCATGACTAGTGATTGCCCGCCACGAGATCTTAAGGGGTTACAGGAAAGATTGCTATCAAGGTTTAAGTGGGGATTAACTGCTGACCTTCAGACACCAGATTTTGAAACCCGTATTGCGATTATGCAGAAAAAACTTCAGTCTGAAGGAATTGATATTCCTGATAATGTCTTGGAGTACCTTGCTTATAGCGTTGATACGAATATAAGAGAACTTGAAGGAGTTTTGATCTCACTGGTTGCTCAGGCTTCCCTTAACAGAAAAGAAATTGACCTTCAATTAGCTAAGGATACGTTAAAGAATATAGTACAGGATATTGATAGTGATGTTGGAGTAGACTTTATTCAAAAAACAGTTGCTGAGCATTACGATGTGAGCCTGGATGATATTAAATCAAAAACCAGGAAGAAAGAAATAGTGGTTGCCAGACAGGTAGCAATGTATTTCAGCAAAGAGCATACTTCTTTATCATTAAAATCGATTGGTTATCATTTTGGAGGTCGTGACCACAGTACCGTGATTCACGCAGTACAAACTGTAAGTGACTTAATGGAAGTTGATAGTAAGTTTAAAGATGAGGTCGATAATATCAGAAAGAAATTACAGATAAAATCGTATAACAGATAAATAAAAAAGGCTGCAATCGCAGCCTTTTTTGTTTTAGAATAAGTAACTAAAATATCCTTTTACTCCCCGTTGATTTATTCCTTCAACTACCACTCTGCCCCGTGCTCCCTGGAGAATATCTGCCAGTTCCTGAGCTGAGTCGATTACCTCACCATTTACTTTGGTAATTATAAACTCTTCTGTCAGATCCATTCTTTCTATCAGACCAGGTTTAACATTTTTAATTCTTAATCCACCTTCGACATCATAGGCTTTTAGTTCATCCGGAGAAAGGGATTCGAAATCTGCTCCAAGTCTTTCAGAAGAATAGAATTCTCTTTTTATAAGATTAGTGGTGCCAAGTGCATTTGTAAGCGTGACTTGTCTTGAGATTACATTATCATCTCTTTTTAAGTAAACAGTAACTTTATCACCCGGAGAAAAATACCCAAGTGTCTCATCATATGCTGTTTTATTTGGAACAGGGATATCATTAATTCGAGTGATCATATCCCCTTCCTTCAGGCCGGCTTCTTTTGCAGCTCCATCATCGTATAATTTGGTGATAAGTACACCATTAGTAGATCCGTCTGGTGAATATTCCCTGTTTTCATAGGTAATATCGATTACAGATGCTCCTATAAATGCTTTTTGAACTTCCCGGTAGTTTATCAGGTCATTAACAACTTTCTTTGCTATATCGATTGGAACGGCAAACCCGTATCCAGCATATGATCCTGTTTTTGATAGTATCGCAGTATTTATTCCAATCAACTCACCTTTTGCGTTGACCAGAGCTCCACCGCTGTTTCCAGGGTTAATAGCTGCATCAGTCTGGATGAAGGATTCGATCGGAAAGTTTCCTTTTAAAATATTTATAGATCTTCCTTTAGCACTTACTATCCCGGCAGTAACAGTACTCGTTAAATTAAATGGGTTTCCAACGGCCAATACCCATTCTCCAACAGCAACTTCCCTTGAGCTGGCAATCTCAATAGCTGGAAGATTTTTAGCATCGATTTTCAATACAGCAATATCAGTTGATGGGTCTGTGCCAATTACAGTTGCTTCATACGATCGCTGTTTAGCCATCACTTCGATCCTGTCTGCTCCCTGGATCACGTGATTATTTGTGATAATAAATCCATCTGATGTATAAATTACTCCTGATCCAGAACTTACTCTTGGCGTGGGGCTACCACCTCCAAAAAACCATTCATAAAATGAATCGCCACTTCTTCCGCTAGCCATGGTTTTTATGTAAACCACACTTTCTGTTGCTTTTTCTGAAGCTTCGCGAAAATCAATATTTATATTTTCAATACTCTCTCTCGCAATATTCCTGGAATTATCACTTGTAAATTGGGTTTGAGATTGCTTATACTCATTTGAGGCAAAAACAAAATCATTATCATCTGTCGGGTCAACACTGATATTTGAATAAAAAAAAGCACCAGCAATTCCTGACAAAAATGACACAACTATGACAAAAAGTGTTTTTTTCATGTCTGACTCCTTTGCTTTTATGTTTAAAGTTATTCTTTTATTACGTATCAAAATAAATGCCAGTTGTTGTGGGGGGAAAAGTTGACGTCCTAAGCATTAATTTTATTAACTTGCATGGCTATGGGATTAAAGTCTTTTTTAAGTAAACCATTTGCGGCTTATATAGCTGCTAAACAGAAGAAATGGTCTGCTGATCCGGTAAAATATCAACAAAAAGCATTCGACAACCTGATCAAGGTTGGAAGTAAGACTGTTTTCGGTAAAGATCATGATTTCGCGAATATTAAAAGTCACGATGATTTTAAAAAGCGAGTCCCTATAAGGGATTATGAAGGATTGAAACCGTATTTTGACAGGGTTGTTAATGGTGAACCTGATATTCTATGGAAGGGAAAGCCTAAATATTTTGCCAAAACAAGTGGTACCACTTCCGGCACCAAGTATATTCCGATTACCAAAGACTCAATCCCTAATCATATTAATAGTGCCAGGAATGCCTTGTTGAATTATATCCACGAAACAGGGAATAGTTCTTTCGTTGAAGGCAATCTGATATTTCTGTCCGGAAGCCCGGAAATGTACCGAACTAACGGAATCCTCACAGGTAGATTATCAGGAATTGTTAACCATCACGTACCTAATTATCTAAGAACTAACCAGCTTCCAAGTTATAAAACCAATTGTATTGAAGACTGGGAAGAAAAACTTGATGCGATAGTGAGTGAGACCAAGGAAAGAGATATGACTTTGATCTCGGGTATTCCTCCCTGGGTGCAAATGTATTTTGACCAGCTAAAAGAAGAGACAGGTAAGAAGGCAGGTGAATTATTCCCAAACTTCTCGTTATTTGTTTATGGAGGTGTAAACTTTGAACCTTACCGGGCCAAGTTATTTGAAAGTATTGGTCGTCATGTCGATAGTATTGAAACATACCCTGCATCAGAAGGGTTTATCGCTTACCAGGATAGGCAAGGAGATAAAGGCTTGCTATTGTTGGTGGATAGCGGCATATTTTTTGAGTTTATCCCTGCTGATGAAGTCTTTGATGAAAATCCTACAAGGCTGAGTATAGGAGAGGTTGAGCTGGATAAAAATTACGCACTAATTATTAATAATAATGCCGGTTTATGGGGTTATAATATTGGAGATACAGTAAAATTTGTATCCAAATTCCCTCATCGATTGGTAGTGACAGGAAGAATTAAACATTTCATTTCAGCATTCGGAGAACATGTTATTGGAGAAGAAGTTGAAAAGGCACTAGCATCAGCGGTGGAGAAATTTCCGGAAACAGAAATTGTAGAATTTACGGTTGCTCCACAAGTAAATCCTGACGAAGGGCTTCCTTTACACGAATGGTATATAGAATTTGATAAAGAACCATTAAATTTGCAGGATTTCGAAACAGAAATTGATAATAAATTAAGGGAATTGAATGTTTATTACGATGACCTGATTAGCGGAAATATTTTACGAAAGCTGAAAGTCAGGCCATTAAAAAAGAATGCATTCATAGAAATGATGAGGCAGCGAGGTAAGCTGGGTGGTCAAAATAAAGTACCACGACTTTCAAACGACAGGTCACTTGCTGATGAACTGCAGAATTTTTTAGAAAATAATGATTGAAAATAAAGATCAGAAGAAGAGACATGTTGCGATACTGGGGTCGACTGGTTCTATTGGTGTTCAGGCCTTAGAAGTGATCGAAGCAAACCCTGATAGATTTGTAGCAGAGGTTTTAACAGCACAAAATAGTGCTGAGAAGCTTATTGAGCAGGCTTTGAAATTTAAACCCAATGCGGTAGTTATTGCAAATGAAGACAAGTATCAGGAAGTTTTTGATGCTTTAGATCCGCATGATATTAAAGTTTATGCAGGTGAAAATGCACTTTCTTCCGTTTTAGAAATGGATACTATCGACATTGTTCTTACGGCAGTAGTGGGTTATGCAGGTCTTAAGCCTACGATAAGAGCAATCGAAAGTGGAAAACCAATCGCACTGGCAAATAAAGAAACCCTTGTGGTAGCTGGTGAACTAATCACAGAATTAGCCCGTCAAAAAGGAGTTAATATCTATCCGGTAGATTCAGAGCATTCGGCGATTTTCCAGTGTCTTGCAGGAGAATTTCATAATCCGATAGAGAAAATAATATTAACCGCAAGTGGAGGCCCTTTCAGAGGAAAAAAACGGACTGAACTTGAAAAAGTATCGAGGGAGCAGGCTCTAAAACATCCGAATTGGGAAATGGGAGCGAAGATCACTATCGATTCTGCATCTATGATGAATAAAGGTCTTGAAGTGATAGAAGCAAAATGGTTATTTGGTTTAAAACCCGAGCAGATAGAAGTGGTTGTCCATCCTCAGTCTATCATTCATTCGATGGTGCAGTTTGAAGATGGCAGCATGAAAGCTCAGATGGGTTTGCCAGATATGAAAGTGCCTATCCAATATGCCCTGACTTATCCTGACCGGATCAAATCAGATTTTCCAAGGTTTGATTTTGCCAAATATCCACAACTTACTTTCGAAAAGCCTGATACTGATACATTCAGAAATTTAGCATTAGCATTTGAGTCATTAGAAAAATCAGGAAATATGCCTTGTATTTTAAATGCCGCAAACGAAATTGCAGTCGATGCGTTTTTAAAAGACAAGGTTGGATTTTTAGAGATGTCGAATTTAATAGAGCATTGTTTAGAGAAAATAGATTACATATCATCTCCGGGTCTTGATGACTATGTAGAAACAGATAAAGAAACCCGGAGTTTAGCAAATGCGTATTTAGGATAAATATTTTATAATGGAAGGAATTATTATGTTCGCTCAGTTAATTCTGAGCATATCTATTTTAGTAGGATTACATGAGTTGGGCCATTTAGTGGCAGCCAAAGTTTTTGGCATGAGAGTGGAGAAGTATTCAATTGGTTTTCCTCCTAAAATATTTGGTTTCCAATGGGGAGAAACTGAGTACAGTATCGGGGCCATACCTTTAGGTGGATTTGTAAAGATCTCCGGTATGGTAGATGAATCTTTGGATACTGAAAACCTTGATGAAGAACCTCAACCATGGGAATTCAGAGCAAAACCAGCATGGCAAAGATTAATAGTGATGCTAGGTGGAATTATTATCAATGTAATTACCGGTATAATTATTTTCATCAGCTTGCTATATGTCAATGGTGAAGAATATCTACCGAAGTCTGAAGTGAATAAGGCCGGTATCTATGCTTTGGAATTAGGAGAAAAAATCGGATTACAGACAGGTGATAAGATTCTGAATGTAAATGGGAAAGACTGGGAAAGATTCGGAGACTTAAGTAACATCGAAGTACTTCTTGAAGATGATTCATATTATACTGTTTTAAGAGATGGCGATACAATCACTGTAGATGTGCCTTCTGATTTCATGAATGATCTTTCAGAAAAGAAAGGGCAATTTATTTTTTACCGACATCCTTTTGTGGTAGGAAATGTTTCTAAAGATAGCCCTGGTGCAAAAGCCGGTCTGAAAGAGGGAGACAAGATACTTGAGATTAATGGCCAGGAGTTCACTTATTTTGACGAGTTTAAATCAGAGATTAGTCAATATGCAGGAGAAGAAGTTAGCCTCACTGTAAAAAGAGACAGTGAAACGAAGCAGATGAATGTTGCCTTAGGTGATAGTGCCATTATTGGATTTCTTCCAGTGGTTGAAGGTGTGAATTTTGAAAGAGAAGAATATAGCCTGGGACAAGCCATACCAATGGGAACTTCAAAAGCCTTTACGGTAGTTTGGGTTAACATCAGGGCATTTGGAAAAATGTTTAGTGGAGACCTGGATCCTACAAAATCACTTCAAGGGCCAATTGGTATCATGAGAACTTTTGGAGGAACCTGGGATTGGACCAGATTTTGGGCCTTGACCGGATTGCTTTCTATGGTACTGGCTTTTATGAATTTATTGCCGATTCCAGCACTTGATGGTGGTCATGTGGTATTCTTACTGTATGAAATTGTGTCGGGCAGAAAGCCTAGTGATAAGTTCCTTGAGGGAGCACAGAAAGTCGGAATGGCTATATTATTGACTCTGATGGTATTTATATTCGGAAATGATATCTGGCAGTGGATCAGAGATTCATTCCTTGGATAATATTTAGATATGAAATAGCAAAAAGCCCAAAGGATCTCCTTTGGGCTTTTTTTATGTGTTTTTTTATTTCTTATTTACTAATCTTTGCAGATCGTTCAATATGAAATTCAACCCTGCGATTAAGCTGTTTATCAGCTTCAGTTTTTTCTTTGACCAGTGGTCTGTCAGACCCATAACCCACAGCGTCAATTCTATCTTCATCTATACGATAAAAGCCAATTAAAAAGTCTTTTATTGCTTCAGCTCTTCGCTGAGAGAGATCTTTGTTTGCTGCCGGATTACCATCACTATCAGTATGCCCTGCTATTGTTAACAGATAATTAGGATGGTCTATTAGAAAGTTTCCTACCTTGTCAAGGTCAGTATGCATTTCCGGTTTGATCTCCGCTTTACCATTGTCAAATACAACAGATTCAAACTCCATGGTTGCATTGATCTCCTGTGCTTCAAATTCTACAGTCATATCACCTTCCACAGTAAATATTTCTTCTATTCGGAAAAAGTTATCTCCCTGTAGTATGATCAGGTATTTTTGGTTATCAATGAGATCAAAAGCAAAAGTACCATCATCTCGCAGAAATTTTGGCGCTACCTCGATACCGTTTTCTATATCTATAACCGAAACAATGCCTTCAAATTTCTGACCATCTATTCCTTCGAGCTTACCAGCAAACATTGTATTTGCAGCCGGTTGAGCACCCATTGGAAGAGGGAATGAGTGGAGATCCAAATCATTATTCTGGGTATCTGAAGATTTTGCGTAAAAAAGTAAATCAGCCTGGCTGTCAATAGTGAAATAATACTCGTTGCCAGGGCCATTAACTAGCGGACCAACATTTTTAGGCTCTGCCCAGGCACCTTTTTTATAATAAGATTTATATATATCAAACCCACCGAACCTTAATAACTGACCAGTGCTACTGAAGTACAATACTTTGTATTTGTGATCGTAATAGGGGCTCACTTCATTACCATTGGTATTTATTACCGGGCCTAAATTGTAAGGCTTACCCCAGGAGTTATCATTTTGCTTAACTGTATAATAAATGTCAGACAAACCAAATCCTTCAATTCTGTCAGAGGCAAAAAACAAAGTATCTTCAGTAACAGAAAGACTTGGATGTGAATCCCAGTTTACTGAATTCACTTTTTGTCCTAAATTCTTTACTTCACCCCAGGTACTGTCTGATTGTAATTTAGCTTCGAAGATATCACAATTGCCATAACTATCAGGGCTATTACATCTGACAAAATACAAGGTTTTTCCGTCTCTGCTTATGCATGCTGAGCCTTCATTATATTGAGTATTCACACCAATGAAGGGTTGTGATTCTTCCCAGCCGCCATCCTTAAATTTGGTGAAGAAAAGATCTTCATTTTCTCTTACCTCCATCATTGAGGTTTTCTGTACATTCCGCTTGGAAGTAAAAATCAAAGTGGCATCATCAGCACTAAGGGTGGGACCGTAATCAGGTGTTTTACTATTTACCTCTTTTCCCATATTTAAAAGTACTCCACGGGGCGGTCTTAATGTGTCGATCTCTTTTCTGAAATCTACCAGCTCATAGTAGTATTCTAATGGAACATAGTAATCTTTCTCATTTTTAGTGATTGAATCATAGTGAAGTTCAGTTTTACCTATATCGAGATCTTCTCTATGATGCTTAAGTACCAGCCTGTAATAGTATTTTGATTTTTCAATTTCTCCGAAATGTTCAGCTAATTTAGCTAGTCTCCAAAGCAGATAATTGTCCTTGAAGAAATTTTCTACTCCAAAATTAGCGACATACACTTCCAAGGCAGGATAGAGGTTTTCCCAGTCTTTTTTTCTATCCCATTCAAGAATTTTTTTCTGAAGTTTTGCATCCGCGAAATAATCGAGGCGATTTATATTAGAAAATTCAAATACGTAAGTGGAGTCAGTTTTTTTTAGCAGAGACTGTTCAGGGGAAACGATATTATAGCTCCGTCCCTTCTTTTTGTCTTTCTTCTGCGCTATCGCTAAATCGGTAACAGTTAGAAATAAAAATGTAAAAACTAAAAAAAACCTCATTAAACTGGTTTAAATACAATTATTTAGATAAATGTACAAAAATAATACCGTAAATGTGAACTCCTAACGGTTAAGAAAAGTTATAATTGCCCTTTAATCGGGTTTCTTTGATGCAAGTAAGTATAATACTGCCATACGGACAGCTACTCCGTTTTCTACCTGATCTAGTATAATTGCGTTATCTGCATCAGCTGCATCAGTTGATAATTCAACTCCTCGGTTTATCGGACCCGGGTGCATTAGAATTATCTCCTTATCCAATCTTGCTAATCTTTTCCTATCAATTCCGAAATATAATGAATATTCTCTTAAACTAGGAAAGTATTTAATTTGCTGTCTTTCTAACTGAATTCTTAGTACGTTGGCTACATCACACCACTGCAGGGCTTTATCTACATCCAATTCAACTTTTACCCCGAGGTCAGAAATGTATTTAGGAAGTAAAGTATTGGGTCCGCAAACCATTACTTCAGCTCCAAGTTTTTGCAGAGCAAAGATATTCGAAAGGGCAACTCTTGAATGAAGTATATCTCCAATGATCGCTACCTTTTTACCCTCAAGGGTACCAAGTTTTTCATGTATACTAAAAGTATCCAAAAGAGCCTGGGTGGGATGTTCATGAGTTCCGTCGCCGGCATTTACAACGACAGCGTGCTTACCTGTTTTTGTATTAGCAAGACTCCTGGCCAGAAAGTGCGGCGCTCCGGGACTTCCATGTCTCATAACGATCATATCTACTTTCATCGCCAGAATATTCTGAACGGTATCTACAAGTGTTTCCCCTTTTTTAACAGAACTGTTAGATGATGAAAAATTAATTACATCTGCACTTAACCTTTTTTCCGCCAGTTCAAAAGAAAGCCTGGTCCTTGTAGAGTTTTCAAAGAAAACATTAGCAATGGTGATATCACGTAGTGAGGGCACCTTTTTGATAGGTCGGTTGATTACCTCTTTAAATGAAGAAGCTGTCTGAAAGAGAAGTTCTATATCTTCCCGGGTCAGATCTTTAATTCCAAGTAAATGCTTTACGCTTAGCCGGTTCATTAATTAGTTAATTGTCTATGAGCCAAACACTGTTTTCATTTGCTCCCTGATCTTTCCACTCAACAAGCACTTTTTGTGATTTTATGGTATTTACATTTCTCCCGGTATACTTAGGTTCAATAGGCAGGTCCCTGCTATATCTCCTGTTTACCAGTACAAGTAATTCCACAGTCAATGGTCTTCCAAAAGCGATCATCGCATCCATTGCAGCCCTTACACTTCTTCCTGTGAATAATACATCATCTATCAGAATAACCTTTTTATCTTCAAGTAAAAAAGGTATATCGGTTTGATTGGCTGTAATAGGGGTGTCCCTTCTTCTGAAATCATCCCGATGAAAAGTTGTGTCGAGATATCCTAGAGGAACATCAATATTGGTAAGCCCTTTTAATTTTTGTTGTACTATACGTGCAAGGTGACTTCCTCGCGGTTGAAGCCCGAGAATGACGGAATTTTCAAAATCACCATGATTCTCTATCAGCTGTTGACAAAGCCTGAGAATGGTGATCTCCAAAAGTTCATGATGTAGAAGATTTCGCTTTTGCATAAACTTGAACAAAGATAGAATAAACCAATGAAAATTCTAGTGTAATCACTTAACCATTAGTCTTCGTAGTAAATTTTATTTATATAAAAAACTTTTCTTACCACCTCTGAAGGTTCCAGTGAGTTATTTCGTATCCTTTGCAATCCCGAAGCATAAAAATATTTATCATACCATTTTTCAATCTTTCCAAGCTCATCAAACCTTTCTCTCACGTCATCATTTTCATATTTTAACTTAATTTCGGTATCTGTCTTGTCTTCTATTACTTCATCACCTTTTATTACCTGGCTTTTAATTTTGCCCTCATAGAAATATAATAAAGCGATCCGGTTTGGATCTACGTCAATACTGACTTGATGCTCAAGGGTTAAGGTCTTTATCTCATCTATTTCAAAACTATTATCCCAAAGCATATTGCCCTCTTCGTCAAAAGCTAAAATTACAGCATGCGAAAAATTAAATTCACTAATAATCTGCCCTGTTCCAGGATAATAATCAAATGTGGAAGGATTATAAGAAGTACCTGGCATATAATCCTGCCTGATGTAAGTAGGATAAAATGCTTCTCCAACAATGATATATTGATCGTTTCTTTTAATTACATCGTGAATGAGTAACCGGTAATTAAATTTTGGTTTTTTGCCTTTATTTCTTTTTCGAATAATTCTTTCTCTGATTCGCTTTTCTTTTTTGTCTTTTAGATAAGAAAAAAAGTTCTCTAGATCAGCATAATTATAGAATTTCACAATATCCTCTTCACCAGGATTAGGGTGTATTTCTCCAAAAAACATTCCCCGACTGTACTGAGATTTATTATTTGACCATGTTCCTATAATAAATGGTTCATCATTGAGAAATGAGGTGGCAGTACCATCGATAAAGTTATGCTCTTGGCCTGGATTTAATTCTGTATCGAATAATAAAGTTCCCTGTTTGTCATATGATTTAACAGTAATATATTGATTTCTCCTCGGCCTTCTTTCAAGAAAAGTCAATTGAAATACACCCAGAGAAAAGTTTCTTTGAATTTCAAGTAGTTCACTGTTGTCACTGTACAGTCCTTGAAGAGCAATAAAGCGTTGTTCTTTTAGATTATATAGTGCAGCATTGGTTTTATATTTTGTTTTCCCTGCAAAAAGTAAAACGTCATCAATGGTTTCAAAATGGGTAAGAATAATCGGTATAGGTCTTTCGATCTCGTGAATAGAAATGTCCCCATTGGAAGATAATAGTCGCGCTACTTTTAAATCACCTTTTTCAGTTCCTCCTTTGGAAAAAAGTAAAAATATCCTGCCATTATTATAATCATGACCAATTACGTCATAACCATAATCGACTTTAAAAGCTTTTGTCCATTTAAGTTCAAGCTGCGTATCATACAATGATAATTCCCATATAAAGCCGCCATCACCTCTTTCATTTGTATTTCTATAAATAAAAATCCCTTCCCTTCCGGCACTATATACCTCATACATGTCCTCATTGAATCCTATATCGATCTCTAATCTAAGAGGCTGTTTTATTTGGGCATTTAATGATTGACATGAAAAATAGATCAGTATGGTTGATAATAAAAATATCCTCATTAATCTCCTTTATTTATTGAGATAAGTTAATAATAAAATTGTACTCTTCTTTATTTAACGGAATAACTGACAATCTGGATTGCTTTACGAGCTGTGAATCAGCTAATTCAGTATGTTTTTTTATTTCTTTTAAGGTAACTTTTTTATTTAATCTTTTTTTAGGCTTAACATCCACAGCTAGCCATTTGTTGTCATCTGTAGTAGGGTCGGGATAAGATTCTTTCACTACTTCTGCTGTTGCAACAACGCCTGCATTTTTTCCACTATGATAAAATAATAACTGATCACCTTTTTTCATATCCCTGATATTATTTCTTGCCTGATAATTCCTCACACCACTCCACACACCAATTTTATCTCTGATAAGGTCATCAAAACTGTACTCTTCAGGTTCGGATTTTATGATCCAGTAGTTCATTTATTAATCCTTTAGTATTTTAAACCAGGTAGAATCTTAAATTTGCGTATTCAATTGGTGATTAAAATAAATAAAAATCTTGGATAATAAAACGATAATTAAGTTACTCAAGCAAGCGGCAGACCTCATGGAACTTCATGGTGAGAATCAGTTTAAAGTAAGAGGTTATAGTAATGCAGCATTTAAACTTGAGCGGTTTGATGGCGTGCTATCTCAGTTGTCAGATAAGGAAATAGCAGAAATTGAAGGAGTTGGGAAAAGTATCGCAGAAGCTATTTATGAAATTAAAGATACGGGCACTTTTGCATTTCTGGATGAGTTAATAGCCAGAACTCCGGAAGGAGTATTAGAGATGATGCAGGTGAAAGGTATTGGTCCAAAAAAAATTGCTGCCCTCTGGAAAGACCAGGAAATCGATTCAGTGGATAAGCTCCTCGAGGCTGCTGAAGCAGGTAATTTATCAAAGATGAAAGGTTTTGGAGCCAAAACTGAAGAGAAAATTATCGAACAAATTTATTATATCAGGGAAAATGAGGGTAAAAAACACTATGCTGAAGTAGTTGATCTGGAAAAGGAAATCACAGAAACTTTAAAAAAAGAATTAAATATTGATAAAGTTTCTTCTGCAGGACAATTGAGAAGAAAGATGCCTGTAGTTGAAAAATTATCATTCGTGACAGCTTTAGATGATCCGGATGACTGGGAACAGAAATTAATGTCTCTTGAGGAGTTTTCATTCGTTGAGGAAGATTCTTCACCTTTTACTTTAAGAGGGATACATATTGATTCAGGGATGGCTACTGAAGTTTTTTATACCTCACCGGAAAAATATATTCAAAGATTATTTGAAGTAACTGGTTCTCCACTTCATCTGAATTATCGGTTAAAAGATGATGTTTCTTTATTCAATATTAATCGATCGAAGCCTTACTCGACCGAAGAGGAAATTTATAAGGAAGCTGAACTGCCATATGTTGAACCTGAATGTCGTGAAGGACAATTTGAATTTGAGTATGCAGAGAAAGACAAACTTAATAGCCTGATTTCAGATAAGAGCATTAAAGGGATACTTCATGCTCATTCAACTTACAGTGATGGCAAGAATACGCTCAAAGAAATGGCTGAAGATTGCAAAAAGCGTGGTTATGAATACCTTGGAATAACCGATCACAGTAAGACAGCCGGTTATGCAAACGGTCTTCAGGAGTTTAGAATTAAAAAGCAGTGGGAAGAAATTGATCAACTCAATGAGGAACTGGCCCCTTTTAAAATATTTAAAGGAATTGAATCAGATATTCTTACTGATGGAGCTTTGGATTATAGTGATGATATTCTGAGTGGATTTGATTTTATAGTTTCTTCGATTCACTCTCCCTTAAATATGGATAGAAACAAAGCTACGGCCAGGTTGTTAACAGCTATAAACAATCCCTACACCACCATACTTGGTCATCCTACAGGAAGATTACTATTAAGAAGGGAAGGTTATCCCATCGATCACAAAAAAGTAATTGATGCTGCTGCTGAAAATAATGTAGTGATTGAGATAAACGCTAATCCATGGAGGCTTGATCTCGATTGGATCTGGGTTAAATATGCTTTGGATAAAGGAGTGAAATTATCAATTAATCCGGATGCCCATGAATTGGCTGGGTACGACCATACTAAATTTGGTGTGATCGTAGGTAGAAAAGGAGGGCTGACAGAAGATATGACACTGAATGCGATGGGAGTAAATGAATTGTCCGATTACTTTAACAACAGGAAATCAAAAATATAAATGAAGGAAAATCCAAAGATTCTTATTCTCAGATTTTCATCTATAGGTGATATTGTACTGACTACTCCCGTGGTAAGGGTTTTAAAAAGTCAATTAAATGCAGAGGTTCATTATTGTACTAAGCCTGCATTCGAAAAAATAGTTAAGCCTAACCCTTATATCGATAAGGTCCATACTTTAACCGGATCACTTGGAGATCTGATTAAAGAATTGAAAGCTGAAAACTTTGATTACATTGTTGATCTGCATAATAATTTAAGGACGCGTATCATCAAATTGAGAATGAGGAAAATCCCTTCCTTTTCATATTACAAGGCAAATATTGAGCGTTTTCTTCTTACTAAATTTAAGATCAATAAAATGCCTAAAAATCATGTAGTAGACAGGTATATGACTGCTGCTTTACCATTAGGTGTAAAAAATGATGAGCTTGGACTCGACTATTTCATTCCTCCAGAAGATGAAGTAGACATTAAAAATGATCTTCCAGAAACACATCATAAGGAATATGTTGCTGTAGTAATCGGCGGTGCTCATGCCACTAAAAGACTTCCATTTCACAAGCTCGTTGAATTATGTGATAAAATTGCTAAACCCGTTGTGTTGATCGGTGGTCCCGATGATGTTGAAGTGGCAAATAAAATTGAGAGGTTTTTTAAGAAAACAGAGAAATCTGAACCTTATGAAGAAAAGCTAAAGGAACTAGGTAAGAAAACAGTAATTTTTAATGCTTGTGGTAAGTATAATCTGAATCAATCAGCTTCCCTTGCAGGGCAATCCCTTGTTGTTTTTGCCCACGATACGGGATTGATGCACATTTCTGCAGCTCTCAAGAAAAAGATCTACAGCATTTGGGGAAACACTGTTCCTGCATTCGGTTTTTACCCTTATAAAACCAAGTTTGTAGTGTTTGAAAATAACAAAATTGATTGCCGTCCTTGTTCAAAAATGGGATTTAAAAAGTGTCCGAAGGGACATTTTAAATGCATGGAAGATCAGGTTTTTGATTTTTATTTGCCTTAATATTCCGGTTTGATTTTTATTATAAAACCAAAATATGGCTAAGAAAAAAGATTATTTAAAAGGGTATTATTTGGTGGGAGGAGTCCTGGGAGGAATAGTATCCATCGTGTTATTTACTTTTTTCGGGATTAAAATGCTACTCGGTTATGAACATCCTGATTATATGAAATTAATTACTTTGTTGGCTACCGGTGTTTTTTTCTCAGCATTATCTTATACAATATATCGATCAGATAGATAGTGGAGGGATATTTGCTATTCCCTTTTTTCGGTAAATTTTTTATAAACCTTATGAAGATATGCCTGACCTAATTCAAAATCTTCATCAGTTATCGATGAATCTTTTACGATAAAATCTTCACTTGATGTGCTAAAACTATAAGTCCCGTTTGGCACTTTTAAGCTGTATCCCTGGCTGAAACTATACCAGGCCATTGGCTTGAAATCGACCTGAAATAGATTTTTAGAAAAATAATATTTAGAATAATCAATATCCATCTCTCCAAGTAAAGTGGCCGGGAAATCTGTTTGGCAAGAAAGCCTGTCGATCGTAAATCCTGTTTGATTTAATGCTCCGCCTGTCCAGATCATCGGTATTTTAAAAGTTTCTTCTGCGTAATATTCTGACCCGTCAGGATCTCTTACCCCATGGTCAGCCATAATTATGACCAGGAGATCATTCCATAAATTTTCATTTTCTTTAAGGCTTTCCAAGACTTTTTTGATCTGCAGGTCAGTAAAATGAGAAGTTGAATATACTTTTTCCTGTAATGAATTGTTACCGAATTCATATTGACCAGGCACCTCATAGGGAGGATGGTTCGAAAGGGTAAACCATGTAGCAAACCAAGGGTTTCGAGTTCTGTAATCTTTAATTCTATCGATAAGAGTGTCACTGACAATATTGTCATGGACACCCCATTTAGTTGTGCTTAAAGAGTCTGGAAAATTACTTTCAGTAACTAATTCATCTGTTCCGGCAGATAGGAAATATCCTTTAAAATTAGCAAAGGAGAGATCACCACCGTAAAAAAAGCTGGTATAATAACCATGTTTTTTAAGATCCTTTGTTAAGTGGGGTAAACCATATGCGATAGCTGGGTATTTAATTACAGGAGCAACCGGGTGAGCTGGGAAACCACTAAAAATAGCAGTCATTCCTTTATGAGAGCGGTCTCCGGATGCATAAAAATTATCAAAATATATGCCTTCCCTGGTAAGCTGATCAAGATAAGGTGTTACTTCCCGTTCATTATAGTTTTTGTGCAGGAATTTAGACGCCATGCTTTCAATAATGATCAAAAGAATATTTGGCTTTTTTGTATTTAAAACTTCCAGGAAGGGTTTTTTGATATTGAGTTTGCTGATCAAAGAATCTGCTTTCTGGTCATCATACCAATCTTTTTTTAATGCATCGGGATCATACTTGGAAAGAGCATAATTAAAATTCCATGCAGGATTAAGAGCCAGCTGATTGATCTCTGAATAATTACTAAAAAAGACTGAGCCCGGATTAAGTGGAGCTATTCCTATTCCCCCTCTAACAGGAATTATCAGAAACCCGAGTAATAGCATAAAACCCAATGAATAGAGAGGCTTGAACTTCGGAAATATCAGTATGTTTCTTGTCAGGGATAAGATAGAGAATACAAGAAAGCCACAAAGCAAAATAAAATATAAAAAAGGTATAATGATCTCAGCAAATCCAACACTCGCTAAAGCCTCACCTGGTGTATCTAAAAAAAGTAACGGCGCGGTATCCAGGCGAAAGCCCCAGAATTGAAATAATTTGAGATCAACTGCCGCCATCAAAGACAGAATTACGGTAAATAATATTAATGCAACCCTATTGGCATAAAACTGAAATTTATTGGAAAACAGAAATCCGATAATAAACAAGACTACCGGAATAACGATAATATAGGAAGCAATAGACAAATCCATTCGCAAACCATGGACAAAAGCCATAAGCACGTCAGTAGCTTCAGCATTTCGGGTCATTTCCGAAAAATGAAACAATAAAAAAACCAGTCTGATCAATAAACCGGCAAACACAAAAAGTCCAAATACTTTTAGAAGATAAAAAAGGCGTTGCTTCATAAATTATTCTCCGGGTAATGATGGATACAGATTTAATAATCTGTCAAACAAAACGTAAAATTAATAAATAGTGGGATAACCATTTGTATATTTATAATTTAGTCGAAACGAGAAGTCCTTAATGGCACTAATAAGTAAAAAGAAAATACCTTTTGAAATCAGCAATGGCCTTCGAAATTATTTAAATAAACACGATCGGTCATTCCAATCTCCTATTCATTATGCTGATCTGTTGCGCTTTAACAGTACTATTGCTTTATATGATAGGAAGGGAGAAGATACCCTTTGGGAAACTGTTTTTTATGCAGCGAGTGAGATGGGGCACATCAATGAAAGCCTTAAAAAGATTTATGCACTCCTCAAGTCTGATGGCGATCTTTCTGTAATAGAACATTTATTTATCGATAGAGTTGATATCTGTCCTTATGGAAATAGTATGCCTTTTCGAGTAAGGATCGTAAATCAGATTAATGATAATTTCGACTATTTCTATGTGAAAAAAGCTGATGCGAGCAGGATATATGGTCTGGAGCTGGAGCACCTCTTATCTCCTAATCGGATTAATTATCTCGTGGATGGCGATACATTAATTGAGGAACATATTGCTGGTGTACCAGGTGACCAGTTCATCGTTACTTATTTGGAAAATAATCATCAGTTGAATAAGATCCGCTTAGCCAAGGAGTTTGTGAAGTTTAATGAAAGATGTTTTGTAAGGCTGCTAGGGGATATGCATAGCAGTAATTTTGTTATTGATATAACACCTGATTTTGAAGAAATACATTATCGAATAAGATCCATTGATTTTGACCAGCAGTCTTACGAAGGTCGAAAGGCAATATATATGCCCAAATATTTTAAACAGAATTATCCATTGATAAAATTAGGGTTGGAAACAATGACTCCTGAATCAGTGAGGCAATATCAAAAAGAAGAGCGGGCGTTGATCGTACACAGAATACGTGCCTCAAGATACGCTTTAAAAGATTTAATGGATGTTATGATGGTGGATAAAATTTCTTTGCCCGAGCATGTAGAAAGTCTAAAAAAAGAGTTAGCTGATCATTATGAAGCGCCACAATTTCTAGAATGTAAATCCATGGGAGAAATTGTGAAGCAAAGTCTTAAAATGTTATTAAGAAATATTTAATCACGGATAATTCCATCCGGATAACTTACTATACTTTGGTTTCCCTCTTCATCTACTGCTGATATACCAAAAAGATAGTTATCAATCACAACTCCTTTCAAGGTATATTCTGTAGTGTTTTTATCAACAAAAACTGAATACTGCCATTGGGGTGAGATTGTTTCTCTATAATGAATGATATAACCCTTAAGGTCATCACTTTCTACGGCATTCCATTTTAATTTAGCTGAAGGTTCAACTATTCCTCCGATATTTACACTATCAGGAGATGGAGGAGCTAAAGCAACAGATGCCATTGTAATGGCATTAACAGCTGTTAAAAGTCTTGTGTATTCAAAATTAACTCCTTCGACCACATCTCCATATTTTATTCCATCTTCAGTTCTGAGATCCTGATGCTGCCTGTTATAATTTTCATGTGCTTCCATGATTCTCACTCCTGCGAAGCCTAGATCATTGAATGGTCTGTGGTGTCCGCCTCTCCCAAATCTGTCCAGGCGATAGATCATTATTGGGTTCATATATGGCATATATTTTTTAGTAACGTAATGCACATACCTTGCAAGCTGCCTGCTGTTACCGTCATTTTCACCTCCAAAAAACCTTCTTAATCTGCGTTCGCGCTCTGATTCTGTAGGAGGGACTGGTTCTGAAAAAATTCTGAACGAACGATTGTCGATTACACCGTCAACTCCTTCAATATTTCCGATCATGTCATTATTGAGAACACCAACAATATCCCAGCCTTCATCTTGGGCCTTTTGAGCAAGAAACTTACCTCCGAATAAACCTTGCTCTTCTCCACTTAGGCCAGCATAAATGATACTACATTCAAATTCGTATTTAGACAAAACCCTGGCAGCTTCAATTGCTCCAGCCATTCCTGAAGCATTATCGTTAGCGCCTGGAGCATCATCTTTATAATTTAACACATCCGATATTCGACTATCAATGTCTCCCGACATAATGATATATCGGTTAGGGTATTTTGTGCCTCTTTGAATTGCCAGCACATTCACAACATAAGTGTCCTCAGGTATTCTTTCACTTTCACCTTTCTTCACCAGGTTTCTTTGATAAGATACTTCCAGGCACCCATCGCATTCTTTAGAAATATCATCGAATGTGGACTTTATCCATCTTCTCGCCGCTCCAATACCTCGGGTATCAGATGTTGTATCAGATAAGGTGTGGCGCGTACCAAAACCGGCAAGAGTTCTGATATCTGACTCTAATCTTTCAGCAGAGACTTCATCTATGATTTCATACATGAGTGGATTGAATTGAGTAACACCGCTCTGTGAAAAAACAGGTAAACTGAGAATAAATAAAATCGGAGCAATTATTCTTTTATACATAAAAAGGAATTTTTGTGTCGGTTTCTTTTGTTTAACCAAATAAACAAAAATTAGTTTTAAAGCCTAATTCAAGGTCGTAATTGCTACATCTTGGCTTGATTATTTGTAAATTGAACTGATCTAAATGCCAGAACTTATGTCATTAAATAATAAAAATTTATTAAGAAGTAAAGCGTACATCGATGGTAATTGGACCGGAGCAACATCAGGGAAAACCTATGATGTTAAAAATCCGGTCGACGATTCAGTGATCACAAGTGTTCCTGATATGGGTAAGGAAGATGTGAAAAAAGCAATTGATATTGCAAATCTAAAGTTTGATGAATGGTCATCAATGTTAGCGAAAGAACGTAGCGAAATATTAAATAAGTGGTACCGCCTATTAATGGAAAACCAGGAGGATCTTGCCATTTTGATGACTAAGGAAATGGGCAAACCTTTAAAAGAATCCAGAGGAGAGATTGCTTATGGAGCTTCTTTTATCCAGTGGTTTGCCGAGGAGGCCAAAAGAGTTTACGGGGATGTAATTCCTAATCATGCTCCTGGTAAAAGAATTATTGTAATAAAGCAACCTGTAGGTGTGGCAGGGATTATTACTCCATGGAATTTTCCTCTTGCTATGATAACCAGAAAAGTTGGACCAGCACTTGCTGCGGGATGCCCGGTAGTAATTAAACCTGCGCAAGACACGCCATTGAGTGCGTTAGCTGCAGCCTATCTTGCAGAAGAAGCAGGCCTTCCTGCTGGTGTACTTAATATTATAACAACCAGTTCCTCGTCTGAGGCGGGAAAAGAATTAACAACCAGCGACAAGGTCAAAAAAATATCTTTTACCGGATCAACTAAGGTAGGTAAGTTGCTGATGGAACAAAGTGCTTCCACAGTTAAAAAAATCTCTCTTGAATTAGGAGGGAATGCCCCTTTTGTAGTTTTTGAAGATGCTGATATTGATGCAGCAGCTTCAGGAGCAGTAGATTGCAAATTTAGAAACGCGGGTCAGACTTGTGTTTGTGCAAACCGAATATTAGTTCATGAAAACGTCTATGATGAATTTGTTGAAAAGTTTGCTGCTAATGTCAGAAAATTAAAAGTAGGGGATGGTTTGGAAACTGGTGTTGATATTGGTCCTTTAATCAATGATGATGCAGTAAAAAAAGTAACTGACCTTGTTCAGGATGCGCTAGATAAGGGCGCTAAAATGATGACTGGAAATAATGAACCCGATGGCAGGTTTATTGAGCCTATAGTTTTGACAAATGTGGATGATTCAGTAGAAATGTTCCATAAGGAGATATTTGGTCCCGTAGCACCAGTTTATAAGTTTAGCAGCGATGAGGAGGCGATAGAACTTTCAAATAAAACTCAATTTGGTTTAGCTTCGTATTTTTACTCCAGAGATATTGGGCGTATCTGGAAAATTGCTGAAAAGCTCCAGTATGGAATGGTGGGTATTAATGAGGGATTAATCTCCACTGAGGTAGCTCCGTTTGGTGGCGTTAAAGAATCAGGTATGGGTCGTGAAGGATCTAAATATGGGATCGAAGAATATATTAATGTAAAATATATGCTAATGGGAGGGTTATAGCCGATCAAATTAAGTATACTTAAAAATGAAGAAATTCCAATCAGTAAGAAAAAATCAAATTGGCAACCTTACCACAAGAGTGATAGGAGTCTTTTTGATCATTTTTTTAGTGGTTGGAGGATTTGGGTATATATCCTACAAAAGCTTTAATACCCTGAATAATTCTGTGCGGTCATTGGCTTCAGCTGAAGAAACCTCTGAACAGCTAAATGAACTGTTTAGAGATATGATGAAAGCTGAAAACCTGATCAGAATCTATATAATTACTGAAGATGATTCAACATTCAGGGAGTATAATCAATTAAAGGATTCTATAAATACGGGATTGAAAGATCTTCAAAAAGCAATTGGAGATGACCCGTTAAGAGGAAGAAAAGTTGATACTCTAAAGTCCCTTTTCGATCTTAAACAGGAGATGCTTACTGATTTTCTGGCATTAAAGAAAAGACAACTAAAGAATGCCTACACTGACAAAGCTCTCAGAGAATTAAATCTTGATGGTAAGTCAGATGACCAAATGCGCGAACTACAATCAACTTCTGTTAGTCCTAAGTCTGATTCACTTGTTAATGGAGAGGTTAGTTACAGGGTTGTCGAAAGGGAAAAGCAAACCAAAGGGATAATAGCTTCATTGAAGAGATTATTCGGGAGTCGGGAAGTGGTTTACGACACCATTCCTGTACTTGATGCTGGAAATGATTCTGTTCTGGTAACCAATGGTACTGGTTATGTTAAAAGGATGGTTGATGGTGATTCATTAATTAATAGAATTGAAGAAATTCTGACAGATCTGAGGGCAGAAGAAAGATATTACAGAAACCTTCTTTCTCTTCGCGAATATAGATTGTTAGAGCAGGATCAAAATTTGCTTTTTCAAATTCAGGAGACGCTTAATGAATTAACTTCCATAGAACGAAGAGCAAATCTAAGTAAACAGGAGGAAGCTCAAAATGTTGCTGATGAGGCAACTAACACTTTGTTTGCCATTGGATTGGTAGGACTTGTTGGTTCTGGAATTTTGCTCACGCTTGTATTTAGAGGGGTTTCGCGAAGTAATTATTATAGACAGCGAGCTGAAATGGAGAAAAACCGGGCTGAGCGTCTGGCAAAAATTAAAGAAGAATTTCTGGCAAATATGAGTCATGAAATCAGGACCCCAATACATTCAATCAATGGATTTCTGGGATTATTACAAGATACTGAACTAAATGAAGATCAGGTGAAATATTTACGCACTATTAATGGAAGTGCATCTTTTCTTCTTCGCCTGGTTAATGACTTGCTTGATTTGTCTAAATTAAATGCAGGAAAAGTAACCTTGCATCAGGAAGGTTTTTATCCTTCTCATCTACTCAGGGAAATCATTGACTCCTTTAAGCCTCAAGCTGATGAAAAAGGCATCGAATTAAATTATACTTTTAAAGCGGAAAATGATCTGGCATTGGAAACTGATGTTTTCAGATTCAGACAAATCATAACTAATCTGCTAAGCAATGCAATTAAATTCACGGAGAAAGGCTCCGTTAGTTTAATATTTCATTGGAACGATAAATATAAGGTAGCAAAGATCAATGTTTCAGATACAGGTATCGGGATGACTCCTGAGGAACAGGGGAAAGTGTTTAGTTCATTTTCACAGGCAGACGCCAGTATCACCAGGAAATATGGAGGTACTGGCCTGGGATTGGCCATTGTTAAAAAAATGATTGAGCTATTTGATGGTGCTATTGATCTGATCAGTACAAAAGGAAAAGGGTCTGATTTTACTGTTAGAATTCCTATGCAACTGGCAAGTAAGGAATTTCAGGAGATACCGCAGGCAGATGAAAAAATTAAAAGTCTGAAAGGATTGTCTGCTGCCGTAGTTGATGATGATCCTAACAACAGGTTGTTAATGTCTAAAATTCTAAAATCAATTGGCTTTGAGACCAAAGTTTTTGAAAATCCTAAAGATTTCCTTGATGAGATAAAAAACCAGAAGTTCGATTTTATTTTTTCAGATATACAAATGCCTGAAATTGATGGATTGACTCTTTCTAAGTTATTACGGGAAAATCACCAGCAAAACTTTCAAAAACTGGTTGCAATGACAGCTAAAGGTGAAAGCAGGCCTGACGTACAGGAAAACAAATCAAATTTTGACAATATTTTATTCAAGCCATTTTCCAGGGTAGAATTAATCAATACCGTTTTTAATCTGGCTGAAATAGAACCTGATGAAGAAGTTTTTTCAGGTAGTCCTAAATCTGAAGATGTTGATAATTCAGAATTGGACATCTCAGAAATAAAAGTATTTGCTGGTGATGATCCTGAGATGATCCGGAATATGATTGAGGGATTATACGGGAACATGCAAAATGATATTGCAAATTTCAGATCATACGCGCAAAATAATGAGATGGATAATCTTAGGAGACTTGCACATAGAATGATACCTTCCTGGAGCCACTTTTCATTCGACACAGTTTCACAAAAGCTGAGAGTACTTGAAGAGACTATAGAATCTAATCCTGAGGCATCCGAGGAGATTTATCTGATGGCTGATGATCTAGCAGAGGAAATGTCAGCAGATATTGCTCTAATCGATAAGTGGCTCAGGCGTCAATCTCATATCGCTTGATCTTGTTATAGAGTGTTTTCCGATCAATATTAAGGATTTTTGCCGCGAGACTTTTATTGTAGTGAGTTTCCTTTAATACTTTCTCTATAGTTTCTTTTTCACTAGTTTCCTGAAGTTGTTTTAAGTCTTTAGGATTAGGCGTAGTAGAGTTTTCCGTACTTCCATTGCTCGATGGCAGTGTTTGTTCTGTTACTAAAGTTGAAACTCCAGACTTGATTTCTTCAGGCAATTGTTCAGGAGATATTTTATTATCCTGACAGAGTAGAACAGCTCTTTTAATAACATTTTTTAATTCACGAAGATTTCCAGGCCAGGGGTAATTTTTAAATACTTCCTTTGTATCTTCTGTGAAGTCTTCTATATCTTTTCCCAATTCATCATTTGCTTCCTGAAGAAAGTGTTCAGCAAAAATAAAAAGATCATTACCACGGTTTCTCAAAGGATACAACTGAATACTAAATTCATTTAATCTATGATACAGATCTAACCTGAAAGAACCATTTTCAGCTTTTTCCTTTAGATTATCATTAGTTGCAGCAATGATCCTGACATCAACATTAATGTCAGCATTAGACCCGATTTTTCTTATCTTTTTCTCCTGCAACGCCCTAAGCAGTTTTACCTGAACCTCATACGAAAGGTTTCCTACCTCATCCAGGAATAAAGTTCCTCCATTTGCGTATTCAAACTGGCCTGTTTTATCTTGTAAAGCTCCTGTAAAACTTCCTTTTACATGGCCAAATAATTCACTTGCAGCAAGTTCGTCACTTAAGGCACCACAATCTACAGCAATAAACGGCTTACCTTTGCGGTTACTTTTCTCATATATGAGTTTGGCAGCAAATTCTTTACCTGTACCACTTTCTCCCAGTATGAGTACAGACATATCCGTAGGGCCCACTAACGAAGCATGCTCATATACTTTCTTAGCATATTTTGATTCGCCGGATATATAATCCAATTCACTTTTATGCTTAGTTTTTTTGGATCCTTGTGAAGTTTTAATAGTCTCTACAGGTTCCTTTTTTTCCTTGAGGGCTCTTTTTACTAATAATAATAGTTCATCTGGATTCACCGGTTTGGTGACAAACTCAAATGCTCCAATCTGTATTGATTTCACAGCTGTTCTGATATCAGCATAGTGAGTCATTAATATAACAGGAGTTCCGGGATAGCTCTCTTTAACTTTTTTAATAACTGAAATACCATCCTGGTCAGGAAGTTTGTAATCTGTTAAAACCAGATCTACCTGATGATTTTTTAAATGATCTATTCCTGATTCAGCAGAGTGAGCACTTTCCACCTTAAACTCATTACGCTTAAGGAAGGTGGTCAACATCATGTTGAAAGAAGGATCATCGTCTATTACTAATATCTTGGGCATGTAAACTTTTTCTATTCCTTAGCAATTATAAAATTAGACCTTATTTTCCGAATCAGCTATGTTAACTGATAAATTTGGAATTAATTGTTTAAAGATCGACTCATATCAACTGGAGCAACTTTAAAACCTAACTTTCTCAAACCTGATATTAACCCTTCCTCACCTACCAAGTGGCCGGCACCAACTGCGATAAAAGAATTTTTATCTTTGATCAACGCCGGTATTTTATTTAGCCATTCTCTGTTACGATCTCTTAATAGCATGTTTTTTTCATCTTCACTTAAGCCATTAGACATCAGGTCTGCTTCGATAGACTCTAGTTTATTAGCAAAATAGTTTTGCATCATCAGGTTCAATAAAACTTTATTTTCATCAATATTATCCACAGCATCTTCAAGAATCTCAAGTTGCCTTAAGACACTAATTTTATTAAAGAGTAAATTCATTTGAAAAGACGTAGTTTCAAGACCTGCTAATTCTATATTATTTTGTTTTGCGTAATCCAGAAAATATTGATCGATCAGGACATCATTTTTTTCAGCAAGAACAGGGAATTCTTGTACATAGATTGCCTGAGTAAACATGCTCCAGGCCATTGCGGGTTTAAACTGATTTAAATATAAAACCGATACTCCCAGGTTTTCTTTCAGGAGGGTGTTTAATTTTTTAAACTTCACACTGTCCATTATATCACTGAGGAGAGTATCCTGCATTAATGTATATTTTATTACTTTTCTAAGTAAATCTGTAGAATCGGTGAGTGTTTCACCGACAATTAATTCTGCACGTGTTAAGGCATCTGTTACCGCTGGCAAACTATCGATATAACTTTTGTCTAATAAATGTAAAGTGCCATACAGATAGGAAATTTTATCAGTATCAGGATGTTCGATTCTCCAGAGTAAACTTGAATTTTCCTGACCTGAAAGTATTCCAGGCAGACCAATGAAAAAGATAATTAATATATAAAAGCAAAATTTCCCCATCCACTTTTTTAATAGAAGATACATTTAATTTCGGGTTATTTCAACAGAGTGAAATAAAAAAGGATCAGCAGGCGCTGATCCTTAATTCCATAGCCGGAATCTGTTAAGTATATGGTATTAGCCCGGTTGTTGCTAATACATATTCATATAACAAAACCGTGCCAAAATGTAAAATGCCTCAAAAAAGCAAAAAATCAACTGGTGTGTAAATGCAGGGTGAGTAACATTTCTGCTTATTGTAGAAAAATTCCCCATATTATGGCAAAAAAAATCAGACGGTGTGTACGTCTGATTTAATTGATCGTGTGTGTGTGTGAATGGTTAATAAATAATAACCTTTACCTGTCCCAATAAACTTTATTTATGACAATTAATGTATTTCTTTTAATCTGAAATATTTAACCTAAACCGCCATTAATAACCTATTCTGATATTTATAAGGAAATTTCCATGCCAAAAGTATAAACGACTGATATTCAGAGATTAAATTTTAAGAGCAAAAAAGCACCAATGGATATTAGCTACAAATTGGGGAATTTTTCTACAAAAAAAAGGGGAACGAATCACCGCTCCCCTTTCATTTGTAATTATTAATGTCAGATTAATATCTGTAATATTCCGGTTTAAAAGGACCTTCTTTACTAACGCCGATGTATTTTGCTTGCTCGTCAGTTAATTCTTCAAGCTCAACACCAATTTTAGAAAGGTGAAGCTTAGCAACTTTTTCATCAAGGTGCTTAGGTAAAGTATAAACCTTGTTTTCATACTTATCACCTTTATTCCATAGCTCGATTTGAGCTAATGTCTGATTTGAAAATGAATTTGACATTACAAAGCTAGGGTGTCCTGTAGCACAGCCAAGGTTAACAAGTCTTCCTTCAGCTAAAAGAATGATGTCTTTTCCTTCGATTGTATATTTATCAACCTGTGGTTTTATCGTCTTTTTAGACTCACCGTGGTTATTGTTTAGCCATGCAACATCAATTTCGTTGTCAAAGTGGCCAATGTTACATACAATAGTCTTGTCTTTCATCTTAGTGAAATGCTCACCAGTGATGATATCTTTGTTTCCTGTAGCAGTTACAACAATATCAGCTTCTTCTACAGCATCGACCATTTTCTTTACTTCATAGCCATCCATTGCAGCTTGAAGAGCACAGATCGGATCAATTTCTGTAACGATAACTCTGGCACCTGCACCTCTTAATGAAGCAGCAGATCCTTTTCCTACGTCACCATAACCACCAACAACTGCTACTTTACCGGCGATCATAACATCAGTTGCTCTTCTGATTGCGTCAACTAGCGATTCCTTACATCCATATTTGTTGTCAAATTTAGACTTGGTAACAGAGTCGTTTACATTGATCGCTGGCATAGGTAAAGTTCCTTTTTTCTCACGTTCGATCAATCTCAAAACGCCAGTAGTAGTTTCTTCAGAAATACCTTGAATGTTCTGAGCAAGTTCAGGATGCTTATCCAATACCATGTTAGTTAGATCACCACCATCATCAAGTATCATATTTAGTGGCTGACCATCTTCAAAGATTAAAGTCTGCTCAATACACCAGTTATATTCCTCTTCTGTTAAACCTTTCCATGCAAATACAGGAACGCCAGTTGCAGCGATTGCAGCTGCTGCATGATCTTGAGTAGAGAAAATGTTGCATGATGACCACTGAACTTCAGCTCCAAGTTCAACAAGGGTTTCGATCAAAACCGCAGTTTGGATTGTCATGTGCAAACAACCTGCAATTCTTGCTCCTTTAAGGGGCTTATCTTTTCCGAACTCTTCTCGGATCGACATTAGACCTGGCATCTCAGCTTCGGCAAGCTCGATTTCCATGCGGCCCCAGTCAGCAAGATTTATGTCTTTTACTTTGTACTTTAATTTAGTATCCTTTGCTTCTATCATGATGATATTACTGTTGATAATGTTAATTCTAAATTTAGAAACACAAATTTACTAAGTATGTTTTTAAATCTGTATGTTTAAACACTTATTCCTTAAGATTTTAACCTGAATAGGTCAGCTTCTGTTTATTACAAATGAGATTTCTTTTAATCCGAAGGCTTTTATGCCCTCTTCGGTCGAAACCTGAAGCTTGCCTTCGTTATTTACACCTAGGATAGTTCCATGGAAGAATTTATCACCGGATTGAAATAAATTTTCTTCCTGGTACCAGAGCATTCTTCTGTAGTAAAGTGATTTTAAATAAGAAGATTTTCCCGCTCTAAGCTTTAGATAAAACGCTTCGATGTTTTGTAACAGGCGCATATAGTATTCTTCAATTTCTATTTCCTTATTAGTCTCTAAATATAAAGAAGTAGCAGAGGGGTGGAGCCCATGTGACTGATTAATATTACTTCCAATGCCGATGATCGCCTGGTCTATATTTCCGTTTTTTAACATATTTTCTATTAAAATCCCGGCGATCTTGAGTTTTCCCACGTAAATATCATTGGGCCATTTAATGTATACATCTTTATCAGGGACAAATGATTTTATTGTTTCATGTACTCCCAGACTGATGGCTGCTGTAAGAAGGAATTGATTCCCCGCATCCAGTGATTTGGGATAAACAACTATACTCAATAAAAGATTTTTACCCGGTTCGGATTCCCAGGTATTACCACGCTGACCTTTACCGGCTGTTTGATTTGTTGTCCAGACAACATGGCCGTCCATAAGGTTTTTGCTTTGGGATAACCCTGCGGCTATGTCATTCGTAGACTGACATGATGGCAGATAATTGGAAGTTCTTCCTAAGATTAAAAGATTGGTAGAATTTTTATGCAATTATTTTTAGTACTTTTGGAACAAACAATTTTTATACAATAATAAATGAATTCATCAGAACTTGCTGCATTGGTTGTAGAGGGAATGCAAGATAAAAAAGCAAAAGACGTAGTGCTTCTAGATCTTCGTGAGGTTAAAAATTCAATTTCAGATTATTTTATCATCTGTACAGGTGGTTCTGACACTCAAATTGACGCTATTGCCGACTCCGTAGAAAAAAAGGTTTACGAAGAAACAGCAGAAAATCCGTTTAATAAAGAAGGTAATCAAAATAATCAATGGGTAATCATCGACTATGTTGATGTAGTGGCTCATGTCTTCTCTCCAAAAAACAGAGAACATTATAATCTGGAAAACTTATGGGGTGATGCAAATATTAAACACTACGAAAATACTATTTAATTTTTAGGCTTAACGAACAAAGTATTATATTGAACGTTAATGTATCAACACATAAACTGTAAGGTGTAAAGAATGGCAAACGAGGGAAAAAATAAAGGCAAAAAGAATTTGCTTCCCAATAAAAATCCGCGCAGGCAAAATTATCAGATGTTAATTATTCTGATCATCCTGTCGGTACTTGTTGGATTCATGATGTTAAACAACTCCGGAGGAGCTACTAGAATCACACAGAAAAAATTTGAGGAAATGTACCTCGATAAAGATGTGAAAAGGGTAGAACTGGTCAAAAACCAGGACCTCGTGGAAGTGTACCTGAAGGAAGAAGCATTAGAAAATGAAAAATATAAAGAACTCTTAAAAGGAAATTCAACATTCGGGTTTACCGGAGGACCGCAATTTTTCTTTAAAGTGGCTGGTGCAGAAAAGTTTGCTGAAGATTTCAGTAAACTAGAAGCAGAAGCCGGCGGTGATCAACCAGGTCTGGAAATTACCGAAAGAGAATCTCTTGGAGAATTCTTTTTTAGTTATGGATTGATCTTTTTGATGATAATCGGATTTTTCTTCCTTATGAGAAGAATGACTGGTGGAGGAGGTCCCGGCGGGCAGATTTTCAATATAGGTAAGTCCAAAGCAGCTTTATTCGACACAGAAAATAAAGTTAAAATTACCTTTAACGATGTCGCTGGTTTAGATGAGGCCAAGGAGGAAGTAAAGGAAATTGTTGAGTTTCTTAAGAACCCGGGTAAATTCACTAAGCTAGGTGGTAAAATACCTAAAGGAGCACTCCTTGTAGGACCTCCGGGTACCGGTAAAACACTTCTTGCAAAAGCCGTTGCCGGTGAGGCAGCAGTTCCTTTCTTTAGTTTATCAGGGTCTGACTTCGTGGAAATGTTCGTAGGAGTGGGAGCAGCGCGTGTTAGAGATTTATTTAAGCAAGCTAAAGAAAAAGCCCCTTGTATCGTATTTATTGATGAGATCGATGCAATTGGTAGAAGCAGAGGTAAGGGGCAGATGCCTGGCTCGAATGATGAACGTGAAAATACACTGAACTCATTATTGGTTGAAATGGATGGATTCTCTACAGACAGTGGGGTTATCATACTTGCAGCGACTAACAGACCTGATGTTTTAGATCAGGCTCTTTTAAGACCAGGGCGTTTTGACCGACAGATAAGTGTTGACAAACCAGATATCGTAGGACGTACTGCAATATTTAAAGTTCACCTGAAACCTATCAGGCTTGATAATGAGGTCGATGCTAAGAAATTAGCTGCTCAGACACCTGGCTTTGCAGGGGCTGAAATCGCTAACGTCTGTAACGAAGCAGCTCTGATCGCAGCCAGAAAAAATAAAGAGAAAGTTGATATGCAGGATTTTCAAGATGCTATCGACAGAGTTATTGGAGGGTTAGAAAAGAAAAATAAAATAATCTCTCCTGAAGAAAAAGAGATTGTTGCTTACCACGAAGCTGGTCATGCTGTGGCGGGTTGGTTCCTTGAACACGCAGATCCGTTGGTGAAGGTGAGTATCGTGCCAAGAGGTATTGCAGCATTAGGGTATGCGCAGTATTTACCTAAAGAACAGTTCCTTTATCAGACAGAACAGTTAATCGATGAAATGTGCATGGCCCTGGGTGGGCGTGCCGCCGAAGAAATTACTTTTAATAAAATTTCTACTGGTGCGTTGTCTGACCTGGAAAGAGTTACTAAAATGGCTTATTCCATTGTTACTGTTTATGGTATGAATGATAAGATCGGAAATGTTTCGTTCTATGATTCAAAAGGTCAAAATGAGTATTCGATGACTAAACCATATTCAGAAAACACAGCGAAGTTGATAGATGAAGAGGTTAAGAAAATAGTTTCGTCTGCTTATGAGAGAGTTAAAAAATTACTACTTGATAAAAAGGACAAGCTGGAGATTTTAGCTCAGGAGCTTCTTGAAAAAGAAATTCTTTTCCAGAATGATCTGAATAAGTTGATTGGTCCAAGACCGTTTAAACATCAGACAACTTATCAGAAATTCACCAGTGAGGTAGAAGAAAAGGAAAAAGAGGAAAAGGAGAATAAGGAAAAAGAAGAGGACAACAAGAATCAGGCTTCGACCAACGGTCATGAAAAACCAGAAGCAGCAGAAGTTGATTCAACTGGAGATAAGAATGATGAGGATTCTAAATCCTGATCATTTAATAAAAATCACAAAGCCGGGTACAAATGTGCCCGGCTTTTTTTATTTTACTTGATAAGTATTGCATAAAAAGTGCATTTTTGCACAAATTTTTTCAATAATGCCTGAATTAAAGATTGATCTTCAAGAAGATAAAAAATTATATTTTGCTTCTGATTTTCATTTGGGAGTAGATGCTTTTGACACAAGTGAAGAAAGGGAAAAAAAACTTATTTCCTGGCTAAAAAGTGTTTCAAAAGATGCGCATTCAATTTTCCTGGTTGGAGATATATTTGATTTTTGGTTTGAATATAAGAAAGTAGTGCCAAAAGGATTTGTTGGTTTTATCAATCAGATCCGGGAAACAGTTGATTCCGGCATACCCGTTTATCTTTTCAAAGGTAATCATGATATGTGGATGTTTGATTATCTACCTGAGGTGACCGGGGCAAAAATAATTTCAGACGAATTAAAATTAAATGTTAACGGAAAAAGGCTTTTTATACATCATGGTGATGGCCTTGGCCCAGGAGATAAATCTTATAAATTGCTTAAGAAAGTTTTTCGAAGTTCATTTTGCCAGTGGTTATTTGCAGCCTTGCATCCGGCAATAGGAATGGGAATAGCCCACTATTGGTCCTCTCAGAGTAAGAAGAAAAACAATGGTCTCGAACAAACATTTGAAGAGAAGGAAAAAGAAAACATCTGGTTGTTCTGTAGTGAGAATGAGAAAGAACAACATTATGACATGTATATCTGCGGTCACAGGCATTTGGTATTAGACTTAAAAGTAACTGAGAATAGTCAGTATTATAATATCGGTGAATGGATGACAGGAGCTCCCTATGGAGTATTTGATGGTCAGGAATTTCATTTATGTACTTACACAGGTTGATCATAGCGTTTATTACAGGATTCATAATTCTGACCTCACCAGCTGGATTTGCTCAGGATGGCAATACAGTTTTAATACCTTTAAATAATCCTTACCTGGCAGTAATAACAGACAATCAAATTGTTTTTAAAGATGCCCTTAGTAACGTTGATAAGAAATTACCAACCAGAAACAGAAATCAACTTGTGTTCTATGGAGGAAATGAAGTAATAACTTTTGACAAATTCTCACAAACTGTATATTTTCTCGATGGTAATTTAAACCTTGTTAGAGAACTATCCCTTTTTGATTATGTAAACTTCTCAATCGACTATTTATTTTATAAGGGTTTTGATGCGTTTACTGCTATATCATTAGACGAGAAAAAGGTTAGCAATATTGATCTGAAAACAGGAGAGGTTTTGGAAGTTAGGGATAACGATCTTTCACGGGTCGATCAAAACGCACTTGTCATTCCTACGCGTATTCCTTCTGCAATGATTTATGATAATAAACTGGTCTATGTTACAGATGATGGGATAGATATTCGTGAAGAACATCGTTTTGAAAAAGTGATCGGTTTCCAGGGTAAAGATCTTATCCTTCATTCGGTTGAAGGAGCAAACTTTATTTTCAATTTAAAGACAAATTATCTCTTTGAATGCGATGGTCTGGAAATTGACTATCAACAGAAAGATTCTATCAGAATTATTGATGGGAAACTCTACTATTATACCGCTCAGGGACTTTTACTCCCATTAAGCACTCAAATCTACCGGTGCAGATAAAATAATCATAACTCCGTGTCCGAAAATGGTACGAATAGACTATATTGTGTTCAATAATGAACAGCCACTTTTGTTCTTAATTGCTTTATAGTACGATTACGGGCATTTTTTTTATTGGCACATTATTAGTCTTATATTTTTTACTAAGAAGAGAAAAACAATGGAAGAAAAAGAACTGGGTAAGATTTTAATAATAGATGATGATGAGGATGTATTATTGGCTGCCAAGCTGCTATTGAAAAAGCATGCGAAGGAAGTAATAATAGAAAAGAACCCTAAGAAAATCCCTTTTCTCCTTAATAATGATACCTATGATGTAATTCTACTGGATATGAATTTCAGTAAGGATATTACCTCTGGTAAAGAAGGTTTTTACTGGCTAGAACAAATTAAGGAAAAGGATCCTAACGCAGTCGTTATTCTTATTACAGCTTTTGGAGATGTAGAGATGGCTGTAAGAGCACTTAAAGTAGGTGCAACTGACTTTGTGCTAAAACCATGGCAAAATGAGAAGCTGGTTGCTACAATTTCTTCAGCGTCTCGTTTAAAACAATCTTATAACAAAGTAGAGCAATTAAGTACTGCAAAAAAGTCTCTCGAAGAGGAAATATCTCAATCTTTTAAAGATATTATCGGCGAGAGTCAGCCAATGCAAGATGTGTTCAATCTTATAGATAAGGTTGCAAAAACTGATGCCAATGTATTGATCCTTGGTGAAAATGGAACTGGTAAAGAGTTAGTAGCAAGAGCCTTACATGCCAGATCACTAAGGCAAGAGGAAGTATTTGTGTCTGTGGATATGGGTGCTATTACAGAAACTCTTTTTGAAAGTGAACTTTTTGGACATAAAAAGGGAGCTTTTACTGATGCAAAGGAAGATAGAGCCGGTAGGTTTGAAGTAGCTAATAATGGGACTCTTTTTCTTGATGAAATCGGAAACCTGAGCCTTCCTCTACAGGCAAAACTACTTGCAGCTCTCCAAAACCGCGAGATAAGACGTATTGGTTCAAATAAAACTGTTAACATCGACATCCGGTTAATTTGTGCGACTAATATGCCGGTGTATGAAATGGTCTCTGATAATTCATTCAGGCAAGACTTACTCTACAGAATTAACACTGTTGAGATTAAACTTCCTGCATTGAGAGAAAGACGCGATGATATTCCTCTTCTTGTAGATCACTTTGTGAAAATATATTCAAAGAAATACAGAAAGCCTATTCAACGCGTTTCTGCAAATGCATTAAAAAAATTAAAGGCTTATCAATGGCCGGGTAACATAAGAGAGTTACAGCATGTGGTCGAGCGCTCTGTGATCATGAGTGATGGCGATGTATTAGACGAACATAACTTTTTATTATCTTCCCAGGCAACGAGTGATGAGCCGATTTTAGGGGAAGATGTTTTTAACCTGGATGAAGTAGAAAAGCAGGTTGTTCAAAAGGCTATTAATAAACATAGTGGAAATATTTCCAAGGCAGCTAAGGAGCTTGGGCTCACAAGAGCTGCGTTATACAGAAGATTAGAAAAGCATGGTCTCTAGTACCTTTAGATTTAATATAATTTTTAGAATTGCGATATTACTGATATCGGTTTTCCTTTTAGCGCATCAGGTTTATTCTAATGGCAATCTATTAGGGAGCTTACTGATTCTTTTACTTATCGTATTTCAGATCATTTCTTTTGTAAAATATATCGAGAAATCTAATGAGGAGATTCTGGGTATTATAGATAGCCTTGGAGAAGAGGATTTTACAGTCGAAAATCAAAAGATCGCTAAAGATTCTCCTGATGCAACTTCAAAGATTCTTCAAAAGCTTCAGGAAGTAAATGCTGAAAAGGAAGCGCATTATCAATATCTGAAAAATATCGTCCAGCATTTGGGGATTGGAATAATTACCTTCGATAAGAATGGAAAGATTCAGATCATGAATACTGCAGCTAAAAGGTTGCTTAAGGTGAGACAGGTTAAATCATTGGAAGATCTCAGACCGATCAGTGAATTATTGGTTAATTCCTGTTATCAATTAAGAACAGGGGGAAGAGATCTAATTAAAATAAAGCAGCAGGATGATATGGTTCAGCTGGCTATTTATGCAATCGAATTGACTTTAAAAGATGAGGAATTCAAGCTCGTTTCAATCCAGAATATTCAATCCGAACTCGAAGAAAAGGAAATGGAGGCGTGGCAAAATCTTATCAGAGTACTGACCCATGAGATTATGAACTCCGTAACACCAATTAGTTCGTTAGCTGCAACTGTGGAAGGTGAGCTGCAAGGGCAGCTTTCAAATGGGATGGAAATGAATACAATGTCTAATGAAGATGTCGAAACAATCCATATGGCAGTGCAGACGATTCAACGAAGAAGTGAAGGATTGATCAAATTTGTTTCAGACTTCAGAAATCTCGCACGTGTTCCTGACCCTAAATTCGAAGATGTTCAGCTGATCAGCATATTTAACAGGCTTAGAACTTTGTTCAAAAATGACCTTGACAGTAACGATATCGAATGCAATTGTACCATCATTCCGGAAGACCTGACTTTGAAGGCGGATCCGGAGTTATTGGAACAGGTGTTTATCAATCTGATCAAGAATTCAATCCAGGCATTTGAAAACCTGGATGATAATAGAAAAAGAATGATCGACATCCATGCTACTCAGGGTCCTAAGAACCAGGTTCTTATCAAAATTGAAGATAACGGCCCAGGAATAGATCCGGAGGCCCTGGAGAAATTGTTTATTCCTTTCTTTACCACCAAAAAGTATGGTTCTGGTATTGGGCTGAGTATTTCAAAACAGATACTGAGAAAGCATAAAGCTGCTATATCAGTAAAATCTGAAGATAATGTGGGTACTGAATTTACAATCAGGTTCTGATAATCAAAATTTGATATAGGGAATTAAAGGAGATACCTTTTTTATATAGTTAGTATATCCTGGTTTTCTCTCTAAATTTCTTTTTTCCATCATTGGAATACTGATAAATGTAAAAAGCAAAATCAATGAGATTAGTCCTGCTATAGTCCAGATTCCCTCATAACCTGGTAACGGGATAACCGAGATGAAAATCCCTGCCCAGAATAGAAGCTCTCCAAAATAATTCGGATGTCTGCTAATTTTCCATATCCCACTGTCGATAAATTCATTAGTAGATGATGAGGATTTAAAATTCCTGAGTTGTTCATCTGCTATTAATTCTATAAAAGCTCCGGCTGTGCATACTATGAAAGCTATATAATCCCACGGAGTAATAACCGAACTATAGGGAATTGCATAAAATAATGGAAGACAGCCAGCATATACCCATATAGTCGGTAGCAGGTGGATACCAAAGAAACTTGCAGGCCAATATAATTTGCCTGTTTTTTCTGCTATGTTTTTGTAGCGCCAATCTTCATGTTCTAATCCTTTCCATCCCCTGGCCCAATTCAGTGTTAATCTTATGGACCAGATTAATACAGCAGTAAGGATCATTCCTTGTCTTTTTGTATTCCCATCAGGGTTTTCAATTATTAGAGCAATAATGATCAAAGGTGGAACAACAGACCAGTATGGATCATACATGCTTGAATTCCTCGTGATTAAACTGCCAATAAATACAACGATTGTTCCTGCTATATCTGCAAACAGAATTCGATAAAATGAATTGAATTCTGAAGTAGCATACCATACTAAAACGGCTACAACAAGTGCAATCAGGTAACAGGCTGATACTATTATTAAACTTGAGGTTTTATCAACTTTCATTATTATCTTTTGGTTAATAGAAAAATTTATGGCTGGTTTTAATCTACCACCAGTATCAACCCTGGCAGGTACAGACATTTTTAATTTCTTTAAGATAATAAGGAAGGGAAGAATTCAAAAGCGCTATTATTTTAAAGTGTTTATCACATTTTTAATTTGCTTGATGGCATCGCCATTTCATTTATACGAGAAAATATTTTTCAAGCTAAAATTAAAAAAATACCAATTCTCTAATCCGCCCATATTTATCATTGGGCATTGGAGATCAGGAACAACTCATTTACATAATTTATTAGCCAGGGATCCAGCTGCATCTTATTTTACTACATACCAGGGAGTTTTCCCCAATAATTTAAAGAGCAAGCTGATTTTCAAATCCTTCATGAGATTGTCCATGCCGGGGAAAAGGCCTTCCGATAATGTAAAACTCAATGTCAATTATCCTCAGGAAGATGAATTTGCAGTTAGCAACTCCGGACTTGAGTCATTTTATAATTTTTTTTATTTCCCTCATTTATATAAAACTTTTTATGAAAGTGGAGTTGTATTTACAGAGGATGAGGAGGCCTTTCATTGGTTAAAAGGATATGAAAAACTATTGAAAAAAGCAGCTTTAAATACTGGTAATGGACGTTTAATAGTGAAGAATCCTGTAAATACAGCTAGAATTAAGTATTTGGAAAAATATTTTAAAGAATCAAAATTTATTTTTATTTACCGAAATCCAATAATTGTTTTTCTAAGTACCCGTTCATTTTTTTATAGTTTATTTCCCTCTCTAACCCTTCAGGAAATTGATAAGGAGTATATTAATGAAATAGTAATAGACCTGTATAAGCGTTTGATGGATGATTATTTCCAATTAAAAGATGAAATTTCAGAGAATAAAATAATTGAAATCAAATTTGAAGATCTTGAAAAACAGCCCATTGAAGAGCTAAAAGAAATTTATTCAAAGTTTATCCAGGTTGACTTTAAAGAAATAAGACCTCATTTTGAAGCATATCTTAATTCAAGAAAAGGATACAAAAAAAATGAATATTCTATTTCATCAACAGAACTTGATGAAATTGTAAATCATCTTAAACCCTATATGGAAAAATTGGGCTATGACATTCCGGAAAACCTTAAGGTGCTTAATTAAATAAGCAGGTCGCCAGCTAAAAAATAAATAAACCCATTGTGTAAACAACATGAACTTCATTGTTGTTATTCCCCTATATTTGCATTGATTAAAACATCTTCATACTATGCGCAAGATATTGGCTCTAATGAGTCTGATTTTTTTGGTGACTATAAATTTATCTGCTCAGAATAAATATACAATAAGTGGATATGTTAAGGAAGCGTCTACTGGAGAAGCCTTGATCGGTGCTTCTGTGGTAGCCAATACTAGCCCTCCAAGTGGTTCTGTAACAAATAATTATGGGTTTTACTCTCTCACTTTACCTGAAGGTAAGTACGAAATCTCTTTTTCATTTATAGGGTTTGAACAAATTACTCAAAATATTGAGTTAAATGACAACCTGAAAATTAATATTGAATTAGAAGAGGCAGGCCGTGAACTGGAAGAAGTAGTAGTTACGGGAAAAAGAGAAGATGAAAATGTTGAAGATATTTCAATGTCGAAAGAGGAATTGAGCATTGAAAAAATAAAAGCCATGCCTGCATTATTTGGTGAAGTAGATGTGGTTAAGAGTTTACAAATGTTACCTGGCGTTCAATCTGCTGGAGAAGGCACTACCGGGTTATTTGTAAGAGGAGGTAGTTATGATCAAAATCTTGTCCTGCTCGATGAAGCCACTGTTTATAATGCATCGCATTTTTTAGGGTTTTTCTCTGTTTTCAATCCTGATGCTGTTAAAAAAGTTACTCTTTATAAAGGTGGAATACCTGCAAAATACGGAGGCAGACTATCATCAGTGGTTGATATCCAGATGAAAGAAGGGAATAGTAAAAAATTTTCTGGTTCAGGTGGTATCGGGACTATATCAAGTCGCCTCACACTTGAAGGCCCTATTAAAAAAGATGTTAGTTCTTTTATTGTAACTGCCCGTAGAACATATGCTGACTTGTTTCTGGCTTTGAGCAACGACCCGAATATTAGCAATAACAAATTATATTTTTATGATTTTAACGCGAAAGCAAATTATCGGTTCAGTGAAAAAGACCAGATTTTTGTATCGGGATATTTTGGTAGGGATGTTTTTAATTTTGATAATGATTTTGGATTGAAATGGGGAAATACAACCCTGACCGGAAGATGGAACCATGTCTTTAATGATAAGTTGTTCCTGAATTCAACAGCATTATATAGTAGCTTTGATTATGGTTTTCAGATAGATAATTCTTCTCAGAATTTTGAATGGCTGGCCAACCTGAGTGAAGTTGCCGGTAAGTTTGACTTTACTTATTTTCACAGTCCTTCAGTAACCTTATCCTTTGGATCACATTCAATCTATCATATTTTTTCACCTGCAGAAATAGAGCCTCTTAATGATGAATCTATTGTACAGAGCTTTTCTCTGGATAATAAATATGCGTTCGAACAAGGTCTTTATCTTGATTATGAGAAAAAAGTCAATGAACGATTATTGGTGCAAGCTGGCCTGAGATATTCATTTTTCTCCAATGTCGGACCAGGCGATGTATATATCTACGAAGGGGGTGAACCTTCGCGAGAAGCAGAAATAGTAGATACAGTTTCATTTTCAAAAGGACAAAATATTGCGTTTTATGATGGTTTCGAACCAAGGTTAAACATCAGATATAAACTCAATAACTCTTCTTCAATAAAGGCATCATACATGCGGACGATGCAATATTTGCAAATTGCTGCCAACTCTACAGCCGGTTTACCTATTGACAGATGGATTCCAGCGGATAAATATATTGAACCCCTTAGTGGCAACCAGGTAGCAATCGGATATTTCAGGAATTTTAAGGATAATACATTCGAGTTTTCATCGGAACTGTATTATAAGCATATGGAAAACGTAATTGACCTTCTACCAGAAGCTGATGTTTTTCTAAGTAATAATATTGAGGTAGAACTGGCAGCTGGCAGGGGCTGGGCTTATGGGTTAGAATTACAAATGAAAAAACAAAAAGGGGCTACCACAGGCTGGCTTAGTTATACGTTATCAAGAACTTTCAGACAAGTGCCTGGTATTAGCAATGGTGACCCTTACCCGGCACGATATGATAGGATACACGATATTTCCCTGGTTTTAAATCATGAATTTAGCCAAAGGGTTTCGATGGGGTTAAATTTTGTCTACTCTTCAGGGCAGGCTGTTTCATTTCCTGTTGGAAGATATGAGGTTGATGGCCAATCTGTGCCGTATTATGATGATAATAACAGAAACAGCTCCAGAATGCCAGATTATCACAGGCTTGATCTCAGTTTAACTTTAAATTCAAAAGAAAAACCGGATCGGAAATGGGAATCATTCTGGAATTTTTCCATCTATAACCTGTATTCAAGAAAAAATCCATTTTCAATTGAATTCAGACGAATTTATAATAACGATGTAGATTTCGATCCGCAGGAAGACGGTAATTCCGGAGAACAATATAGCAGTAGGCCTGCATCTGTAAAAACGTATTTATTTGGAATTATTCCTTCTGTGTCTTATAACTTTAAATTTTAAATGAAAAGATCATTTTTATATATCGCAGTTATTTTTGGATTGCTGATTGCTTCATGCCAGGAGGAAGTAAGACTGGATCTTACAGATGGTGATCCGCAAATAGTTATTGAAGCTAGAATAACCACTGACCCTGGACCGCACCTGATCAAGCTGGGATTAACCACTAGTTATTATGAAGAATCAGGCAATGATACCGTGAGGAACGCTACTGTTCGGCTTATAGAAAAAACTGATGGAGAAGTAACCCTCAATGAAATGTATCCGGGTTATTTTTATACTCCGGAGGGATTTCAAGCTGAAGTTGGAGAAGAATATACTCTTGAAGTTGAGTATAATGGGCAAATGTATTCAGCTACTGGAGAAGTTTTGACATTTCCCATCCTGGATTCGGTAGTTGTTCGATATCAGGAAGAAAGGGTCTTTAGAGAGGCTGGTTATTATTGCTATTTTTATGGAAAGACACCAAAGGGTCAGGTCAATTACTATAGGTGGATGGTTTACGAAAATGATACATTATTTAATGATAGAGGGGACTATCTACTAGCTGATGATGAGTTTGTTCAGGAAGATATTTCGAATCTGGAATTACCTTACCCTTTTGAAATTGGGGATACAGTAAGAATTGAACAATACGCATTGAACGAGCCAACCTACACTTATTTTCTGGGTCTGGTTAATTTACTATTTAATGATGGGGGTATATTTTCACCAGCTCCTGTAAATCCTACAACTAACATTAAAAATGTAACCAATGAAGGAAACCCGCCATTGGGATATTTTCAGGTTTCGAGTGTTATAACAGAAACCTTAGTAATAAAAGAAGAATAAGAGTAAATCAAGTGATATTTAATAGTATTTAACTTAAATGGCCTAAGTATTGTTAAAGTCTTATTCTATCTTTGCATCCTAGATAAAGGATAAATAATGAAAGAGGGAAAAGCCATAATTTTTGCAGCGCCGTCTGGCTCAGGAAAAACAACAATTGTTAAGCACTTGCTTAAAAATAATGATTTTCTTGGGTTTTCGATTTCTGCGTGTACTCGAGACAAAAGAGGCCGTAATGAGGAAAACGGAAAAGATTACTATTTTTTAACTCCTCATGAGTTTAAAGAAAATATTGATGCTGACGAGTTTATTGAGTGGGAAGAGGTTTATCCAGGCAATTTTTATGGCACTTTAAAGTCAGAGATTCAAAGGCTTTGGGATGAAGGTAAAACAGTTATTTTTGATGTTGACGTCAAAGGAGCTTTAAACCTGAAAGAATATTTTAAGGATAAAGCATTAGCTGTTTATGTCAAAGTTCCTTCAATCGATGAACTTGCCAAGAGGCTTAGGGATAGGGGAACAGAAAGCGAAGACAGTGTTTCAAGAAGGCTTTTTAAGGCAAAGTTTGAGATGGAGTTCATGGATAAATTTGACGTTGTTCTGGTAAATGATGATCTGGCTAAAGCACAGGAAAAAGCTCAGCAATTACTAGACGAATTCATGGAAAAATAAATCAAATGAATAAAACCATCGGCTTATATTTTGGCTCTTTCAATCCTATCCATATCGGACACCTGATCATAGCTCAAACTATTGTCGATTCAGATAATGTAGATGAGGTTTGGTTTGTTGTTTCACCTCAAAGTCCTTTTAAAAAGAGATCATCACTTGCTCACGAGCAAGATAGGTATGATATGGTGCAGGCTGCGATCTTCGATAATTATAAGTTCAGAGTAACAGATATCGAATTTAACATGCCAAAACCAAGCTATACGATTGATACTCTTACTTACCTCAGGGAAAAATATTCAGATTATCAGTTTAAATTGATCATGGGTGAAGACAATCTGAAAGGGTTCCATAAGTGGAAAAACCATGAAGAGCTGATTAGTCAAACAGGGATAATTTGCTACCCCAGGCCAGGCACACGAAAAACCAAATGGCACGATGATGACAGGGTTCAAATGATCGATGCTCCATTCATAGACATTTCAGCTACGTTCATAAGAGATTCAGTAAGAGGAGATAAGTCTATCAAGTATCTCGTTCCAAAAGAGACTGAATTATTGATCAAATCAAGGAAACTCTATGATTAAATAATTTTTCTATTACCAAAACCATTACTACCACCAAAGATGAACAAGTTATCATCTCTATTAATTGTTTTTCTTTTTCTTGCCCAATTGGGAATGAAAGGCCAGACTTTAAAAGGAACGATTAAAGACCAACAAAATAACCCGTTAGGATTTACTGCTGTCTATGTTGAAGAAACAAATGATGGTACCACCTCAAATGAAAAAGGGGAATTTGAAATTAATCTTTCACCGGGTAATTACCATATCACTTTTCAATATATGGGATTTAAGTCTAAAACTATTACAGTCACCCTGGAGGAAGGTGAAAAAAAAGAAATAGATGTTGACATGGAGTCCCAGGTTTATAGTTTGCCTGAACTTGAAGTAACTGGATCTTTTGAAGATCCGGCTTATGCAATAATCAGGAAAGCGAGTGCCAAAGCGAAATATCACCTCCAGCAGGTGGATGAGTATACTGCCAGAGTTTATCTTAAAGGGAAAGGGAAATTCGATAAAATTCCAGGCATTGTCAAAAGAAGACTTGAAAAGGAAGGCTTGAATCAGGACCAGCTATACATTGGGGAAAGTATTGTAAAAATCACTTATAAAAGACCTTCAACATACGAACAGGAGGTAATTGCAGTAAGAAGTAAAGGTGATAGTCAGGAATTTAGTCCTGGGCAGTATATTTTTGGTAGTTTTTATGAAGAGTCCATTGCAGGAATTACTTCTCCACTATCAAGGAAATGTTTTTCCCATTACAAATATGAATTTCAAGGTCTTTTTGAAGAAAACGGATACGTAGTTAATAAAATCAAGGTAATTCCCAGGGTAAAAGACAGTGAGCTGTTTGAAGGCCACGTGTATATTGTAGAAGATTTCTGGAACTTGCATAGTGTTGATTTGACCACCACACAATCGGGAATAGAAATAAATATTCAACAAAACCTCGCCCCGGTAAAAGATAATGTATGGCTTCCAGTAACTCACCGTTTTTTTGTCAGTGGTTCATTTGTTGGATTTAAATTTTCATATAATTACCTGGCTGGGGTTTCAGATTATGATATAAAAATCAATGAAGAGTTGGCAAGATCTGTTCAAGTAATTGATGAAAAAACCGAAGCTGCCAAAATAGAATCTATAAAAGACACATCCCCGGAAATAAAAAGTGATTCAGCTGTTTTCACAGTTAAAAAACTCAAAGAAGATATTGAATCATATGTAGAGGAAGAAAAAGAAGAAAGTGGTAATCCAAAAATCCTTGAGAGGTTTAGTGTTGAGGATGAAAATTCACTTAAAACCATAGACAAAGATTATTGGGATGATATGCGAACTATTCCTTTGACAGAAGCAGAAATCAAGGGATATCATGAACTGGATAGTACAGTAGCTGTCATTGATAGTGTATCAGCAAGAGACTCTGTTAATGCAAGAAAGTTATCTCCTTTTTTTCTATTAGTGGGTGATAATATAAAATTCAAGAACGATAATAGTCTTAAAATAGGAGGTACTCTTTTTAATACATTTTATAATACCGTCAATGGTTGGAATATATCCCTGCCGGTAACCTATACTATAAAAACAAAAAAAGAAAATGAGTGGAAAATAGATCCGACTTTCAGGTACAATTTTGCTTCTGAAAATTTTCAGGTTAAAGGTGGTGTCCAATGGAGCAATGGAGACAGGGACAGTACATTTAGACTTGGAGTTGAAGGAGGGCACTTTGTTGATCAAATAAATAATGAAGACCCGATATCTCCTCTCATCAATTCCATCAGTACTTTATTTTGGAGAGGGAATTACATGAAATTGTATGATAAAAAATATGTCGATTTTTCTATTCACAAAAACTTTGTTCACTCTGTAAAAACTAGCTTCACAATTGGATGGGAACAAAGGAACCAATTACAAAATAATACTGATTATACTTTTAATGGTCGGGTTAATAAAGAATACAGTTCAAACCTTCCCCAAAACCTGTATCTGAATAATACTTCTTTTCCTGATCACCAGATACTTTATCACCAGGGAGAAGTTAGATTTATTCCGGGATTGAGGTATAACATGTACAATGACCGGTTAATACCTTTAGATGATAAGAAACCAGAATTCAGGTTAAATTGGAAAGGAACCTTACCAGTAGATAAATTCAATGACCTTGATTTCCTTAAGGCATCAGTAGGTTTAAAGCACAAATTTGTTCCTGCTGCAAACCTTTCAATTTTATATGATCTGGAATTAGGAGGATTTCTCTATAAGGATTCTTTGTCATTTATTGACTACAACCATTTTAATGGTAATCAAACACCGTTTTTACCATTTGAACCTTCAGGAAGCTATAATTTCCTGGATTATTATAAATGGAGTACGGATGAACCTTATTTTTCAGGAATGGTAAAATTTAGCTTCAGACAATTGCTATTTACTCAATTGACAGAATTGAGATTAATCGGGATGAAAGAATATTTCTTTTTCAATAATTTGACTCATGCAAATGGGAATAATTATTTTGAAGCAGGATATGGTATTACCAATGTATTCAGGGTACTCAGGTTTGAAGTTGGAGGAGGCTTTGACAACTTTAATAATACGTATTGGGGTATTCGAGTAGGAATTTCTGCGGATTTATTTTAAAATAAAAAAGGGAGCTGATGCTCCCTTTAATTTACAACTTATACAGTCATAATATCTTTTTCTTTTGCTTCTAAAATATCATCTATTTTAGAAACATATTTGTCTGTAAGAGTTTGAACTTCATCTTCAGCACCTTTGGTGAGATCTTCTGAAACACCATCTTTTTGAAGCTTTTTCAAAGCATCGTTAGCTTCTTTTCTGGCATTTCGGATACTTACTTTTCCCTGCTCAGCTAACTGTCGACAATGTTTTACCAGTTGCTCTCTGCGCTCTTCTGAAAGAGGAGGAATATTGATCCTGATTATGTCCCCATCATTTTGAGGGTTAAATCCCAGGTCACTATTGATAATAGTTTTTTCGATTTCAGGAATAATATTTTTTTCCCATGGTTTGATTATGATTGTTCGCGCATCAGGTGTGTTTACTGATGCTACCTGGTTTAATGGGGTAGGATTCCCATAATATTCTACTCTTAACCCATCTAACATTGACGGCATAGCTTTTCCGGCTCTTACCTTATTTAGTTCAGCCTGGGTATGCTGAACAGATTTCTCCATTTGGTCTTTGGCCTCTTCGAGGTATAAATCTATGTCTTCCATATTACAAATATAAACTAATTCGATTTATTCAATTAATGTACCTACTTCTTCTCCAATTATCAAATTATAAAGATTTCCCGGAACATTCATGTCAAATACTCTGATTGGTAAATTATTTTCCTGACACAAAGTAAATGCAGTGGTATCCATCACATTGAGTCCCTTGCTTATCACATCATTAAAAGTGATGTTATGATATTTTTCGGCATTTGGATCTTTTTCAGGATCTGCAGTATATACACCATCCACTCGGGTTCCCTTTAATACGATATCAGCCTCAATTTCTATTGCTCTAAGGCTGGCTGTTGAATCAGTTGTGAAATAAGGGCTGCCAATACCAGCACCAAAAATAACTACTCGGCCTTTTTCTAAATGCCTTATAGCTCTTCTTCTGATAAAAGGTTCGCAAACTTTTTCAATATCAAATCCCGACATCAAACGGGTATAGATATTGTTTTTCTCAAGGATACTTTGTAAAGCCATTGCATTGATAACCGTAGCAAGCATTCCCATATAATCTCCTTGTACCCGGTCAATGCCAGATTTTTCTGCTTGAACTCCACGGTAGATATTTCCACCACCAATAACTATGGCAAGCTCAACCCCCATGTCTTTCACTCGCTTGATCTCTTCAGCATATTGTTGTAATCTGGCAGAATCAATGCCGTACTGTTGTTGTCCCATCAGCGCTTCCCCGCTAAGCTTCAGAAGTATCCGTTTGTATCTCATATAAATATGGCGAAGTTGTAATTATTAAATTAAAATTTACCGTATATAAAATATCCGCTCTAAAAGCGGATTAATAATTGATTCTTTTCAACTGACTGACCTTCTTTAACTTCGATGCTGGTTATTTCCCCATCACCAGGAGACTTCAAAACATTTTCCATTTTCATTGCCTCCAGAACCATCACCGGGTCACCTTTCTTTATTGTCTGTCCTGGTTTAACTTTTATCTCAAGAATCATTCCAGGCATAGGTGCTTTAATATCAGTTATCTGACTTCCGGCAAGATCAGACATACCCATTTTCTCAAGAAGGATATCCATCTTATCTTTTATTTTTAACCGGCAAACCTTACCATTTATTTTTAAGGTGATGATTTTTTCTTCAGCATCAGTAGCTACATGCTCAAGTTTGAAGCCTTTACCATCTTTAATAACGTGAAAGTGAGAATCGTCAATGCGACTAATGTCCCAGTCGAGAACTTCATTATTAACAAGAATGTTCTCGTCTTCAAAATTAACTGAGATTGATTTATCAGAAACAGATTCTTCGTCGTTAATTAGGTGTGCCTGGTACATAATGCTTTTTCATGCATAATTACGGTTATTCTATCTTTTTTACAAGCATGAAGTAAGCAAATTGCTACCAGACTTTCAAAAATGAAACCAGGAGAACACGTTTTCCGCATTTTTTTTGTAATCTTTGAGAATAAAATAATCAGTTATGTACAAGAAGATATTTTTGTTTGGAGTTCATTCAGCTTTTCTATTTTTAATTTTATCCTGCTCCCAAACAACGCCCCAGACTACTGTTGCCGAAAATGATACACTTGATTCTGCGGCTATTCAGGAAGAGCAACAAGCTAAACTTACTCCGGTGGCCGTTCCATACCACACAGCTAATCCGCTGGTATTTGATATTTTGCATCTTGATCTCGATCTCTCTTTTGATTTTCCAGAGGAAAAAGTTATTGGAAAAGCAATTATCACAGGAACCCCTTACGGTTATCCTATAAACGAAGTAACGCTCGATGCTAAGGGCTTAGAAATTAAAAAGGTGGTAATGCCTGATCGAAATAATAATATTCCGTTGAAATACAGTTATGACTCCCTGGAATTGCTAATAAGTCTTGATAGAACTTATCGTCCTGATGAAATTATTTCTCTGGAAATAGACTATGTGGCTGATCCTGAAGAAAGCCCTATGGCGAATGCCAGCTCTTATCACGATTCACGAGGACTTTATTTTATTAAAGATGAAAACGGGGATGTTATCCAGATATGGACACAAGGCGAACCGGAAAACAATAGCAGGTGGTTTCCAGTAATCGATGCTCCTAACGAAAGATATAAGCAAGAAATAAGCATAACTGTTCCAGCAGACTTCATTACCCTCAGCAACGGATTAATGACTAGTAGTGTAGTTAATGAAGACAGTCTTAAAACAGACACCTGGAAATTAGATAAGGACCATGCAGCATATCTTACTATGATCGCTGCCGGAAAATTTGCTATGGAAGAGGAAACTTATAATGATATCCCTCTGCAATACTATGTTGATCCTAAATACGCAGACAGGGCCAGTGAGATATTTAAATATACTCCTGAGATGATCCACTTTATGGATAGTCTTTTAGATGAACCCTTTCCCTGGTCTAAATATGCTCAAATCGCTGTGAAGGATTTTGTATCAGGAGCAATGGAGAATACTACAGCTTCTGTATTTATGGAAGAAGTCCAGCTAAATGAAAATGAAGCATTAGATGAAGATTATGAAGGCATAATAATTCATGAGTTAAGTCATCAATGGTTTGGAAATCAGTTAACAGCTGAATCCTGGGCCAACATTGCAATGAATGAAGCATTTGCCAATTATTCAGAATTTCTTTGGGCCCAGCACAAACACGGCGAAATGGAAGCAGGGCTGCTAGCTGTTGAGGAGGAAGCAGGATATTTTGAGGAGGCATTGGAAGAAACGCACCCACTGATCAATCATAACTATTATAGTCCGGATGAAATGTTCGATGCACATAGTTATAACAAAGGAGGGCGAATTCTTCACATGCTCAGAATTTATCTTGGAGATGAGATATTTTTTAAAGGATTAAGAAATTACATCGATAAATATAAAGGCGAATCAGTTGAAGCAGCAAATCTCCGTCTGGTAATGGAAGACACAAGCGGAGAAGATCTTAGCTGGTTTTTTAATCAATGGTTTTATAGTGAGGGCCATCCTGAATTAACTATGGCCTATACCCATGAAAATGACACTTTGTATATCGAAATTTATCAGGTCCAATCTGAGGAATTTCCAGTATTTATACTACCTGCCACTATAGATGTATTTTCAAATGGAAAAGGAAGTAGGTACACAGTAACAATTGATAAGCCTTACCAATTACTTGAAATCCCAATGGAAAATAACCCTGATGCGGTGATCTTTGATCCGGAGCACGACCTTCTGGTGGAAATGGCTTATGAAAAACCACTATCAGATTGGATATCCCAATATAAAAATGCTGTTTCTTACAAATCAAAGATGGAAGCATTGGAATATCTTTCAGACTCCCTGTCAAATGAGAAGGTGAACAATTTGTTTCAGGAAGTTTTAAAAGAAGAATTTTGGGCATTTCGTCAATATGGAATAAATGTATGGGCGACGATAGCTGAGGATATTCCTGAAGAAGTGATTGCAAAAATAGCATCCATGGCTATGTCCGACCCAGACTATTATGTTAAGGCCGATGCAATAGCAGCAGTTGGAGGATGGGATTCAGACTCATATCTTTCGGTTATTGAAAAAGGACTTGAGAGTAAATCATTCAGTGTTATAGGAGCATCAATTGAGGCGTTGAGCTTAAGTAATGAGGAGGATAAGCTCCAGAGGCTTGAGCATTATGAAAAGTACGATCAGACTGAAACCGTAATTCCTCTGGCGCTTTATTATCTGGATAGTGGGCATGTTGAAAAAATTTCATGGCTTGAAGAAAAGATTAAAAATATGACCAGGGCAGAAAGGTTTTATGCACTTCAATTATATATGATGTGGCTTCCAAACCTGGACGATTCGTTTGACTTGAATTCAAAAGCAGATTTCCTTTTTGGCATTTTAGAGAACGAAAGATTCATAAATAACAGAACGACTATCTATCTTTTACTAATGATGCTGGAGGATGTGCCAGGAGTGAGAGAAAAGATTGAAAAAAAATTATCAAATGAAAAATATCCGGAAGTCGTTGATAATCTGGAAGCTGTGACGGTGTCACCAGAGGAATAAAATATTGGGACGAGGATTTTTTTTAAATTTTCATCAGGAATGTTTGAAAGATAGAAAATGATATATATTTTTGCACCACCTAAAACAAAACGGAGACACAAAATGTCGGGTTTTAGGTAGGTTAATTGAATATCTGAAACCGATAATTGGGGGAATACCAAAGCGGCCAACTGGGACGGACTGTAAATCCGTTGTCTTATGACTTCGCAGGTTCGAATCCTGCTTCCCCCACAAAAACTCTTGAGAATCTTATTTAAAGCGAGCAATTCATGCTATCTTTAAATGAGGTAGGAGATTAAGCGGGCGTAGCTCAGTTGGTAGAGCGACAGCCTTCCAAGCTGTAGGTCGCGGGTTCGAGCCTCGTCGCCCGCTCAATTTTATTGTCGGTTAAAGCCGATGTAGCTCAGGGGTAGAGCGCTTCCTTGGTAAGGAAGAGGTCACGGGTTCAATTCCCGTCATTGGCTCAACTAGAAAATATAATTGCCGGATTTATCCGGAAATCATAAAATCTTAACCACCTTAAAAAAGTTCTTTTTAAGGTGTTTTTGTCAATTAAGTAAATGAATTTATAACTAAACCGAGGATTATAAGAAAATGGCTAAGGAAACCTTTGATCGTTCGAAACCGCACGTTAATATCGGTACCATCGGTCACGTAGACCACGGTAAGACAACTTTAACTGCGGCTATTTCAAAAGTTTTGGCAGATAAAGGTCTTGCAGAGAGTAGAGACTTCTCTGCCATCGATAACGCACCAGAAGAAAAGGAGCGTGGTATTACTATCAACAGTTCGCATATCGAGTACGCAACTGAGAATCGTCACTATGCACACGTTGACTGTCCAGGTCACGCTGACTATGTGAAAAACATGGTTACTGGTGCTGCTCAGATGGACGGTGCGATCTTAGTTGTAGCTGCAACTGATGGACCAATGCCTCAAACTAGGGAGCACATCCTTCTTGGTCGTCAGGTAGGTGTACCGGCAATTGTTGTATTCTTAAACAAGGTAGACCTTGTTGATGATGAGGAATTACTTGAATTAGTAGAAATGGAAGTTAGAGATCTTCTTTCTTCATATGACTACCCAGGTGATGACACTCCTATTATTGCTGGATCTGCTCTTGGTGCACTTAATGGTGAGCCTAAGTGGGTAGAAAAAGTAGATGAGTTGATGGCTGCTGTGGATGAGTTCATTCCACTTCCAGAAAGACTTATCGACAAAGATTTCTTGATGCCTGTTGAGGACGTATTCTCTATTACTGGTCGTGGTACTGTTGCTACTGGTCGTATTGAGAGAGGTGTAATCAACTCTGGTGATCCTGTTGATATCTTAGGTATGGGAGCAGAAAACCTTAAGTCAACAATTACAGGTGTTGAGATGTTCCGTAAGATCTTAGATAGAGGTGAAGCTGGTGATAACGTTGGTCTATTACTTCGTGGTATTGAGAAGTCTCAAATCAAAAGAGGTATGGTAATCTGTAAGCCAGGTTCTGTAACTCCTCACCACCACTTCAAAGCTGAGGTTTACGTTCTTTCAAAAGAAGAAGGTGGACGTCACACTCCTTTCTTCAACAGATACCGTCCACAGTTCTACTTCAGAACTACAGACGTTACTGGAGAGATTAAACTTCCAGAAGGTGTTGAAATGGTAATGCCAGGTGATAACGTTTCAATTGTAGTTGATTTGATCAGCCCGATTGCAATGGAAAAAGGTCTACGTTTCGCTATCCGTGAAGGTGGTAGAACAGTAGGTTCTGGTCAGGTTACTGAAATCATAGAGTAATTTTGATATAAAATATAAAACGCGTTTCTGATTTTTCGGGAACGCGTTTTGTTTATCAAGAATATTTTTCTATCTTTGCATTCCGTTTTTCGGGGTGTTATATACACGGGTGTAGCTCAATTGGTAGAGTAGTGGTCTCCAAAACCATTGGCTGGGAGTTCGAGTCTCTCCACCCGTGCCAATTTATTAAGATATTATTCATGAATAAGTTAGTATCATATATTAAAGAGTCATACATCGAGTTGACAACTAAAGTTAGCTGGCCAGGATATAGAGAATTGCAAAATAATGCTGTCCTGGTTTTGATAGCCTCTTTAATTTTTGCATTAGTTATCGGTCTTATTGATTCTGGTTTCCAGAACATTACCGATTTTTATTATAATAATATTAAATAATTGACTGTTACGCCGAGGTTATGAGTGAGCATAAATGGTACGTACTGAGAGCTGTAAGTGGTCAGGAGAAGAAGGTGAAAAACTATCTTGAAAACGAGATAGCTCGACAAAAACTTGAAGATCAGGTACCACAAATCCTGATTCCTTCAGAAAAAGTTTATGAAATGCGCAATGGAAAGAAGCGCATCAGAGAAAGATCTTTCTTCCCGGGCTATGTGCTGATTCAGGCTAACCTTTCTCATGGAGAAGTTATGCACACTGTAACCAGCATTCCAGGTGTGATCGGTTTTCTCGGAGCAGGAGGGGGAAATGCTTCCAAAAATCCAGTACCCCTTCGTCAGTCTGAAGTCAACAGAATCTTAGGTAAAGTTGATGAGACAGAAGAATTCGAGGAAAAACTAGATACACCATATATTGTAGGTGAATCTGTTAAAGTAATGGACGGCCCATTCAGCGGATTTACCGGCCACGTAGAGGAGGTTTTTGAAGATCGTAAGAAACTTAATGTTATCGTGAAGATCTTTGGTAGAAACACTCCAGTGGAATTAAACTATATGCAGGTCGAAAAAGTAGAATAGTAATGGCAAAGGAGATTAGTGGTTACCTGAAGTTACAAGTAAGGGGTGGACAAGCCAATCCGTCTCCACCTATCGGTCCGGCTCTTGGTGCCAAGGGTCTCAATATAATGGACTTCTGCAAGCAGTTTAATGCTCGTACACAAGACAAGCAAGGGATGGTTCTACCAGTGGTAGTAACTATTTATTCTGACAAGTCATTCGACTTTGTGATTAAAACTCCTCCTGCTGCGATCTTGTTAAAAGAGGCTGCGAAACTTAAGAAGGGTTCAGCTGAACCTAACCGAGTTAAAGTAGGATCTGTTTCTTGGGATCAGGTTAAAGAGATTGCTGAAACTAAAATGCAGGATTTAAATGCATTTACAGTTGAGTCAGCAATGCGAATGGTTGCAGGGACCGCAAGAAGTATGGGAATAAAGGTTCAGGGAAAAGCTCCTTGGATGTAACTAATCTTAAGGTAACATGGCAAGATTAACAAAAAAACAAAAAGAAGCATTTTCTAAGTTAGATCCTGAAAAAGCTTACGCTATTAGCGAAGCAGCGGCACTAGTGAAAGAAGTAAACTATGCTTCATTCGATGCTTCTGTTGATCTCGATATTCGATTAGGTGTAGACCCACGTAAAGCTGATCAAATGGTCAGAGGTGTCGTAGCTTTACCTCACGGGGTAGGCCGCGATGTTCGCGTGTTGGTTCTTTGTACTCCTGATAAAGAAGAAGAGGCTAAAGAAGCTGGTGCAGACTATGTAGGACTTGACGAGTACATCAAGAAAATCGAAGATGGCTGGACTGACGTAGACGTAATAATAACAATGCCGACTGTAATGCCTAAGATTGGTCGTTTAGGTCGAGTATTGGGTCCACGTGGTTTAATGCCTAACCCAAAAGCGGGTACGGTAACTCTTGACGTAGGAAAAGCTGTACAGGAAGTAAAAGCGGGTAAAATTGACTTTAAAGTTGATAAGTTCGGAATAATTCACACATCTATCGGACGAGTTTCTTTCGATCCGGAAAAAATTCACGAAAACGCTGTGGAATTAATCCAGACAATCGCAAAATTAAAACCTGCTTCAGCTAAAGGTACTTATTTTAAAACGATTTCGATTTCTAGTACGATGAGTCCTGGTATCGAAATTGATAAAAACTCTATAGCAGGATTATAACCATGACTAGAGAAGAAAAAGCACAAGTAATAGAAAGTCTTGTTGAAAAGTTTAACAACAATCCTTTTTTCTACATCGCTGATGCTAGTGGGTTGTCTGTTGGACAAGTAAACGACTTTAGAAGGTTATGCTTTAAAGAAGGTGTTGAATATAAAGTTGTTAAAAACACTTTGATCAAGAAAGCTCTTGATCAGCTTGACAACGACTTTAGCGATTTAGATGTTGCATTAAAAGGTTTCAGTGGAATTATCTTTTCAGCTGAATCTAATAATGCTCCGGCAAAAGTTATTAAAGCCTTCAGAAGCAAGCAAGGTAAACAGATTAAAAGACCTTTATTGAAGGGTGCATCGATCGATTCTGATATCTTTATCGGTGATGAAAACCTTGAAACACTAAGTAATCTTAAATCGAAAAGCGAGCTTATCGGCGAAGTTATTACGTTGCTTCAATCACCAGCTAAAAATGTTATCTCTGCTCTTAGCAGTGGTAGCGACAAACTTGGCGGTATTGTTAAAACGTTACAGGATCGAGAAGCATAATTACAATTATTTAACAATTTTATTAGAAACAATTTAAATCGGGAATAAAATGGCAGATTTGAAAGAATTCGCTGAGCAGTTAGTTAATTTATCTGTAAAAGAAGTAAACGAATTAGCAGAAATCCTTAAGGAAGAGTACGGTATTGAGCCTGCAGCTGCAGCGGCACCAGTAATGGTAGCTGGCGGTGGTGCTGGTGGAGACAGTGCTGAAGAAGAAAAGTCAGAATTTGACGTAATCCTTAAGTCTGCTGGTGGCGCGAAACTTGCTGTAGTGAAACTAGTAAAAGAATTAACTGGTCTTGGGCTTAAAGAAGCTAAAGAACTAGTTGACGGTGCACCTAAGGCTGTGAAAGAAGCTATGCCTAAGGATGAAGCTGAAAGCATGAAAAAACAACTTGAAGAGGCTGGTGCCGAAGTAGAGTTGAAATAATTTGACCGTCTTGGTCAACCCTGTTTAGGCCCTGATATTTTATTGGGGTCTTTTCCTGTTTGTACGAACATACATTGCTGAAGAGCATATGTGTCGGGTTTCAAAGCGAAACCCGGCACCTTTTGTGAAAACTTAAACTCTGATAGTCTTGGCTAATAAGATTCAAACCGAAAGAATTAATTTCTCATCTATAAAGTCAGTAATTGATTACCCTGATTTCTTGGATGTACAATTACAATCTTTCCGCGATTTCTTCCAATTGGATACCCCTGCGGAAAAAAGAAATCACGAAGGTCTCTATAAAGTATTTATGGAGAATTTCCCTATTTCTGACTCAAGAGAAAATTTTGTTCTTGAATTCGTCGACTATACTATCGACCCCCCTAAATATTCTGTACAGGAGTGTATCGATCGTGGTTTGACGTATGCAGTTGCTTTAAAAGCAAAATTACGACTCTCTTGTAACGATGAGGACAATGAAGATTTTGAAACTATTGAGCAGGAAGTTTTCCTTGGAAGCGTTCCGTTAATGACCGCTAAAGGATCTTTCGTGATCAATGGTGCTGAACGTGTAATCGTTTCTCAGTTACACCGTTCTCCTGGTGTTTTCTTTGCTCAAAGTAAACACACAAATGGTACTACTTTGTACTCCGCGAGAATTATTCCTTTTAAAGGATCGTGGATAGAGTTTGCCACTGACGTAAACAACGTCATGTATGCCTATATCGACCGGAAGAAAAAATTCCCGGTCACAACTCTCCTAAGAGCTATCGGCTTCGGATCTGATAAAGATATTCTTGATCTTTTCGACCTATCTGAAGAAGTTGAAGCTACTAAGGCAAACCTTAAAAAAGTTATTGATAGAAAGTTAGCTGCAAGAGTTCTCCGTACCTGGACTGAAGACTTTGTGGATGAAGATACTGGTGAGGTTGTATCAATCGACCGTAACGAAGTAATCCTTGAACGTGACTCTGTTCTAACTTCAGAAGATATAGATTTAATTCTTGATGCAGGTGTTAAATCAATCATCCTGCATAGAAAAGATGCTAACGTAACTGACTACTCTATTATATATAATACCCTTCAAAAGGATAACTCAAATTCTGAGAAGGAAGCAGTAGAACAGATTTACAGACAACTTCGTAATACTGAGGCTCCTGACGAAGCCACTGCAAGAGAGATTATTCAAAACCTTTTCTTTAGTGATAAACGTTATGACCTGGGTGAAGTTGGACGTTACAGAATTAACACAAAGCTTGGTCTTGATCATTCTAAAGATTCAAGAGTATTAACTACTGAGGATATAATCCTAATTGTTAAATATCTGATCGGATTGATCAACAGTAAAGCAGTTGTTGATGATATTGACCACTTAAGTAACAGAAGGGTAAGAACAGTTGGTGAACAACTTTACTCTCAGTTTGGAGTTGGTCTTGCGAGAATGGCTCGTACTATTAAAGAAAGAATGAATGTTAGAGATAACGAAGACTTCAAGCCTGTTGATCTGATCAACGCCAGAACGTTATCTTCAGTGATCAACTCTTTCTTTGGTACTAACCAGTTATCTCAGTTCATGGATCAAACTAACCCATTAGCTGAGGTTACTCATAAAAGAAGAATGTCTGCATTAGGACCTGGAGGTCTTTCTCGAGAAAGAGCTGGTTTCGAGGTTCGTGACGTTCACTATACTCACTACGGTCGTCTTTGTACGATCGAGACTCCTGAAGGTCCAAATATTGGATTGATTTCATCTCTTTGTGTTCACGCGAAAGTGAATAGCATGGGATTCATCGAAACTCCATATAGAAAAGTTCAGGATGGTAAAGTGACAAGTGATGTAGTTTACCTTACTGCTGAAGAAGAAGACAATCATTACATTGCTCAGGCAAACGCACCAATCACTGATAACGGTGATTATGTGAATGACAGAGTAAAGGCCAGATATGAAGGTGACTTCCCGGTAATGGAGCCGCATGAGCTTTCTTACATGGACGTTGCTCCAAACCAGATTGTATCTGTTGCGGCATCAATGATTCCTTTCCTTGAGCATGATGATGCAAACCGTGCGTTGATGGGATCGAACATGCAGCGCCAGGCTGTTCCTTTATTAAGACCAGAAGCTCCTATTGTTGGAACTGGTCTTGAGAAGCGAGTTGCCCTGGATTCAAGAACTCTTGTTGTTGCAGAGGCAGATGGTGAAATAGATTTCGTAGATTCTACGGTTATCAAAGTTCGTTACGACAGATCTGAAAATGAGCGTCTAGTAAGCTTTGATGATGATGTAGTTACTTATAATCTGATTAAATTCAGAAGAACTAACCAGGATACCAGCCTTAACCTTGTGCCAATCGTGAAGAAAGGCGAGAGAGTTGAAAAAGGCCAGGTATTGTGTGATGGTTACGCAACTGATCAGGGTGAGCTTGCTCTTGGTAGAAACATGAAAGTAGCTTTCATGCCATGGCAGGGATATAACTTTGAGGATGCGATCGTTATTTCTGAAAAAGTTGTAAGAGATGATATTTTCACTTCTATTCACATTGATGAATATGAATTAGAAGTTAGAGATACAAAACGTGGTGAAGAAGAATTAACTTCTGAAATTCCTAACGTAAGTGAGGAAGCGGTTAAACATCTTGATGAAAATGGTGTTATCAGAACCGGAGCTGAAGTTAAAGAAGGAGATATTTTGATCGGTAAGATCACTCCAAAAGGAGAAAGTGATCCAACTCCGGAAGAAAAATTACTTCGCGCTATCTTTGGAGATAAGGCTGGTGATGTAAAAGATGCATCTCTACGCGTTCCTCCATCAGTTAAAGGTGTGGTAATTGATACAAAATTATTCTCTCGACCTAAAAAAGATAAGGAATCAAGAGCAAGAGCTAAAAAAGAGGTTCAAACTCTGATGGCTGAGTACTCTAAAAACCTTAGAGGATTGAGAGCTAAAATGATTAATAAGCTTGTATCTCTTCTTGAAGGCAAAACTTCACAGGGTGTTAAACATAAATTTGGGGATGAACTGCTCAGCAAAGGAGTTAAATTCAATCACCAGAATATTGAGAATAACTTATTCCCTGAAAAGAATATATACAGAGACGAATCTGGTTATGCAGTTCCGGAAGAGGTTAACTTGATTGCAGATGTTATCCTTGAAAACTGGACTGATGATGAAAAAACTAATGAGCTACTTGTAACTCTTGTTAAGAATTACTTAAATAGACGTAACGAACTTGCAGGTGAATTTAAGCGTGAGCGATTTACCTTGGAGGTTGGTGACGAGCTTCCTGCTGGAATTGTTAGACTCGCTAAAGTTTATATTGCTAAGAAGCGTAAACTAAAAGTTGGTGATAAAATGGCAGGCCGTCACGGTAACAAAGGTGTTGTAGCCAAAATCGTTAGAGCAGAAGATATGCCATTCCTTGAGGATGGAAGCCCGGTAGATATCGTATTGAACCCACTAGGTGTACCTTCACGTATGAACCTTGGACAGATATACGAAACCGTACTGGGTTGGGCTGGATTAAAATTAGGTCGTAAATATGCTACACCGATCTTTGATGGAGCAACTGCTGATGAAGTTGATGCAGAGCTTAAAGAAGCAGGTCTTCCGCATTTAGGTAGAACACACCTTCATGATGGACTTAGTGGTGAGCGTTTTGACCAGCCTACAACTGTGGGTGTAATTTATATGTTGAAACTGGGCCACCTTGTTGATGACAAGATGCACGCCCGTTCAATTGGACCTTACTCACTTATTACTCAGCAACCACTCGGAGGTAAAGCTCAGTTTGGTGGACAGAGATTTGGTGAGATGGAGGTTTGGGCTCTCGAAGCATTCGGTGCTGCTAATATTCTACAGGAAATCCTGACAATTAAGTCTGATGATGTTGTAGGAAGAGCAAAAGCTTACGAGGCAATTGTAAAAGGAGATAATCTTCCAAGACCGAACATTCCTGAGTCATTCAACGTATTGATTCATGAATTGAGAGGATTGGCTCTAGAAATTACGCTCAAGTAAAAATGTTAAATTAAGGCGATGTGCCTACCTATAGATAAGGAACATTATGGCATTTAGAAAAAACAAAAAAATTAACAATGACTTTTCAACGGTTACGATAAGCCTTGCTTCTCCGGAGTCAATCCTGGAAAGCTCTTTTGGTGAAGTAACCCAGCCGGAAACTATCAATTACAGAACCTACAAGCCAGAGATGGGTGGTTTGTTCTGTGAGAGAATATTTGGTCCGGTAAAAGACTGGGAATGTCATTGCGGTAAATACAAAAGAATCAGATATAAAGGAATTATCTGTGACCGTTGCGGTGTTGAAGTTACTGAAAAGAAAGTTCGACGTGAGCGCATGGGACACATTGAATTGGTAGTTCCTGTAGCACATATCTGGTATTTCCGCTCATTGCCAAATAAAATCGGATACCTTTTGGGTCTTCCGACTAAAAAGCTCGATCAAATTATTTATTACGAGCGCTACGTTGTTGTTCAGCCAGGTTTAAAAGCTGAAGATGGTATCGAACAGATGGACTTCCTGACAGAGGATGAATATCTTGATATCATGGATAAATTACCAAGAGAAAATCAACTCCTAGATGATAATGATCCAAATAAATTCATCGCAAGAATGGGAGCTGAAGGGATCGAGATGCTACTTTCTCGACTTGATCTTGATGATTTATCTTATCAGTTACGCCACCAGGCAGCAACTGATACTTCTCAGCAAAGAAAAGCGGAAGCCCTGAAAAGACTTAAGGTTGTTGAAGCATTCAGAGATGCTAAAACACGAATTGAAAACAGACCTGAGTGGATGATTATCCGTATGGTACCTGTTATTCCACCAGAACTAAGGCCTCTTGTGCCATTAGATGGCGGTCGATTCGCAACCTCTGACCTTAACGACCTTTACAGAAGGGTTATAATTAGAAATAATCGTCTGAAAAGGCTGATTGATATTAAGGCTCCTGAAGTGATTTTACGTAATGAAAAGCGTATGCTTCAGGAAGCAGTTGATTCTCTTTTTGATAACAGCCGTAAGGTAAATGCTGTTCGATCTGATGGAAACAGAGCACTTAAATCTTTAAGTGATATGCTTAAAGGTAAGCAAGGTCGATTCCGTCAGAACTTATTGGGTAAAAGGGTTGACTATTCAGGTCGTTCTGTAATTGTTGTAGGACCTGAACTTAAGCTTCATGAGTGTGGTCTTCCTAAGGATATGGCTGCAGAGTTATTCAAGCCTTTCATTATCCGTAAGCTAATTGAAAGGGGTATAGTAAAAACTGTTAAGTCTGCTAAGAAGATTGTTGATAGAAAAGATCCGGTAGTATGGGATATTCTTGAGAATGTATTGAAAGGACACCCTGTACTTCTTAACCGTGCTCCAACTCTTCACAGACTTGGTATTCAGGCGTTCCAGCCTAAACTTATCGAAGGAAAAGCTATCCAGTTGCATCCTTTGGTTTGTACAGCTTTTAACGCCGACTTCGATGGTGACCAGATGGCTGTTCACGTTCCTCTGGGACACGAGGCTATTCTGGAAGCATCTGTACTGATGTTATCATCGCACAATATTCTTAACCCTGCTAATGGTGCTCCTATCGCAGTACCTTCACAGGATATGGTTCTTGGTCTTTATTACGTTACTAAAGGACGTAAATCTACTGATGATCATCCGGTTGCAGGAGAAGGAATGACTTTCTATGGTGCAGAAGAAGTGATTATCGCTCTTAATGAGAAGAGAATCTCTAAACACGCACATATTAAAGTAAAAGCTAAGGCAAGAAACTCTAAAGGTGAACTGGAAGAGCAATTAATTGAAACTGTTGCCGGTAGAGTTTTATTTAACCAATATGTACCTGAGGAAGTAGGATTTGTTAATGAATTATTAACAAAGAAAAAACTTCAGCAGATTATAGCCAGAGTATTCAATATCGCAGGAATGGCTAAGACAGCACATTTCCTTGATGATATTAAAGAACTGGGATTCCAGATGGCCTACAAAGGCGGTCTTTCAATGGGTCTTGGTGATATTATTATTCCAACAGCGAAAGAAGAATTGGTTGATAAGGCCAAGGAAGAGGTTGATGCAGTTTGGAATAACTACCTGATGGGTCTGATTACTGACAACGAGCGTTATAACCAGGTTATTGATATCTGGACAAGAATTAACTCTCAGTTGACTAATACTTTGATGACCCAACTTGAAGAAGATAATCAGGGATTCAACAGTATTTACATGATGATGCACTCAGGAGCTCGAGGTTCCAGAGAGCAGATCAGACAGTTGGGAGGAATGAGAGGATTGATGGCGAAACCACAGAAAAACCTTAGTGGATCTGTTGGTGCTATTATTGAAAACCCGATTCTTTCTAACTTTAAAGAGGGACTCGATGTAATTGAGTACTTTATTTCAACACACGGTGCTCGTAAAGGTCTGGCCGATACAGCTCTTAAAACAGCTGATGCTGGTTACTTAACACGTCGTCTTGTTGATGTTGCTCAGGATCTTGTTGTTTCAGAAGAAGATTGTGGAACATTAAGAGGACTTGCAGTTTCTGCTTTAAAAGATAACGAAGAAGTAGTTGAATCTTTAGCTGAGCGTATTGCTGGTCGTGTAGCAGTACACGACATCTTCCATCCTGAAACAGATGAATTAATCATGGCTGCAGGAGAGGAGATCACAGATGAGATTGCTGATTATATTGAGGAAGCAGGAGTTGAAGAAGTTGAAATCAGGTCTCTTTTAACTTGTGAAACCAGACAGGGAGGTTGTGCTAAGTGTTATGGTAGAAACCTTGCTACTGGTAACATGGTTCAGAAAGGTGAGGCAGTAGGTGTAATTGCTGCGCAATCTATTGGTGAACCAGGTACTCAGTTAACATTAAGAACTTTCCACGTGGGTGGTACTGCTTCAAACATTGCAGTTGATGCTAAAATCACTGCAAGAAATAGCGGTATTATCGAATTCGAAGGTCTTAGAGCTATCAAGACCAAAGATGAGGAAGGTAAGAATATCGAGATCGTAATGAGTCGAATGACAGAAGTTAAGATCATCGATCCAAAATCGAAAACAATGCTTAGCAGTAATCACGTTCCTTATGGAGCTACATTAACTGTTAAGGAAGGTGAAAAAGTAGAAAAAGGCCAAGAGCTTTGCTACTGGGATCCTTATAACGCTGTTATCTTGTCAGAATTTGATGGTACAATCGAATTCGAAAGTATCGAAGAAGGTATAACCTATAAAGAAGAGTCTGATGAGCAAACAGGACACAGAGAAAAAGTAATTATTGAAACCAGAGATAAGACTAAAAACCCAACGGTTATAGTTAACCCTACAAAAGGTGATTCTAAGGGATATAACATTCCTGTAGGAGCTCACCTTGCAGTAGATGAGGGGCAAACTATCAAGGCTGGTCAGGTACTGGCTAAGATACCTAGAACCGCTGGTAAGTCCAGAGATATTACAGGGGGTCTTCCAAGAGTTACTGAGTTATTTGAGGCTCGTAACCCATCGAACCCTGCAGTAGTTTCTGAAATCGACGGTGTTGTAACTTACGGTAACATCAAACGTGGTAACAGAGAGATCTTCATTGAGTCAAAAGATGGAGTGAAGAAGCGTTACATGGTGCCATTATCTAAACACATTCTTGTTCAGGATGGTGACTTCGTTAAAGCTGGTTATCCGCTTTCTGACGGAGCGATCACACCAAACGATATCCTTTCTATCAAAGGACCAAAAGCTGTACAAGAGTATCTTGTAAATGAGGTACAGGAAGTATACAGACTTCAGGGTGTGAAGATCAATGATAAGCACATTGAAGGTATCGTGAGGCAGATGATGCAGAAAGTAAGAGTAATTGACGCAGGTGACACAAGCTTCCTGGTTAATCAGGTAGTTGATAGATTTGCTTTTGCAGATGAAAACGACACAATGCTAGACAAGAAAGTCGTTACTGATGCAGGCGACAGTAGCACAATGAAGCCAGGTATGATCATCACCGCACGTCAGTTAAGAGATGAGAATTCTATGCTGAAACGAAAGGATATGAAAACTATTCAGGTTAGAGATGCTCAGCCTGCAGTTTCAAAAACAATCCTTCAGGGTATTACTCAGGCATCTCTTGGTACAGAAAGCTTTATTTCTGCAGCTTCCTTCCAGGAAACTACTAAAGTATTGTCAGAAGCCTCTATCTGGGGTAAGAGGGATCAGTTACTCGGACTTAAAGAGAACGTGATCGTAGGACACTTGATTCCAGCAGGAACCGGAATCCGTGACTACGACAATCTGATCGTTGCTCCTAAAGATGAGTACGAAGCAATGCTTGCCGGGAAGAAAGAGCGTAGTGAGAGAGAAGCGGTAAATTAATGACCGCTCTATAAAACATATTTTATCAGGCACCCCGAAAGTTTTTCAGGGTGCCTGTTTATTAATTCCGAAATACAATGGCAGAAGAAAAAGATAAACAAGGACAAAATCAGATTAATATTGAGCTTTCAGAAGAAACAGCTGAGGGTGTTTATGCAAATCTTGCAATGATTGCACATTCGAATAGTGAGTTTGTTATTGATTTTATCCGTTTAATGCCGGGTGTTCCAAAGGCAAAGGTAAAATCACGAGTAGTGATCACGCCCGAGCATGCGAAGCGTCTCCTGAATGCTTTGGCTGACAACATAGAGAAATACGAAAGTACCTATGGGGCAATCAAAAACAGTCAGGAAACACCAAAATTCCCGATGAATTTCGGAGGAACAATGGGAGAAGCATAGGGTTGGAAACAGCTTAAAGCAAGGTTTAAAAAGAAATACTGAAAATTTGGTCAGTATACTTTGGATAATCCGCTGATTTTCCTACCTTTGCAATCCAAAATTTCGATAGGTCTATATTAAAATTAAACACAGAGAGTTAAATGCCTACTATACAGCAATTAGTAAGAAAAGGTAGAAAAAAGTTAACCTCAAAATCAAAATCTCCCGCTTTGGACTCATGTCCACAAAGGAGAGGGGTTTGTACAAGGGTTTACACTACCACTCCAAAAAAACCTAACTCTGCAATGCGTAAAGTGGCAAGAGTAAGGTTGACAAATGGAAAAGAAGTTAACGCATATATCCCAGGTGAAGGACACAACCTGCAAGAGCACTCAATCGTGCTTATTCGCGGTGGTCGTGTAAAGGACCTTCCTGGTGTAAGATATCACATTATCCGTGGTGCGCTTGATACTGCAGGGGTAAACGGACGTTTACAAGGTCGTTCTAAATATGGTGCTAAAAGACCTAAAAAATAATTTTACACAGCAATGAGAAAAGCAAAACCAAAAAAGAGATACATCCTTCCGGATCCTAAATTTCAAGATACATTAGTAACGAAATTCGTTAACTATCTGATGGTTGATGGGAAGAAGTCATTAGCATATGGCATTTTCTATGATGCGATCGATATTGTTAATGAAAAAACTGGTGAAAACGGATTAGAGGTTTGGAAGAAAGCACTTAATAACGTGATGCCTTCTGTCGAGGTAAAAAGTAGAAGAGTGGGTGGTGCTACATTTCAGGTACCAATGGAAGTTAGACCAGAAAGAAAGACTTCATTAGGTATTAAGTGGTTAATCTCCTATTCACGTTCTAGAAATGAGAAAACGATGGTAGAAAGATTAGCTAACGAAATCGTTGCGGCTTCAAAAGGTGAAGGTGCTGCCATCAAGAAAAAGGATGATACTCACCGTATGGCAGAAGCGAATAAAGCTTTTTCACACTTCAGATTCTAATAGGATATTAAAATGGCTAAAAAAGATTTAACCTACCTTCGTAACATCGGTATCATGGCTCACATTGATGCCGGGAAAACGACAACGACTGAAAGAATTCTTTTCTATACCGGTCTTAGTCATAAAATTGGAGAGGTACACGATGGTGCCGCTACAATGGACTGGATGGAACAAGAGCAGGAGCGTGGTATTACAATTACTTCAGCTGCTACAACTACTTTCTGGAAGTACCCTACCAAACAAGGGCAGCCTCTGGATGACACTAAAGAATTCAAAGTAAACATCATCGATACTCCGGGTCACGTTGACTTTACCGTTGAGGTAGAGCGTTCTCTACGTGTTCTTGATGGAGCTGTAGCTCTTTTCTGTGCAGTATCTGGTGTTGAACCTCAGTCTGAAACAGTATGGAGACAAGCTGACAAGTACAGAGTTCCACGAATTTGTTTCGTAAACAAAATGGACCGTGCTGGAGCTGACTTCTTCAATGTTGTTAACGAAATCAAAGACAAATTAGGCGCTAATCCTGTTCCACTTCAAGTACCTATCGGAGCTGAAGATTCATTTAAAGGTGTAGTTGACCTTATTACTAATAAAGCTGTAATCTGGAACGACGAAGATTTCGGAATGACATACGAGGTTGTTGATATTCCTGCTGATATCGAAGATACAGTTATGGAGTGGAGACAAAATCTTGTTGAGGCAGTTGCTGAATATGATGATGCTCTTCTAGAGAAATTCTTTGAAGATCCAGATTCAATTACTGAAGAAGAAATGATGGCTGCAATCCGCAAAGCTGTTATTGACATGTCTATGTCTCCAGTTATGTGTGGTTCAGCATTTAAAAATAAAGGTGTTCAGGCAGTACTTGATGCAGTTTGTGCGTACTTGCCTTCTCCATATGACATGCCTGCTGTAACAGGTGTTAATCCAAATACAGAAAAAGAAGAAACTAGAACTCCGGACAACGAAGAGCCTTTCGCTGCACTAGCATTTAAAATTGCTACTGACCCGTTTGTAGGTCGTCTTGCATTTATGCGTGTATATTCAGGTACTCTTGATGCTGGTTCTTATATATTAAACAACCGTACAGGTAAAAAAGAGCGTATCTCTCGATTAATGCAGATGCACTCTAATAAGCAGAACCCTATCGATAAAGTAGAGGCTGGTGATATCTGTGCTGGTGTAGGTTTCAAAGATATCAAAACAGGTGATTCACTAACTGAAGAAAAGCACCCGCTTATTCTTGAGTCTATGGAATTCCCTGAGCCGGTTATCGGTTACGCGATTGAGCCTAAAACTCAGGCTGATGTTGATAAACTTGGTACTGCAATTGCCAAGCTAGTTGAAGAAGATCCAACTCTACACGTTGAGACTGATCACGAAACTGGTCAGACTGTACTTAGAGGTATGGGCGAACTTCACCTTGAGATCATTATCGATCGTCTGAAAAGAGAGTTTAAAGTTGAGATCAACCAGGGTGCTCCTCAGGTTGCTTACAAAGAATCTGTTACAGGTTATGTTGAGCACAAAGAGGTTTACAAAAAGCAGAGTGGTGGTAAAGGTAAATTCGCTGATATCGTATTCGAATTAGGACCTGCAAAAGACGATGATGAGAAGTTGATCGAAGCTGCAAAAGACGGACTTCAATTTGATAACAAGATCGTTGGTGGTGTTATTCCTAAAGAATTTATCCCTGCGATTGAAAAAGGTTTCAGAGAAGCAATGAAAAACGGTCCGTTGGCTGGCTTCCCTGTAGATAACTTATACGTTAGATTATTCCATGGTTCATTCCATGATGTTGACTCTGACGCTCTATCTTTCGAATTAGCTGCAAGACTTGGTTTTAAAGCTGCTGCTGCAAAAGCTCAACCACAATTACTTGAGCCAATCATGAAAGTTGAGATCGTTACTCCTGAAGAGTTCACTGGTCCTATCACTGGTGACTTGAATAAGAGAAGAGGTATCATGAGAGGAATGGATACTAAAGGAGGAGCTCAGATCATTAAAGGTGATGTTCCTTTATCAGAACTATTCGGATATGTTACTGACCTGAGAACAATTTCTTCAGGTAGAGCGACTGCATCACTAGTGTTCTCACATTACGATGCGGTACCTAAGAACATAGCAGACGAAGTGATTGCTGAAACTAAAGGTACAGCCGTTTAAAAAACAGAATTATGACACAGAAAATAAGAATAAAACTTAAGTCATACGATCATAATCTCGTTGATAAATCATCAGAAAAGATCGTTCGTGCTGTAAAAACTACTGGAGCAGTAGTAAGTGGTCCTATTCCTCTTCCAACAGAGAAGGACATCTTTACAGTTTTACGTTCTCCACACGTAAACAAGAAGTCAAGAGAGCAATTCCAGCTTTGTACTTACAAAAGACTGGTAGATATCTACTCTAACAGTGCAAAAACTGTAGACGCTCTGATGAAGCTTGAACTTCCAAGTGGTGTTGATGTAGAGATTAAAGTTTGATCTTAATACACAGAAATATAAAAGAACCAATCGTTGTATTGGTTCTTTTTTTATTGTCTAAAGTCTGCAATCGGAAATTATTGATAATAAGTTTTTTTTAATCACATTAATTTCTATCTTTGCAGTCCTTTTGCGTGGTGATTCCGCAACTCGTTGTGCAAAAGGGAGTTAAAAATTAAAGAAATGTCAGGAATAATAGGTAGAAAAATCGGAATGACTAGCGTTTACGGTGCCGATGGACGAAACGTCGCATGCACGGTGATAGAGGCTGGTCCTTGTGTGATTACACAAGTGAAGAATGAAGAAACTGACGGCTACAATGCTGTACAATTAGCGTACGGTGAGCGTAAAGAAAAACGTACACCTCAGGCATTGTTAGGTCACTTTAAAAAAGCTGATACAACACCAAAATCCAAGGTAGTGGAATTCAGAGATTTCCGTCTTGAATTTGAAGGTGGTATTGAGCTTGGAAAAGAAGTCAGTGTACAGGACGTCTTTGAGGAAGGTGACTTCCTTGATGTAAAAGGCGTAAGCAAAGGTAAAGGTTTTCAAGGTGTAGTTAAGCGTCATGGATTTGGTGGTGTAGGCCAGGCAACTCATGGTCAGCACAACAGATTAAGAGCACCTGGATCAATTGGTGCAGCATCGTATCCGGCGAGAGTATTCAAAGGAATGAAGATGGCTGGACAGACCGGAAACAAATCAGTTAAGGTAACGAACTTAAAAGTTATGAAGATTCTTGCTGATGAGAATCTTATCCTAGTTAGTGGTTCGGTACCCGGTGCAAAAAATTCATACTTAATTCTAGAGAAGTAAGATCATGGAAATAACAGTATTATCAAGAACCGGAGAGGATACGGGTAGAAAGGTTAAGTTAGCTGATTCAGTTTTTGGAATTGAACCAAATGATCACGCGATATATCTTGATGTGAAACAATACCTGGCTAATCAACGACAGGGTACTCACAAGTCAAAAGAACGTGCTGAGATCACCGGATCTACCAGAAAGATAAAGAAACAGAAAGGTACAGGTACTGCTCGTGCAGGAAGTATTAAATCTCCAATTTTCAAAGGTGGTGGACGTGTATTTGGTCCTCAGCCAAGAAACTACGGATTTAAGCTTAATAAAAAAGTTAAGCAATTAGCACGAAAAAGTGCTTTAGCATATAAAGCAAAAGATTCAGCAATTACAGTTTTAGATGGTGTTTCATTTGATGCACCAAAAACTAAAGAGTATTTGTCAATGCTTAATGCATTGTCTCTTGCTGACAAAAAGACGTTACTTGTTGTTGATTCTGCAGATAAGAATTTATTGTTATCAAGCAGAAACATCAAAAAGACAGACGTAATCACGTGCGATGAATTGAGCACGTATAAAGTGATTAATGCTGATACGCTGATATTAAGCGAAAGCAGTGTGGAACAATTGGAAAAACTTTTTAATAAGTAAGCCATGAGCGTACTGATTAAACCTATAGTGACCGAAAAGGTCTCGGAGATGAACGAAAAGGGCAAGTATGGCTTCGTAGTAAGTCGAAAAGCCAATAAGCTGCAAATAAAAAAGGCTGTTGAACAAGCCTACGGCGTATCTGTAGAAGCCGTTAACACAATAAACGTACTAGGTAAGAAGAAGACGAGATATACTAAATCTCAAATCCTTACCGGAAGAAAGCCTTCATACAAGAAAGCAATTGTTACTGTTGCAGAAGGCGAAGTAATAGATTTTTACAGTGGTATATAATCAACTGAGAAATGGCAGTTAAAAAATTAAGACCGGTAACTCCGGGACAACGATACAGATTAGCTCCTGTTTACAGTGGAATCAGCAAGGATGCTCCAGAGAAGTCATTGCTTGTTGGTAAAACTAAATCAGGTGGCCGTAACAACCAGGGACGTATGACAATGCGTTACATTGGTGGCGGACATAAGCAGAAATACAGAATAATCGATTTCAAAAGAGATAAAAGAGATATCCCGGCAACGGTAAAAAGTATCCAGTACGATCCGAATCGTACAGCTTTCATCGCGTTGTTGTTCTATGCAGACGGAGAGAAGAGATATATTCTTGCTCCTGAAGGATTACAGGAAGGACAACAGATCATCGCAGGGCAGGATGCTGCTCCTGAGCTAGGAAACGCTTTACCATTAGCGAAAATTCCTTTAGGCACAATTCTTCACAATGTAGAATTGCAACCAGGAAACGGAGCTGCTATGGTAAGAAGTGCAGGATCTTATGCTCAGCTTTTGGCTCGTGAAGGTAATTATGCTACAATAAAGCTTCCTTCAGGTGAAACAAGAAGAGTATTAACCAGATGTTATGCTACAGTTGGTGCGGTAAGTAATTCTGACCACATGAACGTAAAGCTTGGTAAAGCTGGTAGAAACAGATGGTTGGGACGACGTCCACGAGTACGTGGTGTTGTAATGAACCCTGTTGATCACCCAATGGGTGGTGGTGAAGGACGTGCATCAGGAGGACATCCTAGATCAAGAAACGGACTTTACACTAAAGGGTTAAAAACTCGTAAACCAAAGAAATACTCTGACAGATTAATCATCAGTAGAAGGAAGAAGAAGAAATAATTATGGCTAGATCATTAAAAAAAGGACCATATATTGATTTCAGGCTCGAGAAGAAAGTCGACGCCATGAATGAAAGCGGAAAAAAATCAGTGATCAAGACCTGGTCGAGAAGATCAATGATTTCGCCGGAATTTGTAGGATTTACATTCGCGGTCCACAACGGAAATAAATTTATCCCTGTTTATGTTACAGAAAACATGGTAGGGCATAAGTTAGGAGAATTTGCCCCAACACGTACCTACAGAGGGCATGTGAACAAAAAGGATAAAGGCAAACGTTAAGCGCTAAAAAGATGGAAGCAATAGCAAAATTAAACAATGTGCCTACTTCACCTCGCAAGATGCGTCTTGTAGCGGATATGATCCGTGGAGAAAGAGTGAACAGGGCCTTGAATATATTAAAGTTTGATTCCAAGCATGGTTCTGCCAGGCTGGAAAAATTGTTACTTTCTGCTATCGCCAATTGGCAGCAAAAGAATGAAGATGCCGATTTGGAGGAAGCTGACTTGTACGTTAAAACAATCTTTGTAGATAGTGGTCGCATGCTTAAGCGACTTCGTCCGGCACCTCAGGGCCGAGCACACCGAATCAGAAAGCGTTCAAACCATGTTACAATCGTGGTTGATAGCCTTCAAGCGGTAGATCATACAGCAGAAAATAATCAGGAACAAGATAACAACGAATAGGAATGGGACAAAAAGTAAATCCTATAGGTCTTAGACTGGGAATAATCAAAGGTTGGGATTCTGCCTGGTTCGGAGGTAAGGACTTCAGCGATAAGCTGGTAGAAGACCACAAGATAAGACAATATGTAGAAGCAAGGATACCTAAAGGTGGTATCTCAAAAATAGTTATAGAACGCACCCTTAAGCGTATCACTCTTACCATTCACACTGCCCGCCCCGGAGTCGTTATCGGGAAAGGTGGCTCGGAAGTAGATCGTATCAAAGAAGAGCTTAAAAAGTTAACTGGTAAGGACGTTCAAATTAACATCTTTGAAATTAAGCGCCCGGAGTTAGATGCCAAACTCGTAGGCGATAGCATTGCGCAGCAGCTTAAAGCTCGTATCTCTTATAGAAGAGCGATGAAGCAAGCCATCTCATCAGCAATGAGAGTTGGAGCGCAAGGTATTAAGATCAAAGTTAGCGGACGTTTAGGTGGCGCTGAAATGGCTCGAACTGAGCAATATAAAGAAGGTCGAATTCCTTTGCATACCCTACGTGCAGATATCGACTATCATGTGTCTGAAGCTGATACTGTTTATGGTATAATCGGTATCAAAGTTTGGATCTTTAAAGGTGAAGTGTTCGGCAAGCGCGATTTATCGCCTAACGTTGGAGGCGGTTCGAATCAAGGTAACAGCGGCGGCGGAAGAAAACGTCAACGCAGAAAGCGCTAACCGACGCAGGTTTAAAAGATTGCTGAACGTTAACAAAATTTAGAAATGTTACAACCTAAAAGAACAAAATTCAGAAAGCAGCAGAAGGGTAGAGTTAAAGGGATAGCTCAAAGAGGTTATACCATTTCATTCGGTTCTTTCGCGATCAAATCGTTAGAACCAGGATGGATTACTGCTCGCCAGATAGAGGCTGCTCGTATCGCCATGACCCGTGCAATGAAACGTCAGGGTCAGGTATGGATCCGTATCTTTCCAGATAAGCCCATCACTAAGAAACCTGCAGAGGTTCGTATGGGTAAAGGTAAAGGTGCACCGGAATATTGGGTGGCTACTGTAAAGCCGGGTACAATCTTATTTGAAGCCGGAGGTGTGCCACGTGCATTAGCTCAGGAAGCAATGAGATTAGCTCAGCAAAAGCTACCTATCAGTACAAAATTTGTTGTAAGAAGAGACTATACTGAATAAGGGTATGAAAACGAGTGAAATTAAATCTCTGACAGCCGAAGAGCTAGAAGCTCGCATAAACGAGGAAACTGAAGCACTAAGCAAATTGAAGTTTGCACACGAGATCTCTCCGATTGAGAATCCGATGAAGATCCGTGAGTCGCGCAGGTTAATAGCTCGTCTTAAAACAGAACTAAGAGCAAAAGAAATTGCTAAATAAGAAAAAAGGCAATGGAGAATCGAAAATTAAGAAAAGAACGAATAGGTAAAGTTGTCAGCAATAAAATGCAAAAGACAATTACCATTTCTGTTGATCGAAAAGAAAAACATCCTATCTACGGTAAATTCGTTGGTAAGACCAGCAAATTCACTGCGCACGATGAAAATGAAGAGTGCGGAATAGGAGATACAGTAAGAATCATGGAAACTCGACCTTTGTCTAAAAACAAAAGGTGGAGATTAGTAGAAATCTTAGAGAGAGCGAAGTAATCATGATACAGCAAGAGTCTAGACTTAACGTTGCAGATAACAGTGGTGCCAAAGAGGTGCTTTGTATAAGAGTACTTGGAGGAACCGGAAAGCGATACGCTTCTGTCGGTGACAAGATCATCGTAACAGTAAAATCTGCATTATCATCAAGCAACCTGAAGAAAGGTACAGTTTCAAGAGCTGTTGTTGTTCGTACGAAGAAAGAAGTTCGTCGTAAAGACGGGTCTTATATTCGCTTTGAAGACAACGCCGCTGTGCTGCTGAATAACAATGACGAGCCTAGAGGAACCCGTATTTTCGGGCCTGTTGCACGTGAACTTCGTGAAAGGCAATTCATGAAAATTGTTTCCTTAGCTCCTGAAGTACTTTAAGTTATGAAGAACGCACACAAAACAAATAAATTCCACATCCGTAAGGGTGATACCGTAAAAGTGATTGCTGGAAATCAAAACGGTAAAACAGGACAAGTTCTTGAGGTGATCCCTTCAACTTACCGCGCTATCGTAGAAGGCGTAAACATGGTAACTAAACATGTTAAACCTTCGGCTACTAAGCCAGAGGGTGGTATCGAGAAGGTTGAAGCACCTATTCATATGAGCAACCTGATGTTGGTTGATCCCGCAACTGGCGAACCTACAAGAGTAGGACGTAAAGTTGATGAAAACGGTAAACTACAACGTTATTCAAAAAAAACCGGAGAGGTAATTAAAAATGGCTAATCCAAGATTAAAAGATAAATACCTAAGCGAGATTGCACCTGCACTGAAAGAAAAATTTCAGTACAAGTCTGTAATGCAGGTGCCTAAGATCACCAAGATTTGTATCAACAAAGGTATTGGTGCAGCAGTTGCCGATAAAAAGTTGGTAGATGTTGGTGTTGAGGAATTAACTGCAATCACAGGTCAGAAAGCCGTAGTTACCCTTGCGAAAAACTCTGTCTCAAACTTTAAGTTAAGAGAAGGAATGCCTATCGGAGCTAAAGTTACTTTGAGAGGAGAACGCATGTACGAATTCCTTGATAGATTATTAAATATCGCACTTCCACGTGTAAGAGACTTCCGTGGTGTAAGTGACAAAGGATTCGATGGCAGAGGTAATTACACACTGGGTGTGAAAGAGCAGATTATTTTCCCTGAAATCAGTATCGATCAGGTTAAGAAAATAAACGGTATGGATATAACGTTTGTAACCACTGCCGATACAGATGAAGAGTGTTTTGAATTGTTGAAAGCGCTGGGAATGCCTTTCGTAAACAAAAACAAATAAGAAATTATGGCAAGAGAAGCATTAAAAGCCCGAGAAAGAAAGCGTGAGCGTTTAGTAGCCAAGTATGCGAAGAAGCGTGCTGAATTAAAAGCTGCTGGCGATTACGAAGGTCTTGATAAACTTCCAAGAAATGCCTCACCGGTTAGACTACACAACAGATGTAAATTAACTGGTCGTCCTAAAGGTTATATGAGAAAATTTGGAATCTCAAGGGTAACTTTTAGAGAAATGGCACTAGACGGAAAAATTCCGGGTGTTAAAAAAGCAAGCTGGTAATTATCAGCCCTTTTATTTTATATATAAGAAAAGTTCTTTATCTTTGCACGCCTGTTTCAAATCAGGCTTAACAATATTATTGATTAAAGATGACTGATCCAATAGCAGATTATTTAACAAGGATTAGAAACGCGATGACTGCAAACCACCGTGTGGTTGAGTTACCCGCTTCGAATATTAAGAAGGAAATGACAAAAATCCTTCATGATAAAGGTTATATCCAAGGGTATAAGTTTGAAGATGATGTGAATGTACAGGGCACAATCAAGATCGCGTTGAAGTATAACCCTGTAACCAAGGCTCCTGCTATCGTTCATCTAGAGCGTGTTAGTAAGCCTGGTTTGAGAAAATATGCGAAAGCCTCCGAATTGCCTCGTGTACTTAACGGTCTTGGAGTTGCCATCTTATCTACCAGTGTAGGTGTGATGACTGACAAAGAAGCTCGTACACAGAATATCGGTGGTGAAGTTTTATGCTACGTATACTAATTAGGAAATTATGTCACGAATTGGTAAAAAACCGATAACTATACCAGAAGGTGTAACAATAACTCATAAACCTGGTCAAATTACAGTTAAAGGCCCTAAGGGTGAACTTGTACAGGATGTGAGCGAAGAAATAGAAATATCCATCGAGGACGGTCAAGTTGAATTTGTTCGTCCAACCGAACAGAAGAAGCATAAAGCGATGCACGGTCTTACTCGTGCCCTAGTTGCTAATATGGTTGAGGGTGTTGTTAATGGTTATAAAAAAGAATTAGAACTTGTGGGTGTAGGTTACAAAGCTACAGCGCAAGGTCAGTTACTTGAACTTAACCTTGGATATTCTCATAGTATCTTCTTTCAGGTTCCTGAAGAGGTAAAAGTATCTGCTGCTACCGAAAAAGGTAAAAACCCTATCGTTACTCTCGAAAGTAATGATAAGCAATTAATCGGCCAGGTTGCAGCTAAGATTAAATCACTTAGAAAAGTTGAGCCTTACAAAGGTAAAGGTATACGCTACGTAGGTGAAAGAATTAGACGTAAAGCAGGTAAAACCGCTGCTAAATAATAAGAAGTAATATGGCTATTAAGAAATATAACCGCAGATTACGAATAAGAAGAGGAATACGTAAAAAAGTAAGTGGTACCGCAGAGCGTCCTCGTTTGAGTGTATATAAAAGTAATTCTTCTATATATGCACAATTAATAGACGATTTAAATGGTAATACACTTGCTTACGCTTCTTCTCGAGAAATAAATCCTTCTAAGAAGAATTTCAATGTAGAGGATGCAAATAATGTAGGTAAGAAAATTGCTGAACTAGCAAAATCTAATGGCATCGAGACTGTCGTTTTCGATCGTAGCGGTTACCGCTACCATGGCAGAATAAAGTCACTAGCTGAAGGTGCTAGAGAAGGAGGCCTAAAATTCTAAGAATATGTCACAAAGTAGTACAATAAGATCAGTAAAAGCGAGTGAATTGGACCTTAAAGAAAAGGTCGTAGCAATTAAGCGTGTAGCTAAAGTAGTAAAAGGTGGTAGACGCTTCAGTTTCTCTGCAATTGTTGTTGTAGGAGATGGTAACGGAGTTGTTGGTTACGGATTAGGTAAAGCTAATGAGGTAACAGACGCTATCACTAAAGGCATCGATGATGCAAAAAAGAATCTGATCAAAATTCCTGTACTAAAAGGATCTATTCCTCATGAAACCGTTGGTAAATACGGTGGTGGACTAGTATTGATCAAACCTGCATCTCACGGTACTGGAGTTATCGCTGGTGGTGCTATGCGTGCTGTACTTGAAAGTGCAGGTATTACAGACGTACTCGCTAAATCTAAGGGTTCATCTAACCCTCACAACGCTGTAAAGGCGACTTTCAATGGTCTGTCTAAGTTACGTGATGCTTACACTGTGGCACAAACAAGAGGTGTTGAACTAGATAAAGTATTTAACGGGTAAAGATTATGGCGAAGGTTAAAATTACGCAAGTAAGAAGTACAATTGGTCGTCCAAAGCGTCAGGTTAGAACGATAGAAGCGCTAGGTTTAGGACGTATCAATAAATCCGTAGAGGTAGAAAATACTCCTCAAATAGCGGGTATGATCAATAAAGTTAGTCACTTGGTAAATGTAACTGAGATATGAAATTACATACATTAAAACCTGCCGCGGGATCGACGAAGAATTCAAAAAGAATAGGTAGAGGTCAGGGAACTGGCCGTGGTGGAACTTCAACAAGAGGACATAAAGGTGCTAAATCCAGATCTGGATACAGTAGCAAAGCCGGTTTTGAAGGTGGACAGATGCCTCTTCAAAGAAGGGTTCCTAAATTTGGATTCAGAAATCCTAACAGAGTAGAATATAAGCCAGTTAACTTGTATCAAATACAAGAATTGGCTGATAATAAAAAATTAGATACGATCGACCTTCAGGTTTTGATCGATAATGGGTTTGCTCAGAAAAATGATTTGATCAAAATTCTTGGCAAAGGAGAATTAAAGTCTAAATTAGCAGTTACTGCTCATAAATTTTCTGCTTCTGCTAAGGAAGCTATAGAAAAAGCAGGCGGATCAGTAACAACACTTTAATTAGAAGAATGAAAAAGTTTATTACGACCATCAGGAACATTTTTTCGATTGAGGAACTAAGAACTAGGATCCTTAACACCCTTGGCTTTTTAATAATATTTCGCCTTGGGTCTTTTATCGTTTTACCTGGCGTTGATCCAGATCGACTACCTGAATCTGCAGAAGGAATCTTCGGATTGCTTGACAGTTTTTTAGGTGGTGCATTTAATAATGCTGCGATTTTCGGTTTAGGTATTATGCCGTACATTTCGGCATCGATCGTAGTTCAATTGCTAACTATAGCTATTCCTCATTTCCAAAGATTGCAGAAAGAAGGGGAGAGCGGTCGTAAAAGATTAACTCAGATTACAAGAGTACTGACTATTATAATTACATTAGGTCAGTCTATAGGATACCTAACTGCTTACATCCCGGGTGAAGCAGTTGTGGTTGATCCATTATTCTTTAAAATCAGTTCAGCTATAATTCTTACCTCCGGAACCATGTTCTGTATGTGGCTTGGCGAAAGAATTACTGATAAAGGAATTGGAAATGGTATTTCAATGTTGATCATGATCGGTATTATATCAAGGTTTCCAAGTTCACTGATTTTTGAATTTTCTTCAAAAGGTGACCAGGGAGGTATAATACTTTTCGTATTGGAAATGGTTGCATTGTTTTTTGTTGTAATGGCAGTTGTTGCTCTTACAAAAGCTGTGAGAAGAATACCTGTAAATTATGCCAAAGCGCATGTTTCAGGTGGCCGGGCATACGGTGGACAAAGACAATACATTCCTTTGAAAGTTAATAGTTCAGGTGTGATGCCGATCATTTTTGCTCAGGCATTGATGTTTTTACCTGCTCTATTCGCTCAGCCTTTTCAAGATACAGATCTGGGTAACTATTTTATTACAACGTTCTCAAACTACCAGACTCCGGTTTATAATATAACCTTTGCTATATTAATTATTCTTTTCACTTTCTTTTATACAGCTATCACTGTAAACCCTACAGAAATAGCAGATGGATTGAAAAGAAACGGAGGTTTTATTCCGGGTGTTAAACCAGGTAAAGAAACATCAGAGTATCTAGATAGTGTTTTAACTAAGATTACTCTTCCAGGATCAATTTTTCTTGCAATTGTAGCGATCTTACCTGCATTTGCAACGTTAGCAGGAGTTTCTCCTCAGTTCTCTCAGTTTTATGGTGGAACTAGTTTGTTGATTATGGTTGGAGTTATACTTGATACTCTTCAGCAGATAGAAAGTTATTTATTAATGCGTCATTACGAAGGACTAATGAAGTCTGGTAAAGTAAAAGGACGTTCTGAAGCGGCAGTTGTCTAATTTATGATTCCTGTTAAATCAAAAGAAGAAATAGAGATCATAAAGGAAAGCGCCGATATACTCGGAAGAGCTCATGGTGAAGTAGCGAAAGCTGTAAAGCCAGGAGTTTCGACTAAAGCGCTTGATAAGATAGCTGAAGAATTTATAAAGGATCATCAAGGACATCCGTCCTTTTTGGGATATAGCGGGTTTCCCGCATCACTTTGTATATCAGTGAACGAAAACGTCGTTCATGGTATTCCCGGTGAGTACGTTTTGAAAGATGGAGATTTAGTTTCAATTGATTGTGGTGTTTTTTATAAAGGCTACCACAGTGATTGTGCTTACAGTTATGCAGTAGGTGAAGTTAGCGAAGAAATAAAGCGGCTGATTCGCGTAACTCGCCAATCCCTCTATGAAGGGATCCAGGCTGCAGTAGCCGGACACAGGATCGGAGATATAGGCTATGCTGTACAATCATTTGTTGAAAAAGAAGGGTTTTCAGTTGTAAGAGAACTTGTCGGCCATGGTGTTGGCAAGAATCTACACGAAAAGCCGGAGGTTCCTAATTATGGAAAGCGCGGTCGTGGAGCTAAATTGAAGCCGGGTTATGTATTAGCAGTAGAACCAATGGTAAATCAAGGTGGACGGAGTATTGTTCAGGAAGCCGATGGTTGGACCATTAGAACTGCAGATAGATTACCGAGTGCTCATTTTGAGCACACAATTGCTATCACCGAAGAAGGTGAGGCAGAGATTTTAACAACGCATCAATATATTGAAGACTATTTAAAAGAACAATATGGCGAAACAATCATCCATTGAACAAGACGGTACAATAACCGAAGCATTGTCGAATGCGATGTTCCGCGTTGAACTTGAAAACGGGCACGAAGTTATAGCTCATATTTCAGGTAAGATGCGGATGAATTACATTAAAATATTACCAGGGGACAAAGTTAAATTAGAAATGTCTCCGTATGATTTAACTAAAGGTAGAATCGTTTACAGATACAAATAAAGTCATGAAGGTAAGAGCATCCGTAAAAAAAAGAAGCAGCGATTGCAAAATCGTACGCCGAAAAGGAAAGGTGTACGTTATTAACAAAAAGAACCCTAAGTTTAAACAAAGACAAGGATAATTATGGCACGTATTGCAGGAGTCGATATTCCGGATAATAAAAGGGGAGAAATTTCTCTTACGTATATCTTCGGTATAGGAAAAAGTTCAGCTCAAGAGATTTTGTCAAAAGCCGGGGTCGATAAGGATAAAAAAGTAAGCGAGTGGACTGATGATGAGTCAACAGCTGTTCGTAATGTTATTTCTGAAAATCACAAAGTAGAAGGTGTTTTAAAATCAGAAGTGCAGCTTAATATTAAGCGACTTATGGACATCGGTTGTTACCGAGGACTTCGTCACAGAAAAGGTTTACCTGTTAGAGGTCAAAAAACTAAAAACAACTCGAGAACGAGAAAAGGTAAACGTAAAACTGTTGCTAACAAGAAAAAAGCTGTTAAATAATAGCAAACAGGATAGATTACCTTCCTGAAAATTGTAGTGAAATATGGCTCAAAAAAGAAAAGATAAAGCAAAAAAGAGAGTAGTAGTTGTTGATGCAGTAGGTCAGGCTCATATTAAGGCGACCTTCAACAACATCATTATCTCAATGACCAATCAGGCCGGTCAAGTTATTTCATGGGCTTCTGCAGGTAAAATGGGCTTTAAGGGTTCTAAAAAGAACACTCCTTATGCTGCTCAAACTGCTGCTCAGGATTGTGCTCAAAAAGCATATGATCTTGGTCTTCGAAAGGTTGAAGTATTCGTTAAGGGTCCTGGTGCTGGTCGTGAATCAGCAATCAGAACAATCCAGAACACTGGTATCGAGGTGACAATGATCAAAGATATCACACCTCTTCCACACAACGGATGTCGTCCACCTAAAAGAAGAAGAGTCTAATTTAATTAACTGAACGGAAAAAAATAATGGCTAGATATACAGGTCCAAAGGCTAAAATAGCCCGTAAATTCCAGGAAGCGATTTTTGGTCCGAGCAAAGCGCTTCAAAAGAAAAGTTACGGTCCGGGACAACACGGACGTAGCCGCAGAAGAAAGCAGTCTGAATACGCAATTCAGCTTGCTGAAAAACAAAAGGCAAAATATACTTACGGTGTATTAGAGAAACAATTCGCTAATACTTTCGAAAAAGCTACAAGAAAGAAGGGAGTAACCGGTGAGGTTCTTCTTCAATTATTGGAAGCTAGATTGGACAACACCGTATATAGATTAGGTATTGCGCCTACAAGAAGGAGTGCAAGACAACTTGTATCACATAAACACATAACTGTTAATGGTGAAATCGTTAACATACCATCTTATTCTTTAAAAGAAGGTGATGTTGTTGGTGTGCGTGAAAGAAGTAAAACTTTGGAAATAATCAGTGACTCACTTGCTGCAGGCAGAAAGCAATTTTCATGGCTTGAGTGGGACGGAAAAGAGTTTGCTGGTAAATTCGTAACAATGCCACAACGTGATGAGATTCCTGAAAACATTAAGGAACAACTGATCGTTGAATTGTACTCTAAATAATCCTATTGACTAATATAAAGACTCGAAATAATATGTCCATTTTAGCATTTCAAATGCCCGAAAAGGTGGCGATGGAGAAAGCAGATGATTTTCACGGGCTTTTTACATTTAAACCACTTGAACCGGGATATGGAGTTACTATAGGTAATGCGCTTAGAAGAATCCTTCTTTCTTCGTTAGAAGGATATGCCATCACCGGTATAAAAATTCCGGACGTTCTACACGAATTCTCTTCTGTCGAAGGTGTTGTAGAGGATGTATCTGAGATCATCCTTAACCTGAAGATGGTTAGATTTAAGAAAGTAGGCGACCTTGTTGAAAACAAAATCACAGTTAAGGTTGGCGGTAGCAAAGAATTTAAAGCTGCAGATATTGGTGGAAATACCTCTGCCTTCGAAATTCTAAACCCAGACTTGGTGATTTGTCATATGGACGAGTCTGTTGATTTCGAAATCGAATTAACTGTCGATAAAGGAAGAGGGTACTTACCAGCTGAAGAGAACAAACCAGCTGAACAGGTATTCGGATATATTCCAATTGATGCGATTTTCACTCCTATTAAAAACGTGAAATTCAGCGTTGAAAATACTCGTGTTGAGCAAAAAACTGACTATGAAATGTTAGTGCTTGACATTGAAACTGATGGATCTATACATCCTGAAGATGCATTAAAAGGAGCTGCTAATATTTTGATCCAGCACTTTATGCTATTCTCTGATCAGAATATGATCCTTGAAACTGAGAAATCAGGAGAGCCTGAGCAAGTAGATGAAGAAATGCTACATATGCGAAAGCTGCTTAAAACTTCATTAAGTGATCTTGACCTATCAGTAAGAGCTTACAACTGTCTTAAAGCGGCAGATGTTAGAACTCTTGGTGATCTGGTAAGACTTGAGATCTCTGATATGATGAAGTTCCGTAACTTCGGTAAGAAGTCTCTTGCTGAGCTTGAGCAGTTAGTTCAGGAAAAAGGATTAACTTTTGGAATGGATTTGTCTAAGTATAAACTTGACGAAGAGTAAGAAAAATGAGACACGGTAAAAAATTTAATCACTTGGGTAGAACTGCCTCTCACAGAAAGGCAATGCTTTCTAACATGGCAAGTTCACTCATCCTACATAAGAGAATAACGACGACTGTAGCTAAGGCTAAAGCCCTTAGAAAATATGTTGAGCCTTTGATTACTAAAGCGAAGGCTGATTCAACTCACTCTCGTCGTGTAGTTTTCAGTTACCTTCAAAATAAGTATTCAGTAGATACTTTATTTAACGAAGTAGCTGATAAGGTTGCTAACCGACCAGGTGGATACACAAGAATTATCAAGCTTAATTCAAGACTTGGAGATAACGCTGATATGTGTATCATGGAATTAGTAGATTATAATGAGCTACTAGTTAAAGAAGAAAAATCGGCTGGTAAGAAAACCAGAAGAAGCCGAAGAGGTAGTGGTTCAAAAGCAAAATCTGCTGCTCCTAAGTCTGAAGCAAAAGCTGAAGAAACTAAAGCAGAAGAAAGTAAAACTGAAGAACCAAAAGCTGAAAAGCCTAAAGCTGATACTAAAAAAGCTGAAGCTAAGAAAGCTGCACCAAAAAAAGAATCTAAAAAAACAGATTCTGAATCAAAATCTTCTGATGAAAAGAATGAAGATAAAGGTGAATAATAAATATTTACTAAATAAATTTAAAAGGGAGCAAACATATGTTTGTTCCCTTTTTTATTTTTGCACAAAATCTATTTCGCGAATACATTATGACTACAGCCAAGTATAATCCGCACTCAAAAGCAAGCTTGTTACTCGAAGATGGTACTTTGTTACATGGTATTTCAGTAGGTTACTCCGGAACCGCTGGTGGTGAGATCTGTTTTAACACCGGAATGACAGGTTATCAGGAAATTTATACCGATCCATCTTACTACGGACAGGTTATTATCAGTACAACTTCTCACATCGGGAATTACAATGTAATTGATGATGAACAAGAATCTGCTAATCCTCAGATAAGTGGTATTATTGTAAATGAATTTTCATGGAAAGGAAGTCGAAAAACTTCCGATGAAACTCTGCACAAATATCTTGATGACAACAAGGTTGTAGGAATTGCTGACCTTGATACCCGTAAGCTTGTTAAGCATGTAAGAACAAAAGGAGCTATGAACTGTATTATCAGTTCTGAGTATCATACAAAAGAAGAACTTCAGAAGGAACTAGATAAAATTCCTTCTATGTTAAATTTGGAGCTCAGTACAAAAGTATCAGCAAAGGAACCTTATTTCGTAGGTGATCCTAGTGGAATAAAGGTTGCTGTTTTGGATCTTGGTTGTAAGACAAGCATTCTAGAAAATATGACCTCCAGGGGGATTTACTGTAAAGTATTCCCAGCTAAAACTTCTTTCGAAGAAATGAAAGAATGGGGGCCAAAAGGATACTTTATCAGTAATGGGCCTGGAGACCCTGCTGCCACTTCCTATGCAGTTGAAACTGTAAAGGAAATCCAACAAAGTGGAAGTCCGATGTTTGGAATTTGCCTTGGTCACCAATTAATTGCTCTTGCCAATGATGTGGAAACTTATAAAATGCACCATGGACACAGAGGATTAAATCACCCTGTTAAGAATCTTCTCACTGGAAAAAGTGAAATAACTTCTCAAAATCATGGATTCTCTGTAAGTATGGAATCTGTGGAACAACACCCTAATGTTGAAATGACACACATTAACCTGAATGACAAAACTGTTGAAGGAATCAGGATAAAGGATAAAAAGGTTTTCTCGGTACAATATCACCCTGAAGCTGGCCCTGGTCCTCATGATTCCCGATACTTATTTGATGATTTTATAGCGTTAATGAACTAAAAACTAAAACTATGAGTTTAATTGAAAGTATCCACGCCAGACAAATTCTGGATTCTCGTGGTAATCCAACCATTGAAGTTGATGTAACTACTGAAAACGGCTTTGTAGGCAGAGCTGCTGTACCATCGGGTGCGAGCACAGGTGTGAATGAAGCAGTTGAATTGAGAGATGATGATAAAGATAGATTTGGCGGGAAAGGTGTCTTAAAAGCTGTTGAAAACGTAAATGAGGTTATAGCACCTGAACTTGTCGGGTTTGATGTTTATGAGCAAAATATGCTTGATAAAATCATGATCGAACTGGATGGTACCGATAATAAAGGTAAACTGGGAGCTAATGCTATTTTAGGTGTTTCACTTGCAGTTGCAAAAGCTGCAGCAATGGAATCTGGGCAGTCTTTATACAGATATATCGGTGGTGCCAACGCACATACTCTTCCTGTACCTATGATGAATATCATTAATGGTGGTTCTCACTCTGACGCTCCTATTGCTTTTCAGGAGTTTATGATCAGACCTGTTGGAGCACCTTCATTTAATGAAGCGATGAGAATGGGAACTGAGATTTTCCATCAGCTGAAAAAGATTTTAAAAGGAAAAGGATTAAGTACTGCGGTAGGTGATGAAGGCGGCTTTGCCCCTGAGTTTACCGGAGGTACTGAAGAAGCTCTTGATACTATTATCCAGGCAATCGAAGAAGCTGGATATAAGCCTGGTACTGAAGTAACATTAGCACTTGATTGTGCTTCTTCTGAGTTTTTCGAGGATGGTGTTTACAATTATGCCAAATTCGAAGGAGAGAATGGTAAGAAAAGAAATCAGGAGGAACAAGTTGACTATCTTGCGGAATTAATCGACAAGTATCCGATTGATTCAATCGAGGATGGCTGTGCTGAAGAAGATTGGGATGGATGGAACCTGTTAACTTCAAAAATTGGCGACAGATGTCAGCTTGTGGGTGATGACCTATTTGTTACCAACGTAAAGTTTCTTGAAAGAGGTATCAAAGAGAAATCTGCTAACAGTATTTTGATCAAAGTAAACCAAATTGGTACGCTAACAGAAACTCTTGAAGCTATTGATATGGCTCATAGAGCGGGCTTTACTGCTGTAATTAGTCACCGAAGTGGTGAAACAGAGGATGCAACTATCGCAGATATTGCAGTAGCAACTAATGCCGGTCAGATCAAAACGGGATCTCTTTCTAGAAGTGATAGAATGGCCAAGTATAACCAATTACTTAGAATAGAAGAAGAATTGGCCGAGGTAGCTAAATACCCAACTGCCAAAAACTAATATTTATTATTATTATTAACAAAGAAAGCTGTAGACATCACGTTTACAGCTTTTTTTATTGAAAGTATCGAACAAGATTATTATTTTACTTAAAACAGGTATCTTTGAGGGGGATAAATAATTTTTATAATGTTAGAGTTGGAGAAATTTTTGAGTCGTATTAAGAGTAAAATGTCAAACATTTTTGTTCTTAGTCTAGTAGTGTTTTTAGTTTGGATGCTTTTTTTCGATAACACAAATTTTATAACAACTTTCAAGCTTAATTCTAAACTGAACAACCTGGAAAAGGAAAAAGAATATTATGAAGAGAATATCCAGCAGGTTGAAAAGGACAGGAAAGAATTATTGAGTAATACCGAGCTACTAGAAAAATTTGCCCGAGAAAGATATTTTATGAAGAAAGAATCTGAGGATTTATATATAATCGTAGACCATAACGAATAGGAATGAGAAATCTATCAATCACCTTTGTCATTTTCATACTAACCATTTTCAGTTCTTTTAGCCAGGAATATTATAAGGAAGGCGATAGAAAAGAAGATTCAGTTGATGTTAAAGAAGAAGCAACGAAGAGATATCAACAAGAAAAAGAAGATAATGAATTTTGGCAAAAAGTAAGAGTAGGTGGTGGATTAGGATTTGGATTTAATCCTTTTTATTTGGATTTATCTCCTTCAGTTGGCTACATGGTTAATCAACGATTTATGACTGGTTTCGGGATCAGATATTTATATGTTAAATACGATGATCCTTTTTTCGAAGGGTCCTATAATAGTTATGGAGGTAGTCTGTGGGCAAATTATTTTATTTTAAATAATATTTTCCTACGTACGGAATATGAAATGTTAAGAGTAGATTTTGTGGAAGATGCCCGACTAAAAAGAGAATGGGTACCTTCATTTTTTCTTGGCGGAGGTTATGTTCAGCCAATTGGCAGGACTGGTTCAGGGGTTTTCCTTTCTGCTCTATATAACCTTCTTCATGATGACATTAAATCTCCTTACGGTAGTCCATTGGTAATCAGGGCTGGAATAATGTTGTAATCAATTAGGATTTGGTAATTCAACATCAAACTTCTCAGAAAGAGATTTAAGACTTTCTACTACAGGCTTTAGTAAGGGAATACCATTTTCATTTCTTTCTTGCTCGAACATCCTTTCCGGGTCTCCTGGAATTTTAACTTTTTCTTCATCATTTATTGATTCCGTTTCTCTGAATCTTCGAATCCAGTGATCCATATGTTTTAAGAAATCTTCTTTTGGTCGAAATGCATCAACTCTCATAGCTCCAAAGAAATGTCCCAGGCCTTCACCCACCGGATTATCTGAAACAGGTAAAAAACTAACGAAAGGAGGAACCCATGGACCATAATTGGCTCCTGATAAAACTCCTGACAAAATATCAACTATTGATCCGAGGATATATCCTTTATGACCGGCATTTTTTGGAGATCCCCCTAAAGGTAATAAAGCTCCTCCATCTTTTACGGCACCGGGATCGGTTGATGGATTTCCTTCTTTATCCTGTACCCAACCCAAAGGTGCTTTTTCATTTTTTCTTTGAAGTATTTCTAATTTTCCGTTTGCTGCGGTAGTTGTTGCCATATCAGCGACAAATGGTGGTTCGTCTTTCGTAGGGATCGCTACACTAATAGGGTTAGTGCCCAGCATTCTTTCTTTACCATATGTTGGTGCTACTAACGGACTGGCATTAGTAAAGCTGAAACCGATCATATCTTCTTCTAAAGCCATCATACTATGATATCCTGCAATTCCGTAATGATTAGAGTTTTTAACTGCTACCCATCCGGTTCCGACATTTTTAGCTTTTTCCATAGCAATCTTCATTGCTACAGGGCCAACCACCAGACCCAAGCCTTTATCTCCATCTATTACAGCCGTAGAAGGCGTTTCATGAACAACTTTAATATTGGGTTTTGGATTAACTCTTTCAGATTCCCAGAGTCTAACATATCCGATCAGCCTGGCAATACCATGAGAATCTACACCTCTAAGGTCTGCCGACAAAAGTGTATTGGTTGCTTGTGTTGCATCGTCATCACTGCATCCAATAGCCAAAAATATATTTTTAGCGAATTTATAAAGTTCCTTATAGGAATAATTAGTAGTCATTTTCTAATTATTTTCTTCTTCATCTTCCTTCAATAAAACCTCATGTAAAAGGCCTTCCTTTAATGAAGCAGGAGAAATTCGAATTCTTTTAAGATTTAGGGTGTTTAATACAAATTTGATTAAAACCCCGGCTACAACAATCATATCGACTCTTAAAGCGATCATACCAGGTATTTGTAATCGCTCCTCTCTTGATTTTACTACAAGATTGCTGTAAATTTCTTCAAAATCTTTAAGATCAAGCCATAAATCAGATTTAATTTTGTTGTATTTCAAAGGATACTTTTCACATGCAATGTCATTCAAAGTATCAAAGCTACCTGAAGCGCCAATTAATACTACAGGATGATACTTTTCTGTAGCATCAATTAGAGGTGCAAGCATAATCTCAAGATATTTGTTTAATTCTTCAATCTTATCTTTTGGCATTGGATCAGATGACTGAAACATATCGACCAGTCTCTGCCCGCCAATTTCAAATGACTGTTTCCAGAAAATATTGTGTTCATTACAAATAATGAATTCAACGCTTCCGCCTCCAATATCTAAGATCAAAGATGTTTCATCACCAATATAGATTGCTGATTTCACACCTTCATAAATGTATTCTGCTTCTTTATCACCATCGATGATCTCGACTTTTATACCATATTCATCATTGATCAGGTCAGCTATCTCTTGTCCGTTTTTTGCATTACGCATTGCACTTGTAGCAGTAGCGTAAATCTGGTCAACTTCGAGATTGTCTATTACTCTTTTAAATTGGGATATTGCTGTTAAACCCCGATTTTTAGCTTCCTCGGTTATATAACCTTTAGTAATACCTCCTTTACCAATACCAACAGCTTGTTTTTCTTTGTGCAATACCTCTATTTCATGGTTAACAACTCTAACAATTAAAAGGTGCCAGGTATTGGTACCAAGATCTATTACGGCAGTTTTTTGATTATGCATATTGACTTAAAAAATCGGCGAAATTTAGCTATTTTTAGCCTTGCAACAAAACATATGACAATGCATTTGATATTTTGGGTGTATAAGCCTGAAGTTATATATATTTGATAAACAAATTAAACCCATTTAAGAACATGAGTTCAGATTCTGAAAAAAGTAAAGCAATATATACACTACCTACAAGGGAAGAAAAATTTGATTTATTAGCCAGAAAAAATAAAGAGGCCGAACAAGGTGGGGGTGAAGCTAGGATAAAAGCCCAGCATGAGAAGGGAAAGTTAACCGCGAGAGAGCGAATAGAACTTCTTCTAGATGAAGGAACCTTCGAAGAGATCGGGAAATTTGTAATGCATCGCGCTAAGGATTTCGGACTCGATAAGCAACATTATCTGGGTGACGGTGTAGTAACAGGATATGGTAAGATCCACGGTAGACCTACTTATGTTTTTTCTCAGGACTTTACTGTTTTTGGCGGTTCGCTTTCTGAGACTCATGCAGAAAAAATTGTTAAGATCATGGATCTTGCAATGAAAAATGGTGTGCCTGTAATTGGTTTAAATGATTCCGGAGGAGCTCGAATTCAGGAAGGGGTTGTTTCTCTGGCAGGTTATGCAGATATATTTTACAGAAACGTAAGAGCATCTGGCGTGATCCCTCAGATTTCAGCTATCATGGGACCTTGTGCTGGTGGTGCGGTGTATTCCCCGGCTATTACTGACTTTATTATGATGGTTGAAAACACCTCATATATGTTTGTAACAGGGCCGAATGTTGTAAAAACGGTTACGCAGGAAAATGTTACTGCCGAAGAGTTAGGAGGAGCAAGTGCTCATAGTACCAAAAGTGGGGTAACTCATTTCTCTTGTGCAAACGAAGTGGAATGCATCAATAATATAAAGAATTTGATGAGCTACGTTCCTCAGAACTGTGAAGAGTTACCTCCTTCAGTTCCTTATGATGAAAAAGCAGATGAGACTCGTCAGCAACTTGATGAGGTAATACCTGAAAACCCAAATCAGCCATATGATATTAAGGAAGTTATTGATGGTATTGTAGATGCGAATTCATTTCTGGAGGTTCATAAGGATTTTGCTGAAAACATCGTTGTTGGTTTTGCAAGATTAGCAGGAAAAAGCATAGGAATAGTTGGGAATCAACCCGCTTCATTAGCCGGCGTATTAGATATCCATGCAAGTCAAAAAGCTGCAAGGTTTGTTAGATTTTGCGATAGTTTTAATATTCCATTACTGGTATTAGAAGATGTGCCAGGGTTTTTACCTGGAACAGATCAGGAATGGAATGCAATAATTACCAACGGGGCAAAACTTCTTTATGCATTTAGTGAAGCAACAGTTCCAAGAGTAACTGTAATTACTCGTAAAGCTTATGGCGGAGCATATGATGTGATGAACTCTAAACACATAGGAGCAGATCTTAATTACGCCTGGCCAACTGCTGAAATTGCTGTAATGGGTGCAAAAGGGGCTTCCGAGATTATTTTCAGAAAAGAGATATCAGAGGCAGATGACAGGGAGGCAAAGCTGCAGGAGAAGATTGACGATTATACTGCAAAATTTGCAAATCCATACAGAGCAGCGCATCGTGGTTATGTAGATGAAGTAATTCTTCCTAGAGATACCAGGAAAAAGTTGATAAGAGCTTTTGAAATGCTTCAAAATAAGGTTGATAACCTTCCTCGAAAGAAACACGGAAACATTCCGTTATAAAAAACACTTAATAAGGTAAGGGCAATCTGTTTTCAGATTGCCCTTTTTATAAAATAAAGCTATTAATTATGGACGATAAAAGTTTTAATTTCTTAAATGATTACCTGAATAATGCTTCGCCGACAGGATTTGAGACTCCCGGCCAGCAACTTTGGCTCGATTACCTAAAGCCTTATATTGATGATTACATTACTGATGTGTATGGCACGGCAGTAGGAGTGATCAACCCGGGTAAAGATTATAAAGTTGTAATCGAAGCTCATGCTGATGAAATAAGTTGGTTTGTTCATTATATCAATGATGATGGATATATCTATGTCAGAAGAAATGGAGGTTCTGATCATCAGATCGCTCCTTCTAAGAAAGTAAATATTCATACAGATAACGGAATCGTAAAGGGAGTTTTTGGATGGCCTGCAATCCACATAAGGCAACAGGATAAAGAGGAATCTCCATCTTTAAAGAACATCTGTATTGATATTGGAGCTGAAAGCAAGGAAGAAGTAGAAAAATTAGGAGTTCACGTTGGTTGTGTGATCACATTTGATGACACCTTTTCTGTGCTAAATGATCGTTTTTATACTGGCAGGGCTATGGATAATAGAATTGGAGGATTCATGATAGCTGAGGTAACCAGAAGATTGAAAGAGAATAAAGCAGAACTACCATTTACATTATATGTTGTCAATGCGGTGCAGGAAGAAGTTGGATTAAGAGGAGCCCAGATGATAGCACAAAGGTTGAAGCCGGATGTAGCAATTGTGACAGATGTGTGTCACGATACGCATTCTCCAATGTACAATAAGAAAGAACAGGGAGATTTTAAATGTGGGAAAGGACCTGTATTGACTTATGGACCTGCAGTTCAGAATAATTTATTGAAAATGGTTATTGATACAGCAAAAGAAAAAGAAATACCTTTCCAGAGACTGGCTGCGAGCAGGGCAACCGGAACTGATACTGATTCTTTTGCTTATAGTAACGAAGGTGTTGCATCTTCTTTAATCTCCCTTCCATTAAAATATATGCATACTACGGTGGAAATGGCTCATAAAGATGACGTTGAAAATGTCATTAGACTTATGTATGAGTTTTTATTGCAACTCAAAGCAGGTCATGACTTCAGATACATCAAATAGGAAAGTAATTATTGATATGATGAACAGGAAAGTAGAATTAAATAACTTTCCTGTTCGTATCATATCTTTAGTCCCCTCTCAAACCGAGCTATTATGTGATCTGGATCTTGATAAAAGAGTTGTAGGTATTACCAAGTTTTGTGTTCATCCGGAGAATTGGTTAAAAGAAAAAGAAATAATAGGTGGAACTAAAAAACTGCGGATAGATAAAATCAGGAAGTTGAAGCCAGATCTGATTATTGCAAATAAAGAAGAAAATGTTAAGGAGGATATTCTAACCCTTGCCCGGGACTTTCCTGTCTATATTAGTGATATCTCCAATTTACATGATGTAAACCGCATGATTAGTGACATCGGTTCTTTGACTGGAAGAGAACAAAAAGCTGGTGATATCATCAATGAAATAAAAAGGAAGTCGTCAGAACTAAAAAGCTTTCCTGTTAAAACCTGTCTTTATTTTATATGGAAAAATCCATGGATGATGGCAGGTAGCGATACTTTCATAAATGAAATGCTTAATGCTGCAGGATATCAAAATTTAAGTTCTTTCCCAAGATATCCTGAATTAACAGACGAAATGAAGTCTTTAAAGCCTGATGAAATTTTATTGAGTAGTGAACCATATCCTTTTAAGGAGAAGGATTTCCCCGAAATAAAAAACATATATCCTGATTCAGAAATCAAAATAGTTGATGGAGAATATTTTTCCTGGTATGGAAGTAGGCTAACTAAAGCTTTTGATTATTTTAAAAAGTTAAGAGCAAGGTCATAAATTAACCTTGCTTTATTTCAAAACCTGCTTTCCGCATATGATCCCAGAAATTTGGGTATGACTTAGCCACGACATTTCCATCAGCGATATTCACATTAAGCCTGGTAGCAAGAGGAGCAAAGGCCATTGCCATCCTATGGTCATCATAAGTTTCAATATGTACTACTTCAGGTATCTCTGAACTCGGAGTTAATAGCCATTCACCTTTGTTCTCTTCCATTTTTGCACCTAATTTACCCAGCTCATTTTGCAAGGCCTGAATCCGATCAGTTTCTTTTATCCTGAGGCTTTCGAGTCCTGACAGATGGCATTGCACTCCTTTAGCTGCGCATACAACAGCTACGGTTTGTGCCAGATCAGGGCAATCAGAAAAGTCAATATGGATAACGTCGTCATGATCACACTTTGAAAGGTTAACACCATCATCAGAGAATTCAGACTTTACCCCCAGGCTTTTCATAATAGCAGTAATGACCCTGTCCCCCTGAAAGCTTTTTTGACGAAGGCCCTTTAAAAAAATCGATGACTCGTCAGCCAGAGAAACTATACTAAACCAGTAACTTGCTCCCGACCAGTCACTTTCAATTTCATAATTGCGTGGTTGATATTTTTGATGTGGAATCTTTATTGTATTGTCTGTCCACTCTGCCTTAACTCCATAATGATTCATTAGCCCTAGAGTCATTTCGACATAGGGCCTGCTGCCAAGTTTACCTGTAATATTAACTGTAAGACCTTCGGGTAATACTGGAGCGATCATCAATAATGCTGAGATATATTGCGAACTAATGTCTCCTTTTATTGAAATCTCATTTTTTGACTGCCCTTTGAAAGGCTTGATTTGTAAAGGAGGATACCCTTCTTCATTAAGGTAATCTATATTGCAACCGATAGACCTTAAAGCATCCACTAATATTCCTATTGGCCTCTGGCACATTCTTTCAGTGCCGGTAAGAGTTACTTCTCTCTCATGAATGGCCATATATGCAGTAAGAAATCTCATAGTAGTACCAGCATCAATTACGTCAAGAGTTGATTCTTCTGAGTTTAGTAGCCTCTTCATTGTTTGTGTATCCCTCGCAGCTGAGAGATTACTGATCGTATCATCTGCATTGGCAAGTGCCTCAATTATTAATGCCCTGTTACTTTCACTTTTACTGGCAACTGGTTTTATTTCAACAGAAGGCAAAAGTTTCTTCTTTTCTATTTTAAGGCTTGGCATGATTAAGTTTTTGTTAATTTATATTTTCAATTCAACAATTTCGGCACGGTTTTCGTATATTATAAGTAATTAAATATTAGTTTAACTTTTAATTTTAAGCCTATGAAAACATCTATTACCGGAAAATTTTTTACCCTCATAGCCGGAGCTGCAATTGGTACAACAATCGGTTTTTTAATTGCTCCAGGTAAAGGAGATGAAACCAGAAGGTCATTACTCTACAAAGTGAAAATTTTAAAATCTAATATTAATGCTCTTACTGGTGTCAAAGAAGTTGATTCAAGAAATTATGCTGAATCAAACGATCCTTCAGACAATCAACTTTTAGGAGTTTGATCTGAAAATCTCGAAATCAACTGCATATAATTTTCAACTGCAATTCTTACTTCTTTTAAGCTGACAATTTCATCAAATGTGCTTTCTCCAATATTGTTTAAAAGCACAAAGGATATTTTATTGCCCTTATTTTTTTTATCGTGAACACAATTGTTTACAATTTTGTCTATTGCCTTTTCAGGAATATGTAAGGGTCTGAATGTGTTTAGTATATAGTTACTTATATCGCTAAAATCATTTTTTGATAACCCGCTAAATTTAGTACTCAGGTCTGCTTCTATAATCATACCTGCAGCAATCGCTTCACCATGCAGACAGGCATTGTCGCCGTAATTTTCTAGGAACCAGCTTTCAATCGCATGACCAATTGTATGGCCGAAATTCAATATTTTTCTCAATCCTTTTTCAGTAGGATCATTAGAAACTACTTCACCTTTAATTCTTATAGCATTTAAGGTAATTTCAGACCAGTCTTTTACATTCAAAGGATCAATTTTTTTTATTTTTTCCCACCAGGCAGAATCAGCAATTAACGCATGCTTTACAACCTCGGCATAGCCCGATAGCAATTGTCTTTCTGGCAAAGTCTGGAGAAAATTATTATTGATGAAAACCTGATCAGGGTCACGAAATAACCCGATATGATTTTTAAGTCCGTTATAATCAATACCAAGTTTTCCCCCGATTGAAGCATCAACCTGAGATAAAAGGGTAGTGGGTATATTAATAAAATATATTCCCCTTTTATAAGTAGAAGCACAAAATCCACCCATATCACCGATAACACCTCCGCCAAGGTTTATCAACAGAGATTTTCTATCAGCATTTTCTTTGGTAAGTTCATTCCATATCAAACAACAAGTGTTAAGTGTTTTGTTGGATTCTCCGGATTGAATCTTTATTATTTTTGCATCAAAATCAATTTTAATCTTCGAAAGGCAATGCTTTTCTGTGTTTTCATCTACCAGAATAAAAACCTTACTGACTTCTTTATTCCTGATGAAAGAATTTACAGAGTCATTTAAGGGAGATTCAATTTTTATATAGTTAGGAATCATTACTATCCTCCTTTTTATTCATTATACGCGTTTGGGTTTTTATTGACTCAGTGTGAAGCAGCTTAACCAATTCTTTTACAAAATCTGAATTTAACCCCAGTGCTTCGCCCCATTTTTCACGAGATCTATAAACCTCATCCCACCTTTTAACCTGGAAAACTGCTACATTATTTTCTTTTTTATAATCTCCTATTTTTTCTACCAGCCTGATTCTATTTGCTATTGCTTCGAGAAGCTCTCTGTCAGATTGATCTATCCGTCCTCTTAGATCTTCAAGTTTATTAGTAAAAGACTCATCGTCAGTGTTAGGAATTCTGGTATTTAAAACCTGTATTATTTCTTTTAATTGTTGTGGAGAAACTTGTTGCTTAGCATCACTCCATGCCTGGTTCGGATTGCGATGAGTTTCAATCATTAATCCATCATAATTCAGGTCAAGCATTTTTTGAGACAGATCATAGATCAGATCTCGTTCTCCAGCTATATGGCTTGGATCACCAATCATTGGTATTTGCGGCATTAATCTTTTTAACTCTATTGGTAATTGCCACATTGGTTCATTTCTGAATTTCGATTGTTGAAAACTACTAAAACCACGGTGTATCGCACCTATTCTTTCAATACCTGCGCCAGCAATCCTTTCTATGGCACCTTGCCATAAAGCAAGATCCGGATTAATAGGATTTTTAATTAATACCGGAATATCAACTCCTTTTAATGAATCAGCTATATCCTGAACAGTAAATGGGTTGACGGTTGATCTTGCGCCTATCCACAGAATATCTATGTTATGTTTTAAAGCCTCTTCAACGTGCTGGGGATTGGCAACCTCTATTGCAAATTCTACATTTAATTCATTTTTAACAGATTCAATCCATTGAAGGGCCTCCGTACCAATTCCCTCAAACGAGTTAGGTCTTGTTCTGGGTTTCCATACACCTGCCCGCATTACATTGATACCTAACTGTTTGATTTGTTTACAAGTGTCCAGAAGCTGGTCCTCAGTTTCAGCACTACACGGACCCGATATGATTAAAGGTTTGTTGGTTTTACTTCCCCACGTTTCAATTGGCTTTATATCCATAACCTTTTTTTATAAATTGATTAATTTTTACTTACTTATAAACACTATTTCACAGCAACAGGTTTTATCTTTGCAACGAATTTTAATATCGGTTTCCATGAACGAACTTTCATTCGAAAATACCGCAGTAGCTTTCAGTCATAAAGATGATGCTGAATTAAAGAAGTCTTACCTTATTTTTAAGGCCATGAATTACCCCTGGTTGGTAAAAGTAGGTACTTTTTTTATGAAATCCGCAATTAAATTGCATTTTCCTGTTAAGCCTTTCATTAAATGGAATGTTTTTCAACAATTTTGTGGAGGAGAATCAATTAAAGATTGTGAGGATACCATTAATATGCTTAAGAGCAGAGGAGTCGGAACGATATTAGATTATTCTGTTGAAGGCGAAAAGTCAGAAAAAGGATTTGAAGCTACCACAAGAGAAATATTGAAAACCATCGATCGTTCTGCTGGTTCTGAAGAAATTCCTTTTTCGGTTTTTAAAGTAACAGGCATAGGTTCATTTGATCTGTTAGCCAAAATACAAGCAGGAGGGAAGCTTAGTGCTAAAGAAGAGGAGTCCTATAAGAAATTCAGAGAAAGATTTCACAGAATATGTAAGTATGCTTACGATAATAACGTTAGAATTTTAATAGATGCAGAAGAAACCTGGATTCAGGATGTAATCGATGAACTTGCGTATGAAATGATGGCGCTGTTCAATAAGGAAAAAGTGGTAGTTTATAACACTTACCAAATGTATTGCCGGGCATCATTAAAAAATCTTAAAGATGCATATCACGATGCTACGATGCACCAGTATTGGCTGGGAGCTAAGTTAGTCCGCGGTGCTTATATGGAAAAAGAAAGAGAAAGAGCTGAAGAAAAGGGTTATCCTGACCCAATACAACCTTCAAAGGAGGCGACTGATCAGGACTTTAATAAAGCTCTGAAATTTTGCACTGATAATAAGCAACGGATAGCTGTGATCTGTGGTTCTCACAATGCCTATAGTAATGCTTTACTGACTGAATTAATGGATAAGCATAGTGTAAAGCACGATGATGAAAGATTTTATTTTGCTCAATTGTACGGTATGAGTGATCATATTTCTTTTAATCTTGCTGAACGCGGATTTAATGTTGTTAAATATGTCCCTTATGGCCCTGTTCAATCAGTAATGCCATACCTTGTACGAAGAGCAGAAGAAAACACTTCGATTGCAGGTCAGTCTAGCAGGGAATACATGCTTGTAAGTACTGAAATGAAAAGAAGAAATAACCAGTAAATTTTGGCGCAATTTTCATTTAAGAATATATCTAAAGTCTATTTTGGTGAAAATACGCCAGCTGTAAATAATGTTAGCTTAGAACTGGAAGAAGGAGAAGTTGTAGGGGTGATCGGCCCTAGTGGTTCAGGTAAATCTACGTTAATAAAACTTATAGGAGGTTTTATTCCCTCTGATGAAGGTGAATTCTTCTATGAAAATAAAAACTTACCACCGGTAGAGGATCTTTTAATACCTGGATTTGAAGGGGTTAAATACTTACGACAAGACTTTAAACTTGATCCCAACGATACAGTAGGCAGAAGGTTGAAATTTGCTCTGCGTCATTATGATGAGGATTTTGCTGAAGAAAGATATACCGAGCTCATTGAATTAACGCAACTAGGTGGCTTTGAAAATAAATTATGTAAACTTCTGAGTGGAGGACAAAGACAGAGGCTTGCACTAGCTGTATCTATTGCCGAATTCCCGGAATTGTTATTAATGGATGAACCATTTAGTCAGCTAGACAGAGGAAATAAACTCAGGCTGATTAATGCACTCAGGGATTATCTAAGTGAAAATAATATTTCTTCAGTGATAGTAACTCATCATCCGGAGGAACTATTTGGCCTTGCTGACAGAATTATTGTTCTACGAGAAGGGCAAATAATTCAGGAGGGAAGTTCAAATGAGGTTTATTTTAACCCTAATCATAAAATTACAGCTGAATTATTTGGTCCTGTGAATTGGTTCCCAAACGGGGCAGAAAAGAATTATGGCTGGCGATGGGAGGATACTTTTTTATATTCAAGTAGTAAAGACGGATTAAAAGAAGCCACGGTAAAAGATTTATCTTTTGCTGGGAAGACTAATTTATACACTTTGAAAATGGACGAAAGTATCCTTCATGCCTATAGCGAAAAGAAGTTTGCAAACGGGCAAATCGTCTGGGTAGATTTCGATAAAAGTAAGAAGTTGAATGTCAGGATTTAGATGATAGGAGGCCTGAATCAAGAGTTTTCTTTATTGGTTGTAACAAATATTATACTTTCAGGGTTCAATTTCATTGAATCTTATTTAATTTTGCATTTTTAATAACAAAAAAGATATAATCCATGCAGTTAAGTGAGCAGGAAACCGTACGCAGGCAAAAGCGCGAAGCTTTGATTAAGAGTGGAATAAATCCTTATCCATCAGAATTGTTTGAAGTGAATGTTACAGCTAAAGACATTCATGAGAACTATGAGAAGAATAAAACTGATTATAAGAATATCTCCATTGCCGGTCGATTAATGTCTCGTCGAATAATGGGCTCAGCCTCATTTGCTGAACTGCAGGATTCAACCGGGAGAATTCAATTATATTTCAGGAGGGATGATATCTGTCCTGGTGATGATAATTCATTATATAATGATGTCTTTAAGAAAATGACAGACATCGGTGATATAATTGGTATCAAAGGTTATGTGTTCACAACTCAAACAGGTGAATTAACTATTCATGTTACTGACTTTAAGTTGTTGACAAAAAGTTTAAAACCTCTCCCTATAGTTAAAGAAACTGAAGACGAGTCAGGAAACAAAAAGGTATACGATGCTTTTTCTGATCCTGAGACAAGATACAGACAACGGTATGTTGACCTGATAGTAAACCCTGAAGTTCGCGATACTTTTATTAAAAGGACACAGATGGTAAATAGTATCAGAACTTTCCTTTCAAATAAAGGATACCTTGAAGTTGAAACTCCGATTCTTCAACCATTATATGGCGGAGCGGCAGCCAGACCTTTTAAGACTCATCACAATACTCTTGATATGACTCTTTACTTGCGAATAGCAAATGAGTTGTATTTAAAAAGACTTATTGTAGGTGGCTATGACGGAGTCTTCGAATTTGCTAAGGACTTCCGTAATGAAGGAATGTCCCGTTTCCACAACCCTGAGTTTACCCAGGTTGAGCTTTACGTAGCTTATAAGGATTACAACTGGATGATGGATCTAGTTGAGGAAATGGTAGAAAAGGCAGCCCTCGATATGCATGGAACAACTGCTGTCAAGGTTGGGAAAAATACCATTGACTTCCAGCGTCCATGGAAGAGATATACAATGTTTGAGTCAATAGAAGAATTTACAGGCATTGATATTTCGGAGATGGAAGAAGATCAGCTTCGTGATACAGCTAAAAAATTAAGTATTGATATTGATGATTCAATGGGTAAAGGCAAGCTGATCGATGAGATCTTTGGTGAAAAAGTTGAGCCTCACTTAATACAGCCAACATTTATTACTGATTATCCAATTGAAATGTCACCTTTGGCTAAAAAACATTCAGAAAAAGAAGGGCTGGTTGAGAGATTTGAGGCGATTTGTAATGGGAAGGAGATTTGTAATGCATTCTCTGAGTTAAATGATCCAATTGATCAAAGAGAACGTTTCGAAGCTCAACTAGAGCTTGGTAAGCGTGGTGATGATGAGGCGATGGTATTGGATGAAGATTTCCTAAGGGCTCTTGAGTACGGAATGCCGCCAACTGCTGGTTTGGGAATTGGAATTGACAGGCTGGCAATGATCATGACTAATTCAGATTCCATTCAGGACGTATTATTCTTCCCTCAGATGAAGCCTGAGAAGAAACCAGAAGTAGCAACAGAAAAAGATTATGTTGAAATAGGTGTGAGAGAGGAATTAATTCCGATTTTACAGAACCTAGGTTTTACTACACTTGATAAAATAAAAGAAGCTAATCCGAACAAACTTTTTAATGACGTTTGCGGAACACGGAAAAAGTTGAAGCTTAAAGACGTGAAGAATCCTTCAAAAGAAGAAGTGGAAGGCTGGATTAGTGCAGTGAATTAATTATAGAAGATAAATTAATAATAAAAAAGGCTATCAATTTGATAGCCTTTTTTATTGAGTAGTTTTTTATTAAAAGTTAAATGAAGGGTTATCTCTGAAGTTTCTATTTCTCGTGATCTTAAGATCCTGAAGCATACTTGATCTTACGCGAATTTCGAAATTAAAGGATTGGAAAGTTCCAAACGGTACCCAGGTTACATTCATCATCCAGCAGTGTAGATTCCTATTGATTCCGATAGTAGTTTGAGAGAATTCATTTCTACGAAAGTCATATCCGGAACTGAAGTTTATTTTCCAGTTTTCTGTTAAGTTAAAATCACCACTAAAGCGGACGTTTTGTGAAATCTGGGCTTCTTCAAATCCTCGCTTTGTGTAGGAGAGGTTGTAGTTGATCCGGAGATTCCAGGGTATACTCCAATCCAGATATAGATCCGGGTTAGCATTTATTCGATCAACAGTTTCCCTCAATTCAGGATTTTCACCGGCAATTTCATCTAATTCATCACGTCTCTCATTATCACTTTCCCGCCCCTTTCCATTCAGGTTGGTCGATAAGGCCAAACTTGCCGATGTTAACTGACCGATCCCTCTTCCTTCATTCCAGGCATATTTATCAACTTTGTTTTGTTGCACTCTTCCATCTTCACCCACACCAGTGAGTTCATATACATAAGGATCTATTCTAAATGGAATATTAAGACTTAGCTTTCTATTGAACAGAGAGGTTCGAAAGCTAAAATTGAACGTATTGAGATTAAAGGAATCGAGAGCAAAGTTATACCCTGTATTAAAACTGAAGTTTTCTATTAAAGGTATTTTTTCATATGGATTTTCACTCGTTGAATCATTTTTATCCAACACTTTTCCTTCGACGGTATTTGTCAGGCTAAAACTAAGATTTTGGCTTTCTCCACGAGACCCTCCGCCATACGCATAATTCTGATATTTAGATAAAACTTGAGGTTCTTCCTGATTAGGGACATCAACATATTGGTAAAAGCCATATTTTTCCTCTCCAAAGTCAGGAGAATAACTATACGATAAAGCCGGAGCCATAATATGTCGAATAGCCTGAATTTTAGATCCTTGTTTGAATTGATAGGTTCCGTAAATCCTGGTATTCAAAGATGCACTTGTTGAGTAATTATAAACTCTGTTAAATCCAGATGACGTATCTGAAGCAACTACTCTATTGAGATTTTCATTGTATTTATATTCTAAGCTGCTGAAATACCAGATTTCAGAATAATTAAATGAAGGGTTAAGAGTAAAATGTCTGAAAATTCTGGCAGACGTACCAAAAGGTATAGTATGACGAATGCCGTTTTTGGCTCTTTCAATAAAAAACGGCATGTTTTCACTGTTAAACGGTAAAATAGTGTCTCCTTCCATACTGAAGTATTCACCTTCAACCTTGTTTGTTATTCTATTTGTTGCCGCCATATTGTATGATACAGAGGCCGACCCTAGTAATCCTCTTGATGAATTTATAAGAGATCTAAAGGGGAAGATTCGGTTCATACCAAAACTTAGATCCGGAAATTGCAGATCTACTTCTTTTGTCTGAACGTTTTGATTATACCTGGCTGATGCAGATAAGTTAAATGGAGAATTAGGAAAGACAGTAGAAAAGGTTACAGCTGAGTTAAAGGTTGCCCTGGTATTTAAGTTTGGATTTAACTCATTGTTCTGGTTATAAGTAGAAGTACCGGCGTTAACACTTGCAGAAAACCTGCTATTGCCTTTTGATTGAGGTGAATGGTTCCACCTTAACCAAAAATCTTTTGTAACTGACGTGTCACCCTCAATTCCAGATGTTAATCTGTTGTAGGTGAAATCTAAATTACCATTATAGGCATATCTCTTTTTATATGATGTTGCTGCTCTGGCTCCCATACTGCCTTTTGAATAAACTTCAGCAGTTAAAGAAAGCTTTACATACTCACTTATATTAAAATAATATCCAAAATCACGGACAAAGAACCCTCTTCTTCTTTCCTCACCAAAAGTTGGAAAAATGACGCCTGAAGTTCCGTCACTTTTTGTTTCAGTATCCGGGAACATTCCAAAAGCAAATCCAAGAGGAGTTGGGACTCCCATAAAATTTAAGTTGAAAGGACCAGAAATGACCTTATCATTAGGTATTACTTTTATCTCCCTGGAAGATATATAATAGTGAGGTTCGATATGATTACAAGTTGTATATTTAGTTTTACTGATAAATATCTCGTCCTCTTCATTTTTATACATTTCCTTTCCGTGCATAATAGCTTCGCCTTGTTTAGTAACAATCCCTTCAACTATTGCCCTTTCGGTCTGGAAGTTATATTTTAGTTTGTTGACATAGTAAGTTTGAGATCCCTCATTAAATACGGGCTGTCCCAAAATTTTTCCGGTTGAATCTTCAACACCTTCGGCAGAAAGTGATTGTTCTTCATAGTCAATTACTATGCGATCTGCTTCAAGTCTTATATCTTCGTAAGTGATCCAGGCATCATTGTATAAATAAACCTTATTGCTTATAATATCCATGATGGTTGAATCTTTGGCAAAGTATTTGATTTCTCCTGACAAACCGGATGGATTTGACACAAGAGAGTCGTTCAGGCTAACTTGCAAAGTGTCTGAAGAAGCCGGAGGTACAGTATCCGGATCGACTACAATATCAGTGGGTGCAGGAATCCTGTCAGACTGATCACGAAGTGAATCTGTATTAACTTCACGATCCTGAGAGAAAACACTGAAAGTTGATAATAATAAGAATATGTAAAAAAATCTCGTTATCAAATAAGCGGGTGATTTTTTATTCTTTGATGAAAAATTTACAATTTTGCGTAAAGTTATGCGATTCAGCAAAAACAACAGTACAATAGTGAAAAATAATATACTATTATTCAGCATTTGTTTCATTTTATTTTTTGGTTCGTTTATTCCATTGGACAGAGCCGAGAATAAAATTGATGTTATAGTTATTGATGCAGGTCACGGAGGTAAAGATCCGGGTACCCATGGTCAGATTTCTAAAGAGAAAAAAGTCGCGCTCGAAATAGCGCTCAAACTTGGTGCCACAATTGAAGAATATCTGGAAGGAGTGAGAGTTATTTACACACGTAATAACGATTCCTTTCTTGAGCTTTATCAAAGGGCTGAATTAGCTAATAGAAATAATGCTGATCTTTTTGTGTCTATTCATTGTAATTGGGTGGGTAATCCCAGAGTGCATGGAACTGAAACTTATGTTATGGGACTACATAAGTCAGAAAGCAATATGCAAGTTGCAAAAAGAGAAAATGAAGCTATTCTATTTGAAGATAATTACCAGGAAAACTATGAAGGGTTTGATCCTAATTCACCTGAAAGCGCAATACTTTTCTCACTTTACCAGGATGCTTACCTGGAGAATAGTTTAAAATTAGCTGAGAGAATAGAAACACAATTTTCTAAAAGGGCAGGACGCAGAAGCCGGGGAGTTAAACAAGCAGGTTTTGCAGTACTTTGGAGAACATCAATGCCTTCAGTATTAGTAGAAACCGGTTATTTAAGTAACCAAAAGGAAGAAAAGGAGTTAAACAAAGAGCTGATTCAGGAATACATCGCTTCCGGTATATTCCGTGCAGTTAGAGACTATAAAGAGGAGATTGAGTCAAGAAATTAGTGATTGTCTTGCAAAGAGTGAAGAATAGACTCAACTTTATAACAACTTATGCTTTAAAATAAAAAGCCAGTGAAAATATCAAAAGAATTAAAAGTAGGACTTTTAGCTGTAGTTGCCTTAGCGTTATTTTATTACGGCTTTAATTTTTTAAAAGGAATAGATTTTTTCTCTTCAACAAATCAATATCATGTTGTTTATGAAAACATCGAAGGATTGACTGTTTCAAACCCTGTACTGATAAACGGCTTTACAGTTGGAAGAGTAAGTGAAATTAATCTACTACCGGAAAGACGCAATGAAATTGCTATTACTATTGATGTAGATAAAAATATTCCGGTCGGAGATTCTACTGTTGCAGAGATAATTTCCAATGACCTGTTAGGAAGTAAAGCAGTAGAATTGAAGCTAAAAAAGGAATCTGGCTACTTCGAGGATGGAGACACCTTATATGGCTCCGTTCAGGAAAATCAAATTGCTGAATTACAAAAGAAAGTTCTTCCAGTTATGGATGAATTCAAACAACTTTCTTTGGAATTTCAGGCTACAGCACGGAAAGTTAGAGAGAGCCTTGATACTTTTGAGACTACTGCAAATACAGCAACATTAGAATTGAGTCTTACAGCACCGGAAATCAGGAGAACACTTGTTGAATACAGAAAACTTTCAGATAAATTATCTGATGAAGAAAAAGGGCTTCCAAAGGTTATTGCTAACCTGTCAGAATTAAGTCAAAACCTGAATGATGCCAATTTAAAGGCAACCGTAGATTCTGCTAATGTGGCATTAAGTAGTTTTAATAAAACAATGGCGAAAATAAATGAAGGGGAAGGTTCGCTCGGTAAGTTACTCAATGAAGACTCTGTTTATAACAACCTTAACACATCTTTACAGAATCTAGATAGTTTATTAAAACATATGAATTACTATCCTAAACACTTTTTTGGTCCTTTAGGAAAAAAGCATAAAAAGGTAGTCAGAGATCTCGAAAAAGCCCAAGATTAATTCTTACCCTAACAACTGTTAGCTTTAATAGGTTTTGCTTAAATTACGCAAAATCATTAACCCATGGACATAACTTTTAATAAAAACGAAGATCAAAACAAACAACTAGTAAGTACTTTAAACCGTCGCCTCGAGAAAGTTAAGTTAGGAGGGGGTAAAAAGCGGATAGAAAAGCACCATGCTAAAGGTAAGTTGACCGCCAGAGAAAGAATAGACTATCTGAGGGATGATGATACAGAATTTTTAGAAATAGCAGCATTTGCCGGAGAAGGGATGTATGAAGAAGAGGGAGGTTGTCCTTCAGGAGGTGTTGTAACTGGGATAGGATATGTCGAAGGTCGTCAATGTGTTTTAGTGGCTAATGATGCTACAGTTAAAGCAGGCGCATGGTTCCCGATCACTGCAAAAAAGAATTTAAGAGCTCAGGAAGTAGCAATGGAAAACAGGCTTCCTATCATTTATCTTGTTGATAGTGCTGGTGTATACCTGCCAATGCAGGATGAAATCTTTCCGGATAAAGAACACTTCGGCAGACAATTTAGAAATAATGCAAAAATGAGCGCAATGGGAATTGTGCAGATTGCTGCTATTATGGGATCTTGTGTTGCCGGCGGAGCATATCTTCCTATAATGTCTGATGAAGCTTTAATAGTGGATAAAACAGGATCAATTTTCCTGGCAGGTTCTTATCTGGTTAAAGCAGCTATAGGTGAAGATATTGATAATGAAGAGCTCGGTGGAGCGACTACTCACTGCGAAATCAGCGGAGTGACTGATAATAAATATCAGACGGATGAAGAATGTCTGGATGCCATAAAAAGAATCATGGATAAAATCGGTAAATTTGATAGTGCCGGTTTTAGCAGGAAAGAATCTGCCCAGCCTGAAGAACCTGTTGAAAACATGTATGGTTATTTTCCTTCAGACCGAACAAAGCCTTATGATGTTCGCAACATTATAAAGTGTCTGGTTGATAAGTCAGAATTTGACGAATATAAGGAATTGTATGGTAAAACTATCGTATGTGCAACTGCCAGAATTGATGGTTGGTCAGTAGGGATTATTGCAAACCAGCGTCAGATAGTAAAGACGAAAAAAGGTGAGATGCAGATGGGAGGAGTGATCTATTCTGATTCTGCTGATAAAGCCGCACGATTTATTATGAACTGTAATCAACGTAAGATACCTTTGGTGTTCTTACAGGATGTAAGTGGGTTCATGGTAGGGAGTAAAGCTGAGCATGGAGGAATAATTAAAGATGGGGCAAAAATGGTGAATGCCATGGCTAATTCTACAGTGCCTAAGTTTACAATTATTATGGGTAATTCTTACGGAGCCGGTAATTATGCAATGTGCGGAAAAGCTTATGATCCACGATTAATTTATGCCTGGCCTTCTGCACAGATAGCTGTAATGAGTGGTGCTTCTGCTGCAAAAACACTTTTGCAAATCAGGGTTTCAGCATTAAAAGCTGCAGGAAAAGAAATTACTGATGAAGAAAAGGATAATTTACTGAAGGAAATCACTGATCGATATAATAGTCAGTTAAGTCCTTATTATGCCGCATCAAGAATTTGGGTAGATGGAATAATAGACCCTGCCGAAACTAGAAAGGTAATTTCCATGGGTATAGAGGCTGCTGATCATGCTCCGGTTGAAAAATTCAATGTTGGAGTACTGCAGACCTGATTAAACTGTTGGTATGGAAGAAAAAGAACTGAAAGCATTAGTGTCTCTTCTGGATGAAGAGGATGAAAGTATTTTAGGTCATGTAGAGCAAAAGATCCGATCACTTGGTGATCGGATTATTCCTGTATTGGAAAAAGAATGGGAAAGAAATCTCAATCCGGTAGTACAGGAAAGAATCGAAAATATAATTCATTCTCTTCAATTTGAGAATCTAAAGATAAAACTTACCGAGTGGTCAGAAGAGGAGGAGCCCGAATTGCTCGATGGACTTTTTCTGGTAGCCAAATATCAATATCCGGATCTGGAATACCAATTGCTTACTGACAAGCTTAATGACATCTACCTGGATACCTGGTTGCTTTTTAAAGATAATATGCATTACTATGATCAGATCAGGACACTGAACAGCATATTTTTTAATAAATACAAATTTTCCGGCAACACTAAAAACTTTCATTCGCCCACGAATAGTTTTATCAATGCAGTTTTAGAGTCAGGAAAGGGTAATCCAATATTACTTTGCTCTATTTACATGATAGTTGCCAACAGGTTAAATATTCCGCTTTATGGAGTTAACTTACCCAATCTGTTTATCCTAATGTACAAGAATAAGCAGACGGAATTTTATATTAATGTATTTAACAGGGGGCTAATCTTCAGAGAGGAAGATATTGATAATTATCTTGAAAATATTCATGTGCCTAAAAAGCCAGAATACTATCAGCCTTGTACTAATAAAGATATTATAAAAAGGGTATTGAGAAATTTGATCATGGCCTTCGAAAGCTTAGAGGATCATGAAAAGACTGAAGAGGTAAGAGAATTGCTTCAAATTTTCATGCCGTTGCCCGGCCTCTAAAAAGGATCTGCTTTTTCCCTGATTGTATAAGTTACAATTTCATCATTGCTGAAGAAAAAGTGTACTTTCATTAGTTCACTCATTTTTCCTTTTACAATCCGAGCTGTAATGATGCCTTTATTGTAATCAATTCTGATCAGATCAATATCATCTTTTAATGAAAGGCTTTTTCTACCGTAAGCTTTGTATATAGATTCTTTTGCTGACCAGGCAAGGGTCATTAATTCGAGATTTTCACAATAGATATTTTTTTCCTCACTGGTTAAAAATTTATTTTCAACCCTGTATAATTGCTCTCTGGGCTTTTCGATATCTATTCCTACAGATGCATGAGGATGTATAAGCAAACCAGCCTGGGTTTTAGAATGGGTATAACTTATGCCTCCTTTAAAACCCGGGAGGTGTGGTTTACCATATTCATCTTTTATTACAGGTGAATATTTTATATCAAATTTACTGCAAGCTTCAAATAAAAGGTTTCTTATAGTTAACCATTCTCTTTTCCTTTGCGTAGTTTTCAGTGAGGAAAGAATTATTTGATCATTGGATGAATTGACTGATTCGTGATCATTGCTGTTTAAATCATCTAATAGTCTGATAAACAGAAAAGAGTTCTTACCTATATTTTTTACATTTGTGTCTGACATTTGAGCAGAATAATAAATTAAAATTAATGTCGAAAGTTCAAGTATCCAAAGTTCACACATTTAAGGGCCATAAAGATTGTATTTATGCACTTGAAGATCTGGGAGACGGCCATCGGTTCGTATCGTCGGGTGGAGATGGAATGATTGCTGAATGGGATATAAGAGATCCCGACAAAGGAAAGCTTATAGCTAAGGTCAACAGATCTGTATATGCTTTACATAAAAATGAGGATCGCCTTGTAATAGGAGAAAATTTTGAAGGAATACACATTGTTGATCTTCAAAGTAAAAAAGAAATTGGATCTTTGAAATTATCTTCAGCCGCATATTTTGATATTCAATCTTTTCAGGGCAATTTTATAGTGGGAGACGCCGATGGGACGATTTTCATTATAGATGGAGATAATCTTTCGGTAGTGAAAACTATAAAAGAATCTCAGAAAAGTGTACGAGCTATCTCTATTTCTGAAAAAAGAGGAGAAATGGCAGTTGGATATAGTGATAATCACATTAGAATTTTTTCTTTGGAAGATTTTGAGTGTCTTTATTCGTATTTGGCACACGACAATTCAGTGTTTACCGTTGAGTATTCAGAAGAAGGGGATAAATTGATTAGTGGAGGAAGGGATGCGAAAATCAAGGTATGGGATGCTCTAGAGGGATATGAACTACAAGAAGAAGTTGTGGCACATATGTACACAATTAATAATCTTGCCTATAGAGCGGATTTTAAATATTTTGTATCGGCTAGTATGGATAAATCCATTAAAGTCTGGGATGCATCAGAAATGAAACTTTTAAAAGTTATCGATAAGGTACGACATGCAGGGCATGGAACTTCAGTAAACAAGCTTTTATGGCTGCCTGAAACTGATTTGGTAGTCTCTGCCGGTGATGATAGAATTGTTTCTATTTGGGAATTATCTCTATAATAGTTAATATTGATTATTTGATTTTTTATAATTTTTAATAGATCGCGGATGAAAGTTACACCATTAGAAATACGCCAGAAGACTTTTGAGAAAAAGCTCAGGGGATATGACAAAGAAGAGGTACAGGCGTTTTTACTTTCACTTTCTCAGGAATGGGAGAAGGTAATTGAAGAAAACCGCGAACTGCGGATCAAACTTCAGACGTCCGAGAAGGAGGTGGAAAAATTAAGGGAGGTGGAAGAATCACTTTTCAAAACCCTTAAGACAGCCGAAGATACCGGAGCCAACGTCATAGAGCAGGCTAACAAGCAGGCAGACCTTAATGTTCGCGAATCACAGTGGAAAGCTGAATCTATTATCAATGAGGCAAAAGGAAAGGCGAAAGATTACCTTATCGATGCTGAAAATAAAGCTAAATACATTCTTGATGATATGCTGGAAGAGCTGCGTAAGCTGGAGAAAAATTACAGCATTCTCAAAGGATATAAAAATGATCTGTTAACCGAGATCAAATCCATCTCAAATGAAATTGCCAATAAGGTATCCAGAATAGAACAAAGTGGTGAAAAGGATATTGATAAGGCGATTAGAGATGCTAAGGAAGAGGTCAGGTCTCTAAGGCCTGCAAATGACATCATCAGAGATGTTCTTTCTTCAGAAGGAGGCACAAAGAATACAAAATTTAAGCCTGATGACTCTGCTGGTAACCCTGAAAGTGATAATGAAGCTGTAGCCAGAAAGCTTGAAGAAGAACGGAAAGCAATAGAGGAAGAGGCTGAGCGATTAAGATTGGAAGCAGAAAGACAAAAAGAAGAGGCTGAGGTAGCGAAGAAAAAAGAGGAAGAGCTCCTGAGACTTAAGGAAGCTGAAGAACGAAAAAAAGCTGAAGCGGCTAAATTGATTAAGGAGCAGGAAGAGAAAAAGGCCAAAGCTGAAAAAGAAAGAAAAAGCAGAGTATCATCTGATCAAAATGATTCTGGTGAAGGGTCATTTTTTGATAATCTGGATTGATAATGGGATTTATATCATTAGAAGGAATAGAGTTTTTCGCTTATCATGGCTATTATGATGAGGAAAGACGTATCGGAAATAAGTATTCAGTAGATATTACGGTAGAAGTTAATTTCAGAGATGCTGCAGAGCATGATAAATTAGCAGAGACGTTAGATTACGAAGATCTATATAAAATAATCCGGGACGAAATCAACATTCCCTCAAAATTGCTTGAACACATCTGTAAACGGATAATCGATAGTGTATTTACCCGTTTTGCAAAGTCCACTTCTGTAGAAGTCAGCATCTCAAAATTCAATCCGCCGATCGGTGGTGTGTGCCAACGAGCCAGAGTTACAATGAAAAGAAATCGGGATGAGATCAATTAAGTTAGCACTATTTCTTGTATCAATATCTTTTTTTTCCTTTTCTGCTTTTTCACAGGAATATCAATTTGAACTTTTTAAAGCATACGATAGTAACGGCAATCAGGTTAAAATCAGTGATAAAGTAGAAAATATTAAAAGTTCCGATGTGGTTTTCTTTGGAGAGTTACACAATCAGGCTGTATCTCATTGGTTGTCTCTTCAAATATTAAAATTACTTCCTGAAGATGGCCTGGCCGCAGGTTTTGAAATGTTTGAGACCGATCAGCAAATCTTCCTGAATGAATTATCGAGAGGTATAATAAAAGCTGAAAAGCTAAAGGATGTAACTCACATATGGCCAAATTATGAAACTGATTATGCCCCACTGGTAAACTATTGTATAGAAAACGATATTCAGTTATTGGCAACAAATGTACCCCGAAGGTATGCATCCATTACTGCAAAAGTAGGATTAGATTCTCTGTCTAAGCTTGAGATTCCTTCGATATACCTTCCTCAATCAAATTTTGATTTGCCTCAGGATTATGTAACCTATGATCAGATCAAAAATATGGGAGGGCATGGTATGAACATGGAATTCTTTGTTCAAGCCCAGGCTATCAAAGATTATACAATGGCCACAATAATTTCCAATGCTCTAAATTCTGGAGTAAAAAAGGTTTTTCATCTAAATGGGTCTTTTCATTCAACCAAATTTGAAGGAATCGTTGGCTTTTTGACAAACATAAACCCTGATATTTCCGTTTTCACTGTTGAGGTAGTAATTCAAGACAACCTTGCAGAATTAAATGAGGAAAACAAAGGGAAAGCTGACCTTATCATAGTTTTGCCTTCAGATTCTCCGGTAACTTACTAACCGGTAAAAAATCATTTTTATATTTTTGTATCCATAATTAATTAATGACCAATATGGTATTTGGATTATTTAAAAAGAAAAAGAAAAAACATTCAGGTCCGGATTATGTGGATCTGACAGTAAAAGATATTATAAAAGAAACGCCTGATGCGATCACTATCGTTTTCAATGCTCCGGATATGGATTATAAGCCAGGGCAATTCTTAACTTTGATTAGTGATATAAATGGAGAAGAAGTAAGGCGATCTTATTCACTTTGCACCTATAAAGAAATCGACGAATATCCTGCTGTTACTGTTAAAAGAGTACAAGGCGGAAAGATGTCAAATTACCTAAACGAAGCACTTCACGTAGGTGATGAAATTACTGTAATGAAACCCAAAGGTCATTTTACAGTGGAGACAGATCAAGCAAATGGTCGTCATATCGTATTATTTGGAGCTGGAAGTGGAATAACTCCATTGAAGGGTATTGCCTCCCAGGTATTAGAAGATGAGCCAAATTCAACTGTCTCACTAATCTATGCTAACAGAAACCAGGAATCCATCATTTTTAAAAATGCCTGGACAGAAATGCTAGCAAAATATGACAGCCGATTGAGCATCAGTCATATTTTGGAGGAGCCATCTGATAATTTCAACGCAAGAACTGGGCTGCCTTCAAAAGAGATGCTTGTTGAACTTGTGAACGATCTGGGGGGGGAAGATCCCGCATATTATTTTATGTGTGGACCGGCTCCTTTTATGGAAAAAGTTGAAGAGGCACTGGAAGAGCTTAATGTTTCAAAGGATATCATTAAGAAAGAAAGCTTTACTCCTGCAAAGAAAAAGGAAATTGAAACTGACCAGTCTGTTAAAAGAACTGTAATAGTTATTATAGATGATGAAGAACATGAGGTAACGGTTCAACCCGGGCAGAGCATACTTGAAGCAGGATTGATAATGGATCTTGATATGCCTTTTAGCTGCCAAAGTGGAATGTGTACTGCTTGCAGGGCTAAGTGCCTGAACGGAAAAGTTTCAATGGAAGATAGTGACGCTCTGACGGACGAGGAATTAGAAGAAGGATATGTGCTTACTTGTGTAGGTCATCCTGAAACAGATGATGTAAAACTGGAATTTGATTAAAATGATTGATACAACGAATACAACTAATAAACCTGGAAGATATTTCCTGCCACAGGAACTGAAGGTAAACAGCTGGGATGAAATAAAACCATTTTTCGACAACCTGGTTGAGAGAGAGATTGGAACAGAAGAAGATTTGAGAAAATGGTTTCGAGACAGAAGTGAGTTAGAAGCTGTTATTTCGGAAAACCTTGGGTGGAGGTATATAAGGATGACTACTGATACATCCAATGAAGAGTATGTGGAAGATTATAAAAATTTCATTCAAAATATCCAACCACATATTTCCCCCTATTCTGATAAGCTTAATAAGAAAGCTGTAGAAAGCGAATATCTTAAGAAGATAGAAAAGGATAAAGCATACTTTATTTTATCCAGAGGGATGAAGGAAAGTATTAAGATCTTCAGGGAAGAAAACATTCCACTTCAGACAAAGGCTCAGACTAAATCACAGGAATATGGATCGATCACCGGGGCAATGACAATTGAGCTTAATGGAGAAGAATTAACACTTCAGCAGGCAGGTGATTTTCTATTGAGTCCTGATCGTGATTTACGTGAGAAAGTTTATAAAAAAATTAGCGAGAGGAGGCTTCAGGATAAGTCGAAACTTGATGACATTTTTAATGATCTGATCAACCTTAGAGATCAGATGGGTAAAAATGCTGGGTTTAAAAATTACCGTGATTACAAGTTTTCAGCAATGGGTAGATTTGATTATTCGGTTGAAGACTGTTTTGCTTTTCATGATTCTGTTTCTAAAGAAGTAGTGCCATTATTAAACAAAATGGCAGAAAGACGAAAGGAAACGCTTAATGTCGACCCTCTTAGGCCATGGGATAAGAGCGTAGATCCGGAGGGGAATACACCTTTAAAGCCTTTTGAAGGAGGAGAAGAATTACTTGAAAAAACGATCAAAGTTTTTGACCAGCTTGATCCTTATTTAGGTAAATGCCTGGTTCGAATGAAAGAGATGGGGCATCTGGATCTTGAAAGCAGAAAAGGTAAAGCTCCTGGGGGGTATAATTATCCGTTATCTGAAACCGGGGTTCCTTTTATATTCATGAATGCTACCACCAAATTGAGAGATATGGTGACTCTTTTACATGAAGGAGGGCACGCTGTGCATTCTTTTCTGGCTAATGACCTGGAATTAACCGATTTCAAACATACGCCTTCAGAAGTAGCTGAATTGGCAAGTATGTCAATGGAGCTTTTAACCATGGATCATTGGGATATTTTCTTCACCAATCAAGAAGAATTAAAGCGAGCAAAAAAAGAACATCTAGAACAAATAATCCAGACATTACCATGGGTGGCCACCATAGATAAGTTTCAACATTGGATCTATGAAAATCCTGGTCATACTGTCGAAGAAAGAGATGCGGAATGGGTGAAAATATTTAATGAGTTTGCCGACAATGTAACGGACTGGTCAGGATTAGAAAAATATAGAAAAAACCTATGGCAGAGACAGCTTCATTTATTTGAAGTGCCTTTTTATTATATTGAGTATGGAATGGCTCAATTGGGTGCTGTTGCAGTTTGGAAAAACTTTAAGGAAGACAATAAGCAGGGGCTCAATAATTATAAAAATGCCTTGAAGCTGGGATATACTAAAAGTATACCTGAGATATACGAAGCTGCTGGTGTCTCATTTGATTTTTCATCTGAATATATCAGCGAATTAATGTCTTTTGTAAATGATGAATTGAATAAGATCGTGTGATAAAGTAAATCTACTGAAAAGGGCACTTCAATTGAGTGCCCTTTTTTTATGCAGTAAATATTCCATACAATATCACACCAATTATTATGGCCAAAAGAATCAAGCCGAAGAAAGCATTTACCTTTTTTCTCTGCCCGGTATAATAACTTCTTAGTTTCTTTTCAATTTCAACTCCTGCCTCTTCATTTGCAGTGATTGCTCCTTCTGCACCAGCCTTAATCGATTCTTTAATAATTACTTCATTTGTTCCTTCTTTAAAAAGAACATAAATCGGTAAATTCTTATATTTCTGTCTGATTCGTTTGATCAGATCAATTCCATTTAATCCCTTAATATTAATGTCAGTTACCACAGCCCAGGGGCGAGTGTCATCCAGGTAACTTAACAATTCATTACTTTCAGTAAAAGTCCTGATTTTCCTGAAACCTTTGTCCTCAAGATGCATTTTTATGAGTTCCAGTTTCATCTCCTCATGAGCACCTATAACCAATGGCTGATGTCTTGTGGTTAACATGCTTATTCCCATTACAACTCTGGTTAGTACAAATTATTATTCCGTTGGAATAGTAAATACTCCTCTTTCTTCAGGTTGTGAGCCGTTTTCAATTCCTGCAATTGAATCAGGGTATGCAATTACGATCTCATTATAAACTTTAGTGTGAACATCATGGTCAATGCGAAGCATTAAACGGTTGTTGTTAGCAGCTTCGATACTATCCATAAGAGCTTCTGAATTTTCAGATTTTTCTTCCAGATTAATTTCATCAGCGGCTTCAAACAGCTTCATAGTAAATGCATCAGTCGCTGAATCGTATTCATCTATTTTTTCTGAACTTTTCAATTCTTCTCTAGAATATTGTAAGTCCTTAAGATCTTTAAGATTATTTTTCAGTTCTTCAGCTTTTTCAGCTCCAAGACCATTTTCTTCCATTTTAGTGATCAGTTGGTTCATCAGATCAAACTTATTTTCATCTTCACTGATCATATTTTCCCAGCTACTGTCAGATTTAAATTTTACAGTATTATAAAGGGTATAAACTGAGTCATAATTCACCATGTCCTCAGCTGTATCGTCAGATTTTTTACCGCATGAAGCTGTAAATACTAATATCAATACGATTATCAGAATATTAAAATGTTTTGTTCTCATGGTTAAAAAATTTTCCTTATTTCATTTTTTAATGTAATCATAGCAGAAATTACCGGATTGCTTTCGTCTTGCATACTTTCACTAAGTACAATTTTAGCAAGTTCAAGCCCTGGCGCATTTTTTTCACAACGGCTGGCCGCATCATTAATTGAACTAATCATAAATTCTTTGGCATTTTTGATTTGTTGCCAGGAATCCTCACTCATATAGATTTGTTGAGCCAGATTATGTTGGTATTCATTACTTATCTCATTGATAGCAACATATCTTAACTCATCCGCTGTCAGATCATTTCTGTTAATCCTCGGGAATAAATTGTCTGGAGATATGCGCTCTAAAAATAATGTCATCCTTTCGAAGGCTTGTAATCGAATTGGAAGAGCAGCTTCGGCATTATTTGTCTTGATTTTAAGCTCTTTTTTATCAAGTTCCCTTGCAATAAAAGATTTAGTAGCAAGATACATAGCTGTCAAAACCAATGCTGCAGGGATTGTGATTTTTAAAATATCACCGATAATTCCTTCCATAATTTAAAAATTAAATTAACAAAAACTGAAATATTACGATATAATAATAAAACCTAAAATTATAAAGAAATTTGTATCAGATTGACAATCTGTATGAATTATTACCTTTTTAGTCTTTTTTAAACAGAGGTTGAAGAATGAAAACGATAGAATTTAGTAAATCTGCATTAGCAGAAGTAAAAAATATCATGTCCAAGAAAGGGATTCCTGAGGGATATGGACTCAGGGTAGGAGCGAAAGGAGCCGGATGTGGAGGGATGTCTTTTGCTTTGGGATTTGATAAGAAAAAAGAAACGGATGACCATTTTGATGTAGAAGGCATCCCGGTTTACGTCGAAAAGCGACATGTGATGTATTTACTGGGAATGGTGGTTGATTTTTATGAAGGAAGTGAAGCCAGAGGCTTTCTTTTTTTGAAAAAGGAAGATTTTGAAGGTGAGCTGGTTTAAACTTAATTGAATTGGTTATTTTTGGCTCTTTATAAATTATTCGGATAAGATCACATCATGGAATTAACAGATTTAACTGCAATATCACCTGTAGATGGTAGATACAGGTCAAAAACAGATTCATTAGCTGAATATTTTTCAGAATATGGTCTGATAAAATACAGAGTTAGAATAGAAATTGAATACTTTATCGCTCTTTGTGAACAAAAGGTTCCTCAATTATCTTCTGTAAATGCAGATAAATTTGATTCGTTAAGGTCAATTTATAAAGAATTCACTATTGATGATGCAAAAGCCATTAAAGAAATAGAAAAAACCACTAACCATGATGTAAAAGCTGTTGAGTATCTTATTAAAGAAAAATTTGATGCTTTAGGATTAGAAGATGTTAAAGAGTTTGTTCATTTTGGTCTGACTTCTCAGGATATTAACAACACTGCAATCCCGCTATCTATTAAAGAAGCTCATGAAAGTGTATTGATGCCGGCACTCAATAAAGTAATAGAGTTGATGTCTGGTATTGCAGAAGACTGGAAAGACATATCAATGCTAGCTAAAACTCATGGTCAGCCTGCTTCTCCAACAAGACTTGGTAAAGAGATCCAGGTTTTTGTTTCCCGATTAACAGAACAATTAAAGCAACTAGAAGCAGTACCATTTGCCGCTAAGTTTGGCGGTGCTACAGGTAATTTTAATGCCCATAATGTAGCCTATCCAGGGCAGAACTGGCATGAGTTTGGAAATAAATTCGTAACCGAATACCTGGGGCTTAAAAGAAGTTATCCAACAACTCAAATTGAGCATTATGATCACCTGGCAGCATATTTTGATGCCTGGAAAAGAATTAACACTATACTTCTGGATTTCAGTAAAGATATCTGGCAATACGTCGCTATGAATTACTTTAAGCAGAAGATAAAAAAAGGTGAAGTAGGTTCTTCCGCTATGCCTCATAAGGTCAATCCGATAGATTTTGAAAACGCGGAAGGTAATCTTGGGATTGCTAATTCCCAGCTAATATTTCTCGGCGGTAAATTACCTGTATCAAGATTACAAAGAGATCTTACTGACAGCACAGTTTTAAGAAATGTCGGAGTTCCTTTTGGCCACATACTAATATCACTGGCCTCATTAACAAAAGGTATTGGTAAGTTGGAGTTGAATAAGTCTGCTATTGATCATGATCTTGAAGAAAACTGGGCAGTAGTAGCTGAGGCAATCCAGACCATATTGCGTAGAGAAGGATACCCAAAACCTTATGAAGCACTGAAGTCCTTGACCAGGAAAAATGAAAAGATCACAGAATCAACAATTAAAAGCTTTATTTCAGAATTGAATGTAGATGAGAATATAAAGAAAGAACTAAACGACATAACACCTTTTAATTATACAGGATTATAAACTCCTTTAATTATGAATAATAAATCGTTCATAACCAAGATGTCATTGTTATACTATTTTACATTGGCATTACCCCTGGGATTTTTTGTTTATGTTTGGCTTCATTTCTATGATGGTTCATTGCAGCCGTTGATGCCTGAAGTAGATATCACGACGAACCTTTTGATAATCGCAATAATATTATTGAGTGCAGTTGGAGGGATTATTTATTATAAGAGATCTATACAAAATGCGATAAATGCCCAGAATCTAAGGTTGAAGCTAACGGGTTTTATGACTTCGAACATTGTCTTATTTGCAGCATTTGAAGTTGCTTCCCTGGCTGCAGTATTCGGCTATTTTCTTTCTGAAAGTGGGTTGTTTCTGGCAGTATATGTTGGCTTATTGTTTTATTCAACAACAAAGTTAAGGCCTGACAGGCAGCGGGTGATTAAGGATTTGAAGTTGAGTGAAGAAGAGAAAGAGCAATTGGAAATATAGAAATTAAAAAAGGGAGCGATTCGCTCCCTTTTTTAATTAAAATATGAATCCAAAGCTTACTGCATTCAAATCTGGTGCATTATTATTATCAAATACCGGGTTAAGATCATAGTCTACAAAAAAGTTGAAGTCTCCGTAACCTATTTGAGCTCTTAATCCATATCTGAAATTATTCATGTTAAAGCTTGAGAAGTCTTTGTCTTTTTCTTTGTCGCCTTCAAAATTATAAGTGTATTTGGAATAACTGGCGAGTCTGTAGCCTACAAATCCTCCAAATCCAACTCTGAAGCTTTTCTTATTATACCTTGTGACATTTCTTATGCTTCCATCACTCATTTCTATAGGTTTCTTTTTGTATGAGAAATCAAGCATCGGAACAAAGTGCATGGTGGCATAAGAAGCAGTTAGTTTACTCTTTATATAACTTAACTCAGGGTTTTGATCCTGACTAAATACTACGCCTGTCTCAGTTTTGGTAATACGCGTAGCAGGATCATCAAATTTAAAATTGTACCAGTGGATTCCGGCTCCCCATAGAAGAAATAATGGACCACCAAACGATGATTTATTCTCAATTGTTCCACCAATTCGGGCACTATGCCATGGCTTTACCGCATATTGGGAATTACCTGAAGGGAAATCTGATCCTTCAACCCAATTATTTAATCCATATTCGATATGTCCTGTAGTTTTAGTCCCAGGTCTTTTCCTGTCATCTTCAATTTTTTTATGTTTCCAGGGATATTGAATCACTAACTCATCATCGTCAGTTTCATCATCTTCGTAATCTTCACCTTCTATAAGTACTTCTGTGGAACCATCAGATTTGACTATGTAAATTTTTCCCTTTTTATCCTTTATGATTCTAACATAATCTGATTCATTTTTTATGATGATTCCTTTAAATTCTTCAGAATCACCCGAATCCAGATGGTATCGATAATCATCAACAATCTTGTTAAGATTGTAGTTTCGTATTTCATCTAATCCAGACGTATCGTTATACTGAATGATTACAGTATTGTTGCCTGAAAATTCAAGTTTCAACGTATCGGGATTCTGACCATAAAAATTCGTAGCTGTAAAGAATATTGAAGCCAGAATAAAAATTATTTTCGTTTTCATACCTATTCAGTTTCTAAGTTTTTGTTTTTACCGTTGAATGCGAGTAACTGACTGGTGGTATTTTTGATTGTCCTTAAAATCTTTTTACTTTCATTTGTAGCTTTTGAGTCTGAAGCAAGTGTTTCAAGCAATGAATCGTCGCCCCACATTTGCTCTTCTCCCAGGTTTTCTTCCTCTGGAGATTCAGAGTTTGTTGTTTTTAATGCAACCCTCCCAAAGGTTATAGTAACCGATTCAGACTGGTCTGATAATATTTCTTCATCAATTTGATTTTCTGTATTTTTTGGTCCTTTTCTGTCAGCAAGTAAGTTTTCAGTCTGAATTTTTTCGATTTGCTCAATTGACTCTTGCTTTCTTATTTTTTTATTTATTGTTTTTGTGTTTTCAGCAATATTAAATTGCTTTTTGGATTCCGAGGCTAAACTGTTGGTAGCAGATTCGATATTTCTATCTCCCTTTTCATTTTTAGGTACTGGTGAATTATCGGCATTTTCAGCAACCAGGTCGCCAGATTCCACATGAGGAGTTTGATTTTCGTCTGATATTTCATTCTGAGGAATGTTTAAATCATCTACTTGCTGAGCAATAACAGGTTTTTCTTCGTTGTAAGGCACTTGAAAAAACACTACCGAAGCAACTCCAATGAATAAAACAGCAGCTGCCACCATGTAAAATACGCGCTTTCTTGACTTGCTTTTTTTCTGATTCAGCATTTTATCCAGATCCTCCCATGCTTTTGGCGATGGATTAGACTCATGGTTGCTGAGTTTATCTCTAAAGAGCTTGTCTAAATTTGAATTATCCATGATGGTCCTCCTTTAAATTTTTATTAATGCGTTCTTCCTCATAAGAAAGCATTTTTTGTAATTGTGACCTTGCTCTGCTTAATTGGCTTTTACTGGTGTTTTCACTGATGCTAAGCTTTTCGGCAATTTCTTTATGAGAAAATCCATCTATAGCATACAATGAAAAGACTGTTTTATAACCCTGAGGTAATTTGTCAATTAGTTTTAACAGGTCTTCTGCTTCGAGAGAATTGGATAGCGCATTCAAATCCTGGACATTTGAAGCTGCATTCAAGTCAGACTCAGGCCACATATTTTTATTCTTCCTGAGATACATTAATGCTTCATTTACCATTATTCTTCGCATCCATCCTTCGAAACTTCCCTGAAATTCATATTGATCTATTTTTTCAAAGATCTTCATGAATCCCTTTACCATAACTCCTTCAGCTTCTAGACTATCTGAAATGTATCGTCGGCAAATAGCATGCATTCTGCCGGAATACCTGTCATATAGCTCTTTTTGAGCATTTCTTTTTTGCTTTTTACAATCCAGAACAATTTGCTCAAGTGAGTCGTTATGTGAAATTTTCAGTCTCATTACTCGCATTCATAAGGTAGATGCAGAAGTATGTTCAGAGGTTGCTTAGCTTTTAAAAAAAAATTAAAAAGCTGCTTTATAATCTAATTTCACTTCTATTTCTGTCCATTTATTCTCTTCTACTATTACCGGATTAATAATGTTTTCTCCATCAAATCTGTTTACATAATACCCTTTGTCTTCTTTTGAGACAATTGTGTATTTTCCCGGAGGCAAAGAAACTTTAAAATTGCCATATTCATCTGACTTAACTGTTTTAACAGGGTTTTTATCAATGGTACTTAACCAAACTCTATTCGTGATTTCTACCGATTCTGTACTTATCGGTTCGAAAATATAGATAGTTCTGGAAATCCCTACAGGCTTACTTCTTTTGGCATCATCACCAATTGCTGGCATAAAATTACCTTCATACCACATTACTTTACCTGTAATACCCTGTTCGTACTGTTTTTTATTTGCTGCACATGAAATTATAAAAATCATGAGTAGGCTTATGTTGATTAATACTGGATATTTAAACATAATAATGATTTTAGTAGGTGTGATTAATATAAAGCAAAAAACCGGCCTAAAGCCGGTTTTCTGTCAGAAATATTATAAAATTTATTACTGATTATACTGTCCGATATTTTCAATCGATCCGTATTGAGAAATAGTTTCATTTAATTCACCTGTTACGTTCACTTTAGCTCTTGCAGCACCCGAAACCTTGATCTCCGCTCTGTTTGTTTCCAGCTCTTTTGCTTGCAATGAGCTACTACCTGAAATAGTCGCTTGTAAGAAGTTGCAATTTCCTTCTAGATCAATTTTAGATATTCCTGTAGCGTTAACATATAAATTTTTAATATCACCAGTGTAAAATATCTTCGCTTGATTAGATGCCTCTATTTCAAAAGACTCCTGTCTCAGGTTGTTTAAGTAAACCTTACTTTTTCCGGTAGATTTAATAGACTGCAGCTCAGGAACTGTCACTTCAATAAACACTTCATCGCTCTCATCCATCCACGAATTGCCATTGTTATCATAATCCATGGTTAATACACCATCAATATTAGTCAGGTTTACTCTATCGATATTTCTTTCAGAACGACTGTTTATTGTTACCGAATATTTATCTCCCTGATTGATCTTCACATTGAAGCCTTCATCGATTACAAGGCTTGAGATAGAATCAAAATCTATAGTGTCAGATTCATCACTTCTATATTCATATCTGTAATTATTATCAGAATCCTCATCAGATTCACAAGTTAAACATTGTAAACCATCAGGATTGAATACCCAGGTGTTTTTAGAAAACTGAGATCTTCTGTAACCATATTTGCTCAATGTTCTTGAAATGATCTGGTTAAAACCTTTTCCGACATGAACCGGCGTTTGATATGGAATATATAGAGTTACAGTTACCTCCTGGGCTCTCCAGTTTGCCTCACTGTCAAACTCGATCTCTCTGTCAAATACTATAACAGAATCATTTTGAATTACCCCGTAGTTTACTTTTTCCGCATATTCCCTGGCATTTTCAAATGAACTGCCTCTTGCAGAAATCCTTTTCACCATTTTCACATAATTTTCATCGTGACCGCGAAGCTGTAACCTGATTTCATTGTAATCATTTATATCTCTGCTGAATAGGTTATTATCATCATTGTATTCGTCAGACAATCGCAATACTAGCTGTTTGCCTTCTATACCACTATAAATTTCCTCAGTTTCAACATGGCCCTCATCACTCCATTGTGAAATAGCTTTTGGAAGAGTAGCGGCAACAATAGCAATTGAAATAAACCATGCTGCAAGAAAACTCCAACCTACACCTGTATTTAGAACCCATCTTCTGGAGATAATGGATATACCAGCTATTGCCAGCATCACACCCGGAATAGTAATTATCAGAAAGACTCCTAATATTCCAATTGCAGGGAACATTTCTGTGAAAATACTTATCGGGATACCATCAATCACTGTGTTTTCAGGTGCTGCAGTAATACCTAGTGCAGCAGCTAGTCCTATAATTGAAGAGACAGAGATAACAAGACCTATAAAGGTTATGAAAACACCTATTATCACTCTTATTGCTTCTACTAAAAACTTCAACAATGGGCCAAGAACCCTGGATAACCACTGAAAAAACATGGCAATAAGTCGGAAAGGGAAAAGAAGAATCTTAACTAAAAGATTTTCCTGTTCGTCTTCTTTCAGGTTCAACCCTTTCTTAATATTCGACTCTATATTAGAAAGGGTTACTGGCTCCCCCCGCATTTGCACCTTTTCAGTGATAGTAGTTGCCATAGGAGTTATAATCCATAGCACCAGGTACAATATAAGTCCTGCACCACCTGCAAATATTCCCAGGATAAATAACACTCTAATTAGAGTGACATCTGTACCAAAGTAAGCAGCAATACCTCCTGAAACGCCAGCTATTACCTTATCATCCGGATTTCGGTAGAGCTTTTTTATTTGCTTATTTTCCTCAAGGGTATAGTTTGGTGGAACGATTATCCACATTGCTATGTATCCAATAATGACTACAACTGGAGTGGCTTCAAATATTAAGCCCCCAAAAGTAAGGATTAGAAAAATCAATCGAATCCAAAGCGCATCTACGTTAAAGTAATGTGCAAGTCCGCTACAAACGCCTCCAATCAATCTGTTGTTCATATCACGAAACAGCTTTTTGGAAGCAACAGAAGGGCCCTGGTATGCTTTATCTTTATCCTTATGGCTGAATTCTTCATTGAACGTTCCATCATCCAATGTTTCTTCTAATGCCTCGAAATCCTCTATGCTACCCATGGTGCTTATTAATGAGGCAACGTCTTCTGCATTAATAACCTGTTTACCTTCATTTAATTTGGCAAGGAAAATCTCCGCAATACGATTCTCGATATCTGCGATGATTTCACTGCTGTCTTCATAGGTAGAGAAATACTTATTTATGGAATCCAAATAGGATTTCAGACTTTCATATCCCTCTTCCTCTATGTGGAATATGATTCCTCCGATATTTATACTTATATTCTTTTTCATGACGATTCTTCAATTATTTTTCCTGGATAATTTGGTTTGTCGATAAAACGAGGTCTTCCCAAGTGTCATTTAAGCTTTTCAGGAATAATTCGCCCTCTTCAGTAAGAGTATAATATTTACGGGGTGGGCCCGATTGAGACTCAACCCATTTATACTCAACTAATCCAGCTTTACGCAAGCGTGTCAGTAACGGATACAGGGTGCCTTCCACAACCATTATCCGTGCTGAGGTAAGTTCATCCAACATGTCTGAAGCATAAACTTCACCTCTCGAAATTATATGCAAAATGCAAAACTCCAAAATTCCTTTCCGCATTTGCACTTGTGTATTTTCAACTTTCATCATTTATTTCTTTTTATGCATCTGCCTTAAACTTTATTTCTTGTAACTATAGTTGCTAAAGTAATACAATGTACTTTGTAATGCAAGGTACTGTTCTTTGTCATGTTCCTTGTTATATTTTACGCATAGAATTATCCGGGGTTTTTTGTAACAATGACGAACAATGCAGTGTGCGATTATGAACAATTATTTAAAAAGCGTTTTTGCTAAGTTACTGATATACAGGTGAATAAGATTGAGAGTGTCAGAAAGGTGAAAAAAAATGATTTTTTTTAAAAAAAATTAAATTTTTATTAGAAAATCTTTTTTGCCGAAGCATTTGATTTCAGTAATTTGCTTTATGATCAGATTGTATTGGTTGATTTTTTTTCTGCCTTCCCTGCTTTTTGCTCAGGTTAGTACCCCGAAATATGCTAATGAATACCTCGCTCTGGGAGTTGGGGCAAGGGCTTATGGAATGGGTAGCGCCTTTCAGTCTGTCGCCTCTGATGTTTATTCCGGGTATTGGAATCCTGCAGGGCTTTTAGGTATTACCCCTAATCAGTTGCAAGCCTCCGCCATGCATACTTCCTTATTTGCCGGAATAGCTAATTACGACTATGCCTCAATAGCTGCGCGGACAGACTCTTCCACGTCTCTTGGGTTTTCTTTTATCAGGCTTGGTGTAGATGATATTCCCGATACGCGCTTTTTATATGATGCAGATGGTTCAATTAATTATGATAATATAAAGTTTTTTTCAGCTGCCGATTACGCATTTATTTTTTCGGTCGCCCATGTGTTTCCAAAAACTCCCAATCTTCACTTTGGAGCTAATGTTAAGGTTTTATACAGAAATGCCGGGGATTTTGCCACGGCCTGGGGATTTGGATTTGACCTCGGACTTAAAACTAAATTTGGTAAATGGGATGTGGGAGTAAACTTAAGGGATGCAACCGGGACTTATGTAGCCTGGTATCATGAAACAAGCTTGCTATCTCAAATTTATGCTCAGACAGGAAATGAGATATCTGATCAAAGTCTGGAAATCTCTCCACCCAGATTGATTATCGGAACTAACCGAAGATTTAATTTACTAGGTGAAAAAATTGGCGTAAGGCCTGCTCTTGATTTGCTATTCACTTTTGATGGTAAACGTAACACACTTATATCAGGAAGCTTTACATCAGTAGATCCATACGCAGGCCTTGAATTAGATTATAAACAAATGATTTTTGTCAGAGGGGGAGCTGGGCAGATTCAAAAATCAAAAGACTATGATGGAACCGAATCATATAAAGTGACACCATCAGCAGGAGTAGGATTAAAAATCAAGAACTTTTATATTGATTATGCCCTGACAGATATGGGCAACGTTAATGATGCTCTATATTCTCATGTTTTTAGTTTAAAAGTAGATTTCAGTCTTAAAAATGAATAGAAGCTTTAAATATTTACTTTTTTTAGTTTTCGTGGCTTTTATTTTTCCTGTAAGAGCACAGTATGCTAATGACTGGATTAATCCTAACCAGAATTATTATAAAATTAAAGTAGCTGAAACCGGGTTTTACAATATAACCTATGAAGACCTACGTAATATTGGTGTTGCTATCGATGAGATTGATCCGCGACTTTTAAAGCTGTATTTCAGAGGAGAAGAACAATCAATTTTAATAAAAGGTGAGTCTGACGGGAGTTTCGATCCTGACGATGAGCTGGTATTTTATGGCCAAAGAAATGATGGATCAATTGATCAACAATTGTATACCGAACCTGGTGATCAACCTCATCAGTTTTATAATATATTTACTGATACTGCTGCTTATTTTTTAACTTCAAGTTTCGACGGATCACTTGGAAAAAGAATGCCCACCTATACAGGTAATAATACGGGTGATTTACCAGTGATAGAATCTCATAAGGCAGAGGCATTAAGAGTTTTTACTAACCAGGCCGCCACAGGTGTCAGGTATATAGGAGATATTATGCTTTCTGCCTTTGATCAGGGCGAGCAATGGACAGGGACAAGAGTCAGGCGTGGTCAGTCATTTGATTTTTCACTAGCTCCTGTTGCTTCGGGGGTCACAACTTCTTCAAATCCATTTTTCACTATTCAATTAACAGGCAGGAATAACAGGGATCATAATGTGGATATCTATGTTGGTTCCTCTCCATCAGAATTATCATTAATTACGACTCTTTCTTTCAATGGATTTACTAATTCTTCCTGGTCAGGAGAGATACCCTGGTCATTAGTTGGCCCTAATGATGAGGTGGTAGTGCAGATTACAGTGAATAATACCACCACAGATGATGTTTCTGTATCTTATGCAAGCTTGCATTATACTCAAAATGCAGACATGCTTGGGGAACCGTCTAAAAAGTTTTCTTTTGCCCGGCAAACGACTGGGGATGCTATAGGGATAATTAGAAACGCATCTCTGGTAGAAGAGTTATTTGATATTACAGATCCGGATAATATCAGAAAAGTTTCTTTTGAAAACATCCAGAACGATATACAATTTATTTATGACGGAGCACTTATTGAACGCGATTTCTATGCTACATCCAATTTTTTGTCCGTACCAGAAATTCAACCAGTATCTTTTAAGCAATTAGACTTAAATGCTGATTATTTGATTATATCAAATAAATTATTAAGAGTTCCTGCCCTGGATTATGATGATCCTGTAGAAGCTTATGCGTCTTATCGCGCTTCTTCTGAAGGAGGTGGTTACGATACCATGGTAATGAATGTTCAAACTATTTATGATCAGTTTAATTATGGTCAGCCAGGGCCTGGTGGAATTTTCAATTTAGTTAAATTCCTGCATGACAATGGTAATCTGAAAATGATTTTTATTGCCGGAAGGGCACTTTATTGGTTTAGAAATTATTATCGAAATGGCCCCATAACCAGCGATGGAGGTGATGTGCTCTATGATCTGGTGCCAACGTCAGGTTTCCCTGGTAGTGATGCACTGTACACAGCATATTTAGAGGGAAATAATCCTTACGGAACTATCCCTATAGGTAGATATCCTGCCAAGGATGCTCAGGATGTTGCAGTATATTTAAATAAAGTAAGAGAAATAGAACAATTACCCTTTGATGCTCTTTGGAGAAAAGATTTTTTACATTTGAGTGGAGGTCTCACTGAGAATGAACTGATCAGTTTTAGACGCTATGTGAATGATTTTAAAGTTGATGCTGAATCTCACTACATGGGTGGAAAGGTCACTACTCAAGGTAAAAGCACTAACAATTCTATTGAAGAGATAAACATTGCTGAAGCAGCAAATAATGGTTTGACTATGATAACATTTTTCGGTCATTCAGGGACTGTAGCTTCTGATATTGATATTGGAAAAGCTTCAGATCCTACGCAGGGCTATGAAAACCAGGGGAAATATCCATTCATGCTCATCAATGGTTGCAGTGCGGGAAATTTATATAGTTCGGCAATCGCCTTCAGTGAAGATTGGCTGATAATTCCGAACAAAGGGTCTATTGGCTTTATTGCTCATGCTAACCTGGCTTTTAGTACTGACTTAAGACGATATTCCGGCTTAATTTATGATTATGCTTTTTCAGATAGTGTATATGTAAATAAGTCAATTGGAGAGGTAAAGGCTAAAATAGAAAAAGAATATTATAACAGTATTTTTCCAAGTGAAAGACATTTGGCTCAGATACATCAAATGGTTTTGTACAGTGATCCGGCAGTGCACTTATTTGGAGCAAAGAAACCAGATTACGCAGCAATCAGTGAAACTTTTTCTATTGAGGATGCTTTGGGAGGGTCTTTAAATGATCAGTCTGATTCTATTTCAATTAACGTTGCTTTCCATAATTTTGGAACTACGGTAAAAGACTCCATCAATTACCGAATAACCAGGATACTTGAAGATGGAACTACATATTTTTATGATGATTTTTTCAGACCATCAATACTTTACAGTGATACGATAGCTTTTAATATTCCAAATGTTTCAGGAGCTTTTGGAAATAATATTTTTGAAATCACCGTTGACTCTGAAAATTTTGTTGATGAATTGAACGAGGTCAATAATACGATTAGAGTGCCTGTTTTTATACCTAAGAGTGGGGTGTTGACTCTTTTACCTCCTGAGTTTTCAGTATTGTCAGATACTCAAACTGATTTAATAGTTAGTTCATCTGATCCCGCAGAAAGAAACAGAACATTTGTTGTAGATATTGACTCGTCATTCTTTTATAGCAGTCCTGCATTTAGTTCGGAACAAGTATCGGGAGAAATTATTGCTGAAAGGGTCTATAATTTAGCAGATCAAGATAGTGTAAGTTGGTACTGGAGAACAAAGTATGCTTCACCTACACCTGAGGAAGACACATCTTATGTCCAGAGTTCCTTTAGTTATATAGAAGGGCATCCTGAAGCCTGGGCACAATTGAATCCTGGTCAATTTACGTTTAATGACCTTGAAGGAATTGAAATAGATCCTGTAACAGGGCAATGGAATTTTGAAAATTCTGAGGCATTATTGAACTTGACTACTTTTGGTGCTTCAAATCCGGATAGCGATCCGGAGAATATTCGCTTATTCATTAACGATCTTAATTATATCATAACAGATGATCAAAGGAAAGTATGTCGTAATAATAGTTTAAATGCTGTGGCTTTTGATCGCCAGAATGCTAATCCGTATGCCGTTCTTGATAATGGTAATTTTGACCTTTTAGACCCAAACCGCTGTGGGAGACGACCTCAGGTTATAAATAATTTCCTAAATTCTCAGTTAAATGAAAGAAATGGGCCCGATCTGGTAGACTATATAAATGGGTTGAAGAACGGTGATAAAGTAGTCATTTTTAGTATTGGTTCAGCATCCTACAGTACTTTAAATGAGCCCACAAAGCAAGCTTTATCAGAAATTGGTGTTCAAATTTCTACATGGAATGATTTCTCAGATGGAGATCCAATTATTATAGTTGGAGAAAAGGGATCAGCAGTTGGTGAAGCCGAGGTGATCAAGGCAGAGATTTCTCCGGAAGAGCTACAGGAAATTAGTTTTGACGGTATTATCACCGGAAGATTTGATGAGGGAGAGCTGATTTCTTCAAGGATAGGGCCAGCAACTAGTTTTTCTACTCTGAAAATAAAAGCCAGGTCAGAAGCCAACGACAATTATTCAGTTGATCTGATTGGTGAAAATTTTATCGGTGATCAAAATGTTATAGCCGGATTTACTCAATTGCAAAACGGCGAGTACGATATTAGCACGATAAATCCGGAAGATTATCCATATCTAAGGCTCAAGTATAATATTAGTGATACTGAAGACAGAACTCCTGCACCTATGGATTATTGGTTTGTTACTTTATCATATCCTCCGGAGGGTATTTTATATCCTTTAAGTGAAACACAAGTAGAACGATCAGAATTAAATGAAGGGGAATCTAAAATAATAGATTTTGGTTTCAGGAATATATCCAAAAAGGAATTTACTGATTCATTAAAAGTTTCTTTAAGAATGAGGAATCAGGAGACTGGAAAAATATTCAATGATACAATAAAAATCAATGCTCCTCAACCAGGGGAAGAAGAACAGTTTAGTGTTACATTTAATACCAAAGGTTTCGCAGGGGAAAATGACCTTAATGTTTTTGTTAATCCATATGTTGAGCCAGAGATATATTATACGAACAATGTTTTTTCAGGTGATCGGCTGCTTTCAGTAAAAAGAGACACCCTACAACCCACACTTAAAGTAACTTTTGACGGGCGCACAATAATGGATGGTGAAATAGTTTCTCCGGATCCTTTAATATCAATTAAAGTCCGTGATGAACAGAATTCGCTAAGGAAAACTGATACTACAGGAGTCGAATTATTATTCAAGCCTGTTTGTGAAGGATGTAATTATGAGCAAGTCGTTCTCTCTTCTGATAAGGTAGAAGTTTTGCCTGCATTAGAAGACCGGGATTTCACTTTAAATTTTCGACCGGGTCCACTGGAAGATGGGGTTTATTCTCTTTGGGTTAAAGCTGCTGATGCTTCAGGGAATCAAACCGGAAGTGAACCATACGAGATTTCTTTTGAAGTAATAAATGAATCAACAATCACGAATTTTTATCCGTATCCGAATCCATTTTCTACATCAACCAGATTTGTTTTTACCTTAACAGGCTCTGATATACCCGAAGAAATTAAAATTACCATAATGACGATAAGTGGAAGAATAGTACGGGAAATCACCCAGGACGAATTAGGCCCAATCCACTCAGGTAATAATATCACCGAATTTTCATGGGATGGGACCGATGAATTTGGGGATAAACTGGCAAATGGTGTTTATCTTTACAAAGTTTCAATTCGAAACCAGGGAGAACAAATAAAACAAAGAAGCCTGGGGCCTGATGCCAGGGCTTTTAAAAATGGTTTTGGGAAGCTATATATCTTACGATAATTTATTATAAAGATGATGAAGAATGTATTTTTTGTGGGGTTAATGATCATTGTATTTGCAGCTTGTAATCTCGGGCCATCTAACAATGAACGACCTGAGCCTCCATTAGAATTAGGTCAGGTTACACTTTTTAACGGATTGGATAACAGGCCGTACACTGTAGTAGGCTATCGAGACACCTATGAAGGTAAAACAACTCAATACTGGGATGAACAGGATTATGTTGTGTTCATCTATCAGGATGATAAACATGAAATTCATGATGCAGTGATTCATAGAAATGCACTTATAAAAAAATAACTAAATGATAAACGTTTCATTACTTAAAGATATCTGCGAAGAAGCAGGGGCACCAGGATTTGAAAAAAGAATAAGGGATCTTGTAATTAAAGAAGTAACTCCCTTGGTAGATGAAGTTAATGTTGATAATCTCGGGAATGTCTACGCAGTAAAAAAAGGCAAAAATAATCCAGAAGGCAAAAAAGTCATGGTAGCTGCTCATATGGATGAAATTGGCTTTATTGTTACTCATATCGATAAGGAAGGATATTTAAGATTTCATACTCTTGGAGGATTTGACCCAAAGACACTCACTGCTCAGCGTGTAATTGTTCATGGGAAAAAAGATTTCATTGGCGTAATGGGTACAAAACCTATTCACGTGATGAGTCAGGAGGAAAGAAATAAAAACCCTAAAACCACAGATTACTTTATTGACCTTGGACTACCTAAGGAAGAAGTTGATAAGTATATCTCAATTGGAGATCCAATCACAAGAGAGCGTTCACTGGTTGAAATGGGTGATTGTGTGAATTGTAAATCTATCGACAATCGCGTCAGTGTTTTTATCCTGATTGAAGCACTCAGAGAACTAAAAAATAATGATATAGATGTTTATGGGGTGTTTACTGTTCAGGAAGAAGTAGGGATCAGAGGTGCAAATGTTGCTGCTCATAACATAAACCCTGACTTTGGAATAGGGTTGGATACTACCATAGCTTATGATTCCCCAGGTGCTGCTGAACACGAAAAGGTAACAAAACTTGGCAGTGGTACAGCGATTAAGGTAATGGATGCTTCAACAATTTGCGATTACCGAATGGTTGAATTCATGAAAAAGATGGCTGATAAAAATGAAATCAAATGGCAACCGGAAATCCTGACTGCCGGAGGCACCGATACCGCCGGACTTCAAAGAATGGGTAAAAAGGGAGCTATAAGTGGAGCAATTTCAATCCCAACACGATATTTACACCAGGTAATAGAAATGGCCAATAAAAATGACATTGGTGATAGTATTAAGCTATTAAAGATTTGCCTGGAAGAAATTAATAATCACGACTGGAATCATTAAAATTTTTAGCCCCTGTTTTATCGAACAGGGGTTAATTTTTTAACGGTGAAAATAAATCTGGATTATCTGGGGAAATCTCATCCAGAGTTTCAGCTGATTTAAGATCTTTTATTTTCACGTTTAAGAAAAGGATTTTGTGCGATGTAGAGATCAGTGCTCCGGAATTAATTTCTTTCCAATCCTCCCATGTAGCTTTTAAGCCCTTTACAGGCAATATGCTGGCCCACATTTTGTAATATTCAGGCAATCCATTCTCATCCAGAAACCATAAATAGGAGTCACCTGGAGTTGTTCCTCCGGAAGTGTAAGTGATCAAGAGTGCTTTTCTGCCTTCATAATCTACCATTCTTCTTTCAGTTCCGGGATCAAAGGCTTTTGCAGGTGCATTCAGCCAGAAAGAATCATTATTAAAATGATCGATGCCCTTTTTCACAAGAGTGGCATTGTCAGAAGGATCTTCAATAAGCTGACCATTTTCATAAACTATCCCAACCTGCTTTTTGAGATCGATCAATGCTTTATAATTATCCCACTCCACGCATGCATAATGTGATTTTTTATCCCAAATAAATGAGTGTCTGTCAGAGAAATTCCATGAGACATATTTAGTGTTTTCCCATGAATCATGATTGATTGCATAGAGCATTTTCTTAGCCAGGCTATCTGCCTGTGGTCCTTTTTGTCCCGAAGGTAGTGCTTCACTAGCTAAGCTGGTTCCTACAAAAAAAGTGATAACTAATGCCAGCAAAAATATTATAACAACCAGGACGACTTTCTTCATAAAATGGGATAGTTTGTTTTTTCAGAGAGGACAATATAATATCTGAATGTGGTCAATGCAATTTTCAGGCATTAGATTACTTTGATAATTCAAATCCGCCCCAGGCCAGGAGCAATCCACCAATAAAGCTAACTAAGGTATAAATGGCTGCGATGGAATAATGCTGATCTTTAATTAAAATAAGATTTTCAAATGAAAAAGTTGAAAAGGTTGTAAAGGCTCCGCAAAACCCTGTAACAATAAACAATTTATAATTATCTAAGGTTGTTCCGTTTTGAGAAACTATTCCAAGAGTGAATCCTATTACAAAACTTCCGAGGAGGTTTACTAATAAAGTAGCCCAGGGGATTTGAAATAAAGTGATGGTATGCAGCCACTTCCCGATCAAAAATCGCAGAATTGCACCCAAAAAGCCTCCGGCACCGACTAATAAAATTGCCTTCATTGTATTACTCTTTTTTTAGGGGCCTTTTTTTCAAAGAATTGCTTAAACTTATTGTAATTACCATTTTCCGGCAGGTTTATAGAAAACTTTCCATTTGTAAAAAGTGCTTTTATTTCTTCAAATGGTTGTTTACCTGTATCTATAATTATTATTTCCCACTGGATCAGGTCAGTTAACAAATAACTTTCGCGTCGAAATCTAAAAGGATAATAGACCAGAAATTTATTTTTTTCAGCTTTGACCACCTTATATCCGAACATGATCTTTAAGACTAATGCCACCGCTATAATTCCCAGGAATGTGATTCCTATCAACCAGCCCCAATGACCGTTTTGATTATAAAGGTTTAATAAGAAATAAATCCCGGCAATAAGAATTATAATAAAAATAAAAATAGAAAAAAGCGTATTTCTTCTTGGTCTGCTTATCAACATAATGATTTTAGCTAATTATATTTTATCTTGGTTCAAATATACCTTATTTTCCTTATAGGAATTCAAACCATTCTTTAAACAGTGGATTACCATTTTAAAATTAATTAACTGCAAATATGAAAAAAATTTTTACATCAATCCTTTCTATAGCTCTGCTATCTTTTAGCTGCGGTTCGATAATGGGACAAGTCGAACCATCAGGACCTGATATCTTTGGCAAGGCATTTCAAAAAAGACAGACCCTGGAGGAAAATTCTCCAGTAAAGGAATTGCCTGTAAGAAATATTGGGCCGATCGTGCAGGGTGGGAGAATAGTTGATATTGCTGTAAATCCAGAAAATATAAATGAATTTTATATAGCATATGCCTCCGGTGGTGTATTTAAAACAATAAATAACGGACAGAGCTTTGAGTCTGTATTTGATAATCAACGGACCATAGGAATTGGCGATATAGCCATTGCTCCGTCAAATCCGGATATAATTTATGTTGGAGGTGGAGAAAATAACTCAAGTAGAAGTAGCTATGCTGGCGATGGTGTTTATCGATCTGATGATGCAGGTAAAACCTGGAGATTTCTTGGACTTGAAGGGATACAACACACAGGAAGAATAATAGTCCATCCCCAAAACCCAGATAAAGTATGGTTAGCTGCTATGGGAAACCTCTATTCGTCAAATAATGAAAGAGGGGTTTACTTATCCGAAGATGGAGGGAAAAATTGGGAGAAAACACTATTCGTAAATGACAGTACTGGTATAATCGACCTGGTAATTAATCCAGAAAATCCAGATCAATTATGGGCTTCCTCATGGGAAAGAACCAGGAAAGCATGGAATTTTAAAGGAAGTGGCCCGGGCTCTTCAATATACAGATCTGATGATGGTGGGAAAACATGGAACGAACTGGATAACGGGTTTGCTGAAAAACAAAATAGAGGAAGAATTGGATTAGCAGTAAGTCAGGAAGACCCGTCAGTTATTTATGCCTTAATTGATAATCAAAAAGAAGAAAAGAAAAAGAAAGACAGAGAAAAGGATGAATTACTTGCTTCTGATTTTCTGGAAATGTCAAAGGATGAATTTTTAGCGCTTGAAAATGAAAAAATAAACGATTACCTCAAAGCCAATAATTTTCCGGAAAAATATGATGCTCAACGGGTAAAGGAGGAAATCAGGAAAAATAATTATACACCCAAAGCATTATCCGACTATCTGGGTGATGCGAATAACGCATTGTTTGAGACTTCTATAATTGGCGCACAAGTTTACAAATCTGAAAATGCCGGAGATTCATGGGAACTTGCAAATTCTTATCCGATTGAAGGCCTTTATTATACTTACGGATATTATTTTGGAGAGATAAGATTGAATCCACAAGATGATAGTGAATTATTTATCATGGGTGTGCCTATGCTCAAAAGTATTGATAGCGGAGCGACATGGCACAGATTAGACTCAGCGGGAGATGTCCATGTGGATCATCAGGCATTATGGATTAACCCGAATAACCCTAAGCACATGCTGTTGGGTAATGATGGCGGTTTATACAGAACTTATGATGGAGGAGGACATTGGACTCATATCAATAATCTGGCAATAGGTCAGTTTTATACTGTTGCTGTCGATAATCAAGATCCGTATATGGTTTATGGAGGACTGCAGGATAACGGTTCTTTAAGAGGCTCGAGCAAATCTATACCAAATAAAACCAAATCGTGGGAGAAAATATTTGGAGGAGACGGAATGTATGTATTTCCCGACCCAGATGACCATAATCTTATTTATACTGGATTTCAGTTCGGAAACTATTACCGAATCCAGATGGATGAGCAAAAATATACTAAAATTGGTCCAAGGCACGATATCGGTGAAGATCCTTTAAGATTTAACTGGAGAACTCCCTTAGAGATGAGTCCCCATAATAATAAAATTCTTTACATGGGTGCTCAAAAAGTTTTCAGATCAATGAATCAGGGAGATTCATGGGAAGAGATCAGTGAAGATCTTACTAAAGACCTTCCTCAGGGAAATGTGCCATATTCTACGATTAGTATAATTGAAGAATCACCTCTAAAATTTGGATTGATATATGCAGGAAGTGATGATGGAAATATCTGGGTTACTAAAAATGGAGGAGGTAGCTGGGAAAAAATAAGTGAAAATCTTCCTGAAAGACTTTGGGTGAGTAGTATTCATCCATCAAATCATGATGAAGGAGAAGTTTTCGCCACCCTGACTGGTTATAGGGAAGATAATTTTGAAACCAGGGTTTATAAGAGTGGTGACTACGGCAAAACATGGACCTCGATTAGAGACGGACTTCAATATGAAGCTGCCAATGTTATCATACAAGACACAGAGGAACCGAATCTCCTTTTCATGGGAACTGATGGTGGTTCTTATGTGAGTTTTGATGCTGGGAAAAACTGGGATATAATGGCTTCAATTCCAAATGTGGCTTCTTATGATATGGTTGTACATCCACGTGATGGAGAACTTGTTATTGCTACTCATGGGCGTAGTATTTATGTTGCAGATATTAAACCACTGCGAAAAGTAGTTGCCAATCCTGATAAAGAACTTATAGCTTACGAAATTGAATCCATTACACATTCGGAAAAATGGGGAGAAAGGACATATCAATGGCAAGAGCCAAATAATCCTGAAGTAGAATTGAGCTGGTTTTCTAAAGCACCGGGTGATTTGGAAATTAGGATAGTTAATTCTGAAGGTAAAGAAATCTCAAAATTGAACAAGGAAGTAGAAGAAGGTTATGGTAAAATTAAATATGATCTTAAAGGTTATTCATATGATGGCAGGAAAAGATCAGATAAAAAAGATTTCCTTAAGCCTGGAAAATATACTGTAGAATTTAGCTTAGGAAGGTTGGCTGAATCTCAAACTTTAGAAATTAAAGAGCCTAAGAAAAGATAAATATATGAAAAGCGGATGGCCTGAGCTATCCGCTTTTTTTATTTAAATATGATTCTGAAAACTTGATCAGGTCAGGGAAAAACTCTCTGAATTCAGATTTATAATCATCATAATCTTTCAAAAGATCTTCTACGGAGCTATCAATTTTATTGGCAAAGCTACTTCGGCGAGACATTCCTTGCATTACTCTTCGGATACCATCTATTTCCGCATAAGAAGTCAACCAGTCCTGTTCTACCATAAAGGGCAGCATATGTTTTGTTTTAGGTGGTAAAAACTCCTCATGATTTGCCAATAGCTGGTAATTTCTCTGGGCAAAGCTATGAAGTTTTTCGTCGTGATATTCAGACCATAATGCAGCGAGGTAGTGATCATAAAAAATATCAACGATTACCGGAGCATAATGACTATGTCGTTTACGCAAACGCTTCTTGCTCTTTAGCACCGTTTCGTGTGAATCAGTAAACTCATCGATAGCCCTGTGTAACCTGATTCCTTCTTGAATAGAATGAGGGTAATTAAATATTTCAGCTCCTTTTACAAAGTCACCGATAAAATTCCCTACAGCAATTCCTTGATGGTCACCACTTAAATATAAATGTGCTAGAAAATTCATATAGTTTACAAGTTGATTAAATTTAATTAAGCAGGGATGCTTTAGCAAAATTTATTTAAATTCGGGTAAATTGTTTTTTTATGATACCCACGCATATCAAAATTCTTATACAACTTGCCAAAGCTGACGGTCATATCCACGATAAAGAACGTGGTATAATCGAAAGAATAGCTGTCAGACATGATGTCGATAAGGAAGAGGTGGATCAATTTTTTGAAGAAATAAATACCGATGACAGCTTACCTGATACACATGCCCTCACCAGTGAACAGAAAATTGAATATCTGTATGATATAATAGCTCTGATGAAAGCGGATGGCAAACTTGAAAGAAGCGAAGTAAACTATTGCCTCAGGGTCACTAAATGGTTAGGTTATGATGAGTCGGTTTTTTTTAATTTTATTACAACTATTTATATGCAACCCCACCTTCTGGATGATAAAGAATCTTTGAAGGAAACAATCAACGGGTATTTAAAAGAAAGATAACATGAGATCTGATTTTTTATTTTTTATCATACTTTTTAATCTTAATTTATATCTATCTGCACAATCCGGAAATATTCAGGATAGAAAAGAGATAATGATGATTCTTGCTGATCAGACTATTGCCTGGAATGAAGGAGACATCACTAAATTTATGGATGGGTACTGGAAGTCCGACTCCCTGGTTTTTATTGGTAGTAATGGAGTGACAAGAGGCTGGCAAAAAACGCTGGATAATTATAAAAGTTCATATCCGGATAAATCAACAATGGGAATATTAAAATTTGAGGTTGTTGATTTATATCCTATTGGTGAAAACACTTACTTTATGATAGGTAAATGGCATCTCACGAGAATGAAAGGCAACGTTGGCGGACATTTTACCCTTGTTTGGAAAATGATTAACGGCCAATGGAAAATTGTTTCTGACCACTCTTCTTAACAATGACTGTGGATAAAAAATACGATATTCACGGCAAAGCCATATCAGATTATTTTAATAAGACTCAAAAAGGTCCATTGAAGATCCATAATTATTATGGTGAAGCCGAAGAGATGCCTCTAATACATTATTTTAAGGATCCGGAGGATTTCTCATCAATAGAACAGGAAGCTTTATTAGAGTCTACCCGGGAGAAAATTCTTGATGTAGGCGCTGCCGCTGGCACCCACGCCCTTTTTCTACAATCTAAAGGTTATGATGTAACAGCTTTGGATGCATCAAGTCACTGTTGTGAAGTCATGAAAAAAAGAGGCATTAAAAAAGTAGTTTGTGCTGATTTTTTTTATTTCCAGCCATCAGAAAAATTTGATACCATTTTACTTTTAATGAATGGTATTGGGTTTATTGAAAAACTCTCAAACCTTGAAAGGTTTCTTGACAGGTGCAATGAACTTTTGACTGAAGATGGGATAATAATCTTTGACAGTTCTGATATTTCCTATTTATATGATGAAACAGATCTTGATCCAGGAAAGTATTTTGGGGAGATCGATTATCGATACGAATATAATGGAGAGAAAGGAGAGTGGTTTAAGTGGTTGTATTTAGATCTGAAAACATTAAAAAAAACTGCTTCAAAAAAAGGCTGGAAAACTGATTTGATTGAGGAAGATGAAGAAACGGCTCAGTATTTAGTTAAATTGGAAAAACAATAGTCATAACCATGAAGAATATTTTTATAATCATTTTGATTTCCCTGGCTTTTGCGATTAATGCTCAGGATGAAAAGATAACTTATATTCATTGCGGTACCATTCTGGATGTAGAGGAATTGAAGGAGTTGGAAGAATATACCATTGTCATTGAAGGAAATAAAATTAAATCTGTCGAAAAAGGATATGCAGAGGTTCCTGATGAGGTTGAATATATTGATTTAAAAGAATATACTGTAATGCCAGGGCTAATGGATGCTCATGTTCATCTCGAAAGTGAATCCAATCCAAAAAAATATCTGGAAAGATTTACCCTTGAAGATGCAGATGTTGCATTTCGAGCTGCTGAATATGCCGAAAGGACATTAATGGCAGGATTTACTTTTGTAAGAGATTTGGGAGGCTCAGGAGTTAACATCTCACTCAGAAATGCGATTAATTCAGGATGGGTTGATGGTCCCAGGATCATGACCGCAGGTAAAAGTATTGCCACAACAGGAGGGCATGCAGATCCGACAAATGGAATGAAAAGAAGATTTTCCGGAGATGCTACTCCAATGAATGGTGTTGCTGATGGACCTTACCAGGCGAGAGAAGCAGTAAGGTATCGATATAAGAATGGGGCAGATGTAATCAAGATCACAGCAACAGGTGGAGTGTTAAGCGTGGCAAAAGACGGACAAGGGCCTCAGTTTAAGCCTGATGAGTTAGAAGCTATCATTTCGACGGCTAAAGAATACGGAATGACTACCGCAGCTCACGCCCATGGAGCAGAAGGAATGAAAAGAGCCGTAGAAGCTGGCATCACTTCAATTGAACATGGCACTTTGATGACTGAGGAGGTAATGGATTTGATGATAGAAAAAGGAACTTATTTAGTGCCGACTATCAGTGCAGGAAAATTTGTAGCTGAAAAAGCAAAAATAGATGGTTACTTTCCCGAGCTTGTGGTACCTAAAGCCCTGGAAATCGGGCCAAAGATTCAGGATACTTTTGGCAAAGCTTATAAAAAAGGAGTGAAAATAGCCTTTGGTACTGATGCAGGTGTTTCTCCGCATGGTGAAAACGCTAAAGAATTTATTTTTATGGTTGAAGGGGGTATGCCGGCTTTTGAAGCAATTAGGGCAGCAACATTAACAACAGCAGAACTATTTGAAGTGGAAGATCAGGTAGGGATAATCAAAGAAGGAATGCTTGCAGATATCGTTGCTGTAAAAGGTGATCCTCTAGAAAATATCGAAATAATGACAGATGTGGCTTTTGTAATGAAAGACGGAAAATTATATAAGTCTGAATAACTCAATTCTTTATATGAGAATCTTAAACGGAAAGGCTCAGCTTTTCCGTTTTTTTATTTAGCAAACCTTATAGAAGTGCTATAAAGAATATAATTATTATATCCTACTGTATGAGTTGCGAAATATTGACTAATTTTGCAGTTCGTTGGAGCAGACATCTAGGTGTCTGACTCTGAATTTGAAATAATTTCTATATGAAGAACATTCGCAATTTTTGTATAATAGCCCATATTGACCACGGGAAAAGCACATTGGCTGACAGGTTATTGCAAACTACAGGTTCGGTTACAGAACGTGAGATGCAAGATCAGTTATTGGACAATATGGATCTTGAAAGAGAAAGAGGGATAACTATCAAATCGCATGCGATTCAGATGAATTATCCTTTTGAGGGAGAAGAATATGTGTTGAACCTTATCGATACACCAGGTCACGTCGACTTTTCGTATGAGGTTTCAAGGTCTATCGCTGCTTGTGAGGGGGCATTACTAGTTGTGGATGCAGCTCAGGGTATCGAAGCTCAGACAATTTCAAATCTATACCTTGCTATAGATCATGATCTGGAGATCATTCCTGTGCTTAATAAAATAGACTTGCCAGGTGCAATGCCTGAAGAAGTTAAAGATCAGATCGTTGATCTTATCGGTTGCGATCGTGACGATATATTGATGGCCAGTGCTAAAGAAGGTATAGGGATAGAAGAAATCCTTAGTGCAATAGTTAAGAGGATCCCTTCACCAAAAGGTGATCCTGAAGCACCTTTACAGGCTATGATCTTCGATAGCGTTTTCAATCCTTTCAGAGGAATTGAAGTCTATTTTAGAGTTTTCAATGGTTCACTTAAAAAGGGCGACAAAGTAAAGTTTGTTAATACTGGCAAAACATACGATGCTGATGAAATTGGAGTCTTAAAACTGAAGCAGGAACCTAGGAAAGAAATTGGTACTGGTAATGTTGGATATCTGATTTCTGGAATTAAAGTAGCAAAAGAAGTAAAAGTCGGTGATACTATTACTCATGTCCAAAGACCCTGTCCTCCGGTTAAAGGATTTGAAGATGTAAAACCGATGGTTTTTGCAGGAATTTATCCTGTAGAAACATCAGACTACGAAGAACTGAGAGCTTCAATGGAAAAGCTCCAATTGAATGATGCTTCATTAGTTTGGGAACCAGAAACTTCATTGGCTCTAGGATTTGGATTCCGATGTGGATTCCTTGGGATGCTTCACATGGAGATCATCCAGGAAAGACTGGAGCGGGAATTTGATATGACTGTGATCACCACTGTTCCTTCGGTGAGATTTGATGTTCACCAAAAAGATGGTGAAGTGACCCAGGTAAGTGCTCCTTCTGAAATGCCTGACCCCGGAGATATTTCTCATGTAGAAGAACCATTTATAAGAGCTCAGGTTATTACTAAATCTGAATTCGTAGGAAATATAATAAACTTGTGTATAGATAAGCGAGGTGAAATTAAAAACCAGGTTTATTTGACACAAGATCGAGTCGAATTAACTTTTGAACTGCCTTTATCTGAAATAGTCTTTGATTTCTTTGATAAATTAAAGACCTTATCGAAAGGCTATGCATCTCTGGATTACGAGCTGATGGGATATAAGACCAGTAATATGGTTAAGCTTGATATAATGTTAAATGGTGATCGGGTTGATGCACTTTCCGCTATAGTACATAGGGATAAAGCATATGAATGGGGGAAAAAGCTTTGCGAAAAACTGAGAGAATTGATGCCTCGTCAGCAATTTGAAATTGCTATTCAGGCTGCAATAGGAACCAAGGTGATTGCGAGGGAAACAGTTAAGGCATTAAGAAAGAATGTTACTGCTAAATGTTATGGTGGTGATATTTCTCGTAAGAGAAAGCTTCTTGAAAAACAGAAAAAGGGTAAGAAAAGAATGCGCCAGGTTGGAAATGTAGAGATACCTCAGGAAGCATTTATGGCAGTATTGCAAATAGATTAAAAAAACATAAACACAGGTTAAGAAGCAATAATATGGCTACAATCATTGATGGAAAAGCTACCGCTTTAAAAATTCAGGAAGAAATTAAATACGAAGTTGACCGAAGAAAAAAGGCAGATATGAAAGTGCCTCATTTGGCTGCGGTTTTGGTAGGTGAAGATGGAGCGAGTCATACATATGTTAATGCAAAAGTAAAAGCCTGTGAAAGAATAGGATTTGAATCTACTTTAATCAAACTTCCGGAAAGTACTTCAGAGATCGAATTATTAGACAAGGTAAACGAGTTAAATAATGATTCGAACATCGATGGGTTTATTGTTCAGGTTCCGCTTCCGGACCATATTAATGAGGAAAAAGTTGTGGAAGCGATTATTCCATCAAAAGATGTAGATGGTTTTCACCCTTTAAATATGGGTAAAATGCTTCTAGGGCTTCCGGGATTAGTGCCTGCAACGCCTAAAGGCATTATGATGCTTCTTGAAAAAAATGGCATAGAAACCGAAGGGAAGCACGCAGTAGTGCTTGGGAGGAGTCATACAGTAGGCACTCCGGTAAGTGTTTTATTATCCAGGAATTCAAAACCCGGGAATTCTACCGTTACTTTAGTGCATAGCCGGACTAAAAATTTAAAAGAAATTGCCTTGCAAGCGGATATCCTGGTTGTTGCGATTGGAAAACCTGAGTTTGTAACAGCGGATATGGTTAAGGAAGGTGCTGTTGTAATCGATGTTGGAATACACAGAGTTGAGGCTCCGGAAAAGAAAAGTGGGTTTAAGTTAAAAGGAGATGTAGTTTTTGATGAGGTATCAGAAAAAGCATCTGCTATTACGCCAGTTCCAGGAGGTGTTGGGCCGATGACGATAACTGCTTTGCTACATAATACGTTAAAAGCAGCAGATAAGAAATAAATTGTTTAATAGCGGTTCCAGCCACCCGCTTAAAAAAAGTTGTATGCAAGAACAAATTAAAATTAAGGAGGTAGAGATTTCTTCAGAAACTCTACCTGTAATGGAATCATTTTATACCATTCAGGGGGAAGGTGCTTATCAGGGACAAGCAGCTTACTTTATTCGTTTAGGAGGATGTGATGTAGGTTGTCATTGGTGTGATGTGAAAGAATCCTGGGATGCATCAGTTCATCCAAGAAAAACAGTACAATCATTACTTAATGAAGTGGAGGAAGTCGAAGGTAATATCGTTGTTATTACTGGTGGAGAACCTTTAATGCACGATCTTGATGTTTTGACTTCTGCTATTCAGGAGAGGGGTAAAAGGACACATATAGAAACCTCAGGAACACACAAGATTACAGGTTCATGGGATTGGATTTGTTTTTCGCCTAAAAAATTTAAAAGACCATTGGATGAAATTTATTCCAAAGCAGATGAACTAAAAATAATTATTTATAATAAATCTGATTTTGAATGGGCCAAAATGCACGCTGAACGTGTCAATAGTGCATGTAAACTATATTTACAGCCTGAATGGTCTAAAGCTGATGAGATGATTCCGGCTATAATAAATTTTGTAAAATCTAACCCAGACTGGAATATATCACTTCAGGTACATAAATTTATGCAAATACCATAATTATAAGTATGTCAAAAATCTCTTTATTTTTTGTTGTTTCTATTTTTGCCTTTGTAAATTTTTCGCTTTTAGCTCAAAGAGGACAGAGTAATTACTCTACTAAAAATAAAAAAGCTATTGAATATTTTGAGGGAAGTGAGAATTATATGATCAGGCGTCAGTATGACCAGGCCATTGATTTGCTCCAACAATCAATTAAGAAAGATGATGACTTTATTGAAGCATACCTGAGGTTGGGCCAGTGTTATCAAGCGACTTCAAAACCAGATCTTGCATTACAAACTTTTCAAAAATCATTAGAGTTAGATCCAAATAATAATTATCCAATAATCAGACTTCAATTAGCTGAATTGTATTTTAATGACAATAATTATAATAAAGCTAAGGAGTATTACGAAGAATTTATTTACAGCAAACCAAATCAAAGATTATTAGGATTAGCGCAACAACGATTAGAGAATTCTAATTATGCAATTAAATTCTTTAAGACAAACAAGGATACTTCTAATGTCAAAAAAGTAAAACTACCAGAGCCACTCAATCAATTTCAATTACAATATTTTCCTGCTTTATCTGCTGATGAAAAACAAATATTTTTTACAGGCAGAAAGGGATTCTATAATTATCACGATGAAGATCTTTATGTTTCGGTAAGAGATGATCAGGGGAACTGGTCAGTGCCTGAATCAATTAGTGAAAATATAAATTCTGAAAAGAACGAGGGGACATGTACAGTTTCCGGTGACGGAAGAACTATAATCTACACCTATTGTCACGAAAGGGAAGGGTTTGGTAGCTGTGACCTTTATATAAGTTATAAAGAAGGGGCAAACTGGACTAAGCCAGAAAACCTTGGAGGGAGAATTAATTCTTCAGCCTGGGAGTCGCAACCTTCCTTATCAGCGGATGGTAGAATATTGTATTTTGTTAGTGACAGAAAACCCTCTTTCGGCGGAAAAGATATTTATGTATCATATAAAAATTCAAAAGGAGAATGGTCACTTGCTGAAACGCTTGGGGAACCTGTGAATACCAAAGGGGATGATTCCGGACCTTTCATACATGCCAACGGGAGGACATTGTTTTATTCAACAAATGGTTTGAAAGGGTTTGGTAAACAAGATCTATTTTACAGCAATTTAAAGGATGATGGTAAATGGACTGATCCTAAAAATCTTGGTTGGCCCATTAATGATAGTCAGGATCAACCATCAATTTACATTACTCCCGATGGTAAAAGAGGTTATTTCAGTAGTGAAAGAAGGTTAAATACGTATTATGAAGGTTATCTTTATATGTATGATTTTTCCAGAGATCTCTTCGATATGGAGGCCGCAAGGCACTTAACTGGAATTGTTTCTGACAAGTATGAAGAAACCCCTTTAAAAGCAACAGTCAGCTTGATAGATCTTGAAAAAGATAGCATTGTACAGCAGGTAGAGTCTGATCGATTTACCGGCAGATATTTAATCGTTGTTCCTGAAGGGAAAAAATACGGGTTATTTACTAAGGCAGATGAATATCTGTATAAAAGTGAATCTATTAACCTTATTGATGATGAAATCAATACCTTTAACAAGGATATAGAGCTTGTGCCTATTAAATCGGGTGAGTATTATAAATTAGGAAATGTCTATTTTGATTTTGACGATTTTAAACTTAAACCTCAGTCGATACCTGAGCTTAATAATATCATTTCCCTTCTTGAGGAAAATCCTGATATCAACATTTTAATTGAGGGGCATACAGATAATAAAGGACAACCTGCCTATAACCAGCAACTTTCTGAAAAACGCGCTAAGTCGGTGTACGATTATTTAATTGCTAATGGGATATCTTCATCCAGATTAAAGTATGAAGGATATGGAGATACGCGTCCGGCAGTCCCCAATGATTCTGAAGAGAACAGAGCTGAAAATAGAAGAATCGTAGTTAAGATATTGTAATAATCTAATAAGAAATATTACAATACCGATAAAAGAATATTAAATCAATCTTTGTTCTACTTCATTAAAACCTATCCCAACCTTTTAAAAGGTGAAATAAATTTTCAGGTTTATTTATTATTTCGAAATTAAATTTTGCGTTTTGTTTTAAATCAGAATCTGGATTATTTATTTACAGTTATCTTTTTTTTAACATAAATTATAAGTTAGATTTGAAGATAAACTTTTTTTAAACCGTTAAACCTAAACCTAAACAGTATGAAGAGAATTTTCCTCTTATCATTCTTTTGGGCGATTAGTTTTTTAGCTATAGCACAAGAGAAATCGGTATCCGGGACAGTAACCGGTGAAAATGGAGAAGGCATACCAGGTGTAAACGTTCTTGTTAAAGGAACGACTCGTGGTGTGGTAACAGACATTCAAGGTAATTATAGTTTGAATGTACCTTCAAGTGATGCAATTATTCAAATCACATCGATTGGTTACGTAACTCAGGAAATCCCTGTTGGATCGCAAACATCAATTGATGTAGTACTAATCGAAGACGTAAGACAACTTTCAGAAGTTGTTGTTACAGCGATTGGTGTTGAGAAAGAACAAAAAGCGCTGGGTTATTCAGTCCAGTCAGTGAGCAGCGATGATATGAACAAAGCTAGAGAGTCAAACGTGATTAACTCTCTATCAGGTAAAGTTGCTGGTGCTCAAATTACTTCTTCTTCAGGAGCAGTTGGTGCTTCTTCAAGAATTGTACTTAGAGGACCATCTTCAATTACAGGTAACAACCAGCCATTATTTATCGTGGATGGTGTTCCAATTAGTAACGCAGCAGCAGGTAACTCTGGACCATATGGTGGAGTTGACTTCGGTAACGGTGCAGCTGATATTAACCCTGATGATATTGAGTCAGTAACAGTACTTAAAGGACCAAATGCTGCGGCACTTTACGGTTCTCGTGCATCTAATGGTGCTATTGTTATTACTACAAAATCAGGTAAAGGAACAAAAGGAATCGGAGTTGCAGTTAACTCTTCTTTCCAGTTTGATTCTCCTCTAAGAACACCTTCTTTCCAGAACTCTTACGGACAAGGTTCTTCAATCAAATCATTTAACTGGATTGATGGATCAAGTGCTGCTGGTGGTGTTGATGAGTCTTGGGGTCCAAGATTAGATGTAGGATACGAATTCCCTCAGTTCACAACTCTTGGACAGGAAGCAACTCCTTGGGTTTCAGTTCCTGGTAACGTTAGAGATATTTACGAAACAGGTAAATTATTCACTAATAACGTTGCTTTAACTGGTGGAAATGACAAGGGTAACTTTAGATTATCAGTTACAAACCTTGAGCAAACTGGTACTATACCAAATACAGATTTAAGCAGAAACACAGTTTCTTTAGCTGGTGGATATAACCTGACTGAGAAATTCAGAGCTGAGTTTGTTGCTAACTATGTGAAGAACCACAGTGACAACCGTCCAATAGTAGGTTACAGTTCTGGTAACCCTATCCAGCAGACAATCTGGTCTGGTAGAAACGTTGATTTCAATGCACTTAAGGATTATGAAAACCTTCCAATTACGGATCAGGGTCTAGGTGCTGGATATGCTCCAATTAACTGGAACACAAGATATCAAAACAACCCATTCTGGGCGGCAGACAATATTAATGTAGGAAATACTAAAAACAGATTATACGGTAACTTCCGTTTATCTTATCAGATCCTTGACTGGTTAAGTGTATTTGTTAGATCAGGTATGGATACATACCACGATTTAAGAGAAAGTAAGTATGCTAAAGGTATTGAAACTACCAATAATGGTAATGGTGCTTACAGCAGATCTGATATCAGCTTCCAGGAAATCAACACAGATTTCTTAATTACTGCTAACAAAAATATTAATGAGCAGTTTTCTATCGACGCTTCTTTCGGTGGTAACAGAAGAGATTATTACTACCAGTCTTTAAATGGTTCTGCTCCGGAATTAGAACTTCCAGGTGTTTACAACCTAGATAACGTAAAATCAGGTGTTAACGTAACTACTTCAAATTACTACGAGCAAAAAAGAGTTAACTCTCTTTATGGTTCTGCTGAATTTGGATATAACAACTATCTTTTCTTACAGTTAACAGCTAGAAATGACTGGTCTTCTACACTTCCGGCTGATGAAAACTCTTATTTCTATCCTTCAGCAAGTTTAAGTGCTGTAGTTTCAGATATTTTTGAAATGAAGTCTGGAGTTGTAGATTTCTTAAAAGTAAGAGCTAGTTGGGCACAAGTAGGTAACGATACTGATCCGTACAGATTAGTTCAGACTTTTGCTTTCTTTGATCCATTTGGAGCTGTTCTTCAGCCAACTGAATCAAATACTTTATTAAACCCTTCTTTGAAGCCTGAAATCACGACTTCAACTGAGTTTGGTTTAGAAGCTACATTGTTTGGTGGTATCATTACTACTAACATGACTTATTATGATGCTGTTAACACAGACCAGATCATTCCAGTAACTATTTCTGGTGCTTCAGGATATACAAACAGACAAGCTAACATTGGTGAAATGACCAATAGAGGTTTTGAAGTTCAATTATTAGCTGAAATATTAAGAGGTGGAGATTTCGAATGGGATGTTCAACTTAACTGGGCAAGAAACAGAAACGAAGTAACTAAACTTGCTCCAAACCTTGATCAGGTTATCCTTGGTAGCCAGTGGTCAGTTGATGTTCAGGCTCGTCCGAACGAAAGATATGGTGTTCTTTTTGGACCTGCATTCGCGAAAGATCCAGAAGGAAATATTATTCATGAAGATGGACTACCTGTTATTTCTGAAACTTCTGCGATCTTAGGTTATACTCAGCCAGATTTCACAGCAGGTCTTACTAATACAATCAGATATAAAGGTGTATCACTTAGCGTATTAATCGACGGAAGAAAAGGTGGAGATGTATATTCTATGTCATCTACTTGGGGTCGTTATGCAGGTGTGTTAGAAGAGACATTATTAGGTCGTGAAAACGGACTTGTTGGAGTTGGTGTTAAAAACGTTGGTAGCGATGAGAATCCTGTGTATGTAGAAAATGATGTTGTAGTTTCTAGTAAACTTTACAATCAGAGAGCATATAGCAACTCAGTTGCAGAAAGCTCTGTATATGATGGATCATTCATTAAACTACGTCAGGCTCAGCTTAGCTATACTTTCCCGAAAAGTATCATCGGAAATACTCCGTTTAAGAACTTAACTCTTTCTGTAGTTGGTAGAAACTTAGCATTCTTGTATGTAACTGTACCGCACATCGATCCAGAGACATCTTTCAATAGTGGAAATGCTCAGGGTCTTGAGTTTGGTCAGATTCCTACAAACAGAAGTATTGGTTTCAACGTGAATTTCAACTTTTAATCCATAAGTTTGAAGAATATGAAATTGAAAATTAAACAAAGTATATTATCAGTGTTTGCATTTGCTTTATTAGCGGCATCTGCATGTACATCTGATTTTGAGGAAATAAATACGAACCCAAATGGTCCTTTAGAAGTACCATCGTCGTTATTGATTTCTTCAGTTTTAACTATTACTGGAGACCAAATGTATTCTACCTTCCTTGGTGGAGACATGGGTTCTTGCTGGGCTCAGCATTGGGGTAAAGTTCAGTATAATGATGAAGCGAGATATCAATATCGCGAAACTGTTACGAATGGAATGTGGGTAACATTCTATGCGAGATCATTAGCTGACGCTAAAAAAATGTATGAGCTTGCTCAGCAAGAAGGAAACGAAAACGTACAGGGAGTTGCCTTAACTTTGTCGGCATATGTATATGCACTTTTGACTGACGTTTATGGGCCAATTCCAATGAGTGAAGCACTTGCTGCTCCATCTGGAAATAACACTCCTAAGTATGATTCACAGCCAGAAGTGTATGATAGTCTTGTAAACATGCTTGATCTTGCTGTTGATAAGCTTGGTTCAGGTGTTGGTACTATCAATGCTACATCAGACTTAATGTATGGTGGTGATGCTTCTAAATGGCAGAGATTTGCTAACTCGTTACTTTTCAGAACAATTATGAGAATGAGTGCAACTAGCGAATTCTCAAATTATTCTTCTAAGTTACAAGAGATCTATAATTCTGGTACATTATTTACATCTAGAGATGATGAAGCTAAGTTTGCATACCTGGCTGCAGCTCCTAATAACAACCCGATTTACAACACGATTGTAGAGGGTAATAGAGGAGAATTTAAGGTCAACTCTAAAATGATTGAAGTACTTGAAGCCAATGGTGACCCAAGATTGTCTGTTTATGCTGAAGTAAATGAAGACGGAGAATACAGAGGAAAACCTTCTGGTTATACTGGTCTTCCAACTGATGAGTGGAATTATACTAATGTATCTTCAATCGGAGAGTTTTATCTTCAGGCTACAAACCCAGCGTTATTTTTAACTTATAGTGAGCAGGAATTCTTTATTTCTGAAGCAATTGCCAGAGGATTTATTACTGGTGGTTCTGCTTTAGCTCAGGAGCATTATAATAATGCAGTTACAGCTGATTTAGAATCTAATGGTATTGGTGCTGCAGATATCGCGTCATACCTTGAAGCTAATGGTTATGCTGGTGTTGATAAAATAGCTGAAGAAAAATGGGTATCTCTTTATACTCAGGGATTAGAAGCTTTTACTGAGTGGAGAAGATTACAAGTTCCTGCTTTAGATTTACCAGTTGAAGCAGTTGAAGATGAAATTCCAAGTAGATATCGTTATCCACGTGATGAGCAATCTCAAAACAGAGAAAGCTATGATGAGGCTGTTGAAATGCTTGGTGGTTCAGATAATTTAACTACTAAACTTTGGTGGAACAAATAAAATTATTGACGATGAAAAAAATTAATTTATTAATAATAGCTTTCTTGGCAGTATTAGTATATGGCTGTATAGATCCTGAGGATCCAATGACAGGCAATGCGCAAGAAGGTGGAGCTTTACTTGAGGTTAGTAGAACTGAAGGTAAGTTCTTAGGAAACAAAAGTACTGAAAATGATACTTTAGCTTCATTTACTGAAACTTTACTTGATTTTAATGTCAGGATTTATACAGGAGGCGAGGACGGATCTGTTGATTTCTACGAATTAGTTAAGAAATACAATGGTGGAGAAGCAGTTCCTGTAACAACTTTCACATCTGAAGATATTGCATTTGATAAATCATTTACTTACCAGATCACTTCTCCTGAGGAGTTTGTTGAAGGTACAACTGCTTCTTTAGATGGAATCAAAGTAGGCGATGTGTTTTCTTTCGTTGTAATGATTCACATGAAAGATGGTAGAGTTCTTGAATCAAGAGGTGGTAAGTATGATGTTACTGCTAACTGTGCTAGTAATTTAGCTGGAACATATACTTTAAGTGGTACTTGGACTGATGGCGATCCTTATGAGTATACTGATGTTGTAGTTACTGAAATAGGACCTGGACAGTACACTGTTTCAAGAACTGGTCACTGGTCTTCTCCAATTTTACCTGGAGATAAGGATGCACCATTATTGTTAAATGACCAATGCGGTAACTTATTCATTCCTCAGCATAACCTTGGTGACTATTACAGTAACCAGGTATATGGTATTGAAGATGAAAACCTTTATGGACAAGCTGGAATCAATGGTAAAGTTTCATTTGATGCAGATGGTAACGTTACTAAAATTGATTATTCTTACTTCATAGATTACCGTGGAGGACAGACATATAACGATGTTTTAACACCTGTAAATTAATATTTGAATGATGAAACTTAAAAGTATATATATATTAGCTGTTGCAGTATTACTTGCTTTTACTGCTTGCGAAGATGATGACTTTACAGGTTATGGTAGTATGACACCTGTAGAAGGTGTGGTGGCTACTATAGTTCCTGAAGGTGATGGTACTTATTTAGTTACCGATGAAGCAGAAACAGAAGTCGAGTTAGTTATTAATCTTAACAAAGCTCAAAATGTTGATTTGATGTTTAATCTAAGCAAGACTGGTGGAGACGCTGTTGCTGGAACAGATTTTGATATGCCGGCTTCAGTAACTATTCCTGCTGGAGAGCTTACTGATACTTCATATGTTACTATTTTAGCGAACTGTGATGATATAGCTGAAAAAACTCTTCAAATCACAATTGGTGATGAAAGAAACGGAAACGTTGAATTCACTGCTGAAACAATGGACTTTACAATAACTAATGTAAAGGAAAATGATGAAGGAACACCAGCGTTTAATTTGACTCATTCTTGGAATCTTTCTGGTGATGATGCAGCAAAAGTTTCTGCTAACGAATCTGGATATGATTTTCTAGACAATGATATCGAAATTTATGATGCAGATTTTAATTATTACGGTGGTTCATTCACAGGAGGTGAAGAATCTTTACAAGTAACTGCACCAGAAGCTGGAAAGCAATATTTCATCTACGCTTATACTTATGCAGTAACTGAAACTGGAGAGATAGGTCCTTTTACTTATCCTTCTACGATGTCTTTTTCAAGATGTGGTTCATTTGAAGAAGTAACTGTTGAGTCTGTAACATATGATGAGACAGAATTGCAAGGACAGATAGGAAGTTATCCAGATATCACACAGTACGGAACTTATACCCTAATTGGCTATTACGTATATAGCGATGGCACATTTAAGGTATATGATGCAGATGATAATCTTCTTTTTGAAGAGCCAGTTGAATAAGTTCATTCTTTATTAGAATGTCAAAATATAAAGCAGACCTTAGGGTCTGCTTTTTTTTATTGCTGCGTATTTTGGAAGCTGTTAGAAATTAAATCAATTATTTATGCTAAGTGAACCTTTACAATAATAGATACATAAAGGGTTTAATACTTTTTGTTTGTTGTTTACCAGAGGTAAGAAGGGCGAGATAACCTTTGAATAGCCGCAAAAATGCTATTGTAAGCTATAGCTAAGCACAGTGTTAGTTTAATAAAATATAGTATATAACATCTTCAATTGATTAAGTGAAAATGTAAAAGAATTAGAATTTATAACCCCCTGCTTATTTGAACATCTACTTTGCTTCTAATTCTGACAATCTTTCGTATGACAGTTTAAAAATCAAAATTGGGAACAGGAAAATATTTTATCCTGTATTAATATATTTTGAATGCCTATTTTAATTCTAATATATTTATTATTTGGGCATAAAAAAAGCCATATCATATGTTGATATGGCTTTTTAACTGCTATAGATAATTATAAAGCTTTGTCAAAATTAAGTGTTGTTTCAATTAATTCACTCTCATTGTTCTTGTTGAATTTTTTCAGGCTTTTATATTCTTCTGAAGATATTTCGTCAGACTTTTTTATCGTCGATTTTTTAACTTCCATTAACTCATTATCAATTAACCAATAGTAGTTAAAATCTCTTTTAAATGTTTTATCTTTTGATCCAACATCAAGTGCAACGTTATAGTTTCCTTCAATAACTTTTATCTCAGCTTTCTTTACTAGTTTAATATTTTCTCCTTGACTAAGGATCTCGTAAAGACCTGGTTGTAGATTAGTTATTTGCCCCATGTATTTGGCATTTTTAAAAAACCTGGTTTTATTATTATCTACATCTAAATAACTAAAGCTCTTAATCATAGAGATACTCAATACCTTAATATCATTGATGTTTTCAGGATTTTTTATTTCAAATTGTTTTCTCACAAGATCTAATCTTGCCCAAACGTCTTCAATTTTTCTATCGTCTGCTAAGGTAAAAGAGCTTTTATGCCATCCATCAGTTAGATAAACAGTTCCTTTCTCAGATGGTACATAACTATCAAATTGACTGATAGCACCAAATGCATTTGTGTTCATATCTACACCTTTCGTAGAAACTCCACCTGCTGTTTGTGATTGAGCATTTATCTGTAAAATCGAAACTATTAAACAAATAAAGGTTGATAAATGTAAATTTTTCATAAAATATGTGCAAAAAATTGTCAAAAGTGTTTTAAATTGAAAATTATTTTCAACCTGTAAATTATTCCAATTTTATTGTTTTGAAAAACATTTTTAGATCTAAGTACTTTTTAGTTGTATTATTTTTAAGTTTGTACTCTTGTAGCGTTAGTAATAAAAAAGAATCTAATACGATAAGTAGTTTTGACACATTGCAATGTGACAGCACTTACCAGATTTTTAATCAACCAAAAAGTCACTATATCGATGTTTGTAAGAGAAAAATTCCAACATCCGGTAAACAAGTTATTTTTTATAAAGTTTATGATAAAAAAGAAATAATTTTTGATGATTCCTTCATAGGCGGGGATATTTCCTGGCAGGATGACCAGAATATTTTAGTTAGACCTATAATTGGAATTCAAAATGATTCAATAAATCCAGCCTATATATTAAACGTTCAAACCAAAACGAGAAATAATCAACCTAAACAATCTGAAACCATTAAATATTAATTATGAAAAAATTTTTACAATTGTTAGTGTATTTTTTTTCAGCTATTGCAGTAATTATGATATTTCAATTCAATTCTGCAGATGAAGAAAATAAAACAACCAAAATTAAGTCAACATCAGATTTAGCAGAAGATTCCTTCACAAAATGGTGGCAGGAAAAAATTCGCTCTAAGCAAAATGGTGCTTTTAAAGCTGATAAACCTGATGAATTTATTAAGTATTACAATGCTATTAGAACAAAGCATGGAGATTCAGCACCTCAGTACGGTGTGAATTATTTGATTGAGGAAAACAGCAAACTACCAACCGATTTTTCAGTACGAAATGCCGAATTGAATTTTGACGAAAGAGGGCCTTCGAACGTTCCGGGACGAACAAGAGGAATTGTTGCTGATCCAACCGATAACACAGGTAATACCTGGTTGGCAGGATCTGTTGGTGGTGGTATCTGGAAAACTACAGATGCAGGTCAAACCTGGGTTAATAAAACTCCGGAATTACCTAACATTGCTATAAGCTGGTTAGCCTATGCGCCTTCAAATCCTAGTATAATATATGCTGGCACCGGAGAAGGTTTTTCAGCATCTTCTGGTTTTATTAAAGGGGCTGGTGTGTTTAAATCAACCGATGGAGGTGAAAACTGGGTTCAATTATCAGCCACAGCTAATGAAAATTTCCAAACAATTAGTAGAATTATAGTAGATCCTCAGGATCCTAATACAGTTCTCGTTTGTGCAAATAATGATCCTGTTAATGCAAGGGCTTTTAATTCAGGGATATTTAAGAGTACAGATGGGGGTCAATCATGGAGAAGAGTATATGATGCTCAGGTCTCGTATGTTCAGGATTTGGATTATGAACCAGGTAACTTTGATGTTATTTATGCTGCTGAGAGAAGACTAGGCGTTTTAAAATCTGTTGATGCAGGTGAAAACTGGAGTGTTTCAAATTCAGGGATGAGTCCATCTGGAAGGGTAGAAATAACGGTTTCACCAGTAAAAACAGATCGAGTCTTTGCTTCTGCACAAGGTGATCAATCTGGGAATGCGTCAGACCTATATATCTCTGATGATAGGGGTGAAACGTGGGATTTACTTTTTGAGTCATCTTCATCTGATGCAATTACAACTAATGTTGACTTCTTAGGAGGACAAGGTTGGTATGATAATATAATAATGGCCCATCCTTTTGATCAGGATGTTGTATATGTGGGTGGTGTAAACCTGTGGAAATTCACTGTACAAGAAGGACTGAGTGAAACTGACCCTACTTTATTAAATGTTGAAGAAACCGGAGAGACATTTTTTGAGCTTGTTCAGTTTGGTGGTGAATTTCTTTCTGGGACAATTGGACAAGGAAGTGCAGCAATCGAAGATTATTCATCTGTAGAAATTAGATTTGGTGCTGGACTTTCTCAAAAGGCATATAGATTTACAGTTCCTGAAGGTGAGGGGCCGGGAGTTCCTGCTTCTGATTATACATATCAGGATTATGTTGAGGTTCCTTTCCAGGTTTGGGATGTGGATAATAACCGCCAGCTAATGGTGTCTTTTAGAGATCAGCAACGTGATGGAGAATTCAATTTAATTAATTTAAATACAACTGCAGGAGAAGAAGACCTTCATTCAAGAGAGTATCTATACATTCATAGCGTTGAATATTCTGAAACACCTTCAACTGATATTGCAACAGACGGCGGTCACGTTTTTAACGACATGTATTTTCTCTGGCCTTATTTAATAGAGTCTCAAACCTGGGATCCTGCTAACATGCAAAGCCTTGTATATAAAATAAACTGGGGTACAATGATAACTCGGGTTAAGGATACAAAGAATGTTTCAGATGCATATGGCCAGTATTCAGGAAACAATAGATTTAGTCAGACAACGGGTGCAACAACAGTAACCGGTCTTCACCCTGACCATCATAATTTAGTTCCAGTCATCACTGACGAAGCAAATCAGGAATGGAAGATAATAAACGGTAATGATGGAGGTGTTTATGTTTCCAAACCTGGAGCAAATCCAGGAGAATCTAATGGTGATTGGATTTATTCAGGAGATGGCTACAACACTACTCAATTTTACTTTGTTGATAAAGCTCCTGGAGAGAACAGGTATATTGGTGGGTCTCAGGATAACGGAACGTGGTTAACTCCACAGGGAGAAGTAGGTGGTAGCGATACTAAATATCAAAGAGCTTTAGGTGGTGATGGTTTTGGAGTAGTTTGGCATTATACAAATCCTGACTTAATCTTAGGAACTGTTTATTACAACGATATAAATAAATCAACTAACGGAGGAGTATCCTTCCAATCTTCAGTGAGAGGTCTTACTGATAATAGTGCAGGTAATGCTCCTTTTATTACAAGATTGGAGAATTCAAACTCCCAACCTGATGTTGTTTACGCTGTTGGGTCCTCAGGAATCTGGAGGTCATCTACATTTGGAGGTACTTGGGATCTTATTGAGCCTGATGGAGATTGGAGTTTGACTTCATTTAGCCAGGTAAGTATTTCAGAAGCAACTCCAACTGTAGTTTATGCAGGAGCAGGAATGATTCCTGATCAAGCTGGTATCTTCGTTTCAAAAGATAATGGATTAACTTTTAGCCAGGTAAATAACTTTACAGATTTAGAAATGGGAGTTATTTCAGGTTTGGCAACACATCCAAATGACCCTGCACAAGCATATGCATTATTTTCTTTTGCTAAATCACCTAAAGTACTTCATACTGATGATTATGGGCAAACATGGAATGATATTTCTGGATTTGGCGCAAATGAAGTGTCTTCATCTGGCTTCCCTGATGTAGCAGTATTTGATTTACAGGTGATGCCATTTGATAATAATATTATCTGGGTTGGTACTGAAATTGGTATAATAGAATCTACAGATGGAGGCCAATCATGGCATAGATTAAATGCAAATATGCCAGCTGTATCTATATGGGATATTAAAGTTGAAGATGATCAGGTTGTACTAGGTACACATGGCCGTGGTATTTGGTCAGTTACCTTACCTGAGTTACCGCAAACTATAGTGGGTCCTGAAGTATTGTCAATAGAAGCTGCATTAACTAAAGATATTATCGCAGGATTTAAATTCAGAAATGACTTTGATTCTGTTGGTATAATACTCAATGATTATGACACTATTTATAGTTATGATATCAAAGAGGGTGAATATGAAGTGTTAATTGATATTAATGAAGAAGTCGTACGAGCAGAGATAAATACTGTAGGATATAAAAATGGATTAGCATTCCCTGGTGAAGGATTGTCTAGAACTTTAGGATTCTATCCAGATGCAATTAATAGTTACATTAACCGATTCAAGACTAACACTTTTGATTTTGATTTCAATAACATCGGTCAAAACTCATCTACAATTTTTGATGGAAGACCGATACAAACCGATCATCCATACAATACAGAAACTGAATCAATAGTATTGTTTGATTTCCCGGTACGAGTAGCAGAATTTGATGCATTTGTTGCATATAAGGATATAGCTATAGTGGAGCCCGGTTTGGAAGGTTCGTTACCTGAAGAAGCATCGTTTAAAGATTATGTTGTAGTTGAGGCTTCCAAGAATGGTTTTGAATGGATTAGCATTACGGAAAAGTATGATGCATCATTTGATTCGAAATGGCTGGAAGCATATGAAAATAATGTGGAACCAAAGAATGATGATTTTGTAAGTCATCAGATTGATTTACTTCAATTTTTTGAACCAGGAGATGAGATTTTATTAAGATTTAGAATGTATTCTGATCTTGAAAACACTTCTTGGGGATGGGCAATAGATGATCTTATCATTCAAGATAGAAATGAATTGTTATCCGTGGGCGATAATTTGACTATTAGCGCTTCATCAATATATCCAACCAGATTAAGAAATGGAGAGGTGTTGAATATCGATTCAGATACTAAAACGGATAGTTATACAATTACTAATTTATTAGGACAACAGGTCCAACAAGGAGAAGTCATAAATAATCAGATCACACTACAAAATGTGTTGGTTTCCGGGATTTATATTGTAAATACTTTTGATGAATCCGGAAATAATCAAATATCTGAAAAAATATTAGTTTGGTAATATTTACCATTTACTAATCATCATTTGTTAATCATACAGGATTAACAACATTAAAAACCGAGGAAGGGCTACCCTTCTTCGGTTTTTGTTTTTTATAGACTTATTAAATGATTGAATGAGGATGTTTTTGCCTTGCCTAATTAATCAAGCTTCACATTTCTAAGCATAATTTTTTTTTTAAGCAACACATATTTTTTAGATAAATTATTAAGTCGAATAATCATTTGCTTCAATAATAGCTCTTGGATTATTATGGTTTTGGATTAAGCAATTAATAATCGGTATGTTATAATGCCCTTGCTGATTGAGTGATTAAACCAATAATATATTTATAAACCTAAGTTTTGTAAAATTTATTTTGTTTTAAATTGAATTATTCAGATATTCTTCATATAATTTAATTTAGCATTTTTTAACAAATACAAAAAAAGTGCTAAATTGTAAACGGTGTTAATTTTAAATCTAAACCTTTTTTAAGTATGAGGAAAAGTTTACTATTTCTGAGTGCTTTCCTATTGCTAATGTTTCAGACTTTGGCACAGGAGAGGACCGTCACTGGAACGGTGACTGATGAATCCGGGGAAGGAATTCCCGGCGTGAATGTTATAATCGAGGGTACTTCAACAGGTGTTGTGACAGATATTTCCGGAAATTATTCCATATCTGTTAGTTCTTCAGATGCTGTTTTAGTTTTCTCCTCGGTGGGATATGCAACACAAAGAGTGGTTGTAGGAGCTCAAAATACTATTGACATAGTAATGGAAGAGGATGTGCAGCAATTAACTGAAGTTGTTGTCACAGCTTTTGGTATTGAAAAAGAGAAAAAAGCATTAGCATATTCTGTGCAAGATGTATCTGGTGAAAAACTTGAAAATGCCGGTACTCCTAATACAGTAAATGCTATGCAAGGTAAAGTAGCTGGTGTTCAGGTTAACCAATCATCTGGTATGCCTGGGTCATCATCTTTCATTAGAATTAGAGGAAGTAATTCTTTTACAGGTAACAATCAGCCATTGTTCGTAGTTGATGGGGTGCCTATTGCATCCAACGCATCTTCTTCTGGTGCTGTATCTGGTACAGATTATTCTTCCAGAGCATTAGACCTTAATCCGAGTGATATTGAAAGTATTTCAGTTCTTAAAGGCCCAACTGCTGCGGCACTATATGGATCCAGAGCATCTAATGGTGTAGTTGTTATTACTACTAAGAGTGGTAAAAACCTGAAAGCTGGTCAGTTTAAGGTTAATTTAAGACAATCATTTCAGGTTGACGAGGTTTCTCTAACCCCTGATTTACAATCTACATACGGCCAGGGATCAGGAGGGATATATAGTCCAACAGCCAGTACTTCCTGGGGTCCAAGAATCAGTAATTTTGCTGATCCATCTGTAAATGCATTTGCTGATGGTAATGGTCAGTACGTTAATAATGTTGGTGAACTTGTCACACCTCGTGTTTATGACAATGTCAGTCCAATGTTTGATAATGGTACTACTTCAATCACAAACCTAGAGATATTAGGTGCTTCAGAAAAATTCAATTATGCAGTATCAGGAGCTTATACTACTCAAGATGGTATAATTCCAACTACTGGAATGGACAAGATTAATTTCAAATTAGCTGGAGATTATAAATTAAATGATAAGTTTAGCTCAGGTGCTCGTATAAATGTCGTTGTTACTGATATCGATAAGTTAGCAGGAGGTAGTAACTTATCCAACGTTCTTTTTACTACCTATTGGGCTCCTAGATCTTATGATTTATGGGGAACTCCTTTTGCTACAGAAGCAGACCCTTATCAACAAATTCATTACAGGGGTGCTATGGATAACCCAAGATGGTCACTGGCAAACAACAGTTTCAATGAGAAAATCACCAGAACTTTTGGAAACGTATATTTTAAATATAAGCCTCTAGATTGGATTACAGTTAATTATAAGTTTGGTGCCGATGTATTCTCTGAACAAAGAAAAGAAGTTTATGCTCTTGGTTCAGGATTTACAGGTGGACGTACAGTCCCTCCTTCAGGTGGTCAGATTACCGAATTAACCTACAATTATCAGCAGATCAACTCAAACCTTAATATGGTTATTTCGAAAGCTTTGAGTGATGATTTCTATTTAGATTTCCTTTTAGGAAATGAGTTGATTGATATCAGGACTAAATCATTAGGTGTAACTGGTAATGGAATTGTAATTGGTGGATTTGATCAAATCAGTAATACTTCAGCTCAAACTACAACGGTAGGAACAAGTCAGCAAAGAACTGTTGGGTTTTTTGCGAATGCTTCATTATCGTGGAGAGATATGTTATTTCTGAACGCAAGTGGTCGTATGGATTATGTATCTAATATGCCTGAGGCAAACAGAAGCTTCTTTTATCCATCAATAGGTCTTGGTTTTGTGTTTACTGAGCCATGGGATGGCAGGCCAGAATGGTTCAATTTTGGTAAGATCAGAGGATCTTATGCAGAAGTAGGTCAGCCTGGTCCGATTCAGGCAACTCAGGTACCTTTCCTTTCAGCTGGAACTGGAACAGGTTTTACCAATGACGGTATAGCATTTCCTACGTTTAATAACTTGATTGCATATCAACAAAGTAATGCATTGCGTGACCCGAATCTTGAGCCACAAAATGTAACAACTTGGGAAGTTGGAGTCCAATTAGAGTTGTTCAACAGACGTCTGGGAATAGATGCAACTTATTTTAATGAGAATTCTACAGACCAGATCTTTACTGTTCCTTTAGCTCCATCTTCAGGTTATACATCTATCCTTCGAAACGCTGGAGAGTTAGAAAACCAGGGTTGGGAGGTTGTTTTAAATCTTGTTCCTCTTCAAACTCAGGATTGGGAATGGAATATAACGGCTAACTACACAAGGTTAAGAAGTGAGGTGATATCACTAGCCCCAGGTGTAGAAAATATTTTCCTGGGTGGTTTCGTAACGCCTAACGTTAGAGCTTATGCCGGATCACCTTATCCTGTTGTATTTGGCTCAAGATTCTTGAGAGATGATGAAGGAAGAGTTGTGGTTGACAACAGAGAGTTTGTAAATGGAGTGCCTAATTCGAGTTATGGTATGCCTGTTCAAAACCCGGATGATGGGGTGATCGGTCAGGTTAATCCAGATTATGAAGTCGGACTATCTTCATCTCTTTCTTACAAGAATTTAACTTTATCTGTTCATTTTGATATAAGAGTAGGTGGTCAGGCATACGCTGGTAACACCAGACTTCAAAAGCTATATGGAATGGATGAAGTTACCGAGGACAGAGAGTCTCCATATGTAGTTGAAGGAGTAAAAGGGTATTATTCTTTCGATAGTGACGGAAATGTTGTAGTGGAGTCTGAAGGAGAAAATGATATTGTTATTGAAAGAAATCAGCAATATTGGCAAATTGCAATGGATGCAATTGACGAATCAAATGTTTACGATACGGATTTTGTACGTTTCAGAGAACTTAATTTGACCTATAATTTCCCACAATCAATTTTGGGCGGAGGCTTAATTAAAAATCTTGGAGTTTTCTTCCAGGCAAGAAATTTGGCCTTGTGGACAAAGTATCCAAACTTTGACCCTGAAACTAGTGTTGGTGGAGCAAGTAACTTCCAGGGACTGGAGTATGTTAACTTACCACAAACACGTTCAATAGGTGGTGGAATTAATGTAACATTCTAAAATAAACCGATATGAAAACTAAAATAATATATATACTTCTCATTGGTTTAATTTTTTCAGCTTGTTCTGATGAAACACTGAATGAAATAAACCGGGACAAAGATAATCCGTTAGAAGTACCTCTAAGGACAATTTTACCGTATGTGGAAACTCATACTGCGTATGCTGTAGTAGGAGGAGACGGTTCATTATATATGTCAACAATGATCCAGCATATGACTGGAGTTCATGCACAATTACACCAGTTTGACAGGTTTGTATATAGTGCTACTACTTTTAATAACGATTGGACAGCAATCTATCCCGGATCTCTTAAAAACTTAAGGATCATGATAGAGCAGGCGGCTAATGAAGAGGCTTATTCCTACCAGGGAATAGGGCTGGTTCTCTATGCATATAATGCTATGATGGCAACAGATAGCTGGGGCCCTGTACCATTTTCACAAGCAGCTTCAGGTGAGTTCTTCAATCCTGAATATGATACGCAGGAGGAGATATACACTGGCGATAATGGTCTTTTGGATTTACTTGATAGTGCTATCGTAGCACTAAATACTGATACTCCAATAGTACCAGGAGATGATGATCTGATCTATGGGGGTGATTTGGGGCTTTGGATAAAAGCAGCAAATGGATTAAAAGCCAAAATGATTACTCGATTAGGGAATACCCCTTATTATGACGCTGATGCGGTGATAGCTGCAGCTAGCAATTCATTTGATAGTAATGATGAAGCTTTTATTTTTGATGCATTTTCAGCTGGAGCAGAAACTGAAAACCCAAGGTTTCAAGAAGCTAACGATAGGGTACATTTTGCAGTTAGTGAATCCTTCTTTAATTTATTATCAGGATTTAATGATCCGAGAGGAGACTTGTTTTTTGATGATGGATACAATAGTATCCCAGCTCCAAATGGAACAGCTGATCTTGATCAGGGAGGTGCTATTTATTCAAAAGTTTATGATTATATAGAACCCGATTCACCAATTCAATTCATGACTTATGATGAATTGAAATTAGCTGAAGCTGAAGCTCATTTGAGAAATAATAATGCTCCGGAAGCTTACGCTGCTTATCTTGAAGCTTTAGAGGCTGCATTAAGAAGAGCTGGAGTGACTGACCAGGATGTTATTGATGCATACCTGAGCGAACCTTCAGTAGCACCTGGAGAAGGCAATCTTTCTTTAGAGGATATTTATCTTCAAAAATATATTGGTTTTTATCCTTTCCAGTCAATTGAAGCATGGGCTGAGTGGAGAAGAACTGGAGTTCCAAACCTTTTCAATCCAAATGGAGATCTGTTAAGAAGATGGCCTTATCCTCAAAGTGAAATAGATAACAATGGAGAAAATGTTCCTTCAGGCCGACCTATTAATGGTGTTTATTGGGATGATTTAAGTGAAAACTAAAATTTGCTGAAATGAAAAAATTAAATTATATATTTTTATCGATACTGATAATGTCTTGTGGCTGGGATAGGGAAGACTTTGAACTCCCGACCAGTAAGGCAGATGAAATTGGTGCCTCAGGAATAGAAATCAATGCTAGTTCAGATCCAATAATTAACTTGTTAGATCTGGATCAATCGGTTGTGAATTTCGAAATGGTACCAACTAATGAGAATATAGAAATACAAGTGGTTAAAACTTATGTTTCTGCTGAAGATGGTGTAGTCGAAACAGTTGAGGGTGATGTATATTCAACATTCCCGGCTACTGTGAATGACGGTAAGGATGCCATATTTGCAGGATTTACAGAAGTGACTCCTGAAACAATTAGTCTGAATGATAATATCACTTATTCATTCAGGGCTATCAGACAATCAGATGGAAAAGCTTTTCCTATCGCGAAAACAGTTGCTGCAATTGCATCTTGTCCGGTACCTGAAGAGTTATTTGTAGGGACATATGATTTAGAAGATGATCAGGGATTGTTTATAGGGCCTGCAACCATTACTAATGCGGGTGGAAACGCAAGAACAATTACTGCTGACTATACTATTCCTGGATGCTGTAGTTTTGCTGATTTGGGCTTTACATTTGATTTGTCCTGTGGTCAGGTATTTATTAATGAGCAATCAATTGGTATTGGTTGTGGTGGAGGAAGCAACGTTGATGTTGTAACACCTACATCAGGATTAATAGGTACATTTGACGGTACTGATGATACTTCATTTACAATCTCAATGTTTTATAGTAACCCTGATTGTTTCGGTGGTTTTGAAAGTACTTTGACCTTAACAAAACAGTAAAAGTTAATTTTGAATTTTATATAAAAGAGGTCGAGTTTATCGACCTCTTTTTTTATTTATTTAGCATTTTTTTATACACGCAAAAGAAACATAGGCATCTTCTATTTGTTAATTAGATTAATTAGATACATTTTAAGTGGGATAATAATAAACTATACAAAACGCTTGAAACCAACTTTTCTAAATTGGTATGTTTAACTAAGCTAATGTAGAATATATTAATAGTTTCTACAGGGTTATTTTAAAATAGATCATGTGAATGAATTTTGAATTCAATTCAATTTTAAATCTCTTTTTAAGGTGGGTGATAGGCGATTTATTTATTTAATGACTTGAAAATCAAATGATTATTTTTAAAACTTTCTTAAACATAGACTGATATTAATATTGTAAAAAATTTAGATTATTTTATTTAATTTTGATAGGTTGTCCTTATAGATGAAAATGGTTTTAGACACTATTTCAATTTTGATATGAGAAAATATTTATTTTTAATTGCCTTCCTTTGTCTTTCTGTATCTCTCAGTGCTCAAAAAAGGTATGTAATCAAAACAAAAGATTTCGTTTCATCCGAAAACCTGAAAACTGTTTTATCAGATCAGGTACATAAAGAAATAAAGTTAGTTCCAATCCGGAATTTGATTTCCTCTCCTTTAAAAAGAAGTAAGCCTTCTATCATAGACAAGGTGTTTTACATCACTAAACCTGATGATATTGACGAAAATCAATTTTTAGCAAATCTTAAAGAAAGTGATTTTATTGAATTTGCTGAAAAGGATATCGTATATGAGACATATGAAATTCCCAATGATGCGTCTCTAATTAATCAATATTATTTGGATTTGATCGGTGCATATGATGCATGGGATATTTCAAAATCAAATTCAAGTATTGTAATTGGAATTGTAGATAGTGGAATTGATATAGACCATGAAGACCTTGCTTCAAAATTAACGGTTAATCCGGATGAGATTCCTAATAACGATATAGATGACGACAATGATGGTTATATAGATAACGTAAGAGGATGGGATTTTGCTGGGCCAGATACATTAGATTTTGATTATCCAGGAGATCCTGATGTAAATGTAAAAAAAGACGTCCCGGGTACAAATCATGGTAATTTAGTAGCAGGGGCTGCAGCTGCTGCGACAAATAATGAAATTGGAGTTGCAGGTGTAGGATATAATGCAAGTTTATTGATTACTAAGCACTCTTATGATAATCAAGGGGAAGATGACCGAAGTGTATATTTTACGCTGGCAGGAGTCATGTATATGATTGAACAAGGAGTTGATATTGTTAATATGTCATTTGGCGGACCTAGCCGTAGTGATATTTGGCAAGAAGTCATCAATTTTGGAGTAGAAAATGGTGTCACATTTATTGCAGCAGCTGGCAATAGCGCTCTGAATAGAAATGAATATCCTGCAGCTTATGACGGTGTATTTGCAGTAGCTTCATCAGGAAGAAATGATCAGATATCATCATTTACAAACTATGGTTACTATGTTGATATTATAGCTCCAGGTTCATCAATATATACAACTTCCTTTGATAATTCATATACCTATACAAATGGAACAAGTTTTTCAGCGCCAATCGTGGCTGGTGCTGCAGCTTTAATCAAAGGTAAATACCCTGATTTCACTCCCGAACAAATTCAAAAACTATTAAGAGTTTCTGCAGATACTTCAATCTATGAAACGGCTGGAGTTCGATATAGAGATAAGTTAGGGTTTGGTAGATTGGATATATTTAAAGCCCTTACTCTTCAATCACCTGCCTTATCATTTAATGATATTGAAATTAAAAATGAAGAAACAGGACAAGTAGCCAAAGCTGGTGATACGGCAATTATTACAGGGGTAATCAATAATTCCTTATGGAGATCATCAAATGCAACCAAAGTAACATTATCAACTAGCTCAATATATATTGAGGTTTTGGATGGTGAAATTTTCCCGGGTGTAATAGATAGTACTAACCAGCTAAACACTGAAAATATACCTTTTCGAATAGCTATAGAAAATACGATACCTAACGATACTGAAGTTTCATTCAAGGTAACATTCACAGATGGTGATTATAAAGATTTTCAGTTTATCACCCTTATATTAAACCCGACTTATATAAATATTCAGCGAAATTTAGTTTCAACAACTATTACAGGAGAAGGAAGGATTGGATTTAATGATCCGTTATCTAATGCTGAAGAGGGAATAGGGTTTCTCTATGATGATAGAAATCTTCTATTTGAAATGGGTTTATTGCTTACTTCAAATGGAAATCTATCAAATAATGTAAGGGGTACAGGATCATCTGTTGATAATGATTTTAACCCGGTAGATAGAATTACTAATATAATACCAGGTAAATTTTCAGCTGAAGAAGCATTTGGGTCATTCGATGATTCTGATTCTGATAAGCCTCTCAATGTATTAGTCAATTACCGTTCAATGGTTTGGGGAGAAAAACCAGATGATAAATATGTTATTGTAGAATATGAACTTGAAAATCAGTCTGAGGCCCCTTTGACAGATTTGTATATAGGATTATATGCTGATTGGGATATATCCCAGCTTGCAGGGCCTCCGGATAGGGCTGGTTATCATTCAGATGGTAATATCAATTTTGGGTTTGTTCATAATTTAAAGGAAGCAGATAGTATTTATGCAGCAATTCAAACCCTCACAGGTGATTTTAATTATTGGGCTATTGATAATGATAGTGATATTCAAGATAATCCCTGGGGAGTGTATGATGGCTATTCTGATGAAGAAAAAATTGAATCTTTGACATCGGGCATAGGCAGACCACAAGCTGGAATATCAGAAGATGGTAACGATGTATCTCATACCGTTTCAATTGGCCCTATATCTATTAATTCCGGAGAAACCACAAAAGTTGCATTTGCATTACTAGCCGGTGATAGTCTTGCCGATGTTGTCAACTCTGCCAATGCTGCTTACACAATGTATAACAGGACATTAAATGCAACAATGCCTGTAGTAGATACAGTTAACGTATGCTATAATGGTAATGCAACATTAGTAGCTTCAGGTGCATCAAGATTTAATTGGTATAAAAATTTTACTGGAGGAGAGCCAATTGTCACAAACAGTAATACTATTACTATTAACAACGTGAAAAATGATACTGTGATTTATGTTTCTAATGCTACCTCATCTTTTGAAAGTGTAAGAACTCCTGCGGTAGTAAATGTAGTAGCAAATCCACAAATTATTTTATCAAGAGCTTCAACTAATATTTGTGAGGGAGATTCTATCTTACTTGCTGTTCAGAGTGGTAATGAATACTTGTGGTCAACTGGCAGTACTGATAGAACAATTACAGTAAAAGAAGGAGGAACCTATTCAGTAGAAGTGTCCAACTCAGAATTTTCTTGTAATAGTTTAAGTGACGAAGTGTCTGTAACAATCAAACCAAAGCCAACTAGTTTGTTTGCAATTGATGATGATGTAAAATCAATTTTTGATCAGTCACCAGTTCTTTTTACTGATCAAAGTACTGATGCGGTTGCATGGTTTTGGAATTTTGGAGATGGAAGCACTTCTGTTGAACAAAACCCTGAACACACATATAGTGATTATGGAGATTTTAATGTTTCACTTACAATAACCGGTGAAAATGGATGTCAGGATACTAGTGTAAGACCTTTAATAGTAACTTCTGTTGAAGATGAATTAGAAGAGAATAAAATCGTTGTGTATCCTAATCCAAGTATTAGGGGAATTTGGAGAATCAATAATTTACCTTCTAATGTAGCGACGATTTCTATAATAGATATTCAGGGTAAGCTAATGAAAGAAATATCAGTTAAGGAAAGTCAGTGTGAAATTGATGGTTCACAATGGTCTGCTGGTCTATATATAATTGAAGTTAATACTCCTGATGGAACACAGAAGTTTAAATTGATGAAATACTAAAATTTAGAAGTATATTTTAGAGCCTGCTTTGTAAATCAAGCAGGCTTTTTTTATTTATTTAAACGAATTAAAGAAAGTAACTTTTCTTTTTCCTCATTGGTAATGCTTTCCCCTTCCCATTTATAAAACTTAAAGTAAAATGGTGAATTTTGATTTTTATCAACGGAGTTTTCATTAGCGTTGATAGCTAAAAGTGGGATTTGAAAATCTGAACATTTTTTTATCACCCAGTCGAGATCAAGATCCAAAGTGTTGATGTAAATAAACATTTCAGCTTCCCATTGATATTTGTCTAAATAATACTCTAGCTCTTTGATTTGTATAGAATCAAAATATTCTATTTCGGATAGTAAAGGCGGATTGGGATTAATAATCAGAAGATTAGAGAATCCTTCTTTGTTTAGTAACTTAATTAAAGTTAGTGGAATTGAGCTATCTGTATTGTTAATAAATATCATAATGAATGACAAATATAATTGATAGGTTTAATTGTATGGAACTCATTGGCTTATCTTTTCCTATATTTGCACAATAATTAGATAGTGATGATTTACGTTAATAGAAAAGAGCATTTTAATGCAGCTCACAAGCTATATAACGATAGCTGGACAGAGGAAAAAAACAAGGAAGTATTTGGGCCATGTGCGAATTCTAATTGGCATGGTCATAATTTTGAGCTTATTGTGACTGTAAAAGGTAATCCCGATCCTGATACAGGGTTTGTTGTTGATATGAAAAAGCTTGGGGATCTGGTAAACAAAGAAGTCATCGACAAAATTGATCATAAAAATTTGAACCTGGACGTGGATTTTATGAGAGGTAAACTTCCAAGCTGTGAAAACCTTATAGCTGAAATATGGAAAATATTAGCTCCGGCTATTAAAGATATGGGTAAGGACAGCGTTCTTCATAAGCTAACTCTCTTTGAAACGCATAAAAATTACGTAGAATATTACGGTGAATAAAATCTAATTTTCTATCTGTGAAATACTTTTTGATTGCCGGGGAAAGATCCGGAGACATGCATGCAGGTAATCTCATCAAAGCTTTGGCTTCTATAGATAATAAGGCTGAATTTTTTGGCTGGGGGGGAGATTATATGAAAGATGCAGGTATGGAGCTTTTACAACATTATCAATCAATTAGCTTTATGGGTTTTTGGGAGGTTATTCAAAACTTCCGGACTATTAAAAAAGCTATCAAACAATGCAAATCGGATATTTCATCTGTACAGCCAGATGCGATAATTTTAGTGGACTTTGCCGGTTTTAATTTAAGGATGGCTGCTTTTGCTCAAAGCCTGGGTATTCCTGTGCATTATTACATTTCCCCAAAAATCTGGGCCTGGAATACAAAAAGAGCATATAAGATTAAAAGACTGGTTGACCACATGTATTGCATTTTACCCTTTGAAGTAGAGTTTTATGAACAATTCGATTATTCTACTGATTATGTTGGCAATCCGTTATTCGATCAAATCAGAAATTTTCAACCGGATATTTCCTTTCTCAATAGGATTAACGAAAAAGGATCTCAAAAAATAATAGCACTTCTTCCCGGAAGCAGATACCAGGAAGTATCAACCATGCTGAACGAAATGCTGGAAGTAATTCCCGAATTTCCAGAAGCAACATTTGTTGTTGCCGCAGTAGATAACTTGCCAGAGGAGCTATATGCAAAGGTTGATGAATTTGATAATGTAAAACTAATCAATGGTCAGACTTATGATCTTCTCAATGTAGCCGATGCGGCCCTCGTGACAAGTGGTACAGCAACATTGGAAACGGCCTTATTTAATGTCCCCCATTTGATTTGTTATAAAGCAGGTACGGTTAGTTACTTAATTGCCAAGCAACTGATCAAAGTTGATTATATAGGGCTTCCGAATCTAATTGCGGGAAAAGAAGTAGTACCCGAATTGATACAGGATAAGATGAATTCTAAGGAAATGATGGAAGGCCTTAAAGAGATTATTAGTGGAGGGAGAAGAGAAGAAATGATCGATGGTTTTAGAGAAATAAAAGAAATACTTGGCAATAAAAAAGCTTCCCTGGAGGCAGGGAAGCTTATATTTTCAAGGCTTAATTCTAAAAATTAAGCTACTTTCAGTTTTCTGAAATTAGATTTATCAAATCTGGATTGAGCATATTCCTTATCAATAGTTAATTCACTAACATCATCCATTGATGGTAGCTCATACATACTATCATTCATTATTGCTTCACAGATTGATCTGAGACCACGAGCACCAAGTTTGTATTCTGTAGCCTTTTGGACTATAAAATCAAGTGCGCCATCGGTGAATCGAATCTTGATACCTTCCATGTCAAAGAGCTTTGTGTACTGCTTGATTAATGCATTTTTTGGCTCCTTAAGTATCATCTTTAGAATTTCCGGTGTTAACGGATTCAAGTAAGTTAATACGGGAAGTCTGCCTATCAATTCAGGAATTAATCCAAAGCTCTTAAGATCTTGAGCTGTTACATGGCTTAGAATTGAATCTTCGTCAATTTCCTTAGCAGCTCTGTCTTTTTCACCAGCAAACCCAATAGGTTTAGTGTCAAGACGTCGTGCTATATGTCTGTCTATACCATCAAAAGCACCACCACAAATAAAGAGAATGTTCTCAGTATTAACAGTGATCATTTTCTGATCGGGGTGCTTTCTTCCACCCTGAGGGGGTACATTAACTGCAGTACCTTCCAAAAGTTTAAGTAATGCTTGCTGTACACCTTCGCCACTTACATCTCTGGTAATCGAAGGATTATCAGATTTACGAGCGATTTTATCCAACTCGTCTATGTAAACGATTCCTCTTTCTGCAGCTTCGACATCATAGTCGGCAGCTTGAAGTAATCTTGTCAGAATACTTTCTACATCCTCACCGACATAGCCAGCTTCTGTCAGCACTGTAGCATCTGCAATACAAAAAGGCACCTCAAGTATTTTTGCAAGATTTCTGGCCAGGTAAGTTTTACCCGTACCCGTCTCGCCGGCCATGATAATATTAGATTTTTCAATTATAATATCATCATCTGCTTTTTGCTGCATCAACCGCTTATAGTGGTTGTACACAGCAACAGATATAACTTTTTTAGCCTCATCCTGACCAACGACATATTCATCAAGATGAGATTTCATTTCTTTAGGTTTGAGAAGTTTAAACTGAGGAGACTCAGTCTTTTTATTATTCTTCAACTCCTCGGTTAGAATTTGATTTGCCTGGCTGATGCACAAGTTGCAAATATGAGCATGAATACCGGAAATCATCAGGTCCACATCCTTCTTATTCCTCCCGCAAAATGAGCACGTTACTTCCTGGGACATATATTTCCTTCCTTTAATTTCTGTTTAAAACCTCATCGATCAGGCCATATTCTTTAGCCTCTTCTGACTTCATCCAATAATCTCTGTCAGAATCTTTTTCAATTTGATCGTAAGATTTTCCTGTATGTTTTGATAAAATATCGTATAGTTCTTTTTTCAAAGACATGATCAATTTATAACTGATCTCCATATCGGCAGAGGTACCTTGCATTCCACCAGATGGCTGGTGAATCATAACACGGCTATGTGGTAATCCTGCACGTTTTCCTTCTGCACCACCTGCTAATAAAACAGCTCCCATTGATGCAGCCAGACCTGTGCAAATAGTTGCTACGTCTGGTTTGATATACTGCATTGTGTCGTACATACCAAGACCAGCAGTAACAGATCCACCAGGACTATTGATGTAAAGAAGGCAATCTTTTTTAGAATCAACAGACTCTAAAAATAATAATTGAGCAGTTATGATATTGGCAACCTCATCATTTACAGGTGTACCAAGAAAAATTATCCTGTCCATAATCAGACGTGAGAATACATCTATTTGTCTGAAATTTGTTGGACGCTCCTCAATAACATAAGGAGTCATATTTTGCATTTCTTTTGAATAATCATCAAAAGTAGAGCCGCTTATACCTCTATGATTTACTGCGTATTTTCTAAATTCTTCCTTGTTGATTTCTTTCATGGATTTAATTGACTATAATTCTACAAACAATCTACTATCTGTAGCCTATAATTGCCAACGGAAGTGACTTTTTTATGTTTTATACAACAAAAAAGTCCAACGTTCAGCCGGACTTTTTTTATAACGTTATTAATGAAAATTAGTTTTGAGCTAGCTCGTTGAATTTATCAACGTCAACTTCTTTTTCCGTGATTTCAATTTTTTCTTTTATGAAATCAAGTACTTTCTGACCTTTAACCTGATTATGAATGTTCATATAGTTTTGGCCATTGTTTTGCTGAAGGTAGTTTTGAGCGATTTGATCTAGCATTTGGCTCATCTCATCATTCATTTGCATACCACCAAATTGTTGAGCAATGGATTTTTTAGCTTCTTCCATGATCTCCTCATTCTCAACCTTAATTTCATTCTCTTCAGCAACCTGATCGATGATCATGCTCCATTTCAAGTCACGAGAATAAGCTTCAAATTCATCTTCTACCTGGTCGCGATTAACCTCGCCTTCGTTATTTCTAACAATCCACTGCTTTAAGAACTCATCAGGAAGTTCGATCTTAGTAAGTTCAACAAACTTATCTCGAATATCTCTGTCTAATAGATAACCACTCTCTCTGTCGTAGTTTTCTTTAATTGTTTCTTCAACTTTAGCTCTGAATTCTTTTTCGTCTTTGACAGAATCTTTTCCGAAAACTTTCTCAAAGAATTCTTCATTTAATTCAGCTGGCTGTTTTCTTTCTATTTTTTCTATTTTGAAAGTGAAGTTACCTTTAAGGTCTTTTACCTCGTCAACCGGCTGACCGATCGCTGCAGCAAGATCCTCATCCTTTTTGAAAGACTTTCTAATGTCAAAAGTGATTTCATCATCTTTTTTAGCACCAATAAATGCTTTCTGTTCTTTCTTAGTAGCTTTATCGATGGTTAGGGTTAACTCCTTTTCAAAGGTACCATCCTCAGATGTTAATGTTCCCGTGAAGACATCGTCAGCTTCTGCAGTCTCAGGCTCAGTGGTTTCGCCTAATTGCTTCTGAAGACGCTCGATGGTCTCATCAATATTTTTCTTGTCGGTTTTAATGACATACTTAGTCAGCTTCTTTCGTTTAGAAACATCAGCTTTAAATTCTGTAGCAAAACCGATCTCATATTCGAATTCAAAATCTTTTTGGTTGTCCCAATCGATTTTGTTCATCATTTCCTCATTCGGGATAGGCTGACCTAAAACCTGAATCTTGTTTTCTCTGATGTAGTCCGAAACTTTGTGAGAGACAAGGTGATTTACTTCCTCTACGAGAATTGACTTGCCATACATGCGCTGAATTACACCTGTAGGCACTTTTCCAGGGCGGAATCCTTTAAGATTAGCTTTTTTGCTGTACTCTTTAATTTTTTCGGCTACCTGTGATTGGTAATCATTCTGATTTAAGCTAATTTTAATGGTAGCTTCTGTATTGGATTTCTTGTTTAACGTAATATCCAAGGCTGACTTGCATTTATAGTACGACAATAATTAAAAAACCCTCAACCAAGATATACTTTTATCTGATCGAGGGTGAGTTTTGTGCGGATGGAGGGACTCGAACCCCCATGCCTCGCGGCGCTAGATCCTAAGTCTAGTGCGTCTACCAATTTCGCCACATCCGCAATTGAGTGTGCAAATGTAAAAAAGATTTTTTAATTCGCAATAACGTTTGAAAAAAAAATAAAATAAAATTTAAATATGGCCGGTGTAGTAGCTGTAGAAGAAGAAAATAAAGAAATAATTAACAAGTATAGAAGGTTGCTAAGAGCGGCAAAACCTTTTCTTAAAAATAATGATGCTAAAATAATCCGAAAAGCTTTTAATCTTTCTGCTGAAGCACATAAGGATATGAGGCGTAAATCCGGGGAGCCTTATATTTTTCATCCGTTAGAAGTTGCCCACATTTGTGTTAGAGAAATTGGCCTGGGGACAACCTCAATAGTTGCTGCCTTACTTCACGATGTTGTCGAAGATACCGATATCGAACTGGATGAGATAGAAAATGAATTTGGTTCTAAGGTTGCTCAGATCATTGATGGACTAACAAAAATATCCGGGGTTTTTGAATATGGCACCTCTCAACAAGCTGAGAATTTCAGAAAGATGTTGCTGACGCTCTCAGAAGATGTCCGTGTAATTCTAATCAAGCTTGCAGATCGATTACATAATATGCGTACACTTGAAAGTATGCCTCGGAATAAACAGCTTAAAATTGCCAGCGAAACAATCTATCTTTACGCGCCTTTGGCTCATAGACTCGGATTGTATGCCATTAAGTCTGAACTTGAAGATTTATTTTTAAAATATACTGAGCCTGAAGTCTATAATGAAATAGTAACTAAATTAAAGGCTGAAAAACCAATTCGTGATCGCTTTATCAGAAGGTTCACTCATCCGATCAAACTTGAGCTAGAAAAACATGGATATGAGTTTGAAGTAAAAGGACGTACAAAATCCGTGCATAGTATATGGTCAAAAATGAATAAACAGAATATTCCATTTGAAGAAGTTTATGATGTTTTTGCCATTCGAATAATCTTAGACACAGATCAGGAGCAGGAAAAGCCGGCATGCTGGCAGGCATATTCAATTGTTACTGACTTCTACAAACCTAATCCGGACCGTTTAAGAGATTGGATCAGTACGCCTAAAGCTAACGGTTATGAATCTCTTCATACCACAGTGATGAGTAAAGGCGGTCAATGGGTTGAGGTTCAGATCCGCTCAAGAAGAATGGATGATATCGCTGAAAAGGGATATGCTGCCCATTGGAAGTATAAGGAAAGTAAAAATATAAATCCGGAAGTGGGTCTCGAAGCATGGATAGCACGGGTCAGAGAAGTTCTGGAAGCCGGTGATACCACTCAGGCAATCGAATTTGTAGATGATTTCAGATATAATCTTTTCAATAAGGAAGTATTCGTCTTTACTCCTAAAGGAGATTTAAAGTCTCTTCCAAATGGAGCCACTACTCTGGATTTTGCATTTGAAATCCATACTGAAGTAGGAAAAAAGTGTATCGGAGCAAAGATCAATCAAAAGCTAGTTTCTATTGATCATGTTTTGAAAAACGGTGACCAGGTAGAAATATTAACTTCAAATAAGCAAAAGCCCTCTGAGGATTGGTTGCGTTTTGTAGTAACCAGTAAATCAAAAGCAAGTATTAAAGATTTTCTTAAAGAAGAAAAGAAAGCCGCTGCTGCGGACGGTAAAGAAATACTCCAGAGAAAATTAAAAAGAAATAAAATTGAATTTAATAGTAGTGTCGTTGATAAGTTAAGAGACCGCTTTAATGAGCGTACGGTTCTTGATATGTATTATAAGATCGGGAAGGGGATTATTGATGTCAAGGGTATAAAGTCTATTCTATATAAAAAGGATGAAACCGAGCAAGTAACTCCTCATAAGCCAAGGGTTAAACTTGATGATCCTAAAAAGTTTGCTTCCGAACTTAAGCGGGTTACAGAAGAAGACCGGGATATACTTCTTATTGGTGAAGACATGGATAAGGTTGATTATACCTTAGCTAAATGTTGTAATCCAATTCCGGGAGATGATGTATTTGGTTTTATTACTGTGTCCGACGGTATAAAAATTCATCGAACATCATGTCCTAATGCTGTTGAGCTTTTATCAAACTATGGATACCGTGTAATTAAAGCGAAATGGAAAAGTCAGAAGGAAACTGCTGCACTTGCCGGATTACAAATTACCGGTACTGACAGAATAGGCCTGGTAAATGATGTAACCAAAATTATTTCTTCGGAATTGCAGGTAAACATGCGTTCTGTACAGATAGGTACCGATAAAGGGATTTTCAATGGAAATATAAAATTATATGTTGATAGTAAATTTCATCTAAAAAATTTAATTGATAAACTACGCAGTGTAGATGGAGTAGAATCAGTAACACGATATAATCCAAAGGAATAATTTGTAAATAATTTCTTTTTTTCGTCGGTTCTCATTCATTTATATATATTTGTGGTGAAAAACGCATTTCTATATTGGAGTTGCACTATTTTATAATTGAAATAAAATGAAGTATACATATAAGATAGAAGACCAAGTCTTTATCCTTTCTTTTTCAGGAGACCTTATTGGTGAAAATGATGGTGCTGAGCTGATAGAAGTGATACAGGAAAAAATTGAAAAAGGAATAAGTCTTTGTGCTATTGATATCTCAGATTTGAGATACATCAATAGCAGCGGAATCGGGGTTTTGATAACTATTTTAACCAAGTTTAGAAATAGAGGAGGTGAAGTTGTTCTTGTCAATCCTGGAGAACAGGTTAAGAAACTTCTTATAATAACGAAATTGAATAATATTTTCCAAATAGTTGATTCTATAGAGGAAGCTAAAAAAAGCTTAATAAGTAGCTAATGAAAGTTGATGTATTGTTGGGTCTTCAATGGGGAGATGAAGGCAAAGGCAAAGTAGTAGATGTATTGGCTCCCCGATACAATGTAGTCGCCAGATTTCAGGGTGGACCAAACGCTGGGCATACTTTGGAATTTGAAGGAAGAAAGCATGTTTTACATCAAATTCCTTCAGGGGTATTTCGAGATAAAGTAGACAACGTTATAGGAAACGGAGTTGTTCTTGATCCGGTAATTCTTAGAAAAGAAATTGAAAAGCTTATCGATGCCGGAGTAGAATGTAAAGATTGCTTATCAATTTCTAAGAAAGCACAATTAATTTTACCTACTCACCGCCTACTAGATGCTGCTTATGAAAAATCTAAAGGTGAAAGTAAAATCGGATCCACACTAAAGGGAATAGGCCCAACTTATCAGGATAAGGTCGCAAGAATGGGTCTTAGAATAGGGGATATTCTTTCTAAGGAGTTCAAACAGAAATATGACAGACTTGTAAAACACCACGAGTCAATTTTAAATGCATATAAGTTTGACTATGATCTTAAAGAACTTGAAGATGATTTTTTCTCAGCAATTGAATTCTTGAAAAATTACAGGTTCATCGAAAGTGAATATGTAATCAATAATTATTTAAAAGAGGAAAAGTCAGTGTTGGCTGAGGGAGCCCAGGGATCGCTACTGGATATTGATTTTGGATCGTATCCTTTTGTTACAAGTAGTAATACAATGACAGCAGGAGCTTGTACCGGCTTAGGTGTGGCACCTTCACAGATCGGAGAAGTCTTTGGTATCTTTAAAGCTTATTGTACAAGAGTAGGAAGCGGACCTTTTCCAACTGAGCTTCATGATGAGACCGGAGAGAAATTAAGGGAGCTGGGCAGCGAATTCGGAGCTACGACAGGTCGCCCCAGAAGATGTGGATGGCTGGATTTACCTGCTTTGAAATATGCTGTAATGCTCAATGGTGTTACGCAATTATATATGATGAAAGCAGATGTTCTGAATGATTTTAAAGAACTGAAAGTTTGTACAGAGTATAAGCATGAGGATGGTTCTGTTAATCGAGAGCTTCCATACGACCTGAGTACAAATGAGGTAGAACCTGTTTACAAATCATTTAAAGGATGGGATTGTGATCTTGATGGTATAAATGAGTTTTCGTCCCTGCCTCTTGAGATGAAAGAATATATCGAGTATATTGAAAAATACGTAGGAGTACCTGTCACATTGGTTTCAATTGGGCCAGACAGAGAAGCTACAATAATTAAAGAAGAAGTACCGGCTTAAATAAAAATAAGCTTAGTCTTTTAAAATGAAGCCGGCCTCGGGAAAGGCCGGCTTTTTTTATTTAATAAATTATTGTTGTGACTTTAAGCAAGTTATGGGGGAGTAAATATTTTTTCCAATGTGACGTATTGCAATTATTAAAAAAGTGTTTA
>NZ_JAPFQN010000006.1 GCF_026241165.1 Mangrovivirga halotolerans | reverse complement strand
AAGGAATGACAGAGGACTAATGCGCGAGATAGGTCTTGATTCCTTGCGCGTAACATAGTTCACCTCTGTCTTCCTTTAGAATAAATTATTAAGATTTATCTTTATTGTAAAGTAAAGGCGCGTAGCGAAGCAATACGCGTGACTACAATAACAGCTCCACATTTAAAAGCCCCTTTCTATAACCAAAATAATCTCTTGCTGAACTGTACCAGTAATTTTCAGCCTCATCTACTATTTCTGCATCTACCGGATTATTATGGATATAATCAAGTCTTTGCTCAATCATTATATTATTATCCAATTCTATCGGATGGTTTCCATCCATCCATATCTTATTTGAAGTTATCCTTTTCAATTTACTCCCTGCACGTTTAAAAGCTCTTAACAACCACTCACTTCTACTTTCATTAATTCTGGCTATTTCCGATATGATCCACTTATTACTAAGTTTTTTAAAATCTCGCATTATAGCAGATAAGCTTTCACCCTCTTTATTCACGCTTATTATCATATGGATATGGCTTGGCATGATACAATAGGCATGAATATTTAATCCTCTTTTTCTCTGATAATAATTTAATGTATCCAATAAAATATGCTTATACTCTTTCCTGGTAAATAAATCAATCCAAAAAACCACAGTACATGTAACAAAATATATCCCTTCCGGATTATTAAATTTATACTTTTCAGACATCAGTTTTGATTATGCAATAGTTGATACTGGAAAAATATATCAGATAGAGACTATATCAAAATAAATAATGGAATTGAGATGGAAAATGTACGGCACGCGTTATGCTGAAAAAGCAACGCGCGCCAGGGGGGTAATGCAAAAAAAGAAATGCATCCTGATAAAGACCGATTATAACAACCATAATTTTTTATTTATCCTTTATAGTTTTACTTTAGAATTTTCATTACAAAGTATTATCAATTATCAGTCAACTATGAAAAGATTTTTATTGATCATATGTTTTTTAACCTTCTCAATTTCCTGTTTCGGGCAGCATCAGTTATCTGAGTCTTATCCCGACACAATAAATAAAAAACGCCTGATCAAAACTATTGGAGTTGAAACCGGTACCTATCTCGCCGGGCTTTCTTTCCTTCAGTTTATTTGGTATAAAGATCATGAACGGGTGCCCTTCCACTATTATGATGATTCTAAAGGATACTTGCAAATGGACAAGGCCGGACATGCCTTTGGAGCTTATCGATATAGCTATTCTGCATATTATGCCTTGAGAATGGCTGGAGTAAATAAGAAAAAAGCCCTGATCTACGGTGGACCGGTAGGACTGGTATTTCAAACTCCGATCGAAGTATTTGATGGTATGTATGAGGGATGGGGATTTTCATGGTACGACATGATCGCAAATACTGCCGGAGCAGCAATTTTCACTGCTCAGGAAGCCCTGTTTGACGAACAGATCGTCCTGATGAAATTTTCCTATTCACCGAGTATCTATCCCGACTACCATCCTACTCTGGGTGAAACTCATCTCCAGAGGTTCTTCATGGATTATAACGGTCATACCTACTGGTTGTCCGGCAACATTAAAAAGTTAACCGGAATCAAAAAAGTACCCGACTGGTTAAATATTGCTTTTGGGTATAGTGCGAATGGAATGATCTATGAGTTTGATAACCCGACTTATTACCAGGGAGAGCCATTTCCTGATTTTGTAAGACACAGACAATTTTTGATCTCCCTTGATGTAGATTTTTCAAGGATCAGAACTAACAAAAAATGGGTTCGTGGTTTGCTAACTGCTTTAAACCTTATAAAAGTCCCTTTCCCTGCACTGGAGTTTAATAAAGTAGATGGAGTGAAATTTAACCCGGTGTATTTTTAACTACGGCTCTCTTATCCTAAAAATCTTAATGTCAGATAATTTTTTCTTAACCCTGCCTGTTTTGCGCAAGTAGGTTATTTTGTGATTAAACCAAATAATCAGATCACTATTGAATCAACTTTTTTAACCAATAAAAAAGCATTTTCAACAATGCATATAAAATTATAAATCCTAATTGTACCGATGTAAACAACAGTAAATCGTCAATTAAATGATAATTTTCTAGTGAGAGTATATAATATAAGAATATACAAAGAACAGCAATATAAAGAACTGAAATAGATCTAATAACCCCCGCTGTTTGGAGTGTTCTGCAGGACAACTTCAAACTTCTTTATGAAATGCAGAGCCTGTGACTCGGTCATCCTACAACAAAATAACATCAACTAATCTTTGCCTCTGAATATCTATCCATTGGCGAACGTTGCGAATCTAATTGCCGTAAGAAGATAACACAAAAAAAGCCTCCAGAAATAATCTGAAGGCTTTCGTTTTATGTTTTCTTTTATCTAGTTAATCCTTGAATCTTGAAAATCTTGATTCTGACTAGGTTGGTCCAAGTTCAAACTTGAACCAGTGCTTGATCTACCTGTTTGCACACGCATATTCTTAGACCAGTAAAGGGTTTTCAATCTTTAGACTTCCGTGGCAAATTAACTAGAAACCAATTAGAGTTGATCCCCCAATACCTTACACCATCTTGGATTAAAGTATCTCCATAATTTAGTTCAATTAAATTACATTGATTATAATATAAATACCAATCGTAATTGTCAAATACAATTTCATATCCGATTTCATTTTTACATTTTTCATGACGGCTGACATAATTTAACTCTCTTACACCAATTTTATGAATTGCCTCTTTTACTTCCTTTGGGAGCAAAATATTTGAATGATATTTACTAATTGACGTGTCTTGATTCAAAGTTTTAACTAACTGATCGAAGTTCTCTTTCTCATTTTTAAAATTATTTAACAATATTTCATTATGAGGCTTATCTTGCCTATTACAGGATAGCTGAATTATAGTAATAAACAATACTAATATTAAAACTTTATATTTCATTTCATTATTTCTTAGAACTACAAAATATATTTGATATATACCAAATACCAATAGGAGACATTATTATCATCAATACTATTTCTTTTCTGCTAAACTCAATATCTGATAATGACTTTACCTCCTTCTCTAAAAGTAAAGTGATTTTAATTATGGCTATAAGATTGAATAAAAAAAGTAATCCTGCTGATAATAATTTTAAATCAATTAATGTATAAATAAATGTAAACAGGCATAACACAATTTATAATACCACCCTCGGGAAAGGTTTTTTATTCCGTCTAGCTATATTATAATAAATGTAACCATAGAAAAGAACTGTGGGAAACAGGGTTACTACAAGTAATTGATACTTATTCCCTATAATTAATGAGGAAACAAAAATCAAATTGTATACTATAGAAATTAATATCGAACGATCTTCTTTATACGATTTAATTAGTTTATTGATTGTCTGCTTCATTTATGTCATTTTGAAAACCTACCTGATGTTCTAAGTTGGAAACTAAACGCGTGACGAAGATAACACAAAAAATGCCTCCAGAAATAACCTGAAGGCTTACGGTTTATGTTTTAATAATCTTGTTAATCCTTGAATCAATCTAATCCTGATTCAGACACTTTCCCCTATGCCCGGGATACAATCCCTGCTTTTCATTAAAAGTTTGAAGTTGTCCTGCGGAACACTCCAAACAGCATGGGTGTAAACCTATTTCAGGACAAGATTTTTAATAATTAGTCATACCACTTACCTTATGCACGTGAAGGCTATCGGAAGCATCAATATACAAATAATAAAGAGTTCCATATTGTGATAGTCCTGCCAATAAATACCATGTTTCCCTTTCAAATTCCCCTATTGTTTCAAATGTTGAGTTTAAACTTGGATCTATATTAGAAGGCCTTGTCCAAACAAACCCATTGTCTCTGTTAAAGTATACTTTGCGATGGGCATAATCTACTCCATTGTATTTAACATTAGCAACATATGAATAACTTGTATCCGTAGTCAATGCGTGGTAGAGTTCTATACTAGAATAGTTTTTTGGGTTGATCGTTTTACTACTATCTTTTGGCTTCATCTTATAAATTTCAAAAGAGTTATCCATTTGAGTCCAATTTGGATTAATTACAAAATCTTTTGTAATTGTTACCTCTTTGTGATCATAGCAACCTATTGACAAAAGTAAAAGTAGAATAATTCTTATGCTGACTCTCATAAATCCTGTTCTGGTTAATTTTATTGCATTCAATAGCACATAAGCTCAAATATTTTACCCTCGCTCCATCCTTTAAACCCAAAATTACTGACGATTCTATTGAAGGTCAGACAGGCAAGTACCAGCATTTTAAATTCAGGGAATAAAAATCCTAAAAGCAGACAATTGCAAATAAATAGCCCCTGCTAAGCAGTTAAAACAACTTTATTTGTCATGATCAAAAAAAACAAGGTTATAAAAAAATAAAAGCCAATTAAAAAAAAGTTAGCGTAATGAACATACTGACGGAAATTTGTTGAATCATTTTTTCTAAAGACTGGAAATGGAAAGAAACACTTTATAATTTTATTAGAAGGATTTAATATAAACTCAATAAAATCTTGGTTGTCATCCCTCAAGATAAAATATTTGAAATAAAAATAAGATTTAAGGTGTAAAGACGTAATGGCCAGTGACATTAGTATTATTAATATAGTTTCCTTATCCATTATTATTTTCTATACTTGCAATTAGTACTTCTCCTTTATTGTACCTGACATTAATTTATCTCAATATTTCATTTAGAAATATACCCACCCTATATGCGCAAGCTGAGAAACTAATATCTTATTAAGATAAAATCAAAAGTGTCTTCCGAAAAATACTGAAAATTTAATGACTGTTTTTCTAAATCAATACTCATATTTAATTATAACCTCAATTGAAAATAATAAATATTTTAACCTTCCTCTTCAAAGTGCTGGTAACTCTTTTTATTATAAAAACTTAGTGCAAGGGAATCATCCTTGATTACATATATTGTATCTGTTTTAGCATTTTTAAAAATGTGTACTGAAACACCTCCACATTCCTTTTTTATTGAATCTCCAGAATTTATCAACCTATAAGCTAAAACAAGATTGAAATTATAATTATCTCTGAATATTAGAGTGTCATTTCCTCTTTTCAAAATATACTCGTGTAATCCTCTGCTATTTGGAATGCTATTTTTCGAGATAACAATACCATCAAAAGAAGATGAAATGAATTTTTCCTTATTTACTTTCGATATCAATCTGCGATTTTCAAAATTATCCTCTGATATTTCTGGAATAAGATTATAAACAAAAAAACCTATTACTAATACAACCACAATAAAAGTAATATTACCTTTAATTTTCATTAACATAATATGAAAATGGATTTAACAGAAAGTAAAATTTAAATGTACCTAGCTATTTATTTACTCATAAATTTTTCTCAGTTGCATTCTCTCTCTGGTGTGCGGAGCGAAGCAATGCGCGTGAATATAATAACAGCTCAATAGTTGATGCTGGAAAAATAAATCAGATAGAGATTATATCAAAATAAATAATGGAATTAAGGTACTGAGTTTACGGCACAAGTTATGCTGGAAAAGCAACGCACGACAGTGGGAGCTATTTAATTACTAAAATGTTTTCCTGACGAAAATAATTGTATACCTCATCTTTTGAGGAAAGATTTTTTGTAGTATCACCATACGAATTCAAAACAATAATATTATTAAAAGGTATTTCGCTTTTATTTAGGTCATTTACTCCATTAAATAAAGTGATTTTACTTTTTGGTTTCAATATAAAAAATTGATTATCTCTAGTAGTTATATTTTTATTCAACTCAAGAATAATATCGCTGTTAGAGTCTACAGTTAAGTAATAATCATTGTTAGAATTGTTTTGTATATAATACCCATTGTAGGCATCGCAGGAACTTATGATTACAATGACAAAAATTAAAACTACCCTGTTGGTTTTATTATTGAATTTAGTCTTCATAACCTAATAGGTTTTACTTTTTTGATTTTGCATTTCAGTATGTTAGTTGTCGTTATATAGCTCCCCTAGTTTCTTGCGTCTTCTTAAGGTAGTTTACAATCGGGCTCTTCTTGAAAATTGAAGATTTGCTTTTATCTTAAGCCTCAAGGTTCTCTAGGCAGTTACCCCTCTGTCGCATGTTCTGAAGATAAAGGCACGCCGAAGCTGAGCTTATCTGTGAAGACCATTGTTTGACTTACCACGTTTACACACACTAATTCTTAGTTCAGAGTGGATTAATATTGAATTTCACCAAAAAACACTTGAAACCTGGGTGAATCATACTCCCTATATGATTGTTTTTCCTCATTATAAATACGATAATAATAATAAATAACATTTAATTGCTTGTCCATTGGATAATTGATATCCCTAATGATATGGTTTTTCCCCACTGCATTAGGAAAATATAATTCTATATTATGTTCCCCTTTTGTGAGAGGAAAATTATAACTATTATGGGAATGATCAATACTATCATTATCAACAATTGTCCTCAAAACAACCTTATTATCTATTTTTACGATAACCTTTAAGCTATCAACACTATAACTGGAATTTTTAATTGTTAGAGTAAATTCTGAATCAGTCTGACATTGCGCAAAAGCTAATAGCAAAATTATAAAGAGACCATGTTTCATTTACTTAATTGTTTTTCGGGCTTCTCTCCATTTGCACTTTAAAATTACCTGGCTGCAGAAAAAAACGTATTAAACCGCTTACTAATACCCATGTATAAAAAGCAAATTGTACAAACCAATCAAAATTATATTTTATAAAAAAACATTGAATTAAAATAGTAATAAAAACTAATGACCAAACCTTTACTGTGGCGTTTACATTTAAAATTTTATAGTATATAATTATTTCTATTAGATACAATGTAAATATTATCCCATAGAAAAAGTACTCACTTATTATTGTGTCTCTCAATGAAAAGTAGCTCATAATTCCATGGAAAACTACAGTTACAAAAACATATGACATTAGTAGTGTTAGAATTAAAACTATTGTAATAAAAAATGATTTAATGAATTTAGATAAATGAGATAAATCTAATTTTCTAATAAAAATTAAACTAATTAGAAATGAATAAGAAATATATGTAAATATGTAAGTGCCTTCAAATATTTTACTTTCTAAAACTATTGTTAGATAAAGTAAAATCGAGTTTAATATTATTGATATTAAAATAAAATTTAATGCCTGCGATTTAATTAGGTTTATACTTTTCATAATATTAATGAATAATCCACCATAACAAGATATACGTTTACCCAATATTGGTTTTTAATACATTATATAATCCTGACTTTCTTCAATTCCAATTAGTATTTGTTTTGGCTTTAAAACGGTATCATAACCGTGATCTTTACCATATAAGTTTTTATAAAACTCTCTTCCCTCCTGACCTAATAATTTATATCGATATAATATGGTCACATATTTTTCCTTAGGAAAGTCTATTGTTTTAATTTCCATTAGATCGTCTGTTACAACCTTAATTTCATGATCACCATTATCTAGTTTAAATACATATGAGTCAAAACTGTTCGAAACTATGGAAAAATGACTTGTTTCTTCTATATACAGACTATCATCTATAAATACTTTGATTGGAATCTCTTTTTGATCATAACTTTCATTTGACAAGTAGATATATAAGTTTTTATCTGTCTCACAACCTGATAAACTAATGATAACCACAACAGGCAGAATAGTGAAAATAAATGCGAAGCGAAGATAAATTAAAATTTGCTCGTGAAATGATTTGAAAGACTTCATTGTTTATTGTTTCTAAATTATCTGTTGATATCCTGTAATTGAAAAATTTAAGGTCGTAATGCAATTAAGTCCTATCATTTAAGTTAAACGGGGTTTCGAAGATCTTATAATTTGACAAGGTTAAGATAAAAATCATAAAAGCATATTAGTATGATTATAAAAGAAGATAAAGCGCCGATCAATATACTATTAGAAATGGTAATCATCGGAATGTAAATGAGGACAATAATTAAAACTGATACTATAATTTTCTTCTTTAAAATCCTTTTAAAAAAACTCTTGTGAAAGATAATCCTGAATATAAAATCAATAATAAAGAATGGCCCAACTATATTCCTTACAATCAATAAATGAAGGCCGGATCTTTCAGAATCACCCCAGGGAAAAAAATCTAATAATGATGAATAACTAATAAAAGTAATCCAACTTAAAAAAGCTATTAATAACCATTCTCCAAAAACAATCAGTTTGATTTTTAAATTCTTTTGCATTTAATCTCCTCTTGCTCTTTTCCATTTAGCTAACTACCAATTTTGAGAAATATAGGTTTGCTTAATTAGTAATTACTCCATTTTGAAGCATTTGAACTGCCCGTTTTCTTCCATCCATAATCTACCACATTTTAAACATTTCCATATTTCAGAGGTAGGCCTATCTACAAAAATGAGATCTTCAAGAATAGCCTTATCGGAAAAACTTAAAGCCTTTTCATATCCATTATATTGTTTTAGAATCCAGTCTCTTTTCTCTTTTACCTTCAGCTCACTAAATTCCATAAAATATTTAATTACTTTATCTGTAAAAATGTCAAATTCATTTGGGTCATACCATTCTAATAATTTAGTGGTGGGACTATCATCAGTTAAAGTATTTAAGCATTTGCATTCTATAATTATCATTTTTAATCAAGTTATTTTTTTTTGTATTTCAGCCCTTAAAATATTTTAAAGGATCAATGCACTTTTAGCGATCCTCTCCTCCCGGCAGATTGGAGTGTTTCAATATTACAACTTCAAAAAATAAATGTTTTTTCACTGACAATCAGTGGTAATACGAAAATCAGAATTATCTAAAGTTAGATTAATTAATAAGGGAGAAAATATAGGTATTACAATATCTTCTTCATCCTTTGGCTTTTGGATTAATACATATGATTCTTTTCCATTTAAATATACTTTGTCCCCTATTGATAAATGGTTAGATGGTAGGATTATCTCAGCTTTATCATTATTAATACGTATATATAATACCTCATATTCTTTGTAAGAATCAAAACAGTTTACATTTGACTTTTCTATCGAAATCCCCACAATATCATACCTTCCTTGTTTCTGGATATATTTAGTTTCACCTACCAGTATTAAGTCAAATTCTTTATTAAAATTTTCATTGTGAATATGTTGTATAATTCCAAAACTAAGGCCGAGGGTAATGAATAGAATAAATATTAAAAATATCAGTACTTTCTTCATATTAAATTGTTGTTATCGTATCCTAACTATAATTAACATAATTGGAGATACCTTCACCAGCAGTCCTTGTGTAGCTAATCACGCGACGAAGGATTAAAATACGCTTCTAGAAATGATCTTAAACCATTAGCATTATTTATTGGGTTCATAATTCAATTGATATCCTATCATCTTATCAACCTTATTAATCCTAGTTCAGACAATTTAAAAGTTCGAAGTTACGCTATCGCTTAATTCCAAACAGCGTGGTAAACCCATTTAAGAATAAGACAATTAATAGTTAATTTAATTCCTCTCTAATAAATCTTTATATCTTATTTTAAGATCGGAGTTATATAATTTTAGATAAATAGCCGATATGGTTTCCCAGTAATGATGTTTTATATGGGGATCATCTTTTTCAATATCAGCAAAAGTTAAAACAAATAATCCCTCCAAAGATTTTTGTAAATTCCTATCATCAGTATTACAGGAAATCTTTTTCAAATAATCATAAAAAGTCATTTTAGGAATGTCGATCCCTTCAAAATCATTAGTTGCTAAAATAATAAGGATGTTTTTATAGTAAAACTCCTCATATTCGTAAAATCCATCAAAAATAATATTGATTACATCATCGTACTTCGGGCAGTCATTGAAACTGTTTAAAATTTGGTTTTGGTTCTCGAAACCTAGGACATATGCTGTATTGTTGTTTTTACTTAACCCTTCAAATGAATAACCAACCTTTAATGGTTTGTCGAGTTGGTAAATATCATTAATTAACTTAACTATTCTGTCATTTAATAATTTCTGCAAATTAGGATTTGTAAAGTGGTAAAAATTTTTAGTTGTATCTTCATAAGACTCTATTTCTAAATTAAAGGTGTCATTTTTAACATACGAGTAGAACTTAAGATCATAATTTATCTCATTTTTTATATCATTTAGAACACTGTCTATTTTAATATTTGTTCTGTTTCTTTCTATTTCATCATGAGAAAATTGACACCCAATAATTAAAAGAGTGATTACAAATAAGCTGAGTACTTTTATCATTAACTTCATTTCTTGACAATCATTTTTATTAACCTCCCCTATTTGGAGTATTTCCAAGGACAACTTCAAACTTACTTATGAAATGCAGAGTCTGTGACTCGGTCATTCTATAACAAAGGAACATCATTTAATCTTTGCCTCTGACTACATATCCATTGGCGAAAGTTGCGAAGCTATTTGCCGTACGAAGATATAAAAATAGCCTCCAGAAATAATCTGAAGGCTTTAATTATTTTATAAAACTAATTAATCAACTGATATCCTATCATCCTCTTATCCTATTCATCTTAGTTCAGACTATATTTGGTCCAATTTCTATGCCCTGTAGAGGGCGCCAGATGGTTTATTTTATTTCTTGCTTTAAATCTATTTTACTATTTAATGGATTTACCTTCGAATAATATACAACAAATTTTCGCCCTAAACATTCCTTAGATTTTTCACAACCCATAAATGCGGAAAATACACTTGTGGATTTCTTATATGATTTCCCATCTACCATGTATTGATACTTTAAATAGGGTGAATCCGTTCCAACAATATAGTAATCAATAATTTCACCTTCAGTGGTAGCAAAATTTTCTTCAATATCCTGCTTTGATCTATAGTCATTAATTAATTCGCTTGAAATAAAAAACAACATTATTGCAATAAAAATGAAACTTATAATTCTTTTAATTTGTTTCCGCATTCTTTGTTAATGATTTTATTTCCTCTCCCCGCTGTTTGGAGTGTTCCTTAGAACAACTTCAAACTTTTTTATGAAATGCAGAGTCTGTGACTCGGTCATCCTACAACAAAATAACATCCATTAATCTTTACCTCTGACTACATATCCATTGGCGAAAGTTGCGAATCTAATTGCCGTACGAAGATATAAAAATAGCCTCCAGAAATAAAAGAAAGCCTCTCGTTCTTTAAACTATTATCCTATCATCTTTTAATCCTACCCATCTTAGTACTGACGATGAATGTCAGCATTTTCAATTCAGACGATTTTTCCTTTCATAGTGACACCAAACAGTCTAAAATCTTCTTGAAAAACCAAAAAACTAAATAACAAACCCACATAAAACTATTTAATTCATCAAATTTCCTTACTTTCTGAAATTTGATTTTTATTAACATTTACCCGGTAAACGTTACGCCAACTATAGGGTTAAAATTACCAGGAAGGCTGTTTCCGGATATTGGGTACCCTTCTAAGAAATAAGATTAAAGACTGATAATAGGTCTTTTTTTTATTAAAAAATAAATATTCCGGCCGTTACAATAATTCAATATTCCTGTTGTTATTAGTTAATTATAGTACTCATTTAATATTTAGTTATTTAGAGTTTTTAGGTATTCTCAATATACTTTTTTAGATAAATCTGATTAAAAATCAGCTAAAACATTGATAATTAAGGATAAATAGTCCTATTTTGCAGATGAGGAAAAATGTGTGGATTTTTTAATTATTTCCAGAAATGAAACTTTACAGGCTAACAGGAATTATCATTACAGGGCTAATCGCGGTTGCCGCTTGGTTCTACTTTCACAATGAAAAAGAAACGATTACTACCGTTTCAAATGCTGAGACTCAAATAGATTCAGCTGAAATTTATGTTGAACCAGAAATGTTCTACGGATACTATGTTGATAGTATCGATGTCGTAGAGGGCATTGTTGAATCCAATCAAAATCTGAGTGAAATCCTCAGTCAGTTCAAGATCAACATGCAAACGATCCATGAGCTGGCAAACAAATCAAAAGAAATTTTTGATGTCCGCAAGATCAGGGCAAACAAAAAATATACAGTGATAATGCCTAAAGACACTGCTCAAAGCGCACTGGCATTTATCTATGAACCAAACCCGATTGAATATATCGTCTATTCTTTCAACGATTCTGTTGACATCAATAAAATTGAAAGAGAAATAGAAGTTGTTCAAAGAGAAATCTCCGGAGTAATAGAAAACTCTCTTTATATCAGTATGACCGACCAGGGTGCTTCACCTGCATTGGTTGATAAACTCGCCGATGTTTTTGGATGGCAGGTAGATTTCTGGAGAATACAAAAGGGAGATTACTACCGTGTTATTTATGAAGAAAATCAGGTAGACGGTGAGGTTGTCGGATTTAACCGTGTAGTTGCTGCCGAATTAAACCACTTCGGAAGTGATTACCATGCAGTGAATTTTGATCAGGGTGACGGCGAAGACTATTTTGACCTGGAAGGAAACAGCTTAAGAAAAGCATTTTTAAGAGCTCCTGTAGAATTTTCAAGAATTACGAGCCGATACACAGGAAGAAGATTCCATCCTGTGCAGAAAAGATGGAAAGCACATCTTGGAACAGATTACGCTGCCCCTCATGGTTCTCCGATCAGATCAACAGGTGATGGTATTATTGTCGCAGCAACTTATTCAAAATACAATGGTAATTACGTTAAAGTAAAACACAACGGAACTTATACTACTCAATACCTTCACATGTCGAAGATCAAATCAGGAATTCGTCCCGGAGTAAGAGTAAGACAGGGTGATGTTATTGGTTACATTGGAAGCACCGGATTAGCTACGGGCCCTCATGTATGCTATAGATTCTGGAAAAACGGCAGACAAGTTGATCCAATGGCACAAGATCTACCTCCTTCAGAACCAATCAAAGAAGAAAGTCTTGAGGCTTTCAATAAAACAAAGAATGAATATATTCGTTTGTTAAAGGCGATCAAAGTAAATGGTCGTTCTGAAGATAATCTTGTCGCTCAAGTTGAATCAGAAAATAAAAAACTATAATATACAATAAGGCTTGCCAATGGGGATAAAACGTATTTTTTGCAGTATTGCAGTTTTTTTTCTCTTAGCCAATTTCAATACTTATTCTCAAAAGGTAGGGATAGTTCTTAGTGGTGGCGGAGCTAAGGGCATTGCCCATGCAGGTGTGATCAGCGCTCTTGAAGAAGAAAACATCCCGATCGATTATGTGGTCGGGACTTCCATGGGCGGAATCATCGGATCAATGTACGCCTCAGGATTTACTGCAGAGGATATCAAGGAGCAAGTACTTTCCCAAAGATTTCAAGATTGGGTAGATGGCAAAATTCCACCCGAGTATTATTACTATCTAAATCATAAAGATGATCCATTAAGTTTTATTCATCTGGATCTTACTTTTGACAGTCTGTACAACGCCTATTTTAAAACGGTGATCGCTACCGACCGGTCATTGAATTTTGCAATAACCGAACAACTTGCACAACCAGCCCATACTGCCGGTTATAATTTTGATAGTCTTTTTGTTCCCTACAGGTGCATCACTTCAGAAATTTTTACCGCTAAACAAAAAATCATGAGCCAGGGAAGCCTGGCCGCTGCAGTACGAGCTACGATGAGTGTGCCTTTCTTTTTCCCTCCGGTTAAGATTGATAATCAATATCTTTTTGATGGTGGGATCTATAACAACTTTCCTCTTGATGTAATGAGGGAAGAGTTTAATCCAGCATATATTATTGGTGTCAATGTTTCTGATACCAGGAAAGAAGAGTATCCATACGACCAGGACGATGAACAGATGAATGATGCGATCCTGGATTTGTTTATGGATATGTATATTCAGACTCCTGCAGATTCTGACCTTCTATATATCGCTCCAAACCTGCTGAATTATAATGCAGCTAGTTTCAGTCAGGCCAGCGCCATATATGATTCAGGTTATGTTGCCGCTAAAAGAGCTATTCCAAAAATAAAAGAAGTAATTAGAAGAAGGTCCGATCCGGAAGCACTGGCCAAAAGAAGAAAAAATTTTATAACCGAATATGATCCTTTAATCTTCGATAAAATTGATATTAATGGATATACAAAAAGCCAGGAGAGTTTTATCAGAAAAATTTTCGTAAAGAAGAGAGACACATTTAGTATAAATGACGTTAAGCGAGGCTATTATTATCTTGCTTCAGAAAAATACTTCAGAAATATCTTTCCGGATATATACAAATCAAAAAAAGATGATTATTACACATTTGCTATATCTGGTGATAATTCAAATTTGCTTGATATTGGTGTAGGAGGTACAATCGCTTCTAAAAATATAAATCAGTTTGTCCTGGATTTTAATTACTACTATCTGAATAAACTATTTTATAACCATGGAATAAAATTTCATGTCGGCCAGTTTTACAGATCATTTGATTATAAATCTGAAATAACGATCCCCGGAAAACATATTTTTACAATTTCGCCATATTTATCGGTTGACAAATGGAATTACCTCTCCCCTGTTGAATTAATATTTGATGAATCGGGGAGCGAAATTATCCCGTTGACCAATAATAACTTATCCACAGGGTTAAAATTTATTACTCCGGTAAAAACCAATAATTTACTTGAGTTTGATGTAGGATATTTTAAATCAAAATTTAATTATTCCAATCAAAATTTTCTGTCGACAATCGACACCCTGGACTATCTTAAGTTGGAAGGGTTAAAACTGAAATTGAAATTTGAAAAGAGCACATTAAATCATCCACAATATGGTTTTAGTGGCACCTACCTTGGTTTGAGCACCTCTTTTTACAGAGGAATATTAAATTATTCGTCGGGAAATACTGCAGAACAAAAATTACCACAATACCGTTCGGTTAAAAACTGGTTTGGTATAAATCTTCAATATGAAAAATACTTTGGTAATGGAAAATTGATCCCAGGCATTAAACTGGAATCTAATTTTTCCAGTCATTTTTATTATCTCACAGACAGGTCAACTTATTTATTATCCAGGTCAAGCAACCCATTGCCGGATTCCAGAATATATTATATAGAAGAGTTGCGTTCTCCATTTTTCGCAACAGCTGGTGGAATCTTAAATTATAAAATTAAAAACGATCTTTTTCTAAGGGCCGAATCACATTTGTTTTTTCCATTTGCCACTTTAGATAAGGTAAAAAAAACATGGAAATATAAAACTGATACTGAAGACCTGGTTCTTTCAGCAGGTTTATCAGCTGTTTATCACACAAGATTTGGTCCTTTAAGTGTTTTGGGCACTTGGTATAATATTGACCGGTTAAATTTCGGGGCGATGGTTCATTTTGGATTTATTTTATTCAACAAAAGTCCGATTGAACCGTAATAATTTAAAAAAATAGATTTTTTTTTCTACCTTAAATCTATGGTTAAAAAGCCCATGAATTTTTTTATTAAAGCTGGAATTATCTGCTTAGTGTTTCTGACATCATTTCAAGGCTTTTCACAGTCGGAGGCGAAATCAACGCTCATTCGGTTTGAAGGGTTGGTGCTGGATTACAATACCCGGGAACCGATAAGTTGTAAAGTTTTTTATGAAAAATTGCCATACGCCGATGATATGGGGCTTTTTTCAGCCGGAGACAATGGTTATTTTAGTTTTAGCCTGCTGGAAAGCAATACTTATCGGATAAAAATTAGTTCAGATACATATTTTCCTAGTATCTTTGAAGTTAAGATTGACGAGGGAGGTAAGGCTTTAAGAAAGGACACTTTTTATCTGAAAAGCAGTAAAAAGGGAGAATTGCTGAGAATGGAAAAGCTCTTATTTCAAAGAGGAAGAGCGAATATTTTACCAGAGTCTTATCCCGAATTACAAGTTTTACTGCAAATGATGAATAGTTATCCGGAAATGATCATTCAATTAGAGGGTCATACGGATACAAGAGGTGTAGCTTCAAAGAACCTGGAATTATCGAGAAAGAGAGTTGAAGCTGTTAAATCTTATCTTGTTGACAACGGAATTAAGAAAAACCGAATTAAAACTAAAGCTTTTGGCGGTACAAATCCTATTTCAACGGAAGATACCGAAGAAGCACACCAATTAAACCGCAGAGTTGAGGTGAGAATACTAGAAAACAATTAAATTATTGTAATATTTGATTACTGTTTAAGACAAAATTAATATTTTAGCAATAGATAATTCTTTATATTGAATTAATACAACCGCAAAAACCGATCGATAATGTTTAAATTTTTTGCTACTACTATAATATTTATCGGTACCTTTTTTATGGTCTCGGCACAACAGGAAGTGCTATGGGCCAGTGAGGTTATCGATGTCTCGTCTGAATTGACTCCACAACAATATGGTGCAAAACAGGCTCTTGGAAAACCTGATGTATTCCCGAATCCGGCAGAAAGTCCAAACGCATGGACTCCTTCCCGACCTGATAAAAATGAATACATCCATGTGGGATTTGAAAAAGCAATGCCAATCAGGCAGATTATGATCGCTGAATCATTCAATCCCACAGCTGTGGAAGAGATATATGTATACGATACAGAAGGTAAGGAGTATCTCGTCAATAGACTCAATCCGCAAGCGATGGATATTACAGGTCGTCCTCTGAATATATTTTTCGAACCTACAACGTATGATGTAGCATCTATAAAAATCACTTTTTCAGGCAAAGCGGTTCCTGGCTACTTTAGTATAGACGCAATAGGTATTTCAAATTCTGAAGTTCCTATTACTATCGAAGTAAATGTATCTGAGGAAATTAACCCTAATGTCGTTCCGATAAGATTAAGTGAAAATGTAAACTCAGAATATCCTGAATTCAGACCTCTATTATCACCTGATGGAAAAACACTTTTCTTTTCAAGAAGAAATCATCCAGAAAATATAGGTGGTATTGAAGATATGGAAGATATCTGGTATTCGGAATGGGATGAATCTCAACAGGATTGGGCTGTGGCAAAAAACATGGGTCCCAAGCTAAATAATAAAGGTCCAAACTTTATCAGTTCAATTACTCCTGATGGTAATTCGGTTATTTTAATTCTTGGTAACGAATACAGAGGTAACAATAATAACAAAATGAAAGCTGGTGTCTCGATTTCAAGAAAAGTTGGTGATGGCTGGTCAGACCCAGAGCCACTTGAGATAGAGAATAATTATAATACTAGTGAGAGTGCCAACTTCTATATGGCCAATAACAGACGTACATTAATAATGTCTGTGGAAAGAAATGACTCAAGAGGCAGAAGAGACTTATATGTATCTTTTAAAAGAGATGATGATACATGGACTGAGCCTCTTAACCTTGGTGATGATATCAATACCGCCAGTATGGAATCTTCACCATTCCTGGCTCCTGATGATAAAACTCTTTATTTCTCATCTGCCGGTTATTCCGGATATGGAGGAAATGATATTTATGTTTCAAGAAGACTTGATTCTACCTGGACAAAATGGTCTGAACCTGAAAACCTTGGGCCAGGAATTAACGGAGAACTTGATGACGAATTCTTCATTATTCCTCCTACAGGTGATTTTGCCTACTATTCTAAAGGTATAACTGAAGAAAATCTTGATGTTTTTAAAATATCTCTTCCAGAGTTTTACCGCCCAGATCCAGTTACTCTTGTAGCGGGTAGAGTATTAGATAAGGAGACAGAAGAACCTGTAGAAGCTCGTATTATATATCAGCGCCTGTCTGATGGTAAGGTTATAGGAGAAACATTGTCTGATCCGGGCTCAGGTGAATATGAAATTATGCTTCCTTCAGGTGAAGAATATGGATTTCTTGCAGAAGCTGATGATTACTTAGCAATGAGTGAAAACCTAAACTTATCTGAACAGGAAACTTATGATGAGGTTGAACGAGATCTTTATCTAACTCCGATCAAGAAAGGTGCTGTTATTACTCTTAATAACATCTTCTTCGACTTCGATAAATCAACCCTTAAGCCTCAGTCAAAACCTGAACTTGACAGACTAGTTAAATTCATGAATGATAATGATGATGTAAAAGTACAGGTCTCAGGCCACACAGACAGTATTGGTACTGAACAATACAATATTGGGCTGAGTCGTCGTAGAGCTCAAGCGGTTGTCGATTATCTAACCGATAATGGAATTGGTAAAGACCGCATTGTTGTTGAGGCATACGGAGAGTCAAGACCAATCGAAGATAATTCTACCCCTGAGGGCAGAGCCAAAAACAGAAGAGTTGAATTCGAGATCATTGACGCTGATGAATAAATGATCACGATTTTAAAAGTGAATAGCTAACAATCGAAATAAAAAACTCCCTTCTTTCTGAGGGGAGTTTTTATTTTATATTAACCATACCCTGAAATTATTTCCTTAACATAAGGAGACGTCACATTTTAAAGCCTCTATTTATCATCACAGGGATTATTAATTTTGGTTAAACATAACGGTCGTAGCTAAACAATAATAAAGCTGGTAAGAGAAGTTGTATTTGAGATAGGTTGATATTGAATCCAATAGAAATTCACCTTATCAATGCTGGATAAGTCATAATAAAAAAAGTAGCTGGTTATGTTTTATTAGAAATAATCAGATTGTATTACTGACGATTTGTTAAATATGCCTGGAAATTAACTTTTTGAGATATACAGATCTTGCAGAAGGATAAATACTTAACGCTTCATTGATTGTTCTCACTGCTGAAACATAATCCCTTTCCAAGTAAAGCTTAGCAGCTTTATTGTGAAGTGAAATTGCAGCTAATTCTTTAATTGTGATTTTATTTATCACCTCATTAGTCAAGGCATCCGTTTCATCGGCAACTAAAATCCCTAAAGAATTAGTGGTATTCAATTTGATATCCTTATCAATCTCCAAAAAACCATTAAGTGGTGACGTGGATTCAATTAAATATTTTTTACCGTTTGCTTCTATAACGAGAAATACATGTGAAGGAGTCTCAAAAATCTCAGTCTTCAATCCTAAAGATTGGTAAACATAGGCATACAAAGCTGTACCCGTTACACAATCATATTCACCATTTGATAATGTACTGGTGATTTCAGAGTATTTTTTATACTCCTTTAAAACCTTTCTATGTATTTTAAAGAAAACCTTCTCAAGAGATTTTTTTTCAAAATTTTTAAATGAGGAACGGTTTTCGAGTTGATCAATGAGAGAGGCTACTTTCTTATTTTCTTTTAATGCATTATTAAATTGATCAACATAATCCTGCGCAGCTATGGGAAGAGATAGCAGGCATAATACCAGGGTTGATATAATAAGCCGGTTAACCAATTCTTAACATTAGATCTATTTGTTAACATTAAATTAACATTAAATTAATGATTAAACAATTAGATCATGGTGAGAAGTAAGGATCTGGATGATTTTAAAACTTTTAGTAGAGTTTTTCGCGTTTAACAAATTGATAACATATATTTAGAAAAACCCCTTTTCTTATGAGTACTACTGCCGAGGAAACAAAAGCTGGATTTGAAAAAGAGATCTCTACGATATTTGAAGATCAATTGGCTGTTAGCCGTCAACTGAGGAAATCAACAGTAAAAGACCGAATAAGAAAATTAAAAAAACTTGAAAAGCAAATCCTTCATTTTCAGGAAGAAATTAAACAAGCTTTATATCGTGACTTCCAGAAGCCGGCAGAAGAAACTGAAATCAGTGAAACGTGGGTAGTTTTGGCTGAGATAAGGCATACATGCAAAAACCTGAAAAAATGGCTACGACCTCAAAAAGTAGATACTCCACTGCCATTACTAGGATCTACATCTGAAGTGATTTTTGAACCTAAGGGCAGGACGTTAATAATTTCCCCCTGGAATTATCCTTTTAATCTTGCTTTAGGACCATTAGTCAGTGCTGTGGCAGCAGGAAACACCTGTATTATCAAACCCAGTGAATTTACACCATCTACCAATGTAGTTATTAAGGAAATAATTTCAAGAGTATTTGATAAAGCTGAAGTGGCAGTTATTGAGGGTGAAGTTCCGGAGACCCAATATTTACTTTCTTTACCCTTTGATCATATCTTTTTTACCGGTAGCCCGGCTGTCGGAAAAATTGTGATGGAAGCTGCAGCAAAAAATTTAACTGGAGTAACCCTGGAGCTTGGAGGTAAATCACCTACAATTATTCATAAGGATGCAAAAATAAAGGATTCGGCAGAGAAGATCGTCTTTGGTAAATTCTTAAATGCCGGGCAAACCTGTGTTGCCCCCGATTATCTTCTTGTGCATAAGGATATAAAAAATGAATTAATAGAAGCACTTAAAAGAACAATTAAGGAGAAATTTCATTCCGACGACCCTGAAACCACTCCTTATTGTAATATTATCAACCAAAAAAATGGTGAACGTATTAAAGATATCTTTCAGGATGCTGTAGATAAAGGAGCGAAAGTTATTTCAGGAGGTAACTTTAGTAACAATGACATTACTATTAGTCCTACATTACTAGATTCGGTATCGGAAGATATGAGAATAATGGGAGAAGAGATCTTTGGCCCGTTATTACCTATTATAGAATATGATGATCTTAAAAATGCAGCTGAAATTATCAACAGCAAGCCTAAACCTCTTGCGTTATATTATTTTGGCAATACTTCAAAAGATCAAAAGTTCATTATTCAAAGTTGTCAAAGTGGAACCACAGCGATAAATGATTGCGTTATTCAATTTACTAATACAGAAATTCCTTTTGGAGGTATCGGAAACAGCGGGTTTGGAAATGGACATGGATACTGGGGTGTCAGGGCTTTTTCACATGAAAGACCAATCTTAAAGCAAAACACGATCTTTCCTTCATCGTCTTTACTGCATCCCCCATACAATTCTTTTAAAAGGTTTGTAAGCAAAATGCTGGTGAAATATTTCTAAGATGTGTAAAAACAAAATTATCATTTTGCTCTTATTCCTATTCATCCTTTCATGTAAGGATAATCATAGTAAAATTGTAGGTGAATGGCAGGCAAAATGGGAAGCAGATTCATTATCCTATCCAGGCTTAATGGACTTGTATTCATTCCATGCAGAAGCTAGATATAAATTTAAGCCTGATGGCACAGTTAAAATACAAATCTATGGGTATGAAGACTGCTTTTTTCAATCTGATACAACAACGAATACTTTGTATTATGAAATAACAGGTGACTCCTTAATTTTAAAAGATGAGAGTACCAACTTTAGAATTTTTTATATAGTTAAAAAGATCAACAGTAAGAAAGCAAGCTTTTCTTTTATGGAAGATATAAATATTTCCCTGACTAAAATATAATAATCCCCACCTTTTCAAATATTACCCAATCCTCTATTAGAATAAAAAAACCAACTTATTATTACATTTCATCACCGATCAAGTTCTATATTAATCTTATTGCCCGGTAGATAAATGCTCATTCTTTTAAAGCCGAGATCTCGAATTCCTTCTAATTGAAAATCAAAAAATTAGACCCTGATTGTCAAAGTTTTTTGTACTAAATCAAGAGATTATAAAATAAACAACCTTTTGCTGCGCATTATTCATATTTATGTAATAAATTTGTAATAATTATAAGGTTTTTGCCGTTTCTAATAAAACAGAAATAAGAAACCTGTTTCGCTTGTTTAAAATTACAGATTTTTAGGTGAGCCACTCGAGTAGATTCGGGTGGCTTATTTTTTTCTTTAATTATCCCTCACGATATAATATTTATTTATTGTAACTTCATCCTAAAGATTTTTTAATCAGCTTAGAGATGAAAAAAGTATTAATAATATTAGTATCAATTATTGTAATTCTGCTAATCGCAGCAATTACTTTACCCATCATTTTCAAAGATGACATCAAAAAAGCCGTAGATGATGCAATTGCTGAAAATGTAGATGCGGATGTATTCTATGACGCTGAATCCTTTTCAATCAGCTTTTTTACTCACTTTCCAACACTAACTGTTAGTATAGATGAAATCGGTCTGGTCGGAAGAGGAGATTTCGAAGGAATTCCGTTAACGGAAATTCAGGAGTTTGAAGTAAGCCTTAAGCCGTTATCTGTTATTTTCGGGGACCAAATAGAAGTATCTGCAATTTACATACGTAAACCTCAGGTATATGCCCTGATTCTTCAAGACGGAAAGGCTAACTATGATATATTTATTTCTGAAGAAGAAGTTGAAGAAGAAACAGATACAGCATCATCAGAGGTAGCAGTACAGATCAATCATTGGGAAATCTCAGATGGAAAGATCATTTATGAAGATCGGTCTGCCAATATGATTCTTGAACTGTATGGACTAAACCATTCTGGTAGTGGAAATTTCGAAAACACTGTTTTGGACATGGAAACTGAAACTTCTATCGATACAGTCTCTTTTGAATTTGAAGAAGTCCAATATCTTTCTAATAAATCGTTTTATGCAGATATAATCCTGAATATGGATCTGGAAAAGATGAGGTTTGAATTTAAAGAAAACCACTTCAAGGTAAATGAATTTGCATTTAATCTGAATGGGGTCTTTGAAATGCCAGAGGAAGATATAACCATGGATATCACCTTTGGTGCCGAAGATAATTCCTTTAAATCTTTATTATCCCTGATCCCTGGAATTTACACTGAATCTTTCGATGTTATAGAAACAACAGGCGCATTTTCATTTGATGGATGGACAAAAGGAACTTACAATGAAAATAGCCTGCCAGGATTTGGTCTTGACCTTGTCGTAAAAAACAGTTCATTTAAATATGACGACCTGCCGACTCCTGTTGAAAATATTAAGGGGACTTTAAAGATTCTTTGCCCGGAAGGAGACATCGATTATACGAGTATAGATATAAGTAATTTTCATTTTAATATAGAGGATAATCCATTTGACCTGAATCTGGCAATTAAAAACCTTGTTGATTATCCAATTGATCTTGATGCAAGAGCCAAACTTGACCTTGAAAAAGTAACAAGGGTCTTCCCTGTTGAGAACACCTCACTAAAAGGTATTTTTACATTGGAAGCGAAAGCAGAGGGTAAATACGATAGTGTCAGAAACATTATTCCTGCCTTTAATCTGGACGCTACTTTGGAAAATGGATACGTTAAAAATGCTGACTATCCTGTGCCATTAGAAGATATTCACTTCGAAGCTCATTCTTATTCTAAGGATGGAAGCATGCAGAATGCAGTTTTTAATTTGACAGACATGAGCTTTTTACTAGGCGAGGATAAAGTTAATGCTTCTGCTTATGTCGTTAATTTTGATAGCCCGAATTGGGATGCCAAAGTGAATGGTAAATTAGATGTTGCAGAACTAAACAAAGTTTATCCTATTGAAGGTGTAGACATGGCCGGTACTATTATAGCCAATGTTCAATCCAAAGGAAAGTTTAGCGATGTGGAAGCTGAAAATTATACTGCTTTACAAACTTCGGGTAGTGTCAGTTTAAGAAACTTTAAATATTCTGATCAAGAGTCTATGCCACAGGGAGTAGAAATTACAACTGCTGATGCGGTATTCACTCCAGCTAATATAAATATCAAAACAGTAGATGGAAAAAGCGGACAATCAGATTTTAAAGCATCTGGTACTGTAAACAATTATATGGGCTATGTAATGAACGATGGGTTACTTAGTGGAGAATTCAACGTCTCAAGTAACTTTTTCAATGTAAATGAATTCATGGCTGAAGACGAACAAGAAACAGAGGAAGAAGAAGAATCTGAATTGGAAGTCATTAAAGTTCCGGAAAATCTTGATCTGGTTCTCCATACAAATGCGAATGAAGTTAAGTATGACAATTTAACTCTTTCAAATCTCTCCGGAGACCTAATTGTTAGGAATAGCACTGTAAGATTGGAAAGCCTTGTGTTCAATTCTCTCGGAGGACAGTTCACTACTTCTGGCTCCTACAATACAGAAAATATTGATAAACCTAAATTTGATATTTCATTAAACATCAAAAACCTTTCTATTCCTAAGTCTTATCAAAACTTTAATACAGTTCAGGCCCTGGCACCTATTGCTGAAGATATGACTGGATATTTTAATACTGACCTTAGTTTAGATGGAGAACTCCTGCAGGATTTCAGTCCAAAATTATCTTCATTAAGTGGTAGCGGTCTAATTGAAATAATTGATGCTGCGATAAAAGACAGTGGATTGATCGAAGGGATTACGGAGATCACCAAACTTAAAGATGCAGATAGCTTCGGACTTAAAGATGCACTTGTAAACTTCACTATTAAGGATGGTTATGTTACTACACAACCATTCGATGTATCAATTTCAGGGTATGAAGCCGAGGTTAGCGGCAGAACAGGAATTGATGGATCAGTTGATTACATCTTTAATATTGACGTTCCAACCGGTGCGGCTGGATCTGCAATTAATAAACTGGCATCTTCTATTACAGGTGGAAAAGATGTAGTGGGAGACGAAATCACTATTCCAGTCAAAGTTGGTGGGAAATTCAATGATCTGACATTTGGATTAGCAGGCGGACCTGGTACCAAAACAGGCTCTGAGTCTGCTACTGGCCAGGTAACAGATGCAATAAAAGATGAAGCTCAGGCGGAGTTAGATTCACAGAAAAAGGTAGTTGAAGACTCTGCTAATGTTGTAGTCCAAACTGCAAAAGATAGCGTAAGCAATGTTGCCGAAGAAAAAATTGAAGAAGGACAAGAAGAACTTAAAGAAAAAGCTGAAAACGCACTTAAAGATATCTTCGGTAAAAAGAAGAAAAAAGATGACGGCAACTAGTCCCAGACTTTAGCCGGAACAAATTCTAAAACATGGCCTTCGGGATCTTCAAAGTAAAACGACTTTGATCCTGAAGGCCATTTTTCTTCATGAATAATATCTATACCCTCTTTTTGTAATTCCATTTTTACCTTTTCATATTTTTCCTCATCAATATTAAAAGCTATATGTTGCTTGCCTTCTGCAAAGTGAGGCGGAAGCCCTTCTTTGTCTTTTGACTTATCCGGATTAAAAATGAGAAGCATCCCGGATTTCATTTTCAAAAAGAGCAAAGTATCAGGTACGTAAGTATATAGGCTAAATCCCAACCTATCAACATAAAAGGTTTTCGCAGCCTCAAGATTACGACTGTACAAACAGGTCTCAAATATTTGCGTACTGTAATTATCTATATTCATGATGTTAAATCTATATCAGTATTATCCCCCAGGTTTAATTTCAAATTACTGCCATAAAATGTGGAATCATTACCTATTATGCTTTCTTCGATCACAGTATTTCTTATCTCCGTTTTATTTCCCAATATCGATTCTTTAATAATCGCACCATAAATTTCACTGTTGTGTCCAACAACAACATTCGGTCCAATAATTGCATTTTCAATATGACAATTTTTTCCAATTACAACAGGAGGAATGATAATCGTTTTTGAATATATGGAATTATAATTTTCAGGTAATTCGCCTACATTCATTAACATTCGATTCGCTTCAAGGAGAGAGGTCTTTCTACTACAATCAAACCACCTGTCGGTTTTGATCATTTTGATTTTTGAACCTTTCTGAAGCATGTATTGCAAAGCATCCGTGAGCTGGGCTTCATCTTTTCCATTTTTTGAATCAAATTCATTTTGAAGGCTCTCAATGAAAAGAGGAATTTCCTGAATTCTATAAAGGCCGACAATTGCATAATTGGATTTTGGCACTTTGGGTTTTTCAACCATTTTGCGAATAAACCCATCAGAAGAAACTTCGCAGATACCAAAATTGCCTGGCACGCTCACTTTTTTGAGGCAGATCATTGAGTGTGTATTCTCTTTAGAAAAAAACTCCGGACTTGTGCGTATGATACTATCTCCTAAATGAACAATTACTTCTTTTTCATCTTTAAAATATTCGGAAGCCAATAAAATCGCATGACCCAGCCCCTGGCCCGGGTTCTGATATATTGTTTTATATTTTATCTTTCTGTCATATAAAAACTCATCAAGGAATTTTTCGATTTTCTGGCTCAAATGACCAACTATGAAGATCATTTCATCAATACCCGAATCACCAAGATAGTCAATAATATGGCCAAGAATAGGTTTTCCTGCAAGGGGTAAAAGACACTTAGGCTGGGTGTGGGTCAGGGGGCGCAAATGTGTGCCACTACCTGCAACCGGTATAATTGCTTTCATATATTTTAATTTAATACCTAAACCTGTCATTTGAAAGAATTATACTAATTGAAGGAGTTTGGTGACTAAACTATATCTTATAACTTTGCATCATCTTTACACTACAGGATTCATGAAAAAAAGCAACTGGATAGGTAAGTTTCTGGTTTGGCGGATTAAGCACATTGACGACAAGAATTTTGTGCTGATGCTGAGTATTCTCATCGGGATCCTGGCTGGCCTTGCAGCTGTAGTTTTAAAGGAGTCTGTTCATCTTCTTCAGGCTCAGGTTACTAAAAACTTCAATTTCAACGAATCGAGATATTATTTTATACTGATCCCGCCCGTAGGTATAGCATTGACCTATCTCCTGGCAAAATATGTTCTCAAAGAACATTTAGGACACGGTATTACCACAGTTCTATATTTTATTTCCAAAAAAGGAAGTAAAATGAAAAGGTCTCTACAATACAGCCGGCTTTTAACCAGTGCGGTAACAGTCGGTCTGGGTGGTTCTGTAGGACTTGAGGCTCCAATTGTAGTTACAGGCTCTTCCATCGGGTCAAATCTTGGACGGATAATGCACTTGTCTTATAAGAAAAGGACACTATTGATCGGTTGTGGAGCAGCAGGAGCTATTTCAGCAATATTTAATTCCCCCATAGCAGGAGTTATTTTCGCCATTGAAGTGATATTTAGCGAAATCACTATTGCAACATTCATCCCTCTTCTCATTGCTTCTGTAAGTGGATCAGTAATATCATTATCCCTTTTAGGTGAACATGTTCTTTTTTCACACCGTATTAAAGAGGATTTTTCAGAAGGAAACATTTTATATTATGCCGGACTGGGTCTTATCTCCGGAATATTTAGTGTTTACTTTACCCGTGTTATGTTTTATTTTGAAAGCATCACTTATAAAATAAAAGGCGGGTTAAAACGAGCACTGATTGGAGGTGTGGCTTTGGGAATAATTATTTTCGTGCTCCCCCCATTGTATGGAGAAGGCTATGGTATTATTAAACAATTACTTAATGACCAGGGAGAAACTCTGATTTCGAATTCACTATTTTTTGCCAACACAGATAATGTTCTGTTCCTTTTTATTTTTCTCTTTGTTATTATAATGGTTAAACCGATTGCTACAGCGCTTACTATTGGTTCTGGTGGATCTGGAGGAATATTTGGCCCATCCCTGTTTCTAGGAGGAATAATCGGATACTTATATGCTCTGCTTGTTAATTTTATTTTTAGTGCTGAAGTAATTAGTCCGGCAAACTTTACTTTGGTTGGGATGTGTGGTATAATGAGTGGGGTCCTTCATGCTCCTCTAACAGCTATTTTCCTTATTGCTGAAATAACCAGTGGTTATGAATTATTCATCCCATTAATGCTGGTAAGTGCATTGGCTTACAACACAGCAAAGAACTTTGAGAAGTTTTCTTTCTATTCAAAACCATTGGTAGAAAGTGGGGATCTTGTTAATTATGATAAGGATAAACAACTGCTTTCACTGATTGATCTCAATAAGATCATCGAAAAAGATCTTCTTACCATTGATCCCGAAGCAACACTGGGAACTCTGGTTGAACTTGTTCAAAAATCAAGAAGGAATATCTTTCCTGTCGTTTCAGATAAAAATGAACTTGTCGGCATAGTTACATTGGATGATGTCAGGAGCATAATGTTCGATGAAGATTCCAGAAAAAATATAATAATCAAAAGTATTATGCACTCCCCTCCCGCATATGTTAGTTCTAAAGAAAGCATGGAATCAGTAATGCATAAATTCGAAATAACCGGAGCCTGGAACCTCCCTGTAATTGATGAGGGTAAATATGCAGGCTTCCTATCAAAATCTAGGATTTTCAATGCCTATCGTACGCGTCTCCGGAGGCAACAAAAGGATTAAATTTTTAAAAATTAATAACTTAAATGTTAATCCTTTTAATGGATACGGCAATTTTTTTGAAAGTTTTAATAAATTTTTTTTACACAATAATTATAAGTCAAATCAGTTATCCACAAGAAATCAAATTCTTATTTTTTACATAACCACCTGTTTTACAGGTGTTTATATCGCTTTTTGCAAAACCTGTGGATAACTTTTCTATTTTGTGGAAAACTTTAAATGAAAAAATTTGACTTTAAACCCATCTTCTTATTGTTAAATTTATCTTCGGTTAACAATCAATTAATATCTGAGTATAATCATTAAAAACATAATTCTGACATCATTTTTATACATCTGAAAGAATTGAATCACCAAATAAATATTTTATTTCATACTAACAAAAACTAGTCTGGTATAAACAAAATCAATGAAAACAATATAAATAACATTTAGTTTAGTGTCCAGTGTTGAATAATCAATTTAAATTGTTTCACAATATTGAAAAAATACAATTTTGATTATTACAGTATTTTGTGTTAAATTTCTTTACTTATGAGAAATATTTATATATTGATTTTTGCAGTTTTCTTTAGCTTAAATACTAAAGGTCAAAATGTAGAAAAGATCAGTATAGGTGAGTTAGAAAAACTGATCAACCAGGAAAATGAAAATGTCCTCATATTTAATTTTTGGGCGACCTGGTGCAAACCATGTTTAAAAGAGATTCCCGCTTTTGAAAAAATAAATGAGAATGGCATGGTATCTGTACACTTAGTAAGCATTGATTTTATTAATCAATTTGAAAAGCGAGTAGTCCCATATGTAGAAAACAGAAATTTGGATTCAAAGGTCTTATTTCTGGCGGAGGAAAATCCAAATAGCTGGATGCCCCGTATAAGTAATGAATGGAGTGGGGCTATACCTGCTACACTGTTTGTTTATAAAGGAAAAAAATATTTTGAGGAAAAAGAGTTTACCCTTGAAGAGTTAAACGAATATATAAATAAAATAAGGAACTAATCTCCATTATAATATGAAACACTTATTTACATTAATATTACTTCTTACCGTATCTGCAGGCTTATCAGCTCAGGGGTATGAAGTAGGAGACAATGCTGTAGATTTTGAACTTAAAAATATCGACGGTAAAATGGTAAGTATGTCAGATTATAAGTCTGCAAAAGGAATTATTGTAATATTTACCTGCAATAGCTGCCCATATGCAAAATTATATGAAGACAGAATAATTGAATTAAATAATAAATATGAAAGTAAGGGATATCCTGTTATTGCTATAAATCCAAATGACAAAGATCGTCAGCCAGAAGATTCATTCGATAAAATGAAAGTTCGTGCTGAAGAAAAAGGATTTACCTTCCCATATCTGTATGATGAAACTCAGGAAGTAGCGATGACTTATGGTGCTACGAAAACTCCGCATGTCTATTTATTAAAAAAATCAGGCAACACTTATGAAGTTGTTTATATAGGAGCAATCGATGACAACCCTCAGAATCCTAACGATGTAAATACAAAGTATGTTGAAAATGCAATCGAAGAGATCGAAGCTGGAAAATCAGTGAGTGAGGACTATACTCGTGCGATTGGTTGTACAATTAAATGGAAATCATAGTAAAACTCATTGCATAAAAATTAAACACGACTGATTACCAGTCGTGTTTTTTTATGTATTTCTCCAGTGCTTTTTTTAGTTGAGAAGTATAATCCAAAGCTTTTTTTTCGTCAGTGCTGAGATAGTTTTCAAGTGTTACAATTTCAACTCCATCTGGATAAAAGCCACCATTAAGTGCTGAAATAATTATCATCTCTGTATTGTGTTTTTGACAAAGCTTTAAAATCTCTCCGGATAATTTCCCAGATATCGATTGCTGATCAAACTTTCCTTCTCCGGTTATTGTTAAATCACTTTTTTCTATTTGATCTTCAACCTCCAATATTTTTAAGATATAATCTCCAGCTAATTCAGGTTTTACATTTTTAAGATGATCAAATATAACAGGAATGCCTCCGCTTGCTCCCATTCCTTTTGTTTGATGCTCTATATTCAGTTGACTAATAACTGCTGTTATCTTTTCTTCATAATCCTTCCGCATGCCTTCCTCTACCCCCTTTTGCATGCCGAATACTTGTACCGCGCCCTCATCTCCTAATAATGGATTAATAACATCCGTATAAATTTCATATTCTACCTTCAGATAATCACTCCGGATATTATCTATCTGTTTCAAAATCCCATCGGCATCAAAAAGAGGGTTAGAAAGCCTGTATTTTTCCATCCCCAGTAAAGCAGCAATTATGCCCAAGCCAAGATCAATACTGGCGCTCCCTCCACAAAAAATTTTAATCGTGCTGGCTCCTTTATCGATCGCATCTTTTACAAGTATTCCGGTTCCAAAGGTGTTTGCTTTTTTAGGGTCAAGCTCTTTTACTTTTAAATGGCTGATGCCCGATGCTTCTGCCAACTCGATATAAGCTACCCTGTCTTTTAAACCATAGGTTGCCAGAATGCTTCTACCCAGGGGATCAAAAGTCGGTAATGTTATCCGATCAAATTTTAACTTTTCAGATAATACGTCTAGAGTGCCATCACCACCATCGGCCAGCGGCAATTTTGTGAATTTTGTACCGGGAAGTTGCTCTTTAAATACGGCATGAATTATATCACTTACTTCAAGCGAAGAAAGTGTACCCTTAAATGCATTGGGTGCAATAAGAATATTTTTATGTTCCGGCATTAATATTTAGCATCTCAAGGATACTATCAAGATAATCCCTGTTATTCGAAAGCCTTGGCACTTTATTCTGCCCGCCCAGCTTTCCTCGGTTTTTCATCCAGTTATAGAATGTGCCTCTGGGAACATCATGTACTCTTGGTTCGGCAAGAGCAATATCCTTATGGCGCTTAGCATCGTAATCACTATTGATCTCTCTTAACGTTTCATCAAGCACCCTGGTGAATCTCTGTAAATGATCAGGGCTTTTAATGAACTCAATAATGTATTCATGACCGCCACGGTGAGTCCCGTCAAGGTAGATTGGTCCGGCAGTAAAATTATCTATTACTGCTCCGGTCGCTTCGCAGGCTTTCTCAATACCCTTCTCAGCATTTTCAATCACGAGTTCTTCTCCAAATGCATTTATAAAATGCTTTGTCCTTCCGCTGATCTTTATTCTGTAAGGATATGTTGAAGTAAACCTGATGGTATCTCCTATTTTATATCTCCATAGTCCGGAATTGGTAGTGATAATCAGTGCATAATTTTTACCGATCTCAACTTCGCCCAGACCAATAACTTTTGGATTATCACTATCGACTTCATCGATAGGTATGAATTCGTAAAAAACTCCATAATCGAGCATCAATAATAATTCATCTGAATCTTTTTGATCCTGAATACCAAAATATCCTTCGGAAGCATTATAAGATTCCATGTAATTCATCTTATCAGAAGGAATCAATTCTTGAAATAATCTTCTGTATGGACCAAATGCAACAGCGCCATGAGCAAATAATTCAAGATTTGGCCACACTTCAGTGATATCATTTTTTCCGGTGATCTCAAGAATTCTGTTGAGAAGTACTAAGGTCCAGGTAGGAACACCTGCGAGACTAGTGACATTTTCATTGATCGTTGCCTGAGCCATCTTTTCTATCTTCTCCTCCCACTCATCCATTAAGGCAATTTTCAGATTCGGAGTTCTCACAAGTTGTGCCCATAAAGGAAGGTTTTTCATAATTACAGCACTTACATCTCCATATCGGGTATCACTTTGCTGATCAAAAGTATTGATCTGCTGGCTACCTCCAATGGTAAGGCTCTTACCTGTGAATAATTTGCTTTCAGGATGATTATTGATGTATATGCTTAGCAGGTCTTTTCCTCCCTTAAAATGACAATCATTTAATGCCTCCTCAGATACAGGGATGAATTTAGATCGGGCATTGGTAGTGCCAGAAGATTTTGCAAACCACTTAATCTTGGATGGCCACAAAATGTTTTGCTCACCGTGAAGTAATTTTTCAATATATGGATATAGTTCTTCATAGTTACGGATAGGAATACGTTCTTTAAATTCCTGGTAACTGGTAATGCTTTTGAAATCGTATTCTTTACCAAAAGAAGTATTCTTTGCTGTTTCAATAAGTTCAAAGAAATGCTCCTGTTGTACCTCTTCAGGATATTTCATGAACAACTCAATGTCGTGTATACGCTTTTTAAGCGCCCAGCTAAGAATAGAATTAAATATATCCATTATTAAATTTTTCGCTTCAACTCAAAATGCTGACCAAGATATACTTCTCTTACTCTTGGATCATTCGCTAATTCTTCTGCAGAACCAGCCTTTAGCAATTTACCTTCAAACATCAAATAAGCCCTGTCTGTAATAGAAAGTGTCTCATTTACATTATGGTCGGTAATTAATATACCAATATTTTTATTCTTGAGTTTTGCAACAATTGTTTGTATCTCTTCCACTGCAATTGGATCAACTCCAGCGAAAGGCTCATCAAGTAACACAAAGTGCGGGTCTACAGCTAATGCTCTGGCTATTTCTGTTCTTCTTCGCTCTCCTCCTGATAAGACCCCCCCTTTATTTTTTCGTACGTGGGTCAAACTAAACTCTTCCAGCAGGGACTCCATCTTTTCCTTTTGGACATTTTTGGGCTGATTGGTCATTTCCAAAACCGCCATTATGTTCTCTTCCACAGTTAGCGATCTGAATACAGAAGCCTCCTGTGCCAGATAACCTATTCCTCTTTTTGCCCTTTTATACATCGGCAAATCTGTAATATTTTCCTCACCCAGAAATATCTCACCTTCATTGGGTTTTACTAGTCCAACGATCATATAAAATGAGGTTGTCTTTCCTGCTCCATTAGGCCCAAGAAGACCGACGATCTCACCAGTATTTACTTCTACAGAAATATGATCTACAACTGTTCTTTTACTATATATTTTTACGAGATTATCTGCGTATAACTTCATGTCTTGCTTTCTTTTTGCCGGCCTTTCTTCCCGCCGTTAATTATAATTCATTAATTATGTAAAACCACACTTTGATGTACTTTTATGTCCTTAAGCATCAATTGAACTGATTTCTTTCCCCGAAACTCATTCAATGATACCTGGTAAGCTACATCAATTTTAAGGCCATTGTGTAATTGCGGGAAATAATGACCCATAAAAAACCCGATCGCTTCAATTTCTTCTTCTCCATTCCTTTGTCGCAAACGAAGTTTAATATGTTCGTTTTTTAACAATCTTGGCTCCCCAATTATTTCAACTGATTCACTTGAAAAAACAGGTTCCTCATTACCAGGACCAAAAGGCTGCATCTGGTATAAAATATTATAAAACTTATCGTTAATTACATTCAACGGAATTAGCTTATCGATAGTTAATACAGGCTCAAGCATATGTGATTCGATTTGCTGACTTACTGCCTCCTCAAACCGCTGCCTGAATTCATCTATACTTTCTACAGGCAAAGAAAGCCCTGCTGCATACTTGTGCCCTCCAAACTTTGAAAGAAGATCTTTGCATTCACTAATTGCTTCATAAATATCAAACCCCGGAACCGAGCGTGCCGAGCCAGTCGCTTCCCCATCATGCTCAGTAAGAATAATCGTTGGACGGTAATAGTGTTCTATGCATCTTGATGCAACAATACCCACCAAACCCTTGTGCCACGAAGGATCAAATAATACTGTTGTATTTCCTCCTGGCCAATCTGGAGCAGAATCTAACATTTCAAGAGCTTTTTGAGTCATGTCTTTATCAAAAAGCTTTCGTTCCTTATTATTGTCCTCAAGCAAATCAGCATGTGCCATTGCTTTTGTATAGTCTTCTTCTATCAATAATTCAAGGGCGGAATGCGCATGTGTCATCCGGCCTGCTGCATTAATACGGGGACCAATATAAAACACAATTTTTTCAATAGTCAGATTATCCTTATCCACACTGGCGGTCTCCATTAAAGCTGCAATGCCTGGCAAAGGAGAAGAAGCTAGAATTTTTAATCCATAAAAAGACAAAATTCTGTTTTCCCCGGTGATCGGCACAATGTCTGAACCAATACTAATGGTAAGAAGATCAAGCCTTTTGAATAGTTCTTCTTCCGGCCACCCCAACTTCTTGTATACAGCCTGTAGCAGCTTAAAGCCTACTCCACAACCAGACAACTCGTCGTAAGGATAATTACAGCTTTTCTTTTTTGGATCAAGAATAGCAACAGCAGATGGAAGTTGTTGTCCTGGGCGATGATGGTCGCAAATAATCACATCAATTCCTTTCGAACGCGCATAATCCACTTTGTCAACTGCAGTTATACCACAATCGATTGTGATTAATAATGTTACCCCTAATTCTGAAGCTTTATCGATACCTGCTTTTGATAAACCATAGCCTTCTTCATATCGGTCGGGCAAATGGTAATGAATGTTTTTGTGTCTTTTTGCCAGTGTTGTCATAAACAAAGCCACTGACGTTGTTCCATCAACATCATAATCTCCAAAGATCAGAATTTCTTCCCCTGAGTTTATTGCTGTTGTTAATCTATCAACAGCCTTATCCATATCTTCCATCAGATATGGGTCGTGCAATTCTTCAAGTGAAGGACGAAAATATTTTTTGGCTGAATCATAACAGGAAACGCCACGATCCAACAATGTTTCAGCAATATATGGGTTGACGTTGATTAGCCCCGATAACTTACTAATAGCTTGTTCATCTTTAGCTTCTTTATAATTCCAGCTATATACTAATTTTGATTTCCCCATCCTTTGTTCTTATGCCCGATTGATTTACAAAAATGACTATCTTTATCCTTATGTTGAAAAAACTTTCCGACTTTTATAAAAAATATAAACAATACGTTCGAGTCGATTTACTAATGTACATAATTATGATATTAATTATTGTTCTTGCATTGGTTTTGGCTCCACTTTTTAAATGATGAGAATTCAAGGAGTTGAAATTGAAGACCTTTCCGGTTATCCGGATCTATTGCGATCACTTCAGACCGATTATTTGCGATTTATTTCTTCCCTTTTTGGTGTTTACAAACCGGGAATAAAACTCGCTGCTGAAATAATTGAGCAACATGATATCGAGTTGGTCTACGATCTGGGCTCTGGAGGGGGAGGTGCCATACCCGGGCTTTACGATTATATTAATAAAGCTGAACAAAGAATTCCTGAAATAGTTCTTACTGATCTTTATCCAAATAAAACCGCAGCTTCCCGTTTAAAAAACATATCAGATGGCCATATTAATTATGACCTCAGATCACTTCCTGCCTTAACGGCGATCGAAGAAGTTCCAAAAGACAAAAAGACCCTGGTTACTATTTTCAATATGTTTCATCACCTGGAAGAAGAAGCCGCTAAAACGCTTTTAAAAAGGATAAGTGAACAGGGTCATTTCGTTCTGATGGTCGAGCCCCTGGATAAAAGTATTTTACAAATATTCATAAATATCTTTGTGACCTTAATTATGGCTCCTGTGTTTACACTTTTTGTAAAACCGGTCAGAGTTTCTAGATATCTTTTTTCCTACTTCATTCCGATTGTACCCCTTGTAACCTGTTTTGATGGAATTTTCTCTGTATTAAGGTTGTACAGTGTAAAACACCTCAAAAAGATAACCGGAACTATTAACGGTCTAAACTGGACTGCGGGAAAGCTTAAGTTTACTTTCGGCAAGACAATTTATCTCTTAGGAAAGCCACAATAAAAAAAGCCGATTCATTTACGAACCGGCTTTCTATTAATTATGTCTTAATTTAGATTACTCCTTCAAGCACATCCTTTAAAGGAACTCTGTTTCCGTCTTTATAGGCCACAATCCAGGCATCTTTAACACCCATTTCTCTTAAATACTTTTTAAAAGTATCTGCTTCCCAGTAATCACGGAATTGCCCCAGAGTAATCTTTTGCAGGCCATTTTCAGTTTCACCTCCAAAATTAGGATGGTTTTCGAAGTATTTGCTAAGGTCTTTATTTTTAAAAGCCCCGACTTGTACTTTGAAAAGCACTCCGCTTTCATCCATTGAATATCCGGATCCGGCAGATTGTTGTTGTCCTCCTCCGGCTGCAGCTTCTTCAAGAGCTCTTTGAGCTGCAGTTACTTCTGCCTGAGCTTGTCTCAATTGCTTTTCTAACTTAGCAATGGTGTTGTCCTTCTCATTTAATTGAGGTTCCATCGCTGAAAGCTGATTATTAAGACTGCTAACCTGTGCTTTTAATGCTTTATTTTCATCCACCATCTGCTTGAATGCTTCTTCAGACATGGATTTCTTTTTCTTTTTCCACTCTTTTCTTTCCTTCTTAGAGAGCTGTGCATGGCTTTCCATCGGTGCCAATGACAATCCGATGACCATAACTAATAAAACGACTAGATTTCTATTCATAATAAAAAATTTATCAACCCGGTATTTGAGACAATATAGCACTTTTTGATAAAATAGAAGAATATTTATTCAAAAAATGCAATTGTCACGAAATTAAGTAATAGATGCTTATAATAAAAACGCCTCTGGTATTATGAGGCGTTTTTTGCTATATTTTTAATTTTTTATGAGCTTTAGTTTATTTTAAACTACCAACCATATCTTCTGGTTTTACCCATTCATCAAATTGCTCCTCTGTTAAAAGATCAAGTTCAACGGCTGCCTCTTTGAGCGTTTTTCCCTCTTTGTAAGCCTTTTTGGCAATTTTTGCAGCATTCTCATAACCAATATGGGTGTTGAGTGCAGTAACAAGCATCAGGGATTTTTCAAGTTTATCTTTGATCACTTCATGATTTGGCTCAATTCCTACTGCACAGTTATCATTAAATGATTCACATGCATCACCGATCAATCTTGCTGAAGTAAGTACATTGTAAATCATCATTGGCTTGAAAACATTCAATTCAAAATGGCCGTTCATGCCACCTACTGCACAAGCATTGTCAAGACCAATAACCTGGGCGCATACCATTGTTAAAGCCTCACATTGCGTTGGATTTACTTTTCCTGGCATGATTGAAGACCCCGGTTCGTTTTCAGGGATCAAAATTTCACCAATTCCTGACCTCGGACCACTTGCAAGCATACGAATATCATTTCCGATCTTCATTAGGCTTACTGCCAACTGTCTTAATGCTCCGCTTGTTTCAACCATCGCATCATGAGCAGCAAGCGCTTCAAATTTATTCTCTGCACTAACAAAAGGTAGATCTGTGATCTCAGCTATTTTCTTAGCAACAAGATCTGCATATCCTTTTGGTGTATTAAGCCCTGTACCAACAGCCGTTCCTCCGAGAGCTAACTCGCTCAAGTGATCAAATGAATTTTCTAACGCTTTCAAACCATGATCAAGTTGGGAAACATACCCACTGAATTCCATTCCTAACGTAAGTGGGGTGGCGTCCATAAAGTGAGTACGGCCAATCTTAACTACATCGTTAAAATTTTTAGCTTTCTTATCTAATGTATCTCTGAGTTTTTTAACCTTTGGAATAGTCTCTTTTACTAAAAAACTATATGCCGCGATGTGCATTGCTGTAGGAAAGGTATCATTACTTGACTGAGACTTATTCACATCATCATTCGGATGCAGAAATTTTTTGTCATCCGTCAGAGACCCTCCCTTTAACACATGGCCTCTGTTTGCAATAACCTCATTAGAATTCATGTTACTTTGAGTACCTGATCCGGTCTGCCAAACTTTTAATGGAAACTGATCATCGTGTTTTCCCTCAAGTATTTCTTCACAAACAGTTTTAATGGTGTCTGCTTTTTCCTGATCAAGCACACCAAGCTCTGCGTTTGTTAAAGCGGCAGCTTTTTTAAGTACTGCGAATGCCCTTATTACCTCAATAGGCATCTTCATGGGCTCTCCACCTATTTTGAAATTCATTAGTGAACGCTGGGTCTGGGCTCCCCAGTATTTGTCGGCAGGAACATCTACCTGCCCCATAGTATCTTTTTCTATACGAACATCCATTGTGGTTTTCTATTTATTGAGTTCCAAAATCGGATGTAATTTAATGAATAATAAGTTTGTTTGGTTTTAACCAGGGCGATTTAATAGCTTTTAGTCTGAATAAAAGGAGATGTTATAGACTCTTTGATTATTCTGCTCATATAAATACTGTGTACCCATCACAAACCAGCCTGAATTTGTCGGGTAAGCTTTAAGCCCGTTATACTTTTTTAAACCATCATGATTGATCTTGTCTTTGCTAATCAGTTGACTATTATAAAAATCGTATCCGATATTTATACCTGAGGAAGTATAGAAAGAAGATATATTGACTACACCTCCATCTAAAGTAAATTTATTAGTTGGAACAGACATATTGCTAACAGTAAACCCGGTAGCCACATTTAATTCTACCTCCTTTTCCCTATCGAAATTGATAATTTTCTTCTCTATAAATTCTCTTTCGTCAAATACCTCTTTTTCAATGGTCGTATATTCGTATTTATTGTTCCTTTTTACCTTTTCGTAAACAGCCTTTGTTTTATACAGGTTCCGATATTTATCAACTACAACACTAACACTACCATTCACTTCATAGATCCCTGTTAGCAGGTAATCACCAGATAAGTTATAGCTGAATGTTTCAGAGGCCGAATAAACTTTAACAGTATTCAAAAACAACTCAACTGCGAAGTTTAGGTTTTGGGAGAAAAGAAGATTCTCTAACTGCGTGTCATTATTAATTTTTATTGTTTTTACCGGATCATCAAGATATGAAGATGAAAATATTCTAAGTTCATCATTGATATAAGAATTTATTATAAAAAACAGCTCTCCATTTTTGCGTATGGCTTTCACAAAAGTATTCTGATCATTTATCAAAAGCTTACTAAATATAAAAGATGACTTATCAAGACGGGTGACAAATATCCTCCCCAGGTAAAGACCTATACTGAAAATTTCCTTTCCATCGAAGAATACATTTTCGGGTTTAAATCCATCGGGGAAAGTTAAATTGATAATTTTTGTGACTTTATCTTGAAGTTGAGACCTCTTAGTGAATAAAGTATATAAATTGGTAACCGAATTGAAATATAAAGCCGCAGCATTACCATTAACTACGACAAAAGAAATTAAGGTTTGATTTGCCGGAATCTCAAGGTTATCAGATGACAATAAATTTCCATTCTTAGAAAATATGGATAAGTTACTTTGATTATTTATTGAAGAGGTTATTAAATAGAGTTTATCCTCTGAAACCTCAATTGATATTGGAGGCTCTTTTTCCTGGTAGATGCTTTTGAGTGCTGAATTTTGTGAAAATCCCAGGTTAACAATACAAAAATACGCCGTTATCAGTAATTTGAGTTTCATAGAATATCAGATTTCTACACCTGTGCTTTTCTTCTTCACCGGTATTGATATCAAAACGATAGCCATGCATCGGGCATACCAGGTGCTGATCTTTTGTGATCGGAGCGTCAACAAGTTTTTTATTATTATGTGGACAATTAGGTTCAGATGCCAGCAAAATATTTTCAGAATATCTGATTAGTAAAATTATCTTGTCACCAGCTTTGATCAGTTTCCTCTCTCCCGTGGGAAAAGAGCTATTCATTGCTTCAAATGATTTGAAAATGGTATATTTCTTCATCAGTCACTTTCTAAATCAGCCGGACACTCTCGGTAAATTCAGGGATAACCACATTTGAATATCCTTCCTCCTCGAGTCGTTTTTTCATGGCCTGCTGTCGATTTTCTTCACCATGGATCAAAAATAAATTCTTTAACCTGCTTTTATCTTGATTTGAAAGAAAAGTCACCATTTCATTTTCATCAGCATGAGCACTAAAGGAGTCCATGATCTCCACCCTTGCCCTTAACTTTAACTCACGCCCAAATATCTTGATAGTATCAGGCTTAGACCGGATCTTCTCTCCCAAAGTATGAGGAGCACAAAATCCAACCATTAGTATGGTGTTTCTGGGGTTTTCGCAATGATTATAAATGTGGTGAAGTATTCTCCCGGCGGTAACCATTCCACTCGCACTAATTATAATTGCAGGCCCTTGCAGGTCGTTAATCGCCTTACTATCATCAACCTGGCGTGTATAGTGTAAATTGTTAAACCCAAAGGGATTGGGATCTGTTTGCATATATTCCACAAGCTCTTTATCATAACATTGAGGATTAAGCCTGAATATATCCGTTGCATTTATTGCCAAAGGGCTATCCACATAAACAGGAATATTAGGGAGCCTTGAAGCATTTTCAAGCTTATCGAGTAAATAAACAAGTTCTTGAGTCCTACCCACACTGAAAGCGGGAATTATAAGCTTACCTTTATTTTCTACACATGTCTGATGTATTATGTCATAGAACCTTTCTTCATCTTCGGGTAGCTCTTTGTGCAGTTCCCCGCCATAAGTGGATTCCATGATAAGATAATCTAATTCAGGCATAGATTGCGGGTCTTTCAATATAGGGCGATCAGGTCGTCCGATATCCCCTGAAAACCCAAGAACCTTTTCTCCTGAGGAGGTATTTATTTTTAGCGTAACACTCGCGCTTCCCAGAATATGTCCGGCGTCTCTAAAGAGAAGTTTTATTTTAGGATGTATATCGATCCATTTATTGTAAGGGTAGCTGATGAAATCATTCAGGCATTCATAAACATCTTCTGAGGTATATAATGGCTCTACGTTTTCTCCTCTTTTTCTTTTTCTTTCAACTTCTCTCTGGTTGATATGTGCCGTATCGAGAAGCATTATTGTACAGAGATCCCTCGTGGCATGCGTGCAAATGACATTACCTTTATAACCATCTTTGTAGAGCTTTGGTATTCGCCCGGAATGATCAATATGGGCGTGGGAAAGAATTACCAGGTCAATAGATTCGGGATCAAACTGCCACTCTTCATTAAATTCCTTAAAGGTAGGATCCGAACCCTGGTATAAACCACATTCTAATAAAACTTTGGTCTCATTGTCAATAGTAATGAGATGGGCGCTTCCGGTAACTGTCTTTGCAGCTCCGCAAAATTTGATCTCGATCATTATTCATTTGAGTTACTTTCAGAATGATTTATCTTTTCAAGTAACCTGCCACTAGTATTGTAATAACTCCAGACTCCAATTTTTTCATCTTCCTCAAACTCTCCTTCTGATTCCAGAATGCCATTATCAAAATAAAATTTCCAGACCCCGGTTTTAAGTCCTTCTTCGTAATTGCCTTGACTTTCTATCGTTTCTCCATCAGAATGATAAAAAATCCATGGCCCTGTCCTCAGCCCACTTTCATATCGTCCTTTACCGGCAATATTTCCTTTCGGAGAATATTCAATCACTTCACCGGTGCCATATTTTAAATTTCCTGTTGATAAAGTATCGCCTGCGGCAGTAAAGAAATCCGTTACAGATACCAGGAGTCCGTCGTCCCAGGTTTCCTCTTGCATTAATTTACCATTTTCATGAAAGAATCCCCACAATCCATCCTGATTTCCATTCATATAATATCCGATACTGTAAAGTTTGCCAGACTCATAAAAACTATACCACTGACCATTTCTTAAACCCAAAACATACTTTCCTTCTTCTTCTAGACCTCCTGAGGAATAGTAATATCTCCATTTGCCAGTCTCATAATTATTTCTGTAATCCCCATTTGCATATTTTCTTCCATTCTCAAAATAATAATTCCATGTTCCGGTTTTCGAACCCAACTCATAATTTCCCTCAACCCTTTTTGAGCCGCTTGGGAAATATTCTAAATAGGCAGAATCTTTGAGGCCGACTTTAAAATAATACTCAGAAGCTAGAACCCCGTTAGGATAATATTCATTCCAGGCACCTGCCGGCACGCCGTTTTGGTAATACCTTTCATCCTTAACAATTCCATCATCATAGTAAAAAATTGATTCGCCATGAGGCTGACCTTCTTTATAATTCACTTCAGCTATAAGTATTCCATCAGGAGCATATTCAAGAAATTGCCCGTTCTTTTCTCCATTTTTAAATTGCCCTTTAAGCTTTAACTGACCCGTCTGGTAATATTCTTCATGAGAGCCATCCTGTACATTTTTGGAATATTCGGACTTGACTAATGGGACTCCGAAGGGAGAGTACCTTACTACCTCCCCATTGATAGAGTCATTCTCATAATCGATGCTAACATCAACATTACCATTAGAATAATATTGAACAACTTTACCCTGAATAAGACCATCTTCATAATTTACAGTAAGGCGCAAACGGTTATTTGCGTAAACTTTCCATTTTTTATCACGCTTACCCTGGTCTGAATAGTTCGCTTTAATCTGAATATTATTATCTTCTGATTGATATTCCCAATTCCCGATTTTCTTACCTTCCACAGTCTCACCCTGACCTGATAAGCTGTCAACCGAAATTATTTCTTGAGAATAGATTAAAAATGAAGAAAGTATGGTTAAGCAAAAAGTTAGAAATAGCCTCATATTATTTGTTGTAAACGGATTCCTTTAAATATACTTAGAGGGCATCAAAAATTATACCCATATTGAAATATCTAAAGGTAATATTACAAAATTTCTTTTTTAAGAGTTAAAACTTCTTTGTATACTTGTATATCATTCAAAAAAGGTCAACAGGAATAACCGTATCAACAACCCTAATAAACCAACCTAGTGAAAAAAGAAGACAAGCAATTGCTACTAAGAAAATGCTCGTTAATCGAATATGGCCTTGAAACTAAATGTAGGGATGAGAGTGAAAAAGATAACGTTAAGAGGATCTTTTCAAAATTAAAGGAGCTGATCGAAAAAGAAGAAATTACTACATCTTTAGGACTGGAATATACAGCAAACTTCTGCTTTGAAAAAAGTAGGGAGGATGAATCCAGAATTGAAGAGTATGCAGAATCTGTTAAAGGCTTTTTTGCCTAAACCGGAGAAATTACTCCGGTTTTTCTTTCTTTGACTTTGTCTTATCTGCATCATACAGCGATAAGGCTGTCACTATTCCAATAATAATACAGAATACTAAAATAAAAGTTGAAGCTCCGGGCTCTATAGGTGCATCTACGAACATAATTTTTTTCTTTAGATTAATTGTCTGTGCGAATTTAAGTGGTCAATTTGAAAAACGAAAATTAAAAAGACCATACCTTTCCTTTTTTCTTACATACTCACATTTATACCAGTAATTTTTAAGCAATTCCAATCTAAATTTCTATTTTTGCCATTAAAAGATTTTAGTTATGATAATGTTAGGAATTATAGGCGTACTATTTGTTATGGCATTGTTAGCACCATGGGTAGTACCAAATGAGAAAGTAAGTGATAACGAACTTGATCGGGAAAATTAATTCCCGATCAGGTTTAGTTTTCTTCTTCAAAGTAAACAGTATAGTAATTCAACTGTTTTTCTTCATCATATCCCTTTTCTATTTTTGAACGGTCTCCGTGCACATAGATGTGGAAATTCTTATCCAGCTTCAGCACTGATTTAATAAACTTACTGCTCTTTTTTACTGCAGATTTGTTTATATCAAACTCATCGTAGGTTTTTACTTGTTTCGTTTCCTGATACTGACTCTTATAATCATTGAAGGCGTCAATGATCTCAGGCTGTTGCATCACTTCATCTTCGAACTCTTTTACATTAAACGATTCCTTTTCTTTAAAGTAATTTGATGCGTTTTGCTTCATTCCAATCTTGTCAATCTTATCTGCTTCAGGAAAAACCTCCTCAACAAAGTTCATACAAAGATCAAGATACGATTCGGTGTGATAGTAATTATTTTCATGAATTTTTACCTGAAGAAAATCATCTATCCAATACTGGGCCTCACCCCCTTTATTGGTTTTGTCAATAATCATTAAACGATAGCCATCCTCTTCTTCAACATTAAAGATCAAGCAGCCCTTATCGAGTTTGTTAATATTCACACCCATTTCGGCATCAACCTGGTAAGTGCTTTTTTTAGGATATACTTTCAGATATGTATCTTTTGATTCTGATTTAAATATACCAATAGCCTCAGTTATATTCTCGCCAAAGTTCACATCGTCAAAATACGAAACATAAAGCTCTCCTGTCTTAATATTTGGATGCCTAGATTCACTGTGTAGCAAGCTTGCAATTTTACAGCTGTTATCATAAAACTTTTCAGGATCGGTGAAAACTTCTTTTACATAATAATAACATTCATTAAGACTGATGTCCGTAGAATGTTTGAAGCTGAAAAATCGCTCCTCACTAAAAGGTTTAAGAAAAAATTTTTTTAGAAGGTTTAATATATCTTCATCAGGGGTGATTTCATCTTTTGAAAGGTCAAGAGATTCCGGATCTGTCTTACTTCCTACTCTGTGAACTGCAAGCCGGTCCAGCCGGGCATTCTTTAAATTAAACATTAGAATAAATTTTTTGTAAATATACTAACTACAAAAATGAGTATAAAAAAAAATCGGCCGGGGGAGGCCGATTCTTTCGATCACATGGTACTATTTGATGACAGCTGTATGTTTAAACTATATAAAGTAAAAGAAAATTTGCCACCAATAGTAAGCGATTATCACTCTCTATTCTATGTTTGTCTTTCTTTGTATTACAAATGTACTAATGATTGTGAGTAAAATATAAAATCAACTTTTAACACATAAAGACAAAAAAAATAACTCACTGTAAATCAGCGAGTTATTTTTTTATTATATAAGAAATGTACAATATCAGAATGAAAGTCAGGTAGTTTTACTACAAACCTTAATTAGTCTATAAGCTTATTTTTTACAGCAAACTTAACTAGTCCAGCAGTGTTTTTAGCCCCGATCTTCTTCAAAAGTTCTTGACGATATGCTTCCACAGTTCTCGGACTAAGATGAATCTTATCTGCAATTTCAGAATTTGTGTATTCTTTGCTTATTAGGATAAGAATTTCTGCTTCTCTTTGAGTGAGGTTAATATTATCTTTAAAGCCAAAATGATTACTGGTATTACTTTTCCCAAAACCTTTTTTTACAACATCATTAACCAGATCATTAAAGTAATACCCATACTTTAATACATTAGAGATCGCCTTTTCAACTTCATCGGGTTCAGCATTCTTTAAAATATATCCGTTGGCTCCCATTTCCATCATATGATGCACATAACGCTCATCATCAAACATAGAAATGACTAAAATTTTTATATCGGGATAATTATTTATGATAAATGAAGCAGCATCAACACCATCCATGTTAGGCATGTTCAGGTCCAGAAGAATCAAGTCTGGTTTGTCTTCTTCGATAAGCTTAATAAGCTCTTTGCCCCCACCAGCTTCCCTGATTTCAGGAATATCAAAAGTTATTTTTACCAGACTTGACAGACCTTTTCTAAACAAGGCATGGTCATCAGCAATGATAATATTTGTGTTTTTAATGTTCACTGGGTTTTTGGTATATTAATTTTTACTTTGGTGCCAATGTTTTTTGCAGACTCAATATTCCAGTCCCCATTTAAAAGTTTTATACGTCCTTCGATATTTGCCAGGCCGATACCCTTTTCAATATTTAATGGATTGTCAACATGTTCCAGATCAAATCCCACTCCATCATCAGAAACGCAAAGTATAAATTCATTTTCATTATCAATAATTTCAATGGTAATATTTTGAGCATCAGCATGTTTTAATGCATTATTAACTAACTCCTGTACAATCCGGAAAATATTAATACTGTCTTTTTCCGGAAAACTTTCTGAAACTCTGAAATCATAACTAACATATATTTCACCACTTGCAGAAAGCCGCTCACATAATTCCCTTATCGCCGTATCTAATCCATGCTTCTCCAGGGCAACCGGTAAAAGATTTTTGGATACTCTTCTTACACTTTGAATTGTCTGGTCCAGAAAACTACGGGTTTCTTTGAGCAATTCTCCCTGCTCTTCTTTATTCCCTTGCAGAGAAGCAATATTTAAATTCATTTTTATAGTAGATAGCATCGCTCCAATGTCATCATGTAAATCTGCAGCCAGCCTCTTTCTTTCTTCTTCCTGTCCATTAACAAAAGAATACATGAGCTCCTTTTGATATTTATTTTCTTTTTCCTGTAGTAATAATTGTTGCTTATACATTTTTCTCTGGTAAAAGATTACAAAAATTACCAAAGCAATTACAAGCAATAAAAACATCGCTGTACCTGCAATTATTACCAGGAAAATATCGTTTCCCTCAAGCTCCCACATTACCTAAACGTTTACTATATCCCGCTTTTAAAATCGCAATCAAAATTGTCAAATATTTAATAAATAGAAATAAAAAAATATGGATTGTTGAAGTAAATAATGAAAACAAATCCAAATTTGTATTAAACAGGGTTTCTAGAAACAACCAGGTCATAAAAGTACCTGCATAATATATAATCAACCCAACTGAAACTATAAAGTGTTGATTAAAAAATAGGTTAGGATATGGCCTTTTAACCAGGAGACTGTAATAATAGAGCAATACAGAAATGACAATTATGAAACTACCAATACTTCTGAATTCAGGTAATGTGACCTTATCCAACTGATCATATTGTGTAAATAAATATATGCTGAATGCTACAACAAAAAATGGAATAAATACTCTTCTTACCCACTTCTTAAGTGATGTCAATTCGATAATATTTGAGATGTATGCAGAAATTATTATAAAATCTAATAACGGATAAATGTTGTAATAAAAGAGGTTATTGCGATATACCGTTGCATAATATCTAAGAATTATTTCCGATACCACACAATAAAATAGATAGACCAGGAGAATTTTCATCCCCCGGTCTAGTTTTTTAAATTTTATCAATCCCAGAATTAATGAGATGAAAGGGAAAATATATTGTATAAAGTCCTCTACTAAGCCCATGATTTATAAACTCGTCTCTGGATCAATATTACAATCCGGCGGACAGGCGTTTCCACTATTCAAGATTTGCTCATCACCTGTAGTCTCTTTCATTTGTGGTTCATTAGTATCCCCTTTAGGAATTATATTATTATCATCCACATCATAAGCACACATTAAAACACTGGTGTTTCCATTATCTTCTTTAGTAAGATATACTCTTAACCCTTCTGCTCCACTTTGATTTAATAACTTTTCAATTTTCTCCTTGTCAAAAGAGTAAGCATAAGGCTTTTTACTATTCCCTTTTTTAAAATTGTTAACCTCTTTTTTTGCTTTAGCTTTTGAGATAAACTTTCCTTTGCTCTTGTTTGAATTTTCCATGATTAATAGCTCTTTTAGTTATGTTGATATAATTAGATTGTTATATGGCACTAAAATACAAAGAGGATTGGTAATTTTGCAAAAAAATTATTATTCATGCGAATCGACATCATCACTTGCGTTCCTGAGTTGCTTTCGGGCCCTTTTGATCATTCTATACTAAAGCGTGCTAAAGATAAAGGACTTGCGGAAGTGGTTATACATAACCTGAGAGATTATGCTACCACCAAATATAAAGCAGTCGACGACTATGCCTATGGTGGTGGAGCCGGTATGGTAATGATGATCGAACCGATTGCGTCTTGTATCGAAAAACTCAAAAGCGAGAGGGAATACGATGAAGTGATCTATATGACTCCTGATGGCGAGAACTTTAATCAAAAAGAAGCAAACAAGCTTTCGCTGAAAAAAAACCTGATAATATTATGCGGTCATTATAAAGGAGTCGATCAGCGAGTAAGGGACCTTTTTATTACGAAAGAAATTAGCATTGGTGATTTCGTTCTATCCGGCGGTGAGTTAGCTGCTGCTGTTATTGCCGATGCAGTGATCAGGTTAATTCCGGGAGTGCTGAATGATGAGACATCTGCTTTAAGCGATTCGTTTCAGGACGATCTTCTGGCTCCGCCTGTTTATACCCGGCCTGCAGATTACAACGGTCACAAAGTGCCGGAGATACTTCTTTCTGGTCACCAGGCAAAAATAGAAGAGTGGCGTTCGGAACAGGCAATAAAAAGAACAAAAGAAAGGCGCCCTGATCTGTTTAAAGACTGATTTCAGTAAAAGATCAAAAGTTTTTTAGAATTTTTTATTGAAACCCATAGGTTTAGAAATATTATTCATATATTTGCACTCCATTTTCGGGACGTACAGATATTATATAGCTTTAAGTCATGAGCGAATTAATTATAAAAAAAGTAGAAGAACTGGTTAATGCGGACGCAAAACAGCATCCGGATTTTAAATCAGGAGACACAGTAAATGTTCACGTTAGAATCTCTGAGGGAGGCAAGGAAAGAATCCAGCAATTCCAGGGTACTGTGATCCAACGTAAAGGTAAAGGCACTAATGGAGAAACTTTCACAGTAAGAAAGGTTTCAAATGGTATAGGTATCGAAAGAATCTTCCCATTTTTATCTCCAAACCTTGATAAAATTGAAGTTCTAAAAAGAGGTAAAGTTAGAAGAGCTAAGCTTTATTACCTTAGAGGACGTCAGGGTAAATCTGCGAGGATTAAAGAAAAAATATAATTGTCATTTAAGACATTCAGAAAAGCCGATCCATTTTTGGGTTGGCTTTTTTTATGACTAAATTGCTCTGCACATATGTACAAGCAATGAAAATCAACTTTTATAAATACCAGGGAGCGGGCAACGATTTCGTAATGCTCGACAATCGAAGTGGTGACTTTGATGTTATCACTGCTGAAACGATATCATTCCTTTGTGATCGGCGCTTTGGCATTGGTGCTGATGGATTAATAACTGTGTCAGAATCTAAAGACAAAGATTTTGACATGGTCTATTATAATGCCGACGGAAGCCAGAGCTTTTGTGGCAATGGCAGCCGGTGTGCAGTAAGATTTGCCCAACATTTAGGTATCATCAAAGGAGGTGAATGCTCATTTAATTCTACAGATGGGCCACATCATGCCAAAATTTCCGAAAAAAGCATTTCTATCGACCTTTTTGTCAAAGGGAAAGCTCAAAAATATTCTGAGAGAGAATTTTTTATTAACACCGGGTCTCCACATCATATTCTGATCTCTGATGATATTGATAACGAAGACGTAAAAGGTGTGGGAGCATCGATCAGGTATTCCGACATATATGCCCCTGATGGCTCTAATGTCAATTTCATATCTTTATTCGGTGAAAACTCGCTTAAAATAAGAACTTACGAAAGAGGTGTTGAAGACGAAACTTTGGCTTGCGGTACAGGCATTACTGCTGCAGCATTAGTTGGAAGTAGGCTGGGGCTAACACCACCGGTGAAAATAATTGCCAAAGGAGGCACACTCTTTGCAGAGTTTAAACACGATCAGGAAACTGACAAATATTCCGATATTTGGCTTATCGGACCGGCAGAAAAAGTATTTGAAGGAACAATTGAAATTTAACGCTGATTCTGTGATCTAATTTGAGCCGGGTTTCAGGAATAGTTAATAAAAACACATTAAATTTACGAGGGAAAAAAATTTTTAAGGATATAAACCATGATTGATTTTATAACGAAAGGTCTTTCGAAGTTATTTGGAACGAAATCTGAAAAAGATGTTAAAGAACTTCTTCCAATCGTAGAGAAAATAAATACAGAATATGAGGCGCTTAAAGACATTTCGGATGATGAGTTAAGAGCTAAAACTGAAGAGCTAAAAAGCTACATAGATGAAAAGCTGAAACACTTTGATGACGAAATAGAAGAACTTCACGTAAAAGCAGACGATCCGGAATTGAATGTTCATCAGAAAGAAGCTGTTTATGACAAAATAGACAAGCTTGAAGAGGACAGAAATGAAGACCTGGAAAAGGTGCTTGAAGAAATCTTACCAAAAGCATTTGCAGTGGTTAAAGATACTGCCAGAAGGTTCATGAATAATGGCCAGATGGTAGTGACAGCAAATAATACCGACAGGGAATTAGCTGTAAACCATGATAATATAGAAATTGACGGTGACAAAGCGATCTGGCACAATGAATGGAAAGCTGCAGGATCAACCATCACCTGGAATATGCTACACTATGATGTGCAGCTGATCGGTGGTATTGTACTTCACCAGGGTAAAATTGCTGAGATGGCAACGGGTGAAGGTAAAACCCTGGTTGCAACTCTTCCTGCTTTCTTGAATGCTCTGGCAAGAAGAGGTGTGCATATCGTTACTGTTAATGATTACCTTGCTAAACGTGATAGCGAATGGATGGCTCCGATCTTCCAGTTCCACGGCATGCACGTTGACTGTATTGATAAATACCAGCCAAACTCTGAAGAAAGACGTCAGGCTTACAAGGCAGATATTACTTATGGTACCAATAATGAGTTTGGTTTCGATTACCTGAGAGATAACATGGCTCGCGAGACCGGTGATCTTGTTCAAAGAAGGCACCATTTTGCCATGATTGATGAGGTTGACTCTGTATTAGTTGATGACGCCAGAACTCCTTTGATCATTTCTGGTCCGATACCAAAAGGAGATGAACACGAGTTTTACGATCTGAAACCAAGGATTTCGAATTTATTTGAAGCACAGAAAAAACTCGTCTCTCAATATCTGCAGGAAGCTAAGAAGCTTATTGCTGAAGGAAACGAAAAAGAAGGCGGACTGTCTTTATTCCGTGCTTTTAGAGGTCTTCCAAAATATAAGCCTTTGATTAAGTACCTCAGTCAGACAGGAATCAAAACCATCCTTCAGAAAACTGAAAATATTTACCTCGCTGAAAACCAAAAGCTGATGCCTGAGGCTGATGCTCCTTTATATTTCACCATCGAGGAAAAAACTAATTCAATAGAACTTACTGAAAAGGGTATTGAAAGGATCACTAAAGAAGATGAAGATCCGAACTTCTTTATCATGCCGGATATTGGTACTGAAATTGCAAACCTTGAAAAAGATGAAAGTCTGAGCAAGGATGATCTGCATGAGAAAAAGGAAAGTATTATCAGTGACTATTCAGTAAAATCACAAAGAATCCATTCAGTAAACCAATTGTTAAGAGCATACGCCCTTTACGAAAAAGACACTGAATATATTATCGTTGACGATAAAGTTAAAATCGTAGATGAGCAGACAGGTCGTGTAATGGAAGGCCGTCGATATTCAGACGGGTTGCACCAGGCGATTGAAGCGAAAGAAAATGTAAAGGTTGAGGACGCTACTCAAACATACGCTACCATTACCCTTCAGAACTATTTCAGGATGTATCACAAGCTGGCCGGTATGACGGGTACAGCGGAAACAGAAGCCGGAGAGTTCTGGGAAATTTATAAACTTGATGTTGTAGTTATCCCTACTAATAAGCCAATTGTTCGTGATGACCGCGAAGACCTGGTTTACAAAACAGTAAGGGAAAAATTTAATGCTGTAGTTGAGGAGATCGTTCGATTGACTGACGCAGGAAGACCGGTTCTTGTCGGTACAACTTCTGTAGAGATCAGTGAAATTCTTAGCCGAATGCTTAAATTAAGAAACATTAAGCACCAGGTTCTAAATGCTAAGCAACACGCTAAAGAAGCAGATGTTGTTGCTGAAGCTGGTAAAAGCGGAACTGTAACAATCGCAACTAACATGGCTGGTCGGGGTACAGATATCAAGCTTACTCCGGAATCAAAAGAAGCTGGAGGTTTAGCAATTATCGGTACAGAAAGACATGAGTCTCGACGAGTGGACAGACAGCTAAGAGGTCGTGCAGGTCGTCAAGGAGACCCGGGATCATCACAATTTTATGTTTCTTTGGAAGATAACCTGATGCGTTTATTCGGTTCTGACAGAGTTTCTAAATGGATGGACCGTATGGGACTTAAGGAAGGTGAGGTTATTCAGCACAGCATGATCTCTAAATCCATTGAGAGAGCCCAAAAGAAAGTTGAGGAAAATAACTTCGGAATCAGAAAGAGACTTCTTGAGTATGATGATGTAATGAACTCTCAAAGAGAAGTGATCTACAAGCGTCGTAAAAATGCGCTGTTCGGAGAGCGACTTAAAGTCGATATTTTGAATATGCTTTATGATACTTCCGAAGATATTATAAATATGTATAAGGGTATCGAAGATATTGAGTCTTTCAATTTTGCCTGCCTGAGTACTTTGGGGATCGAACCTCCTTTTGATGAAGATAAATTAAAGAGTACCTCTGCAGATAAGCTGACAGAAGAATTATATGAAATTTCTCTGAAAGAATACGATCGTAAAAATCAGTTAATTAGAGAAAAAGCATATCCGATCATTCAAAAAGTTTTTGAAGAAAGAGGTGCCACAGTAGAGGATATTTTAGTTCCTTTCACAGACGGTAAAAAACAAATCGGTATATCTACTAGTCTAAAGAGAAATGTAGAAACAGAATGCGATGAGCTGATCAATTCAATGGAAAAAATGATCACTCTTGCTTTAATCGATCAAAACTGGAAGGAGCACCTTCGTGACATGGATGATCTAAAGCAATCTGTTCAAAATGCTGTTTACGAACAAAAAGATCCTTTGTTGATTTATAAATTCGAAGGCTTTGAGTTATTCAAAAAGTTCGTTGCCAGACTCAATGAAGAAACGATCTCATTCTTACTGAAAGCTAACTTACCAGTACAGGAAGCCGATGATGTAAAAGCTGCTCACCGGGCAAAAAGACAGAACCTTAAAGAGTCTAAAGAAGACAGCAGTTCATTGTTAAACAGGCAAGGCCAGGGCGCACCTCCACAAGGTAACAGACCTCCGGCTCAAAAAGTTCAGCCAATGAAATCTGAAAAGATTGCAGGGAGAAATGATAAAGTAACTGTACAGTATACAGACGGAACTGTTAAAAAAGACGTTAAGTTCAAAACAGTTGAAGAAGACGTCAATAATAATAAATGTGTCATTATCGAAAGTTGATAATTGACCGATCGTTAACATTATGGAAAAGATTTTGAGAATAACAGCCCTATTTAGTTTAATACTATTTTTTCAATGTGCCGGAGCAAGCAAAGCTTCTTCGGGATCTTCTGCTGGCGTAAAAGCTTCAGATGACTTGAGTCAAACTCGACCAAGTTATGAGGTGACGATGCCTACGGACACAATGAAAACCCAGCAAGTTGTCCAGGAGCAAGAGGACAAGACTGTCGAAAACGATGTCACATCGGAAGTTGACAACACTATCGAATCTATAAACAGGGAATCTAAAGATGCCAATTACATTAATGGGTTTACCATCCAGGTTTATAGTGGGAGAAGCAGGGAAAAAGCGAATGAGTTAAAAAACGAGGTTTATAAAGCTGTAAGCAATTACACCCCTAAAATAACTTTTGACGAACCCAATTTTAAAGTATTCGTAGGGCAGTTCTATGATAAAATTGAAGCCCATGAGCTGGAAAGTAAGTTAAAAGAGACTATTCCAACGGCTATTATTGTTCCTACAAGAATAAAACTTAAATAAATATGTCAAGCAGCCATCTCGCAGACAAAATAAAAAAGAGTAATCAGGAAATTTTTTCAGAGGTTTTAGCGAATCGGCGTCATATACATAAAAATCCGGAACTTTCTTTTCAGGAGCACAACACATGTGCTTATGTTAAAGAACAACTCGAGAAAATTGGCGTCGATGAAATAAAAGAGATGGCTGACACTGGCTTAGTTGCACTGATTAAGGGAAATAACCCTGACTCATCAATTGTTGCTTTAAGAGCAGACATGGATGCTCTTCCTATCAAAGAGGCCAATGATGTAGAGTATAAATCAGTCAAAGACGGCGTAATGCATGCATGTGGTCACGATGTACACACCTCCTCATTGCTGGGAACGGCAAAAATTTTAAATGAGGTCAAGTCTGATTTTAATGGAACAGTCAAATTGATCTTTCAACCTGGTGAAGAAAAATTCCCCGGGGGAGCTTCAATAATGATAAAAGAAGGTGTTTTACAAAACCCAAATCCAAAATCAATTATTGGTCAACATGTAATGCCATTGATCGATGCTGGCAAAGTAGGTTTCAGATCTGGTATGTATATGGCTTCCGCAGATGAAATCTATGTAACAGTTAAAGGGAAAGGTGGCCATGGAGCTATGCCGGAAATGAATATTGATCCGGTTGTGATTACTTCTCATATTATCGTTGCTCTTCAGCAAATTGTAAGCCGAGTTGCAAGTCCGAAGATACCATCCGTACTCTCCTTTGGAAAAGTTATTGCCGATGGGGCTACAAATGTGATCCCTGATGAGGTGAAAATAGAAGGTACTTTCAGAACTTTTGATGAAGAGTGGAGAAAGGAAGCTCACAAAAAAATGAAAAAGATGGCTGAAGGTATTGCAGATAGTATGGGGGGCTCTTGTGAATTCAATATCAAAGTCGGATATCCGCATTTGAAAAACAATCCTGAATTGGCTGACAGGACAAAATCATGGGCAAAAGAGTTTCTGGGAGAAGAAAATGTAGTAGATCTCGATCTATGGTTGGCCGGAGAAGATTTTTCATATTATTCTCATGAGGTCCCTGCTTGTTTTTACAGGCTTGGAACAAGAAATGAAGAAAAGGGAATTACTAATAGTGTCCATACTCCAAAATTTGATATCGACGAAAATGCCCTTAAAATAGGCCCGGGTTTAATGGCTTGGCTTGCCATCAAAGAACTTGAAAATTAATAAATGAAATACCCGCTTTTTTATCTTATACTTTTCTGTTTTTGCCTCAACAAATCCTATGCTCAAGGTTATGAACAGGAAATAATGCAACATAGGATCTCGAAAGATTCATCATTTATCACTGAAGAAGATTCCCCTGTTAGTGAGCGGGATTCCTTTAAAGGATTAAATTATTATTCAGTAAATCCATCATTTAAGGTCATTGGTAAACTAGAGAGGTTTCCCGGGCTAAAAATGAAGACATTTGAAACTTCAGCAGGGATTCAAAAAACCTACAAATTATACGGTAACCTGACTTTCAAGTTAGAAGGCAAAGCGTTTTCATTGCCTGTGTACCAGTCGATGGTTCCCATAAAAGGATATGAAGATCATTTATTTGTTCCGTTTATAGATCAAACAACCGGCGTTGAAAGTTATGCTGCAGGTCGTTATCTGGACCTATCAATCCCGGAGGATTTTGAAAATGTAATTGTTGATTTTAATCTCTCTTACAATCCATATTGTGCTTACTCTAATGGCTATGCGTGCCCGATTCCTGGTAAGGAAAGCTATCTAGACATTGAGATAAAAGCCGGGGAAAAAGCGTATAAAGATTCTATTTGATCTTATTCAACATCTCTCCACTCAAGTGAGTTTAGCATTACATCAATATCTTCTTTGAGATAGTCAACAGAAGGTCTGAGAGAATCATTTTTTGTAGCTACCGGGAAATAAAGCGCACCTCTGAAAAAGTTTTCAGTACTATCGGTAACGAAGAATTGTATCTGGCTCGGCACCTCGCCCTGAATTAAGGCATATACAGCCACTTTGCCTGTCTCTAATGTATCGATCACCTCACTGATACCTGTAGCCTTGATCTGGTGCTTGGAAGTCAGTTTGAAAGCATCACCAATGTACTCTCTTAATAGTGTCGTATCATTATTGATCTGCTTATATGTAAGTTGAATATCAGCATTTAGATCTGGGTAGTATAAATGAATCCAATATGGCTCTGCGATTCCAGATGAATCTTTTTTAATAACGGCCGCAGTATTTTTTTTAAAATCGTAAGGATATCCTGCAGGCATTTGTTCATATTCGTGATCTGGCAGGACAATATAGTTATAGCCTTTAGGTTTAGGCACATAATTATTACCGCATGAAGCTACAAATAAGATAAGTAATACGAACGGTGTATAATTTATTTTCATTATGTCTTCGTTAATTTATTGGAGCCGGCCGCTCTGAAAACCCGAACCCTCTTGATCCTTCTGGCATCAACAGCAACTACTGTAAAGAGAAAGTTTTCAAACTTGATTTTCTCACCTACCCGGGGCAGCTTTGAAGATAACTCTAATATCAGCCCTCCGAGAGATTCGCTTTCTCCTTTTACTTCGTCAAACCGACCGTTATCTTCGCCAATTATTTTGCAAAAATCATTTAATGATGTTTTACCTTCAAAAACGAAAGTATTTTGATCGAGTTTATTATAGGGAATTTCGTCATCCTCAAGGTCAAATTCGTCGTTTATTTCACCCACGATTTCTTCGATAACATCCTCTAATGTGATCAATCCTGAAGTTCCTCCATATTCATCAACAACAATAGCCATATGAACTTTTTTCTCCTGAAAATCTCTTAAAAGACTTTCAACCTTTTTATTCTCAGGAATAAAAAAGCCTTGTCTGAGAAGGTTTTGCCAAAGAAAATCTTCATTCTCATCAATAAATGGTATAAGGTCTTTAACGTATAATATTCCTTCGATCTTATCAATGGTATCCTTGTATACCGGAACTCTTGAATAACCACTTTTATTTATCCTGTCCAGAAGTTCATGGAAATCATCTTCCACATCAAAAGCAGTAATATCCATCCTGGACTTCATAACCTGCTTAACTGTCAACGTACCAAATTTCGCTATGCCTTTGAGAAGATCTTTTTCTTCTTCTGTACCTTCCATTTCTGTTGTAAGATCAATAGCCCTTTGAATATTCTCGACCGAGATATCATACCCTTTTCGCTTGATACGCTTATCCAGAAAAAGGTCTACAGATGTCAGAAACCAGGACAAAGGCAGGAAAATTGTTTCAAAAACAGAAAGCATACGGGCAGTCCTTTTAGCAAATAAATACCCTTTTTGATTGGCGTAGATTTTAGGGATTACCTCACCAAAAAATACGATAATAAAGGTAGATACAAAGGTCAGAATGGTAACAACTATACCTTCTGTGGAAGTAGATCCTATGATCTGCCAGGTCAGGTAAGTAGATACGGTAACTATTCCTACATTAACAAGGTTGTTAGTTATAAGAATAGTTGCAAGCAACCTTTTTGGATTGCTTAACAATTTACCCATGATCTGCTCAGCCTTATGAGGGCTGGTCAGGCATTTTTCTATTTCCTCCCTGTTTAGTGAAAAATATGCCACCTCAGAACCGGATATCAAACCGGATAAAATAATCAATAGAATGATTACCAGAGCATTGATTGAATAAAACAATACTCCTGAGGCATCTGTGCTTATAAAAAGAATTAAACTAGGTAGTGGGTCTTCTGTGGATGGTTCCAACTATGTAATTTTTAATTAAACAATTAAAAAGGCAGATCATCCATTTCATCATTAGAGTCGTCGTCAATGCTTACTGCATCACTACTATACCCTGAAGATGAACTGTTTTGTGAAGATGATTGTGACGTGCTTCCCTGATTTTGATTCATGCCTGAATTTCCTGAATCATCACGGCTTCCAAGTAAAGTCATTTCTCTACCGACTATTTCAGTAATATATCTTTTATTACCTTCTTTATCATCGTATGACCTTGTGGTAATTTTTCCTTCAATATAAACCTGGCTTCCCTTTTTCAGAAACCTTTCCGCAACTTCAGCAAGAGGTGACCAGAGAACAACATTATGCCACTCAGTATTTGTAACCCGCTCATTTGTCTGGCGGTTTTTATATACCTCCGAGGTTGCCAATGGGAAGTTTGCCACTGCACGGCCATTATCTAAATGTCTTACTTCCGGGTCTTTCCCAAGGTTTCCTACAAGAATTACTTTATTTACTCCTGACATAATACTTTTCTATACTGTTTATTTTTAAAGATACTACTTATAAATATTCGTTCAAAAATTTATCTATCAAAATAGGCTTGGGTTTTTTTTCAATTTCTTCTGGAGATAGCCATTCTCCCTTATCCATTGAAATTGCTTCCTTCAAGCTGTTACTTACGTCGATAACTTCGTAAAAGGTTGCAAAAATAGTCTGATGAGATAGAATATGTTTCACATTAAACATTTTTTTTACCTTTTGCCCCTCAGATAAAAATGGAGATTCAGCCAATTCCTTACTTGTAAGCTCATCAGATTCAACAAGAGGAAATTCAAAAAGGCCCTCCCATATATCATTTTTGCCCCGTTTGGTAAATAAATATTTGTTGTCTTCGGCAATTACAAAATAGTGAAAATTTCTGACAACAGATTTTTTCTTCTTATTCTTAACGGGGAAACTATGCTGCATGTTGTTCAGCCTCGCATAACACGCACTTTCAAACGGACACGATTCACATAATGGGTTTTTTGGCTTACAATGAAGTGATCCAAATTCCATTACAGCCTGATTAAAAGCCGCTGGATCATTTGCATGTTTTTGAAACTCTTTAGTAAGATCAAAAAATATTCTAAAGGACTTTGAGGTATTTATAGGCTCATGAATTCCAAGATATCTGGACATAAACCGGTAAACATTTCCATCAATGACCGGAACATATTCATTGAAGCAAAAAGACGCTATCGCAGCAGCGATATATTTCCCCACCCCTTTGATCTCCTGCAATTCTTTATAATTGTCTGGCCAGACTCCATTTCTTTCAAAAACAATTTGCTTAGCCCCTTTCAATAGGTTTCTTCCTCTTGAATAATAACCAAGGCCCTGCCACAACCGCAGCACTTCCTCTTCTGTAGAATTAGCAAGATCCTTAATTGTCGGATAGGCATCTATGAATTTATAAAAATACGGCATTCCCTGCTCAACGCGTGTTTGTTGAAGAATAACCTCTGATAACCAGACGGGATAGGGATCGCGTGTATTTCTCCAGGGAAGATCTCTGGAATTGAGTTTATACCAGCCTATTAGCTTATCTGTAAAATCTTTACTTGTCAACCTATTCTTTTTTAATGACTTATAAATAAATTTTTATGCCTTTTTGTTTACAAAGCTTTTTAATTAATCCGCGACCAATTAACTTTGCATCCCCAAAATTAGCAGATACTGTTCATTTTGTAATTAATGTTCAAACCAAATTAGTTTAACAGTGACAAAAGCAGAGGTAATTGCTCAAATAGCAGAGAAGACAGGAATTTCGAAAGAAGATGTAACAACTACTGTAGAGGCCCTTTTCAGTGTGGTAAAAGACTCTATGGCAGAAGGAGAAAACATCTATGTTCGTGGGTTCGGAAGTTTCGTAAATAAGAAAAGAGCAAAGAAAATTGCCCGAAACATCTCAAAGAACACAGCAATTGTAATTGACGAGCACTTTGTGCCGGCTTTCAAGCCATCAAAAACATTTGTTGAGAAGGTTAAAACCAGCGATAAGGTAAAAGCTTTAAATGACTAAAAATCATCGGGAGGGATCCCTCCCGATAACTTTTACTTTTATTGGCCGTACAAGCGTTAATAAACATCGTCAGTAATTTTTATGAAAAAACAAATTATTATCTCAGGGATCTTGATCATAGCAGCAGTAGTTGCTTTGTTTTTTTTGCCCAGGGAAGTGGTTGAAAATGACGAAAATCAAAATGTTAGCGCTTCAATGTCAGAAAATCCTGCTGGAGAAGTATCTGAAGATATCGCAGCTCATAATGCTACAAAACTCAATGATTCATTAACACTCAAGCTAGCATATTTCAAAGAACAGCTTGAGATAGATGAAAATAGAGAAAAAAGTATTAACTTTGCGGACTCTTTGTATGAGATATATTTCAGCGTACAAGCGTACGACAGCGCAGCTTATTACAAAGGATTGATTGCTAAAGAATTAAACACTTTTGAATCAAATGTTGCTGCAGCTGATGCTTATTATAAAGCATTTTCGTTTGCAATGGAACCTGACAAACAACAACAGCTTGGGCAAACGGCCAAAAGCTATTATGACAAAGTTCTTGAAGAAGATCCTGATTATATTGATGCAGAAATAAATAATGCATTAATAGCAATTAACGGTTCGAATCCAATGCAGGGTATACTGGCTTTGCGGGAATTGCTTGAGAAAGATCCGGATAACGAAACTGTAAATTATCAGTTAGGATTAATGTCAATGCAAACACAGCAGTGGCATAAAGCAGAGGAAAGATTCAGAACTCTTGTTAACATTGAGCCTGAAAACACCGAGTATAATTTTTACCTTGGTGTAAGTTTATTTGAAGATGGACACAGGCAGGAAGCGAAAAAATATTTCGAAAAAGTATTAACACTTGAAGATAACCCGGAAGTTGTTAGCGCAGTTAACGGATATCTCAAAGAAATTCAATAAAATTAATGTTTAACCCCCGTTTTTTCGGGACAAAAAATTAAAATTATGCCTTGCGGTAAAAAAAGAAAAAGACATAAGATCGCTACTCATAAGCGTAAAAAAAGACTAAGAAAGAACAGACATAAGAAGAAGTAATTTCCCGATTACTTCTTCTATTTTTATTTAGGCCGGACGATAAAACAATTCGTTTTACCTAAAACAAGTTTATTTTGAGTAACGAACTATTAATTAATGGTACTCAAAATGGATGTCGTATAGCCCTTTTAAAGGACAAGGAATTAGTTGAATTCCATCACGAAGAGGACGGTAATAAATTTACTGTTGGTGATATATATCTGGGCTCAGTAAAAAAGGTGGTTCAGGGTTTAAATGCAGCTTTTATCGATATTGGATACGAAAAAGATGCGTTTTTACACTACTTGGATCTTGGTCCGAGAGTAACCAGTTTAAATAAATTTACAAAACAGGCCCAAAGCAGAAAGAATACTTCTGCAAAGCTGACCGGGTTCAAAATGGAACCTGAGATCAATAAGTTTGGCAAGATCAATGAAGTTCTCTCCAAAAACCAGCAAATTCTGGTTCAGGTAGTTAAAGAACCGATCTCCACTAAAGGGCCACGACTATCCTGTGAGTTATCAATTGCTGGTCGTTATCTCGTATTGGTGCCATTTTCTAATACGGTAAATATTTCCAAAAAAATTGTAAAAAGCGATGAGCGCAAAAGGCTTCTTCGTTTGATCAATTCTATTAAGCCAGATAATTTTGGCGTTATAATAAGGACTGTTGCCGAAGGAAAAGATGTAGCAGAATTAGATAATGACCTTAGAAACCTCCTGAATAAATGGGAGGATGGTGTGCGAAATCTCAAGAAAGCCAAACCCAGAGATAAGGTTATCGGCGAAATGGGACGAGCCTCCTCAATACTAAGAGACATGCTGAATGAATCATTCGACTCTATTACCGTCGATGATCCAGAAATACACAGCGAAATTAAAAACTATATAAAAACGATCGCTCCTGATAAGGAAAAGATCGTTAAAAAAGTCTCTGAAAAGAAGAAGATCTTTGAACAGTATGGAATTGAAAAACAACTGAAGTCCTTATTTGGACAGTCAGTTAGTTTAAAAGGAGGAGGATATCTGATCATTGAACACACGGAAGCTCTCCATGTGATCGATGTGAATAGTGGTAATAAATCAAATGCGGAATCTGATCAGGAAACTACAGCTTTAAATGTAAACCTGATGGCCGCTAAAGAAATTGCCAGACAGCTCAGGCTGCGTGATATGGGAGGAATTATTGTAATCGATTTTATCGATATGCGGAACCCCGACAATAAGCGCAAGCTTTTCAAGGCAATGAAAGAAGAAATGAAGGGAGACAGAGCCAAAAACACTGTTCTTCCGTTGAGCAAATTCGGGTTAATGGAAATTACCCGTCAAAGAGTAAGACCTGAGCTTAATATTGTCACCAAAGAAGTTTGCCCGTCTTGTGGTGGCACCGGTAAGGTTGAATCAACCATTCTGATAGCAGACAAGATTGAACGAAATCTTGACCACGTAATGAAAAATCAAAACCAGAATGGTGTGAAAATCAGTTTACATCCATTCTTACACGCATACTTTACTAAAGGTATCATTTCCAAACGTGTTAAATGGTTTTTCAAATACAACAAATGGGTCAACATAGAATTAGACTCATCAAAGGCAATAACAGACTTCGGTTTTCATAATAAAGCCGGTGAAGAAATAGAATTAATAGGTTAAAAAGCCCCCTCTTTTAAGGGGGTTTTTTATTTTTGTGATATGGCACACAGTAAATTTTTAGTTGTTCTGACTTTAGTAACATCTCTTTTGCTTTCTTCCTGTGGAGGCAAAGAAAATTGTAACATTCCTTCCGAGATTTCGGATATCAATGTAACTGTTGATATAGAAAGGCTGGATCTTAAACTAGATTCTCTAAACTCACTCAGGGAAACGGCTAATTTTCTAAATAAAAACCAGGGCTTTCTTGCCGGCTTTCTTGAACCTCAGCAATATCAAAACCCAAATACTGTTGTGGGAAGATTTCATAACCTGGTCACTAATCCTGGGTTTGATTCACTGCAAGCCGAAACGCGCAAAGTTTTTGATGATAATAAAATAGAAGAACTTGAAAATGAGCTCGAACTACTTTTCAAGCATATAAAACACTATTATCCGGATTACACTGTCCCTAAAGTTCAAACTGTTACTACTGGTATAATAAGAGATCTTTATGTTACTGATAGTGTAATAGTGATTGGACTTGACTATTTCCTTGGTGAAAAAGGAAAGTACAGACCTCAACAGCCTCAATACATCCTTGATCATTATACACCTGAGTATATTGTTCCAAAAATTGCTCTTCTGATCTCTAATAAATATAATAAAGTCGACCTCAACGATAAGACATTACTTGCTGATATGATCTATTATGGCAAATCTTACGCTTTTGTAAATGCTGTAATGCCTTGCCTTGAGGATAGAAAAATCATTTGGTATAGTGAGGATGAAATGGAAGCTGCATATAATAATGCAAGTGTAATTTATTCTTACTTTATAAGTAATGAGCTCTTCTACGAAACCAGCCCAATGTCAAAAAGGAAGTACGTGCAGGAAAGGCCAAAAACTCCTGAAATAGGAGACCAATGCCCCGGTAGGATAGGAACATGGCTGGGGTGGCAAATCGTACAGCGATACCAGGATAAAACGGATAAACCCCTGCAGGAATTAATGAATACAAGGGAAGCTGAACTTATCTTCCAAAAAGCTTCATACAAACCTTGATCATGCCCTGTTTCGAATAAGCTTTAACTCAGGTTTTGCCTCTTTAAATTGCTCGAGATCGATCAGAAGTTTCCTGATTACCTTTTCCCGTTTGAAGTAATTATTAGCCAGGAATAAAGCATTTTCAGAAGCATAGGCATAAAGTGACGGGTCATTTAAAAATCTATCCAGCTGTTTTTGAAATTCTTCTGTATCATCAAATTTATGGTAGAATCCACAACGATATTCTTCGACCAATTCTGAAGTCCACCCTTTGGTGTTTACTATCACCGGTACCCCGGCAGCTAGAGAATCAAAAAACTTATTTGGACTATTAGAACCCAAAACCTTTTTAGGTAAAAAAGATATAAAAGAAAATGATGTTTCTTCCAGTAGAGAAACTACATTTTCCTTTCCTCCATATTCTAAAAACTCAATGTTGTTAAGCTTATCTCTTTGAGCCCTCTTCTTTAATGAATTCAGAACAGCCCCACGGACCATGATCTTAAAAATTATTCTTTTATCAGATTTAACCTTTACGGCACAATTAAGAATAGTTTGCAATCCATTAACGTATCCCGCCGCACCAAAATAAGATATAACTATTTTTTCTTTATTGAACAATGATCTTCTCTTTCCCCTGAATAAGTCGGGGTCGCTAAAATTAGGGATCATTTTTACATCTTTCCATGGAACGATCTTTTTGATCTCCTCTACCATATTAGGAGAAAGAGCAATTATCTGAATAGACTGCTCATAAATATATTTCTCAAAAGTTCTTAAGGCAATCTTTAAAAAAGGATTTCTTATAATGCCTAACTGAATCGGTGCTTCAGGCCATAGATCTCTCACCTCAAAAATGAATGGTACTTGATATTTGTCTTTTATCTGTATCGCTGCCCAGCCCACTGTAAGAGGAGTAGATGTTGCGTAGCAAAGATCGAAAGTTTCAGGATCTTGATTTCTAATCTCCTTGACAACTAATCTGGCAAAAAGCAAAAAGGAAGTAATTCTCCGATAAAACCCAAAAGAATTGTTATACTTTACTGGTAGGTAAATCACTTTTACACCATCAATATTCCTTTCTGCTTTATGGCTTTTATTATGAGAGGTTATCAACGTCACATCATGACCAGATTTTATCATAGCCTTTGATAAATAGTATGATCTTGTTGCTCCTCCCTCCTCCGGAGTTCGATAATATTGATGTATATATAAAACCTTCATTCAAATCCGTTTTGCTCCAGCCATAAATCCAGGGCTACAAAATTCCAGGTGGCAGCTGCATTAGCCTGGTCTGCCAGTTGCTTTCGATAACCTTTACGGTTTTTAATAAATTTATAAGAGTCCGTTTCTGAAATAATGGAGTTGTTCTTGTTATTAAATATTTTTTCAATTCTATCGCTGAAAAAAGCTGAATCAATCCATGAGTAAAATGGTAAGCCCATCCCCTCTTTTGATCTTTTTATAAAAGGACCGGACCCATCAATTTTTGAAAATATATCTTTCAGAACAGATTTTGACTTCCCTCCTTCAAATAATGACTTCTGCAATTCTCCAGCAGCTAAAACAAGCTCATCATCAAGATAAGGAACCCTCATTTCTAATCCATGGGCCATAGTCATCAGGTCACTTTGTAACAGTACATCATTAACCAGGTAATTCTGCTGATCCCATAACTGAGGCGTTAAACTTCTTTCGTTTTTTTCAATAAAATCAATAATCTCTTCAGGAAAGTCCGCTTGATTTAATAAAGGAACCTGTAACAAATTATTCCAGGATTTTTCGCTTGTATTATCCACAGAATCAACATACCTTTTAAAGCGCCGGTCAGTTACAGCATCTACTCTGGAAAATCCTGTTGCCCTTGCCATCTTCAAAACAATTTTAAGCGCTTTAACCGATAAAGGATTTTTTAACTGTTGCCTGTATACCTGGTATCTTGGATAACCAAACCAGAACTCATCAGCCCCGGCACCACTTAACACAACTTTTACTCTTTTCGATGCTTCCCTGGATAGCACATAATTCATGTAAGCTCCACTATCGAGAACCGGGAGGTCCAGGTCGCCAGTAAATTTATAAATATCCTTTTCATCAGGTTCTGAATCAAACCCGATTTCGTGGTGTTCATACCCGTAAAGTTTTGCTGCAAGACGTGATAATCGACTATCATTTAATCCTTTACCTGCCAGATTTTTATCGATTAGACTAAAGGTCTGGATATAATTAATTTCATGTTTTTTATTGAGTGCCAATAACAATGAAGAATCGAGACCTCCACTAAGAAATAGTCCATATGGCACACTATCGCTTAGTTGCCTGTAAAGACTATCGACTAATAATTGCTCAATTCCATTAGAACTTAATTCGAAGTTATTTTTTTCAGCCCTCTCTATTATAAATTCTTCTTTAGAAATTGATCCATTCTCTATTTTTAAATATTTACCCGGTGAAACCGAAAAGACATTTTTATATATTGTATCATTAAAAAACGTATGTTTATATCTCAACAATATATCTATTTGTTGGACATCCAGTTCCTTTTTTATCAGCCCACTGGAAAATATCGGCTTGGTTTCAGATGATGCAACAATAAAGTTATTGTCAACTGAATAAAATAATGGTTTAATGCCGTGCTTATCTCTTGCTAATAATATCGTATCATTTCTCCTGTCGAAAAAAACTATACTATACATTCCTTTAAGTCGACCTAAACCCAACTCTCCTTCTTCTTTTAACAAATAGAATATCACTTCAGTATCAGAAGAAGTAATGAATGTATATCCTTTGGAAATCAACTCATTTTTTAACTCGGCATAATTATAAATCTCACCATTAAATAATAGTACGTTTTGCTCTTCCTGATCTACAAATGGTTGATTGGATTTTTCGGATTTGTCTCTGATCTTTAATCGGTTAGCGCCAAAAAAATATTGTGTCTCAAGATTTCTAATCCTGAGAGAAGATCTATGATCTGGGCCCCTGTGTGCATTTCCTGACACCATGGTCTTAATAGCACTCAAGTCAGTTAACAACTCTTTTTTATCGATTATCAAATTTATGCCACACATAGAATAGCAATATAGGCCATAAACTTGAGGAGAGGGAAGTCTTGAAATAAAAAAAGGACCCTTTTCAGGATCCTTTTTTTAAATTATAATTTTTTGAATAATTTAAAATATTGGTGATTGCTTTGTTCGAAGGCTGAACATCTATTTTGTCGAGATCATCCTTCATGTTTACTACGTACTGATAAGTTTCTTTTAACTTTTCGTCGCAGAGCAAGGCTTCTTCAATTTCACGTTGCTCCTCTTGATCACATTCTTTATAAACGTATTTAATTACGTCATCCGGGGTAAAGGTTTTTATCATAGGCTACATTTAGTTTGTCCATTTTCTTTTTCATATTAATCAAAGCATATCGCATTCTTCCAAGCGCCGTGTTAATACTTACACCAGTCGCATCTGCGATTTCCTGAAAGCTCATCTTCATGTAGTGCCTCATGATCAAAACCTGTTTCTGAGACTCTGGTAATTCTTTGACTAGCTTTCTGATCAGCTTATGAGTTTCTTTCCTTTCCTGGTCTGTTTCAAAAGGCTCTTCAGCAAACTTTATATTATTTAAAAGAGGGCTTCCATCCTCCATAACAATGGTAGGATATCGTTTTTCTTTTCTGAAATGATCAATAGCCATATTATTTGCTATTCTCATAATCCAGGGAAGAAATTTCCCTTCTTCGTTATACTTTCCCGCCTTAATTGTGTTGACCGCCTTAATAAAGGTTTCCTGCAACAAATCTTCAGCCACATACCTGTCTTTAACTATCAGGTATATTTTTGTAAAAATCTTATTCTTGTGTCGGTTAACTAACTTTTCAAACGCAAGTTCACTTCCTTTGATGTACTGCGACACTAGCTGGCTGTCGTCTAATTTAATTTTGTTCATTCGGTTGTCTCTGTTTTTGTTAACGTAGAGATCTATATCATATTGTGTCGTTTAGGGTTGAACAAAAAATTTTAACTCGAATGCAATCGTTAATATAACAAAACACAAATAGTTTGCCAAGATTAACGAATAAAAACATTTGTTAAAAAATTACACCAGTTTCTTAAAATATTGCCATAAAATTAAACTTGTAGCCGATTAACAAGTTCTGATCAATAACATCTGCTTATCTTTGCATATATGAGTAAGACAATAGCGACAGACATAAAAAATATAGATTCGATAGACCCTAAACGGTTTATTGTTATAAAAAACGCCAAAGTCAATAATCTCCATAATCTGAGTGTGGCTATCCCAAGGAATAAACTAGTGGTCATCACCGGGTTATCAGGTTCTGGAAAATCATCCCTGGCATTTGACACTTTATTTGCTGAAGGTCAACGCATGTATGTTGAAAGCCTTAGTTCTTATGCCAGACAATTTCTGGGGCGGATGGAAAAACCTGAAGTCGATTATATCAGAGGGGTTTCTCCTGCTATTGCAATAGAACAAAAAGTTAATACAAGAAACCCCAGATCAACGGTCGGGACTACTACAGAAATTTATGATTACCTGAAACTGTTATTTGCGAGGATAGGGAAGACTTATTCCCCAGTTAGCGGAAAAATTGTACAAAAGTCCACAGTTGAGGATGTGCTGGACTTCCTCTATGATCATGAAGACGGAACCCGACTAATGATCTTATGTCCATTGATCCCACACCAGGACAGAACTTTAAAACAAGAGTTCGAGATCCTCCTTCAAAAGGGATATAACCGTGTTATTTTAAATAATAACACTAAAATGATCGAAGATATTGTAGATGAGGCAGATAATCTTGATCCAGATAGCGAAGTCTTTATTCTTATAGACAGGGCAACAATTGAAAAAGACCCGGAAGCATCTGATGGAAGAGATGAAGATAACCGTTTCAGACTGGCCGATTCTATAGAAACAGCCTTCTTCGAAGGACACGGTGATTGTATAATTGATTTTCCAGGAGAAGGAAGGAAATCGTTCAGTGACAGATTTGAAGCTGATGGAATTGAATTTGAAGAGCCTTCTGTTAACCTTTTCAGCTTTAATAACCCCTATGGAGCTTGCAAAACATGTGAAGGGTTCGGTAAAATTCTTGGCATTGATCCTGATCTGGTCATTCCAAATAAAAATATGTCGGTCTTTGAAGGTGCCATTGTTCCCTGGCGTTCGGAAACCATGAAAAAATGGTTAAAACCATTAATTGAAAATGCCGATAAATTCGACTTTCCTGTTCACCGGTCTATAAAAGATCTCACCAATAATGAATATCAACTACTCTGGGAAGGTAATAAGTATTTTGACGGGCTTAATGCTTTTTTTAAGTTTCTGGAAAGCAAATCTCACAAAATACAGTATCGCGTAATGTTATCAAGGTACCGGGGAAGAACTGTATGCCCGGATTGCCGTGGTACCAGACTTAGAAAGGATGCATCATATGTAAAAATAAATGATACTTCGATTACAGATGTTGTCCTTATGCCAGTGGAAACTTCATATGAATTCTTTAATAACCTGGAGCTCAATGATCACGATCAGCAAATAGCAAACAGGCTTCTTAAAGAAGTAACAAACAGGCTTCTGTATCTTAATGAGGTAGGCCTGGGATACTTGACCCTTAACAGACTTACTGCTACGTTATCCGGTGGAGAATACCAACGGATCAAATTAGCTACTTCCCTGGGAAGTGCCCTTGTAGGATCAATGTATATTCTGGACGAACCGAGTATTGGACTACATCCGAGGGATACTGAAAGGCTGGTTGGTGTTTTGAAAACATTAAGAGATCTGGGAAATACCGTTATTGTAGTAGAACACGAAGAAGAAGTCATAAAAGCAGCGGATCAAATAATTGATATTGGTCCGGACGCTGGTGTTCATGGTGGCAACCTGGTTTTCCAGGGTACCGCTGATGATCTTGAAGGTAGTGAATCTTACACTGCTCAATATTTATTAGGTAAAGAGGAAATTGCCATACCCCGAGTTAAAAGAAAATGGCGAAATAAACTTTCTATAATTGGAGCCCGAGAAAATAATCTTAAAAATATAGATGTCGAAATTCCTTTGGGAATCCTCACTGTAATAACAGGTGTCAGTGGTTCAGGGAAATCTACCCTGGTTAAAAAGATCCTTTATCCTGCCTTAAGCAAACATCTTGAGCAGCATATTTCAGAGTCAACCGGAAAATTCGACAGACTTGAAGGAGATCTTTCTCAGGTCAAACAGATTGAATTTGTCGATCAGAATCCAATAGGAAAATCAAGCCGTTCAAACCCTGTTACTTATGTGAAAGCATACGATGCTATTAGGCAACTTTTTGCTGATCAACAATTATCGAAACAACGCGGGTTTAAACCTGCTCACTTTTCATTTAATGTTGAAGGTGGAAGATGTGAAACATGCCAGGGTGAAGGAGAGGTAAAAATTGAAATGCAGTTTATGGCAGACATTCATTTAACCTGCGAAAGCTGTAAAGGAAGAAGATTTAAGGACGAGGTACTGGAAGTCAAGTTTAATGATAAATCAATAGCGGATGTTCTGGATCTTACTGTAGAAGAAAGCCTGGAATTTTTTGAGGGACAGCGGTCAATTCTTAATAAGCTGGAACCATTAAATGAAGTTGGTTTGGGTTATATCAAACTTGGCCAATCATCAAACTCTTTAAGTGGAGGAGAAGCACAACGAGTAAAACTTGCTTCCTTTTTATCAAAAGGAGGTTCCGGAAGTGAAAAATTACTTTTTGTATTTGATGAACCAACTACCGGACTTCACTTTCACGATATAAAGAAACTTCTTTCAGCAATTAATGCACTAATTGAGCAAGGTAATAGCGTGGTTATCATCGAACACAATGTTGAAATAATCAAAAGTGCTGACTGGGTAATCGACCTTGGCCCGGAGGGAGGAGAAAGGGGTGGAGATCTAGTTTTTGCAGGAAAACCAGAAGACCTAATCACAGTAAAAGAATCTCACACAGCAAGGTATTTAAAAGAGAAGTTCAGCTAATTTAACTACCACATAAAAAAAGTATATTTACATCATTACACTACGTCAAAACACACGATCATGAGAAAAAAAATTGTAGCAGGAAACTGGAAAATGAACTTATTACCTGAGGAAGGTAAAAAACTTACTTCTGAAATAGTAAATATGGCAGGAGATGAAGTGCCTAACGATGTTACTCTGGTTATCTGCCCTCCATTTATTCACCTTGAAAGTGTTAATAAACTAACAGGAGATCAGGAAAAAGTTTTTCTTGGAGCTCAAAACTGCCATACAGAAGACAGTGGAGCATATACAGGCGAAATTTCAGTTCCAATGCTAAAAGCCGTTGGTGCAAGTTATGTAATAATTGGCCATAGCGAAAGAAGAGAATACTTCGGAGAAACTGATGAATTTCTGGCAAAAAAGACTGACAAAATACTTTCTGCTGGAATGACCCCAATATTTTGTTGTGGGGAGAGTCTTGAGCAAAGAGAAGGAGGAAACTATGTATCATTTGTAACCGATCAAATTTCAAATAGCCTTTTTCACCTTTCTGCTGATGAAATTAAAAAAGTTGTGATCGCATATGAGCCAATATGGGCTATTGGTACAGGACTAACTGCTTCTCCAGAGCAAGCACAGGAAATGCACGAAGCTATCAGAAAGCATCTGGCTGAAAAATATAATCAAGAAATAGCAAATAGCATTTCAATATTATACGGAGGAAGTTGCAAACCTGGTAATGCAAAAGAACTTTTTGCCTGTGAGGATGTAGACGGGGGATTGATCGGAGGAGCTTCGTTAAAATCTCGTGACTTCGTAGATATTGCTAAATCTTATTAAATGGATTATGTAGAGATAAGCTTCACATGTAGTGAGGAAATGGCCGAAATTCTGATGGCAGAGCTGTCAGAAATCGGCTTTGAGTCATTTGTAGATTCAGAAAACGGACTATTATGTTATATACAATCGGATCTATATGATAAAGATAAACTAGACGTACAGATCAGCAGGTATGGTAATATTGAGCCTCTGAAATACAAAATTCTGAATATTCCAAAAAAGAATTGGAATGAAGAATGGGAAAAAAGCTATCAGCCGATTGTGATCGGTGATAAAGCTATAGTCCGGGCCGATTTTCACAAGGTTGAAAAACCATATGACTATGAAATTTTAATAACTCCAAAGATGAGCTTTGGTACTGGCCACCATCAAACTACTTCAATGATGGTCAGGATGCAAATGGAATTAGACCATAAAGATAAGGTGGTTTATGACATAGGTTGCGGTACCGGAATACTTTCAATCATGGCTGGACTCAGGGGGGCAAAAAAAATAATAGGATGTGATATTGATGAGTGGTCCGTTGAAAATTCCCGGGAAAATATTCAGAATAATAATATGAATGAAATAGTATCGGTGATTCATGGCACAGTTCAAAGCTTGCCAAAAGAACCTGCTGATATTTTACTTGCAAACATTAATAAAAACATAATCCTTTCAGAACTTGAATCTTACAATTCTCGTCTTAAAGAAGGAGGCCACATATTATTTAGTGGTTTTTACGAAAGAGACACCTCTGAAATTCTGGATGCAGCAAAAATGTATGGTTTGAACCTTGAAAAGGAAGCAGCAGAACAAAACTGGAAATGTTTGCAACTCGTTAAAAAAGGCAAATAACCCTACACCATCAAATCTTTTCCGTGTTTATTCGTTAATTTCACGAGAAATTATATCCGGATTACAACGAGCTATGAGAAAATTATTCTTGATATTTTTTGCTGGACTGTTGTCATGCAACATGCTCCTTGCGCAGGGAGTTCAGCTTCCAGACGATCCTATTAGATATAAGGATGTCGTTACGGATGCTTTTCTGAACTCCCAGAACGAGGAAATGATTGCAATGGCGCAAAACTTTTCTAATGATTGGTCCTCTCTGGATATCGCTGATAAAAAAACCGCAATTAAGCTTACTCAAAATATGCTTGATACGGGATACAGCTTTTATTCAGAGGTTTACAGGTTTTTTCACATTCTTTCAAAAGCTGATAAGCTGAGCGGAATGATTGATAGGACTACAATCATAAATACAACTCAAAAAGTATTTCAAAATCACTCCAAGTCAGATCTAAATAAATATTTGGATCATCTTCACGATTTTGCTGACCATAAAGCCCTTTATTACTCTCCTAACTACGGAGTATATTCAGAAGGGAATGTTTCACTAGAATATGTGGAAGTAGAAGAATCTTCGCCAGAACCTTTCGAGGAACCTGTAGATGAGGTGGCCTCAGATGATGAAGAACAGAAAGAGGATGGGTGGTTTGATGATTGGGATAACTGGGAAGAAGATGAGGAAGAACCCGCTGATAACGAAGACACATGGGCTACTGGCTGGGAGGAAGAAGAAAAAGAAAAGCAAAATGATGATGTTTCGCCAGCAGCTATAAGTACACTTATTCAGGTAGTTGTACCTGAAGTAACTGGTCCGGTATTAAGATTCGAAAAAACTTTTCTGAAATTCACATCTAATTACGATACGGTTTTCATTAAGAACACTTCCGGAAGTGTTATGATGTTCAATAACATGCTTGTTGCCAACGGAGGTTCATTTGATTGGTCTCCGGCCGGATTAGATCCTGATGAAATTTATGCGACTTTTGGAGATTATTATTTTGATATTTCGAAACCGAAAATTGAATCTCAAAAAGTAAAGCTTACTTATAAGTCTCGATTAGAAGAGCCTGTTGAAGGGGTATTTGAATATAAGCTCCAGCGCAGGTCAAAAAATGGAAAACCAACTTATCCAAGGTTTAAATCATATTCCAACAACATCTATGTAAAGGGATTTAAAGAGAAAAACCTTGAATATAAAGGAGGGTTTTCTCTTCGAGGGAAACAAATACTTTCTACTCCTGTATTTCCTGGCCTGGGCCGGATTGAAGTAAAAATAAATGGACAAAAATATTTTAAGGCATATTCAAATATTTTCGAACTGAGTGATAGCATTATTTCCAGTCCTCGTGCTGGTTTAGTCATTTATCACGACCGGGATTCCATTACACACCCTGCTTTGAAAGTAAAGTACGACCTTGACTCTATGAATCTCACGGTATTAAGTAATGAAGGCGCATTTAAAAGTACTGCTTTTAAATCTTCATTATTTAACATGGAATTCAAGGCAGAATTAATCGAATGGGATCTAAAGTCAGATAGTTTAAATGTCAGCCGACTGACAGCAAAAAATAAATTACCGGTTGAATTTGAATCTGAAGAATTCTTTAGCACAGAAAGATTCGGGAATTTGACAGGCCTCATGGATACCAATCCTCTTTTGCGCTTTGTTTACTTTGCAAGAAAAAGAGGGTCAGGTTCTTTTTATACTTATGAAGTGGCTGAATTCATGAAAGAAAGTGAAGAAAAGGTCCGTGGGTATGCTCATTTTCTAATGAGAAATGGATTTATTGAATTTAACCCGAATACCGGCTACATCGAAATCAGCAGAAAAGGCTACCATTATGTTCTTTCTGACAGGGGTAGAAAAGATTACGATAACCTTACTTTAGAATCAATTTCTCCTGATGAACCAAATGCGACGCTCAGGATCAATAAAGATGAAATGATTGTAAGAGGTGTTGAACGCTTCATAATTAGTAAGTCACTGAAGGTTTATGTTGAGCCAGATAGCCAGACAATTGTATTACTAAGAAATCGCGACCTGCTTTTTGACGGTATAGTCAATGCAGGGAATATTCAGTATATCGGTAAGGAATTCAGATTTAACTATGACAGTTTTCTTATTGATATGCCTCAAATTGATAAGATCAGGTTTAATCTCGATTCAGACCAGCCAAAAGGTTACAGGGCCCGTCAACGTAAAAGTATTGGAAACGAGCTTCAGGAAACAGCAGGAACTTTATTTATAAATAAACCGAATAACAAATCAGCTTTACGGGATTATCCAAGCTATCCAAAGTTTTCAGGTTCCAGAGGAGCAACTGTATATTTTGACAGTCCGGATGTGCTTGATGGCGCTTATGATAAATCGGTGTATTTTTCAGTTCCTACCTTTGATTTAGATAGTGTCAGTGGTAGTGATACCAAAGCCTTAACTTTTAAAGGAACTTTCTATTCTGATATCTTCCCTCCTTTCGAAGAAACACTCAAGCTGATGCCTGACAATTCACTGGGATTTGTTCATAATACTCCTGAAGATGGTTATCAGCTATACGAAGGCGATGGAAAAATTTATTCTGATATTACACTCAACTCACAAGGATTAACAGCCGATGGCAGAATTGAATATCTTGCTGCAGATGTTTATGCTTCTGATTTTACTTTTTACATGGATTCTGTGTCAGCCCCTGCATCCAGGGTAGAAATTGCAAAAGGAGACGATTTAGGGCCTTCGGTGCCGGCAATCACTTCAGCAGATTCAAAATTTAGGTGGGACATACCTACAGACAGTATGAATTTTACTAACCTGTCAGAACCAATTAACCTTTATGATAATACTGCAACTCTTACAGGTACAGCTGTTTACAGTAAACACGGAGGATTTGGTAGAGGTAAGCTAAAAACACGAGGGTCAGTTACCCAAAGTACAAATATCAGTTTTTCAGAATATCATATTGGTGCGAGAAACGCTGGTTTTATTATTGAATCGAGCAATCCTGAGAAACCTGCATTGAGAGGAGAAGATGTAAAACTGGATTTTGATTTGACTAATAATATCGCTGACATTCAACCCGAGGAAGAAGGGGTTGCAGCTCTTGATTTCCCTTTTGCTCAGTTTAAAACTTCGATCACAAAAGCAACATGGGATTTAAGTAATCAGCAGGTCTCTATGCTTAAACCAGCTGATGTCCCTATAGAAAACAGTTATTTCTATACTACAAGAGAAGAGTTGGATTCACTGGCTTTTAATGCAACAAAGGCTGAATATGACATAAATGATCTTACATTAAACATTTTTGGCATACCCTACATAAAAATTGCAGACGCAAAAGTTACTCCTGATGATAATAAATTATTAATCAGAGAAAACGCAACATTAGATCGTCTTCACAATGCTACTATTGTAGTAGATACTCTCAATGAGTATCACACACTTATTGATGGTGAGATCGATATTATTAGCAGAAGAAAGTTTGAAGGAAAGGCGACTTACAGATATATCAATGCTCTGAGCGATACATTTAATATCGAATTTGGAGAGTTTTCACTTCAGGAATATTCACCAGAGAAAAACGTAACTAAGTTAAGAACTGTAGCATCAGGTAATGTCGATGTGGCAGAAAACTTTTTAATAAGTCCGGGTTTCTATTTCAAAGGAAAAGTGACCATGTATGCCAATAAGGAGGTTCTTGAACTGAATGGTGCAGTGCGATTAGACATGAGTACTGGCGAATCTGATTGGATCGTATATAATTCTGATGCTCAAATTAAAGATATTGTTTTTGATTTCGATGAAGCTACAACCGAAGCAGGTAAGAGGTTGAAAGCAGGAATTTTCTACGAAACAGGAACTGATTACCTTTATTCGATCTTCGTAAAAGATAAATTAACCCCGGATGACCTGCCATTCTTCCAGCCTTCTGGTATGCTGAGTTATAACAGAATGTCAAAAACATACGAAATTGTAGATTTTGAAAAGCTTCAGGGTAATAGCTACCAGGGACAAAAATATACCTATGATGACGAATCTGGCCAGGTAACCTTCGAAGGAAAACTAAACTACCTTGCGGGAAATCAGGATTTCAATATGAAATCAGCCGGACGTGGGTCAGGAGTTCCTGAAAAAGGTGAAATGGAGGTATCTTCAATGGTTGGTTTAAATGCTCAGATAGATGATAATATTCTGGAAGCAATAGGCAGCAGTTTCAGAACGACTGCAGATGCTATTGGTACTCCTGAAGCATTATCAAATCTTAGCGAACAAATATATTATTTGTCTGAATTTGTATCGGATAAAGGAGCAAAAGCATTTGAAGAACGTGCATTAAATGAATATACTCCATTAGCAGGCTTTGACAGGGAAGTCGACTTCAATATCTTCCTGACAAACCTTAATATGAAGTGGGATAATGATAATAAGGCATGGTATAACAACGGAACTGTTGGCGTATCTCACCTTGGAAGACAGGATGTAAATACACTTATTAACGGCTTTGTAGAGTTCAAAAAAGACCCTGATGGTAATGAATCATTCAATGTATTTGCTCAGCTGACTCCAGGTCACTGGTTCTTTTTCCAATATGAAGAAGGGGTATTACTAATGCTTTCTTCAGATGATAAAATAAACGCAGAAATAAAAGAGCGCTCAGAGAAAAACAGTAAGAAGATGGGTGCGTATACTCAAACTATAGCTGAGTTAAGTGAAGTTACTGACTTCATAGACAGATTTAGGAAAGACTACCTGGGAATTAATACTCCTTATACTTTAGAATTCTTTAATTCTCAGCCCAACGTTCCTGTGCAGGCAGTACCTTTTGGTTCTGATTCCGAAGCACAAAATACGGATAGCGAAGATGATGATGAAGACACAGGATTTTAAATAAATAGATAATAATAAACAACTACCACTAAAATGAGCGAACACAACTCTCAACAGGCCCTTAACTATTCACAAGAAAATAAGGATGATTTCTTAAATGAACTTTTTGATTTATTGAGAATTCCGTCTGTTAGTGCAGACCCAAAGTTTTCAAAAGATGTTCATGAAGCAGCTAAGTTTATTAAGCAAAAGCTGATCGATGCCGGTGTTGATAAAGCTGAAATCTGCGAAACGGCTGGTTATCCAATTGTCTATGGAGAAAAGATCATTGATGAGAATCTCCCTACGGTTCTGGTTTATGGTCACTATGATGTTCAGCCTGCTGATCCTTACGAATTATGGGATTCACCACCATTTGAACCGGTCATTAAAAATGACAGGATTTATGCACGAGGAGCATGCGATGATAAAGGTCAGTTTTATATGCATGTTAAAGCTTTTGAAGCTATGGCAAAAACGGGCAGCCTGCAATGCAATGTGAAATTCATGATTGAAGGAGAAGAAGAAGTCGGATCTAACAATCTTGAAATCTTTGTAAATGAAAATAAAGAAAAGCTAAAAAATGATGTTGTATTGATATCTGATACATCGATGATATCAATGGATACACCATCAATTACAGCAGGCCTTAGAGGTTTGAGTTATGTTGAGGTAGAAGTGACTGGTCCAAACAGAGACTTGCATAGTGGAACTTATGGAGGTGCAGTTGCCAACCCTATCAATGTGCTTTGTGATATGATCTCATCATTAAAAGATGAAAATGGTCATATTACCATTCCTGGATTCTATGATAAAGTAGAAGAATATTCACAGGAATATAGAGATACATTAAACAAAGCTCCATTTAACGAAGAAGATTATAAAAAGGAGCTTGATATTGATGCTGTATTTGGTGAAAAAGGGTATACCACAATTGAAAGAATAGGTATCAGACCTACATTAGATGTTAATGGAATTTGGGGCGGGTACATTGGAGAAGGAGCAAAAACTGTTCTTCCATCTAAAGCCCATGCAAAAATTTCTATGCGTCTGGTTCCAAATCAGGAAAGTGATGAAATAACACAATTATTTGTTGATCACTTCAACAATATCGCGCCTGATTATGTAAAGGTTAAAGTAACGCCTCACCATGGAGGTGAATCTGCAGTCGTATCTACAGACTCTCCTGCTTTTAGAGCTGCTGAAAAAGCTTTTAAAGATGGATGGGATAAAAAACCATTGCCAACAAGAGATGGAGGAAGTATTCCAATTGTTGCTTTATTTGAAAAAAAGTTAAAGTCCGATGTCTTATTGATGGGTTTTGGGTTGGATAAAGACGCTATCCATTCACCAAATGAAAGTTATGGCGTAGAAAACTTTTTCAAAGGGATAGATACTATCATACGTTTTCACGGACATTTTGCTAAAGCAGAATAATTAAACAATATTTACAATTAATTAACAGGGTGCTTACCAAAGGCACCCTGAACTATTAAAACCCGGTTTTAAAAAGTGTACATGAAAAATATTGCAATTGCTTTTGCTCTGATACTATTAATTTCAGTATCAGCGACTGCGCAAATTATACAGCCAGCTAAATGGAATGTTTCAATTGATAACAATAATGTAAAAGTTGGTGAAACAGTCACATTAAAATTTACGGCTAATATAGATGCGGGATGGTATTTGTATTCTTCAGACTTTGATCCTGATTGTGGTCCGGTAGTCGCTACTGTTAGCTTGAATAATTCAGAATCATATGAACCTGTAGGGCCTCTAAAAGCTATTGATCCCAAATCAAAAATGGATGAGATCTTTGGGTGTGAGGTAAAATATTTTAAAGGAACAGGAAGCTTTGAACAGGCGGTCAAAATCACATCAACCACTGAGTCAATAACAGGGAGCATCGATGGTCAGGTTTGCTCAGATGAAACAGGGCAATGCATATTGGTAACAGAGGACTTTAACCTGTCGGTTAATGTTTCCGGAGGAAGCAGTGAGAAAGCAAAAATAGATTCAAATAATCATCAAAAAGAAGCTGAGACCTCAAAATCATCTTCTATTAATAAAGATACAATTGATGAATCGCAGGCACAAAAATATGATATAACCCAGCCGGTCAATGAGGAAAATATAAGCATTGACCAGTCGTTCATAGTCGGAGAAAGAAAGGGGTTATATGTTAAAGATTTTCCTTCCTTCTTTACTAAAGATGTAAAACCGGAAGAGGAAAATAAGGGCCTACTCTTATTTATGGTAGTAGCCTTTTTAAGTGGTTTGGTAGCTTTACTAACCCCTTGTGTATTTCCAATGATTCCAATGACGGTTTCATTCTTCACTGGTAAAGGAAGTAAGTCAAAAGCAATCAGGGATGCATTGATATATGGCATTTCAATCGTTGCGATTTACACAGTAATAGGCGCTGCTCTTTCTCCGTTTATGGGACCCGAAACCGCCAATCATCTGGCAACAGAATGGCTTCCCAACGTCATCTTTTTCTTAGTGTTTTTAATTTTTGCTATTTCATTCTTTGGAGCTTTCGATATTGTATTACCGTCAAATCTGGTAAATGTTATGGACAAGAAGGCCGACAAAGGAGGGTTTCTTGGTCCATTCTTTATGGCTTTTACCCTGGCATTAGTTTCATTTTCTTGTACCGGCCCAATAGTTGGGTCGCTATTAGTCGAATCAGCCGGAGAAATTGGTATTAAACCAATCGCAGGAATGTTTGCTTTTGGATTGGCATTTGCGATACCATTTACTCTTTTTGCAATATTCCCAAACTGGTTAAGTTCCCTTCCCAAATCAGGAGGATGGTTAAACTCGGTAAAAGTTGTGCTTGGATTTATTGAATTAGCGTTGGCATTTAAATTCTTAAGTGTTGCAGATCAGGCTTTTCATTGGGGAATATTAGATAGAGAGATTTACCTTGGTATTTGGATTGTGATTTTTACTTTAATGGGTTTTTATCTGCTTGGTAAAATTCGCCTTCCTCATGACAGTCCGATGGATAAAATTGGTGTGGGAAGATTTTTATTTTCCATTATCACTTTCTGGTTTGTTATATATCTGATTCCAGGCATGTTTGGCGCACCTTTAAAAGCATTAGCCGGTTATTTACCTCCAATGCATACTCATGATTTTAATTTAGTAGGTATGATTAAAGGTGAGGAAGACACAGGCCCGGATGCGAATGTAAAATATTCTGAATTCCTTCATTTACCTCACGGATTGGATGGTTATTTCGATTATGGGCAGGCTCTTGCTGCAGCAAGACGGGAAAACAAACCTATTTTTATAGATTTTACAGGACATGGTTGTACCAATTGTCGTGAAATGGAAGCTGTAGTTTGGTCAGATCCAAGAGTACAGGAAAGGTTAAAAGAAGATTATATTATTTTGGCATTGTATGTAGATGATAAAACTGAACTCGATAAAGAAGAATGGTATATTTCTGCATTTGATGATAAGGTGAAGAAAACACTCGGTAAACAAAATGCAGACATACAGATTCAGAGAGCAAATAACAATGCCCAACCAAATTACATTCTTTTAGATACAGATCAACATGCATTAGTGCCTCCTGTGGGATATGATAAAGATGTTGATAATTTCATTGATTTTCTAGACCGTGGAAAAGAAGCTTTTTATGAGAAAAACTAAATTTTTATTCCTGATCATATCAGGTCTTGTGATGTTAGTATCCAGTAATGCAATCGCGCAGGATACCAGTTTTTCTAAACACACTGAAGAAGGCATTGCTTCCTATTATCACGATAAATTTACAGGGAGATCAACCGCTTCGGGAGAAAAATACGATCCTAAAAAGTTAACTGCTGCTCACCCTAAACATCCTTTCGGAACAGTTTTGAAGGTAACCAATCTTAAAACGGGAGCAAGCACGACGGTTACTGTCAACGATCGGGGGCCTTGGGTCAAAGGTCGAATAATTGATGTTTCAAGGGTTGCTGCAGAGAAGATCGGTTTGATCAGAGCAGGCCTTTTAAAAGTTAAGGTTGAAGTTATAAGCTTTCCATAAAAAAAGGCTATCACAATGATAGCCTTTTGTATTTTACTTCAGTTCCTCTTTAATTAATCGGAACTTTTTCTAATACGATATCTATAATATCCTGAGTTGAAACATTATCAGCTTCCGCTTCATAATTCAACAGGATTCGGTGACTAAGTACATCGTGTGCTACTTCTTTAATATCTTCTGGAAGAACATAGTCTCTCTGATTAAAGAAAGCAACTGCTTTTGCTGCTAAGTTCAGGTTTATACTTGCCCTGGGAGAAACCCCGAATTGTACATAATTCGCCACGTCGGGCATATTATATTCAGCAGGTCTTCTGGTGGCAAATACCAATTCAATTATATATTTTTCAAGTTCCTCAGAAATTGAGACTGAATTAACTTCATCTCTTATCTGAAAAATCTCTTCTTTGGTTAGTACCGTTTCAACTGTTTGATTGAACTGAAGGTTTGACATTCTTTTCATAATCTCCAACTCATCTTCCTTGCTTGGATAATCCACATATACCTTAAGCATAAATCTGTCAACCTGTGCTTCCGGTAGTGGGTACGTACCTTCCTGGTCAACCGGGTTTTGAGTTGCCATAACCAGAAACGGTCTGTCAAGCTTATAGGTGTTTTCTCCAATTGTAACTTGTTTTTCCTGCATGGACTCCAACAAAGCAGACTGAACTTTAGCAGGAGAACGGTTAATCTCATCAGCTAAAATAATATTAGCAAAGATTGGCCCCTTTTTAGTTTCAAACTCTGCTTTCTGCTGATTATAGATCATTGTTCCAATGAGGTCTGCAGGAAGAAGATCCGGAGTAAACTGAATCCGTTTAAAATCTAAATGTAAAACATTAGCCAACGTGCTAATGGTTAAAGTTTTTGCAAGACCAGGTACACCTTCCAAAAGGATGTGTCCGTTTGTAAATAAGCCGATCAATAATCTGTTGACCATCTTCTGCTGGCCTACAACAACTTTATTAACCTCAGAAAACACTCTTTGGATCTTTTCCTGGTGCTCGTGAATCCTATCTTGATTTATGGCATTTTGATTTTCTTCCATAATTTCTGATCATCCAATTTAGAAAGTAACAAAGATATAAAAGATTGAGAATTATACTCTTTATAATTCTTTATTATACCCTTTATATGTACTTGAAATATGCTCTTTTAACAAAGATTAACCTAAACAAAACAGGCATCTCTTTTGGGAGATGCCTGTTCTATTAATATCTAATCTATTTATTCTGTTCCTGAATCAGCATCCTTCTTTTCAGGATTCCATTCAACAACATTATAACCTAGACCTTTTATCTTATCCATTAAGCTTGCTTTATCCCCAACAATAACCACTGTTAACTTGTCATATGGAATATATTTTTTAGCAAGAGTATTAAGCTCTGCAGCTGTAACATCGTTAATGATCTTAGCTTGTTGCTTAACATAGTCTTTTGGAAGATCATACTCCTGAATTCGGCTTAAATAGCCTGCTTTTTGGAAAGGAGTCTCATACTTTAATGCATCACGTTGAGCAACTGACTTTTTCATGAAAGCCAATTCTTCTTTTGTAATACCATTATCAGCGTAATCTTTTAATTCTTTCATGATCTCAACTAAAGCGCTATCAGTAGCATTGCCTTTTATGCCGGCAGATACTGTGAAAGGGCCCGGAACATCAGATGATGAGAAATAAGATCTCGCTCCGTACGTCCAGCCTTTATCTTCTCTTAAGTTAAGATTTATACGCGAATTGAAAGCTCCCCCAAGTGGGTAGTTCATCAATGTAGTCTTGAAATAAGGACCGGTAACATCGTATCTTAAATCACTCACATAACCTACACGGATCTGGCTTTGAGGAGCACCTTCTTTATCAACAAAGTAAACTGTTGTCTTATCAATCTCAGGAGTAGCTGGTAATTCAGGAACTTCAACACCTGTGTTTTCCCATTCTTTTAGGAAGGCCAGACTTTCTAACGCTTCTTTTTTCTCTACATCACCAACAACAGTTATAGATGCCAATCCAGCAGAATAATTCTTTTCGTAGTATTCCTTCACATCTTCAAGAGTAATATTTTGTAATGTAGCAATATTACCTGAAGAAGGAAGAGAATATATATGGCCATCACCGTAAAGCAATCTATCAAATATATTACTAGCAATTGAAGCAGGATCTTTTAGTGAAGCCATTACGCTTTCGAACTGTTGCTTTTTCAGCCTTTCGAATTCTTCCTGAGTAAACTTTGGCCTGTAAAGAATCTCTTCGGCAAGCTCTAAAGTTTTATCCAGGTTTTTACTTAGAGTCTGAATTGTCATTTGTGAAGAACTTGATCCTGCACTAACACTAACAGTAGAACCTAATTTTCTTAATTCTTCTTGTATTTCCTCAGCAGAATAATTCTCTGTAGACTCATTCATCAAAGAAGCTGTCAATTGAGCGATACCTGCTTTGTCCTGCATTTCAGACTCCATTCTGGCACCACCTTCGATCTCTATAAGTATTGCTACAGTTGGAACTTCATCACTTTTAGTACCGATCATCTTGATACCATTGTCCAATTTTGCAGTCCAAAAATCTGGAACAGGCACAAGAGGAGCTTTTCCGCTTGCAGGCGTTTCACTTCTGTCAAAAGAATCTTTTTCAGGAGTTCGTGCGCTTACTTTTGAGTAATCAGTAGTTGGATAAGGATTATCTCCTTCAGTATCAGGCTCAAAATTATCAGCTTGTGCAGGTGGTGTATTTGCATCAGGAACAACACTTAAATAAACAGCATTCTTTCCTTTAATATATTTATTATATACACGCATTACATCTTCTTTGGTAACATCAAGATATCTTTGAAGATCTTTTCCGATATAATCAGCATCATCAGCAAAAGTTTCATATGCAGCTAATCTGCTTACCTTACCACTTACTGATGTTAAGCCATTAATAAAACTGCTTTCATAAGTAGCTCTGATTTTCTCGATATCCTCTTCAGAAACACCTTTTTCTTCAAAGCTTTCGAAAATTATCTTTCTCATCTCCGTTTCGAAATCAGAAAGGCTTCTACCAGGATACGGTAATACGAAGAAAGTCATCTCTCCCGCTAATTCAGAAGAATTATGAAATGCACTTCCCTGAATTGCTTTTTGTGTTTTTACAAACTCTTTATAAAAGAATGATTTTTTTCCAGTTCCAAAAAGCTGACCTAAATAATCAAGCGCTGCCTCATCTTCGTGATAAGCAGGCACAGTTGGGAAGGTTACAATCAGGGCAGGGAAACGAATATTCTTATCTTCATAGTGAACATACCTGTCTTCATCTACAGAGATAGGTTCAATTTCAAGGTCATTAACTTCGGGACCTGCAGGAATAGTACCAAAATATTTTTCAGCCATTTTAACAACTTCTTTGGTGTTTACATCTCCACCAACAGTTAAAACAGCATTGTTAGGTCCATACCATCTTAAGAAGAATTTTTTCAGGTCTTCTACATCTACTCTGTCGAGGTCTTCCAGCTTACCAATAGTTAACCAGCTATACGGGTGACCATACGGATATAATGACTCAGCTTGGAGCTCTCTGAAAAGCCCGTAAGGAGCATTATCATATCGTTGTTGTTTTTCATTCTTCACTGTTTCACGCTGTACTTCAAATTTCTTTTGAGTAACAGCAGGAAGCAAATAGCCCATTCTGTCAGCCTCTAACCACAGCATGGTTTCAAGTTGGTTACTTGGTACCGTTTCAAAATAATTTGTTCTGTCACGGTTGGTAGTACCATTTAGAGTTCCACCTGATTCAGTTACGATTTTAAAATGTTCTTCATCAGCTACATTTTCTGATCCCTGAAACATCATGTGTTCAAAAAAGTGTGCAAAACCAGATTTTTTAATTTCTTCTCTTGCTGAACCTACGTGGTAAGTAACATCAACATGAACTAGAGGATCCGAATGATCTTCATGAACAATAAGAGTTAATCCATTTTCAAGCTTATACTTCGAATAAGGAATTGTAAGCTCTCCATCTTTCTTTTCAACTTTTTCGATCAACTTGGTCTGTGCAAAAGTTGACCACGAAAAAAGTATCAAAAAGGCAATTAAAGCCTGCTTGGTTGATAATGATTTAAACATTGTGATTCTAATTTGATTGCAACAACAAAATTAACCAAGAATATGGTGAGAGAGTCTAATAAATATTTAAGTGGTAAATAAACTAAATGAGTGGAAAAAACAAAAGCCCTCATTTCTGAGAGCTTTTGGTACCAGAGGCGGGACTTGAACCCGCACGGCCAAGAAGGCCACAAGATTTTAAGTCTTGCGTGTCTACCAATTCCACCACTCCGGCATAGACTAGATTACTAGTCTGTTAATACGGTAGAAAAAAAAATTGAGAGAAGTATCTCTCAATCGAAGTGCTATTTTGAGCGAAAGACGGGATTCGAACCCGCGACCCCGACCTTGGCAAGGTCGTGCTCTACCAGCTGAGCTACTTTCGCTTGTAATTCCCTTACCGTTTGAAAGGGACTGCAAATATAATACACGATATGTATTTTTCAATACTCTGAGATAATTTTTTAATGAAAAAAATTAGTCTTTTTTCATCATCATCTTTATCTCATTGAGTTTCAGTAGGGCTTCCACTGGAGATATTGTATTTATATCTAATCCATCGATCAATCCTTTCACTTCTTCAAAAGCCGGATCTGCCTCAAACATGCTTAATTGAAAATTATTTTTTGGTACTGAAGCAATTTTTTCCTTTTCATTTTTACTCAGTTTATCTTTCTCCAGGTGTTGAAGAATTTCATGGGCACGAAGAACAACCTGGTTTGGCATACCGGCTAGTTGTGCCACATGAATACCAAAACTGTGTTCGCTACCACCTTCTTTCAACTTCCGCATAAATATGATCTTATTGCCAACCTCTTTTACACTAACATTAAAGTTCTTAATTCCGCCAAAGTCATCGGCTAATTGATTTAATTCATGATAGTGAGTAGCAAATAAGGTTTTCACCGGGAGATCATTGTTATGAAGGTACTCAACAATAGACCAGGCAATAGAAATACCATCATAAGTACTGGTTCCGCGACCAATTTCGTCCATCAAAACAAGTGAGCGGTCACTTAAATTATTCAAAATACTGGCTGTTTCAGTCATTTCAACCATAAAGGTTGATTCTCCCTGAGACAGGTTATCAGATGCTCCTACCCTGGTAAAAATTTTATCAACAATTCCAATTTCAGCAGTTTTAGCTGGAACGAAACACCCTATTTGCGACATTATTACTATCAAGGCAGTTTGCCGCAATAATGCTGATTTACCGGCCATATTTGGACCAGTTATGATTAAAATTTTATTGTCGCTATCATCAAGGTAAACATCATTCGGAACATATTCCTCACCGATAGGTAATTGCTTTTCAATTACCGGGTGACGGCCTTCTTTAATATCAATGTTTCTGTGATCCTTGATTTCAGGTTTTACATACTTCTCTTTGATCGCCAGGTATGCATAAGAGGCAAGGCAATCCAGCATCGCTAGTACCCTGGCATTTTCCTGGATCTGAGCAACGTATTCAGCTGCAGTTCTGATCAATTCATTATATAAATTATGCTCAATTACATGAAGTTCATCTTCCGCATTAAGTATTTTGTCTTCATACTCTTTAAGCTCTTCAGTTATATATCGCTCAGAATTAACCAGAGTTTGTTTTCTTATCCATTCTGGCGGAACTTTATCTTTATGAGTATTTGTGACCTCTAAATAATAGCCAAATACTTTATTGTAGGCAATTTTTAAAGAGGGTATACCCGTGCGTTCCATCTCTCGTTGCTGGAGCTGAGCAAGATAGTCTTTACCGGAAAAAGCTATTTTACGCAATTCATCAAGCCTTTCATTGACGCCCCCTTTAATCACATTACCCTGTGTGGCATTTAATGGTGGGTCTTCCGCTAATTCAGTTGTTATCTTTTCAAGAAGGGTTTCACAAGGGCTTAATCTTTCGGCAATTTTTTGAAGTTCTCCTTCTCCACTTGCTTCAAGTAATGAAATAATTGGCTGAGTATTTTCAATAGATCTTCTAAGTTGCACTATTTCCCGTGGATTAATACGGCCCACAGCTACCTTCGAAATTAATCTTTCAAGATCATTGATGTTTTTTAGATGAGAAATTATACCTTCTCTTAATTTTTCATCCTTAACTAATAACTCTACTCTATTTAATCGCTGTTGGATCAGGTATTCATCTTTTAAAGGTAAAACCAACCATTTCTTCAAAAGTCTGGCTCCCATTGGAGAAACAGTCCGATCTAGAATATCAATTAATGGAACTCCTCCCGGTTGTTGAGGAGCAATTAATTCCAGGTTTCGTATTGTGAATCTATCCAGCCACACATACTTTTCTTCTTCAATTCTCGAGATTGCAGAGATGTGAGCAAGATCTTTGTGCTCAGTATCTTCCAGATATTGTAATATAGACCCGGCGGCAACTATACCATCATGCATTTCTTCAACTCCAAACCCTTTTAAAGAATTGGTCTTGAAATGATTCGTGAGTTTTTCGTAAGCAAAATCATATTGGTAAACCCAGTCTTCAAGGGTATATGTATTATATCGTTCAGAAAACCCCTGGTCGAAATTCTTACGTTGGGCTTTGTTATATATGATTTCTGCAGGAGCAAAACCCTGAATAAGTTTTTCAGCATACTGTTTTGTTCCTTGTGTAGTAAGAAACTCACCAGTAGACAGATCGAGAAATGCCACCCCCCAGGATTCATTATTTACATGAATAGAAGCAAGAAAATTGTTCTTTGACCTGTCGAGCACATTATCATTAAAGGACAAACCAGGTGTTACAAGTTCGGTAACTCCTCTTTTTACTATTCCTTTAACTGACTTGGGATCTTCAAGCTGGTCACAAATTGCCACCCGATGACCTGATCTAACTAATTTTGGCAGGTATGAATCTAATGCATGATGAGGAAACCCTGCTAATTCTATTTTCGCAGCTGCTCCGTTTGACCGCTTAGTCAATACTATATCCAGTACTTTTGCCGCTGTTACCGCGTCTTCTCCAAATGTCTCATAAAAGTCTCCAACTCTGAATAAAAGCATTGCCCCAGGATACTTGGCTTTAATCTGGTTATACTGCTTCATCAGGGGAGTTTCTTTCCCAGCGCTTTTACCTGCCATACCTTCTCAATTAAATTAGGATGTTGTAGTTTTGCTTACTCAAACATCAAAAATAAAAATAATTAACGACTATACAGCCAGGTATTTGAATTTATGCGAAAGTTAAAGACACAAGAGCTCAATAGATTGTCACCGGAAGAGTTTGAGCAAGCAGAAAAGTTCCCCCTAGTTTTAATTCTGGATAATATCAGAAGCATGAACAATGTCGGATCTTGCTTTAGAACCGCTGATGCATTCAGGCTGGAAAAATTATTTCTATGCGGAATAACAGCTCAACCTCCACACAGAGAGATTCAAAAAACTGCACTCGGTGCAACTGAAACTGTCACCTGGCAATATGAAAAAAATGTTTCTGATGTAATTAAAAAATTAAAAGACGAAGGTTATAAAGTTTACGCTCTTGAACAAGCCGATAGGAGTACTATGCTTGATAAAATACCTGATAATAATGAGAAAATAGCTCTAGTTATCGGAAACGAGGTCTTTGGTGTGTCAGATGAAGTTATTTCAGAAGCTGATGTTGTGGTTGAAATACCTCAGTTTGGTTCAAAACACTCTTTTAATGTTTCTGTAGCAACAGGTATCGCTGTTTGGGAAATTGTTAGAAAAAATGGGTGGATCAATTAAATAAAGCCGCTTTTTAATTTAACGAATATTCAATCAATTCATTCTGAGAGGTTTCTGTCTCTCCAGTATCTTCATTAACTACAAGGTCGGTTTCAGTTAATATTATCCCTACTTCTGGAGCAAAATAAAACCGGGTGATTGGTAGAAAACTCTCAAAATCGTCAAGTAGAAAAGGTAAATTGATTGATTGTTCTACAGCTATCACATCATTAAATGTACCAGCTTGTGTAGTAAGACTAATTTCTTTTTGGATCAATTCAAAAACAACTTCAACGTCTACAGCAATTCCTTCAATGAGTTCCCCATCAAACTCAATACTGTTGAGGACAAAATTATAATTCCAGGTGTCGCCAATACTTTTATTAGACATCAACAAGGTTACTTCGCTTTCTGCCTGGGAAATGTCTGCTGAAAACTCTAAAAAATCCTCAGCATAAACAATATAGTCAGTTCCTTGCCTTCTAACATACAGTGTGTCTAATCGATTACCAAAACTATCTGTAGTCTCAATCATAGAATAAGAAATTCCCTTTATTAAATAATCTGAATTGATTACAGTATTCGTCAGTTTTTCTTCATCACTAATAATCTGATCGCTATTAAGGTCTTCGCCATAAACCCAATAATTCCCTAAATCAAGAGGAAAATAATCCTGGCTGGCTTCAGGAGTCTCTTCATCATCTTTACATGAGTAGGAAAGAACTAACACAAAGACAAGAGTTATTAATTTGAAATGTTTTATTAAGGTAATTGGTTTCATAATTTTAATATACAAAATATTATTAAGCTCTAAACAAAACAGCCACCAAAAAGGTGGCTGTTATTGGGAGCACATAGTTTCTTTTAAAGAAACATGTAATTAAAAACAGTTGTCTTTAGAAAGGAAGTTTGTTAGACTTTAACATTTCTCCTGCAATTGCTCTTCTTACTTCTTTATAATTTATTGGATCAGCTTTAGTGAATCTCTTAAGACCCATCAGCATCACCTTCTGCTCGTCTCCTGAAACAAATGAACAGATTGCCTCATGTCCGGCAGTTTTGATCTTATCAATCGCTAATGCCAGATATAATTTACTCATATTGATCTGGAACTGAGCAGCCTCTTCACCTAAAGTGTTGATCAATTTCTCAGTTCTTAATAGGGCTGATTCAGCAGCATAAACCTCGACCATAACATCGGCAAGATTCATTAAAATCTCCTGCTCATCATCGATCTTGTTCATAAATGTCTGAGCTGCTTTACCACCAATCATCAAGAATACCTTCTTAAGGTTTTTAAGCACATGATATTCTTTTCCGAAATAGCTATCGCCATAATCAACGTTGAAATCAGGGATTCCGGTAAGTTCTTTAGAAATTGCCATAGCTGGTTCCATCAAATTGATTTCACCTTTCATAGCTCTTTTAAGAAGCATCCCTACCATCAACATTCTGTTGATCTCGTTTGTACCTTCATAAATTCTGGTAATCCTTGCATCTCTATAAGCACGGGCCATTGGAGCATCTTCAGAGAATCCCATACCTCCGTAGATCTGAACACCTTCATCTACACAATAATCAAGAACTTCAGAACCATGAACTTTAGAAATTGCACACTCGATGGCAAATTGCTCAATACCCTTAAGCTTTGCCTCAGCGTCTTCCATTCCTCCGTCTTTAAGAGCATTCATCTGGTCTTCGATATCCTGACCAGCGCGATAATTCAGTGACTCAGTAGCATAGATCATAGCCGCCATATTAGCTAGCTTATGCTGAATAGCACCAAAGTTACCAATGCTTGTTCCAAACTGCTTTCTATCATTAGCGTATTGTGTTGCCAGGTTAGCAGTTTCTTTCATTCCACCAATTCCACCAACACCAAGCTTGATACGGCCAATATTCAAAATGTTTACAGCGATTTTGAAACCGTTTCCTCGTTCTGAAAGCATATTCTCAACAGGAACTTTCACATCATTGAAAAACACCTGTCTTGTTGATGAACCTTTTATTCCCAACTTAACCTCTTCGTCATTCATTGAGATTCCATCCCAGGTACGCTCAACTATAAAAGCTGTCAAGTTTTTATCATCTTCGATCTTAGCGAACACAATTAAAAGGTCAGCATATCCACCATTAGATATCCACATTTTCTGACCTGTGATGCTATAATATTTACCGTCATCTGAAAGAACAGCTTTAGTTTTTCCACTGTTTGCATCAGATCCCGCATCTGGTTCTGTCAGGCAGTAACATCCGATCCACTCACCTGTAGCAAGTTTCGGTAAATACTTTTGCTTTTGTTCTTCAGTACCATAATAAAGAATCGGAAGAGTTCCGATACCTGTATGGGCACCATATGTTGTTGAGAAGGATCCGCTTGCTCCCAATACATCAGCGATCAACATTGATGTATTAAAGCTCATACCTAACCCGCCATATTCTTCTGGAATTGTAATTCCGAGTAATCCTAACTCTCCTGCTTTTTTCAATAATTCAGCTCCAAGGTGGTATTCTCCTTTTTCAAGCTTATCCATTCTTGGCGCTACTTCATGCTCATAAAAGTCACGAGTAGCAGATGCCATCATCTTTTGCTCTTCACTAAATTCTTCGGGAGTAAAAATATCTTGTGCCTTAGTCTCTTTAATAAGAAACTCGCCTCCCTTAATTGCTTCTCTTTTTTCTGTTGCTGTAGACATAATAGTGTTTTTTTGGGTTATAACATTTCGTAAATACCTGCTACACCCTGGCCTCCACCGACACAAGCTGTAACCATACCGTATTTTTTATTTCTTCTTTGTAACTCGCTAAATAACTGAACAGATAGCTTTGCTCCTGTACATCCAAGTGGGTGTCCAAGTGCGATTGCACCACCATTCACATTTACCTTATCCATATCTAGGTCAAGATCCCTGATCACTGCAAGCGATTGAGTAGCAAACGCTTCATTTAACTCAATAAGATCAATATCGTCTTTCTTAAGTCCGGCCATTTCAAGAGCTTTTGGCACTGCTTTGACCGGGCCGATACCCATTACGCGAGGATCTACACCTGCAGTGGCATAAGTAACCATTCTTGCAATTGGCTCTAGGTTTAGTTCTTTGACCATTCGTTCACTCATCACCATAACGAAAGCTGCTCCGTCTGATGTTTGAGATGAATTACCAGCAGTTACGACTCCATTTGCTCTAAAAACAGGCCTCAAACCACTTAGTGCTTCTACCGAAGTTCCTGCTCTTGGTCCTTCATCAGTATCGTGAACGAACTCTCTGGTCTTCTTTTTATCGCCATCTAAATATGTTTCCTCGACATTAATAGGAACGATCTGATCTTTAAAATATCCTTTTTCAATTGCATTAAGAGCTCTCATATGTGAGTTATATGAAAACTCATCAGCATCTTCTCTGGAGATATTATAGTCTGAAGCTACCTCTTCAGCGGTAATCCCCATACTTAAATAATATTCCGGAGTTTGAGATGCAATTTTATAGTTCAATGCGGTTTTGTATCCCATCATTGGAACCATAGACATTGATTCTGTACCCCCTGCTATAATACAATCTGCCATGCCTGCTTTAATTTTCGCAGCGGCCATTGAAATAGTTTCAACTCCTGAACCACAGTAACGGTTAACAGTACATCCAGGTACATTTTGTGGCAGGGAAAGAAGAGAAATCATTCTTCCGATCTGCATTCCTTGTTCTGCTTCCGGCACTGCACATCCCACAAACAAATCATCAACTCTGCTTGGATCAAGATTAGGGACCTGAGAAACCAGGTGCTTGATCACTTCAGCAGCGTAATCATCGGGTCTTGTAAACCTGAGGCTTCCTTTACCGGCTTTACCTACTGCTGTTCTATATCCTTTTACTATATATGCTTCCATGTTAATTTTGTCTTTTACTGATTAATTAAACGATTATTAATTTCTTAAAGGTTTCCCTTTGAACAACAAGCTTTGAATTCTTTCGAGAGTTTTTCTTTCAGCTGTCAGGCTTAAGAACGCTTCTCTTTCAAGCTCTAATAAATAATCTTCCGATACAGTTGTCGGAGAAGACAAATCTCCGCCACTCATTATATATCCGAGTTTTCGTGCAATTTTAGCATCATGCTCAGAGATATAATTTCCATAAAGCATACCAGTGATTCCGGCTTCGAACATAGCCATGGCTGTTTTACCATGAACCTTAATATCCTCCCTCTTAACTGGCATTACATAACCAGCATCATGCATTTCAAGAACTTTGTCTTTTGCATCAGCCAGTAATCTTGATCTGTTATATGTATAAGAATCTTTGGTCTGAATATAATTCAGATCTTCAGCTTCTTTTGCAGAAGTACTTACTTTTGCCGTAGCAATATTCATAAATGACTCCTGTAGTTTATTAAGCTCTACATCGCCCTTTTCATATAAGTCAGAAGTTCTAAGAACCATTTCTTTGGTTCCTCCACCTGCAGGAATTAGTCCTACTCCAAACTCTACAAGACCCATATAAGTTTCGGCATGTGCCTGAATTACATCTGAGTGTAGTGAAAGCTCACAACCTCCTCCTAATGCCATTCCGGAAGTTGCAGCAACTACTGGAATAGAAGAGTAACGAACTCTCATCATTGTTTTCTGGAATTGCGAGATCATCAAGTTAATCTCATCATACTCCTGGTCTGTTGCAAACATGAACAACATCGCAAGGTTTGCACCCGCTGAGAAGTTTTGACCTTCATTACCGATAACCAGCCCTTTGTAATCAGCCTCAGCTTTAGCAATTGCAGTGTTAATTCCTTCAATTACTTCACCGCCAATAGCATTCATCTTGGTATGGAACTCAAGACAAAGAACATCATCTCCTATATCATATAATGTCGCTCCATCATTTTCCCAAACTACATTATTGCCTTTAAAGCTATCTAATAGGATAAGCTCTTCAGTTCCAGGAATTACCTTATATGACTTCGAATCGATGTCATAAAAAAGCTTCTGTCCATTTTCTGACTTGTAGAAAGACTCATTTCCAGCCTCAACCATGTCATAAACCCATTGTGCTGGTTTCATTGACATTTCTTCCATCTGCGAGATCACATCTTTTACTCCGATCGCATCCCACATTTCAAATGGTCCTAATTCCCAACCGAATCCAGCGCAAACGGCTTGATCAATTTTGTAAAGTTCGTCTGCTATTTCAGGAATTCGATTTGAACAATATTTGAATGCATCATAAGATGTTTTCCTGTAAAATTCCCCGGCTTCGTCTTTAGCATTGTGTAAGAATTTCAGACGCTCTTTCAGGTCATCAATTTCTTTTGCCTTTTTGGTTGATGAATAGGATGGCTTAGACCCTTCAACGTATTCGTATGTATCAAAATCGACTTCAAGGATTAACCTTTTACCGTTTTCATCCTTAGTCTTTTTATAATATCCTTGTTTTGTTTTATCTCCCCACCATTTACGGTCATAAAGTTCCTTTACAATTTTAGGAAGCTTAAATGTATCGCGGCTCTCATCATTTGGAAGACCTTCGTAAAGATTGTTAGCTACATTAACCGTCGTGTCTAATCCTACAACATCCATTGTACGGAAGGTTGCTGATTTAGGTCGGCCAACAAGTGTACCTGTAAGTTTGTCAACTTCACCAACTTTAAGACCCATCTCCTCAACAGTGTGCATAGCAGACATCATTGCATATATACCAATACGGTTTGCAATAAATGCTGGAGTATCTTTACACAATACTGTCGTTTTTCCTAAATAAAGATCTCCGTAGTGCATCAGGAAGTCAATAATATCCTGATCAGTCTCCGGAGTAGGAATAATTTCCAGTAATCTTAAATATCTTGGAGGGTTGAAAAAGTGTGTGCCGCAAAAGTGCTTTTTAAAATCATCTGATCTTCCGTCAAGCATCAGGTGAATAGGGATTCCTGAAGTATTACTAGAGATCAATGTGCCTGGTGTGCGGTATTGCTCTACCTGGTCAAAAACCTTCTTTTTGATATCCAGGTTTTCTACGACTACCTCAATTGTCCAGTCACATTCACTGATCAATTTCATGTCGTCAGAAAAATTACCTAAAGTAACCTTTGAAGCATCCTTTTTGTCATACAACGGAGCTGGTTTTGAATTAATAGCCGTTTGATACGCCTCATTAACTATTCTGTTTCTAACCGCTTTGTCTTCTAAGGTAAGCCCTTTAGCTTTTTCCTTTTCCGTCAGTTCTCTGGGGACGATGTCCAAAAGTACAACCTCGACACCGATGTTTGCAAAGTGGCATGCGATTCTGGATCCCATAATACCTGATCCAAGTACAGCTACTTTCTTAATTGATCTGTTCTTCATGTTTTTAATGGGAGTTTGTTTCTTTGTAAATGTTGTTTTCTTCTATGATCGTTAGTATTTGTTGCATTACTTCAATAAAAACCTCGAGCTTCTCGGGTGCAACCTCATCGTAAACTGCATAATTAAAAGCCTTAACTACTCTTTTAGACACTTCCTTTTTTTCCTGTCCTAACGATGTTAAAACTATTCTTACAGAACGCTTGTCGTGTTCATCCGGAACCCGTTCTATCAGTCCCTTTTCCTCCATACTTTTAAGCATTCGGGTGAGGCTTCGGGATTCTAGACCCATCAAAGGAGCAATTTTGGTTGCGGGCGTTCCTTTTTCCGAGTCAATATTCAACAATACGAATCCGATCGATGTCGTGATGTCTTCCTTTACCGCCTGATGGTTGTACATACGGGCTATCGCATGCCAGGCAGTCTTAATGTAGTAATCTACACTATCAGTTTTCTTCATGGGGGTTAATTTCAATAGTCTTCAAATATATAAAATTTTATTATGCATGCATAACATAATTAAAAATTTTTTTAGATTAAATTTTTGTTAAATCACCCCATTTAATATAAAGTATTGCCATAAGACCTGTGGGGGCAATATTATTTTGATTCCAAAAAAATTGCTTAATTAAGTAAGGAGTGGCTTTTTATCTTTTCCCGTATTTTAATTAACATTGAAGATGGTAGAAATTAGAGATGGTAAAATAGAAGACATTCCTCAGGTATACGATTTGGTTAATGAGCTTGCAGTTTATGAAAAAGCTCCTCATGAAGTTGACAATACAATTGAAGAAATGATAAGAGACGGATTCGGTGATAACCCTTCTTTTGGATTAATAGTCGCAGAAGATACTTCAACCAAAAAGATAATAGGGATTGTTATTCACTATATCAGATACAGTACCTGGAAAGGAAGATGCCTTTACCTGGAAGATTTGATTGTAACGGAAAAACGACGTGGTGAAGGTTATGGAATCAAGCTTTTTAATGCTTATGTTGAAAAAGGTCAGCAATTAGGAGTTAATCAACTAATGTGGCAAGTATTAGACTGGAATACTCCGGCAATTGAGTTTTATAAAAAACTTGGTGCTAATATTGAAACCGAATGGTATAACTGTAAACTTGAAAAGGATGGAATAAAAGACTTCTTTAATAACAAAGCCACCAAATAAGGTGGCTTTAAATTAATTTACTAATTGGGTCAGCTTCATCGCTACTCCCATATTTCCGTCAATTTTGATTTTTCCACTCATCACAGCCATCATCGGATTTAAGTTCCCGGTAATAAGCTTTTCAAAGTCGTTCAGTTTCATTTTAATGTTACAATCTGCTTCCTTGTCTTCATTAGTAACTTCCATTGGCTGCTGATCACCATCTACATGTATAACACCTTCGGGAAAAGTAAATTTGATTTTATTACCTAATGGCTCTGAAGATTTAGCTGCTTTTGATTGAATAAACTCGGTTGCTTTATTGAAATCCATCTTGTGTATTAATTATTTAAATGCACCACTAATTTAGTATGCATGTCGAATATTAGCTAATTCTACTCCAATTAAATACGTTTTTTTGCTGGGATTCGACTTGCTTTCGAATAAGGTAGTTTTCATTTAATGTCAGTTCAGGGTCTTTTTTCATAAGGCTCGAAGCTGCTTCTTTTGCCAATTGAACGATCTTGCCGTCTTTAGCCAGATCGGAAACAAGAAGGTCAAGGACTCCACTTTGCTGAGTACCCATTAGATCTCCCGGTCCTCTTAATTGTAAATCAACGTCTGCAATTTCAAATCCATCTGTTGTTCTCACCATTGTATCTAGTCTTTTTCTTGCTTCTTTACTTAATTTATATCCCGACATTAAGATACAATAACTCTGTTCTGCCCCGCGTCCTACCCTCCCTCTTAACTGGTGTAATTGAGCCAAACCAAATTTTTCCGCATTTTCAATTACCATCACTGTCGCGTTAGGCACATTTACTCCAACTTCTATCACTGTGGTAGCCACCATAATTCTTGTCTCTCCTTTTACGAAGCGCTGCATTTCAAAATCTTTATCAGCAGGTTTTTGCCGACCATGAACAATACTAATCTGGTAGTCCGGAAAAGCTCTTGATATACTTTCAAAACCATCCATTAGATCCTTGTAATCTAATTTCTCTGATTCTTCAATTAGCGGATATACAATGTAAACCTGTCTTCCGGCTTCTATTTCCTTTTTTAAAAAAGCATTTACCTTTAGGCGGTTTGCATCATATTGATGGAGTGTCTTGATTGGTTTTCTTCCTGCTGGCAATTCATCAATAGAAGAAATCTCCAGATCACCATACAAAGTCATTGCAAGGGTCCTCGGTATTGGAGTAGCTGTCATTACCAGAATATGAGGTACAGCTTTGGTGTTTTTCTGCCATAATTTAGCCCGTTGGGCAACTCCAAATCTATGTTGCTCATCGATAATTACCAGACCTAGATTTTTAAACTGAACAGTATCTTCAATTAAGGCGTGAGTACCGACTAAAATATTCAGCTCTCCAGACATAAGTTTATCATGGATCCTGGTTCGTTCACTTTTCTTTGTTGAGCCTGTAAGTTTCTCAATAGAAATGCCCAGCTCATCTGCGAAAGGTTTTAGTCCTCGGTAATGTTGATCTGCCAGGATTTCTGTGGGGGCCATTAGTGCACATTGTGCATTATTATCTATAGCCAATAATGCTGAAACAAAGGCAACAATTGTTTTTCCGCTTCCTACATCCCCTTGTAGTAACCTGTTCATTTGCTTACCGGATTTAAGATCCCGGTATATTTCTTTTATTACTCTTTTTTGTGCATTTGTCAGTTCAAAAGGCAGATGGTTTTCATAAAACTCCGTTAAAAGATTTGTTTTATCGAGTACCAGACCTTTGAAGGCATCCTGTCTATGTAGCTTGAGTTTCATCAACCTGAGCTGAATATAGAACAGCTCCTCGAACTTCAACCGGTAACGCGCTAACTGCAATTTATTCTGGTTAGCAGGAAAATGTATATGTCTGATACTTTCCGCCTTTCCCGGTAGTTTATAATCATTTCTTAATGTCTCAGGGAGAGTTTCAGGGACTTCATTTAACGCTCTTTGTAGTAAATTGCGAACAATCTTAGAAATACCTTTGCTATCAAGGTATTTTCGCCTTAGAAGCTCTGTGCTGCTATACACCGGTTGCAAACCTTTCTGTTTGCTTGCGGTAGCTTCTGGTTCAAACTCCGGATGCGCAATGCTTACCTTATTGCCATACCGTGCAACTTTCCCATACACAATATAGTTAATACCTGGTTTTAGTGTTTTCTTTACCCAATTTATCCCTTGAAACCATGTCAATTCCAGGTTTCCTGTATGATCTCTAAAATCTGCAGACAGTCTCTTTTTTCTTCCTTCACCTAGAGTATCAAAATATCGGATAGACCCTCTTAACTGGACTATTTCTCCTTCTTTATAATAACAATCGGAAACAGTATGAAAAACTGACCGGTCTTCATAACGAAATGGATAGTATTGAATGAGGTCTGCATAGGTGAATATTCCCAGCTCCTTACCTAGCATGGCAGCTTTCTGAGGCCCTACTCCTTTTATAAACTCAATGCTTGTTTGAAAAAATTTTGACATGCAACACTAAAAATTCTTTGCAGGTCATAAAATTACATCAAACATCGGATAATAAAAGTTTAAGATGTCCAAATAGATTAGATACGCACCACCTATAAAAAAATAAAAGCCAGTAATAATCAAATATTACTGGCTCTTACCTGAAAAGTGTTTTTACTTTATTTGTTATATATCATCCTCAAGGATTTCATCGAGATCAAACTTCTCTCCGGCTAAAGCCAGGTTTACGCTAAAGATCTGATCTGCCATGTGTTCAAGTCCCTGGTAAATATCACGGAATAAAATCCCGGTTTTTACTTCATATGTTGGGTCTTCGATAACACGCATTTGAGCTTTTCTCAGTTTCTTTCTGAGCTTATTAATTTCTTGCTCTTTCTTTCTGGCATCTTTAAGATCAATAGAAAACGTTCCTTTGTCCAGATTTTCAAGCATGATATCAAAAGCTTCTTCAACCAGAGAGGAAAGGTCATCCAGACGTTTATTTTGTTTGTCGTCTAGTTTTAATTTCTTCTTATATAGTCTATTAATATTCTTTGAAATATCAAGGATGCTATCTCCGATTCGCTCAAGATCATTAGCTACACTATGCATAATAACTACCTTTGCAGAAGTATCGGCATTTAACCTTCCCTCTGAAAGCTTTACCAAATATGCTGTGATTTCTTCTTCAAATGAATCAGTTGCTTCTTCGTATTTCTGAATTTTATTATACGCTCCTTCAAAATCAGCAGACCTTTTACTATGCCTTTGTACTTTAAGCTTGTTAAACATTTTTTTAGTCAACGCGCCAAATCTACTCAGCTCCTTGCTTACCTCTATCAGAGAAAGCTCCGGCGTACGCATAATATCAGAACCAATATATTCCAGTTTAAACTGATCATCTTCTTTATCCTCCGATCGAACAGGAACTAAACGAATTACTGTCTTTTCTATAAATGGTACAAACCAGATCAACAATAACGTGTTGATTATATTAAAACTGATATGGAATATTGTTAATGCCCATTTAACCGAACTAGCTTCTGTAAATGGAGAAGGTATTTGCATGTACTTGACAACAAAATAGTCAATCATATTTAGGAACGGGTGATACAGAGCCAACATCCAGAGTACTCCAAATATGTTGAAAATAAAGTGAGCCCGGGCTGCCCGCTTTGCATAGGAATTACCAACCATTGCAGCGATGTTAGCTGTAATAGTAGTACCGATATTTTCTCCTAAAACAAGAGCTGCCGCTACGTCAAACTCTATCCATCCCTGCTCACACATTATCAGCGTTATGGCCATAGCAGCACTGGAAGACTGAACTATAACGGTGATAAGTGTACCAATAAATACAAATATTATCACACTGGCATAACCCATGTCACTGATGTTCTGAATCCAGGCCAGCGCATCAGGATTGCTTTTAAGATCAGGCACATTTCCTTTTAGCATGTCTAATCCCATGAACAATAAACCAAAACCAAAAAGGAATTCTCCTAATGATTTCAGGTTGCTCTTTTTAGAGAACATTAACGGTAAACTCAAAGCGATTACCACTAGAGTATAATCTGAAACACTGAATTTCGAAAAGCCAAATACAGTAATTAAAACCGCGGTAATTGTCGTACCGATATTGGCACCCATAATTACACCAATAGCTTGTCTCAGGCTTAATAGTCCCGCATTTACGAAACTAACAATCATCACAGTTGTTGCAGAGGATGACTGAATAAGGCTGGTGGTGACAAATCCGGTCGCTACTCCTGCGAACCTATTAGTAGTCATGTAACCAAGAATGTTCTTTAGTTGATCACCAGCAAGGTTCTGAATACCCTCCGACATCACCTTCATACCATAAATAAAAATACCCAGAGAACCGAGTATGGCAAGTAAGTCTAAAATACCAAGTTGCATATCATTAAAATTTATTGGTGCAAATCTAATAAGAGAGTTTTAAAACATACCATTAAATAATTGTTAAGCAAAACTCGTTTGTTAACACTAGGTTAACATTGGCTTTATATTAATCGTAAAATCACTGATTATCAGCACTAAGAAAGAAAATTTATTTAACATTTTGATGATATATGCTCTAAACTAGAATTAATATGTTTACTCTATCTTTGCAGGCGAATATTCAATTATGATCAATGAATAACAGAAAGGTCCATATATATTACTCCATTATAATTACCAGCTTAATACTGTTTTTTATTACGCTGAATGTAATGGCTTCTTCTCTCAAGCTTTTGAGTCAGGAAACTATTAATTCATTGATTCAGGCCACCAGTAATCCTTTTATCGGACTTTTTATTGGATTAATTGCTACTGCTATTATTCAAAGTAGTTCTGCTGTAACAAGTATAATTGTTACCATGGTAGCAGCAGGCACTATTTCCTTTCAGAGTTCAATCCCAATTATTATGGGGGCAAATATTGGTACAACTCTGACAAGCACCTTGGTTTCACTAACCTTTGTTAATCAAAAAAACAAATTCAGAAGAGCTATAGCGGCCGGAACTGTACATGATATGTTTAATATCATAGTTACTGCTATATTGTTTCCTCTCGAAATCACTACGGGTTTTTTAAGTAATATAACAAGTTTTCTTTCAAACAAATTCAAGAGCCTAAGTTACAATTTTATCGATACTGATATTTCTTTTATTACTCATGAAACCAAAATTTCATCTGTAATCGTCGGATGGTTTGATAGTTACATCTTATTATCAATTCTTTCTTTTATAATTTTACTTATTACTATCAAGCTGCTTGCCAAGTATGGAAGCCTAGTGTTAATCGGAGAATCAAAAGAAAAAATGCAAAGATACTTTTTTACAAATCCCCTCAGGTCTTTTCTGTGGGGCACTGTAATCACAGCTGGTGTGCAAAGCAGTTCGGTAACGACTCCTTTGGTTGTTCCACTGGTAGCAACAAAAAAAATATCTATGAATCAGGGCTTTGCGTTTGTTATGGGTGCTAACATAGGCACAACTATTACAGCTCTTTTAGTAGCTATTTTTACTGGAGGCGCAGCAATTAATGTTGCTGTTGTTCATTTATTATTTAATTTATTCGGAGTCGTTTTATTTTTACCAAACAAGGCTTTTCGCCAAATCCCTGTAGTATTAGCAGAAAAATTAGGAAAGCTTACCGGCCAATATCGAATTGCAGGGTTTATTTATATAATTTTTATTTTCTTTTTACTTCCATACACTCTTATATACTTTTCCCAAAAGTCAGAGAACGGTATAACCAATAACAAAATTGGGTCATACCATGAACAAAGAGTTGACAACCAATAATTACAGGTCGAGGTCTTTCTTGCAGTCCCGAATAATTTTCATTAATATCAAGTAGAGTATAATATTGTGGGCTAACTTTATATAAAATAATCAACCGCCAACATGTACAAATCTCTTATTGAAGCATTCAATCGATTTATAGAAAATAAGGTTGAGCTTGTTAAGCTTGATATTGAGCAAAGAATAGCACTGCTTATTACGCATGCTGTTGCGATCATGTTTTTTATCGGGATGCTCTCTTTATTTATAGTTTTTGTTAGTATTCTACTGGCATTGGCCATATCAAAGTGGGCCGAAAGTTTACTAATTGGCTTTGGCTCGGTTAGCATTATTTATGCTATACTTGCTGTAGCAGCATATTTCATTTCTCAGTCTCCTTCTTTTAAGAAAAAATTAAGGGACAGAATGGTTGAATTATTTGACAGTAATATTTAAAAAATATGGATAGTGATAAAAAAAAGGAACAGTTAAAAAATAACTCTGATTACTACCGTTATTTAATGGAAGAAGAACTAGATGATATAATGGAAGAAGCAGAAGTATGGGGAAAAAGAGCCCTTATTGCTGGTGGAGCTGTTTTAACTGCATATCTTACGTATAAATTACTTAAAGGTAAAAAAGATTCTGATGAGGAAACTTCCGAAGAGGAAACTGATTCTGCTAAAGTTGTAAAAGTTGACAAGAAGGTTAAAAAAGACGATTTTTCCATTTGGAAAGCAATGAAATATCAGGCTGGTATTTTTGCCCTTGCTTTGGCAAAAGAAAAAATCAATGAGTTCCTGGAGAATAATTCAGAAGAATCAGATAAAGCTGTATCCAAAAACAATAATGAATAATAGGGAATTATATAAAGACCTCACCGAAAAAACTAAAAAAGGCACTAAGTCATTTGCTGTTTTAATCGATCCGGATAAAATTGATTCATCTGTCAGGCTTAATAAGCTTATCATGATGGCGGTCGAAAACAAAGTTGATTACTTTTTTATCGGTGGAAGTCTCATGATGCACCAAAACTTATCCTGGGTAGTTTCTGCTATTAAAGAAGGATCTAATATTCCTGTTATTTTATTTCCAGGTAACAATCTTCAACTCGACCCACATGCTGATGGCCTTTTATTGCTTTCATTGATTTCCGGAAGAAATCCGGAATTACTCATTGGGCAACATGTTTTAGTTGCCCCTGTGTTGAAAAAGAGTAAAATAGAAATTATCAGTACTGGTTACATGCTTATTCATAGTGGAAAACCGACTGCTGCTGGCTACATGAGTCACAGTCAGCCTATACCTTCTGACAAGCCGGATATCGCAGCAAGTACGGCTATGGCTGGAGAACTACTTGGACAAAAAGTAATATACATGGATGGTGGAAGCGGCGCAGAAAAACCAATACCTCCTCGCATGATCAAAATGGTTAAAAAATCAATTGAAATTCCTTTAATTGTCGGTGGTGGAATAACCAATAAAGAAAAAGCTTTGCAATGCATAGAATCAGGTGCAGACGTAGTAGTCGTTGGCAATGGGATAGAAAAAAACCCCGGCCTGATGACCGAGGTTGCTAATATTGTAGAACGTTATAATCAATCCTTAAACGTTCATAACTGATTCTCTTCTTCTCATTTTACCTGCAGGAATTCCGAACATCATTTTAAATCTTCGGCAGAAATAAGCTGTGTCTTTATATCCAACTTCCTTACCTATTTCACGAATGCTCTTCTTAGTCGTTCTCAATAAGTTGACAGCCTGTTCCATTCGCTGGTACTCAATATAATCCTGAGGATTAATACCTGTCAGCATTTTAAAGTACTGTCCAACATAATCTTCAGAGACATTTGCAACACCTGCTAATACTCTGTTAGACAGGTCTCCACCAATGTTCTCTTTAATAAAAGCGAAGATATCCAAAAGTCGCGGATCCTTGAAATAAGTTACATTTGTCGCTAATTGCTCAATAAATAACTCATTTCTGAAAATATATCTAATAACCTCTACTACAAGAAGATCTGTATTAACCTTGATCAGGCGATCTCTTCCCGGGAGTTCATTGCTTTGTTCTTCAATGATCTCTTCAATCAGATTAGATAATTTCTCATCATTCCTGATGATAAAAGGAGGAATATCAAGAGAAGCGAAAAAATTAACTGAGTCAAATACCTTAGCAGTGAAACTAATACTGCTAAAATAAGTGTCATCGCTATTTGACGGTGAAAATAAATCGCGTCCTGATTTTAAGTAATTCTCCTTTAAGTTTAAAAAGTCATCACTTTTAACCTGATCAGCAGGTTGTGGACCATACGTTATCGGAACTCCTTTACCGCCGGGTACGAAAAGTATCTCTCCTTCTCTAAGAGTTTCTATTTCATCTTCCCCAAACGAAATTTCACCATGACGTAGTTTTAAAATCGTATTCTCTACATCGTACAAATTTTTCACAGTAACAGATCTAAGTACTTCAATGTTTTTAGCACTTAAAAACTTTACCGATAACGATTCAATAATCTTATTATAATCCTCCATAAGCCCTGAAAAGGCGGCGTTATAATCCGCCTTTGATTGTATCTATTAAAAAATTCAGCACCAAAGTAAAAAAAATACTTGAACTCTCAAATTGTAATTTCCCAGATTAATGCGTCATGTAAGAAAACAATGAAAGTTATAATTGTACTTTATCATTATTTAAGCACATCTCGGGCAATAACGATCTTTTGAATTTCCGAAGTCCCTTCATAGATCTGTGTAATTTTTGCATCCCGCATTAACCTTTCTACGTGGTACTCTTTAACATAACCGTATCCTCCGTGTACCTGTACGGCTTCAACTGTTACATCCATAGCCACCTGAGAGGCATACAATTTGGCCATTGCAGCAGCTCTGGCATAATTCTGACCCTGATCTTTCTGGTAAGCTGCTTCAAGACACATCCATCTTGCAGCATTTATTGTAGTTGCCATGTCGGCAATCTTAAATTGAATTGCCTGATGTTTTGCTATTTCCTTACCGAAAGCTTTGCGTTCTTTTGCATACTTCATTGATAGTTCATATGCTCCTGAAGCAATACCAAGAGCTTGAGAAGCAATACCGATTCTTCCTCCATCAAGTGTCGACATAGCAAATTTGAAACCAAACCCGTCTTCTCCAATTCTGTTTTCTTTAGGAACTTTTACATCCTGGAACATCAAAGAGTGTGTGTCAGAACCTCTGATACCTAATTTATCTTCCTTTTTTCCTACAGTAAATCCGTCCATGCCTTTTTCAACAATAAGGCAATTGATACCTTTATGTCCAAGTTCCGGATTAGTCTGTGCCATTACGAGATAAACAGATGCATTACCACCATTTGTGATCCAGTTTTTTGTTCCATTAAGAAGGTAATAATCACCCTTATCTTCCGCAGTAGTTCTTTGTGAAGTTGCGTCAGAACCTGCTTCAGGCTCAGAAAGACAAAAAGCTCCGATTATTTCTCCGGATGCAAGTGGCTTTAAATATTTTTCCTTTTGTTCTTCAGATCCATATTTTTCAAGTCCCCAGCATACAAGAGAGTTATTTACAGACATAATAACACTTGCTGAAGCATCAACTTTGGAGATTTCTTCCATTGCAAGGACATATGAAATAGTATCCATACCTCCTCCATTATACTTAGGATCAACCATCATTCCTAGAAATCCGAGTTCACCCATTTTTTTAACCTGCTCTGCAGGAAATTCCTGATTTGTATCTCTTTCTATTACACCAGGTAATAAATCGTTTTGTGCGAAATCACGTGCTGCGTCTCTTACAGCTAGTTGTTCTTCAGTAAATTGTAGTTGCATTCGTACTTAAGATTAATGTTCTATATTGAAGGGTAGCGAATTTAATACTTTTAATCTCTTGAACCCAAAAATAATGAAATATAATACATCAAAGTGACCAGAGAAGCTATTGCTGCAACTACATAAGTCATTGCCGCCCACTTTAGAGCATCCTTTGCCATACCATATTCTGATGTTGTAACAATGTTTCGGTTTTTTACCCAGGCTAATGCTCTTTTACTTGCATCAAACTCTACCGGTAGAGTAACAAGAGAAAAAAGAGTCATCACACTATAAGCCCCGATGATGATTAATAAAATGCTTTGGAAGGGAAAGCTGTTGAATAAAAATGCCCCTCCAAAAATGGATGCAATCACCACTATATTAAGGATTTTAGCACTTACATTTTGAATCGGAACCAATGCGGACCGGACTTTTAGCATGCTATAAGCATTCGCATGTTGTACTGCATGCCCGCATTCGTGAGAAGCTACTGCTGCTGATGCTGCGCTATTGCCATGATAAACTGCTTCACTAAGATTTACTGTTTTATGAGCAGGATTATAGTGATCAGTTAATTCTCCCTGTACACAAGTTACTTTAACATCGTGAATGTTATTATCAGCCAGCATAAGTCTGGCAACCTCGGCACCTGTAAGTCCGTTTTGAAGGCCGATCTTCGAATATTTTTTAAACTTTGATTTCAGCTTTTGGCTTACTGCAAAGCTTATAATACCAAAAACGATAAAAATTATCCAAATCATTTTTTTATGTGTTTAAAGTCTTTTAATTTTTTCAATAATGTTGGTGGTTGAAAACCCTTCTACCAAATCAATAGTCTCAACCGTACCACCCTTTTCAATTACGAAATCTGCTCCTACAATGTTGCTGATATTGTAATCTGCTCCTTTAATTAATGTCGTTGGCTTTAGTGCCATTATTAATTCAAGAGGAGTATCTTCTTCAAAGAAAATAACCATATCCACAAATCCGAGCGCAGCTAAGACTCTGGCCCGGGCATCCTGGTTTACTATGGGTCTTTCTTTACCCTTAATATTCCTTACACTGGAATCAGAATTTAACCCAATAATGAGTTTGTCTCCTTTTTCTGAGGCTTTTTCAAGGTATTCGACATGACCAGCATGAATCAGATCAAAACAACCATTTGTAAAAACCACTTTATCGCCTGCTTTTTTCCAATCTGAAACAATTTTTGAGGCTTTATTCCGATCTGACAGTATTTTCTTCGACGACTTCGTTGACATTTTTTCTGTGAATTTTAATCTGGGCATAAATTAAACTGACAAAACCTGCCAGAATGGTCACCAAAGTTAAAAAAGAATGGAATATAAAAGTAAACCCTTTTGCTTCACTTTGATCAATTTGATAAAGTATTGATAATCCAAGCGGCACGAGCACGTGGTAAGATCCAATGCCCCCGGGAAGAGGTAAAGTCATCGCTATACCACCAATAGTAAATACAGATAATGCTGCTACAAGACCTAACTGATTAGTTTCCGGAAATGCTTTCATTACAGCATAGGTCATTAAATAATATAAAACCCAGATCAGTATACTATAAATAATAAACAGCCCTCTCTTCTCCAGTCTTAAAATAGAACCTATTCCATCCCTGATACCAATCATCAAATTCTTGATTTTCGCTGCCACTTTATTATAAAAATCAGGCTTAACTTTTTTTACCAGAAAAGTCAGTAAAATTATAAAAGCAACACTTGCCAGAGCAATAAATAAAAGGGTTGATGAAAAAGAATTACCTACCCCTACATATTCAAGAATTTTGCTCTCTTTTATAAAGAATAATAGTTTTTCAAACTCTATGAAGAACGAAGTTCCGATCAGTAAAAGAAGAAAGACTAAATCAGCAGCCCTTTCTGCAATCACAGTTCCAATTGAAACATTAACCGGAACTTTTTCTAATTTATTAAGCATGTAACACCGATATAATTCACCTCCTCTTGGTATCAGGAGGTTTACGATATATCCGGACATGACCGAATGATAACTATTCGAAAAAGAAATTTTATAATTGAGTGGTGCATTCAATAATTTCCATCTTTCGGCCCTGATCATGTGGCTCAAAAGAATCAAACCTCCGGAAAGAAATAAAGGAAGCTTATTAGTTTCCTGCCATAAACTCCAGATATAATCTGATTTAGACTGACCTGGGGCTGTTTCTATTGTATCATAGCTCAAATAAAAGAGCAGCCCTGCCAGACCAAATGATACCAGCAGATTAATAAAAAATTTTATTCGTTGCTTAGTCAATCCTAATTAGCCTTATTGTTATGATCAGGGAAAACCAGAACAGGTTTGTGGTCTTTTGCTTCTTCAAAAGGGAGAATACAATAGGAAATAATAATAATAATATCACCTACCTGGACTTTTCTTGCTGCCGGACCATTTAAGCATATTTCGCCGGTCCCTCTTTTACCTTTAATTACGTATGTTTCCAGCCTTTCGCCATTATTTATATTAACGATCTGTACTTTTTCGTTTTCAATCAGGTTTGCAGCATCCATCAAATCTTCATCCACAGTAATACTTCCCACGTAGTGAAGTTCTGCCTGTGTCACTTTTACTCTGTGAATTTTTGATTTAAGTACTTCGAGTTGCATGTCGTTTAATTATCAATTACAATATTATCTATAAGCCTGACATCTCCAACATAAGCCGCTACACAAAAAGCCACCTGGCTGTTCAGGTCTTCACGAGAATTAACGATTTCAAACGCTTCTGGTTCAACCGCTTCAAAATATTCTAGTTTCAGAGAGCCAAAATTGCCAAAATTTTCTTTAACTGCACTCTTTATTTTAGCTAATTCTTCACCTTTTTCCCACATTTGACGTGCAAAGTTCAAATTTTTAATGAGCTGAAGGGCCTGATCTCTTTCTTTTGAGTCAAGTCTTACATTTCTACTGGACATAGCCAGCCCGCTTTCTTCCCTGACCGTATCCACTCCTTTTATATCAATTTGATAATTAAGAGATAAAACCATCTTCTTTATTAATTGCAGTTGTTGAAGGTCTTTATTTCCGAATAGACCAATATCCGGCCTGATGATATTAAATAATTTACTAACGATTTGTAGTACGCCTTTAAAATGACCCGGCCTGAATGATCCTTCCAGAATTTCAGCAGACGGCCCGGGATTGATAGTTATATTGTATTTATTATTATAGATTTCTTCGCTTGAAGGCATAAAAAGAACATCACACCCGGCTTCGTGCAGGGCTTCAATGTCTTTTTCAGGAGTTCTGGGATATTTTAAAAGGTCATTCGGGTCGTTAAACTGAGTAGGGTTAACAAAAATACTGGCTATTGTCAGGTCAGAATGTTTTTTTGACTCTTTAATTAAAGAGACATGACCTTGATGCAGTGCCCCCATTGTCGGAACAAATCCGAGGGTCAGGTTTTTAGGCTGAGCCTTCCACCATTTGCTATATGTCTCAATCGATGAAAATACCTCCATTTAAATTTGCTTTGGCATAATAAGCCGCAAATTTACGTGAACTTAATAATTTATTTGAAAAACAACAGAAAAAAATGTATTTTTGTGTTTTGAAAAGAAAAAAACCATCCTTGAATACAAATATGTCGAAGCTAAGAATCCTTTATGTTGCAAGCGAAATCAATCCTTTTTTACAAACCTCAAAAGTAGCTGACTTTGTCAGAAAACTTCCTCAGGCAATGCAGGAAAGAGGAATGGAGATCAGGATTTTGGTACCAAGATTTGGGACAATCAATGAAAGAAAGAACAGATTACACGAAGTTGTAAGATTGTCCGGGATTAACATCTCTATCGGCGACGAAGAAAAACCACTAGTTATAAAAGTGGCTTCAATTCCAAATGCAAAACTTCAAGTTTATTTTATAGACAACGAAGACTATTTTCATAGAAAGAGCGTTTTCCATGACAAGCAGGAGAAGTTCTTTGAAGATAACGATGAAAGAGCAATCTTTTTCTGCAAAGGTGTGTTGGAAACAGTAAAAAAACTTGGTTGGGCTCCAGATATTGTTCACTGCAATGACTGGATCACAAGTTTAATTCCAATGTATTTGAAAACAACTTATAAAAATGATCCTATTTTTAGCGGTGCAAAAAGTGTTTTCACAATTTATAACAATAACTTTACGCATAAATTTGGTGAAGACCTTGTTGAAAAAGCCAGGATGATTGATATTGACGACGAAAAATTAAAGCATCTAAAAACGGGTGATCTTGCCGGCTTCATAAAAACCGGAATTACCTATGCTGACGTCGTGATAAAAGCAGAGGAAAATTATAATGAAGAACTCAAAAAACTTTTTGAATCTGAAAACATTAAAGAAATCAATAACGAGGAGACTCTCATTGAGTCATACTATGATCTTTACAATGAACTTGCAGTTTAATAAAACCTTTTTCACAAAAGGGCCGGCATTATTATGTCTGGCCCTTTTGTTTTTTTCGGCTTGTGAAGACCCTACAGAAGTGGGTCTTGAAATTGACCAGAACATCGGAAGGCTTCAAACCTTGGTCAGAAATATTGATCTTGATATCAAGCAGGTACAAGTTGATTCAGTGATTTCAAGCAGAAGCCTGGAAACTCCGGTAGGATCATATACTGATCCTGAATTTGGAACAGTTGAGTCTATAGGATATTATAGTCCTAACCCTCCTGAGGTTTCAACCTTTGAAGACAGGTTTGATGAGACTTCTGTTTTGGATTCCATTAAAATGTTTGTGCCTGTTTCAAAAAAGCTAAACCCTAAAAACAATCTGCCGGGAAGATTTTCGGTTCATGAACTTACTGAAGTTTATCCTGACAGAGAATACCGGTATACTTTTGATCATCTTACTTATGATCCAACTATTCTTGGTGATACGGTGGTAGTTGAAGAAAGAGATAGTCTGGAAACAATCACTTCGCTAAATCTTACTTTTAACCTGTCTAATGATTTTGGTCAAAAGATTTTTGATGAAGCAATTAAAAAGGAAAGTGGTGCTTTTGGAGACACTACTGCTTTTAAAAACTTTTTAAAAGGAATTGCTATTGTACCAGATGAAATTGACAACTCTGCGTATTATATCAATAATACTGCCAGTCCAAGAATTACTCTTTACTTCAGGGAAAATGCACAAGACACTACATCTGAAGCTTTTACGGTATATCTTACCACTCAAACATTCGGGGATTACCATAATGCATTAAATATAGATAGAAGTGGCACAGATTTATCTACAATTCCTCCCTTTGATGTTTATGAAAGTGATCTCATAAACGATAAAGTATTCGTTCAGCCAATAACCGGACTGACCGCAAAGCTTGACCTGAGTGATTATAGAAGTTTTGTTGACAGTCTTAACAGTACGGATATTGTCGGGTTTCAAATAAACCATGCCGAAATCGCTATTATGGATGTTCCGAGTAAGGAAGACGAAGAAGATGAAGGTAGGATTGCTCCTCCGGAAGAGGCATACTTGTATTATACAAGCAACAGTAATAATTTGTTTTTCAGTGACGTGGACTCTACACTAATAAGGCCTTTGGGTGTCTTAGAGGAACAAGCATATGAAGTGCTTGTGTTTAATGCTCCATATCAGGGAACACCAACATTAGGAGGACAGGAAATAGATAACCTGTTTGCTCCTGTAGGCCCAGTATCATATGTTGAGGGTGATTATAAAAAACTAATGACTATGTTTTTACAAGCGGAGTCTCAGGACCTTACGCCTGAATATAATCTTCTTTTATTTGGGTCACCATTTCAACGCGTAAATCTTTTTAACCGAATTGTAACCACCGGGTCAAAAGTTCAGTTGAAAGTATATTATAGTATATTACAGGAATAAAATTATAATAACTTTACTATGTGCGGAATAGTCGCTTATGTTGGAGAACGAGAAGCAGCTCCTGTTATTATTAAAGGATTAAAAAGGCTTGAATATCGAGGATATGACAGCGCCGGAATTGCCCTTGCAAAAAACGGAGAGCTTAACGTATATAAAAAACAAGGTAAAGTAGCTGACCTTGAAAACTTTGCCGCTGGCGAAGATTTGAGTGGTAATATAGGTATTGGTCATACACGGTGGGCCACACACGGCGAACCAAATGATGTCAATGCGCATCCACATACTGACAGCACAGGCTCTCTTGCTATGATTCACAACGGTATCATAGAAAACTATGATTCACTAAAAAAAGATCTTTTAAGCAAAGGGCATATTTTTAAATCTGAAACAGACTCAGAGGTTTTTCTTCATTTCATTGAAGATATAAGAAACCGAGAAGGATGTTCGCTGGTAGAAGCTGTTAGGCTTGCACTCAGTAAGGTAGTTGGTGCTTATGCAATTGTGCTAATGGATAAAAATAATCCCGGGCAATTAATAGCGGCACGAAAAGGAAGCCCTTTGGTAATTGGAGTTGGTGAAAATGAGTTTTTTCTTGCTTCAGATGCTACTCCGATCGTAGAATACACTAATGAGGTTGTATATCTGAATGATCAGGAAATTGCTGTTATCAATGATGGTGAACTAAACATCCGTAATATTGAGGATATCCCTTTGACGCCCTATATTCAAACATTGGATATGGAGCTTGAAGCAATAGAAAAAGGTGGTTTTGAGCATTTCATGTTAAAAGAAATATTTGAACAGCCGAAATCTATTGCAGATTGTATGCGCGGTCGACTTAAAGCAGACTCAGGACATCTTGTTTTAGGGGGTATAAGGGAATATGCGCATAAGCTTGATAAAGCTGAAAGAATTATAATCGTCGCTTGCGGAACTTCATGGCATGCAGGCCTCGTGGCAGAATATATTTTTGAAGACTGGTGCAGAATTCCTGTAGAAGTTGAATATGCTTCGGAATTCAGATATCGAAATCCTATCATTAATGAAGGGGATATTGTAATTGCTATTAGTCAATCAGGAGAAACTGCGGATACTTTAGCTGCAATCGAACTTGCTAAATCTAAAGGAGCAATCATTTTTGGTGTTTGTAACGTCGTTGGTTCGAGTATTGCCCGATTAACACATGAAGGCGCCTATACTCATGCCGGACCAGAAATTGGAGTTGCCAGTACAAAAGCATTTACTGCTCAATTAACTGTGCTTGGAATGATGGCTCTGAAGTTAGGATTAAGAAGAGGCACCCTCAAAGAAAGTAGATTCCACGAACTTTTAGTGGAATTAGAGAGCATCCCAACAAAGGTTGAAAAAGCTTTAAAGACGGACTCCTTGATAAAAAAGATTTCTGAAAAATTTAAAGACTCTAAAAACTTCCTTTACCTGGGGAGAGGATATAATTTCCCGGTTGCTTTGGAAGGAGCGTTAAAGCTTAAGGAAATATCATATATTCATGCTGAGGGTTATCCTGCTGCTGAAATGAAGCATGGACCTATCGCCCTTATTGATGAAGAAATGCCTGTTGTTTTCATCGCTACTCAGGATAGTAGTTATGAAAAAATAGTTTCAAATATCCAGGAAGTTAAAGCAAGAAAAGGTAAAGTTATTGCTATCGTAACCGAAGGGGATGAAATTATTCCTCAGATGGCAGATTATACTATTGAAGTTCCAGCTACAACTGAAGAACTTATGCCTTTAGTTTCTGTTATTCCATTACAATTATTAAGCTATCATATTGCTGTAATGAGAGATTGTAATGTCGATCAGCCAAGAAATCTTGCAAAATCAGTTACTGTAGAATAGATAATTATGGCAAAACAAATTATACACTCTAAAGATGCTCCTGAGGCCATTGGTCCTTATAGTCAGGCTGTATTGGTTAACGGAATGCTTTTCGTATCAGGTCAGATTGCTATCGACAGGGCATCCGGTGAAATTCTTGATGACAATATTACTCAGGAAACTCATCAGGTTATGAAAAACCTTGAAGCCATTTTATCTGAAGCTGACATGAGCTTCGATAATATTGTTAAATGTTCAATCTTTATTAAAGATATGGGGCAATTCAGTGATATAAATGAATGCTATGCTGCTTATTTTAAAGGAGCCCCCCCTGCCAGGGAAACGGTCGAGGTAGCAAGGTTGCCAAAAGACGTTAATGTTGAAATATCTTGTATTGCAGTTAAGTAATGGGCATTTTTCCAGCTAAAAATGAAACTCTGGTGTCTTCATATAACATTGAAGAGGTAGTTTCAATACTTAATAAAAGAACACATAACTTAAAATATGAAGAGGTAGATGGTTCATCTGCCTCTTTTCTGTTTCAAGGCATAATCGGAAAAAACACCTTCCGAATAAGTAAAAAAACAGTAAAGCCGGAAAATTTTAATCCTATTATAATCGGAAAAATTGAGGCAACTTCACAGGGTAGTATTTTATTTCTGAAATACAGATTAATGCCATCAACAAAAATGTTTTTTGCATTTTGGACAACCATGGCCCTTGCTTTAGGATTTTATTTTTTATTCGCAAAAGAAAACATTCTACATGCAGGCTTTGCTTTTCTTTTAGGTCTTGGTAATTATCTGATCACCCTGGTGAATTTTAATATGCATTCGCAAAAAGCCAGAAAAGCTCTGTCCAGAGTATTGAATGACAAGAGTATTCATTAGGGTAATTAACAAGGTTCTGTTAATTTTGTAGCCCTGAAATTTGATATAAATATATTCCCAAAATGAGTAACGTACGCGTACGATTTGCACCAAGTCCTACAGGCCCTCTTCATATCGGAGGAGTAAGGACGGCTTTATACAATTATCTTTTTGCAAAGAAAAATAATGGCACTTTCATCTTAAGAATTGAAGATACTGATCAGAACAGGTATGTTGAAGGTGCGGAAGATTATATAATCCAGGCTTTGGAATGGGCTGGGTTGACTCCTGATGAAGGACCCGTCCAAGGAGGTGATTATGGTCCATACCGCCAGTCAGAAAGGAAAGATCTTTATAAAAAATATGCCGACCAACTGGTCAATGACGGAAAAGCATATTATGCTTTCGATACACCGGAAGACCTGGAAGAAATGAGAGCAAGATTACGTGAAGCTAAAGTAGCAAATCAGCAATATAATGCTCTTACCCGAACTAAAATGTCGAATTCATTTACACTTAGTCCGGAAGAAGTACAAAACCGAATAGAAAATGGCGACCCATATGTGGTAAGACTTAATGTTCCTGCCAAAGAGGAAATTCGCTTTAAGGATTTGATCCGTGGTTATGTTAAAGTTCATGGAGGAACACTTGAAGATAAAATTTTACTGAAATCAGATGGAATGCCTACATACCATCTGGCTAACATTGTCGATGACCATTTGATGAAAATAACTCATGTAATTCGTGGAGAAGAATGGCTTCCATCAACTCCAATACATGTTTTATTGTATAGATATTTAGGCTGGGAAGATTCAATGCCTGAATTCGCCCACCTTCCTTTACTTTTAAAACCAAGTGGAAATGGGAAACTCAGCAAGAGAGATGCTGACAAACAAGGTTTTCCGATTTTTCCTTTGAATTGGACTGATCCTGAAAAGAAAGAAATAAGTTATGGGTACAAAGAATCAGGCTATTTGCCAGATTCTTTTATAAACTTTCTTTCATTACTAGGATGGAATCCGGGAAATGACGAGGACATCTTTTCAAAAGAAAGATTGATAGAGCTTTTTGATATAAACAGAATCCAGAAAGCCGGGGCTAAATTCGATATTGAAAAAGCAAAATGGTTTAACCAGCAATACCTGAAGGAAAGAAGTGATGCAGAGATAGGCAAGGAACTAAAAATATATCTGGAATCACATAACATCGATTGCGAAGAAGAAAAGTGCGCAAAAATAGCTTCTTTTATGAAGGAAAGAGTGACCTTCATTGCTGAAATGTATACTGAATCAAAGTATTTGTTTGAAAAACCAACTGAATACGATGAAAAATTGGTGCGCAAGAAATGGAATAATGAAGCCGCTGAAATTATTATGGATTTTGCTGAAAAGATCAAAGAAGAAAACACTGAAGATCCTGCAAAATTAAAACATACATTGATGACGATAGTAGATGAGCGTAATATCGGACTGGGTAAGGTAATGCCATGTATTCGGTTGGCCCTGACCGGTCAGGGAGGCGGACCTGATCTTATGGATATTATTGCTTTCCTTGGTATTAAAGAAAGTACCGATCGTATGATAACAGCAGTAGAAACGCTAGGATAATAAATAGGCCGGAACAATTAGTTCCGGCTTTTATATTTTGGAATTATTCCTCCAACGTAGTTTTTATAAAGAATATAATTATCCCCGAATTCTTTTATTAGCTTTCTTTCCTCAAGCCAAATACCTATTGGCAAATACAAAAATGAAATTACAACTATAATTAGACTGTAAAGGTTCAGTGAACTATAAAGCCAGCCCAAAATAATTAATATAGTCCCGGTATAAATGGGATGTCTGATGTATTTGTAAATGCCTGATTTTATTAACTGAGGGGGGTCATTTTGTTTTTCCAGACCTGTAAACTCTTTTATGGATATAATATGAAATGAGCTCACAATTATAATGGTTCCGAAAATAAGCGTGATAATAAATACAATTTTGGAATAAGGGAGATGTATGAATTCCTCTTTCGGCAATAAATAATAAATGCCTATTAAAGCTAAAAAATGAAATGTGCTAAATATCGTATATGTTAATCGGTATTGTCGCTTGCTCAGTCCTGTTAGTTTTCGAGTCTTTTCCTTAATTTGCGTGTCGGCCAGGAAACTGTGCAGAAAATAAAACATCAACCAATTTAAAACAACAATAAAAACCATTAACCCACCATTTAAATGAAAAATAACATTAAAATCTGTTTGATCAAAGAAGGAAAAAGGCCAATCGATCGAAGAGTTCCTTTAACTCCTGAGCAAGCAGCTATAATTAATGAAAAATATACAAATGTAACTGTTTATTTCCAGCCTTCTGATATTCGATGTTTTTCTGATGATGAATATATTAATGCCGGGATCATGCCTATGGAAGATCCTTCACAGGCTGATATTCTCTTAGGGGTAAAAGAAGTACCAAAGGAGTGGCTTATAGAGGGCAAAACGTATTTATTCTTTTCTCATACTATAAAAATGCAAGAATATAATCGGGAGCTCCTGCAAAAAATTATAGAAAAAGATATTACCTTAATTGACTACGAAGTTCTTACCAACCCACAAGGAGCTCGGGTAGTTGCCTTTGGTCGTTGGGCAGGAATAGTTGGTGCATATAATGGGATTCTTACTTATGGCAAGAGGTACCATTTATTTGAACTTAAAAGGGCAAAAGATTGTTTCGATTTAAAAGAGCTTAAAAACGAATATGACAAAGTTAATCTGCCTCCTATAAAAATTGCTTTAACCGGAGGCGGAAGAGTTGCTAAAGGAGCCATGGAAGTCCTTAATGGAATAGGTATAAGAAAGGTAAGTCCTGAACAATTTATAGAGGAAAATTATGACCACGCGGTTTATACTCAATTAAGCAGCATGGATTATTATAAGAAAAAAGGCGACGGACTTTTTAATAAAACTGAATTTCATAACCACCCTGAAAGATACTATTCAACTTTTCTTGATTTTACGAAACATGCAGACTTGTTGATAGCAGGAGCATATTGGGATCCATCGCAACCTGTACTATTTAAGCAGGAAGATATGCTTGACCGAAGCTTCAAAATTAAAGTAATTGCTGATATTACGTGTGATATTGAAGGATCAATCCCTTCAACTATACGGCCTTCTACAATTGATTCTCCCTTTTATGATTATAATCAATCTGAAGGAATGGAAGAAACACCTTTTTCTGACGAAGCCAATGTAACAGTAATGGCTGTTGATAATTTGCCTTGTGAGTTACCACGTGATGCTTCTGAGGATTTTGGAAGGCAATTAACTGATAATGTGATCGGAGCATTGACTAAAAATGATATAGATAACCTCGTTATAAAAAATGCAACAATCACAAAAGGAGGGAAATTAACTAGCCGTTTTTCTTATTTACAGCATTTCGCAGATGGAAAATGACCCGGTGGTTTTGGTAATAAATAAGCAGAGATTATATTAGAGTCTATTAACCGTAATAAATATGAATCAACCTCAAAGAGTTTTTGATGTATTATACTTTCAGCAAGTACATTATCCTAAAGATGTAGCTGTCGCAAACATTCATAATGGAAAAATTGATGCCTGGTCGACAGAAGAGCTTATCAGAGAATGTCGGAGATTCGCCCTGAGGTTGCTACAGGATGGGTTTAAAAAAGATGCAAAAATTGGCATTATTAGCAATAATTGTAGAGAGTGGAATGTGGTAGACTTTGGTTCTCAGCATATCGGAGCAGTAACTGTTCCTGTTTATCCGACGATTACTGCCGAAGACTATGCATACATTTTCAGTGAAGCTGAAGTTTCGATTGTCTTTTGTGAAGATAAGGAACTTGCTGATAAAGCTAGCGAAGGGCTAGAAGAAGCTGGTATCAATGCTGAAGTTATTTGTTTCTTGAAAGATCAGGGATATAAGAACTTCTATGATTATCTGGATGAGCTAAATCTGACTGACCAGTTGGTCGATAATTTAGAGAGTGCGATCACTGCAGTTAGCCCTGAAGACCTACTGACAATTATATATACCTCTGGAACTACAGGGAAACCCAAAGGAGTAATGCTTAGTCACGGAAATATTTTGAGTAACCTGGTTAGTATTTCCAAAATATTTCCAAAAATAAGGCCGACATATCAATCGAAAGCGCTTAGCTTTTTACCACTTTGTCATATTTTTGAGAGAACAGCTTCCGGTATGTATTTTTATCTGGGAGTTTCGATTTATTACGCTGAATCTATCGACACTATTGGAGAAGACCTCAAGTTAATAAAGCCTCATTTATTTACTACAGTTCCACGACTATTAGAAAAAGTATATCAAAAAATCGTTTCCAAAGGACGTGAGCTTACCGGAATTAAAAAATCTTTATTTTTCTGGGCTGTTAATTTAGCTGATGAGTATAAAACAAATGGAAATAGTTCTTTCTATAAGTTTAAACTTAAAATTGCCAGAAAGTTGATTTTTTCGAAATGGCAAGAAGCTCTGGGCAACGAAATATTATTTATAGTTTCAGGTGCAGCGGCACTGCAATCTAAAATTGCCAGAGCATTCTGGGCTGCGGATATGCCTATTCTTGAGGCTTATGGACAGACAGAAACTTCTCCGGGGGTTAGTTTTAGTTTATATGACGATCCAAAAATAGGTTGTGTTGGGCCTCCTCTAGATAAAGTAAATGTTAAAATTGCAGAAGATGGAGAAGTTCTTGTAAAAGGTCCTAACGTGATGAAAGGTTATTACAAACAACCAGAGCTGACTGCAAAAACTTTTAATGAAGATGGATGGTTAATGACTGGAGACATTGGAGAGATGGTTGATGGAAAATACCTGAAAATCACTGACCGTAAAAAAGAAATGTTTAAAACCTCCGGCGGCAAATATATCGCTCCGCAGGTTATAGAGAATGCACTCAAAGAATCACCATTTATTGAGCACTGCATGGTTATTGGAGAAGGGGAAAGATTCCCGGGAGCTATAATTCATCCTGACTTTGATTCGCTTAGTAATTATGCACAATCTCATCATATCTCTTTCGACTCGAATTACGACTTGATTGAAAAGCCTGAAATCAAAGAATTATTAGCTAAGGCTGTGGAGAAAACTAATGAAAGATTCGCTCAGTTTGAAAAAATAAAGAAACACGCTCTTATTCCTGATATATGGGGAATTGAGTCAGGTGAACTCACACCAACACTTAAATTAAAAAGAAAAGTTCTTCACAAAAGATATGAAAATCTAATAAGAGAGATTTATCAAGAGAAAACTGTTAATTCTTAGCATTTAAATAAGCCGCACTGTTTAGTAATAGATAGTCTTCCGGGCTTTTATCCTTTTTCTCTTGATAAACTTCTTCTATTATCGTGCTTAAGATAGCTGATGCTTCAAGACCACTATCTTTTGTGATTTCATTAATTGCCTTGGCAATTGCTTGTACACTATCCAAATCTATACTTGATGGTTGAATATCAGATTCGCTATCAAGTCTTTTTGGTTGTTGATTCAAAAATGAATTGAGGTCCTTGAGGGTACTTTTCTTAGCCATAATTAAAAAATTTAAACGTGTTCCAGGATTTCTTTAGCAACAGGTAAATATTCCTTTTCAGATAAAATAGTTGAAAAGTTGACAAAAAGATTCTTCATAGGAACCTTATTGCCAAGTACTATAGTTTCTAATTCTTCGGTTGCCTGTGCAATAGTTTCTTTTCTGGTTTGAGAATGGATCCTGTTTGGAAGAACCAGTATTTTAAGGTTTTCATTGAATTCTCTGGCTGGTTCCAGATCTTTTACTGTTTGATAAGTAACCAAGAGGTCATTTGGCGACAGGCTGGTTGGCACAATCACTACATCAGATGCAATACAAAGCTTTTTAATATTTTTATCTGTTGTTTTTCCTGCACTATCAACTAAAATATAATCCAGACCTTCTTCTTTTAACTTTTCAATCTCCTCTATAGCATTTTCATCTAAGGATGGAATTATGGGAAAAAGGTTATGTTCATTGGCCCCGGTTTTATATAACTCCATTTTTCTCAGCGTGTTGAGAGTATAGTTGTTATCCGTTTCGATCAATGCGATTTTATGGCCCAGGGAATGAAACATGGTAGCAAGGTTAATTGCATTGGTTGTTTTTCCAGTTCCTCCTTTACGAGATATGAAAGAAATTATTTTTGTCATTATATTTCTTAAATTGCTTTCCAAATATAATAATTAGAATAAAACGACAGATATAAATGGCCGACAATAGTCAGAAAATACTTACATTAAAATATTTTATTCAAAACAGACGATCTGTTTATCCGGTAGCATTTAATGAAGAGCCTGTTGATGATTCAATTATTAATGAAATGCTGGAAGCGGCCAACTGGGCGCCTACTCACCGGCTTACTCAACCCTGGCGGTTTTCTGTTTTTGCGGAAGAAGGGCTGAAGAAACTTGCGGATTTCCAGTCAGAATTATACAAAAGACTTTCAACCGACCGTGGAGATTTTAAAGAAAAAACTTACCAAAAGCTAAAGTCAAAACCATTAAACTGCAGTCATGTAATTGCTATTGGTATGAAAAGGGACCCAAAAGAAAGTGTTCCTGAAGTTGAAGAAATAATTTCAGTTGCTAGTGCTGTCCAGAATATGTGGTTAACTGCTTCAGCCTATAAAGTCGGATGTTACTGGAGTACAGGAGGAATAACCTATGAAAACGAAGCATTAAAGTTTTTTGGCCTTGATAAGAATGATAAACTATTGGGTTTTTTATTTATTGGTAATACTGACAAAAAATGGCCACAAAGCAGAAGGTCACCCATAACTGAAAAAGTGGAATGGATAAAAAATTAACTTCAACTCTTTTACATCTCAGGTTTCCTTTTTCACTTTTCCTTTCGCCTATTTTTCTGCTGGGATTATTCGTTTCTGACGAAATTAATACTCTCAATAGCATAACTGGATTTATAATCTGGCATTTGTTGATCTACCCTGCCAGTAATGGGTTTAATAGTTACTACGATAAAGATGAAGAAAGTATTGGTGGACTTGAAAGACCTCCTCAAGTAAACAAAACTCTATTAACTGCTGCAAATCTCCTTGATCTAACAGCTTTAATACTTGCTTACTTTTTTATTGGAATCAAATTTCTTTTTATTTGCCTTATCTACATTCTTGTTTCAAGGGCATATAGCTACCCCAAAATACGATTGAAAAAATATCCCTGGCTAAGCTGGTTGATCGTGGGGTTTTTTCAAGGGGCCTGGGTAGTAATGAGCGTTAGCTTAATTAATAATCCGCAAATGCCTTTATCAGAATTAACCGACCCGAAAATATTGATTTCTGCTGCAATTGCTTCTTTCATGTTATATGGATCATATCCAATAACGCAGATATATCAACATAAAGAAGATTATAAAAGAGGGGATAATACCATTAGCCTGGCATTAGGAATCAAAGGAACGTTTGTTTTCTCTTCTGTTCTGTTAACAATTGCTGGGTTAGGCCTGGTAATTTTTCTTTTCTTCAGAGACAACCCAGGATATGCATTATGGGTTCTAATATGCACAATTCCGATACAACTAAATTTAGCCCTGTGGTTTTGGAATTATAAAAAACATGGAGAAAGGGTAGTAAATTTTAAAAACACAATGAAGCAAAACACAGTAGCTTCATTACTACTAAATGCCTGCTTCATTGGTTTGCTTATCTTAAGAACTGTCTGGTAATTAGTCCGTTTCTTTTAAATATTTATATAGATCACTGTCAGTTGTTATTACAATTGTAGTTTTATCATCAAATGATTTTTCTAAAGCCTCCATGGCTCTTAAAAAAGAATAAAACTCTCTTGAAGAAGAGTTCCTATCATAGGCAGAAGCATAAATAGAAGTTGCTTGCGCATCCGCTTTACCTTTAATAATTTCTGCCTGTTCAAAAGCTTCAGACTGAATTTTTGCAAGATCCCTTTCTTTATTACCCTTAATCTTGCTCGCTTCTCCTTGCCCTTCTGATCTGAACTGGTCTGCGATTCTTTTTCTTTCACTAATCATACGATCATACACACGATCTCTAACCTCATCAACATAATTCATCCTCTTGAATCTGATGTCCAGAATCTTAATTCCAAGATCCGATGTTCGTTCATTTGCTTTTTCGAGAATCATATCCTCAATCTGTGCTCTACCAACGGAAATTTCTTCCAGTTCATCCAATTCCTGAAGATAGTCCTCAGAAACAACGGGCTCTCTGTTAGATGACCTTATCAGATTTAGCAGGTTAAAGCTAGCGACAGCATTTCTGGTTTCTCCATCCAAAATATCATCTAATCTTGATTGTGCTGATCTCTCATCTCTTAATCGAATAAAAAACCTCAAGGGATCTGTGATTTGCCACCTGGCATAAGTATCAACAAAAATATATTTTTTGTCTTTAGTGGTAACCTGGTTTGGATCACCATTCCACTTTAAATATCTCTTATCGAAAAGTTGAACTTTCTGAATAACCGGAATTTTAAAATACAAGCCGGGTTCTATCCTTGGTTTTCCAATTGGCTTACCAAATTGGGTAACAATTGCTTGTTTTGATTCATTAACGATAAATGTACTCATTAAAAGACCGATAACAACGATTATTCCTGCAACGAGTGCTATTATTTTAGATTTCTTCATTACTTATTGGTGTTTGATGAGTTATTAAGATTTAATAATGGAAGTACGTTTTTACCACTTTCATCGATGATTGTTTTACTTTGAATTTTAGGTAGAATTCGTTCCATCGTTTCGTAATAAATCCGTTTCTTAGTAACCTCTGGGGCTTTGATGTAAGCATTATAAAGTGAATTGAATCTTTCAGCTTCACCTTTAGCCCTGTTGATTCTGTTTAGAGAATATGCTTCTGCCTGTTCAATAGTTTGTTCTGCTTCACCACTTGCTCTTGGTATTACTTTGTTGTAATCTGACTCTGCCTGATTGATCAAAGTTTCTTTTTCCTGTAGCGCTTCATTCACTTCGTTAAATGATGGTTTGACTGGTTCGGGTGGATTTACATCCTGCAACACCACCTGGTCGATACGAATACCGTTCTCGTATTCGTTACACATTTTTTGTAGGTGATTTTCTACCTCAGTTGCGATTTCCTGTCTTCCAATTGTAATAACTTCATTTACCGTTCTGTCTCCCACTATTTTTCTCATAGCAGATTCAGCCATATCATGTAACGCATCTTCAGCGTTTCTTACTTTGAACAAATAATTATATGAGTTGACAATTCTGTATTGTACTACCCATTCTACGTCAGCAAGGTTTAAGTCACCGGTAAGCATTAATGATTCATCAGAGAAATTCCCGGATGAATAAGTTGTTCGTACATCAGCGTCTTTTGTTCGAAACCCAAATTCTTGCTTAAGCTGTCTTTGAACAGGGATCTTATACATTTTCTCAATCCCAAAAGGTAAAATAAAATTTAGTCCGGGCTTTACAGTCCTGGAATATTTACCAAGAAAAATTACAACGCCCTCTTCTTCCGTCCCTACCGGTTTAACAGTGGTAAAGATGGTAATGAGAACCAGCACTCCTAATATTAGAAACTTACTATATTTTCTAAGGAATTCTGATGCTCTGCTTCCTGCATCTGAATAATCAGTCATAAATATTAATTGAATTTAAATTTTGCGTTAAATTATTGTATTATAAAATATTAAAAATTGACTATTTAGTCATAAAATTATTTTTCATTATTAATTTGTTTTGAAATTGACCATTAATTCAAAAATATATTTATTGAATAAGTTACATCCTGGAGATAAAATCCCTGATTTTATTTGTTAAGATAGCTTTATAAGAGTCAATATTCAAACTGGTTTGTTACTAACGGTAAGACCTGGACATAACTATTGAATATTAGTTTCGTTTATCAAACTATGGAAAAGAATGAGTTGATTTACGTATTTGATCCTTTATGCGGATGGTGTTATGGTTTTAGCGATCACATTAAAAGGTTTGCTGAAAAACACAAGGAGACTTTTGATGTAACAGTTCTTAGTGGTGGAATGATTTTAGGTGAACAAGTGGGTCCGATTGGTGCAGTTGCTCCTTTTATTGCTAAAACATATAAAACTGTTGAAGAAAAGACCGGAGTAAAGTTCGGCGAAGGGTTTATTGATGGAGTAATGAAGGAAGGAACAATGGTAATGGATTCGGAAGTCCCAGCCAGAGCCTTGCGTACAATGAAAGCTATTAAGAGAAGTAAAAGCATCGAATACGCACATAAAATTCAATCTCTGCTTTATTATGAAGGTAAAGATCTTAACAAAGTTGAAAACTACAGAAAGATAGTTGAAGACTGTGGCCTGGATTATGATGATTTTTATAACCGCTTTACCAGCCGCGAATACCTCGAAAAAACATATGATGAATTCAAATTTGCATCAGCTTTAGGAGTAACCGGATACCCTACTCTTTTTATGAAAGCCGGAGAAACGATTTATCTTATGGCACGAGGATTTATTCCACTAGAAGAAATAGAGCGAATGGTGGATAAAATTGAAAACGCAATCAAAGAAAACAATTAAGGTGTTTCAACTGCTTGCGGCATCATCTGTTTCATAATTTCTTTTGCTTTAGATACCGAATCAACATCCTGTATTGTTAATACCAGGCGCTTTCCTGTTTCCTTCATGCGGCAAAACCTTGGATTTTGCTGAATAAACCCAATGATTGATCCGAAAATTGCGGAATTATAATATTCTTCCCTATCTGATGGTGGACAAAATGCCTTAATCGCACCATTTTTTAGATTTACTTTTTCAAAGCCAAGCTGTTGAGCCATCCATCTTAATTCCACTGTCTCCAGCAAAGATTTAACACTTTCAGGTAATGGGCCGAACCGGTCTCTTAAATTGCTTTCAAAATTATCGAGCTCTTCTTGTGTTTTCAGGTTATCAGCCTGATTATAGAGACTAAGCCTTTCTGCGATATTAGAAACATAATCTTCAGGAATAAGAATTTCCATATCTGTCTCAATATTGGAATCCGGAACAAGATTTTTAACTTTCTCTGAAAGTTCTTTTTCAAACAGGTCTTTATATTTTTTCTCCTTAAGCTCTTGTATAGCCTCATCCAGAATCTTGTGGTAAGTGTCAAATCCAAGATCCGTGATAAACCCACTTTGCTCTGATCCAAGCAAATTTCCGGCTCCTCTAATATCAAGATCACGCATAGCTACTTTAAACCCGTCTCCAAGATCTGAAAACTCTTCAAGTGTACTCAGTCTTTTTCTGGCTTCTGTTGAAAGGCCGATTGTTGGTGGAGTCAATAAATAACAAAAAGCCTTTTTATTACTACGCCCTACCCTTCCTCGCATTTGATGCAAGTCTGAAAGACCAAACATATGTGCCTGATTAATTATGATAGTATTTGCATTTGGAATATCGAGCCCGGCTTCAATAATGTTGGTTGACACCAGCACATCATATTCTCCCTCTATAAATCTCAACATTGCCTTTTCCAATTGATGTCCCTGCATCTGGCCATGGGCAATGCCAATTCTTGCATCCGGTACTAGTTTTAATACAATGTTTGCTACAGATTCGATATCATTTACACGGTTATGAACGAAAAAAACCTGTCCTCCTCTTCTAAGTTCATAACTCACAGCATCCCGGATAATATCTTCGTTAAAAGTATGAAGTTCAGTAGTCACCGGTTGCCTGTTTGGTGGTGGAGTCTGGATAATACTTAAGTCCCTGGCTCCCATTAAAGAGAAATGAAGAGTTCTTGGTATCGGAGTAGCTGTCAGTGTGAGTACATCAACATTTACTCTGAATTCCTTCAGCTTCTCCTTTACTTTAACACCAAATTTTTGTTCCTCATCGATTACCAGAAGTCCAATATCTTTGAACTTAACGTCTTTATTTACAATTCTGTGGGTTCCGATAAGAATATCGACCTTACCTTCTTCGGTTTCTTTCAGTATCTGTTTAATATCTTTTGTCGTCCTGAATCTATTGATATAATCGATTACTACAGGAAACTCTTTCAATCTTTCGGATAATGTGTGATAATGCTGCATTGCAAGAATAGTGGTAGGAACCAGAATAGCTACCTGCTTACCATCATTCACTGCTTTAAACGCTGCTCTGATTGCAACTTCAGTTTTACCAAAACCTACATCCCCACAAACAAGCCTGTCCATCGGATGAGGTTCTTCCATATCTGCTTTTACATCTGCCGTTGCTTTTGCCTGGTCTGGTGTGTCCTGGTAAATGAAAGAAGATTCCAGCTCTGCTTGTAAATAGTTATCCTTGTTAAAAGCTGTTCCTTCAGTGGCTTTTCTTTTGGCATATAATTGAATTAGGTCATCAGCAATATCAATAACCTTTTTCTTCACTCTTTTTTTCTTGTTTTCCCATTCCTGCGATCCTAGTTTGGATACTACCGGCGGTGTTCCTTCTTTACCGGAATATTTTGAGATCTTATGAATTGAGTGAATGGAAACGTATAAAAGATCGTTGTCCCGGTAGATCAACCTGATAGCCTCTTGTTCATTCCCTCCCACATCAACTTTTTCCAGGCCGGCAAACCTTCCGATGCCATAGTCTATATGCGTTACGAAGTCTCCAGGTTGTAAAGTGTACAATTCCCGAAGAGTTAATGCTTTAGATTTAGAATGTCTGTCTTTTACTTTAAATCGGTGATATCTCTCAAATATCTGGTGATCGGTAAAACAGGTTATTCGGAGAATTTTATCTATGTAACCTTGTCTTATACCTGCAGTGACATCTTCAAACTTTATTAATGGATCGATCTCATCAAATATATTGTGTAGGCGTTCAATCTGACGCTGGGATTCTGCAATTACAAAATTTGAATATCCTTTCTGCTGATAGTCAAGTAAGGTATCACCAAGCAAAGTGAAATTCTTATTCATGCTTGGTTGAGATTCAGATTCATAATTGATAGTTAAAGCATCTTCAAAATAAAACCTGTTGCCAAACTCAATTACAGGAAAAGTATTCAGGTGTTCGAGAAAAGAATTTTTTTGTTCGAAAAGATCTTTTGGGTCGAGCACCACCTTAGTTCCCATTGATTGTTTCAAAACACTATCGAAATCTTCTGTTGCTTTTTTATAATAAGCATCAACAGTGTCTAAAACCTGGGAAACATCTTTTATCCATACTTTCAGGTTTCGTGGTAAAAACTCAAGTATGGATTGCCTCGTTTCTTCCAAAAGCCTGGTTTGAACGTTTGGAATAATATTTAATGTTTTTACATTTTCCTGAGAAGTTTGAGTTTCAGGATCGAAAGTTCTTATGCTATCAATTTCATCTCCGAAAAGCTCTATCCTGAAGGGCAAATCATGTGCAAAAGAAAAAATATCAATAATTCCTCCCCTGACTGCAAATTGTCCGGCTTCATAAACGAAATCAGTCCGTTCGAAATCATAAGAAACCAATAGCTCACTTAGTGTATCGATATCAACAGAATCACCTTCAGAAGCAGACCAGGTGTTTTTCAACAAGGACCTTTTATTAATAACTTTTTCGGTAAGCGCTTCTGGGTAGGTAACGATTATTTCTCCAGAAGGGGATTTATGATTCATCCTGTTCAGTACTTCAGCACGGCGCAATATGTTTGCGTTTTCAGTTTCATCAAAACTGTAAGGTCTTTTATATGAAGTAGGAAAAAACAAGATGTCCTTATCCGGGAAAAAGTTTTTTAAGTCAGTATGAAAATAGGCTGCCTCCTCCTTATCATGTAAAACCAACAGGTGGTTTTGCTTATTATGCATAAATACAGCTGAAAAGATCACTGCATCCAGACTGCCACTAACGCCTTTCAATTGAATGTTTAAACTTTCGTTTGGCTTTATAGCTTCTGCTACAGCATTAACCTCGCTGCTTTCTCTGTATAGTTTTAGGAATGAAGATGCCTTCACAATAACTTTTTTTATTTCAAAAATTAATAACGACTAAAGCCCGCCCCGATGGCTTTCACATCAGTAGCAGGTAAGTGATTGTTGCAAATTTGCTTATAATACCTGAGAAACAACGACTCACAAAGCCAAAGGTTTTCTAAAATCTTCCAGAACCAGAAAATTTTTATGCTTTACATATATGTTTAGGTGGGATAATTAATGTAAATTAATTAAGCCGAAACAATTAAATAATTTATTGGTAATATATGTATGAAAGGTAAAGTCTATAAGACGGATGCGGATAAAAATTCAGCGCTATCTACATTTGAAAAGATAGAGTCGCTTCATCCATACCAAACCATTACTTACCTGTCAATTTTTGGATCTTCGATAATATTTATTTTCCTTCTGGTCGTACTATTTGTGAGCTCCGAGCATTCTGCCAAACCAATCAATCTGCCAGTAACATTTTATATCAGCACCGGTTTTCTGGTTTTCTCTCATTATTTTATTGCAAGGCTACCCGGTTTTTTTGAAAAAGAGAATGACCTGAATTTAAAGCGTTATCTCGGGTTTGGGATATTATTTACTACTCTTTTTGGGGTATCTCAACTATTTGCCTGGATGAATCTTTTTAATGATGAAGTTTATTTTGATGGACAGGCGGTAGAAACTTTACTTTATTTGCTCAGCGGCCTGCATCTGATACATATAATTGCCGGACTTGTCTTCATGATCGCCTTATTTATCAATTCTCTTACTAGCTTGTCAGATCCGGTTGAAAAGTTAATCTATTTTACAAATCCCTTTCAAAAAATGAAGTTATCTTTGCTCCATGCATTCTGGGTATTTATGGATGTTTCCTGGTTTATAATTTTAGGAACATTTATAGTGATGTTTTTAGTGTAAATGAGCAAAGAGAGAAAGCAGCTTTTCAGAAAATTAAAAAAGAGCAAACCAAAATCACTTGATCAGGACTTCAAGCAATTTCATGATGAAGCTTTCGAAACGATCGATTGTCTTGAATGTGCAAATTGTTGTAAAACTACAAGTCCGATATTTTATGATGCCGATATAAATCGTCTTTCCAAAACTTTAAAAATGAAGCGCGGCGAATTTATTGACACCTACCTCTATAAGGACAGTGAAGGTGATTACGTTCTGAATGAAGCCCCTTGTCCTTTTTTAGGTTACGATAATAAATGTATAGTTTATGAAAGTCGGCCTACAGCCTGTAAAGAATATCCTCATACAGACCGAAAAAGACAGCATCAAATCCTTAACCTGACTTTAAAAAACACAGCAGTATGTCCAGCTGTTGAAGAGGTGGTAAAAAAAATAGAGGCCCTGTATTCAGGACCCCAATAACTTATTTCAAATACGGTTTGTATTCATCGATATCAAAATCTTTTCCTTTTCCATATCGAATGATTTCCTCAAACTCGAATGTTTCCAGTGAAACCACATCTTTACATTTGTAATTCTGCTCCCCTACTCTTTCGGTAACTTCAAAAATATATTCCTCTCCGAAATTTTTTACTTTATAATGATTTCCGACTCTTAGAGCATTGAAGCTCATATGTAGTTCACTTTTTGCCATATCAATCCGCACTAACGATGTTTTCTATTTCTTGTAGCTTAGACGAAGTACACGGTCCGGATGTTTCATAAACAATTCGGCCGTTTTTATCCAAGACAAATACATATGGCTTCTTCTTGTTTTTAAGTTTTAACGAATCTTCATATTCTTTTAGCGACCCCTTGTAAAACAACACATGAGGATGAAGTTCCGGATCAAGTTCTTTTTCTGCCTTATTCATTGCAGCCCCGGCACTAGCTGATTTTACGCCAGTAAACATTGGTACAAAATAAACATTAATGTCATACATAAAATCAGAGAATAAGCCCGCTCCTGCATCAGCAACAAATCTGTCATACACCGGCTGAAACCACGTATTCAAATCATCTTCTGCTTTCTGGCTGTAAGCAAGACCTACAAGTGTGAATTTTCCTTTTGTATCAGAAGGAATCGTTACGTTTTCATCAGCAACGGTTTTTCCACTAAGTTGTGGGAATTTTTTCTGTGAAAATCCTTCGTAAGCTGATAACAAAAAAATAAGCGCAAGTAATAATTGAGTTTTTCTCATAGCTTAGTAAAATTAATTGAACAGGGAATTTACTATTAATTTTAAAATTCCCCAGAGAATAAATTAACTAAAGTGATAACAGCAAAATTCATACTAATATTCTTTGAATAAGATTAAAAATTTTAACACTTTACAGATTGTAATTTTTTTTTCAGGCAAATATGCACCTTAATTTAGAAGATCAGCACATTTTTGTTACAGGAGGAAGCAGGGGAATCGGTCTGGCAATTGTTAAAGATCTGTTGAATTCCGGCGCACGGGTTTCTACAGTTAGTACAAAATTATCAGACGAACTTGAAAAGTTAAAAAGCGATTATCCTTCTACTCTTAATTACCTGAAAATCGATCTACTTAATCCTGAAGAGATCAAATTAGCCTGGAATAAGGCTAACGAAATCAACCCTCTTACCGGTTTAGTAAATAATGCCGGCGTTGCATTTTCATCAGATTTAAAAAGTGATGACCATAATCAATGGTTATCAGACTGGGACAAGACATTTGCAATTAATACCCGGGCAACTGCCTATCTATGCAAATTAGCAGTTGAAACTTTTTGTAATGCGGCAGGAGGAAGAATTGTTAATATCACTTCCAGAGCAGCATACCGCGGAGATACCCCGGATTACCTTGCTTACGGAGCATCAAAAGGAGCTTTAGTTTCTTTGACAAAAACAATTGCCAGAGCTTATGGTAAGGATGACATTAAAGCATTCGAGATTGCTCCCGGGTTTACCAGAACTGATATGGCTCAGGATTTCATTGATCAATATGGTGAAAATTATGCACTGGATGATATTGCATTAAAAAACCTGACCGAGCCCGGAGACATATCTCCGACAATTGTTTTCCTTTTAAGTGGAAAGGCCGATCACCTGACCGGAACATCGATAGATGTGAATGCCGGTAGTTATGTACATTAAAGAAAACAACCTAAAACCTAATAAAAATAATGGCAACAAGAAGCGGATTCTCGAGTAAGATAGGATTCATTTTAGCAGCAGCAGGTTCTGCTGTTGGTCTGGGAAACATTTGGAAGTTTCCTTTCGAAGTTGGTGAAGGTGGTGGAGCAGCCTTTTTGATCATGTATTTGATCTTTTGCTTTGTTCTATGCTTCCCGGTGATGCTAACTGAAATAGCAATTGGTAGAAAAACTCAATTAAACCCTGTTGGCGCTTTTAAGAGCCTGGGATTCAAAAACTGGGCGATTGTCGGTTTTCTAGGGATTTTAAGTGGCGTTTTTATTCTTTCATTCTATAATGTTGTTGCCGGTTGGGCTTTGGGATATTTCATAGAAATGGTTCAGGGTAATTTCGCTATTGGAGAACAATTTGGGATCTTCACCAATAACGCCGTTTTAATATCCATATGGAGTGCACTTTTTATGTTTGCAACAGCTTTTATTGTCTCTAAAGGTATCTCTGGTGGTATTGAAAGAGCTTCAAAAATTCTGATGCCGGTTTTAGTGATATTAATATTATCTCTGGTTGCTTATTCATTTACTTTAGAGAATGCAATGAAAGGGGTTTCATTCTACTTAATTCCTGACTTCAGCGAGATCACTCTTGAAGTGGCTCTTAATGCTCTTGGTCAGGCATTCTTTTCTCTTTCCCTAGGTATGGGCGCGCTCATTACTTACGGTAGTTACGTAGGTAAAAAAGACAACATTGTTAGTTCTGCCGCCTTTATTACAATGACGGATGTCGGAATTGCATTCATTGCCGGTTTAATGATGTTCCCATTTGTGGCATATATTACCGGAGGAACTATGGAAGGAGTAGACGGAGGTCCGGGATTAATATTCATTACCCTACCTGGAGTATTTGAATCGTTTGGTCCAACACTGGGAATTATCGTAGGAAGTGTATTCTTCTTATTATTAAGTTTTGCCGCATTAACTTCAACAGTTTCGTTATTAGAGGTGCCTGTTTCTTTTTGTGTAGATGAATTAAAGTTGAAAAGAACAAAGGCTGTATGGATTATTGCTGGATTTATTTTTCTTCTTGGAATTCCATCAATGTTAAGCCAGGGTTCAGTTCCTGCTTTAAATAAGTTTATTACTTATCCTTCGGGAACCACGATAGACTTTATGACCTTTATTGAAAATATGAGTTCAAATACATTCCTTCCTCTTGGTGGATTGTTAATTACTCTTTTTGCAGCATATGTATGGAAAAAGGAAAATCTTATGGCAGAAATCGAAGAAGGCTTTCCTGGTAAATTCAGAGGTTCATTCCTCAGTAAATACATTTCATTTTGTGTTTGCTACCTGTGTCCTATTGTGTTAAGTGTGATTTTCCTACTCACAATTTCTGATGTATATTTCGGAATTAACTTAATAGAATATTTCACAAATTGATACCTAATTAAGTCTAAACCTATAAAAAAGGAGGAGTTATTATTTAACTCCTCCTTTTTTATTTTTAATGTCGGGTGTCTAAATGAATCGATAAAAGTAGACTTATCAAGTCTCGTGTTTTGAATAAAGAAAAAGCCTACCCCATGATGATTAATTACTTGTGGTTGTTTCCCAGGTAAAAAGGGTGAGATGACCCCAATCTTTATATGAAAAAACCGAAGAAGATGAACTCCTTCGGTCTATAGTTTTATAATCAAAAGCCGTCAATCTATTTCAGGCGGTTCATAAACTAAAATCTAATTCTATTTTTTTATTTCGTTTAATATGATCTCCTTCCTTTTAACCTTGGCATGCCATACACCTTTGATGGAGTCATTGTTAACAGGAAAGTCATAAGTTAACTCTGTATCATTATTAATATACTGAACATTGTCTTCTAACTCTCCATTATTATTTAATTGATAAAGATATGCTTCAATTACTTCGATTTCTTTCTTTGTATTATTTGAATCTGAAATGAATTCAGTCATGTTTTCGAAAGGAATAAAAGTTATTTGAGCATTATATAATTCTTCCAGGGAGTCTACTGAAAAGTTTTGATCAGCATTTTTCAAGGCACTCCCAATCTTTATTGATTGCTCCTGTGCTTTGGTATAGATGTCCTCCCGGGAGATCTTTATCAACTCGTTTTTTTCCATTTGGTCATGAACCTCAGATAATTTATTCTTTTCATCTTCATTAACCTGGCATGATAACATTGTTGCCATGGTAATCAAAACAGAAACTACACCTGATGATTTCATGAATATGGATTATTTTATTTCAACGGAATAGATTGTATACTTTTGCTCTCCACTGATTGGATCTTTAACCTGACCGGCAATGACCATAAAGGAAAGCGCTTTTCCATTCTTATTACTTAACTGAATATTTCCTCTCCAGGTTATGCCTTGTTTTACATCAGAAACCATTTGCTCATAAACCGCAGTGTTTTCTACCAGGCTGAGAAACGCTTTATTTCTTAATTCAGTATCACTATAACCTAGAGTTTCTGTAAATAATCTGTTTACGGTGCTGAACTTAAAAGAACTATCAAGTTCTATTGTCACTAAGGAATTGTTAATAATGTTTTCCTTAGTTTCTCTTTCTCGCTGGCTACGTTCCATTTCCTCCTGAGTAGCCTGAAGTTCCTCCATGTTCTGTCTCATTTCTTCTTCCTGAGATCTCATTTGTTCGGTCAACTCCTGAGACTCTTCGAGAAGTATTTGAGTTCTTTCATTTACTTTCACACTACTGATCGATGAAGCGATGCTTTCTGCAATTTTTTCAACGAATTCTATTTCGTACTCATCAAAAACATTAAAGCTGGCAATTTCTACAACACCATAAACTTCTTCATTGATTTTCAATGGAACGATAAGAATGCTATTCGGGTTTGCATCACCAAGACCTGAAGTAATGCTTATATATTCATCCGGAACATCAGTAATAAACACCTTGTCTTTTTCAAGCCAGGCCTGACCTGTCAGGCCATCTCCTTTATACACTTTTTGTTCAAGATACTTTTTCTTATCCCAGGCATAACAAGCCATTAATTCGAGATAAGGTTCTTCCTCAGTATCATTAATTATAAATAGCCCTCCCTGATTAGCTTTGAGGTATTTGACAAGATTGGTAATTATCTCTTCACTAAGGTTTTTCAGGTTATCATTATTTGTACGAAGTATCTCGCCAAACATTGCCTGTCCTTCTGTTGCCCAACTACGCTTTTTATCTTCTTGTGCAACACGATTCAAATTATCGCGCATTTCTATCAGAGCATTTCCGAGAGTATCGTTATCACTTAGTGGTTTAAACTTAGCATCATAATTACCATCACCAATCTTTTCTGCGAAATATGATGTTTCCTTCAACCCTTCTGCAAGCTTTTCAACAGCGAGAGCCATATCACCAATCTCATCGTTAGAAAGGTTCATGGTATTTGTTTCAGGAATCTCTCCCTTACCAAGTTTGGAAATAACGGTTTTTAGATGATTTACAGGTTTCGTAATCGAGTTTGCAACTATCAAACTCGATGCTATACCTATAATAATCAATACAATCGCTACGATAATAGACGAAGATTTCAACTGCTCAAGAGAAGAGCTAAGTTCAGCATCGGCTGCTTGAGTCTCAGCTTCTTTTCTTTTCCTTAATTCAGTTATTTGATTTTGTAAGGAATCTGTTAACGGAATAAGGCTTTCTAAAGCTGTTTCAGCAGTAAATTTTAAAGCTGCATCATCATAATCGGTGAATTTTTGCAGCTGAGACATAATGTCTTGCTTGCTTATCTGAAGAACCTGCTCGAAAGTTTGAAAAACTGTATCTAGCTTTGCAGTATCCTGTGGAGCCCAGTTGTCATCAAGGTCCTCAAGTTTTTCCTTGATTTCCCTGTATTCATAATCGTGAATTAATTCAAGCTTTTTCTTATCGGCTGTATTCGTTTGAAGATATACCCAGTTAGTGGTATACATTTTTGTTCTCAAAGCAAGATCATCGAATTCAGCGAGAGCTTCGGAAGAGGGTCTGACAATATTAGCCAGACGATCCAAGGTATTATCATTCTCATTTACAGTTAAAACCGTAAAAACGGCATTTATTGTAAAAAGTAAAATGAGAATTAAAAATCCACCCAAGACTTTTAGCCTTAGACCAATCCGTTTATTTTTCATAATGTGAGCTGATTTAAATTTTAGCTACTTAAAAAAAATCAAATAACGGTCGCCAGTCTTTGTAATTCACTGGAAACCTTCAGGCGGGCAGCATTAGTTGCATCAAGATTTAACTCAAATCTTGGTTTCCCTCCTTCAAATACAAAATTTATTCCACTACCCTGTTTTCCTAGTCCGGCTTCTTCTGTAATAACCAGTGTAGATCCTGAAGCAACTTTACCAAGCACTATCGGTAGTTTTGAACTTTGAGTCTTAGGTATAAATACAATATGTGGTGGATTGTTTATTTCTCCCGGGCTATTGTACTTTATAATTTTAAAACTCTGGTTACCGGCTTTCCTGGTTTGAGCGAGCGTGTTCAAATAATCGATCAACTCACAGTCACCAACTACACCTATCACAAAGTCTCCCTGATTATAGGAAGGGGGCCATTGGATATATTTTGTAAAATTATATATAAAAGTAGCATGAAACTTATAATCTTGAGCAGAAAGGTGTACTGCTGTAAGAAAACAGATTAAAAAAATGATTTTTTTCATAGCCCACAAATTATAAAAATATTATACCAAAAAAAATAATTAACTTCACATATGTATTCTGACAATCAGTAAAAATAAGGAATACAATTAATTTAAGAGGATAAATTCGTTTTATTATTAACTTTGGTCGTTAAAATAGTAATTTATGATCGATAAACTTGATGCAATAAAGGAAAGATTTGAAGAGGTTGGGCAGTTATTGATTCAGCCTGATATTGCCTCAGATATAAAGAAATTCACTTCATTAAATAAAGAATACAAGGATCTTGAGAAAGTTGTGAAGGTGTATGATGAGTATTGCCTGATCAATGCCAACTTAAAAGAGGCTAAAAATGTCCTCCAAAATGAAAAAGATCCTGACTTCAGGGAAATGGCAAAATCGGAGATTGATGACTTGTCTCCAAAAAAAGAAGAGCTTGAGGATGAGTTAAAGAAACTGCTTATTCCTAAAGACCCTAATGACAGTAAAGATGCTATCCTTGAAATAAGAGCAGGCACAGGTGGAGATGAGGCTGCAATATTTGCAGGTGATTTATTTAGAATGTATCAGCGATTTGCTGAAAAAGAAGGTTGGACCTTACGTGTACTCGACTTGACTGAAGGCTCAGCCGGAGGTTATAAGGAAATAGTAAGTACTGTTTCGGGAGACGATGTTTATGGAAAACTAAAATTTGAATCCGGGGTTCACAGGGTTCAACGGGTTCCAGCAACAGAAACTCAAGGCAGGGTTCATACTTCGGCAGCTTCAGTTGCTGTACTTCCGGAAATGGATGATGTAGAAGTTGATCTTGATATGAATGATATTCGAAAGGATACTTTCTGTTCATCAGGCCCGGGTGGTCAGTCTGTAAACACCACTTATTCGGCGGTACGTTTAACCCATAATCCTACTGGTTTAGTGGTTACTTGTCAGGATCAGAAATCTCAGATAAAAAACTTTGAAAAGGCACTAGGTGTATTGAGAAGCCGTCTTTACGAAATTGAATTAAAAAAGCACAATGATGAAGTTGGGGGAATGCGAAAATCCATGGTAGGTAGTGGAGACCGTAGTGACAAAATCAGAACCTATAATTATCCTCAGGGAAGAGTTACCGACCATAGAATCAATATGAGTGTTCATAATTTACCAACGGTTATGGATGGTGAAATAGGTAATTTTATCGAGGAACTCAGGATCGCAGAAAACGCCGAAAAAATGCAGGATGGTAATGAAGAATAATTCTCTGTTCTTATTTTATTTATTGCTTTTTCCTGTACTTTTTTCCTGTATTAAAGAAGACTCTCCTTTTGAGCCTTTAAACAAACCGTTAATTTTTTCACAGGATACCGTTTTTTTTGATACTCTTTTAACTAATTCTCCATCTCCTGCAGTACGATATAAAATTATCAACCCTACAGGAAACAACATTTTAATCTCCTCTATCAGATTGAAAAGAGGAGAAAATTCTCCCTACACTTTAAATGTTAAAGGAAATAAAGGAAAAGCGTTTTCAAACATTGAGATGCTCGGAGGAGATAGTCTTGAGATCCTCATAGAAGCTTTTTATACAAATCAGGAAAATACAGATCCTGTTCCTGTTTACGAAGAAATTATTATTGAATCTCTGTATGCAAACCCTGTAGTTATAGAAGGTTATAGTCAGGATGTTAATTTAATTGATGATTTTATCTTCAGACAAGACACCGTTATACCCTCGGGTAGCCGTATCTTTTTAAAGAACAATGCTTATATCGATAGCCTGGTAACCTTAACAGTGGAAGAGAATGTAAAATTCTTTATGGGTAATAATGCCAGATTACTAATAAAAGGAAGTTTACGTGCGATAGGTACAACGGACCAAAAGATTTATTTTATTCAAAGTCGCCAGGATGGTGTCTATGAAAATGTTCCCGGTCAGTGGGATGGAATTTATCTCCTTGAAAATAGCCTTGAATCAGTTTTGGATCATGTTGTAATAAAAAATGCTTCTTTCGGTCTTCGTTTAGGCGATCCGGATGAATCAACTACAGATCTTACAATTAAAAATACTGAGATTTTAAATTCTCTTTCTCATGGTATTCTTTCGTTTACAACTGATTTTAATCTGGAAAATGTTGTTATCAGTGAAGCAGGTGAACAGGGAATAACAGCTCTTGCAGGAGGAAAAATTTCAATTGTTCATTCATCTATTAATACTGGTTCCGGATTGCTTTCTACCAGTAACCCGGTTATCGGATTTTCAGATTACCTTGAATTATCAAATGGAAATGTTCTTTCAAGTGCTTTAGACCTGGAAATAAGAAACTCGATTGTCTGGTCTCCTTTTAATTACAGTATTATTATTCAGGAACTAATCCCGGAATCTAATAATATTGTTCTTACCTCTACGGTTTTTGGTCTGATAGATATAAATGAACAATATTTTAGTGGTGATAATTTATTTAATACAGACCCTCTTTTTATTGATGCTGGAGATTTTAATCTAAATCTGGATGGTGAAAGTCCCGCAATAGATTTCGGAACTACGACAGGCATTTCTAATGATATTCTTGGAAATTCCAGAGACAACAATCCTGATGCCGGAGCATATGAATTTATAAAGTAAATTATGGGTGTATATCAACAAGAAATAGCTATTGAACCAAAATCAAGAGGGTTCCATGTTCTCACTAAAGAAATAAATAAGGTTTTGACTGACTGCCCATTCGACATAGGTATTTGCACAATTTTTATCAAACACACTTCTGCATCATTATTAATTAACGAATCAGCAGATCCGGATGTAAGAGTAGATTTTGAAAGCTATATAAACAGGGCTGTTCCTGAAAACGAACCCTATTTCATTCATAATTATGAAGGCCCCGATGACATGCCGGCTCATATTAAGGCCGGATTATTCGGGTCGTCAGTGAATGTTCCTTTTACAAATAGAAAACTAAACCTCGGAACATGGCAGGGGGTTTACCTGGCTGAACACAGAAACCATGGAGGCTCGCGAAAATTAGTAATTACCGTTATAGGGGAATAATTTTTATTTCCCTTTCAGTCCTTTATAAATATTTTTAAGCTTTTCTATATCTTCCTGGCTCGGTTCTTTTCCGTTCAACTTCATTTCAGTATTATCCTGAATCCTGGAATATATTGCGATCGAATCTACAACTCCTTCAACTTCGATTGGATATATTTTTAATTCATGATTAGTGTCAGGGTTTCCATCTATTATACTATTATCAAAACTTTGTTTTTGACCTTTAAACGCATGGTCAAAATAATTTTTCCATTGAGCCTTATCTAATGATGGGGGCAGGCAATTGAGAAAGTTAATTCCTTCGTCGATGGTAAAAGGAAACTCCATTTTCGCAGCTTTATTAACCATTAAAACACTATACTCTGTGTCTAATAAAATGATTCCTTCTTCTATGCTATTGAACGTGCTTTTATACCTGGTTTCTTTTTTCTGAATTTCCTGGGAACCCCTCATCATCTCTTCCTGAGTAGCTTGAAGTTCTTCCATATTTTGTCTCATCTCTTCTTCCTGAGATCGCATTTGTTCAGTCATTTCCTGTGATTCGGCAAGAAGCTTTTTAGTGTTTTGATTAATCTTTACAGATGAAATTGCTGATGCTATGTTTTCAGAAAGATTTTCAATGAATTCCATTTCGTGCTTTTCGAACTCATTAAATGAAGCCAATTCGATTATTCCATAAACAACATCGTTTACTTTTAACGGAACTATGTATAAGGCAGATGGTGTAGCTCCTCCAAGTCCTGATTTAATCGTTGCATAATTTTGTGGAATATCCTTGAGATAGATTGATTTTCCTTCCAAATAACATTGGCCCACTAACCCTTCTCCTGGAATTAATTCTTGCTGAAGGAATTTTTGTCTGTCAAATGCGTATGCTCCTGCGAGATTAATGGTAATCTCTTCATTCTGATCTTCTATCCCATTTACAATAAATATTCCTCCTTGATTTATATCCAGATATTTTACAAGGGAAGTGATCAATTCCTGTCCGAGTAGTTTGATGTCATCAGAGTGCTTTCTGAGAATGTCACCAAATTCTGCATATCCTCGGTTCGCCCAATTTCTCTTTTCCGCATCATCAGAAACTACCTTTAGACTATCTCTCATTTCTGCTAAAGAATCTCCCAGTTCGCTACCTTCTTCAAAAACCGTAATAGAATTATCAAAATGTCCCTGGCCCACCTCTAATGCAAAAGATTTAACAGACTTAAGATTTTCGGTAAGCTTATTTATAGAATCATGAATTTCGGCAGTTTCTTTCAATCTCGATGCGCGGGTTTTTGGCAAATTACCCTTGCTTAATTCGCTAACACGCTTATTTATCCTGGCAATGATTTCATTTATGTTCCTTTGTACTATGAAAGTCAAAACTGAAACTAAAATTGCAAATAAGAATGTAAGAAAGATACCGATGTAAAATCTTCTATTCAAAGTAGATAGTGTTTCTTCCGTTTTTTCAATTCGAATTTCATGTAGTCCTTTAGCTACTTCCTCAAGCTCTTCATTTAATTTATTTTGCTTTTCTACAATATTCTCCAGGTAGTATTCTGACCATGCAGGATTAGAGGAGATACTTGAAGATAATTGATCTAGCTGAAGATTAACTTCTTCCTTAGAAATTAGCCCAGTAATTGAGTCTGTCTCAAAAGTTAATTGAGCGATTCTATTCTCAACTTTTTCTTCATTATCAATAGCTTTTCCTAATAAGCCAATATTTGTGCTGATCTGATTTAAATCATTCTTTATATTAATGAATGAGGTTTTGTATACCTGCGCTTCAGAAGGAAGTTGCTTCCACATTGAGTCTATTGCAGTAATGTGGTTTTTAGCCTGCTTAAGTATTTCCTGCTCATTTCTTTTAGAATTGGAAGTTATTGTCCTGTTTAAAACGACTAACGGAATTGCTTCATTAACACTGTTTTTAATCGCAGACAAACTTGCGTTTATTTCTTCTGTAGCTACGATTCCATTTTGAATGTTTTTCCTGGCAGCGAAATCTCCCCATACCAGAAAAATAAAAATCAATAAACTAAAAATGAATGCAAGTAAAAAACTGGCAATAAGTCTTGTCCTGAGAGAATTGAATCGTATCATCTGATTAAAAGTAGGATCCGTTAACTAAAAAATTCTTACCTCTTAAAAATAATGCATAAAAGTAGATTAAAAAGAATAATCTCTTTAATCAATATCGATGAATATATTACAACTAAGCGATAGATGATACTTTTTTAAAAATTATTGTCGCCATTTCTCGTTTTTTTGATGGTACTTCTACGATTTTGAGAGGTTCTAATAGCTCATGATTTGACACTAATAATTCAATGAGGCTATAATCTGGGATAAAAGTAAAAGGCACATTGTCATCGCTCTCCTTAACAAAACATCTTACTGCAGTTCTCATAAAAAAAATTCCATTTGGTTTTAATACTCTCAGCGCTTCCTCCCACCAATTTATGAACTGGCTTTTATTTTCTGAAAAATGAGCAACTGCACTATGTATTATAACATCGAATTGATTTGGCGCAAATGGGAGATCTCCTGCAGAGCCAATTATAAACCGCTCCTTTTCATCTTTGTATTTCTCATTTTGAGAAGCAGAATAAAAACGGAGCATTTGAATTGCTGATGGATTAGCATCTATTCCGTACACATCAAAGGCATTTCTTAAGAACCAGGTGAGGTTTCGTCCTTCACCGCAACCGACATCTAAAATTTTATTGCTTTTTTTAAATCTGCCTTTCAATATTTGATCCAGCAAGTAGATGTCTGTATTACCGAATGAGCTTATTTCCTCATTCATATAGTTGACCTTCATTTTTCATATATTCTTCCAGCTTTTCAGACATAAGTTCCTTGCCATGTGCAATAAATTCATCTGCTCTGTGGAAGTCGAAAGTAGAGCCGGCTTTCTTTGAAACTTCTATTAAAATATCAACAGGATATTGATCTATAGTTAATTCAGTGATCCGGTTTTGCATTAAATCTATGCTTTCCTTCATCAAGTCAAGCATTCCCAACTTCTTTGCTGGCTTTTTAGATTCTTTAGAAGCCCCATCACCTCCTGTAGCATTATTATACCACTTTGCAACAGCTTTCTGAAAGATCATTAATGTTTTACTCTCTTCTTGTGGGTTAGATATAAATCCTTTGGGCGGATGGTAAGTAACTCTGGAATTAATGTCTACAGCTACAATTAAGTCGTAATCGCCTGGTGGAAGGCAATCGATCGGAAGAGGATTAAGCACACCCCCGTCAATATATTCAATTTCACCAATTTGATAAGGAGTTAACACAGTTGGAATTGCTACAGTTGCCCTCAAGGCATCAATCATACTTCCTGTAGAAAAAACTTTCGTTTTTGCACCATGAAAATCAACCGCTGTGATTGAAACGGGAATTCTGAGATTTTCAATTTCCACGTCGGGAATAAATTTTTCAAGTTCACGGAATACTTTTTCTCCGCGCATAAATCCTCTTGAATTGAGGGTTATATCCATCAAACGTAAAACTGAAACTCTATCAAGAGAGCATACCCAGTCTTTATAAGTTTTTAAATGTCCGCTTGAATAATATGCGCCGATTAATGCACCGATACTACTGCCTGAAATTCCGGTGATTTCCATTCCGGCTTCTTCTATAGCTTCTATTACACCAATGTGTGCAATACCTCGGGCGCCTCCACTTGATAAAACTAATCCGACTTTTTTGGTTGACATTCTTAATAATTTAAGTTTGCCAACAATTTAATGAAAAACTTATTAATTAGAAGATGCTAACATACTTTCATCTACCTCTAATGCTTTTTTCTCTCCATCGATTTCATCAATGATATTCTTTATTAAAGGATAAGCAATACCAATCATGTTTTTTACCCCTTCTTCAGATCTGCTTTGAAGCATTGGATAAACCTGGAAATTAGGAAGTGGTTTTCCAGTTATTTCATTAACGATAGAAGATCCATCGAACAGTAAAGTCATAGCCGAACCAGGAAGATAAGGTTCGATACCAGGATGATTATATGTAGCTAAAATGTGATTTTTTATTGTCGGATCAATGGTTGCTGCTTTAATGGCGATATGAAACTTTACTCTTTCAAAATCCAGGTCACCATTCTTTAAAAAATACTCGTATCCAGAATCATTGTACATACTTCCGTCTGCAAAAAGAAATATATAAGTAAATTTACTTTTATCTTCTGAAAGCTCTTTCATTAAACCTTTTACAATTGCAATGGATAAAGAGTTATCATAAACTTCTTGATATTTCTGATCAACAGGTACAGTAATCAAAACAATATCTTTAGACTTGCCATCAGCTGCTCCAAAAATATTTTGACCACGATAAGTATGATCGTTCGCACTAATATCATACTGTTGTGAAGTTTTGCCGTCTAGTTCTTCAAGCTTTTCATTAACAGCTTCGCTGAGGATATTATGCAAAACCACTATACCATGAGATCCGCTTGGTCTATTAATAACAACCGGGTTTGATACTTTGGTATAGTAATCAAATACTTCTTTTTCTATATCTTGGGAAAAACCGAGATTACTTACTAGAAAAAACAAAAAAATGTGTAATCGAAATCTTTTCATAATTTTACAATAGCTGAATGAAAAATTCGGTTAATAATAAAAGTTCAAAAAATTGAATATGCGTATATCTTATCTTTCATTGCTAATTTACACCATTTTAAGTGCCCCGGTGTGTGCTCAGTATAGCTTTAACCAGGCAAATATTACACGCATACAAAAAGAGACCAACTCTTTACCTTTTCCGGACGATCTCAGATCCGAACAGCTGATTGTTTTAATAGATGATAGAAATTCTGATGAGTCATGGTTTAAAATTGCTGCCCAGTTCCATAAGCCTCTTAAAGAAGCTGGAGTCGACTTATCAGCCTATTATCGTTTTTCTACAGTGCTAGGTACAAAAGATTTTTTTAAGAATTTTAAGAAATACTATGAACTCCGTGAAATAGGATATATAGCCTGGATATATTTCGATAAAAATTTATGGAATTTCAGATTAATTCCGCTTGATAAGCTTTTATTTGGAAATCTGCCCTTAAAAACTTACACAGAAACAGATCCATCAATAAAAGGATTATCATCAAAATTAGCCAGGAAAGTTATTCGACAGGATGAAAAAAGAAAAAACCTTTTGATTCCTGATGAACCATTATTCTATAACTATACCAACCCTTTCGAAGCCAAAAGATTCGACAACTATAACATTAATCTTCAAAGCTTTAAGCTGGCAGTACCAAAATTTCACTATATTTCTGAAGATCCGGAAGAACAAAATGCCATAGAGAGGGCTAATGAAGAACTTGAGCAAATAATGGAATTATATCCTTTTGAATATGAACTTACAGAACCGGGTACAGAGGAAGATGTTCTTGCGAGAAAAGGATTTAAGTTTATTTTAATTCCATCATATGGAAGTGAACACGATCTTAAAAAGATCTTGGGTTATAAATATGAAAACATCCCTGATAATGTGATGTTTAAATATTATATCCGACAATTGTCAGATGGTGATATACATCTGGGCCCTGAATGGGATGGAGCTGAAACATGGCAACAAGCCCTGAAAAATCATTTAAAAGGTATAACTAATCAATAAGCAATAATGAAAAACTTATTTTTTGCTGGTTTTCTGCTGGTTCTGATAATAGCAGATTTTGATACATATGGCCAGAAAAGAAAAAAAAAGAAAAAGGATAAAGATAAAACTGAACAATCCGATAATGGTTTAAAACCCTTTTCTGAAATAATCACTGCTGAAGATAGTGTGCATCAAGGCCTTTTTAAAGTATATGAGAAAAAGGACGGAAAAATCTTTTTCGAAATAGATGAAAATTTGCTGGATAAAGAAATTCTTGTGGTAAGCAGAATATCCGGTACAATTCAAAATTTTAATTTCGGAGGTGCTGGTATGCGGTCAAGGCCCCAGCAAGTGATCAGGTGGGAAAAACAAAATAACAATATTTTGTTACGCTCTGTATCATATAACTCAGTCGCTGACAATGAATATCCAATTTATGAATCAGTAAGAAATAACAATTTTGAACCGATTATTAAATCATTTGAAATTAAAACAATAAGCTCAGATAGCGGCTATGTTTTTGATGCCACTTCACTATTTACCGAGGATATTAATCTTATAGGACCTCTTGATGATGATCAAAGAAAAGAGTTTGGGATTAAGAAGTTAGATGGGTCAAGAAGTTTCGTTAAACGAATAAAAAGTTTTCCTGAAAATGTAGAGATCCGTCATGTTTTAACTTATGAAGGAAATAAACTTCCGGATAATACTCTTAGTCAGTCACTATCTCTGGAAATGAATCAGAGTTTTATCGAACTGCCGGAAATTCCAATGCAAAAAAGAGATTATGATCAACGTGTAGGGTTTTTTAGTGTTAGACAATACGATTATGGTCTTGATGAACAAAAAGCTGAAGCTAAAAGATTCATAACTAGATGGAAATTAGTCCCCAAAGATATAGAGGCTTATAAAAATGGAGAATTAAGCGAACCAGTAAAACCAATAGTATATTATATAGATCCTGCTACTCCTGAAAAATGGAGAAAATACATTAAAATGGGTGTTGAGGACTGGCAAATCGCTTTTGAAAAAGCCGGGTTTAAAAATGCAATTATTGCTAAAGATCCTCCTAGTAAAGAAGAAGACCCTTACTGGAGCCCTGAAGATGTGAGATATTCAGTAATAAGATACGTAAGTAATCCTATTCAAAATGCTATGGGCCCTCATGTTCATGATCCTCGTACCGGAGAAATTCTTGAGTCAGATATTATCTGGTACCACAACGTAATGAACCTCCTAAGAAATTGGTACTTCATTCAAACTGCTGCAGCAAACCCGGAAGCACGTAAAGTAAAGTTTGAAGATGATGTTATGGGGAAACTAATCAGATTTGTTTCTGCACATGAAGTTGGTCACACATTGGGTTTGCCACATAATATGGGATCCAGTTATGCCTATCCGGTAGATTCGTTACGATCAGCAGAGTTTACAGCAAAAATGGGCACTGCTCCATCAATTATGGATTATGCAAGATTTAATTATATCGCTCAACCAGAAGATAAAGGAGTTTCTTTTTTGCCTAAAATCGGTCCATATGATTTTCACTCAATCGAATGGGCTTATCGATATTTTCCTGATGCAGACCAGAAAACTCAAAATGAGATACTAAATGACTGGCTTTTAGATCAGGGCGATTCACTTATTTATCGTTATGGTCCTCAACAAAGAAATATTATTGATCCTACTTCACAAACTGAAGATTTAGGAAACGACCCGGTTAAAGCAGGAAATTATGGTATTGCCAATCTTAAAAAAATCGTCCCTAAATTAAATGAATGGACTTTCGAAGAAGGTGAGGACTATTCGCAACTTGAAGAATTATATAACCAGGTTATCGGACAATGGAGAAGATATCTTTTTCACTCCGCTAATAATGTCGGAGGAGTTTTCAGACAGCCGAAAGTTTTTGGTCAGGAAGGACCTATGTTTGTTCCAATAACCAAGGCCCGACAAAAAAACACATTGAATTTTGTTTATGAGAATGGATTCAAAACACCAAAATGGCTCCTAAACAAAAATGTTCTGGAAAAAATAGATGATCATGATAATATTGAAAGAATTTCATCTGCTCAATTAAGTGTATTAAAAGGTTTAATGAACGAGGATCGACTTAAACGAATGATTGACTTAGAGTCAAAACATGGAGATGATCAGTATAGTGTTAATGAGTTTTTTGTTGATCTTGAAGAAAGTTTATTCGAAGAATTTAGTTCCAGAAACAAGCCAGATAATTTCAGACAGGCATTACAAATGCAATACATCAATACACTTGCAAAATTTATTGATTCAGAAAACGACAGTACACATTTAAACATTAAAGTAGCCGCTACAGCAGCATTAAATAGATTGAAGGATGATCTTACAGTAATTAACCGTCAGGTTTCTCGAGGAGAATTTGCTGATTATAGTAGTGCATTACAAAGGATAATTAATATCGCACTTAAGGAAAATTAACATTTAAAAACTGAAAAATTATGTTGAAATAATTATATTTAATATGAGGGTTCTTTTATTCGTCGAAAACAGATTAGATATAAGAACCATATATGCCCCCTGATCGTTTTAGGAATACAAATTATAAGAATATGAAAACCAAAACCTTAACTTTAAACGATTACAATTCTATACTTGACGGAAAAGATCTAAGAGTATTATTTGTAGGAAACAATCCGGGCTATTTAAGTCAACTAATTCAGTTTTTAAAAAAAATAAGATCAATATCATTTAATTTTGATACAGCATTTGATCTTAAAGAATCCTTACAAAAGGCTCTGAGTTTAAAACCCAAATGCATTGTTATCGATGATGAAAATCTGGATAAAGTGGAGATAGAGCAAATGCTAGAAGATCTCCAAAAAAACAAAGACACAGAAAACATAGCTGTGACTTTGATCAAGCATGATAACTACAAGGAATTTTATTCATTTAACATTCAGGATTACCTTCTTGATCAAAATATTACAGGTGAAAATCTTTCACGATCGATTCTGAATGCAATAAAATTTAAAAAGACTCAGAGGTATTTATATAAAACATATAAATCGAGCAAAAACCAGGTTAAAAACCTGATCAGCTCGATGTCTTCTTTAAAATAATATCAGGATCAGATCCTGTCAAACCCGGTGTACTTTTGCAGAACATCGGGTATTTTTATACCTTTTTCATCCTGGTTGTTTTCTATAACTGCGGCAAGAATTCTCGGTAGCGCAAGCGCACTTCCGTTTAATGTATGAAGTAGTTGAGTTTTATTATTTTCATTTTTATACCTCAATTTCAACCTGTTGGCCTGATAGGTTTCGAAATTACTAACTGAACTTACCTCTAACCACCTTTTTTGTGCAGCGCTATATACTTCCATATCATAAGTTAGAGCCGAGGTAAAACCTAAATCCCCGCCACATAACCTTAAGACTCTATAAGGAAGTTCCAGTTTTTTCAATAATCCTTCAACATGTTCACACATTTTTTCTAGAGTCGAATATGAATCTTCTGGTTTGGTTATCTGAACTATTTCAACTTTATCAAATTGGTGCAACCTGTTTAATCCTCTAACATGTGCTCCCCAGGATCCGGCTTCACGTCTGAAACAAGGAGTATAACCTACATTTTTTATAGGAAGGTCTGCTGGTTTTACAATCACATCTCTGTACATATTGGTAATCGGTACCTCGGCGGTTGGAATTAAATAGAGATCATCTTCGGTAATGTGGTACATCTGTCCTTCTTTATCAGGAAGCTGACCAGTTCCAATACCACTCGCTTCATTGATAACCAACGGAGGTTGCACTTCGATATAACCTGCTTCTGCCGCTTCATCCAGGAAAAAATTGACCATTGCTCTAAGTAATCTTGACCCTTTTCCTTTATATACTGGAAATCCTGCACCGGTTATCTTTACACCCAGGTCAAAATCAATAATGTCATAATCTTTAATTAGGTCCCAGTGTGGTTTATTATTTTCATGAAGTTCCGGAATAGTTCCCCAACTTCTTACTTCCTCATTATCTTCTTCATTGGTTCCGGCGGGCACACTATCATGAGGTACATTTGGGATATCATATAGCGCTTTGATCAATTCATTCTCAATATTTTTTTGATCTTCAGCTAGTTTTTTACTTTCCTCTTTTAAAACAGAAGTTTTTTCTTTTATAGCATTAGCTTCATCTTTTTTACCTTCTTTCATTAAACGACCAATATCTTTGGCCAAAGTTTTAGACTCACTTAAAATACTATCAAGTTTAGTCTGAGTATCTTTTCGCTTTTGATCCAGGGTAATAACTCTGTCAAGTAATTCCTCTGCATTACTGATTCCTCTTTTTTTCAATCCGGCAATTGCATCAGATTTATTTTGTTGTACCCGTTGTATTTCTAACATTTTTAATTCGTATTTAAATTTCCGCCTAAAATTAAACCATTTTTCATATCGTAGGAAAACAGATTTAATTTTATTAAATTAAACTTAAAATAATTTGTTAAAGCCAAGAGCTTAGTATAATATTGCAATACACGGGGGGCAGATCTGTCGCCCAGTATCACATCTAAATTTCAATAAATCAAATTTACCTATTGGTTATTTTTAAATAATCATCTTAAACACTCCTGTTTTATTAATGTATATGTACAACATTGAAGAATTGCAATTGAAACTTCTTTCAGAATTGAAGGAAATTGCAGAAAAACTCGAGATTAAGGGTTTTAAAAAGTTAAACAAAAAAGATCTTATCTACGCCATTCTTGATGAGCAAGCTGTAAATCCTTCAAAAGCTTCGAAGAAAGACAAATCTGAAGACAGTAGCCCATCCAAAGATCAGGAAAAACCTAGCAAAAGACCGAGAACGCGTATTAAAAGAGCAAACGTAACTAAGCAACCCGTAGCAACGAGTAACAAAAAAGAAAGTTCCGGCGAAAAATCTGCTGATGAAACCCTGGAAGATTTTGACATGAAAGTAGACGAAAGCATCACAAAGTTTGATGATGAAAAGAAAAAATCTTCTGAAAGCGGTTCAAAAAAGCATTCCGACTCTAAAAGTTCATCTAGAGAATCTTATAATAAAGATATTAGTTCCAAAGGTAGAGATAGAGATAAAGGAGATAGCAGAGATAGTAGAGATAGCAAAAACCAGGGACGAAGAAGTAATCAAAAATCAAATGGTTCTGAAGCATTCAGCGTGAAAGAATTTGAAGGCGTTATCATCAATGAAGGCGTTCTCGAAATCATGCAGGATGGTTACGGATTTTTAAGATCATCTGATTATAATTATCTGGCTAGCCCGGATGATATTTATGTTTCTCCATCTCAAATTAAACTTTTTGGCCTTAAAACAGGAGATACTGTTCGTGGTCAGATCAGGCCTCCGAAAGAAGGTGAAAAGTATTTTGCTCTTTTGAGAGTTGAAACTGTTAATGGAAAGACTACTGAAGAAATCAGGGATAGAATTCCATTTGAATATCTAACTCCGCTATTTCCAGAAGAAAGACTTAAACTAAGCACTCGCCCGGATAACTACAGTGTTAGAATTTTGGATATGTTTGCCCCAATCGGTAAAGGACAACGTGGAATGATCGTTGCTCAGCCGAAAACTGGTAAAACTGTTCTGCTAAAACAAATTGCCAATGCAATTGCTGAAAATCATCCGGAATGCTATTTAATGATCTTGCTTATTGATGAGCGTCCTGAAGAAGTAACCGATATGGCGCGAAGCGTTAATGGTGAAGTAATTTCTTCAACATTTGATGAGCAGGCAGAACGCCACGTTAAGGTTTCGAGCATGGTGCTGGAAAAAGCTAAAAGACTTGTTGAGTCAGGTCATGACGTTGTGATTCTGTTGGATTCAATTACCAGACTTGCACGAGCATATAATACTGTTGTTCCTAGCTCAGGAAAAATATTATCAGGTGGTGTTGATGCTAACGCTCTTCATAAACCTAAGAGATTTTTTGGAGCAGCGCGTAATGTAGAAAATGGTGGTAGTTTAACTATAATAGCAACTGCACTTATTGATACGGGTTCTAAAATGGACGAAGTAATCTTTGAAGAATTCAAAGGTACTGGTAACATGGAACTTCAGCTTGATAGAAAATTATCTAATAAGCGCGTTTATCCTGCTGTTGATGTTATGGCATCGGGAACTCGTAAAGAAGATCTATTAATAGACAGAGAAGAATTACAGCGAATCTGGATTCTCAGAAAATACATGTCTGACATGAATTCTAATGAGGCAATAGATTTCCTTTTAAGTAAAATGAGAGGAACAATAAGTAATGAAGAATTTCTTCTTTCCATGAATGGATAATTACTTATAAAATATATATAAGAAGGCCAGTCGCTGACTGGCCTTCTTTATTTTAAATAGATCCTGAATCTGACTTCTGATCTCCTTCTCTTAAGATTCGTAATCTCCTTCGGACATCTGTCGAGTATACACTCGCCGGATATTTTTTTAAAAACTCAAGATATATCGTAATTGCCTCTTCAGCGTTTCCTATTCTTTCTTCAAGCAGGATACCTTTTTCGTAAAGAGCATTATCACCCTTTATATCATAGGCATAATTTTCAATAACGAGATTAAATTCTTCAATCGCTTTTTCGTATCTGTTAGTTATTTTATAAATTCTTCCCAGTTGATAATGAGCTTCGTCTATGATTGGATCCTCAGGATATTCTTTTATTATCTCAGTATAAATATTTTCAGCGCTGTCTAACTGCCCCCGAAATATATAAAGATCTGCTTTTGCAAAACGTTGTAATGCTACTGAAGATGTATCATAAGCCAGGTTATCCTGAATTAACAAACTCAATTCCATTGCATCGTTGGATATTATTCTTGAGGTGGCTTCTTTTAATACATCGAGTTGAGATTTTGCTAAATTAAAATCTCCACTATAGTACCATAGTTTAGCATTCCGTAATTTTGCCCGATATCCTATATCACTTTCTTTATTTGCTTTATCTACTTGTCCATATAGTAAGGTTGCTTCCCAGGGTTCTTTTTTTAGAAGATAAATATCTCCAAGATCTAATTTGGCCTCGTCCCTAAGCTCTTTTTTTACTCCGGGATAATTGATCACAAACTTTAATGTTTCAACTGCTTCATCTACATTACCCATATAAAAAGCCTGTAAATATGCTTTATTTTTTAACCCCTCCAGTACATAATTATTAATTCCGATCTCCTCTTTTAATTCAGAATATGCTATGATCAGATCTTTGATTCTAACACTATCTATAGGATAGGTGTTAATGACTATTTCCTGCTTTACCTCTATAAGGCTTTTCTTGGCTATCACGTAGTTCGAATGGTCCTTATCAGGGTATTGCTCCATTACATACTGATAGCTCTTCTCAGCTATCTCATATTGCTTATTCGCCCTTGCAGTATTTCCAAGATTTAATACTATTTGTCCTTTGGCTCCTCTCCTCTTATCAAAAGCTCTGGCCTGAATATAAGCACCAAAGAAATCATTCATCTGGATATGAACCCAAACCAGCAGATCATTATATAAATAATTGTTCGGATCTTTCTGAATCCTGTCGATCAACAATTGTTTCAAACTAGGAAAATCATCTTCAGTAAGATATACCTGGAAAACTCGTTTAATGTAGGATATATTCTGAGGATTTTGTTCTGCGAAAAGTAGAAACTCATTTACCATTTCATCTTTTCTATTCAAAATTCGGTATATGTTGGCTAGGTCAATTGCATACATATCAGGCTTGCCGGTTACATCCCTGGTTTTTAAATATGATTTTACAGCATAGTCAGATAAATCATTTCTGACCATATAATGTGCAGCCATCTGAACTTGAGAAGGATTATAGGCAATTCGATTTACCAACATATCCATATGATCTTGCAGCTTTCTATCTTTATTCATGTATTTATATAGAATGCCCTGATCAATTTGAAAAAAAATATTATCAGGATTGGTTTTGATCAGCTTATCCAAATGTACTTGTGCCTCATCATAAAGTGCTTTATTTAATAAAAGATCAAAATAGTTTTTGTGGATAAGTGTAGTGTTGAGTCGAGATCCGGAAAGATCTCTGTAAATCGTCAAAGCTTTATCAACAGATCCTTCTTTATAATATGAATCGGCAAGCGCAATTCGGTCGCGGTCTTGAGCAATTATTATTATCTGTATAAAGAATAATAAAACTGAATAGAATATGACGTTTTTTAACTTATTCACAAATTCAACTCCCCTATATATATTAATATATATTATTTAAAAAAAGATTATTAAAAACTATTATACTGTGGATTTGTGGAAAACTACCTCCTATTAATTTACTCATTTTTTCTCTACATACTTATCCACTTCTCTGTTTTATTTATTTCTATGTTTATTTCTCAGAATGTATAATGTATAAAAGTTATCCACTAATGTTGATATTGTTTAGAACCTATTTGTCTATAACTCTTTCCAACATTTGTCTGTGGATTGAGTATTCGTTTTTAGGGATAACTTTTATTTTATTGTGGATGTTGAAAGGGTAGCCAGGTTATTAACCTTTATCCACATTTGGTGAGTTAGTTTTCAACAGGATATCCATATTAAAATTCTCACCATTATATTCCCATTTTTCTCTTAAGTTGTATTCCTTCACATTATTTATTATTGGTTCAGGAAGTATTCCTTTCAAGATATTTCCAATATCATGTCGTCTGTTATTATTTTTATCTACAATTATTCTCATCGTGTATTTACCTGGCTCTACAAATTCAAACCTGTATTCCGGATTATCTTCGGTTACATATTTTTCATACGCTATATTCTTATTTTTTTGTAGTTGAATAATCGCACCCGATGATAGATTTTCGATAGCTCCTGATAGAATTGCATATTTGTCTCTGTTTGGAAATAAAAATGGTTGATTTAATTTCTGAGACGAATCATTCCTTATTGATGTAAAAGTACCGTTACTATAATTTAAAAAAACTTTGTTTCTGTTTATTTTATTTAAAGTATCATATTTAATTATATCATATATAAAAGAGGTATCATTAAATAGAATTGTAGTAGCAGCAACTGTGTTGTACTCATTAATAAGGGATGTATTTATCTGATATTTACTTTTATCTATAAGGACAGTATCTAGATAAAGTTTAATACTATCATTTATTATATTCTTTATTGGTTTATTAGATATTATTTCTGAGTATATAGTATTTCGTAATACTAATTTTCTATCAGAATTAATATCTATAGTAAATTCTTCACTTCCTCTTCGTGAAGGTCGATGTTTTATCCATATCGTATCGCTCGCTATATTATCAATCGAATCTGAGACAGTAATTATTGTGTGGATACTATCTATCATCGTGGTGTCAGGATAAAATATTACTTTCTTATAATTTGGAGATAAACTGAAAGGTGGTACTTGCTTATCATTGAGACTTTCTATTTTTTCTATACTTATACCTTTATTATAATTAGCTGTAAAGTTTAATCCATCGGGTCTTGCATTATTTAATTTTATATCCTGGATATTGATTTTTATCATATCCATATTCACTTGATCCAATGAAGAATCTAGGTCTAATGTGTCAGGTATAAAAGCAAATGATTCTGAATTTGATTCTAACAAAAGATTTCGATTTTGATCTTTTATAGCTCTAAGTAAATATTTTCCGTTTTTGATATTTGTGAATTTATATAAACCTGAATCATTTGATTCGATTACATATCTGGGTTTAACTTCCCTGAAATCCGCCGTATCGTTCGGAATATATAATCCAACAATAACTTGTTTGGAAGGTTCACCTGTAAACAGATCTTTTATTTTACCTTCTATTGAAAGCGAATCGATATAGGATCCTGTACTGAAGGCGAGGAATAAATTCTCCGGACTGTTATCTTCAGTCAGATCACCAACTGCTTCTCTAAAGTTGAAGGTGTAAGTCGTGTTTGAATCAAGTTCATCGTTAATGGTTATTGTTAATCTATTTCTCTTAACACTATAAGTATAATCTTCAATTCTTGGACTTATGATAAGTTCTTCTTTTATCTTATTTGCTTTTATGTCCTCATTAAATTCTAATATAATTTCGTTTGGATTTACATTAGTCGACTGGTCTTCTGGATAAATACTAATTAGTTCCGGAGGTATAGTATCTTGCGGTCCCCCAGTTGGTGGAACCTGGTTAGCACATGAATTTCCAAATAAAGAAATGATGAGGATGAAGATGAATATTAAAAAGTATTTATTTCTCATTTCTAAAAATATATATTTTACTTGATTGCTGGTTTGTAAATATCGATGCTACATTGGATATAGTACCAAAGATAGTTCCTTTTACTGTAGCTAAATTTGATTCTTTGTGTTTTTCACTGAGTATAGAAACGTAAGGTGCATCAAACCACATTGGTTTATCATCTAAGAATTTCATATTGAAATCAGAAGCTAATCTGATCAAATCACTTTTTCTAAAATGGTATAGATGTCTTGGTACATCATATGCTGCCCAATCACTTTTATAATGTTTTTCATCCAGGCTTTCTCTATTGGGTACAGCGATGATTAGTACACCTTGAGGTTTTAAAATTTGTTTCAATTTTTCCAATTGAATTTTGAGATCAGGAACATGTTCTAAGACGTGCCACATAGTGATAACATCATACTTCTTGTTTATCTTTTCCCAATTATCAATTAAGGAAAAACCATGGGTGTTTTTCGCTACTTTTCTTGCATCTGCATCGGGTTCAAAACCATCTGCTTGCATACCATTTTTATTGCAGAAATTAACAAAGTATCCTGTTCCTGCTCCCACATCCAGAAGAATTGGATCAGAAATATTTAAGAATTTTTTAACTAATTTATATTTGATTTTAAGATTAAAATCTCTTACTCTTTTATAGATTTTATTTGTTAATCCCTCATTGGTATCAGAATGAGAAATGTAGGTATCACTTTTATAATAATCAGATAAGTGTTCATCAGCTGGTCTTGGATTAGTAAATCTAAACTTGCAATTGGCACAATCCACTAGCTGAAAAAGTTCTCCACTTACAGTATTATCTTTGCATTTAAAAACCTCTATAAAAGAAGAATGCCCACAGATGGGGCAATCTTTTATTTTTATCCTATTCATTATTTACCTAAATAAACCATTAATATTGAAATATCAGAAGGGCTAACTCCGCTAATCCTTGAAGCCTGGCCAATTGTTTCCGGAGATATTTTTTTTAGTTTCTCCCTTCCTTCGGCCGAGAGTGCAGATAATTTATCATAATCAAATGCTGAAGGGATACGATGCGTTTCTATATTCTTCATCTTCTCCGCCATTTGTTTTTCTTTGTTTATATAATGATCGTATTTGATTTGAATTTCTGCTTGTTCAAGAATAATATCATTATACTTATCAAGATATTCATTAGTTACAGGGGTTAACTCTTTTACCTTTTTTATTGACAATTCCGGCCTTTTAATTAACTGGCTTAAGCTCTGCTTTTCCTTAAGGCTTGCAGAATTCATGTCAGTTAATACTTCATTGACTTCTTTAGGAGTAACCTTCTTTTGATTCAGGTCATTAAGTAAATGCTTAAGATCTGTTCTTTTTTTATTCACTTCCTCTACCCTTTTTTCATCAGCAAGACCAAGGTTATAACCTATATCTGTCAAACGAAGATCTGCATTATCCTGGCGTAGCAGAATCCTAAATTCAGCTCTGGAGGTAAACATTCTGTATGGTTCTTCTGTCCCTTTGTTAATAAGATCATCTATTAACACACCAATGTATGCTTCATCTCTGGAGAGGATGAATGGCTCTTTATCATTGATTTTATTATGAGCATTTATCCCAGCCATTAGTCCCTGACATGCTGCTTCTTCATAACCTGTTGTTCCATTAATCTGGCCAGCGAAATATAAATTATCTACTCCTTTTGTTTCAAGTGTATTTTTAAGTTGAGTAGGTTGAAAGAAGTCATACTCAATAGCATAACCAGGCCTGAACATTTTCACATTCTCAAATCCTTCAATCTTTTTTAATGCTTCGTATTGTATATCCTCAGGGAGAGAAGTACTAAAGCCGTTTACATAAACCTCAACAGTGTCCCAACCCTCCGGTTCAACAAAGATTTGATGGCGATTTCTTTCAGCAAATCTATTTATTTTATCCTCTATGGAAGGGCAATATCTTGGACCCAATCCCTGAATCCTTCCATTGAACATAGGAGATCGGTCAAATCCTTTTCTTAAAGTATCATGAACTTCCTCACTAGTATAGGTTATGTAACAAGATCTTTGCTGCGTAAGAGGCTTGGTTTCGTCACTAAAGGAAAACTTGCCAGGATTCACATCTCCTTCCTGCTCTGTCATTTTGCTATAATCTAGCGATCTTCCATCTACTCTTGGTGGCGTACCTGTTTTCATTCTTCCAGACTCAAACCCCAATGAAACCAGTTGTTCTGTTATTCCTTTTGCTGATCGCTCTCCAGCTCTGCCACCGCCAAACTGTTTTTCTCCTATATGAATAAGACCATTTAAAAAGGTGCCATTTGTTAAGACAACAGCTTTTGCTCCTATTTCTAATCCTAATGATGTTTGGATACCAGTAACTTTATTGTTTTTTACAACAAGACCTGTAACCATTTCCTGCCAGAAGTCTACATTAGGGTTTCGTTCTAAAGCCAACCGCCATTCTTCAGCAAAGCGCATTCGATCATTTTGAGTTCTTGGCGACCACATTGCAGGACCTTTTGACATATTAAGCATACGGAATTGAATCATAGATTTATCCGATACAATCCCAGACATTCCGCCCAACGCATCAATCTCCCGTACTATTTGTCCTTTGGCCACGCCACCCATTGCCGGATTGCAAGACATTTGTGCTATGGTATTCATATTCATGGTGGCTAATAAAACTTTAGATCCCATTTTAGCAGCACAATAGGCCGCCTCACATCCTGCATGACCTCCGCCAACTACAATTACATCGTACTCTTGAAACATATAGTTCTATAATTAAATAGTTCCACGTGGAACAGTTTGAAAAGTGTTTCACGTGGAACAGTTATAATAATTTTTCTTCTAATTGATTTTTACATTTATTGTTCCACGTGGAACATCTTGTTGTATTTATTTAATGCATTGTCTTCAGCTAATCTCATGTTATCTGATTCCTCATCTGTTTTATCTTTAAAACCTACCAGGTGCAAAAATCCATGTATTATAACTCTTCTGATTTCTTCGTTGAACGACAAACCCAAAGAATCAGCGTTGTCTTTTACTCGATCAATGCTAATAAAGATATCACTTTCTATTCCATCGTTTTCAGATTCTCTATTGTCAAAAGTGATAATGTCAGTCAGATAATCATGATTTAAATATTCCTTGTTGATATCTAATAAATATTTGTCTGAGCAAAATATATAATTGATATCATTGATTTTTACATCGTAAAATTCTGCCATCTGATTGATCCACTCTATAACTTGATGCTCAGATTTAAGATCAAAAGAGATGTCCTCGCAGTGAAAAAAGACAGCGTTGTTCATTAGTTCAGGTAGAAAGTTAATATCACTCGTTTTCCTTCATCTTCAAAAGCAACTTCATCACTGAGGTGCTTCATTAAAAAGATACCACGTCCACCTGGCTTATCAATATTTTCAGGAGCCGTTGGATCAGGTAGTGTTTCGTAGTCGAAACCATCACCCTCATCTTCTATTTCAAATTGAATTGACCCTTCGGTAAATATTAGTGATAAATATACACTTTTATCCATCACATTCTTATTGCCATGTTGGATCGCATTGTTTACAGACTCGGTTACAGCTACCATTATATTACCGTAAACTTCATCTGTCAATTGATATTTTTCCTTCGCATTGTCTATAAAACTTTCTACGATGCGAATGTTTTCCGTAATGGAGGGAAAATCAATCTTAATAGATTTCATTGTTAGTTTGTCGTTTTTTGTATTTTGTTAATGTACTTATTTACTTCTCTTTTATAATAAGGGTTCAAATTTAATGGAACTGTCTTTAATAATTCTATTTCTTTCTCCATCTCCCTTATATATTTTTTAAATGAAGGTGGAATTTTCTGGTAATCCTCCTTAGCTGTCTCTCCTTTTCGTTCATCATCCATTTCCCTTTCTTTCATTGCTTTTTCAAATTCAAGCATACGGGTCATGATTTCTTTTTGACGTTCGATAGTTTTTTCAGTGATGTTCTTGTTAACCAGGTCTTCTTCATTTTCCTCCATCTTCTTTATTATATCTCCTCCGATACCTGAACCACCGTCCTCATTATTCAGCTCTTCCTTCATTTCTTCCATCATTCTTCTTATCCGCTCCTGTTCTGCTGCATAACGAGCAAGTTCTTCAGAAAGTTGCCTTCCTGTTTTACCACTTTTCTTTAATTGCTCTATTTTTTCACTCAATTGTTGTTGTAGCTGTTTTAAACCAGGCATTCCCTGTTGCTTTCCATCTTTACTATTTGGCATGCCCATAGCATTAGCCATAGCCTGCTGCATTTGCTGCATTACATCATCTAATAGCAACGCAAGATTATTCATATGCATCATTGCAAATTGTTGGTCTGCTACTGCTTCTTTAACTTTCTTTTCTTTTAAAAGAGATACAGCTTTATCTATTTGTTTATTCATTGAAGCTAATTCTCTGGTTACAGTTGCTTCAATCACAAAAACTCTCGATGCCAGACTTCGCAAACTATCTTCAATAATTTTTGAATCATTTTTTATTTCTAGTTGCTTGTTAGACAGTGATTTATAACGAGGATCACTATTGTCTAGTTTTGATAGAGACTGAAAAAGTTCTTCCTGATCTTTACTTATCTTAATTAAATTTTCGAGAAGAAATCTTAAATCATCAAGATTCTCATTCATTGATTCCATTTCCATGCTTTGTTGCATACCAGAAAGTGATTGCCTCATCTTTTTCATCTCTTCATTAGTCTTTTTCTGTTGATCATTGACTTTTGAAGGATTTGAATTCTTCTGGATTTCTTCTAAACTTTTTTGGAGATTTTCTTCAATGCTTTCTTGTTCCTGCTTAGTATTTTCCAGGTTTTTGGGGTTTGATAATTCATTATTGATCTCCTCGAGCTCTTCCATCGAGTTTTTTAGATCATCAAACTCTTCTTTTATTTTTTCTTGTTGGTCGAGCTCCTCTTTTCCCTCATTCTGTTCCGATAGCTCTTGTTGTTCATTCTGTAATTGATCTAACTGATCAATGTTTTCTTTTAGTTTAAGATCAAATTGTAACTGTTTAAATAATTTTAATGCTCTATCAAGATTTTGCTCCAATTCTTTCTCGTTGAATTGTATATTTTCCAGTTGTTCCTGAATTTCATTTAAATTGGACTGTTCTTCTAGCATTTTTTGAAGCTCTTCATATAACTTTTTGGTTTCATCATCCAAAAGGTCATTCATGAGCTTCTGTAGCATTTCACTTTTATTTTTTAGATTTTCATCTAATTTTTTAAATCTTTTCTGTTGTTCATTTAATTCGTTATACGATTCTTTCATCTTTTGAAGCTCTTTTCTAAGCTCTTCTTGTTGTTTCAGAATCTCTTTTATTTCCTGCTTATCGTTATACTCCAGCTCTTTCTTTGTTTTAAGCTTTTGGTTAACATCATTAAGCTGTTTGTTTAATTCTTGTGCTTGTTCAATTTGCTTTTGAATACCTGATTCAGTCTCCGCTTTTCTTTGAGCTAGCTCTGCTTTAATTTCTTTTGAGCTTGGAAGGTTTAGCTTTTGTTTTGATGTGCGGGTAGCTTTACTTCCGTTAACCGCATCATTATCCCAAACAGTTAAGTAGTACTCTACGCCGTAGTCAGAAGAGTTTAATAAGGAATCAATATTCCACTGGTAATAAAAACCTGCGTTGTTTTGTTTTGGTATGGGAATGTTTATGCTACTGTATTTCTTTTCTGGATTATTTCTAAAAAAAAGCTTCAACCTAGTTAAGCCGTAGTCATCAGTTAATTTCCCTCCAATAATAACATAAGAATAAAGTACACTATCAAGTTGCGTTTGATGTTCGATGGCAGGATACTTATCTTTTATGACCGATAATTCAATATTTGAGGCTATTTCTTTTTGCCCATCCTTACCTATGAGTGAAAGCGATAAATTCTGAGCGAAAATAGCGCGTTTATTATAAGTTATTTTGCTAATATTTTTGCCTAAACTTTTGTTAATTCTATTGGTGTCATCATTTATGACTGCCTGGTCAGCAAATTGCGTTTGCCATTTAAATAAAAGTTTGGTTCCCTCTGGAACAATTATATTATTTGTATTACTGAAACTCTCATCCTTTAATCCTGTGTAGGTCGGATAATCCGCCTGGATTCCTAATGAGGTTATCATAGGTTTATCGACAACTATTAAATTATATGTTTGAGATTGATAACCTGCTGCCTCAAAGTAAAAATCAAAACCTCTTTGAATTTGCTCTATTGTTAATGAGTAAGTATTATTTTCTGTTTTATTTAATGAATATGTTCTGGTTGGTGTTACCAAGAAACAATTGTCAGGAATTTTTTCTCCGAGTAGTTCTACAGAAATAATTGCCTTATCTCCTCTTTTATAGGTAAGCGAACTTGTAAGCAAATCAAAATTAAAAGGTGCTGGTTTTACATAGTGCTTATCAAAATTGATAAGTCTCTCTGTACTTTGAGTTATAAATGAGGGGTAGAAAAAAAACAGGAGAAGCACTAGACCCAAAGGAGGAACAATGTACTTAAGGTATTTATTTAATTTGCTAAAATTTACTGCATCTGAAAAATTAAACTTATCAAGCTCTTTGATTCTTTTAGAAATTTCTGCTTGAATTAATGATTGGTCGGTAGAAGAGATGGATTTTAATTGCAGTGTATTAATTAACCTGTCATTTATTTCGGGAAAATGTTTTCCAATGAAGATCGCAGCATTTTCATCCGAGAGTAATTTATCAGATCTTAAAAACCGAATAAATGGAATGACAAGCCCTGCTATTAAAAATGAAATAAAGGCGACAGATAGAATTAAAAATAAAATAAATCTTATTGACCCTGAGAAATACGAAAAATATTCCAGGGTTGAAACGACAAGGTAGATTCCTAAAAAAGAAGTTAAGCCAATAATGCTATTCTTTACCAGCTTACGCGTATAAAATCGTTTCTTATACTTGGCGATATTTTTTGATATACTATCTATACTATTATTTTAATTCAATACATAAACTAAGCAATATATTTTAAACGGATAAAAAGGAGCTTCCGTTTAATTCTTACTTAATATTAAAATTCATTTCAGTATTAAAGTAATCGATAATATTAAGTTTTAACAGTTTTTCCTGATCGAGCAAGTCAAAATGAGGTAGTTTTTTTATGGGTTTCCAATGAGGCCACCCATCTTCATCAATTCCTTCTAATTCATAATATCCGGAAAGACTTAATACTTTACAAATTGCAATATGCATTAAATCTTGTTTTTGTTCCTTAGAGTATCTTTTCGGACCATAGCCTAATTCCTGAACACCGATTAAAAATAATACGCTGTTAAGATCAGCAGGCTTTTTGCCTACTGACTCTTCCAGCTTATTAAGTAGAGATTGCCATGACCTTTCGAGGTCAAGATCTTTTTTATAGATCATTATTTTCGCTTTGTTTTAATTCATTCCAAAACTCAACGGCTCTGCGTAAGTGAGGAATAACAATTGTTCCGCCTATTAAATTAGCTACAGAGAATACTTCGTAAACCTGGTCATCACTAAGTTTTAACTCATAGCATTTAGTTAAATGATATTTAACACAGTCATCACATCTTAATACCATGCTGCAGGCTAATCCTACAATTTCTTTGGTTCTTTTATCAAGGGCTCCTTCCTGAAATGCATTTGTGTCCAGGTTAAAGATTCTTTTTAATATTTTATTATTTGCGCCAAGAATTTCATCGTTCATTCTAGCGCGGTACTCGTTAAATTCTGTAACTGAATTATTCATATATTTTTATTTATAAGAATGCAAAGCTAAATTTTGAAACCGAAATTGAAAACACAACCAAAACAATATTCGATGCTTTCAGATTTTATTTCACTCTTTTTCCCTGAATATTGCCATTCTTGTGGTAATCTTTTATTAAAAAAGGAAAATCAGGGATTATGTTTTAACTGTCTTTCCTCACTCCCGGTTACAGATTTTCACAATTTCTTACAAAATGAATTAAAATATCGGTTGAGTATTCGTTTTCCTGTTGATTTTGCTCTTGCTTATTTAATTTATCGAAAAGGTAATCAGACCAGCGTCCTTCTGGATGAAATTAAATATAAAGGAAATAAGCAATTAATAGTTGATATGGGTATTAGATACGGAGAGTTATTATTGGAAAAACATCCTGAACTTGATGATTACACTCTGATTCCAGTACCGATTCATGCTAAGAAAAAGGCTATGCGAGGATTTAATCAAAGTGAAGAATTTGCAAAGGGATTATCTAGAGCATTAGGTTGTAAGATAAATAATAACCTGATATACAGAAGTTTCAATATGGAAAGTCAAACGAGTAAATCCAGATGGGACAGATGGATAAACACTTCGGAAACATATATTTTTGATGATCAGAAAGAAGTGCCGGGAAAGATTATTTTAGTAGATGATGTGGTAACTACTGGTGCGACTCTGGAGGCTATATATGAATGCATTCCTCAAAATTTTAGAAAAGAACTTCATATAGGGGTAATCTCTTTAGCTATCACCAAATAAAAAAAACCCTGACTTTTTAGCCAGGGTTTTCTTTTTCAAAATTTTATTTACTAGTAATTAGATCCTGCTCTAATCATAGCACAACGGAATCCAACTGTTGATGTCGCTGAATCTTCTTCTAAGTATCTTCTTGTACCTGGAGACATCCAGTAAGCAACATCTTTCCATGAACCTCCCTTGTAAACTCTAGTTCTGTTACTGATTAGAGAGTTAAAATTTTCTGTATCGTAACCATCTTCTTCGTCAAGGAAACCTCCTCTACGGAATGGGTTAAGGTCATCAACATCTTCGAATGAAAGAGGACGGTAAACATCCTGTACCCATTCGTTTACATTACCTGCCATGTTATAAAGGCCGTAATCATTTGGTGGGTTGTCATAAACATATGCTGTGATCATTGCACCATCGTTTAACTTACCGGCAATACCAGCGTAGTCACCACGACCTCTTCTAAAGTTAGCAAGGAAGTAACCCATTTCTTTTCCATATGGATTTCTCAATGCATGACCATCCCAAGGATAAATTCTTGAGTGTGTCTGAATTTCGTCCAACCATTGAGTACCGATTAATGCATAAGCTGCATATTCCCACTCCGCTTCTGTAGGTAGTCTGTAATCCGGAACAACCACACCACTTTCCAGAGGAATTCTACCACCTGAATTAGCATCTACTTCAATTCCAGATTCTTCACTTAATCTCTGATTAACTACTGCTGTTCTCCATTTACAGAAATCTGTTGCCTGAATCCAGCTAACTCCTACAACAGGATAATATCTGAAACCAGGATATCGTAGATAATGATCTACATAACTATCATTGAATGCTAATTCTTTTCTCCAAACTGTAGTGTCTGGAAGAGCTGATTGATAAAACTCAGGAGTTGAGTCTCTTTTAATGGCATGAAGATATTCTAACCAGTGAATGTTAGCCACTTCAGTCTCATCCATATAGAAACTGGCTACTGTAACAGTTCTTTCGACGTTATCACGACTGTTCATGATATCTTCCTCGAAAGATCCGAGTACAGTTCTTCCTCCCTCGATAAACACAAGGTTTGGTCCCACAGGCTGGTCGCGGTATTCGCTGACCTGAAAGCCTTCATCAGCATTATATTCTAAGCCGGTTGTTGTACTGACGGGTCCCGGGTTTTGCGCATTTGGCTGCGTCTTCATTTTACAGGAACCCATCACTGCTGCTACACATAAAAAAAGTGATAAGCGTTTTGCAGTTCTTGAAAGTTTTTTCATTGTGCTATGCTATTTTGAAAAAAATGAATGCTAATATATTAATATTTAAATATCTATTCAAAGATTACCGTTAACGCTTATGTAATCAATGCTAGATAAATGCAACATTTTTACAGTTTTAATGAAAGAGATTAATCTTCAATAAGTAAAACTGTTTAATTGCCTGTTTATTACGCATAATTAGTAAAAAAAAACTATGAAAGGAAAAAACCCTTCAATATTATCCGTCAAATGTAAGATAATATTTATGATTGCGTACATAAATAGTGGTATTACATTTATCTTTAACCTTCTTAATTTTAGAATAAGCGTATTTGGATTTTTAAAAGTATGAATAATTTTTTTGGAAAGAAAGTCTTTTTACTAGCATGGTTTGTTTTTCAAACACTTGTAGTATTTGCACAAAATAAGAATGAAAATTTATTATCATTTCCTCAAAGTACCTATACTATTGACGAAGGAGATACTCTTATTTTACCCGTAAACACTTCTGTTTCTTCTGATTCTGTTGAGATAGGTTTACGAGGAACAGCTAAAAGATTTACTCATATCCAAAATGACACCTTATATATAGCTCCCGATTTTTCTATTGTGAACAGATTAGATTCTCTGACTGATTTTCAATCGATAGTCTTTGTTCGAAAAGGTGAAGAGGTTCTGTCCGAAAAAACTTTGTGGTTTCGCGTAAAACATAAAAACAGGAAACCGCGAACCTCTACAATTAATAAATTTTATGTTCAATATGGGATAGAAAATAAATATCAAATAGATAAGCAGGCATTTTCAGATCCTGATGGTGATCCTGTTGTGTTTTTTGCCGATCCTGCCAGGCTCCCTCAAGGGCTAAAAGTTTCTCAATCCGGAGAGGTCACCTGGAAACCATCGCGTTATCAATTTAATAAATTGCGCAGAACACCATATGAATTACAATTTTTTGTAGAAGACCAACCATATAAAGCAAGGTCTGAAGGAAAGCTGATTATTGAAACAACTCAGATTGATCTTCCACCTCAGATCAGCATGGTTCCTCAAACTGACATTATAGAAGTATATGAAAACTCAACGGTAAACATTAAGTTTTTCTTATCAGATCCGAATGGTGATGATGATATAAGTGGTTTTTATTTTGTGAGTGATAAGGCCGAAATTGATGATTCGGCTCTGAGAAAGAATACCCAATCACAATATGAAATGATCTGGACTCCGGATTATGATTTTGTTTCTGAAGAAGAAAAAGTAGATAGTGCGAAGTTGACATTTTTTGCGATGGATAAAAGTGGGAAAAAAGATCAGAAGGAAGTCACCATCTTGGTAAAGCATGCTGAAAACCTGGCTAAAAAAGATAAGATTTTCTACGAACAATATATAAATGTATTAAGTGAGGTATATATTTTGAGTGAGCAGCTCGAAGACAAGGAAAAGGAATTAGAAAAAAATTACAAGAGGGCAAGAAAAGGCAAAAAGAATAGATCTATTTTAAATGCCACTTTAGGTGCGACAACAGGCCTTTCTCCTATTTTTCTGGAAGGAGATGCTAGTAAAATGGTTTCCGGTGTGGGCGGTACCACTGTAGTAACAATAAATACATTAGAAGCAACTGAAGTTATTGGCCGTTCTGCACAGGATCTTATGGAAAAAAGAAATATAGCTGCAGAATTAAAGATTGAAGTAATTACCAAAGCTGACGCTTTTGCCAGAAAGTATGCTTTTAAAGAAGCTCGTAGAACACAGGAGTTTCAAAATGATTACCAGAAATTAATGCTTGTTTTAGCTGATAAAAGATTAGTTAGACTAGAGCTGGATCCATCATATACTGTAAATCATAAGATCACAGAAAATAAACTAAAAAAGAAATTTAATGGATTTCAGGCAGACAGCTTTGATGAAGATTAATTCGCTATCATAAAATTTTAGCTGGTTCCAGTAAGTTTGCAACCTTGAGTGTGTCAAGTGGTTTAACTATATACTTGTACACTCTCTCATAATCTTTTGCTTTCTTAAAATCATTAAAATCCGGCGAACTGCTCACTATTAACACCTTCCCTTTTTTTTCGCTTGAATTATACCGGTCAAGAAATTGCCAGCCTGACATGTTTTTCATTTGGATGTCAAGAATGATCAAGTCCGGGTCTTCTCCCTTTTCTAAATCTCTCAATGCCTCATCCGGATCAGTATATTCATTTACACTAAAATGAGGGTAGTGATATGAAAGCATGTTTTTACACAACTTGTTGCAAATGGGCTCATCGTCGATAATAAAAACTTTACTGATTTCTCTTGGACTCATTCTTTATATTTAGCGGCTAAATGGTTAAAAAATATTGGAATGTGTCGAAAATAGGTAACAATTATCTTATTGTCAACAGTTTAAGCTTCTTAATTTGAATTTATGGTACAAATGAAAAAGATACACCCGGTTTATCGCTAAAATTCATTCAAATATTTATTTATCTTTGAGTAAATATTTTCTGCAGGAACAAAATGGAGTACACTGACATTCTTATTGATTTGAGAAGGATAATAAGAGCCATAAACATTGAAAGTAAAAGAATTCAAAAGATGTATGGCCTTAGTATACCGCAATTACTCACTTTAAAATTTCTGAAGCAGTCTGATAAAGGAATGGCTACTCAAAAAGATATTAAAGCGCATTTAAATTTAAATGCCAGTACTGTTACAGGAATTATAAAGCGGTTGGAGTCAAAAGGTTATGTAGCAAGATTGCCTCGTATCGAAGATAAACGAAGTAGCTTAATTGCTTTGACTAAAGCCGGCCAGGATTCGTTTGATAAAATTCCACCCCTGATGCAGGAAAAGCTGGAGACCAGTCTTGAAAAGCTAGATGATTCAGAAATCAATCAAATCAAATCTTCTATTAATACATTGGTTAATTTGATGGATGCAGGTAAAATTGATGCTTCTCCTTTATTGACTACCGGTGAGATTATATCAAATTCTAAGGAATAAAACATTTTTGGTGGCACAACGGAAAATTTCATATTAATTTTGTTTCACCTGAAACTATTTTTAATAAAAGGTCATCATAACCATTTTTATTAGCACTAACTCAAAAAGAAAGTTCAGTAGAAATCAAATCTCTTTATGAATATAATAGACCTGGCCATTTTTGCCATTTACATGATTGCAATGTTAGGTGTGGGTTTCTTCTTTTTAAGAAAAAATGAAGGACTTGACGATTACTATGTGGGTGGACGAGGAATGTCGAGTTGGCATATCGGATTAAGTGTCGTTGCAACTGATGTAGGAGGCGGTTTTTCAATCGGCCTTGGCGGACTAGGTTTTACCATGGGAATATCCGGAAGCTGGATGCTTTTCACCGGATTACTAGGAGCCTGGCTAGCAGCTGTTTTTCTAATTCCGGTAGTTCGGGGAAATACCGCTTTCAGTAAATTTCACACAATGCCGCAGGTCTATGAGTATTTTTTTGATAAGAAAGTAGCCATTACCGCAGCCATCATTTCTGCGATTGGTTATGCGGGGTTTACAAGTTCTCAGATTTTAGCAGGTGCAAAATTGGCTTCAGGAACTTTTCAGGAACTAAACTTGTCTACTGCTTTAATAATAATGGGATCAATAGCTGTGGTATATACAGTAATGGGAGGAATAAAAGCAGTTATTTATACCGATACAATTCAGTGGATAATTTTATTGTCCGGACTTATTTTTATCGGAATTCCCCTTTCTTATTACGCAATCGGTGGATTGGAAGGAATTCAGGCAACAGTTAAACCTGAAATGCTTTCTTTAGCAAATATTAGCTGGCAGGATATTGTGTACTGGGTAGTGACAATTATTCCTATCTGGTTTGTTGGAATGACTTTATACCAGCGTATTTATGCTTGTAAAGATGTAAAAACAGCTAAAAAAGCCTGGTACATTGCAGGGCTTTTTGAATGGCCGGTCATGGCGTTTATGGGAGTTGCTCTTGGTCTTTTTGCCCGTGTTGCTGCTGACCAGGGAATGTTCGATTATCTTGGAGCTGAAAATATAGCTCAGACAGATCCGGAACAAGGACTACCAATGTTATTGAGAACGATATTACCGGTTGGTCTTTTAGGTTTAATGATGTCAGCCTATTTTTCTGCAATTCTTTCAACAGCTGATAGTTGCCTAATGGCATCCTCAGGAAATATTGTATCAGATTTTATTCAAAAATTTACAAATAAATTTGATTCAGAAAAATCAGTTTTACGGTTATCCCAGGTTGTAACTTTAATGGTAGGCGTATTAGCAATTCTCATTGCAAGCGTAATGGAGAATGTTTTGAGCCTGATGTTATACAGTTATGCATTTATGGTTTCAGGATTATTTGTTCCAATCATGGGTGCACTTTTCTGGAAAAAAAGTAGTCCGACCGGAGCCTTTTGGGGTATGATTACCGGTGGATTAGTAACAGCATTATTGCAGGCGAATAAAATCACTCTACCAACGACATTAACAGGTCCGGAAGTTGCTGCCAGGTTGAATGAATTATCAAGCCGGGTTGATTTGTCAGGTATATCAACTCAATCATTAAGTCCTGGTAAAATCATCAGTTCAATAAACTCATCGCAGATCATTCACGTTGACTATCTGGATGTGTACTTTAAACTTCCATATAATCTGGATCCAAATGTATTTGGAATTACCGCTTCAGCATTCGTGTTTATTGTATTATCTTTAATATATCCAAAATTAAAATAAAACAGCTTTTAAAATGGCAGAAACAACATTAACAGTAATTAATAGTAAGACAGGTGAAGATAGCATATTTACTAATGATGCTATTGCTACATTTTTAGCAGAACACCTTGATGAGTTTGGAGACGATAAGTCTGATATACTCAAAGCAATAAATTATGTATTTGACCGTGGCGGGAATATTGTTGTGGGAGCAGATGGTGATAAAATTGTTGGAGCCGTAGTTCTGAATGAAACTGGAATGGGCGGATATATTCCAGAAAATATCCTTGTATATATCGCTGTTCATGGAGATAAACGAGGAGCCGGACTTGGTAAAAAATTAATGCAAAAAGCAATTGAAGTCTCAAAAGGAGATATAGCGCTACACGTGGAGCCAAATAATCCTGCTAAATTTTTATATGAAAAGATCGGTTTTACCAATAAGTATCTTGAAATGAGATTTAAAAACATATGAAAGTAAAGATTGACGATCTTGTGAAGTTCAGGAGGACTTTACATAAGCATCCTGAACTTTCAGATAATGAAAAGCAAACTCAAAAATGGATTTTAAAAAGGCTCGAGTTAATTGAGCGTGGTAAAGTTTCTTCAATAGGTAAAACAGGAGTCATCGTTACTTTCGAAGGAGATGAACCCGGACCGGAAATAATGTTGCGAGGCGATATCGACGCTTTACCTATTCAGGAAGAATCTGATCTTGAATATAGCTCGGTAAATGAAGGTGTAGCCCATCTTTGCGGGCACGATGGCCATACTACAATTATTTTAGGTACAGCCAGGCTTCTTGATCAGACTGGAATAAAAAAAGGGAAAGTCCACTTGCTGTTCCAACCAGCCGAAGAAAATGGCCATGGAGCAAGAGCAGTGATAGATGATCCTTTGTTTGAAGAAGTAAATCCGGATGTAGTGTATGCTTTACATAATATTCCAGGCGTAGAAAGAGGAAAAATACTTTGCAAGCAAGGCAGTTTTTCTTGTGCTGCAGATAGCATTATAATAAAACTAAAAGGAGTTACTGCACATGCTGCTGAACCTGAGCATGGAATCAATCCGATGGGCTTTATCAGTAAATTAATCAGCCAATTCGCAGAGTTGGAAAATCCAGATTTAAGTAATAATGATTTTCAACTAATGACTCCGGTGTATGCTCATGTAGGTAATACTAGTTATGGGGTAAGTGCTGGTTATGGAGAATTGCATTATACTTTGAGGACTAAACTCAACGCCAGAATGGCGGGGCTCAAAAAAAGTGTAAAGGAAATAGTCAGAGAAGTTTGCGATGGCAAAATTAATTATGAAATTGATTGGACGGAATCATTTTTCGCTAATGTTAATGATGAACATGCAGTCAATGCGATTAAAAACGCTTCTGATAAATGCGGTTTAAAATATGAAGAAATAGATCTGCCATTCAAGTGGGGAGAAGATTTCGGACTTTTTACAGATAAATTTAGTGGCGCCATGTTTGGAATTGGAGCAGGAGAAGATGTCTCTGCACTACATAATCCTGATTATGATTTCCCTGATGAAATAATACGTCCATCCATAGAAATGTTCATGGATTTAGTTGATCAAAAAAATCAGTTGAATGAACCATTCGTCTTGCATTGAACTTAATACCGAGGCCTATAAACACAATCTGGAATTTATTAAAAGCCAGATAAGTAAGCATACTGTGTTTTCAAGTGTTGTTAAAGGCAATGCTTATGGCCATGGCATTGAAGAGTTCGTAAAAATCGCGCTTAATGCCGGAGTTGATCATTTTTCTGTATATAGCTCTTATGAAGCGAGGCGTGTTTATGATGTAATTAAAGACGAAAACTGTACTCTCCTGATAATGGGAGATGTAAATGAAAATGATTTTGAATGGGTGATTAAGAATGAGATAGAGTTTTTTGTTTTTGAACAAATCAGATTACAAAAAGCAAAGAATGTCGCTCAAAAACTTGGAAAAAAAGCTCTCTGTCATGTTGAGCTTGAAACCGGAATGAATCGAACCGGGTTTACTCCAGAGGAGATAGATAATGTATTAAGTTTTTTTGAGAAAAATAAAGATACACTTAAATTCAAAGCGTTGTGTACCCATTTTGCAGGGGCAGAAAGCATTGGAAACTATGTTCGGATAGAAGATCAATGCAGAATATTTCTAAATGTCAAAAAACATTGTGAAGAAACTGGTGTTAAACCAGAGATATACCATACTTGCTGTTCAGCGGCAATGATTAGATATCCCTCAATGCATTTTGACATGGTCAGAGTTGGGATTTTACAATATGGTTTTTGGCCGAGTAGAGAAATTTTCATTGAATACCTGAAAAATAAAGCGATCAAGGAAAGTCCACTTTGGAGACTGATTAACTGGAAAAGCTATATTATGAGTATTCAGAAGGTTAAAACCGGTGAATATATTGGTTACGGAACTACCTATTTGGCAGGACATGATATGAAAATTGCTATTGTTCCAATTGGTTATGCAAATGGATTTAGCAGAACTTTAAGTAACACCGGACGTGTACTAATAAGGGGAGAAAGATTACCAGTTGTTGGTATTGTTAATATGAATTGTCTTCAAATTGACGTTACCGGAGTTGAAAATGTTTCCATTGGAGATGAGGTTGTAATAATAGGTGATCAGGGTGACCTTGAAGTTACAGTATCCTCTTTTGGAGAGTTGAGTGATCAGCTCAATTACGAATTACTCACCCGTTTACCACTAGACATACCCAGATTTATAAAATAAAATGGCTTATCTAACACTCAATAAATCAAAATTACAGCATAACTATCAATTTCTTAATAATCTGTTTAGAGAGAATAATATTGATTGGGCAATTGTTTCGAAATTGTTATGTGGAAATGAAAAGTATTTACAGGAGATCATAAATCTTGGCATTTCCGAGATATGTGATAGTCGGATTTCTAATCTAAAAAAGGTTAAGTCTTTAAATCCCGAAGTTGAAACTGTATACATTAAACCCCCTGCCAAAAGGAGCATATCCAAAATCGTAAAATATGCAGATGCCAGTTTTAACACTGAATATGAAACAATTAAGTGGCTCAGTGAAGAAGCTGTAAAACAAAACAGGCAGCATAAGGTAATAATAATGATCGAACTTGGCGATCTTAGAGAAGGTGTGATGGGTGAAGAGCTCATGGATTTTTATGCCTCGGTTTTCAAATTGCCAAATATTAAAGTGACCGGGATTGGTTCAAATCTTAACTGTTTATATGGTGTAATGCCTTCAACAGATAAGCTGGTTCAACTTAGCCTTTATAAGCAGTTGATTGAAACCAAATTTAATGTAAAAATTCCATGGGTTACCGGAGGTACTTCTGTAGTAGTTCCTCTGTTATTTAAACATCAGGTTCCTGTAGGTATAAATCACTTTAGAGTAGGGGAAATCTTATATTTCGGAAATAATCTTTTCACAGGGGAACAGGTTGAAGGCATGAAGCACGATGTCTTCAAATTATATACTGAAATTATTGAAATTACTGAAAAGCCTAAAGTTCCAATTGGAGTTTTAGATGAAAATCCTAGTGGCGAAACATTTAAGATCAAAGAAGAAGATTATGGTCAGAGCAGCTACAGGGCAATTATTGATATCGGGTTGCTAGATATCGATCCTGACTACTTAATTCCCGAAGATGGAGATCTTTCAATTTCGGGAGCCAGTTCAGATATGCTAATTATTGATCTGGGAGAGACAGATAGGGATATGAAAGTTGGCGACCTCGTTGCTTTTGATTTAAAATATATGGGAGCGCTAAGTATTTTAAATTCAAATTATATTGAAAAGAAAGTTGTAGAGTGATTTACAAAATGATATAAAATAAAAAAGGCTGTCATTTGACAGCCTTTTGTTGTTTATTGATGAAGGGGTATTATATACTATTCAATGCTTGTTTGATATCTGAAATAATATCATCCGGGTTTTCTACACCAATGCTTAATCTAACAAGTCTTTCTGTAATCGATACTGATTCTTTTATTTCAGTCGACACATCAGCGTGAGTCATACTGAACGGGTGCTCAGCTAAACTTTCTGTACTACCTAAGGAAACAGCTAAAGTTATTAGTTTTAAATTATTCAGGAATTTGAACGCTTCTTTTTCACCTCCCTTTATATCAAAACTGATCATCGCCCCTGGCCCTTTACATTGGTTTTTATAGATCTCAAATTCCTTGGGGTTTTCTTCAGCAGATAGGTTTCCGAGATAATAAACCTTTTCAACTTTTGGATGAGCATTTAAAAATTCAGCAACCTTAGCTGCATTAACTGCCTGAGTTTCCATTCTCATTTTGAGAGTTTCAAGACTCCTCATTAATAACCATCCTGTCCAGGGGCCGGCCATATTACCCAGGAATGTTCTCATACCTTTTATCTCAGCCATCAATTTACTATTACCCAAAACTGCTCCGGCTATAACATCACTATGGCCACCTATGTATTTTGTTGCGGAATAGACAATCAAATCTGCTCCAAGATTTAACGGGTTTTGCCATACAGGCCCTAGATAGGTGTTATCTACTACCAGTAAAGTTTTTGATTCTTCACTACTTAATTCTTTAGATAACTCAGAACACATATTAATATCAATCAACGAATTAGTAGGATTACCTGGTGTTTCCACATAGATCATTTTAACCGAATCACTCAATCCCTTTTCTTCTAATTTGTTTAGAATATCTGTTTTGGAATCTGTCGAATTAAAATCAATGATATTAATTCCGAATCTTGTTAATACATGGTTTATAAAGTGATGAGACCCACCATATAAAGGGTTTGAGTATAATAAAGTATCTCCGGGATTTAAAAATGTCAGCATTGAGGTACTGATCGCAGACATACCACTTTCAAAAACAGCTGCATCATCCGCATTATCCCACAATGTAAGTCGGTTTTCCAGAATTTCTAAGTCCGGGTTATTTAAACGGGAGTAGATCAATCCCAATTCCTCATTTTCTTTCTTTTCCCTTAATCCGTAAGCTACCTCAAAGAATGCTTTTCCCTCTTCAGCATTTTTAAAAACAAATGTAGACGTTAAAAAAATCGGACACTTTAAGGCTCCTTCAGATAATTCCGGTTTATAACCGTAACTCATCATTAAGCTTTCTGGCTTCATATATTTCTTATTTGGGTTGTTCTTCATGCATGATGAAAATAATTATGGAGAAATGCACTACCTTTAGAAAAGGTTTATTTTTTTTTACATTTAACAGAAAAATTTTCTTTATTGAGAGATAAATAGATTGTTCTTCAGAAAAATATTTATGATCGACTTATGAAATTAGATCTGACAGACCTTCGGATACTAAATGCTCTTCAGCAAAATGGTAAACTTACCATGAAAGAACTGGCAGGCTCAATGGGTTTAAGTATTACTCCTGTGTATGAAAGAATAAAGTATCTTGAAAAGCAAAAATATATCAAGAAGTATGTAGCGTTGGTTGACAGGAAAAAAATCGGGAAGGAAATACTGGCTTTTGCTTCAGTAACGCTTACATCTCATCAAAGACCAATGATCGAGCAATTTGAAAAGGAAGTATTACCATTAAAAGAAGTAATGGAATGTTATCATATGGCAGGGGTGATGGATTATTTGTTAAAGGTTTGTGTAGATGATATGGATGCTTATCAACGGTTTGTTGTTAATAAGCTCGCCGTTATGGAAAACATAGCGCAGGTACATAGCTGGTTTATTTTAGATGATATTAAAACAGATACTTCAGTTCCTATTCATATTCCTGATTAATTCGATTTTAATTTATTCAAATCCCTTTTTATATTAGGCTGGGATTTCATTTTTATAAAATTTTTAGGCCGGCAATATGTTTGATTTAAATTTTTGGGTAGCTCTTGGTGGTTTTGCGATTGTGGCAGTTGCTGCCTGGAAAATAGCGGAATTTATTCAAAGTCGGTTAGGTCTGCCTAGAATAACAGGCCTGTTAATTTCTGGTTTAGTCGCAGGGCCTTTTATATTTAATCTTATTCCATCCCATTCTATTATCAGGCTTGAATATTTATTTGATCTGTGTCTGGCCTTTATTGCTTTTGCTGCAGGTAATGAATTAAAAATTAAAGAACTTCGAACTTCCGGGAAGGCTATTTTCTGGCAAACATTAGGTCAAATTTTAGTGACCTTTTTAGTTTCTTTCGGGCTGATTTTCTGGCTTGTAAATAACTTGGAAGTATTATCGGAAGTTTCTTCTGAGATAAAATTTGGAGTTAGTCTTTTAGCGGCTACAATTTTTATTACCCGGAGTCCCGAAGCTGCAATCGCAGTGGTTAATGAATTAAGAGCCCATGGACCATTAACCAGAATTTCCATGGGGGTAATCGTTATTAAGGATGTGCTGGTAATAATGGTTTTTGCTGTTTGCTTTTCCATAGTTCAATCTTTATTGCTTGGTCAGGAATTTAGCGGGTGGTTTGTTCTCCTATTATGTGCAAACCTTATTGTAACGATCACAATCGGGTATTTTTTAGGTGTCTTAATCGATAAAGTATTAAAGTTTAATCTTGATTTTAAAGCTAGCGGTGCCTTAATTTTATTTTTTGGATTCGGGATTTTTAGATTTACCGATTTTGTTAAACATGTATTTGATTACTTCTTTCATATTGAAGTTTATCTGGAGCCTTTATTGATTTGTATCGTTGCTAGTTTTCAGGTAACAAACTATAGTAGGCAGAGATTAGCCTTTTCAAAGATAATTCATGATTTGGGTCCATATATCTATTTGATATTTTTTACCCTTACCGGAGCATCAGTATCGGTTGATGTTTTATTACAAGTATGGCCAATTGCATTAGGCCTTTTTGTAATAAGGATAATTGCGTTGTTTGCCGGCTCGATATCAGTGGGACGCCTTAGTCGTTTTAGTTGGCCTGTTACATTTAGAAGTTGGATGCCATACATTACTCAAGCGGGAGTTGCACTGTCGTTGACTACAGAGTCATTTGTTGTTTTTGGCGAATGGCAACAAATATTTTCCACAACAATGATTGCATTGATAGTAATTAATCAGTTTGTGGGCCCTCCTTTATATAAATATTATATACAAAAAGCAGGAGAAGCTCACACTAAAGGTGCGTTGAAAGGATTTGAAGGATCTCGTGATGTATTGATTTTTGGAAATGACAGGCAGGCTATTAGTCTATCTCAGGTACTTAAAGAAAATAAGTGGAATGCTAAAATAGTTACTCTTGAAAATGAAACACTAGATGGGATCACAGAGGGTTTTGATCAGGTCATCGTACCAAAATTTAATAAAATATATTTTGATGCCTTAGGAATGGAAAAGGTAGAATCTGTTGTTCTAATGAGAACGGATGAAGAAAACCTTCAAATTTGTGAGGAGGTCTATGAAAAATTTGGAATTGATAGAATCGTAGTAAAGCTAAATGATCGATATTTTTTCAATAAATTTCATGAATTGGGAGCTAAAATCATTGAGCCTGGAACAGCTATTCTATCTCTGCTTGATCACTATGTTCGTTCTCCGGAAGCAACTAGTCTGATATTAGGTATGCAGGAGCATCAAGATACCATAGAACTCGAACTAGTTAGTGATGAACTTCATGGAATGGCTTTAAGGGATATTTCTATTCCTGCAGATGTAATTGTTTTATCTATTAAGAGACGCGGACATCTGATAATTTCCCATGGCTATACACGTCTTAGAAAAGGCGATCTGGTAACTTTAGTTGGTGACAAAGACAGTCTTGAAGAAGTAAGTTTAAGATTTGAAAAAGATTAGTGTTCTTATTTGGATTAATTCTAAACAAGGTGTAGTTTTGCCTTGTCTTTAGAAAAAGTCTAAATAAAAATACTAATAGCTAATGAGAAGATTATTTTTACCACTTGCATTCGCTGCAGTGATTTTTGGATGCTCCGACGACACAGTGGAGCCAGTAAATAACATAGAGGTTCCCTCAACCTATACTTTTGAAAGAAATGGCCAGTCATCTGTATCGTACAGTGGACAAACGGCTAGACTCAACATGCTTGCCGAAATAAAAGCATATGCTTCAAAGGCTCATAATTTTGAAGAAGTAAGCTATAGCCAGTTAAGCAATATGTATTCAAACACTGAAAACCCGTTTCAGGATGAAAGCTTGAATACTTCGGGTAAGCAATTATTTAACAAAACTGCAATTGGTGAAGAGCAAGAAATGCTTGCTATTATGCAGGATCTTGCTACAATAAGTGCCGATGTTGCTGTTAATAAAACCTTGGCATCAGAAGGGAAATCTGGTATTCTCTACAGAAATGCAGATAATACTAAACCTATTGTTGTAAATGAAAAAGGCTGGGAACATGTTCAGTTTATTGAAAAAGGACTGATGGGATCCGTGTTTATTTACCAAATGTTAAATACTCAAACTGGTTATTTGAGTAATACAAAACTTAATGTAGATAACGAAAACCTGGTAGATGGTAAAAATTATACTGCCATGGAACATCACTGGGATGAAGCTTTCGGGTATTGGGGAGCTCCAGTAGATTATCCAATGAATCCTTTAACTGTAGAAGAAGATCGATTCTGGGCAAAATATACTCAGGATGTTCATGAGCATGTTCCGGTTGCAACTAGTCTTTCTGAAGCTTTCAGAACAGGTAGAGCAGCTATTGTAGCTAAGAATTATGGAATTCGAAATAGCCAAAGAGAGGTTATTGTAAACAATTTGGAATTTGTAATTGCAGCAACCGCATTACATTATATTAATAGTGTTCTTCAAAACCAAACAGCTCCAACTGGTGAAAAATTCCATGCACTTTCTGAAGCTTACATGTTTATTGAAGCACTTAAATATGTTCCTCAATCTTATATTACTATCGAACAAATAAACCAAATTTTAAATACTCATCTTGGTCAGGATGGAGACTTTTGGACAGTTACCACAGATGGTCTAACTGCTGCAAAGTCTATACTAACTGAAAGCTATCCTGATTTAAAACCATTACAAGACGAATTATAATATCTTTATTATGAGTTTATTGCGAAGAGTAAACATACTTTTTTATATCATCATTGCTGCGGGAGTTTTTTCCTGCAGCAATGATGAAAATATTGTGGATAATTATGACAGACAAGGGTTAAATCTTTATACCGCGGAAGAAATAATTGTCCCATCATTTGAAAATTTTTCTTCTACCACCTCTTTGCTTGACCAATCAGTCACCACATTTACAGGAAACCCTACAGTTGAAGGTTTAAACACATTAAGAGCGGATCTAAAAAATGCCAGAATGAGCTGGCAATGGTGCGCGATGTACAACTTCGGTCCTTCGTTGAATCAAGGGTTGCTTTCAATAGTTAATGAATATCTCATTATAGAGTCAAATATTGAGCAAAACATTCTCAATGAAAACTTTCAATTGGAATCACTGGCACAAGCAAACGCCAGAGGGTTTAAAGCGATGGGTTATCTTTTATATGGAAATGGGCTCTCTGATGAAGAGATTATTAACTCCTTTATCAACTCACCTGCCAGAGGTCAATATTTAAAAGCAATCTCAAGTCTGATTTTATCAAAAGCTAGCTTAACTACTCAGAATTGGGCGAGTTATATTGATCAATATGCTTCAGAGTCAAGAGCTGGTACCGACGCTGGTTCATCATTGTCTATTTTAATTAATGAAATCAATAAGTACTGGGAATCAACTACCCGGGATAAAAAACTGGGTATTCCATTAGGTAAGAGAAGTGAGGGTGCGCTTTTACCAGACAGAACGGAAGCGTATTACGCCGGTTACTCCACAGAATTATTAACTGAAAATATTACAGCCTATAAATATCTTTTCGAGGGTAGAACTAAGGACGGTGTTGAAGGCCAGTTATCCCTGAGTAACTATTTAAAGGAATTAGGAGCAACAGATGTAATAGAAAGTAATGATCTTGCAGAGGTAATGTCAACGAATTTTCAGGCCGCGATTGATCAGTCCCATATTGTGGGTGATCCGCTTAAGACAAAAGTTGAAACTAACTATAATGCATGCGATCAATTATACCTGTTGCTTCAAAAGCAGATAATTTTCATGAAAAGTGATATGCCTAGTGTGATGGGAATTAGTATATCCTATGCAGATAATGATGGCGATTAAGCTTTATGATTAAACATCTTAAAAATATTAGAAGCTGGCTTGAACAGCCTTCCAGTATTGCTCCACTCATTACCTTCCGGGTTTTGTTTGGAGCAGTAATGGTTTTTAGTATTATTAGGTTTTACATGAATGGTTGGGTTGAAGAGTTTTATATTTCACCTGATTTCCATTTTAAATTTTTTGGTTTCTATTGGATTGAGGAACCATCTTCTCCCCTAATGTTATATAGCTTATATTCACTATTATTATTATCAGCAGTAGGAATAACATTAGGTCTTTTTTATCGGTTTTCAGCAGTTGCTTTCTTTATACTGTTTACTTATTTCGAGCTATTAGATGCAACATATTATTTAAACCATTATTATTTTATTAGCCTAATGGCTTTTTTAATGATATGGTTTCCGGCTAACCGTTATCTATCTATGGATACTTTTATCTGGCCAGGAATCAAAACAGATCAAATTTCCAGATGGCCTATTGTAGTAATCCAGTTACAATTAGGGATCGTATATTTTATGGCTGGAGTGGCTAAATTAAATTATGACTGGCTAGTCAACGCTATGCCTTTAAAAATATGGTTACCTGCAAAATCTAATTTGCCCGTTTTAGGAGAGTTTTTAAAATATACTTCCGCAGCATATTTATTTAGTTGGTTTGGTGCCATTTATGATCTTTTTGTTCCTTTTGCATTGAGTTATAAAAGGACACGCTTGTTTGCATATTTTGCGGTAATAGTATTTCATGTTACGACTGCTGCTTTATTCCAAATTGGAATGTTTCCATATATAATGATCATGCTTACATTGATATTCTTTCCTGCTAAATATCATGATAAGATCATTTTTCTGGGTAGACGTTTTGATAATATTGATTCGCAAACTTATAATTCCAGGCTACCTAAGATCTCTGTCCTCGCTTTATCAGTATATTTTTTATTTCAGATTGTCTTTCCTTTTAGATATTCTTTATATGATGGGAAGCTTTTCTGGACAGAACAAGGATATCGGTTTTCCTGGAGAGTTATGTTAATGGAAAAAGCTGGCTATGCCACTTTTTATATTCATAATAAAGAGACCGGGAAATATACTGTTGTTAATAATAGTGAATTTCTCACCCCTTTCCAGGAAAAGATGATGGCAACGCAACCTGACTTTATTATACAATATGCTGATTATTTGAAAAATATTTATAAAGAAAGGTATAATAAAAACGACCTGCGTGTTACCGCCGATGTTTATGTAACATTAAATGGTCGGAGATCCAAACTATTTATTGACCCAACGGTCGATTTAAGTGAGTTAAAAGACAGCTGGAAACCTAAACAATGGGTTTTACCATTTGATAATGAACGTGTTGATGAAAAAAGTTAACTTAATTTTCTTTTTCTTTTTTATATGCTTTCTGACTGTTAAAAGTCAGGAAAAATATAGTATAACCGGAACGGTGGTTCTTGCAGAGGATAATACTGAGGCAATTTCGGTTCAGGTATTTCTCGAAAATACTTCATTTAGCACAAGTACAAATGTTCAAGGAAAATTTGAATTAGAAAATATTCCCGGAGGCAAATATACCCTTGCTACCTTTTTACCCGGATACAAAACTTTTAAAAAGGAATTAGTAATTGATAAGAACCTGAAAGGACTTAAAATAAAGCTTAAGAACTTGGATGAATCTCTCGATGAAGTCGTGGTTTCAGCAAAGAGAGAAAATGATAGAGCATTAACACGCCTTGAAGCGGTAGATAACTTTGGAATTTATGAGGCTAAAAAGAATGAAGTAATAGTTCTTGAAAATGTAGTTGCAGATAAAGCATCAAATAATGCAAGACAGGTTTTCAGAAGCATTACAGGAATAAATATTTGGGAAAGTGATTGTGCGGGTCTTCAGATCGGTGTTGGAGGAAGAGGCTTAAGTCCGGATCGAACTGCAAATTTTAATACAAGACAGAATGGATATGATATTGCGGCAGATGCTCTTGGGTATCCTGAAACTTATTACTCTCCGGCTTTGCAAGGTGTTGAGCGGATAGAAATCGTGCGCGGAGCTGCTGGATTACAATATGGTCCTCAATTTGGAGGTCTAGTAAATTTCGTAATGAAAGATGGGCCTGATGATAAGGAAATTGAGTTTAAAACACAGCAAACATATAATACTCTGGGTTATTATAATAGTTTTAATAGCGTAGGTGGTACTGTTTTTGACAAAAAACTAAATTATTATGTATATAACAGGTACACTGTAGGTGATTGCTGGCGATGCAACTCAGATTTTGAAAGTAGCAATACATATATAACTCTCGGGTATAAGTTTTCTTCTGATACTCAATTGAAGGTTGATTATACCAATATGAGTTATTTGTCACAACAGCCAGGAGGTGTAACCGACAGACAGTTTTTAAATGACCCAAAACAATCTAACAGAGAACGTAATTGGTTTAAAGTTAATTGGAATTTGTTTTCTGTGAAGTTGGAAACAAGAATTGGGCCTCAAACCAAACTGAACATACGGTCATTCGGCTTGATTTCATCCAGGAAAGCTTTAGGAAATTTGCAACGAATAGACAGGCCTGATAACCCTGATGAACCACGAAGTCTAATAGATGGAGAGTTTAAAAACATAGGCGGAGAAGCTCGCATACTTCAACACTACAATGCCTTTGGTAGTAAATCAGTTTTGCTAATCGGAGGTCGTTATTATAAAGGAACTACCTACCAGCAACAGGGAGAGGCTAGTAAATCAAGTGAACCTGATTTTAATTTCGTTAACCCTGATTCCTTAAGTTCAGACTTTGTCCATCCCGGAAAGAATTATTCCTTTTTTGCTGAAAATGTATTGAATATTACTGATAAGTTTAGTGTAACCCCAGGTCTTCGCTTTGAGCATATTCGTACTATTTCTGAAGGAACCTATAAGGATGTTACGACAAATATTTTAGAACCTATCATCAGGGAGGAAGAAAAAATTTATGAACGCAGCCTCTGGCTTGCCGGACTTGGCCTTAGTTATAAATTCAAAGATAATTTAGAGTTATATGCAAATTATGCTCAAAATTATCGACCTGTAAGATTTAGTGATCTTAGAATTGACAATCCCAGTGTTCGCATAGATCCTGATATGCAGGATGAAACAGGCTATAATCTTGACCTTGGAATCAGGTATGCAAAAGATAAAAGGTTTTCCGGAGAGGTAACGGCATTCTTTTTATCATACAATGACAAAATTGGATCCGTACAACGAGTCGACACAGAAAACTTCAGGGTTTATCGTGAAAGAACAAATATTGCAGATGCTATTCACGTTGGTATTGAATCATATTTTGAATATAAACTATTAAGTCTTGGATCTGAGCCCTCTGTTAATGACGGGTTAAGTCTATTCTCTAATTTAACTTTACTTAGAGCAAGATACCAAAGCCAGGAGAACAACACATATGATGGAAAACAAGTAGAATTTGTTCCTGAAATGATATTCAGAGGAGGGTTTAATCTTGCCTATAGAAATTTAAAATCGACCATTCAGTTTAACTATGTCGGACAACAATACTCAGATGCGTCCAACGCAACCCAGACACCTGAGGCTGTTGTTGGAGAAATTCCTGCATATTACACATTAGACTTCACTACCACTTATAAAGTCAAAAAATGGGATTTCACACTAGGGATTAATAATTTGACCAATAATTATTATTTCACAAGGAGAGCCGTTGCCTATCCAGGGCCTGGTATTATCCCTGCAGATGGTTTTAATATGTCGATAACAGCAGGCCTGACCCTATAAGGATTTAAAAATCTATAAGGTTTATTATCAAAAATTAAATTAAGACCACTTTTTATTAACATAGGTAGTAGAAAATACTCTGCCTTTCTATCTTTGCGACTATGGCAAATCAAAACAATCAAAAAGGAGAACTCCTTAAGAAGGTTGCTTCTCATGCAAAAGAATACGGATTTATTTTTCAGTCAAGTGAAATATATGATGGACTTAGTGCAGTATATGATTATGGCCAGCTCGGTTCAGAATTGAAAAATAACATTAAGAGTTATTGGTGGAAATCAATGGTTCAGTTGCATGAGAATATTGTTGGGATAGATTCAGCAATTTTTATGCATCCTACAACCTGGAAGGCTTCTGGGCACGTTGATGCTTTTAATGATCCGCTGATTGACAACAAAGACTCTAAAAAACGGTATAGAGCCGATGTTTTGGTTGAGGATCAAATTGCCAAAATTGAGGGGAAAATAGAAAAAGAGGTCACTAAAGCTGCAAAGAGGTTCGATGATTTCGATCGCAAAATGTTCATGGAAACTAACCCAAGGGTTCAGCGGTATCTTGGTGAGATTGAAACGATAAAAGCCAGATTAAAAAATGGGCTTGAAGGAGATCTTGCCGACCTGAAGAAATTAATAGAAGATCTTGGAATTGCTTGCCCTATTTCAGGAAGTAAAAACTGGACTGATGTACGACAGTTTAACCTGATGTTTAATACTGAGATAGGCTCATTATCAGAAGGGGCAAATAAAATTTATTTAAGACCGGAAACTGCGCAGGGAATATTTGTCAATTTTTTAAATGTCCAAAAAACGGGACGCTTAAAACTACCTTTTGGAATTGCACAGATTGGTAAAGCATTTAGAAATGAGATCATTGCCCGTCAGTTCATCTTCAGAATGAGGGAATTTGAGCAGATGGAGATGCAATATTTTGTTAAGCCTGGTGAGGAGATGAAATATTACGGTCAGTGGAAAGAGTTTAGAATGAAATGGCACCTGGCTTTAGGAATGGGTGAAGAAAATTATCGATTCCATGATCATATTAAACTGGCTCATTATGCTAATGCTGCAAGTGATATAGAATTTGATTTTCCTATGGGCTTTAAAGAGCTTGAAGGAATTCATTCAAGAACAGATTTTGACCTTAAAGCTCATGAAGAGTTTTCTGGAAAGAAACTGCAGTTTTTTGATCCAAAAGACAATGAAAGTTATGTTCCATATGTGATTGAAACTTCTATTGGACTTGACCGAATGGTATTGAGTGTTTTAGCTCACGCATATACTGAGGAAACTCTTGAAGATGGAAGTTCGAGAACTGTAATGAAAATACCGGCTCCTCTTGCACCTTATAAAGTAGCTGTTTTGCCATTAGTTAATAAGGATGGACTGCCAGAAAAAGCCAGAGAAATAGCTAACTTGTTGAAATTAGATCATAATATTCAGATTGATGTAAAAGATGCCATCGGCAAAAGATACCGAAGACAAGATGCCATTGGCACTCCATATTGTATTACTGTAGACTATGAAAGCCTTGAAGATAATATGGTGACAATAAGAGAAAGGGATTCGCTAGAGCAGGTAAGGATACCAATTGATAAGATTCAAGAAGAGATTAATGAAAGAGTGTCAATAAATTCCCTTTTGAAAAAACTTATATAAAATGAAAGCCGGCTGTTTAGCCGGCTTTATTTTTAAAATCTTATTTCCTTTATTTTTTCAGGATGTAAGAACTTAATCACCCCTTTTTTGTCGATTTCGATATATCCGTCTTTCTTAAATTCAGACAAGGTCCTTATCACTGATTCTGTACTTGTTCCTACTGCATTTGCAATATCCTCCCTCGAAACTTTAAGTAATTCAGCATCTTCATTCTTCTCCTTGAAAACTATTAACGCATCTGCAACACGCTTTCTCACGGTATCATAAGCCAGTTTTAATAGTTTCTCTTCCTTCTCAATAATGTTGTGTGAAAGAACTTTAATGAATTTATTTGCCAATTCACGATTTGACGCTAAAATTTCATTAAAGTCTGCTCTTGGAATCAGGTAGATGTCTGCCTCGTCAAGGACTTCAGCACTTGTTTTGCTTTCTATGTTATCAATAATACTTTCGATACCAAGGAGGTCTCCTTCATTATGAATGTCCACAATGTATTCTTTACCATCGTCATTGATCATTGTGGTTTTTATTTTTCCAGATTGAATTAAGAATAAATAATTTAACAGATCTCCTTCTGTGAAAATCCGATCACCTTTACGATAATGCCTGGTTTTGAAATTGCTACTTAAATCCTTCAGCATTCCGCTTAGTTCAGCCTTTTCAAGAAGTTTTTCAATCCCTGGTTTACCTCCATCCTGAATTTTACCTATGGCTTCAGCCTTTTTTAAGCGGATTTCTACTGCTTCAAGTAATTCAGTATCGTCGAATGGCTTTGTAAGATAGTCGTCTGCTCCAAGATTCATTCCTTTTCGAATATCGCCTTTTTCAGTTTTAGCGGTAAGGAAAATAAACGGAATTGCAGATGTTTTGGGATCTTTATTCAACATATGCAGAACACCATAACCATCGAGTTCAGGCATCATAATATCACATAAGATCAGGTCTACCTTACTGCTTTTCGCAATCTTAACACCTTCGATTCCATTTGGAGCCTGTTTAACATAATAATTAGATAGTTCGAGAATTTCTGAAATATTTTCCCTTACTCCTTCATTATCTTCAATTACCAGGATTGTTTTCATAGAAATATTAATTACTCAGGTTTTTCAACAACTTTTTCTTCAAGAAAGATTTTAAATGTAGTGCCAAATCCTTCTTCACTAACGCAACTTATATTACCACCCATCATTTCCACATATTTTTTTACAATATTTAATCCAAGGCCGGTACCTTCGATATTACTGGCATTATGTGCTCTGAAAAAACGTTGGAATAAATGCTTCATATCTTCCTTGGGAATACCGATGCCTTGATCGGATACTTCAAAAATAATTAAATCTTGCTCTTTGTAAACTGAAACGAGAATAGGTTTATCTACGGGCGAGTATTTTACCGCATTAGAAATTAAATTTATAAAAATATTCTTAACTAACTGTTTATCTAAAATAACGTGTTCACCGATCTTATATTTGAAATTTATTTCCTGACCAGGTTTCAAAGATTCTTGTAGTTCATCCAGGATATCCTCAATTAATTTTTTAAGGTTAAACTGATGAAAGCTGGGGGTAATTATGCCCTCTTCGATTTTGTCAAGAGAAAGAAAGTCATTGAGCAAATTAATCAGATTATTGACTGATGATTTAATTTTCGTAATGTGCTTTTCTTTTTTTTCTTTATTGCCGAGGTCAAAATATTTATCCAGTAGTGAGGCAGAGCTCAAAATAGTACTTAACGGAGTTCTGAATTCGTGAGAAGCCATTGAGACAAATCGGCTTTTCAATTCATTAAGTTCGCGTTCCTTTTTAAGGGATGTGCGAATATTTTCTTCAGCGTTTTTTTGCTGTGTGATATTTTTCTCTACTATCAGTATTCGCTCTATTGATCCTTCATGTCCGGAAGAGAGTGGCACAATGTAAGTGATATAATACTCATCTCCACTTCTAATTTCATGGGTGCTGTTTTGCCCAATCAAAGCATTTTTTAACTTTTCTTCTAACTCCGAACCAGGTTGATAATGTACATATTTTTTTCCTATAAGATCTTTGCTATTTATTCCGCGGGATTGAAGCTCCTGGCCTTCAACAAAAATGTAATTGAAATTTTTATCAATAACATTGATGGTACCGTTAGGAAAATTCTTGGAAATGGTTCTGAATAGTTTTTGCGAAGCGATCAGGTTAATATTTGATTTTTCCAGTTCCAGTGTTCTTTGTTTTACTCTTTGTTCCAGCTCAACGGAATATTTTTCAAGCCTGTTTCTATTCTTCTCCAGATCTTTTTCCATTTTTTTTCTGGAGGTAACATCAATGATAAAGGCAACAATGAGTGTTTTACTTTCGACAGAGGTATAGTTCAATGAAATTTCCAATGGAAACTCACTGCCGTCTTTTCTTTTTCCGTAAAGTTCCAGATTGGCCCCCATCATTCGTTTAGTGGGTTTTTCAGCATATTGTCTTCGATGACCCCTGTGAATTGCTTTTAGGTCATCCGGAACAAGCAATTCTATTTTTTTGCCGATAAGTTCATCCTTGTCATAACCAAAAAGGCTTTCGGCCCTTTTGTTGGCTAACTCTATTTCTCCTTCTCTATTACAAATTATTAGCCCTTCAACTGCACTTTCAAATATAGATTGAAATAATTTTTCTTCATTTTCCATTAGCAACCTTCATTTTCCACATATTTTAACTCAAGATAATAATATTTTTGACTTAATGATATTAATCATATTACCTGCTGACAAGATGCAAGGCGGTATCCATAAATAAATGTCTTATTTGTTAAAAAACAACGAAAGCCATGAAGAATATATTAGTACCCACAGACTTTTCGAAAGAAGCAGGATACGCACTTCAACTTGCGGTTGATTTTGCAAAAAAGACTAACGCAAAGTTATCAATTATACATGTTATAGAATATTATCCAACTGCTAGTTTTACTACAATGGGACCTGCTCCGGAAAGTGGAATGCCCGCCGATGCCTTTACAGCCCAAATGATAGAAAAAGTTGAGAAACAATTTGAAGAGCTAAGATCAAAAGAAATGTTTGACGGTCTCGACATTGAAACTATCGTCAAAATAGGAAATCCTTATCAAAACATTACAAAAAAGATCGCAGCCCTAAATGCTGATCTAGTTATAATGGGAAGCAAAGGTGCCCACGGAATGGACGAAGTTATGATTGGCTCTAATGCTGAACGTGTAGTCAGATATTCTAAGCATCCTGTGATCACCGTAAAAGACCCAATCAGGTTAGAGGAAATTAAATCAATTGCTTTTGCTACTGATTATACTGAAACCCAGGAAAACCTGCTAAATCATTTTGACAAGTTACTTGAGGTACTCGATGCAGAGCTTTACCTGGTGAGGGTGAATACACCTTATAATTTTATTCCTACCCGAGGAGCTGAAAATAACCTAAGAGAATTTGCTAAGAAAAATCATCTGGTTAATGTGAATGTAAGTACATATGATGCGTATAAGGAAGATGCTGGTATTTCTGCTTTTGCAGAAGACAATGATATAGATTTGATTGCTATAGGCACTCATGGTAGAAAAGGGTTGATGCATACAATTTCCGGAAGTATAGCAGAAGACCTTGTAAATCACACGAATAAACCAGTTTGGACTTGTCATATTAAATAGTAAAAGCCGAAGATAAGATTAATGAGTAACTTAGAAGTCAGCCACATTTTGGTGCCGGTAAACTTCAGTAAAGCCAGCTATACCGGTCTTAAATTTGCAATTAATATTGCCAGGCAGCTCAATGCGAAGCTGACGGTTCTTCATGTTTTCAATATACCCCAGCCGGTTGGTGGTCTTCCTTTATATATAGAAGAAGATAACGACCCGGCTGTGTTTTCTTCCAGCATTGCAAAAAAATTTAAAAAGCTTGAGGAAGAGTATCTTTTTGATAGTGGTATCGATTATGATTTACAGTTTAAACTTGGCTATCTGGAGACTCGTTTATCAGCATTCGTTGAATACGAAAAAGTAGATCTTATTGTCCTTGGAAAGAAAGATCCTTCTGGTTTTATGTCTTTCCTCAAAATCAACATAGTTCGAATATTAAATAGTATCGGATGTCCTTCGATTATTATTCCTGAACAATATGAGGGGTGTTTTCCGTTTAAAAAGGCATGTATCAGTTGTGACTATAGCAAGAAGAATAAGAAAAAAGACCTTGCTGACTCTGCGCTAATATTAAAGATTTTATCACTTGACCAAATTTTACTTTCAGTCACACAGGAATCGCTAAAGCAAAGATTTAGTGAAGAAAAAGAAAAAGTTCTGAAAATTCTCAGCGAGACACTTCCAGATATTCAAACCGTTCAGGTACCACAAAAGAGCAATGAATTTATTTCTAAAACGATATTAAAAAAAGTCCTTGAAATAAATGGTGATCTGATTGTAGTGTTTCCGGGAAAGCATTTTTACAACGGTTTGTTCTCAGAGTCTGTGTCAAAAAGCCTGGCTAACAACAAGAGTATCCCAATGCTTGTTATTAATTGACATATTTAGTTAAAATATACTTCTCAGTTTCGGTCAATGGATAATCTTCACCTACAACTGTAAACTGTATTGCAACACCATCAAGCATAGCTGTTAACAATTTAGCCTCCCTTCTCGAATCGGGAAAACCAATTTTGTCCAGTAATTCCTGCATTAGCTGAAAATAGGTTAAATACTTGTCTATTGCCATTTCCTGTATGAATTTGTATTTGCTCACCTGCAGCATCAAAGAAGTGACAAGTTTAATATGCTCCGGCCGTTCTCTAAGCCGATTAAAAAAATCATGAATAAGCCGCTTTAAAAAGATATTTGGATCATCATCATACAAAGACGCTAACCTTATTTCTTCTTCTGCCTTAAAGTAATTGATTATTTGAAGTAATAAGTCTTCCTTACTTTCAAAATAAACGTATGTTAATCCTTTGGATATCCCTGCAGCTTTGGCTATTTGGCTAACAGAAGTTCCATCATATCCCTGGGTGGCAAAAAGCTCTAATGCTGAAAAGAGAATTCTTTTTCTTTTTTGAATTTTAAAGTCTTTTTCTCTGGTTGCAGTTTCCATATTTTGACTGATTGTTCGGTCAAATATAGTAAAATTATATAATTTTTTTGGTATAAATCTTTGTGCATTAATTAAATACAGGAATTATCATCACTGCAGTATCGGATGAAAATGATAGTTTTTTACTAACACTACCATTAAATTTATCGTCGATAGATTTATTGACTTTGTGAAATAGCACCACCATATCAAATTCTTCTGAAGAAAGTTTGTTTTTGATCGCCAGGTAGGCATTATCACTATGAGAAGTTTCTAAATTTACTTTATGATGTAAAATTCCCTTGAATGCTTCTTCCACTTCTTCAGGTTGAAAAGATTCATAATCATGGGTAACGTGAAAAAGAATATCTTCTGCCTGAAGCTTATTCATGAAGCTGTCAAAAAATTTTTTTTGATGTTCAAGTATATTGAGATCATAATTTCCCCAGGTAATTAGCACTTTTTTGGGAAGCTTTGTTCTGTAATGAGGATTAATAATTGTCAGAGGACATGGCGGGTTATCTACTATTTTACTAGTTAGCTTACCGACCCTTTCTTTATCAGTACGACTTTTTGACTTTCCCATAACACAAAGACTTATATTATGAGTAAGAATCGTTTTGTTTATAATATCTTCAGGATCACCGGTACGAACTAACACAATGACGTTTTCAGGTTTAATATTCATTCTATTAAGTGCCTGAATCAGGTTTTGTCTTCCTTTATTTATTTTGTAATCATTTATGTAATCTCCTTTACTAGGGTCGGTTTTTATTATATGTAAAATGACAAGTTCTGAACCCAGAACCTCAGCAAGACCTGCACCATAATTCAGAACAGGAACACAGGTGGAGCACACCTCAGTAGCAACAAGTATTTTGTTGATTGCATTTTGACTATTTGCAATCGATTTTAAAGGGTTTGAAGCAGAATGGGTATGCATGATTCCGGCCATATCATTTTTATTTTGTAGATTACTTTTAATATACAAAATTTACTTGATTTTATTAAATGATAAAGGTCATATAATCTCCTGACCGACATAAAATTGTGAACCGATAATTTTGATTAAATTAAGAAAAAAGAATGGTTAATCAGTTTAAGCACGCCATAGTCGCTCTGGATAATACTGAAATGGATGTGAACATGATAAAGTACGCATCCTTGTTTTCAAACGTGGCAAACCTTGAGCAGGTAGATTTTATTCACATCATCAAAAACCTGGATTATGATGACTCAGAGGGTCTTCCTTTAGATGAAAAAATAGAGTCTAATATTCAATCGTTAATTAACGAACACTTTAAAGCTAAAGTTAATTATAAGATTCAGGTTAAGAAAGGAAATCCTTCTAAGGACCTTTTAGAATGGGTAAAGATCAAACATGCTGACCTGATGTTCATAGGAAATAAGGACTCACTCAAGGGTCACAATGTTTTAGGAACTAAGCTTTCGAATATGGCCCCATGTTCCTTGCTTTTTGTTCCCGAAAAATTCAAAGATCATATTAATAAAGTAGCGATTACAACGGATTTCTCTGATCACTCATATGCAGGAATTGAATTTGTGAGAGACAATCTTCCTGAAAAAACCATTTCAGAACTGATACACGTCTATACTGTTCCATCGGGATATCATTTTAGTGGTAAGACATATGAGGAGTTTTCTGAAATAATGAGGTTTAATGCAGAAAAGGATTTTTTAAGGTTCTCTAAAACAAATAACCTGGACAATTTAATATGCAATTTTTTACTGGATGAAGATGATAATCCGGCCGATAAGGTTTTAAATCGTGTTAAAATTTCAGATGTAGATCTGTTGGTTGTGTCTTCACAAGGCAGATCGTCCTGGGCTGGATTGGTGATGGGCTCTACGGCAGCAAAAATCTTGAAAATTAACAGGTATGTACCCTTATTAATCCTTAAAAACAGAAAGGAAAATCTGTCATTTTTTGAAGCGATTTTAAAGGTATGAGCAGATCATTATTTAATAAGTTTTAAAATAATGTATCTTGCGCCAAAATTTGACTGATGGGAAACTGGATTAAACTTTTTGGTTTAGATGATAATGCTGATTCTGATGGGCACCATATCAGAAGCAGGTTTGAGCGCGATTATGACAGAATAATTTTTTCACAACCTTTCAGACGACTTCAGGATAAAACACAGGTTCACCCTTTGCCAGAAAGCAATTTTGTACATACCAGACTAACTCATTCCCTTGAGGTATCATCTGTTGCAAGAAGTCTTGGTAGAAAAGCTGGAGAAATGCTTTGTGAAACCAGTGATGATATTAAATCAGCAGGCCTTACTCCTTTTGACTTCAGTACAGTAACTGCTGCTGCAGGTCTCTGTCATGATATTGGAAACCCTCCGTTCGGACATTCAGGAGAGGACGCTATATCTGAATATTTTAAAACCGGGCGTGGGCAAAAATTTAAAAAGCATTGTTCAGAGGAAGAATGGCAGGAATTAATCTCCTTCGAAGGAAACGCACAGGGTTTCAGGCTGGCTAAAAATAAGAGCCTGGGAATAATGCTTAGTGATGCTGTTTTAGGAGCATTTACTAAATACCCGTGTAGTGCTCTTGGAATGGATAGAAAAACGGGTGCTAAGTCTCGTAAAAAATATGGTTATTTTTCTTCTGAAGAAAAGCAGTTTCAGGAACTCGCAGGAAATCTTGGGTTAATCAAAGTCGATACTCCTAAAGGCATGGCCTGGAAGAGACATCCGCTTGCTTTTCTGGTAGAAGCTGCAGATGATATTTGCTATCATATTATCGACCTTGAAGATGCATGCAGACTTGAAATCATCAGTTTTGAACAAACGAAAAAGTTTCTTGTTGAAATAATTAAAGATAAATTCAATGAGAAAAAGTTTAACAGTTTGTCAACTAGAGAAGAAAAACTGGCCATTTTGAGAGCTCTTGCAATTAATACATTGGTAGATCAGGCAGGATCAATTTTTGTTGAAAGTGAAAAGCAGATACTCTCCGGAGATTTTGATCAGTCGATATTCAATCTTTTACCTTCTAAGGATGTTTTAAATGAAATTCAACAGGTTTCGGTCAAAGAAATTTACCAAAACATCCAGGTTGTTGAAACTGAAGTAGCAGGCTTTGAAGTAGTAGATGGCCTTTTGAATAAATTTATTGAAGCCGGTTTCAGGATGGTTTTTGATAATGAAAACCGATCAGGTGCTGATAAAAGACTTATTCAAATGCTTCCAGAGCTCAATAGATTAAATGTTTTAGAAGCAAAGAATGTGTATAGTTTGATTCGTGAAATTATTGATATGGTTTCCGGATTATCAGATAGTCATGCTGTAAGTATTTATCGTAAGATTACTGGTCAAACCATTCCTGGTATGAGAAATTGATAGATGTAACTTTATTTGGGTGATTATATATTAATGAACTGAAATAAAAGATTTTATTTCCCTAGTTTTGCACTTTTGCCGAGATCATGTGGACAAGCATATCACATATAATACTTAAGTTCCGAGTTATACTAATAGCTATTATAGCTATTATCACGGGTTTTATGGCTTTTAAAGCCAAAGACCTGGAGGTATCTTATGATTTTGCTAAGATCGTTCCTCCTTCTGATAGTCTGATGATCAACTACCAGGCTTTTAAAAAACAATTCGGAGAAGATGCAAACCTGCTTGTATTGGGAATGAAAGACAGCTCTGTCTATGAGCTAGAAAACTTTCAAAACTTATATTATCTGACCAATGAGTTAGAAAACCTAGAAGGAGTAAATAATGTTCTGTCTCTTGCTAGCATGCAAATACTGGAGAAAAACACTTCAGAAAGAAGGTTTGATCCAAAACCAATTTTTAAATCGGTTCCTGAAACAGAAGAAGAACTCGATTCATTATTAAGCGTTGCAAGAGATCAGCGATTTTATACAGGTCAGATAATTAACCCATCTAATGGTTCAACCGTCCTTTTACTCTCTCTTGATTCCGAAATTATAAACTCGGATAAGCGGTTAAGGTTGATCAATGATATTGAGATGGCCGGCGAAAAATTTTCTGAAGTATCAGGAATAGAATTACATTATGCAGGAATTCCTTTCATCAGGTCAGTGATGAGCGCTAAGGTTCAGAAAGAATTAAACAAGTTTCTTATTCTTTCTGGAGTTGTTACTGCACTAATCCTGTTTTTCTTTTTCAGGTCTGTGTCTGCCGTTTTCTTTCCAATGATCGTGATTGGAGTAATGGTAATCTGGGTTATGGGAACAACAGTTCTGTTAGGGTACAAAATGACCATACTTACAGGATTACTCCCGCCAATTATTGTGGTTATAGGTGTTCCTAATTGCATTTATTTATTAAACAGGTATCATCAGGAAGTAGCTACGCATGGCAATCAGGTTCTTGCTCTATCAAGAATGATAAGAAAAATTGGCCTTGTAGCCCTTGTAACTAATTTTACGACAGCGGTAGGATTTGTTGTTCTGGCTTTTAATGATATTACAATTTTAAAGGAATTCGGAATTGTGGCGGGTATTAATATTATGATGACTTACGTAGTCAGCATCATATTAATTCCAAGTGTATTTTCTTTCCTTCCGGCTCCAAAATCAAGGCACTTAAAACATCTTGATTTTAAGATGGTCGGAAAATCAATAAGGGTTTTAGATCTATTAGTTCACAGACATCGTTATGCGGTTTTTGTGGTAACAGGAGCGCTCCTTGTGATTTTTATTTACGGCGCGACCAAAGTACAAAGTGTGTCTTACATGGTCGACGATATTCCTGAAGATAGTAAGATCAAAAAAGATCTTGCCTTTTTCGAAAATAATTTTTCAGGGGTAATGCCATTAGAAGTATATATTGATACTAAAAAAGAACAGGGAATCAGATCGTTATCTGTTTTAAGAAGAGTCGAGCAATTTGAAGATACGCTGGCATCTCTGAAGGATCTTTCTGGCCCTGTATCAATGGTTAGTTTTATAAAGGCAGTTCGTTCTGCGTATTATAATAATAGCCCATCACAGTACAGACTTCCTTCGGGGCGGGAACAAGCATTTATATATAGTTATCTGAGAAATGGCGAATCAGATAACCCGTTGGTTGAATCTTTTATTGATTCCACTGGTCAGAAAATGAGAGTATCATTAAAGATGGCTGACATTGGATCAAATAAAATGGATAGCCTGGTTGAAAATGTCATCGTACCTGCCAAAAATGAAATCTTTGAAGGTTCAGATATTGAGGTTAGCTTAACCGGAACAACTTTACTCTTTATAAAGGGTAATAAATATCTGATTGAAAACCTTCGACAAAGCCTGATACTTGCATTTATTATTATCAGCATCATCATGGCAATTCTTTTCCAAAATGTCAGGATGATCATTATTAGTTTGATTCCCAACTTTATTCCACTAATTATTACTGCTGGAATAATGGGCTATGCCGGAATTCCACTAAAACCATCTACTGCTTTGATTTTTTCCATTGCCTTTGGTATTTCTGTAGACGATTCAATTCACTTTCTTGCAAAATACAGGCAAGCGCTGTTCAGTAGTAATTTTTTTGTTCCAATCGCCATTTCTAAAAGTTTAAAGGAAGTTGGTCAGTCAATGATCTATACATCGATCGTATTGTTTTTTGGCTTTGTAATCTTTGCATTCTCTGAGTTTGGCGGAACGGTAGCCCTTGGTATTTTAACTTCTCTTACTTTACTTGTTGCTATGATCACCAACCTGGTGGTGTTGCCTGCCCTATTAATGGTGTTTGATAAGGGAAAAAGGGAAAAAGATTCTCACCCATTGATCGAACAATATGATGAGTTTTATTTGGCAGATGAGGATGAAGAGATTGAAATAAAAGCAATTGAAGTAAAGAAAGACCAATGACCAACAGGTTAATCTGATTGTTTTTTAATCATCTTTCCACATTTATTCATTTCGTGTATCAGCAATTCACTGATTAAAAAAAGCATTAAAAGATTGCTTTACTCTATTTAATTGGTTAATTCTATATAGTCTATCATTTAAACACAACCAAACCATGAAAATTAGAAATCTAGTACCTGTAGTATTCCTTGTATTGGCTCTTTTTTCATTTACTGATAAAGAAGAGACCTCTACAATTGATGAGTTTGAATTCGATGGTCATATAACTTATGACATGACATATATTGATAAGAAAGGTCGCGAACAAAGCTTTCCTTATACTATATATTTCAATGAAGGAAAAGAGCTTTTTGGCATTAAAATGATCATGAATGATAAAAATACTTCTGGGGAAACCATCATTATTTATGATAAATCTGATAAAAAGATGCATATGCTGATGGATAATGAAGGTGAAAAAACAGCTATGGCAATGCCTTTCAATCCACAACAACTTGAAAATGCAGCTGAAAATATGGAACCTGAAGATTTTACTTTTGAAAAAACCGGTAACACCAAAGAGATACTAGGATATACTTGTCATGAATATAAGTTCGAGTCAGACGATGCTTCAGGAACAAGCTGGATAACAGAGGAGGCTGATGTTTCTTCTTCTCAAATCGCCGGTCTACTGGGAATGGGAAACAAAGGGAAAAATAAAAACCCACTTATGGGTGCTTATCCTGAAGGGATAATGATGGAGTCTGAAGGAGAAACTAAGAAAGGTGAAAAGTATAAAATGGTAGTTACCGAATTAAATACAGACAATCCAGTAACAATAAGTACTGAAGGATATAAATCAATGATGAGTTTCGGAAAGTAAAAGGTGACAATCACCTTTTACTTTTTCTTGGCTTCTTCCCACAATACATCCATTTCTGCTAGTGACATTTCGCTCAATGATTTTCCCATTTCTTTAGATCTTTTTTCGATATAATTAAATCGTTTGATAAACTTTTTATTTGTTTTTTCAAGAGCTTCTTCCGGGTTTATATTGGCGAACCGAGCATAATTTATCAGGCTGAACAAAACATCTCCAAATTCTTCTGTAGCCTCATCTGAATGATCGATTTCTCCCTTTTCAATATCTATCTGCTCTTTAAATTCATTCAATTCTTCCTGGACTTTTTCCCATACTTGCCCTCGTTCTTCCCAGTCAAAACCTGCTCCACGAGCTTTTTCCTGTATACGCATAGCCTTTACTAAAGCAGGAAGTGATTTAGGAACCCCTCCGAGAACTGTTTTATTTCCTCCTTTTTCTTTAAGCTTGATTTTTTCCCAGTTTGCTTTCACAGCGTCTTCATCATCGGCTTTTACGTCTCCGTAAATATGCGGGTGACGATGTACCAGCTTATCGCAAACTCCATTTAAAACATCTGAAATATCAAAAGCATCTTTTTCATCAGCTATTCGTGAATAAAATACCATGTGGAGCATTATATCCCCTAATTCTTTTTTTATTTCATCAAGGTCATTTTCAATTATAGCATCAGAAAGTTCATAAGTTTCTTCGATAGTTAAATGCCTTAAACTTTCTATTGTTTGTTTTTTATCCCATGGACAGTTTAAGCGCAATTCATCCATTATTGTAAGTAGCCTGTCGAATGCTTCAAGCTTTTTTTGACGGTTATTATCTTTGGGAGCCAGTGCGTTATGGTGCATGTTTACAATTACTTTTACTTAAAAAAACATTCCTGAATAAGTGTCGTTTAACCAAACAGAGGTAACTTTGCATAAAAGTAAACAATCATGTGGACAGTTTTATTAGGAATAGGTTTTGTTGCATTGTTTTTTGCATTAATGTCAGTCAGATTGCTCTTTTTGAAGAACGGAGAGTTCAAAGGAACGTGCGCTTCGCAGAGTCCTTTTTTAAATAAAGAAGGAGCTACCTGCGGATACTGCGGAAAAACTATGGAGGCTGGCGAAACCTGCGGGAAAGAAGAGCAGAGTGATAATGAGGTCGAAAAAGTAATGGCCCGATTCAAATAATTTTTCATTTATAATTTCAGGTCGTTAAAAATAGTTCCTTCAGATTAACTAGATTTGTTCGAAGGAATATAAACTTATTTATCAGTGACGTTAATTAAATCAATTTCCGGAATTAGAGGAACTATCGGGGGTAAACAAGGCGAAGCCTTAACTCCACTCGATGCTGTAAAATTTGCCTCAGCATACGGTCAATGGCTACTCGAAAAGAACAAAGGAAATAAGGCTAAAGTAGTAATTGGAAGAGATGCCCGCCCATCAGGAGAAATGATTAATAACCTGGTATGCGCAACTTTACAAGGGCTTGGAATTAATATTGTTGATCTCGGACTATCTACTACCCCAACCGTCGAAATGATGGTTGTTGAAGAAAATGCAAATGGAGGAATCATTCTTACAGCCTCTCATAATCCTATTCAGTGGAACGCTTTAAAACTTCTTAATGATAAAGGGGAATTTATCTCTGGTGACGAAGGAAAAAAGATCCTGGAAATTGCCGAGCAAGGAGATACAACTTTTTCTGAAGTTAAACATCTTGGTTCTATTTCCGAAAAACCAGATGCACTCGATATCCATATAAAAAAGATTTTGGACCTCCCTTTAGTTGATCAAAAGGCTATTGAAGAAGCAAAATTTAAAATAGTTGTCGATGCAGTTAATTCTTCAGGAGGAATAGCTGTTCCTCGCTTACTGGAAGCTCTTGGCGTTCTTGTAATAGAAAGAATACATTGTGAACCTGATGGTCTTTTTGCTCATAACCCAGAGCCTTTGCCAGAGCACCTCGGAGACATCATAAAAACAATGGAAAAGGGCAGCTTTGATCTTGGAATCGTTGTTGACCCGGATGTAGACAGGCTTGCTTTAATCTGTGACGATGGAACTCCTTTTGGAGAAGAATATACCCTTGTTGCTGTTTCAGATTATATTTTGACCAATGGTTCAGGAAATACTGTTTCGAACTTGAGTTCTACCAGAGCGTTACGTGATGTGACAGAGAAGCATGGAGGAGAATACTCCGCCTCAGCAGTAGGTGAAGTCAATGTGGTTGAAAAAATGAAAGAGGTCAATGCGGTAATAGGTGGAGAAGGAAACGGAGGTATTATTTATCCGGAGCTTCATTACGGAAGGGATGCTTTGGTTGGCATAGCATTGTTCCTGACCCATCTGGCTAAATTTGGAAAATCTTCCAGCATGCTCAGGTCTAAGTATCCTAACTATCATATCTCTAAGAATAAGATTGAATTAACACGAGAAATCGATGTTGATGAGGTCTTAAATTCAGTAAAGAAGAAATATCATAAGCAACCTGTTAATACTGTAGACGGTGTTAAGATTGAATTTGATAAGGAATGGGTACACTTGAGAAAAAGTAATACTGAGCCAATTATAAGAATTTATAGTGAGTCAGAATCACAGGCTACAGCAGAACATTTAGCTCAAAAAATAATGGATGATATCAGAGAAATTATTCATCACAGAGATTAAAATTAACTAAGTAAGATATTTGGAGGGATTGGCGAATAGCCAGTCCCTTTTTTATTTAATCGAACTGAAATTTATGTATCTTTGTAAATAAAATAATTTAATAATGAGGTTTTATTTTGATAATGCTGCGACAACTCCAATAGACGAAAGAGTACTGGAGGTTATGATCCCACTGATGAGAGATGGCTATGGAAACCCATCATCGACACATGCTCATGGACGAGCTGTCAGATCAGAAATCGAAAGTGCCAGGAAAAAGGTAGCCCAGCTTATCAATGCAACTCCTTCTGAAATATTTTTCACCTCCGGTGGTACTGAAGCTGACAACATGGCTTTAAGGTGCGCTGTCGAAACATTTGGCTATCAAAGATTAATCACTTCCAGAATAGAGCATCATGCTGTTTTACATACCGCAGAGTATTTAAACAAACACGGTATAGAGCTTTGCTTTGTTGAATTAGATTCAAATGGAGTGGTTAATTATGATCACCTTGAGAGTTTATTAAAGGAGGATAAGTCAACAATTGTAAGTTTGATGCATGCAAATAACGAGATTGGAAACCTCACAGATATTCAAAAAGTTTCTGATCTGTGTAAAGAATATGAGGCTTTTTTTCATACTGACACTGTTCAAACCATGGGGCATTTCGAGCATGATGTAAAAAAACTCGATTTAAACACTTTGGCTGCATCAGCCCATAAGTTCCACGGGCCCAAAGGAGCCGGTTTTATTTACGTGAATAAAAACAAAAGAATACCCGCTTTTATTCATGGTGGAGCCCAGGAAAGAGGCCTTCGAGGAGGTACCGAAAATGTTTATGGAATTGTGGGTCTTGCAAAGGCACTTGAATTAAGTTATGATGAGATGAGTGAAGATCGGGCGAATATTGAAAAAGTTAAAACCAGAATCATAACAAGATTAAAGGATGAAGTTGAAGGTGTAACCTTTAACGGAATGAGCAATAACTTGAAAAACAGTTTATATACTGTCCTATCGGTAAACTTTCCTGAAAGAATGGATAAAGACATGCTATTGTTTAATTTGGATCTCAAAGGAATTTCTTGCTCTGGTGGATCAGCCTGCTCCTCAGGTGCGGCCACTGGTTCACATGTTCTTGCTGAATTAGATCGAAATGAAAATGAGGCAGCAGTTAGATTTTCATTTGGAAGGTTTAATACCGAAGAGGAAGCAGATTACCTCGTTAATACAATTAAAGAATTTGATCGGGTAAATGCCTGAATAAAATAAAACAAAACAAAAGCCCTTCTATTATTGAAGGGCTTTTTTTATTAATTGTTATTCATATAATCGAGAGTAATATTTAGAAACGCTTTCATGCCTGTTAGCATACCAGCTTCATCAATCATGAAATCAGGGGTATGATGTTGAGAGGTTATTTTTTCTTTTCTCTTATCATTATTTTCAACTTTTCCTCCAATGAAGAAATAAACACCCGGGACTTTTTCCTGAAAATAAGCAAAATCTTCTCCACCAGTGATAGCTTTTGTTATAACCAGGTCACCATTTAAGGCTGCTTTTTTAAGAGAAGGCATGATTTTTTCTGTAAGCTCATGATTATTATATGTGACAGGCACCATTTTCTGAATTTCAACTTCTGCAGTGCCCCCATGTGATTCGGCAATGTTGGAGGCTACCAGTTTCATTCGACGATGTATTTCTTCTCTCATATCACTATCCAGTGTTCTGATAGTTCCTGTTAGTTCCGCTTCTTCCGGAATGATGTTAAACCTGACACCGGACCTTACCATTCCTACACTTATCACCGCAGCTTCTTTTGTCAATTCGGTATGTCTGCTGATAATATGCTGGAGACCGTTAATTATCTGCCCCGAAATGGCAATAGGGTCTGTACCTCCCCAGGGAGTAGAACCATGAGTCTGGCTTCCTTTTATTTTAATCACAAACCGATCAGAAGCTGCCATTATACCGCCTTTTTTAATTTTTATTTGACCGACAGGAGTTCCTGCATTTATGTGAAGACCGAAAATTGCATCTACGTCCGGATTCTTTAAGACCCCTTCTTTGACCATTAATTCAGCACCACCATCTTCACCCGGAGGAGCTCCTTCCTCTGCAGGTTGAAATATGAACTTGACAGTTCCTTTTAAATCATCTTTCATCGAAGAGAGAACTTCTGCCACTCCCATCAAAATAGCAATGTGGGTATCATGTCCACAGGCATGCATTACACCAGTTTCCTGATCATTATATTCAGCTATTACTTCGCTTTTGAATTCCAGATCATTTCTTTCAGTTACAGGAAGTGCGTCAATATCTGCTCTTAAACCAATTACAGGTCCAGGCTTTCCACCTTTAAGGATTCCGACGACGCCTGTTTTTGCCACGCCAGTTTGAACTTCTATTCCTAATGATCTCAGGTGATTAGCTATTTTTTCTGCTGTTTTAAATTCACGATTGCTTAGTTCAGGATACTGATGAAAATATCGTCTTAATTCGATGACTTTTTCTTCGATTTCAGCGGCTTTTTCTTCGGCTTTTTCATTTAATTTTTGCCCTGATATGATTACCGGGAATAAAAAAACCAGAAATATGATTAGTTGCTTCATAGATGTATTCTTTTTACCATTCATCAAAATATTGATTATTATATAAAAATTATCTTATCTAAAGTTAAAATGTTTATTAAATTAGCTTTTCTTTATAATCATTCAACTAGAAATAAAAAGAAAAATGACTAGACAACTAAAACACTTACCAGTATTGATTCTATTTGGTGTGATGATTTCTTTCGCATTCACCACACTAAAGAAAGAAATTAGCTATGAATTTAATGAGGGCGATTCATTTCAATATTCATATTCTTCTGACACAAAAGTTGTACAAACTATAATGAGTCAAAAACAAGAAATTGAAAATTCCTCAGTATATGTGTTTGATATAAGTGTATCAGAAGCTTCTAGTTCATCTTGTACTATGGAAGCTGTGATTTCATCGTTTAAGAATAAATCTTCAGCAAATGGTAGTGTTTCAGAATTCGATTCGGAAGATTCTGAAAAAGGAGGTGGACAAACCGGAATGATTTATAAAAACTTAAAAGGGCATAAATACACTTTTAAAATAGATAACAACGGAAACATTTCTGAACTTGAAGGAGCTGAGGAATTAATTAATAAAATAGTAGCCTCTTTAGAGAACTTACCTCCGGCTCAGGTAGATATGTTAAAAAATCAGCTGGAAGCATCAATGTCGAAAGACCAGATTGCAGACATGTTTAATCAGATTTTTATAACTCTTAAAGAAGGAGGTGCTTCTAAAGGGGATACATGGAGTAAAACAAGTGAAATTTCTGTATCAAGCTTTAGCATGAAAGCTTCAAAGGATTTCAATTATGCTACCACTGAAAACTCTATGGCTAAAGTTGATATTAAAGGTAACATGAAGACCTCTGAAGGAGCATCAATGAATTTGATGGGAATGCCTGCTAAAATTAATCTTTCAGGTCAGCTTCAGGGAGAGGCATTATTAGATTCTGAGTCGGTACCTCAAAAAGCACTATATATGCAAGTAGCTAAAGGAGATGTGAAAATTACTGAACCGGCTAGTGGCCAGTTAATGGTAATTCCAATGGAATTAACTACCCAGATAAAAGTACAAAACTTAAAATAAGAAAAGAAGGCTGCTAAAAAAGCAGCCTTTTTTTATGCCCTTTTTATTACTATATCTTTTAAACACTCTATCCAGGTTGGATGATCGTTGAGGCTGGGAACTAGTTGGACTTTTTCTCCTCCATGTTCTTCAAATAATTCCTGATATCCCTCTCCTATCTCAACAATTGTTTCCAGACAGTCTGCAGTAAATGCAGGGCTGAAGAACAATAATTTTTTTGCTCCTTTCTTCGCTTGTTCTATTATCGTTTTATCAGCAAAAGGTTCAAGCCATTTGTTATCTAATCTAGACTGAAAGGCTACTGTATATTTTTCCTCAGGAATGTTCAATGCTTCAGCTATTGCTCTGGTTGTAGCATATGAAGTCGCTTTATAACAAAATTTGTTTTCTTCATTAACCTCTTTTTCGCAATCTCTATCTTCGCAAAGACCAGTGTCATAAACTTTATCAACTTGTCGTGTAGGTAGTCCATGATAACTGAATATAACATGGTCGTAATCTTCTATTTTAAACTGACGACCAAGTTCAGCATATGCCTGTATATAAAGTGGGTGATCATAAAATTGACCAACGAATTCAAGTTCAGGAATAACCCACCATTTACTGATAACTCTGAAAACCTCTTCAATAGCAGATCCATTGGTTGCGGAAGCATATTGCGGAAATAATGGGAGAATAATTATTTTGTCATAATTCTCTTTCCTCATTTTTTCGAGTACATCTGGAATTGAAGGGTTTTTATACCTCATAGCCAGTTCCACAGTTATTTCGCCCCCTAATGCCTCCTGTAATTTTTCTTTTGTTTGCTCGCTGTAATATAGTAGAGGAGACCCTTTTTCAGTCCATAGTTTTTTGTACTCCTCAGCTGATTTAGGTGCGCGAAACGGAACTATAATACCATTCACCAGCACTTTTCTTAAAACTGCTGGAATATCAATGACTCTTGGGTCATTTAAAAATTGAAATAGATAAGACCTGACATCCGAAACCTTGGGACTATCAGGTGTTCCAAGATTGATAAGTAAAACTCCAGTTTTTTTATTTTTCATATTCATATTTGAATCAAACACTAAAAGAAAGTATATGTTTAATTATATTGAACGTAATGTCTCCATTTTTCTATTACGGATATAAAATCGTCCGGTAACTCAGATTCAAAATATAATTTCTCTTTTGTTATTGGATGTATAAAACCCAGTGATTTTGCATGTAAGGCCTGTCTTGGCATTAACTTAAAACAGTTTTCTACGAAACTATTGTACTTAGAAAACCGGGCTCCTTTTAAAACATTATCTCCACCATATGTGCTGTCATTAAATAAAGGGTGTCCAATAGATTTCATATGGGCTCTGATCTGATGAGTTCTTCCTGTTTCTAATTTGCACTGAACCAGGGAAACATATCTAAGATCTTCAATAACATTATAATGAGTAATTGCGTGTTTACCACCCTTTTCTTCATCAACTACGGTTACAACTCGTCGATCTTTTGGGTGTCGGCCCAGAGGAGAGTTTATTGTTGCTTGATCTTCTTTAGGGATCCCCCATACCATCGCGATATATGTTCGGTCGATAGAATGATCAAAAAACTGTTTAGCTAATCCTGTCATTGCCTTTTCAGATTTAGCAATTACTAATAATCCACTGGTGTCTTTATCAATGCGATGTACCAGGCCAGGTCTTCCGGTATTGCCGGGCATTTCGGGGAGCTGTTCAAAATGATAAGCCAATGCATTAACCAGCGTACCACTCCAGTTATTATACGCCGGATGAACGACCATTCCAGCAGGCTTTTCAACAACTAATAAGTGATCATCTTCATATTTAATATCCAGAGGAATATCTTCAGGGATCACTTCTGACTCCTTAGGAGGTTCAGGTAATGCAATAATAATTTCGTCAGCTGGATGAACCTTGTAATTAGGTTTAACGAAATTATCGTTTACTTTTACAAACCCATCTTTAATGGCAGCTTGTAATTTTGAACGGGTCACATTTGGTAATCTGTCCATTAAAAACTTGTCGATCCTAAGTAAAGTTTGTTTAGGATCACAGATTATACGATAGTGTTCGTATAATTCATCGCTATCTGAATACTCTTCTATATCTTGCATTGAATTGCGAAGTTAGTCTATTTTTGATTTATGGAAAAGCCACCAATAATTGACCGATTGTTTAATTCCTTATTTGAAAAGCATGAAGTTCAAGTCGATATACTTCGAGAAGATCTTTTACATCCCCTGATAAGTGGAAATAAGTATTGGAAGCTTAAGTATTATATTGAGGAGGCCCGAGCTAAAAACCTTAATACTTTAATAAGTTTTGGAGGTGCTTATAGTAATCATATACATGCTCTGGCTTACACAGGAGAAAAATTCGGATTTAATACAATAGGATTTATTCGTGGAGAAGAACTTGCGACAAAAAAACTAAACCCCACATTATCTGATGCTGAGCAATTCGGCATGAAATTGAAATTTATAAGTCGAAAAGATTATAAAAGAAGATATGATGTTAATTTTTTGAACAATATAGAAAATGATCATCCTGATTCTCTGATAATTCCTGAAGGAGGTGCTGGTCAAACTGGTGAAAAAGGAATTGAAGATATGATTCACCGGGTACAAAATATAAGTCAATATCATTATATAGTAGTGTGTGCCGGAACAGGGACATCTGCTGCAGGTATTGCAAAGGCGGTTAATGAATATGAAACAAAAATTATAGCAGTACCCGCGCTAAATCTTACTGATACGCTCAAAGAAATAAATGACCGATTGATCAAAACGAAAACAGATCCATTGATTATCTGGCAGGAATATACTTTTGGGGGATATGGAAAGTTCCCTGATGAACTGCAAGTATTCTGTAAGGAATTTCAAAATACATATAACATATTACCAGATCCGGTTTATACAAGTAAAGGTTTGTATGGGTTGATTGATAAAATAAGTCAAAAATATTTTAAAATGGGATCTAGAATATTATTTATTCATACGGGGGGCTTGCAAGGCTGGCGTGGATATACAAAAAACTTATCTGACTAACCAATCTGACAATGCGTCCCCAAGTTTATTACACCATCCCAGGTTAAGTTTATTATATTCATTGCTTATAGATTTTTTTTGCATTTTGCTCAGGTAAAAAGTATCAAGACCAAGTTTACTAGCTTCTGCCAGGCGGCTATCAATTCGGTTGACAGCTCTGATCTCACCACTAAGTCCTACCTCTCCGGCAAAACATGCATCTTTTGGGACTGGTATTTCATTGGCGCTGCTAATTACGGCTGCACATACCGCCAGGTCAATTGCCGGATCTTCAATTTTTATTCCCCCTGCGATATTGATAAAGACATCGAAAGAACCCAGGCGGAAGCCCATTCTTTTTTCAAGAACAGCAAGTAGCATGTTAAGCCTTTTAACATCAAAGCCGGTGCAAGTCCGCTGAGGCGTTCCGTAGGCTGCTGTACTTACCAAAGCCTGAATTTCTACAAGTAATGGTCTGTTACCCTCAAGCGTTGCTCCGATGGCAATACCTGAAGCATGTTCTTCACGTTGAGATAGTAATATTTCAGAAGGATTATTAACCTGCCTCAGTCCGTCTTTGATCATTTCATAAATGCCCAGTTCAGCCGTACTTCCAAATCTGTTTTTGGTTGTACGTAAAATCCTGTAGCTCATATGTCTATCTCCTTCAAACTGAAGAACTGTATCAACCATATGCTCTAAAATTTTTGGCCCGGCAATGCTTCCGTCTTTAGTTATGTGGCCTATTAAGATTACAGAGGTCTGTGTTTTTTTGGCAAACTTCATGAAGGTGGCAGTACAATCCCTGATCTGGGTAATGCTACCAGCCATCGAATCGTTTTGAGGAGTAACTGTAGTTTGAATTGAATCAACGATGATAAGATCTGGATCTATCGTTTTAATTTCGTTGAATATATGGTCAATCTGTGTTTCTGTTAATAAAAATATTTCATGAGAATCAAGCGACATTCGTTTTGCCCTCATGCTGATCTGCTGAGCACTTTCTTCTCCGCTTATGTATAGTACTTTTTTGTTCGTCCCTAAAGATTGAGAAATCTGAAGCATTAATGTTGACTTACCAATTCCTGGTTCTCCACCAATTAAGACTAATGAGCCAGGTACGATTCCTCCACCTAACACCCTGTTAAATTCAAGATCTTCAGTTATAATACGGGGTTGTTCGTCAGAGCTTACTTCAGAAAGCCTGGTCGCTTTGTTTTTATTCAAGCCATTTGACTTATTTTCTGGTTCCTCCCATAATGCTTCAGGTTCATTTTTTTTCCCGGAACCTAATTTAATCTCTTTAAATGTGTTCCATTGAGAACAGGAAGGGCACTTTCCGAGCCATTTTGGTGAATCATAGCCGCAACTATCACAAACGAATGCTGTTTTTTGTTTAGCCATCAGGTGAATAATGCTTCTATATCTGCTTTGTCAAGACTCTTCATAAAGCTTTCTTCTGTATTAATTAGCTCATCAGCTAATTTTAGTTTGCTTTGCTGGAGTGTCAATATTTTTTCCTCAACCGTATTTCTCATAATGAACTTATAAGTAAATACCTGGTTTGTCTGACCTATTCTATGAGCTCTGTCCACAGCCTGAGCTTCAATTGCAGGGTTCCACCATGGATCTAACAGAAAAACATAATCTGCTTTTGTCAGGTTTAAGCCCAAACCACCCGCTTTTAATGATATTAAAAATACTTTGACTGATTGGTCATCCTGAAATTTTTCTACCGCTCCTTGTCTGTCTTTGGTAGAACCGTCGAGGTAGCAGTACTTGATTTTTTCCTTATCAAGCTGTTTCTTAACAATATTCAAGTGCTTCACAAATTGAGAAAACACAAGTACCTTATGATCATCACTAATAGCATCAGTTAATCTGATCATAACATCTTCCATTTTTCCACTTTCCCCTTTATAATCTTCTTCTACCATTTTAGGATGGTTAGCCAACTGACGCAGTTTGGTTAATCCCTGTAAAACCATCATGCGGCTTTTTTTCATACCCTGAAGTTCGATCTCATCCATGATCTTATTTCGATAGAAACTTTTGACTTCTTCGTATTTTTCCTCTTGTTCAGGTGACATCGTAGTATAGATGATGTTTTCAATTTTAGGAGGAAGGTCTTTTGCTACTTGTGACTTATGCCTTCTTAAGATGAAAGGCTTAATTATATTATATAGCTTTTTGATCTTTGTTTCGTCCTGATTTTTTTCAATTGGCTGCAAAAATTCATTTTTGAAAAATGATTGAGAACCAAGTAAGCCAGGATTTACAAACGACATCTGTGACCAAAGATCTAATGTGGTGTTTTCTAGTGGAGTACCTGTAAGGATGAGCCTGAATTTAGATCGCAGGTCCCTTACAGCTTTTGCAATATTGCTATTAGGGTTTTTAATGACTTGTGATTCATCAAGAATAATATAGTTGAAGAAGTAATCCTTAAGAATATCTACATCAAGTCTTACAATACCGTAACTTGTCAGAATAATATCATACCCTTCAAACTGGTTAACATCCTTTTCCCTGTTAGTGCCGGTATACAGAAATACTTTAAGATTTGGAGTGAACTTTTCTGCTTCCTTTTGCCAGTTGTATAAAAGAGAGGTAGGCATAATAAGAAGAGACGCTTTATCCATTCCCTGATCTTTTTCATCTTGAAGAAGAGCCAGAGTTTGAACAGTTTTTCCCAATCCCATATCATCAGCAAGACAACCACCGAAATTATAATTATTCAGAAATTTCATCCAGTTGAAACCTGCCTTTTGATAAGGTCTTAATGTCCCACTGAAATTTTCCGGCATCGGATAGTCATCGATTTTATCAAAATCTTTCAGCGATTCGAGTTTTGTCGAAATATTAACTTTGGCAAGATTCCCGTGCTTTAATTCATCAACTAAAGCAACATGATGCTTATTCAGAGCCATTCTCTCATTAGAATCCTCCCCATTTTCATGCATAAATGAAAATAGCTCTCCATATTTTGAAAACCAGGCTTCAGGGATTACAGCAATTTCACCGTTTGGAAGAGAGAACTCTCTTTTCTTTTTAACTATATATTTCCTAAGATCCTTAAATGGGATTTTAAAATCACCGAATTCAATAACAGCGTGAATATCGAACCAGTCATTTTTTTCATTGACCTCAAGGTTAATGTTTGGCTTGCCCAGAAAGTATTTTTTATTTTCTACATCTTTCTGTATTAGTTTAAATCCTTTCTCTTCAAGTTTAAACTTATATAAGGTTAACCAGGCAAATGCATCTTGCTTTGAAAGAGTAAGCCTGCCATGTTTTAATAAAAGGTCGATCTCTTTAAGGTATTGGATGATCTGCTTTTCTTTTTCAGGGTCACGACTCACCTTATGAAAAAGAAAAGAGTCTTCTGTTTTTTCCATCCTGACGGATGATTTTTGATTAGCCTCACCTTTAAATTCATACGGCCCGTATTTAAACTTGAGTTCAAATAGAATTTTTTCTCTGTCTTCAACGTCAGCACCAGGTTTTTTATCATCGAATAAAGTACCCTGGGTTGTTTCTGCCGCTGCTAATGTAGAGAAATATATGTATGGATTAACGCCATAAGCTTCATTGATAATATCAAAGCCTTTAGCAGTCACATCAAAATTTGCAATTAATGGACAAACGAACTTTTCGTAATAAGTTTCCTCGATTTTGCCAGGGATAAGAATGAATTTCTTTCTAAGAAATGGAATAAGCTTTTTACCTTCCGGATTTTTTTCGAAGTGGTAAAGCTTACCTTCCACAACCATGTAGGCAGGCTCATTGCAAAGAATGTATGCATCCTTATAAGTAAACTCTACTTTTGCCCCGTTATGCTTAATAGTTGGCCAGTAGTGAGTATTGTCTTCATTGCGATGGAAATGAAAAAGGATAGTCGCAGCTTTATCCTGATAAAAGATCTCTTTCCAGGCGGGTTCTCCATCAGAGCCCATCTCGAATAGTCTTTTACCTTTAATCTTTTTTAGGATTTCAGCGCGTCTTAAATCAAGATACCTTTCAATTTCCTTCTGCAGAAGTTTATTTCCTTTTTCCTTATCAAAAACTTTCAGGAAAAAGTCTTCAGTTTTCATTGGTTTCTTTGAAAACTTTCTGGCAACAACATCCTGCTGCATACTGTCCATAAACTCGATCAACTTATAGTCAACTTCATCAAGACCTGAACTAAACTCTTCAGCATTCTTAATTGAAATATTCTGATGCTGAAAAGTCAGACCTCCATTATCATCGAGATGAACAATGTAAGATTCGAATAGATATCCGAGATACTCATGTTCAAAAACTGAATAAATGATTTGAAACGGCTGAGCGCTCGAAACCTTCATAATGCGTCAAATTTTTGCAAACAATGAATACCAAATTAGGTGAAATTGTGTACCCTTGCAAGTTAAGGTTGATGAAAAAAATTACATTTTATTGAAGTTCTTTTAAATCAGCAGCTTTCACTGCAGACCGGGCAGGTAGAAATGAAATGATAAAAGTGATCGCACAGATTGTGATTGCGGTGGCAACGAAATCTCCCCAATACATTTTTACAGGGTATGAATCAACGACAGCAGTTTGCATTCCCATGCTTATAAAACCAAACTCTTGTTGTAGATAGCAAAGAGTAAATCCAATAATAATACCCGTGACTGCTCCTCCAAGAGATATAATGAAACCTTCGTATAGAAAAATTTTTCTAATTAATTTATCAGGGCTTCCCATGGCAAATAATATGCTTATATCTCGCCTTTTATCTACTGCCAACATATTCAATGAAAAGAATATATTAATTGAAGCAACTGTCAGAATGAAGGATAAAATTATAAAAACAAATAGTTTTTCAAGTTTTACGGCTCTCAGTATATCAGCGTGCTGTTCTCTGTCTGTTAATACGGTAAAACCAGGCCCTATTGCTTGCTGAATATCTTCTTTGACATCATTAAGATCCGATTCCTCCATCGTTTTGATCTCAATGCTTGTAACTTGGCCTTTTTCATATTCGAAAAGATCAGAGGCAAATCTTAATGGAACGATCATGAATTTTTCATCATAATGTTTTTCAATAGCAAAAGCGCCGGACGGCAATATAGATTTTCGTTTGACTGCACGGTCAGGATTGATTAATCCAGGTTTTACTTCTTTTGGATAAAATACTTGAAGAGCTTTAAAATCATTTTCCAATGATATCTGCAAGTCATCAAATAAACCATAACCCATCACGGCATAATTTACCTCGTTATTTTTAAGGTTGAAGTCACCTCTTACGATAGATCCAATAATTCTTCCCTGGCTTTTAAAATTGTCATCGACTCCCTTTATTGTAACAAGAGTTTGGGCATTATTGTATTTGATCAGCGCATTATTTTCAATAACCGGGGTGATTACTTCAACGGAAGGAATATTATTTAACTTTGATTCAACCGAATCGATATGAAACGTTTTTCCAACCTTAGCAGAAATCTTAATCTGTGGATCGAAATCATTAAGAAGAGAAGTTAATAACCCTTCTAATCCATTAAAGACACTCAATACAATTATTAAAGAAGCTGTAGCAATGGAAATAGCTACCATTGATACGATTGAGATCACGTGGATGAAGTTTTTCTTTTTACGTGACCAGAAATACTTTTTCGCAAAAAGATAAGGGAGATTAATCATCAGTTTTCGTCTTCCTCCTGGTCATCCTCTGGTGGGATATCCAGGTCTTTCAGGATACTATCTATGCGGCCTGCATATTCCGCTCCTTCGTCGAGATAGAAGATAAGTTCCGGAATAGCTCTAACCTGCTTGGCAATTCTGTTTCCCAGATGTTTTCTTATTTCTGACTTTCTTTCATTAAGGTTCTCGATAAACGCATTTTTATCTTTTTCAGCCAGAAGGGAGAGATAAGCCTTGGCAACTTTCAAATCCGGGGAAACTTCAACTCTTGTAACCGTAACAAAAGCGTTCCCTATTACATTTTTTCCCTCTCTTTGAAAAATTTGGCTAAGCTCTTCCTGGATCAGCCTTGCAAACTTTAATTGTCTTTGACTTACGCTCATATTACAAATATGTCTCAAATTTTGTTATTTTTCTTGAATTTCGGCTATTTTCGAAATCACTTTAAAGATTAACCAGCGTATCCTTGTTACAGTTTTTTAGAATAAACGACCCTTATCGCTTTGTAGCGGTTTTTTTATTGATACTTCTGATACGGCTACCCTATTGGATATCAGGCATCTGGCTTACACTGCCAGAGGTGGAATGGCTTTTGATTGGTGAGGAACTTGTCAACGGAAAAGTGTTGTACAAGGATCTTTTTGATGACATTGGTCCAGTAAGCGCATATTTGTATGCTGTATTGAATTTTATATTTGGAAGAACTCAATGGCCTCTTCAGGTTGGTGGAGTACTGCTAACTTTATTCCAGGCAATTACATTTAACAGAATTGCTCTTAGAAACAAGGCCTTTAATGAAAACACTTATGTTCCGGGAATGATATATGCAGTTTGCAGTAATTTGTTTCCTGATATGTATTTAATGTCTCCTGTGTTGATCAGCCTGACATTTATATTGCTTGCAACTGAAAATATTTTTAAGAGGATAGAAGTAAAGACCGAAGACAGAGATTTTCTTATTACAGGGTTTTACTTGTCTATGGCCACAATGTCTTATTTGCCGTCAGGACTTTATATTGTTTTTTGTTTGTTCAGCCTGGTCTTGTTTACAGGAACTGTTGCCAGAAGATACCTGCTGTTTTTTTATGGCGTAGCATTACCTTTTGCCATAGTGTTTGTTTTGTTTTTATATCTTGATTCGTCACTGATCTTTCTTGATAACTTTGTTTTCAGTTGGTTTTCACTTGAATGGATTCAAAGATATTCAAGGATAATGTTTTGGCTGATATTAGCAATACCTGTATTTTTCTTATTTATATCAGTATTTAAAACCTTTACCTATTCCAGGTACACCAATTACCAGGTGCGATTACAACAGGTAATGTTAATATTTTTTATTATCAGCTTAGTGGTTTGGGCAGTTTCAAAAGACCGGTCAATATATCATTTATTATTGTTTGTTCCTGCTTTTGCGTTTTTTCTTTCTCATTATTTTCTACTTATCAGACGAAAATGGATGGCAGAATTGCAATGGTTTATATTTCTTGGTTGCATAATTTTTGTCAATTATGGAATGTATTATGAAAGACCATTTTTATTTGGGGTAGATGTAACTGAAAATATTATGTTCTTACCTGAGGAGGATAAATATTCTAGCGAGGTAAGTGGTAAAAAATTGTTAGTTGTTGGTAATAATAAACAGTACTACAGAGAAGCCAGGTTAGCGACACCATATTTTAATTGGGAGATATCCAGGCCGTATTTTGAAAATACTGATCGTTATAACAGAATTGTTCATCTTTATAACTCATTTGTTCAGGATCCTCCGGAAGTTATTCTTGATAAAGAAAATGTCATTCCTCAGATAAAAGAATATTTACCTTTATTAGAAGACAGATATGAGACCAGTGATGGTGTGATATATCGTTTGGTAGAATAATGAAATAGCCTTTTTCTTTTTAAATAAAGACTATTTCATTATTTAAAAAAAGATGTTTTAACAGGAGATCTTTCCTACCCTTCGTTCGTGTCTTCCTCCTTCAAAGTCTGTATTTAAGAATGTGCTCAACATTTTAAAAGCAACTTCTTCTTCTACAAACCGCGATGGTATACAAATTACATTGGCATTATTATGCTGGCGAGCAAGCGCAGCTAACTCTTCATTCCAGCATAGAGCTGCTCTGATATCTTTATGCTTATTTGCTGTCATGCAAACTCCATTTCCACTTCCGCAGATCAGGATACCTAATGAATCATCATTTTTAGCAACATCGTCAGCAACCGGGTGAGCATAATCCGGATAATCAGTTGAATCTTCAGAATAAGTACCGTGATCAGTTACTTCAAAACCCTTATCGTTTAGATAATCAACAAACTTTTGCTTTAACTCAAATCCGGCGTGGTCTCCCCCGATAAATAATTTATTCGTCTTCATGTTTTACAAGATCTTTTGATATTCTTTTATATAAACTCTTAGATACTACAATGCTAATCTCATACAGCAGGAACAATGGTAAACTAACTAATAACTGTGTGAAAATATCTGGTGGTGTAATCATTGCTGATAAAAACAGAATGATTATAAACGCATGTCTTCTGTATGTTTTTAAATAGTTAGGAGTTACTATGCCTGCCTTTGTAAGAAAGTAAACGACAACAGGTAACTGAAAGGTTATACCACAGGCTAAAACCAGGGTAGCCAGAAACCCAACATATGAGGCCAGATCAATTTCATTCTCAAATTCGGCAGTAATAGAATAATGGTATAGAAAATTGAACGAAAAAGGTGAAATAATAAAATAACCAAAGCAAACACCTAATAAAAATAATGCAGTAACAAAGAAAACAGCTCCACGGGATGCGTTTTTTTCCTCCATATGAAGACCTGGTTTTATGAATCTCCAAATCTCAAAAAAGGCATAAGGAAATGCACAAATAAAGCCAAGCATGATGGAGTATTTAATATCAGCCATAAACTGACCTGCTATTTGTCTGTTGTATAGTGTGATTTTAAAATCATCGATGCATAAAGCAGGTATATTCAATTCTTGTCCGAGCTTGCAAAATAGCCTGAAAGTAACGAAGTCTGATTTACCAGGCCCCATTATTACCTCACCGAATAAAAACTCACTAAAAATGAAGGCAAGGATTCCAAAAACAAGTATGGAAGCCAGAGACCGTATGATATGCCACCTCAATTCTTCGAGGTGTTCAAGGAAGGTCATTTCATTTTGTTCTTGTGCCACTATAGTTTTATTATATGCGCAAAATTAAAAAAAGCACAGGCTAATGAAAGCCTATGCTGTTAAGATTATTTAAAAGGATGAATTTACACATATAATTCAAACCCACTCATCCATTCATTAATGTCTTTTTTGATCTTACCGACCTTTTCTTCATCTTCAACATTTGTTAGAACTTCATCAATGAATCCGACGATTTTTTTCATATCGTCTTCTTTCATTCCCCTCGTGGTTACAGCCGCTGTGCCAACCCGCATCCCCGAAGTTACAAATGGAGACTTATCATCAAACGGAACCATGTTTTTATTTATAGTAATGTCAGCGTTAACTAATCCGTTTTCAGCTTCTTTACCAGTGAGGCCTTTAGATCTCAAGTCGATTAGCATTAAGTGATTATCAGTACCTCCGGAAATAATATCATATCCTTTTTCAACAAAAGCATCAGCCATAGCTTTTGCGTTTTTTTCAACCTGAACGATGTAGTTGAAATATTCATCAGTTAACGCTTCTCCGTAAGCAACAGCTTTAGCAGCTATAACGTGCTCTAAAGGTCCACCCTGGGTACCCGGGAAAACCCCACCATCAAGAAGTTGTGTCATTTTTTTTGTGGTCCCTTTTGGTGTTTTAATACCAAATGGATTTTCAAAATCCTCTCGCATTAAAATCATACCACCCCTTGGCCCTCTTAATGTTTTATGAGTAGTAGTAGTTATGATATGACAGAATTCCAGTGGGTCATTTAATAATCCGCGGGCGATCAAACCACTAGGGTGTGATATGTCAGCCAGAAGGATTGCTCCTATTTCATCAGCTACTGATCTGAATCTGGAATAATCCCAGTCGCGGCTGTAGGCAGAGGCTCCACAAATTATCAATTTTGGCTTTTCTTTTCGTGCTGTTTCTTCCATTTGATCATAATCGATCAAACCAGTTTCTTTATCTACACCGTAGAAGAATGGCTGATAAAGTTTACCACTGAAATTAACAGTCGATCCATGTGTCAAATGTCCTCCATGAGATAAATCAAATCCGAGAATTTTATCACCAGGGTTTAGTAATGCCAACATTACTGCAGAGTTTGCTTGCGCTCCGGAATGTGGCTGGACATTTGCCCATGTTGCTCCGAACAATTCACAAGCACGTTGAATAGCTAAATTTTCGACTTCATCAACAACTTCACAACCACCATAATAGCGTTTACCTGGTAATCCCTCAGCATATTTATTTGTTAATACACTGCCCATGGCTTCCATTACTTGTGGTGATGTAAAGTTTTCGGAAGCAATCAATTCTATTCCTTCCATCTGACGCTTCTTTTCCTGAGCGATAAGGTCAAAAACTTTTTGGTCTCTATACATGATTGTGATATTGTTAAATCAGTTGCAAAATTAATTGTGGATTACCGTAATACAAAACAAACGAGTGCCATTAGACTACTCTTTTTACCATTTATCAATTTAAACCCCCGAATGGCGAGTTTTTAATGTAATTCTTATTTAGTGCTGCTAAATTAACCTCAAAATTAGTAATCATGAAAAATATTTTTCTTAACATTTTCTTTTTAAGCTTTTTTGCGTGCCTTACTTCCTGCGATTATTCCGATGGAGTAAAAGGATCCGGGAACAAAGTTGATCGCGAAGAAGGGTTGTCTAAATTTTCTGAAGTGGAATTTAAAGGCAACTTTGTTGTTTATCTTCACCAGGCAGATGACTATAAACTTGTAATAGAAGCTGATGATAACCTGATGAATTATATTGAAGTGGATGAATCTAACGGAAGACTTGAGATTGAAACCACTGAAAATATATATGATGCTGATGACATTCGTATTGATCTTTATTTTCCCGATCTGGAAATAATAAATGTTTCTGGTGCCGTGGACCTAAAAAATGAAGGAACCTTGATTCTCGATAAATTAAAAATGGATCTTGGAGGTGCAGGAGCAATCAATCTGACACTTGAAACTGATGAGACTATGATCGATGTTTCAGGAGCAGGTGGAATTAAATTGAGAGGTTTTACTGAGTTTTTAGCCGTTAGTCTAAGTGGAGCCGGGGGCCTCGATGCAAAAAATCTTGTCGCAAGCAATGCAGATCTTGAGATCAGTGGTGTTGGTGGAGCACAGGTTTGTGTAAGGGAAGTATTAGATGCAGAAATCTCCGGTATTGGTGGAGTCCAATATTATTGCAATCCAAAGGAGATCAGGGAAGATATTAATGGATTGGGTTCAATTAGTGAAGGAAATAATAAAAACAACGATAATGATGAGGATTATTAACAAATCTTCAAAATAGTTATAGTTAAAGCGGGTAATTGTTACCCGCTTTTTTTGTTTATGGCTTTTTGTGCGATATTTGTTTGATTAGCATAAAACCTATACAAAGTGAAATTAGAAGACTTAAGAAAGAAAATTGATAAACTGGATGATCAAATTCTGGATTTGCTTAATGAGCGAATGGAAATTGTTAACAGTGTTGGGGAAATCAAGCGGTCTTCTAACTCTATAATTTACAGACCGGAAAGAGAAAAAACCATTATTGATCGATTGACTAAGCGTTCAAAAGGTCTTTTAAAACAAAAAGCAATAGAGGCTATTTTTCTTGAGATTTTTGCTGTCAGCAGAAATCTGGAACTCCCGGAAAGAGTAGCGTTTTTGGGTCCTGAAGGAAGCTTTACTCACCAGGCAGCAGAAAGTAGATTTGGTGCAAATAGTGAATATCTGTCAATAAAATCCATATCCTCTGTTTTTGAGACTATCAGTGCTGGCAGAGCTAGGTTTGGGGTAGTCCCTGTTGAAAATAACCAGGAAGGAATCGTACAGGAAACTATCGATCTGATTGGAAGGCACGATCTCCATATAGTTGCAGAAATACCATTACCAATTCACTTTTCCTTTGCCACCAGACAGGAAAAAGTATCAGAAATTAAAAAGATTTATTCAAAGGATATTGCTTTCAGACAATGTCGAAATTTTTTAGAGGATCTTTTTGGAGATCAGGTAGAACTTATACCTGTAAATAGTACTTCTACAGCTGTCAAAATGTCCAAAGAAGAACCCAATTCAGCAGCAATATGTTCTCATATAGCAGCTAAAGAATATGGTTTACCCATCCTTTTTGAAAATATAGAAGACTCTGATGCCAACCACACAAGGTTTTGGATTCTTGCTAAAGATATGGTCAATCAGCCGGCACAAAATAATAAGACTAGTTTATTGGCCAAACTTCCTGACTCTCCTGGTAGTCTGGCTAGCTTTTTGGAAGCTTTTCATACAGCAGGCATAAATCTCTCAAAAGTTGAAAGTAGGCCTGCAAAAGAAGGTAAAAAATTTAAATATTGGTTTTTTGTTGAATGCGATGGGCATTTTCAGGATGCTAAAATTCAGGAGGCTCTAGCTCCTTTTATAAAAAATGTAAAGTGGCTGGGGTCTTACGTAAAGCTTTGCTAAACTATTTTATTTCCTGCCGGTTTATGTTTTGTGGAAATTACTATTAAAACAAAAATAAATAAGCCGATAAAAGAGGTGGAATCAGGATTCAACAAGAATCTTTTTAATCACCTTAGTCCCCCTTTCCCAAAATTGTCAGTTTTGAGATTTGATGGTATAAAAAAGGGAGGCATTACACATCTTAAACTCAATTTCCTGATTTTTAAACAGGAATGGATCAGCTATAACACACATTCTGCAAGTTCTACCAAAGGGTTTTACTTTATTGATAAAGGTAAAAAACTACCTTTTCCCCTTAAAAGATGGAAACACAGACATATAGTTTTTGGAAAAAATAGTTCTTGTATAATAGACAGGGTAATGTACTCTACAGGAATTAAACTAATCGACCTGGCTCTTTTTCCTGCTATGTGGTTAATGTTTTACGCAAGAAAACCCTCGTACAAATCATATTACAGAAAATAACCCCAATTGGGTGATTTTTTAATCCCCGGATTGCTTAATGGCTTGATTAGTGGATTTTGATTCGGTATGTAAATCCATTGTCAAAAATTTTCGTTATTATAATAGTCCCTAGGGAGTTATAATGAAAAAACCTTTACAAAATATTATCCTAATCATAGTTATCATTTTTACCGTATCAGTGTTTGATGTTAAAAGTCAAATTACTAAAATCGGCTTTGAATTAACTTCAGATGTAAAGAGAATTACTATCCCTTTCGAAAAATACAACAACCTCATTATTGTACCTGTTCTATTAAACGAAACAATACCTCTAAAATTTATACTCGATACCGGTGTCAGGAATGCGATTTTAACAGAGAAAACCATTTGTGATTTAATTGAGATGGAATACGACCGTCAGGTATTTATTTCTGACGCTTCTGGAACTCATGTTATATCGGCTTTTGTAGCGAGTAACAATACACTTGCTCTACCTGGCGTGAAGGGCCACAGTCAGGCGTTACTTGTTCTGGAAAATGATTATTTAAAACTAAAAAATAATATCGGAATCGATGTTCATGGTATTCTTGGGTATGAGTTATTTAAAAATTTTGTCGTACAAATTGATTACGATGATGAAGAAATAATTTTACATGATCCGGAATATTTTAAGCCTAGGAGAAGCTATGAGGAATTCAATATGGAAATAACTGAAGGTAAACCATATATTTTTGCTCCAATAAGTGTAGATGATTCAACTAAAGTCGAGTGTAAATTAATGATTGACACCGGGGCATCTCATAGTTTAATGCTTAGTACCGAATCACATAATAAAATTGAGGTTCCCGAAGAAAATATTGAATCAGTTATAGGAAGAGGGCTTGGCGGATATATAAATGGAAATCTTGGAAGAATTGCTGAGATGAGGTTGAAAGAATATGGTTTGGACGAGGTTATCGCTTCTTTTCCTGAAGGAGATGCTTACCTGGAAGCTACCAAAAATGATGAAAGAAACGGGACTATTGGAGGAGGAATTTTAAACCGTTTCACTGTTGTATTCGATTATCAGAATAATAAACTTTACCTCAGAAAGAATAAGTTTTTTAATGATCCGTTTGAATTAAACATGACTGGATTAGAGGTAATGGCTGATGGTCCTCATCTTAACGAAGTAACCATTCATTATGTAAGAAAAGACTCGCCAGCAGACAGAGCTGGTATAGTTGCCGGTGATAAAATACTTAAAATTAACTCCTCAAATGTAGAAAATATGGAACTCTGGGAGGTATCAGAGTTATTTAGCAGAAAAGAAGGGAAAAAACTAAAGATAGTACTCCAACGCGGAGAAGAAACATTTAAAAGGAAAATAGAATTAGAAAGGGTATTATAACAAAGGCCGGAAGAAATTCCAGCCTTTGTTATTTATTAGTAAAAAACAGCATTTCCATATAAAATCAACCCTTCATACCAAAAGCACCTTAACAGTGGGTTGTCAATTAAATATACAATTTTACCATCACCAAGGCTTTTTGTAGCAAAACCAAGTGAGCCCTCAAGATCTTCCTTTAAATTAATCCCAACAAACCCATCCACTACAGAATTATTTTCAAGATACCCAACGTTCCAGCCATTTTTCAATAGCTTAAATGTGTTGTTATTGGTCTTAAGCCCTCTATAAGAGGATCCCAGCCCAAAAGCCAGGGGGTGTGTTTGATCGAGCGAATAATTTAAAATCGCTCCTGCAGTATAATTTTTTAATGCATTTCTCTCTGATCTGCCATATGACCTGATCCTGGTTTTATAGTTATAGGTTTCAGTGTCTTCTTCTGTTTTTTCTGAATTTGTTTTTTCGAGGGCCAGCTTGGTTTTTTCCGGATCAAATTTGTCTATTGAATTACCTATTAAAATTAACTTTCCTCCTGCCTTCACCCATTTTTCTAATTTTTGGATCTTTTCTTCATTGAGACTTGAATATTCTCCATCAGGAAGAATTATTGTATTCACTTCATTCATATATTCTTCATCGAAATATCCAGGGCGAACAATATGAGGTTGGTAATTGACTAACTGTTCAAAATAATACCAATTTTCACCAAATGATAATGGAGAGGTGTCTTCACCTGATAAAAGAGCGATTTCTGGTTTTTCTAAAAGCCTGTAAGAGGCCGACCCAAAATCAGGACCGGATGTTGCGAAGCCGGATGATACAGAATAGATATCAATATTGGTTTCGTTAGTGATCTCAATTAATTTATTATAAAAGTTATCCACAGTTGAGTGGTTTAAACTTCCTAATACAATCAAAGTGCCACGCTCAAACTTCTTCTCTTTCGTTGAAAAGGGTTCAGTAGCTAAATGAACTTTAATATTTTTTGTAAGACATTTTGCCAGGAATCGATGACTTCTGAGACCTTGAAATGGCACAACGTATGAATAAGCGTTTTCTTCAGGAAGCAAGGTTGATTCACTTTCTAAAGCTTCCTTTTCGATAGGTATAGAACTAGATATTGCAGCTGCTTTTAAACCATATGCATGGAAAAGTGACCAGGAGGTAATATCGTAAGTAATACTGTCTGCCAGTTTGGTTTTGGGTTCAAGGAGCACACGGGTTAAAATTGACTTAGGCTGGTTTACAGGTATAACAAGATCATTCTTCTTTACTTCAATAGTTTGCTCATTAATTGTCGAAAAGTCGTAACCTTTTAATGATTTAGTGATACCTGCTTTTCCGTATATGATATTATGGGCATCGAGGATCTTAAGCATATCCTCAACTTTCTTGGGATTGTTTTCCTGAGAAATAACAAAGGATTTATATTTACCTGGGTTGTTTCTGGAAGATTTGAAATACTCACTAAAGTTGTTTAGAAGGTCACTCCGATTTTCTGATGCAGTGCGAATTGTTGACATCCCACTTGTAAAATGATGTTCGAGACGATCTTTTAGTGTCAGTGTATCACCTCCAGGTAGCTTTATTCCTAGACCGGCAAATGAATGCCCGGCTTGCTCGTAAGTCATACCAATACTACCACTGAACATTGGGTAAGTATCGCCATAACTTGGATATAGCAAGTCAAATCTTTCCTTGGTAAAGTATAACCATCCTTGTTTGTCAAAGCTGGTCGCATTATTCTTTCCAATCGCAACCTGAAAATCTCTCTGCCAGTCTGAAATTAATTCATGAAAGGGTTCGGAAGCCGGAGCAAAATAATAAGGTGAAGTATGGCTTTGTTCATGGAAATCTACGTGAATTTGAGGCATCCATTCATTGTAAACTTTTATTCTTTGTCTAGATTCTATTTGCGTTATCCATGCCCAGTCCCTGTTAAGATCGAAGAGGTAATGATTCTGCCTGCCTCCAGGCCATGGTTCGTGATGTTCTCTGCCAACAGGATTTATATCAGGTTTAATATTTGCTACTTGTCTATACCAGTGAACATACCTGTCCCGCCCGTCGGGGTTTAAACAAGGATCAATGATCACTACAGTATTTTTGAGGAGGTCACTGGTTTCGGAAAGATTGGTAAGAAGGTTATATGCAGTTTTCATCGAGGCCTCAGTACTGTTTGCTTCGTTGCCATGTACGTTGTAACTCAACCAAACTATTGCAGGATCCGAGTTGTTTGCTTCAGTCGTTCCTTTATTAACTCTTTCAATATTTCGCGTTCTGATTTTTTCAATATTTTGGAGATTATCTTCTGATGTAACGATAGCATACAATAATGGGCGGTTTTCGTAAGTTCGTCCGTATTCTATGAGCTTGATATTCTCTGGTTTTTCTTCTTCAAGATGATAAAAGTAATCTACAACACGATGATGGTACGTAAATTGCTCTCCTAATTCATATCCGAGAAACTCAGAAGGGGATTTAGTTTGTGAGAATGAATGCACTGAAAAAATGGCAAATACAAATAGCGTAAATATTTTTTTCATAAATTCGTTTTTCAAATTGAAAACATCATTGAGTTATAAACGTATCTAAATTAGTTTATTAGAAATACAGACAACTGGTTATGCAAGTAAAAGATTTTCTATTTATTTTTTTTGTTTCAACAATTATTAGTTTTTCCTCTGCAGCTCAAAATGGTTATGAGCTCGATATCACTGTAGCTGATATGCCAGAAAAAGAGGTTTTCCTTGGGTATTATTTTGATGGAAAAACATATGCTAAAGATACAGTCAATACTGATTCAGAGGGGCATCTGGTTTTTTCAGGAGAAGAGCCTCTTCCTGAAGGTGTTTATTTTTTAATGGCTGACAAGCAAAAGCTGTTTGATTTTACTGTTGGTAATGATCAGCATTTTAAATTAATAGCTCCAACTCAAAATTACATAGCTGATATGAAGATAGAAGGTTCAAAAGGAAATGAACTTTTTTATAAGAATATGCGATTTAATTTTGAACAAAATCAAAAAGCAAAGCCTTACCTATCAGTTTTAAAAGATTCAACTGCGAACGAAGATGAGTTAAATGCAGCACAAAAAGAATTTGATAAGATAAATCAGGAGGTTCTTGTTTTTCAAGACTCGGTAATTGCGAATTATCCTAATTCAGTTCTTGGAAAAATGATGTCTGCTAACAAACCAGTGGATGTGCCGGAGAGTATGAAAGACGATCGGGAACAGGCTTACGAATATTATAAAACTCACTTTTTCGATAATATTGATTTGTCGGATCCGATCTATTTGCGCCTGCCAAACCAGGTTATTAAGGAGAAGCTTGATACTTACTTTGATAAAGTGTTATCACAAAATCCTGATACTTTAATAAATGAAATTGACAGGGTAGCTGAAATAGCTTCTTCAAATGAAGATATGTATCGGTTTATAATCTGGAACATGGTGTTGAAATACCAAAACCCAAAAATCATGGGGCTTGATAAGGTTTTTGTTCACTTAAATGACAAATACTTTCAATCTGGCGCAATGGACTATTGGGCAAGTGCTTCATTAAAAAAGAACCTGGGAGAATATTCAGATAAACTGCGCAAGAGTTTGATCGGTATGAAAGGACCAAACCTGATTATGCAGGATGTTGATCTGAATAAAAAGTCTTTATACAATATCGATAAGAAATACACTGTAATCTATTTTTTCGACCCTGATTGTGGTCATTGTAAAAAAGAAACACCTGTGTTAGTCGATTTTTATAATAATACAGATTTTGATGTGGAGGTGTTTGCTGTTAGCACAGATACTAGTTTAACTAAAATGAGAGATTACATTGGAGAAATGAATATGAATTTCATAACAGTGAATGGACCAAGAACTTTTGTAGGGAATTATCAGGACCTTTATGATGCATACTCAACTCCGACTATTTATATCCTGGATGAGGATAAAAAAATTATCGCTAAAAAACTTCCTGCTGCGCGAATTGAGGAGTTTTTAGAAAATTATGAGAAAGCGCAAAATTAATTAAGAGTTTATAATACCCCGGGCCATTCCTTTGAAGATAAAAGCATGGAATGGTAAGACCGAATACCAGTAAAGTCTTCCTGCTAATCCTTTAGGTCTAAAGGTAGCAGTTTGTACCAGGCAGGATTCGGTCTTATTTTTTTCTTTAATTTTAAATTCGAGCCAGGCCTCTCCAGGTAATTTCATCTCAGCATACAGTAATAACCTTCCTTTAACACGATCTGCCACAAGAACTCTCCAGAAGTCTAGCGCATCGCCAGGCTTTAAGTCTTTAGCATCTCTTCTACCTCTTCTCAATCCTACTCCTCCCACCATCTTATCAAGGAGTCCGCGAATTTCCCATAAGAAATCACCATAATACCAACCCTTAGTGCCACCTATACTGAATACATTTTCAATTACCTGCTTTTTAGGTCTTTCGAAAGAGAATGTTCTGATATCATCAAAAACACCATATTGAGGAACTTTAATTCTGTCTAGAAAATCTTCCCTGATATATTTATACCCAATAGTATCTTTCCAACTGCTAATAACCCTGTTTTGGGCAACCCTGTCTAAGGCCAAAGAAACAGCATTTTGATAGGTCAGTAAATCCGAAGGGATGATTTCATGAATTCTGTTATCTTCTGCTGTTACCTCATTTTTCATTGAATCCACTAATGAAACCGCAAGTTTATAATTGGTTGAAGTAACAAAATATAGCCAATAGCTCGAGAGTCTTGGGCTCATCACTGGTAAAGTAAAAATATATCTTTTTAACCCCCTGACTTCTGCATAACCTAAAAGCATCTCTTTATAGGTCAATATTTCAGGTCCTCCAATATCAAATGTTTGATCATATACGTCGTCATTACCAGCACATTTAAGTAAGTATTCAATTACATTGCGGATTGCAATAGGCTGACATTTGGTGTTTAGCCATTTCGGCGTGACCATTAAAGGGAGTTTTTCAGCAAGATCTCTAATTATTTCAAATGAGGCACTTCCTGAACCGATTATGATTGCCGCCCGAAGCACCGTTAAATGACACTTACTTTCTTTGAGTATCTTTTCGACTTCCAGTCTTGATTTTAAGTGTTTGGATAGGTTTTCATCATTGACTATTCCACTAAGATAAATAATTTGATTACAAGAGGATTCATCGACGAAGTCTCTGAATAAAGTTGCAATATTTTGTTCTACTGTTTCAAACCCGGAGCCTTTTGCCATGGCATGAATCAAGAAATACGCTGCATCAAAATCCTTTGGTAATTTTTGATAATCCTCTTTGACCGAAAGGTCACTATCTATTACTTCAATTTGTTCGAGTTCTTTTTCCGTAAAATCTTCATAATCAAATCTACGCGTATCTCTTACAGGACATACTATTTCATGCCCTTCCTCAATCAATACGGGCAGCAATCTTCTTCCTATATAACCAGTTGATCCAGTGAGTAGTATTTTCATTGTATATAAAACAATCGTTATTGCCTGATTGTTATAATTCTTAAATTATGCATAAAAAAGAGTTTCTCGAAGAAAAAATTTGTCTGGTTTGTCAAAGGCCTTTTACCTGGAGAAAGAAATGGGAAAAGAATTGGCATAATGTTAAATATTGTAGTAAAAAATGCCGTAGAAATAAATAAGAATGAGTCGAAAAGCAATTTATTGGTTCCAATCTGACCTGAGAATTCATGATCAACCAGTGCTAAGCAATCTTAACCAATCTTTTGATGAACTTTTATGTCTTTATATAATTCCAAATCGATGGTTAAATAATCCTTTTGGTCTTGACTTTAACAGGTTCGGAAAATACAGAAGAAAGTTTTTAAAAGAAACATTAGTTGATCTGGACCGGTCTTTAAAAAAGATTGATCAGAAACTCATTGTGTTGATCGGTAATCCGGCGGAAATAATTTCAGATATATTTCAGGAACATAATATTGACAAAGTTTTTACGCAGGATCAGTTTGCCTCAGAAGAAAGGGATGACATCAATTATCTGAGAGCTCTAATTGGAGATGAAAATATAGTATCTCATCAATCCATGTTAATGGTTGATCCTGAATCGTTACCTTTTAAAATAGATTCTCTTCCGTTTGGATTTACTTCTTTTCGGAAAAAGATTGAAGACAAATTCTCTGTTCAAAACTCATACGATGATGTAAAAGATTTACCGGCAACACTAATTTCTTTTAAAGACGTTAAATGGCCTGAAATATTAGTTCTAGAGGAGGAAGAGACCATTATTCCTGAAAAAACTGCCTTTCCTTTTGAAGGGGGAGAAAGTGCTGCTTTGAATAGAATGAATCAATATATTTGGGAAAGCCAGCATATCCTAAGTTATAAGTCTACCAGAAACAGGCTAGTAGGAACCGAATACAGTAGTAAATTCTCCCCCTGGTTGGCGAATGGGTCTTTATCTGCCAGGAGAGTTTACCAGGAAGTAAAAAAGTTCGAAGATCAAATTAGAAGTAATATAAGCACATATTGGCTGATTTTTGAGCTATTATGGCGTGATTTCTTTCATTTTCAAGCCTTAAAGTTCGGCGCTGAATTTTTTAAGGCAGAAGGGATAAAGCACAGAAAAAAAGACTGGAATTACGATGTCGATCTATTTAATAGATGGCGTACAGGAAATACAGGTGTCGACTTTATAGATGCAAACATGATTGAGCTGAAAGAAACAGGCTTTATGAGTAACAGAGGGAGGCAAAATGTCGCTTCCTGGCTAGCTCATGATTATAAGATTGATTGGCGTTGGGGTGCTTACTGGTTTGAGCATTGTTTAATAGATTATGATCCCTGTTCCAATTATGGAAACTGGATGTATGTATCTGGAGTAGGAAATGATTCTGTTACTGACCGTAGGTTTAATCCTGATCTTCAGTCTGAAAAGTATGATAAGAAAAATCAGTTTATAAAGTTATGGCTAAATTAAAACTTCCTGATTTGGAAGGTTTGCCCACAATTTCCGGAATTGATTACGGTAGTAATCTTTCAGGTAATACAGTGTTGTGCATCAACGAAAATAATACTTTAAACTTATATTATAGTAAGAAAGGTCGCAATACTGATGTTTGGCTCTATGATCTTATCAATGAAAAGAAACCATCAATTGTAGGAATTGATTCCCCCTTGTCATTACCCGGTGTATATACTAACAATGCCTTTGAAGATTATTTCTACAGACAATGCGATCGTGAACTTCAAGCTATGTCACCGATGTTTATCGGAGGATTAACCGCACGTTCAATAAAACTAAAAAACCAGCTTAAGCAAAAAATCAATAGAATTTACGAAGTATATCCTTCAGGATATTTAAGATCAAATGAGTTTCCGATATTAAAGAGGAATCACACCAAAAAAGAATTCAGGGATTACATTTTTTCTTTAGACGTAAAGAATAATCAAATTATTAATTCCCATGCTTTTGATGCAATGATAGCATGGATCATTACCGTAAAGATTTATTTAGGTGAAGCAACGGCAATAGGGAATAAAAAGGAAGGCTTAATATATGTCTAATAAAAAATTTAAACGACTTGCTTTGATTGCGGGTGATAGTTTATATGACCATGATTTTAAAGCTCTCTCAGGAAATGATAATACTTTGTTTTTTATGGCTGAAGATTATGAACTCTGTACTCATTTTAATTACCATAAACAAAAACTAATCTACTTTCTTTCTACAATGAGAAATCATCGGGATGAGCTAAAATCAAAAGGTATAGACATCAAATATTATGAGCTTAGTGAATCCAACAAACACATTTCTTATACCGAAAAGATTACTAAAACATTAGATGAAAATCCTTCCATAAGCACTATAGTTTCATATGAAATTTCAGATAAATTTTTTGAAAAAAGCATTATAGGGTATTGTAACAGTAAGAAACTAACATTTGAAACGATACCTTCACCTAAATTTTTGTTTTCAAGAGATGACTTTAAGAATTGGCTGGATAATAATGAGTCAATACGAATGCAAAATTATTATATAGAAAAAAGAAAGGAACTTAATATTCTTGTTGAAGATGGAAGTCCTCGTGGAAATAAATGGAGTTTTGATGCTGAAAATAGAAAGAAAATACCAAAAGGATTAAAAATACCTGATCAAATAGATTTTGAGAATCAGGAGCATGTGAGCGAAGCACAAGAATTAATTGAAAGAATATTCAATAAACACCCTGGGTCTTCTAAACCATTTAAATGGGCAGTGACCAGAAAGTCAGCCAAAGAAGTTCTTAAATATTTTATTGAAGAAAAGCTAGACAATTTTGGTCCTTATCAGGATGGTATTTTGTCTGATAATTCTTTCTTATTTCATTCTACCCTTTCTCCCTATCTAAATAGCGGTTTATTAACGCCTGAAGAAGTGCTCGATTCTATTTTAGATAAAGTCGATGAAGTTACGTTTTCAAGCATAGAAGGATTTGTGAGACAGATCATTGGTTGGCGAGAGTTTATGCACGGCATGTATCAAAATAAAGACATGAATAAAAACTTTTGGAAACATAAAGGAAAGTTAAAAAAATGCTGGTACGATGGCACCACAGGCATCCAGCCAGTGGATGATTGCATTAGAAAAGTTAATGAACAGGCTTATTTGCATCATATAGAAAGGTTGATGATCATGGGAAACATTATGTTATTGTCAGAGGTCGATCCGGATGAATGCTATCGTTGGTTTATGGAAATGTTTATTGATTCTGCAGATTGGGTAATGGCTGGTAATGTTTACAGTATGAGTCAATTTGCAGATGGAGGACTTTTCGCAACTAAACCATATATAAGCGGTTCAAATTATATTAAGAAAATGTCAGACTATGGTAAATCAGACTGGAATGAAATCTTTGATGGCTTGTATTGGAGGTTTATAGATAAGCACAGAGATTTTTTTTCTTCTAACCCACGGTTAAGCATGATGGTTTCTATGCTTGATAAAAAATCAGATATGGATAAAAGGAAATTATTTGATGCCGCTGAGAAATTTATTGCTAATACTACTTACTGATTTTCAGACTATCTTTTACTATTTCATATTTTATAGATGATTTATCCCAATCTATAACCAGACCCTCTGCTATATTTCTAGTTTTTTCTTTCCCATATATCAAATCGCATAAATAAAGTGCAGCTTCATAGCTTTTTATTCCTCCAACAGAAGTAATTAAATTTCCATCATGAACAAAGCTTACGCTATCCATGCAAGGGATGGCAGGATATCTCTGTCTGAATAGTTTAATGTCCGAAGGAAAGGTGGTTACTGCTTTACCATCTAAAATCCCTGCTTCTGCAGCTAAAAATGCCCCATCGCAGAGAGTTAAAATATAATCTGCAGTTTCCGATTGTCTTTTGAGATAGTCCAGGACTTCCTGACTTGCATTATTTTCATTCAAGTGATTAGCTGAAGAAGGGATAACTAAAATATCAGGACGGGATGAATTTGTTCCGTAATATTTATCAGGAATTATTTTCAATCCTTCAAATGTATTAATAGTTCCTTCCTTTTCACCGACCACAGTCACTTTCATTACCGGGTTTGTATGGTAAATAGTATGCTGAAAAATATCCATAGGAGCAATTAGCTCAGTATTGAAAGTCTTATCTGATAAAAATATTTCCACATGTAAGGTGTCTTTTGAAATCTTTGCTGATTCTTTCTTATTGGATAAATCAGAAACAGATTCACTTTTTCCACATGAAAATAATACAAAAGCTATAAGCAGTGAAGCAAGATTTTTCATATCTTTTGATTTAAATTCTTATTTTTAAGTATGGCAAATCCAATAGTTGAATTTTTAAATACACAAATTGGCAGTACAATAGAAAATACTCCAAGTGAAGTTTCAAATTGGCTTAAAGGTAAACTGATTTCGGCAGAATTAGGAAAAATCGCCGTTAGTTTTAAAGTAAGGAAAGAAATGATGAATCCTGCGGGGGTTCTTCATGGTGGTATGGCGAGTTTGATCGCAGACGATATGATGGGATTATGTCTGTTTACTTTAAATAAAGAGCATTTTTATACATCTGTAAACCTGACAATTGACTTTTTAAAACCAGCTTTTCTTGATGACGAGATAGTTGCTGAAACAGAAGTAATTAAAGATGGAAGAAAGATAACTCACTGTGTTTGTAAGCTTAAACGCGATGATGTGGTTATCGCTTATTCAACATCAAACCTCATGGCAACCTCGAAGGCCAACTCATTTAGTCAGTAAAGGTCAAAAATCTTACACAACTAGGATGAGTGCAATTTTTGGTTGTTACACCAAATATTATTTGGATACTTTTGCACGTTGATTAGTGTGTGAATGAAAATTTGGAAGTACATATCAAAGTTGGGATTGCGACCTGACCTTTCCAAAGAAAACAAAAGAAAAACAATAATTCTTAACCAGGTGTCAATGTTAGCGATGGCTATTTTTGCACCAGTGTCTGGTTTTCTGTGGTTGTCCGGGTTTGGGGAGTTATCAATTACTGTTTTATTGATAACGGCCCTTGCATTTATTATCCTGTTTTTCTCATGGCTAGGGATGAGAATAATAAGTCGTTGGATCGCTATTATTTTATATCCGGTTATTCCTTTGGGAATATTTGTTCTTTTTGGTTCCCAGGTAACTGCCGAATTCATATTTTTCTTTTTAATATTAATTCCGGTAATAATTCTGGAATCTCACTCTGAAAGAGTACTAGCATATATTTATTTTGTTTCAATTCTTCTACTTGGGTATTTTTACATAGGATATAACCTGCCTTTCTTTACTCTTTCTCCGATGGAGATATGGATTGCCAATGTCTTGACTTTTATTGGTTCTACCCTGTTTGTCTTCTTTCTAACTACTTTTTACCAGAAGTCTACCCGTTATTATGAAGCAAAAAACGGTGAACTTATAAACCAGTTGGAACAAAGAAGTGAAGATCTTGAAGATTATTCTGAAATGATCCAATCTCAAAATAATGCTTTCATTGAGCTAAACTATAAGCTTCAAAAGAGAAATGAGGAGCTTATTAAAGCTGTAAATGAAAGGGATCATGTTGTAAAAGTGGTAGCACATGATCTTAAGTCACCTATAGGCAGAATTGGAGGATTACTTTCACTCCTTAAAACATCAAGAAACAAAGAAGAAACGGAAGAATATCTTTCTATTCTTGAAGAAGTGTCTAAAGAAGCGTCTATATTAATTGATGATGTTCTTACTCTTGATGAAGAAAAAAGACTTGAAAGTGAAATTATCGATGCCAACCAGATGATGTTGAAGTTTATTTCCTCAACTTCCTATCAGGCGAGATTAAAAAATATAGATATTAACTATCAAAATGATTCCTCCAATCATATTATCAAATCTGATGGTGTTATGATCAATAGAATTATTGATAATATTTTATCAAATGCAATCAAATATTCGCCGAAGAGTTCTTCTGTAAATATCGTGATGGAGGATAATAAGGATTATTTAATTCTTAAAATTAAAGATAGTGGTCCTGGTTTTTCTGATGACGATAAAAAGAATATGTTCAAGAAATATAAGAAGCTAAGTGCAAAGCCTACAGGAGGAGAAAGCAGTTTTGGCTTAGGGTTATCTATTGTTAAAAAATTATGTGATGATCTGAACATTAATATTTCAGTCTCAAATAATAAGAGTGAACCTGGCGCCACTTTTAAACTCAAAATACCCAGAAAATTATCACAGACAACAGATCTGAGTATGTCTGCATAATTCATATTCATTCAATAAATCGAGAAGGAAGTGTATATTTACGCTTCCTTTTTGTTTATTTATATCTGAATGAAATTGATCAAGTCTCTTATAGTTCTATTTTTTTTACTGCTCACCTATCATGAGGGCTGTTCTCAAATAGATAATTCTGCATTTTTAAGCACTGGTCCAGATTCGGTAGATCAAAAAATTTACCTCGGAATAAATACAACCGGATATTTCAAGAATAACGAATACTTTAATGACATAGTAGAAGGTTACACTCTTTTTGGCTATAACCTAATTGTAAAAGGTGGATATCAATTTAACGATAACTTGAATTTTGAAGCCGGAGGATTTTTCAGGTGGGATTTCGGAAATGAAGACTTCAGAACTGTTTTGCCCTATTTCAAAATAAATTATCAATGGGAAAAGAACACACTGACTTTTGGAAATATTAATGGTTGGTTAGCCCATCAATATATTGAACCGTTATATGAATTTGAAAACTTTATAACTAATAATCCTGAGCTGGGAATTCAATATTTACGGAAAGGAAACTGGTACGATCTCGATATTTGGGTAGACTGGCAAAATATGATTTATCCTTTAGATTCGGCAAAGGAAGAGATTGCAGGAGGATTAATTTTTGATGGAAAAATTGTAAATAAAAATAGTTTTAGTCTCAGTATACCACTGCAGTTTAAAGTCTATCATCGTGGAGGTCAGATCGATATTAGTAATGCCTCATTAATTACCAGGACTAACTTTGCTTTTGGTCTTAAAACAAATTGGAAGCTTTCCGAAGCTTCAGTCTTAAAGGAAATAGAAACCTCTGCATTTTATGTTACATTTAATGATAATTCAGGCACAGAGCTACTTCCATTTAATGATGGTAACGGAATATTTTTAAATGCATCGGTTAGATCAAACAATTTTGGGCAATTTTTGCTTTCATACTGGAATGGTAATGACTTTTATTCTTACCAGGGAGGGAGATTGTATCAGTCTTTAGCAACTGAGTATGGTACTCCGGGATATATTGAAGATCGGGAGCTGATTTTTTTAAGGTATGGATACGATCTTGAAATTGCTAAAAACAGTTATTTGACCTTGAGGGGAGAACCACTCTACGATCTTAATAATAAATCATTCGAATATTCATTTGCTTTGTATTTTAATTTAAAGCTGAACTATCCACTATTAAAAAATAAATAATATTCATTATGAAAACCCCTTATTTAATTTTAATGGCCTTCATTTTGATCATCACTTCCTGTGGTGAAGGTAAGGAAAAGACATCAAAAGAAAACACCAACATTGATAGTGCATTTTATAATCCTCCAGCACCAGGTTTTAATATGGCTGAATCAGACGATAAGGCAATTTCCATCGCTGATAGCGTAATGGTTGCAATGGGTGGGAGAAAAGCATATGATAATACCCGCTTTATTGGGTTTGATTTTTTTGGTTTTAGAAAAGTCTGGTGGGATAAATTTGCGGATTCCGCAATTATAAAATTAAATAAAAAGGATCTGAAGATCCTTGTGGACCTGGATACCAGGAATGGTACTGTCTGGAAAGATGGCGAACTCCTTAAAAATCCCGATTCCATAAAATATTATGCAAATTATGGATATGAAGCCTGGGTAAATGATACATACTGGCTTTTAATGCCATATAAACTTAAAGACTCGGGTGTTACTTTAAAATATCTTAGAGAAGATACGATTAAAGAAGGCCCTGCTCATGTACTTCAATTAACTTTTAATTCAGTTGGAGTAACTCCTGAAAATAAGTATGAAGTTTTTGTTGACCAATCGGACAATCTTATAAAAAAATGGGCATATTATTCAAATGCTACTGATACCATTCCGGGGATGGCTACCCCTTGGAGAGGCTACAATAATTACAATGGTCTTTTACTTTCATCAGATAGAGGAAGCAGAAAGCTAACAGATATTGTAGTGACTGATGATTTAAGCGAAACACCTTTTTCTGAATATTACCACAATGATTCAAACTGAAAAGCTAAAATTCACCTATAAAGACGGACCGGAATTCTCTTTTCCTGACATCAATGTTCCAAATAAAGAAAATCTTTTAATTACAGGAAATAGTGGTGTGGGTAAAACAACATTATTACATCTGCTTGCAGGAATTCGAAGGCCGAAATCAGGAAAAGTTAAAATTAACGGCACATCATTATATGAATTGAAGTCTTCTGAATTGGATTTCTTCCGCGGTAACCAGATCGGCGTTGTTTTTCAGCAACCTCACTTTGTTTCCGGTTTAACAGCTTTTGAGAATATTGAAATTGCTGTAAAAAAAGGATTCCCAGAGAAAAACAATCATATAAATAAATTGGTCAATAGGCTTGGTATAGAAAACAGAGCAAGCTATAAAACTAATAATCTGAGCCTGGGAGAAAAGCAAAGGTTAGGTATTGCAAGAGCTATAGTGAATAAACCACAAGTACTGTATGCTGATGAGCCCACAGCTAGTTTAGATGACAAAAATGCCAGCATCGTAATGGAGTTATTGTTAGAAGAAGCGGAGATAAATAATTCACAGTTAGTTTGTATTACTCATGACCAAAGGGTCAAAAGGTATTTTAAAAATGAAATAGATTTATGAACGATTTTTATATAAGTTTTAAAAGCGTTCTTTCAAAGCCCTGGTATAGTTTGATGAGCATATTGCTTGTAGCTACAGGTACAGGGATAATTTCCCTGCTTTTTTTGATAGATAATGATCTTCAGAAGAAATTCTATGGAGATATTAAAGGAATTCAAATGGTTGTAGGAGCCAAAGGAAGTCCTTTGCAGTTAATATTGTCAGCCGTTTATCAGGCAGATAACCCAACGGGTAATATTAAAGCTTCAGAAGTAAAGCCTTTTACAAGACACCCCTTAGTTAAAAAAGCAATACCTCTTGCTTATGGGGATTCTTATCAGGGCACAAGGATTGTCGGTACCGATACCTCATATTTGAATTTATACGATGTCCAAATAGCGGAAGGGAGATTATTTAATGAAGAAATGGAAGTAGTAGTGGGGTCACAGGCTGCTAAAAAACATAATCTTACTGTTGGGTCAAAGATAAATTCTCAGCATGGCCAGGCTATGGAAGCAGAACAACATCAACATCCTTTTAAAGTAAAAGGTATTCTGAAACCTACCGGAACTGTTGTTGACCGATTGATCATTACGCCTTACCAAAGCTTATGGGAAGTCCATGACATCGAGGGCGAAGGTGATTTTACCGCTTATCTCCTACAGTTTAAAAATCCTATGGGACAACTCATGCTTAGCAAAATGATCAATAATAATACTTCAATGCAGGCAGCTTTACCTTCTATTGAAATTGACCGGTTAATGACCCTTTTAGGTACAGGATATGACACATTAAAAATACTGGCCTACGGTATAATGGCTCTTTCAGGTTTTGCAGTTTTTATTACTTTGTTTACTTCACTTGACCAGAAAAAATACGATTTATCTGTAATGCGGGTGCTGGGATATTCAAAAGCCAGAGTATTATTTCAGGTAATCGTGGAATCCTGCATTTTGTGTCTGGCAGGGATTTTGATTGGTTTAATATTAAGCAGGTTGATTATGTATTTTATATCCTATATTAAAGAAAGTGCATGGTTAACAGGTAGTATGTTTGATACTCGTGAACTAATTTTACTGCCATTGGTGATCTTATTAGGTATCGTTGCAGCCTTGATCCCTGCTTATAAGTTGTATAAAACAGATATAGCTCAAGTTTTAAGTGATGAAAAATAAAATACTCATATTTTTAATAACTATCATTCCGGTTTTCGGTCAAACTAAGATTGATTGGAATACTTTGGCAGATGTTCAATTCAATCAAACGTATGATAATCAGTTAGAGACCTACTTTACAGAACCTACTTTTGGACCGAAGGTAAAAGCAATTGATGGGAAAGAAGTTATTATCGAAGGATATGTTATTCCAATGGATGTGAAGAAAGGAGAATTTGTATTATCTAAAAACCCTTTTGCAAATTGTTTTTTTTGTGGAAACGCCGGTCCTGAAACAGTTATGGAATTGAATTTAAAACCCGGGCATAAAAAATTTAAAACGGATGACTATGTTGTGTTTAAAGGAAAGTTCAGGCTTAATAAATCTGATATTTATCACCTGAACTATATCCTTGATGATGCTGATGTGGTCGATTAAGGTGTGTTAATTCCGATATTCGTATAAGCCATAATTTCTTTTCTCAGATCACCATCGTTTGGGTGAATCCTGATGCTGCCATCAAAAGTCAGGAATCTGTCAAAATTCATTGATGAATTGTCTGAAAGAACTTTCAGTTCTGTTACCGAAAGACCAGTTGTTCCATCAACAGAGTTTAGCATTGCGGCCATTTCTCCTTCACCGTCCCAGGCTCCGAAATGTAAATGAGCCGGATGAAATTCGCCTTCAATTCCTCCCTCAAGCTTAATAGTTATTTTGACCCCACCTTCAATTTGTTGTACATTAACCGTACCTCCGGTGTTGTAATTTGTGCCAGATTTTAAGGTATAGCTTATAGCCATGTGCTCGTCACCATTTACACAAGAAGATAATACAGCAAAACCCAGAAGTAATAAGTATGATAATGTTTTGGTTTTCATTTTATTAAAATTGAGAATAAAGATCTAATATATATTTTATTTTATATAAACGTAAAAATAATAACGCTGCATATTAAAAATTTATCAAAAATAAAGTTAAAAATCGATCTTTACTTGTATTGATTGAGGCACATTATTGTTCCTGTGTTAAATTAGGCCTAATTTTGCCTCATGAAAAAAGTTAAGCATCTCTATAACAGGGTAAACAGAGAAGAATTAAAGTCTCGTGTTTACAGTGATGATAAAACGACAAGAGTAACTTTGTCATTTTACAAATACCATCATATTTCAGATCCTGAAGAATTCAGAGATATGCTTTATGCGGAATGGGATGAGATGGGAGTATTAGGAAGAACCTATGTGGCCTGGGAAGGAATAAATGCCCAGATAAGTGTGCCTAAAGAAAATTTTGAGCAATTTAAAAACGAACTTTATTCAATTGATTGGCTAGATAATGTTCGACTGAATATTGCAGTTGAAGCTGAGGCGCCATCTTTTTATAAGCTTACTATAAAAGTAAGAGATAAAATTGTAGCCGACGGTTTAAATGATGACACCTTTGATGTAACTGATAAAGGTATTCATTTGAGTGCAGCTGAATTTAACCGATTAGCAGAGGATCCGAATACTATAATTGTAGATATGCGAAACCACTATGAGGCTGAAGTTGGTCATTTTAAAAATGCCTTAACCCCAGATGTAGATACCTTCAGGGAAGCACTCAATGTAGTGGAAGAAGAGTTAAAGGAGCACAAAGACAAAAATATTTTAATGTATTGCACCGGAGGAATCAGGTGTGAAAAAGCCAGTGCGTATTATAAGCATAAAGGATTTAAAAATGTCTACCAGTTAAATGGAGGTATTATTGAATACGCCCGACAGGTTAAAGATGAAGGGCTGGAGAATAAGTATATTGGTAAAAACTTCGTATTTGATGACAGGTTGGGAGAAAGAATCAGTGAGGATGTAATCGCTGTTTGTCATCAATGTGGAGAGCCGTGTGATGATCATACAAATTGCGCAAATGATGGTTGTCATATATTATTTATCCAGTGTAGCAATTGTAAGGAAAAATTTGAAGGCTGCTGTTCAGATGAGTGTAAAGAAGTTTTACATTGGGATGAAGAAGAAAGACAAGAGTGGAGGAAGAATAATCCGGTCAGGACAGGAGATAAATACGTAAAAGGAAGATCTGAAAAGCTCAAATATAAAAAACCACTTAATAGCACTTTAAAAAGCTGACCTAAACATGAAAAAATTTGCTGTAGGCATTGACATCGGGGGAACTTATACCAAGCTTGGACTTGTTGATGAAAAAGGTAATTGCCCTGTTCAGTCAAAATTGCCAACTAAAGGCCATTCTGATATTGATGATTACCTGCGAAAGATAAAAACCGAAGTAGACAAATTAGTAGATGAAATCGGTGAATGTGAATTAATCGGAATAGGTATTGGGGTTCCAAATGGTAATTACTTTAAAGGAACCATCGAACATGCAGCAAATTTAGAATGGAAAGGGATTGTTCCTTTAATAGATAAATTAAAGCCTATATTTCCCGACATTCCTGCTATACTTACTAATGATGCTAATGCTAGTGCCTATGGCGAAGGGATTTTTGGAGCAGCAAAAGGAGTTTCGGAATTTATAACTATCACACTAGGTACCGGCCTCGGTTCAGGCATAGTTATTAATAATAAATTGGTTTATGGAAATAATGGTTTTGCTGGAGAACTTGGTCATACGAGGGCTGTAGAGAATGGCAGAGAATGTGGGTGTGGAAAAAAAGGATGCCTTGAAACGTATTGCTCTTCCACCGGTCTGAAAAGAACATTACTTGAAATGCTTGCTGTTAAAAAAGCACCAAGTAAATTCAGGGATCTGGGAATAAATGATTTTCACGGAGAAGAAATAACTGAAGAGGCATTAAATGGTGATGAGGTTGCTAAGGCCGCTTTCGAGAAAACAGGGTATATTTTAGGTAGGTCTTTAGCTGATTTTGTTGCTTTTTCGGAGCCAAAGGCCATTTATCTTGCTGGTGGACTGGTAAGTAGCGGTGATCTTTTATTTGATCCCACAAGGAAAAGTTTTGAAGAACACCTGATGACAATTTACAAAGGTAAAGTCGAAATTTTGCCTAGCGGATTAATGGATATGAATGCTGCTATCCTTGGTGCGGCAGCCTTAATTTGGAATGAATATCAATAATTGCTATATTACGGCCTTTTAACAGGAAATTTAATTTTTTCAACTGCAGCCAACAAATGAAAAAAATTAAGTACTACTATGACCCTGAATCTTGCAAATACGAAAAAGTAAGGGTCCGTAAGTCAGATGTTTTTTATAACATCCTCGGTTTTTTTATCTTATCAGTTGTATCAGGTGCTCTTTTGCTCTTTGGATATAATGCTATTTTTGATTCACCAGAAGAGATTATCCTTAAGGAAAGAGTAGCTGAACTGGAAACCCATTTTGATCTATATCAATCCAAGTTAGACACTCTTGATCATGTTATTTCCTCATTAGAGAGAAAAGACGATGAGATCTACAGGACAATTATGGGTGTTGATCCATTACCTGAAGATTATCGAATCGCCGGTGTCGGAGGATCAGACAGATATAAAAAGTTAAAAGGCGATAATCTTCAATATTCAGACGTATATGTTAATTTGTCGAAACGAATTGACAAGCTGAAACGCAGAGCGATGGTGCAGGAAGCTTCGCACGGAGAATTGTTAAAATCTGCAATCAATGCAGAAGAAAAACTGAAGAGCATGCCGGCTATTCAACCTGTAGATAAGGATAAGTACTATTTTGTATCAGGATATGGTACACGAATAGATCCTCATTATGGTACAAGACGTGGCCATGATGGCATTGACCTTGCCGCTCCTATTGGAACACCTGTTTATGCTACCGGTAACGGAAAAGTTGTAAGGGTAAGAACTAATGCCTGGGGATATGGCAAAGAGATAATAATCGATCATGGTTTTGGATATAAAACCCGATATGCTCACTTGAATAAATTTTTAGTTAAAAAAGGAGATAAGGTTACGCGGGGTCAGCAAATAGCTGAAGTCGGAAATACAGGAAAATCAACCGGGCCGCACTTACATTACGAAGTACTTAAAGGCTCAAATGATAAACCGTTAAATCCTGTTCACTTTTTTTTACAAGATATAACTCCTGAGGAATATGCTGATATTCTTAAAAAAGGAAATGAAGTAAACAAGACAATGGGATTATAATTAATTAAGATGTTATATATGATAAAGCCGGCTATGCCGGCTTTTTTTATTTCTCTTCAACTTCTTTTTTTGAATCCTGGTTAGCCTTTTCTTTAGCTGAATTGAGATATCCGTAAAAGTAAAGGGTGTGGCTAGTGACTGTAAAGTCAAATGTGTCTTCGACCAGCTTTTGTATTGCCTGGATCCTGGGGTCACAAAATTCAAATATTTGATTTGTTTTAGTACAAATCACATGGTCATGCTGTCGATAAGCATGTGACTTTTCATAAAGTGAAAGATTCTTTCCAAACTGGTGTTTTGTCACCAGGCTGCATTCCAATAACAAATCTAATGTGTTGTAAACCGTAGCACGACTAACTCTATAATTTTTGTTTTTCATGTTGATATACAAAGACTCAACATCAAAATGTCCTTCATTGCTATAAATCTCCTCCAGAATAGCAAATCGCTCAGGAGTTTTACGTAGCTTTTTCTCTTCAAGAAAGCTTGTAAAAATATTTTTTATTTCTTCGTGCTTTTCCGGTGATAGTCCTTTATTTCCCATATCTAAATTTATCCGCGATGTTACGCGACTATAATAAAGTCAAAAATTGATATTTTTATTAATCTTTGCAAGTCTTATGCTCAATTGATGTAACGTTTTTAACTCTTTAAGGGTTTAACCATTTAGTATGAAGGTTGTTAACTTAATTTTCTCGAAATTTTTTATAGGATTGACCTATATATATAAAGGAATGATCTCGCCATTTATTCCCGGAGCATGCAGATATAGTCCAAGCTGCAGTACTTATATGGTTAAATCAGTTCAAGTACACGGTCCATGGAAGGGGTTATGGCTAGGCCTAAAACGAATTTCCAGGTGTCATCCATGGGGAGGGAGCGGGCATGATCCGGTGCCACCGAAAAAAGATTAACCATTATCTTTTTGTTTTGAATCGTATTTTTTTGGGGCATATAAAAACCCAAAAGCCTCACAACCTTCTTTGGTTCTTTTTTCATGATGCACATAATGTGCATGAATCATCCTTTTAAGGTAAGTATTTTTAACGTGGTAACGGAATTTTATTCTTTGATGAACTAAAATATCATGAAAAAGGACATAGAAAATTCCATATGCAGTAATTCCGATTGCAAAATATATTAATATGTGAAACTGGGGATACTGGGAACCAATCATGAAAAGTAAGATTGCCGGAATGCTAAATACTAACGCGAAAAGGTCATTTCTCTCAAGTGCATGATTATGATAAGAATGGTGCGACTTATGCCAGGACCATAAGAATCCATGCATAATGTATTTATGCGTAAACCAGGCCACACCTTCCATAAATAAGAATGTGCCAATAACAATTAAAGAATTAATTATAATGTCCCACATACCTCCTAAAGGTTTTTAATAACAATTTAAATAACTCTTAGCTGAAATTTAAAATAAGTGCTGCCTAAAAGTATTAATTTAGTAAAGTTGGGAATTCTAACCCTGTTTTCAAGGATAAGGTGTGGCGGACATTTTTTTATTTTGTTGAAGAGCTTTCTATAATATAAATATGCAAGATAGACACCTGCACGGGCTCCATCTGGAAGATTAATTATCCCTTCTAGGGCATGGTCGAAATCTTTTTCAATATCATTTTCGATCTCACATTTTTCATCTTGAGAAAAAGATCTGAAATCAACCTCAGGAAAATACACCCTTCCTCTTTCTTCAAAATCAGCCTTCAGGTCCCGAAGGAAATTTACTTTTTGAAAGGCAGAACCAAGACTCATCGCATGAGGTTTTAGTTTTTCATATTCTTCCTTATTGCCTTCACAAAAAACGCGTAAACACATTAAGCCAACTACCTCTGCACTGCCATAAATATATTCTCCGTAGGCAGAATCATTATAGGTAGAAGAATAAATATCCATTCTCATACTTTTTAAGAATGCTTCAATGAGCTCTCTTTCAATCGAATATTCATTTACAATCATTTGAAAGCTATGAAGTACAGGATTCATGCTGAATTTTTCTTCAATAGCTTTATAGGTGTCCTCTTCAAAAAGCTTTAATGTCTTTTCTTTATCTATATGGTGAAAAGTATCCACGATCTCATCTGCATATCTTACAAAACCATATATTCCAAAAATAGGGTCGTGATATCTTTTACTCAGCGTCTTGATTCCAAGAGTAAAAGAAGTACTGTATAATTCAGTTATTCTCTTACTACATTCAAAAGCTGATTTGTGAAAAAGTTCAATCATAGATCTGAAAGTTTATGCTAACTGTCCGGATTTCTCCTTAATTACCTCTGAGGCAACTATTTCTCCAGAAATTAAACTAGGAGGAACACCTGGTCCCGGAACAGTAAGTTGTCCTGTATATAACAGATTGTTTAGTTTTTTGTTTTTCATTTTAGGTTTAAGGATCGCAGTCTGATCTAAAGTATTAGCTAGACCATAAGCATTTCCTTTATAGGCATGATAATCAGTTATAAAGTTTTTAGCTCCATAACTACGCTTGTAAATCACATGATCCTTGATGTTTTCGCCACAGTGTTTCTCCAGCCTGCTTATTACCTGTTTATAGTAATTTTCACTAATATCGTTATTTTCTATTAATCCTGGTGCCATAGGGATTAAAATAAAAATATTTTCTTTTCCTTCCGGCGCAACAGTTGAATCTGTTTTTGATGGAACACAGGTATAAAATAATGGATCATCAGGCCACTTTACATCCCCATATATTGCATCTGTATGCTTTTCAAAATCTGCATCAAAAAATAAATTATGATGCTCAAGGTTGTTTAATTTTTTGTCTACACCAATATAAAAAAGCAAACAGCTCGGGGCAAGCTTTCGCTTTTCCCAATATTTTTCTGTGTATCTGCGGTATTGCTTAGGAAGTATTGTTTGTTCAAAATGGTGATAATCAGCGGAGCAAATAATATTGTCGGCCTCATAAACCGCTGAACTTGTTTGTAGACTCGAAATTTTATTGTTTGTGATTTCTACGTTTTTTACCTCTTCATTAGTGTGAATTTCAACCCCGAGCTCATTGGCCAAAGAGACCATTCCTTCAATGATTTTATGCATTCCTCCTTCCGGATACCAAGTGCCGAGTTTCATATCGGCATAATTCATCATTGAATATAACGAAGGAGTGTTTTTTGGCAGGGCTCCTAAAAACAAAATTGGAAACTCCATTAGCTGGATCAATTCCTTGTTTTTAAAAAACTTCCGTATATGAGAGCCTATAGAAGAAAAAATATCAAGCTTTGTTGCTTTTTTGAGAAGATCCAGATCTAAAAATTCAGTAAAAGAATGGCCGGGCTTGTAAACAAAATCGTTCATACCGACTTTATATTTAATTTCAGCCTGACGCATAAATTCTTCTAAATTTTTAGAAGAACCGGGTTCTAATTTATCAAATAGTAATTTTAATTCATTCCAATTAGCTGGAATGTCAATTTTTGAATCTTTATATATGACTTTATAACTAGGATCGAGACGAATTAGATTGTAATAGTCAGAAGGAGTTTTTCCAAAAGAAGCAAAGAAATGCTCGAATACATCAGGCATCCAATACCACGAAGGACCCATGTCGAAAACAAAACCTTTTTCAGAAAAATGTCTTGCTCTTCCCCCCGGAGTATCATTTTTTTCAACAACAACTGTCTTGAAACCATCTTTGGCAAGATAACATGCTGCTGCTAAACCGCTAAACCCACTACCGATGACAACGGCATCGTATTTCCTTCTGTTCATTAAAATTTTTAGGGAACAATATAGTAATTAGAATCTAAGATTTCATTAAATGGTTCGATAAACCTGTAACATTTCTTTCAATTCTTTTCTTGCAAGGTGAATTCTGTTTTTTACAGTTCCAATAGGTACATTTAAATGCTCTGCTATCTCATAATACTTATACCCTTTATAATGCATCATGAAAGGAACTTTATAATTATCATCAAGTTTTTTGATTGATCTTTTGATGTCTTTCATTTTGAAATTACCGTAAGCACCATTCTCGATAGTGTGCTTAGAACTGTTTATGTAGTGGTCGTTGTCTGTCTTATCAACAAAGGTTTTTTGTCTGACCTTCTTTTGGTAATTTGTAATGAAGGTGTTTTTCATTATGGTATATAACCATGCCTTGATGTTTGTGCCTTCCGAAAATTTTTCTCTGTTACTGAAAGCCTTTAGAACTGTTTCCTGGAGCAAGTCATTGGCTTCATCATTGTCTCTGGTTAGTCTGTAAGCGTAGGGCTTAAGAAAAACTCTTAAACTGTTTAATCTGTATCCGAATTCTAATGCAGTCATAATGTTTAACTTTTGTGAACATCTCTTAAACAAATATACTAATTGTTTAACTAATGTCAAACAAAAGTTAAACATTTGTTGAAACAATTTACGTTGTGCTGCTATAGAAGCCTGCTATTTTAGATAATAGGAGTATAAGAGGCTTAAAATATTAAGCCTTTTGACTAATAATGGTCAGAACGTTTTAGATTAGATGTTAATCTGTTTATTTCACTAAATCATAGATATGAATTTGTCCAGTGATGGGATTACCTGAACCTTACCAGGTAATTGAGCTTCCACATCAACTAACTGACTGCCTGAAACGAGTACCTCACTTTTACCTGAGATATTTACTAGTTCTTCTATATATTTAGATATGTCGTATGGAAGATTGGATGTAGTAAAGACAGTAAAGAGCACATCCGGGGTATGTTGCTCATAAATAGTTTTAAGATCTTCGAATGGCAGATTAGCTCCAAGATAAATCACCTTGTAACCTCTGGACTTTAAAAGATAATTGGCGAATAAAAGCATTAATTCATGATACTCGCCTTCTGCTAGCCATAATAAGAAAGTTTTTTTATCGCTGTTGGCGTAGTAAGGACCTAACTTATCTATAGCTGCGTATATTTTTTGAACGATTAGGTTTGAAATAAAATGTTCCTGGGCAGGATTGATAGATCCTATCTGCCATAAAACACCAATTTTTTGCATAAAAGGTAGAAGAACCTTTAACATTGTCTGTTCCAGGCCTATACTTTGAATTGCTTTATTTAATTTTTCCTCAAAACCAATTTCATCGAGTTCAAGCATAGAAACAGTTAGACTGTTTACTTGTGATGAAGTATTTTCAGGCTTCTTCACAAGGTCTTTTATTATTTCGTTACGCTCTTCTTTAGGCATTTCAGCTATTTTAGAAATTTTATAGCCGTGCTGATTTAATAGAGCGATATTTAATAGACTTTTAAGATCTCTATCTGTATAATAGCGAATGTTTGTAACTGTTCGCTGAGGATTTAATATATTGTATCGCTGCTCCCATATTCTGAGAGTGTGCGCCTTAATGCCACTTAATTGCTCTAAATCTTTAATCGAATATTTTACCATCTTCTACCTGCCCTTATTAAGCAATTTTGATTATATTTTGATAGTTATGAAAAGATTCAAATGATCAAATATATAAAGTATTTTGTTATCATTGAATCGTATATTTACATATAAACAAAAAAAATGGCAAATGGTTTTATATAGCGTTACAGTAAATGTAGATAAGGATATTGAGGAAGAATGGCTGGAATGGATGAAAAGCAGTCATATTCCAAAAGTATTAAATACAGGAATGTTCAGAGAGCATAAAATGTTCAGACTATTAAATGAGGAAAGTGGTGTTGAAGGCACAACATTTTCAATTCAGTATTTTGCAGATGATATAAATAAGATAAACGAATATCTTGAAAATCATGCTCCGGACCTTATTAATGAGCATTATGAGAAATATAAGGATCGACACGTATCCTTTAGAACTCTTTTAGAGCAAATTAATTAACTATGTTTTTTCAGGGAGACATATTGGTAGATCCTTCGAAAGAAACAGTTATAGAAAGCATTAAGCCCGATTCCTCTGTAAAAAAGCTTTTTCATTATTTAACTGCCGGAGTATTTTCAGAAAAAGTTGAAAAGGAATCTTTTGAAGCGATACAGATATTACATAAGCTTTATACGGTTCTTCAATCAGTAGAAATAGATAACATTGTCAGACTTCAAGTTGATGGAGAGGATGCATATTTTGATAGTGAAGGTTTACAAAACGATCTAAGTACTGCTATAAATAAATTCAAAAATATCAGAAATTCTGATTCTGGAGAGTTTGATGATCTGAAAATGATTCTTGAGCATTCCGATAACTTTTTTAATTATTTTATTACCATCGATTATTCTTCTATCCATGAACCAGGAAAGTTTCCCATCCGCGTGAGAGTTTTTGGGTTATTTAAAGAATTTGAAGCCACCCAAACAGAAAATGCGGAAAGATTGAAATTACGTTTAGCCCATATTTTCAAAAGTCAGGAATCTCATCAAATCTATCTAAAGGGAAAAAGGAATCGGTTTGATTCTTTTATGAAATCTTTAAGATTAAATCTTAAACGTAATATTGATTCGGATAATATTAAAAGTCTTGAAACGCAATTAATGCTTATTGGGTCAGGCACAGTAGATAAAGTAGGCGATATTCCGATGACTCCATCAACACCACTCCCAATCTTTCACGGTTACTACAACCTGGATAAGAAAGTTTTTTATTCTTATCAATGGACTGACCTGATAGTTGAAAAAGAGTTTTGGGTTAGCAATGTTATAATCATGTCCGATGATGGAAAAGAACTTGCTAAAATTGAAGAAACCCCATTCTATCCATCAAAGAGTATATTGTTTGCAAAACATGACGGATAGTCAAAATATATTTTTGCTATATTTTTATTTTTTAGTATTTCATTAGGTGGTTCTTCCTTTTTGAAAAATTCATTTTCCTTAAGATTAATAATTTCTTAAAAATTTCGAGAAATATTGAAAATCATGTGTTTGCACATTCAATATTTCAAGGCATAATTGCTTAATTTATAAAAATTAAATTAATTTGTTGCGTTATTTGCATAATTATATAGGTTTTATGATATTTGTAACAACCAAACGAGGTAAATATTTAAAATTTCGTTTTTACACTGTAGGGTGATGAAACAGGCAGACATGCCCTCCTGTCTCGGGGGTGAAGGCTTGGGACAAATCTCGTAAGAGGCTAACCACTTCGTGGAGGTTCGACTCCTCCCTCTACAGCAACAAAGTGAAGGAAACACTTTTAAAAAACCGAAGGAAGAAATGCTTCCGGATAATTAATCTATACTGTAGGGTGATGAAACAGGCAGACATGCCCTCCTGTCTCGGGGGTGAAGGCTTGGGACAAATCTCGCAAGAGGCTAACCACTTCGTGGAGGTTCGACTCCTCCCTCTACAGCAACAAAGTGAAGTAAACACTTAAAAAAACAACTAAAAGGAGAAATCCTTAATTATACTGTAGGGTGATGAAACAGGCAGACATGCCCTCCTGTCTCGGGGGTGAAGGTTTGGGATAAATCTCGCAAGAGGCTAACCACTTCGTGGAGGTTCGACTCCTCCTCCTACAGCCAGATAATATCTATAAAAAAGGACGCGAGGAGTGTCCGCCTTTAGAATAGGTCAGCGCCGAGGAGGCGCTTTTTTTATGTCCTTTTCAAAAAACCCGAGAAAAACCTCAATTCTTATTATTACGTCATTAAATTTGCAACTTATTGAAAATTAAAATTATTGCAGTGAAGTACCCTGAGTATAAACAACCTGACTATGCGAAGCTAGCTGATGAGATGCTGGCTTATTGGAAGGAAAATAAAGTGTTTGAAGCATCGGTTGATAACCGTGAAGGAGCTCCCTCATTTACTTTTTATGAAGGACCACCTTCTGCTAACGGTACTCCCGGTATTCACCACGTAATGGCCAGAACGGTGAAGGATTTGTTCTGCCGATTTAAAACGCTTAAAGGAATGCAGGTTAAGCGTAAAGGTGGTTGGGATACCCATGGATTACCTGTTGAGCTTCAGGTTGAAAAAGAACTTGGAATTACTAAGGAAGATATCGGTAAGAAAATTACTGTCGAAGAATATAATGAAAGATGCCGTGAAGCGGTGATGAAATTTAAAAGTGAATGGGATGACCTGACCGAAAGAATGGGGTATTGGGTTGATCTTGATGATCCATATATCACTTTTGACCGCAAGTACATGGAGACCTTATGGCATTTACTCAAAAAGTTTTATGATAAGGGTCTTCTTTACAAGGGCTATACAATTCAGCCATTTTCTCCTGCTGCTGGAACTGGTCTTAGTTCTCATGAGCTAAATCAGCCAGGCACCTACAAAATGGTGAAGGACACTTCTATCACAGCTCAGTTTAAAGTTGAGCGAAATGAAAAGTCAGAATTTTTATTTGATGGTGACGAGGAAGTTTTCTTTTTAGCATGGACAACCACTCCATGGACTTTACCGGCAAATAACTCTCTGGCTGTTGGAGAAAAGATCAGGTATTCAAAAGTTAAAACTTATAACCCGTATACAAATCAGCCTGTTTCACTGATTTTAGCCAGTGACAGGATTTCAGCATATTTTAATCCTAAACATGCAGATTTGAACCTGGAAGACTTTAATCCGGGAGATAAGAAAATCCCTTACGAGGTAGTTAACGAATACACAGGTAAGGAGCTTGTTGGAATAGATTACGAACAATTGCTTCCTTACATTAAGCTTGAAAAGCCCGCATTTACAATGCTGGAAGCAGATTATGTGACAACCGAGGATGGTACGGGAATTGTTCACCTGGCCAAATCTTTTGGTGCAGATGACTACAGAGTTTCAGTTCAAAATAATGTAGAAGGAATCTTTGTAAAGGATAAAGATGGCAAAGAGCTTCCAATCGTTGATCGCCAGGGTCGATTTGTTGAAGAAATAACTGATTTTGCCGGGAAATATGTAAAAAATTATACCGGTGAAGATGAGTCTGATCCGGATTATAAATCTACAGACGTATTAATTGCGATTAAGTTAAAGGAAGAGAATAAAGCATTTAAGGTCGAAAAATACGAGCACAGTTATCCACATTGCTGGAGGACTGATAAGCCTGTACTTTATTATCCTATGGATAGCTGGTTTATAAAAACCACGGCTTTAAAAGACAGGCTTGTAGAATTAAATAAAACCATAAACTGGAAACCGGCATCAACTGGTGAAGGCAGGTTTGGAAACTGGCTCGAAAACCTGGTCGACTGGAACCTGTCAAGATCTAGATACTGGGGAACACCTCTTCCGATCTGGGTTTCAGAAGATAAATCAGAGGAAAAGTGTATTGGTTCTATTCAGGAACTGAGAGATGAAGTGCAGAAGTCGATCGATGCGGGCTATATGTCTGAGCAGATACCAGAAGACTTTGATCTTCACAGGCCATATGTTGATGATGTCGTATTAGTTAGTTCTACCGGACAAAAGATGTTCCGTGAACCTGATTTAATCGACGTTTGGTTTGATAGTGGTGCGATGCCTTATGCTCAGTGGCATTATCCATTTGAAAATCATGAGACTTTTGAAAAAAACTTCCCGGCAGATTTTATCGCAGAAGGTGTTGATCAGACTCGAGGGTGGTTTTTTACTCTCCATGCAATTGCGGGATTACTATTTGATTCTGTAGCATATAAAAATGTTATTTCAAATGGTCTTGTTCTGGACAAAAACGGAAATAAGATGTCTAAGAGGGTTGGTAACGTAATCAATCCATTTGAGACTCTTTCACAATATGGTCCGGATGCCACTCGCTGGTATATGATCTCTAACGCCAACCCGTGGGATAACCTGAAGTTCAACCTGGAAGGTGTACAGGAAGTTCAAAGAAGGTTTTTCGGTACGCTTCATAACACCTATTCTTTCTTTGCTCTTTATGCAAACCTTGATAATTACGAGTTTGCCGAAGATAAAGATGTTACCAACGCATTGACTGAAAGTGATCGTTGGGTGATTAGTAAATTAAATTCTCTTATCAAGGATGTTGATGATGCGTTCAGCGAATACGAACCTACAAGAGCGACGCGTTTGATTCAGGATTTTGTAATTGATGATTTGAGTAACTGGTATGTTCGTCTTAATAGAAAGCGATTCTGGAGAGGAGATCTTAATGAAGATAAGAAAGCGGCCTACTATACTCTATATAAGTGTTTATTTACCATCTCAAAACTTGCTTCACCCGTAGCTCCTTTCTATGCGGATAAGCTCTACAGAGATCTTTTGATTGCATCTGAAGATACTGGAGAAGTGACAAGTGTACATTTAAGTGATTTCCCTCAGGTAGATGAAAGTCTTGTTAATAAAGCTCTGGAAGAAAGAATGTATCTTGCTCAGCATATTTCATCTCTTGTTCATTCTATCAGGAAGAAAAATAAGATCAAGGTTCGTCAACCGTTACAAAAAGTGATGGTGCCTGCATTAAATGAAAAGACAGCTCAGTACATTGCAGCCGTTGAAGATATTGTAAAATCTGAGGTGAATGTTAAAGAAGTGGAGCTACTTGATGAAGAATCTGGAGTGATCGTTAAGCGTATCAAACCGAATTTTAGAAAATTAGGTAAGGAATATGGTCCGTTGATGAAAGATATCACTAAGGAAATCTCAAAGTTTGATCAGGAAGACATCAAAACACTTGAGCAACAGAATGAATATCCTATCACAGTAGGAGGAGAAGAGATTAAGTTAACACTAGAAGATGTTGAAATCACTTCAGATGATATTCCAGGCTGGGCGGTAGCCAGTGAAAAAGGTGTAACTGTGGCACTTGACATTACAATTACTGACGACTTACGTAAAGAAGGCTTTGCAAGGGACCTGGTAAACAGGATCCAGAACCTTCGAAAGGATAAAGGACTTGAAGTCCAGGATAAGATCAACATAATTTTTGAATCATCAGATAGCGTTGTTAAAGAAGCCGTGTCTGCTCATAAAGAATATATATGTTCTGAAACACAGGCGTTATCACTTGTTGAATCCGGAGTTAATGGAAACGGCGAAGAACTCCAGATTGATGATTATACTATTAAAATAAACATTGAAGTAGAAAAGTGAAATTAACAAAGTTTTACCTTCTCACTCTACTGGTCATTATTGTCGATCAGGCCAGTAAAATGTGGGTTTATCACAATATGTACCAGGGTGAAGATATCAACGTTATCGGCGATTGGTTCAAGCTTCACTATACATTAAATCCCGGCATGGCTTTTGGCTGGAAAATGGATTTTGAATATGGAAAGTTAATTCTAACCACTTTCAGGATTATTGCTGTCGGAGCTATCGGATATTACATATATTATCTTTATAAAAAAGGCGTTCACGATGGATTGTTATATGCAATAGCATTAATTCTTGGTGGTGCCCTCGGAAATGTGATCGATAGTACTTTTTATGGCATTTTTCTGGAAGGAAATGTAATGTATGGAGCCTTGTTTCCTTTATTTCATGGGCAGGTTATAGATATGCTTTACTTTCCCATGATAGATTCGACTTTTCCTGAGTGGGTTCCTATTTGGGGAGGCGATAGTTTTCAGTTTTTCAGACCCGTTTTTAATATTGCCGACTCCTGCATTTTCGTTGGGGTAGTGTTGATATTTATTAATAAGAAGAGGTTTTTTAATGACTAATAATATAAAAGGCTATCTGGTGATTCAGATAGCCTTTTTTTATTTTTTCTACTAACAAATCTTATAAAGTTAGTCTTAAATTGAAAGAAAGGCTTTTCAAAAGAATATTGCTTTCATATGAAGTAACATTGTTACTGTTTTCATCATAAATAGAAATACTTGTATTTCTTATTTGTTGAAGGTTATAACCCACTGAAGGTCGAAGAGAAATCTTTTTTAATTTGATTAAATAACCCAGGTCAACACCTAAATGAAGACCTGATTCGAAAATTTCAGCAAGTTTCATTGAATTCCCAAGTCTAAAAGAAGCAACTGGAGTATTACCCGAATCTTTTAATTTACCACTGAACTCCAGGAATAAAGGAGCTGTATTATAGTAAGAAGCACCAACAGGAAGATTACTTTGATACCCTTCTAGACCGAAGCCAAGCCCTGTAGAGAAATAGCCATTTAATTTATAGTCAAGTATAAATCTTAACCGTGAAGCCTTAGTGAAGTTTTCATAGTAAATGTCTTCTGTGTGGTGTATTTTTCCTATTCCTGACAAGTGTCCAGCCTCAATAGAAAAGCTTAATTTTTTGTCTTTATCCTGTCCATTAATATTACTTGAGGATAAAAAAATGCTTAAAATAATTAATAATGAAAATCTCATAGTATTAGTTTTGTTGATTGATGATAAGCAACAAATATATTATTGAGACCTTCCTTCAAAGACAGATTACACTTAAAAACTGTTAAGGCAAGTGCTAATTTTTGCTAAATAAAATGTGGATTTGATTCTACTGCACGAACAGGATCAACAAATGGTTTTCTAACAAACCGGGCTGTTTTGATTGCGTCCACATACATTTCTTCTTTACCGGTATGATTAAATAATGCCTTAACGGAACCATCGATAAAATTTAACTGCAATTCATATTGTTGATGTGAATGCCCTTTGTTTGAGTTTAAGGTGAATGAATTTATTTGGATAGATTCCAATTCAGAAATTTTTCGGGTTACCATTTCTGTACCTGACCTATATTTAATGAGTCTATTGGATTTGTTAATTGTAAACTTCGCTTTTGGACCAAAACTTAAAAAAAGATAAATACCAACGATAAGGAATACAACTGGAGTGATTAAAACTCCCCAATTATCAAATTGACTAATTAAAGATTCACCTTCGTTTGATGGTGAAAAGAAATGATACAAATGAGGTATAAAATAAAATACAGGAAGACAAAGAAATGCCATGATCATGGCAGATGACTGTGTAGATCCTTTTGTGCTTAATATATTGTTTTCAATTTGAATTCTTTTACTGACAAAATTTATATTCATCGGGTCCTGGTTTCTGTCCCTTTTTTTCTTGTCATACGAAAGGGCAAGGCTTTTAATGTTTTCTAAAGGGATTGTCAGCCATGTTTTTTCCTCATTGCTAAGGTTTTTTGTAGAGGATCCACCAAAAATTAAAAAAGGTAATAATACAAAAAGTGCCAATGTACCGATTATAATGCCGTAAGATTTACGCAATTCTTTTTCTTGCACCTTTTTAACGGCTACATAAGTATTTCTAGTAGATTCATTTGACTCAATCCTTGTTCGGTCAATTTCTCTAAGGACCTCTTTTTCTTTTAGCTCATTTATTTTTTTATCGTACTCTTCAATCTTTTCATCATAGTCTTGGATGGATTCTTTGATAGTATTAATTCCAAAAATAGATATGTTGGTTTTTTGTAAAACAGGGTAAATAAAAAATGCTATGCTGATAAAAACTGCGAAAATTAAAAAATTTTTCATTCCGTGATAATTAAAAAATTACTTGCGATTTTTAATTGACTTTTCTTGATATTTCTTTTATTCCATCCTTAAATGATCTCATTACAACAGAATATTCAGAGTAGCTTAAATTAATAGAGTGCGAATCTCCATCGTCATCATTGTAGGATAATCCTGAAATTGTAGTGGACACTGAAAACTTGTAATCCAAAGCAGGGTTTTCCAGGTTTGAAATCAAAAATAAAAGTTCAGCTTCTGAAGTAGTTGGATCATCATAAGGCAGTTTGTTGTTTGCATTTTCAATTTCATATAAAGAACCCTCTTTAGCGTTGATCAATTGTGCTTCAATTATGTAATTGACACCTAACGTTTCAGAAATTCTTATTCTTGTAGATTCTTTTAAAGGCATACGCTTTAAATCCTCATACTTTATTCCGGATGCTAATAATTGAAACTCAACTTCTGGAAGATAAATCACTTCTTTTACCCCTGCTTTTGTAAGCTTTTCTCTTGCTGACTCATAAAAAGAAATAGCTTTATGTCCGTTAACGGGAAGAGTATTAATTAATATGATGTCGGAGCTGGTGAGGCTTAGCATTCCACTTTCTTTTCTGATTTTTGTGGTTGAGCAACTAGACAGATTAGTTAATAAAAAAGCTGATAGGATCAGCAATCGAATAAATCGATACATTGTTCTTATTTGGTTGATAGATCTGCAATTATAATATTTTGATAAAAATTATTAAAGAAAGAATCAGAAAACTTGATGATAGTTAATTATAAATATGGTGAATTGAATTGGGTTTAAATTTCTAATGATTATTTATTATATTAGTCATCGCCAAAAATCGAAATTTTTTAATTAAGAATGCAAGAGTTTCTTTCTGCTTACAGATATATTAATAGTGACCATCCAAAAGTAATAAGTTATGCGAAAAAGATTTGTACTGGTATTGATTCACCAGTAGAAAAGGCAATCGCTCTTTATTATCGTATCAGAGATGATTTTCGTTACAATCCTTATAAATTGAACTTCACAGAAGAAGGAATTCAATCTAGTAATTTACTGGAAAGGAATTATGGGTATTGTGTTGAAAAAGCCTCTTTACTAGTTGCAACCGCCAGAGTTGTTGGAATTCCGGCCAGAATGGGGTTTGCGAATGTAAAAAATCACATAGGCACAAGTCATCTTGAAGAAATACTTGAAACTGATGTGTTTGTGTTTCACGGGTATGCTGAATTATTTCTCAAGGGTAAATGGGTAAAGCTTACACCTGCTTTTAATAAATCATTATGCAATTACCTGGGTGTTCCTGTGCTTGAGTTTGATGGTGAAAATGATGCCTTTTTTCAGCAATACGATCAATCTGGTAAACAACTTGAGTTTTTGCATTTTTACGGGACATTTGAGGACATTCCTTTTAACTTAATGTTAACTGAACTCCGCTCAGCATATCCTCACCTTTCTAAATATTTTATTAAAGGGGTTGTCGATTTTCAAGAAATTAGAAATGAATTGGGAATAGCGAGTTAAAATTTTTTTTACCTCCGGATAAGTATTTTCTTAGTTTAAAGGCAATAGGCCTAGTTTGCCTCAAATGTACATTTTGCTCGATTTAACTTCTTCCAGTTTTACTTTTTTCTAACGAATGCTTATCGTTAATTTGGCATTCTAAACATATTAAAGATCTAAAATTCTTATTGTAATGGTGGACAGCATTAAATCGAGCAAAGAAGCTATCGAGCTGGAAGATAAGCATGGGGCACATAATTACCATCCCCTTCCAGTTGTACTTTCCAAAGGTGAGGGGGTACATGTGTGGGATGTTGAAGGTAAAAAATATTATGATTTTTTATCATCCTATAGTGCCGTAAATCAGGGGCATTGTCATCCTAAGATTGTTGGAGCCCTTACGGAGCAGGCTCAAACTATGACACTAACCTCGCGGGCTTTTTATAATGACGTATTAGGCGTATATGAAAAGTATGTGACAGAGTATTTCGGCTTTGATAAAGTATTGCCAATGAATACTGGAGCTGAGGCTGTTGAAACTGCAATTAAAATTTGCAGGAAATACGCTTACGAAAGAAAAGGCATTCCTGAAAATGAAGCTAAAATAGTTATCTGCGAAAACAATTTTCATGGACGAACAACCACCATTATTTCATTTTCAAATGATGAGGGAGCAAGAAAAAATTTCGGTCCGTATACTCCGGGATTCATAAAAATACCTTTCAATGATCTTGAAGCGCTGGAAAATGTTCTTAAAAGCGACAAAAACATAGCGGGATTTTTAGTTGAACCTATTCAGGGTGAAGCAGGTGTTGTAACTCCTGATGATAACTTTCTATCTAAGGCCAAAGAGATATGTTCCCAGAATGATGTTTTAATGATCGCTGATGAGATTCAAACCGGAATTGCAAGAACTGGTAGTCTTTTAGCTGTTTGTGGAAACTGCTCTTGTAAAGGAAAATGTGAAAGACAAGAAGACACGTATACTAAACCAGATATGTTGGTTTTAGGAAAAGCAATTTCTGGAGGAGTTTATCCGGTATCTGCGGTTCTTGCAGATGATCATATTATGGAAGTAATCCAACCAGGACAGCATGGAAGTACTTTTGGAGGTAATCCTTTAGGTTCTAAAGTTGCTATGGCTGCACTTGAAGTTGTAGTAGATGAAAACCTTTCTCAGAATGCCCGTCAGCTTGGTGAGTTGTTCCGAGAACGAATGGAAAAATTCATTGAAAAATCTGAATCTGTAAAGTTAGTACGTGGCCGAGGGTTACTCAATGCTATCGTAATCAATGACACACAGGAAAGCTCAACAGCCTGGGATATTTGTATGGCATTGAAAGAAAATGGTTTACTGGCTAAACCTACTCACGGTAATATTATCAGGTTTGCTCCTCCACTGGTAATGACTGAAGAAGAATTACACGAATGTTGTGATATAATAGAGAAAACGATTTCAGAGTTTGAGAAAACCTGGAAAAAATAATTTTAAACCCCGACTTACAGGTCGGGGTTTTTCATTATTAAATATTTGACATTTATATCTTAATTTTGCTCAAATCAAAATAAGAAGCATGTTACAGAGGCCAAGAAGAAACCGTAAGTCTGCAGCGATAAGAGAAATGGTTGAGGAAACCACCCTGACCACCAAGGATTTTATTTTCCCGTTATTTTTACTCGAAGGGACTAAAAAGTCTGTTCCGGTAGATAGTATGCCGGGTATCAATAGACTATCCCTCGACAACATGCTTAAAGAGATTGAGGAATGCTTAAACCTTGGTGTAAAAGTTTTTGATATTTTTCCTGTGGTAGATGAAAAGTATAAGGATAAAACCGGTACTGCCAGTTATGATGAGAACTTTTTTTATTTAAAGGCACTCACGGAGATTAAAAAGAAATTTCCTGAAGCTTGTATCATGACTGATGTTGCCCTTGATCCTTACAGTGTTGATGGTCATGATGGAATTGTTGATGATAACGGGGTGATCCTGAATGACGAGACTCTCGATGTTTTAGCTCAAATGGCCGTTGCACAGGCAGAAACCGGTATTGATATTATCGGACCATCTGATATGATGGACGGGCGAGTTGCTGAGATCAGGGAAGCACTGGATGAATCAGGGTTTACCAATACTTCAATAATGAGCTATACTGCTAAATATGCAAGTGCTTTTTATGGTCCATTCAGAGATGCGTTAGATTCCGCACCTAAATCCGGTGATAAGAAAACCTACCAGATGAACCCCGCCAACAAAAGAGAGGCTTTGATTGAAGCTGAACAAGATGAATTAGAAGGTGCAGATATGCTTATGGTCAAACCAGCAATGACCTACCTTGATGTTATTCATTTAATAAGAGAAAAAACAGAACTTCCGGTTACAGCTTACAATGTTTCAGGAGAATATGCCATGATTAAGGCTGCAGCTCAAAAAGGTTGGCTTGATAACGACCGGGTGATTCTGGAAACATTATTGAGCATAAAAAGAGCGGGCGCCGATGCTATACTGACGTATTTTGCCAAAGAAGCAGCTCAGTTATTGAAAAAATAACCGGTCAGTCAAAATGATATACCCGGTAAGGAGTAATTAACATATCCAGGCAGATATCAAAAGAACTGAAATATTTAACAGGATCTAAAGGTAGGCTTAACGAAAGGCCTACTTTTTTGGTATGGGGCTCTAGTTTTTTAAAAAAGATATCATAGAAGCCTCTTCCATATCCAATTCGATGACCTTTCTTATCTGCTACTATCAATGGAGTGAGTACCATATCTATTTCCGAATCCTCTACTTCGATCGAATCTACAGGTTCAGGAATTCCCCAATGATTTTCCTTTAAGATTGTAGACTCATCCAGGAGATAAGTTTGCATTGTGTTGTATTTGAAATCAGATACACCGGTAGTAATTTTTCCCTCCCAGTCTCTCTTTCTAAGGCCATTGATTATCTGATAAGTATCTATTTCCCGATTTTTGATGATTGGCAAAAAGGTATGGATGCAGGACAATTCTGACCAGCCGGAGTATTTAAAAAAGTTTTGGGCAATTGCTTCACATCTCCAGTCGTACTCTGCCTTTTTTAATCCCTTTCTTTTTTCTAAAAATGTACGTCTTAAGGTATCTTTATTCATCTTCAAATAAGATGTTAAAAGTAAAGTCAAACGGGTCAAACGCAGACTTCAAGTGTTCAATGAATTTAGGATGATTCAAATAGAAATTTAAGAAATTGTCGTGACGTTCTTGCAATGAACCATTGGGAAATAATTTATTGAGCAGTGATTCAAGCTGATTTAGAGTAATTTCGTGTCTTTTCTCCTCCGCTTTCTGCAGCCTTTTTTCGATATTATCAATGCTTTTCATCGATTTCGCCATTTCTGAACCAACGAAACCCTGTAAACTTTTATCTATTTCTGCTGCTTTATCCTTTATTTCATCGAAAACTTTTGCCAGGCCTTTTTTTTGCTCGTTTAGCTTGATCTCATTTTCTGTAAGCTTTTCAATAAAGTCCTTTTTTTGCTCTTCAAAGGGTATAAAAAGTTGTTTTGTTCCGATTTCAAGCTTCTCGTATTTTTTAACATTGGCTTTGTTAAGAGTCAGCGCAAAATTTCTTGGCATGAGAACAGGGAAAAAAGTGTCATAGTAATCAAACACCAATTTCAATTGAAGCCAATATGCAACTTCCGCAGGACCTCCTATGTAAGCAAGGTTGGGAAGGATTGTTTCCTGATATACAGGTCGCATTATTACATTTGGACTGAATCTTTCCGGATGCTGTTCAATCTCGGAACTCAATTCTTCTTTAGTCCATTGAGCCACCTCATTAACAGTTTTATAATCACCAGAATCAGTTTTAACTATTCGTTCCCTAAGATCATCTTTAAGGTAAAAGAAATTAATATCACGGCTGTAAACCTGGGACTTATAACCCAGATCTGTTAATGCTCCAGTCTGCTTTTCTGTAAGTTCGTTACTTTTCTCCGAGAAGATGTCTTCTTTTATTATTGGGGCAAAAATGCTTTTAAGTTCCGGATGGTCTGCATCGATAGTTACGACCCCGTCTTTTCCAAAGAGATAATTAACCAAAGAAAGATGAGCTTTCGCCAGAGTGTCTTCTTTTTTATAGAAATTCAAAAATGCCTCAATCTCATCACCCATTCCATTGAGATTAAGATTTTCAACCATTCCTTCTGTGGTAAAGCGCCCTACAGGTCCGGTTTGATCAGTTTCCCACTTTATTTGTTTGCCAAAAAGATTGAAATGATTGATCTCTGCAAAATCGTGATCTTCAGAAGCCATCCAGTAAACCGGCACGAAATTATATTCCGGGTAAGCCTCTTTCAGCTTTTGAGCCAGCTTATAGGTAGTAACTATTTTATAAATGAAATATAGAGGGCCGGTGAAAATATTCAGCTGGTGTCCGGTGACTACAGTGAAAGTATTATTATTGGCTAAGGAATTGATGTTTTCGGTTACAGCCTCTGGAGTATCAATCGAAGAGTATTGTTTTTTTAATACATTAACCAGGGTTTTTCGGTGATTTTCTGAAAAAGAACTCCTTTCATTAATCGCCTCTTTAAAACTGTCGAGTTGAATGGAATATCTGTAAAATTCTTTTAAAGCATCTTTTTCAGCTAAATAATCCAAAAAAATTGGAGAGAACGTATCGATCTCTCCAAATCCAATTTTTTCTACTTTCATCTGTATATTTTGTTACAGTAAGGAACCGTACAAGTCGAATTCTGTAGCATCATCAATAATGACGTTGGCAAAATCACCGACTCTGACATATTGATCTTTGGCATCAACAAGTACCTCATTGTCAACTTCAGGTGAGTCAAACTCAGTCCTGCCAACGAAGTAGCCACCTTCTTTACGGTCAAATAATACTTTGAATTTCTTGCCAATTTTTTGTTCGTTGATTTCTCTGGAAATCCCTTCTTGTAAATCCATAACGATATTTGCCCTTTCTTGTTTCAATTCGTCAGGGACATTGTCTTCCATTGAGAAGGCGTGAGTGTTCTCTTCATGGGAATAGGTAAAGATACCCAGCCTTTCAAAACGCATTCGTTCTACGAAACTGACCATTTCATTAAAGTCTGCTTCAGTCTCTCCAGGGTGACCGGCAATCAGGGTTGTTCGAATTGCAATACCAGGAACTTTGTCACGAATATCATGTATGAGCTGTTCAGTTTTTTCCCTGGTCGTTCCTCTTCGCATTAACTTAAGCATGTTAGTAGAACCGTGCTGAAGTGGAATGTCAAGATAGTTACAGATGTTGTCTCTTTCAGCCATTACATCTAACACATCTTTTGGAAACCCTGTAGGGAATGCATAATGAAGACGTATCCATTCTATTCCTTCAACATCTGAGAGCGCTTTCATCAAGTCAGCCAGTCTCCTCTTTCCATAGATATCAAGGCCGTAATAAGTACTGTCTTGAGCGATTAGTAATAACTCTTTGGTGCCTTTTGCCGCAAGACCTTTGGCTTCCTTTACGAGTTCTTCTATCGGCTTGGAAACATGTTTACCTCTCATTAACGGAATGGCACAGAAAGAACAGGGCCTGTCACAGCCTTCAGCTATTTTCATGTATGCATAATGGCCTGAATGGCTAAGAATTCTTTCACCAACCAATTCATGCTTATAATCAGCTTTAAACTTTTTCAAAAGTAAAGGAAGATCCCGGGTGCCAAAGAATGCATCTACCTGAGGGATCTCTCTTTCAAGATCATCTTTATATCGCTGAGATAAGCATCCAGTTACATAAACTTTTTCTACTAATCCCTGATCTTTGGCATCTGCATACCGTAAAATTGTATCGATAGATTCCTGCTTGGCATTATCGATAAAACCACATGTGTTGATTATCACAACGCCAGAATCATCTTTTTTGTCTTCATGAACAGCGTCTATATTATTACCTCTTAATTGAGTAAGCATAACCTCACTATCCACCAGGTTTTTAGAACAACCCAATGTTACAATATTTACTTTATGCTTTTTTATTCCCTTCGTTTTCAATGCGTTCTCCGTTTAAATTATCTGCAAAAGTACTAAAATACTATCTCCTTTTACACAAGAAATCTCGATCCTTTCGTTGGAGGATTGAATAAAACTGTATCTTTACGCTTTAAGTTTATATTATGAGTAAAAAATACTTTTTTGTATTTGCGGCTTTTTTATTGATTGCAATGAGTAGTTGTGATCCCCAGATAAACTGTTACAGTGAGTATAGGGACTTTGCTGTGGCCTCTTTTAATATCAATACAAGTGATAGTTCTAGCTTGGGTTTACGCAGAGTGTATGTCGAAGGTTATGAGGATTCTATCATTGTTTCAGATGACACTGTTTCAAAAGTACTTCTGCCTTTAAATCCGAGAGTAAATACTACCCGGTACGTATTTGAAACAACTGATAATAACATCTACACTTTGGAAATGAAATATAAAACAATTAGCAGATTGATTTCTCCAGAGTGTGGCCCTGAAGTACTTTTTAGGGAATTAACTGCAACAGATTATAATTATGATACTGTTCAGGTTTTTAATAGAACAACATTAAGAATAACAACTAATGATATTTCTACGGCACCAGCTGACATCCGTCTTTTTGTTTCTAGCAATTAATTGTCTTTTTCAGGCTGAATCTTTAGCCCAGGAAGCAAAATCAATACAAAAGCAAAAAGCAACAAATACGGATACATTAAAAGTGAAGAAAAAGTCTGAATGGAAACCAGTTCTTTATGGTCTAAGAGTTGGAGTAGACCTGGTATATCCTGTAAGAAGAATTATTAATAATGATCTTGAGCAATATGAGATTACTGCTGATCTTGATTTGGGGAAACTGTTGATAGTTGCTGACTATGGTCTGGCAGATTATAACCTGGATCATTTATCTGGTTCTGAAATGAATGTTTCAGGTAGTTATTTCAGGGTTGGTGGAGATGTGAATTTTAATATCAAAGAACCTAGAAATTTTGTGATGTTTGTTGGCTTACGATATGCTCGGGCTTATTACGATTCAAAATTCACCTATAACTTCGAAGATGAATTTTTTGGGCAGATAGATCAAACCGATCAGGATGAAGGCGTAAATAGTCGTTGGTTTGAACTAAATGCGGGAATTAAAGTGGGAGTATTGAAAAATGTTTTTCTTGGTTTTACCGGTAGACTAGCATTTTTAAATAGAGTTAACAATGCTTCAACTAATGATGCTTATCGTGTGCCAGGTTATGGAATAAATGATGGTGCCAGTTGGGGATTTAATTATTATGTTTATTATAGAATCCCATTTAAAAGGTTACAATCGAATAATTAATGTTCTTTGTCGATTGTAAGTTGTTATTTATCTATTTAAACAAAATCTTAAGAAAGGAAATAATATATTTATTATAAGTTAATTATCTTTCTTTCCATAAGCTCAACACCCGATCAATCCTTCGGGTGTTCTTTTTTTTACATAAAAAAACCTGACAGAAATACTGCCAGGTTATCATATCAAAAATCACTGTCTTTTATTGATTTTCTTTCTTATCGACTACAGGTCTGGAGTCTTTGTTAGCAAGTTCCCATGCTGTGTAAAATACCAGCTGAGCTCTTTCCTGTAATTGTTCCCATTCAATTTTATCTACTTCATCAGAAGGTTTATGATAATCAGCATGAACGCCGTTGAAATAGAATATTACAGGAATATTGTTCTTGGCAAAGTTCCAGTGGTCAGATCGGTAATAAATACGATCCGGATGATCTTCATCATTATAAGTATAATCAAGATCATAATTAATGTATTTTTTGTTTACATTTTCGCTTAGCTCGTGAAGTTCAGTCGAAAGTCTGTCGCTACCAACAAGATAAACGTAATCCTTATTTTCTTCATGATCAGGATCAACCCGACCGATCATATCAATGTTTAAGTTAACAACGGTGTTTTCAAGAGGATATATCGGGTTTTGAGTATAATAATCAGAACCTAACAATCCTTTTTCTTCACCAGTAACGTTCATGAATAGAATACTTCTTCTTGGTCCGTTACCCTCTTCTTTAGCCTGAGCGAATGCTTCAGCAATTTCCATTACAGCTACAGTACCAGAACCATCGTCATCAGCTCCATTGTTGATCAGGTCGCCTTCACCTTCTTCCATTTTACCAATATGGTCGTAATGAGAAGTGATGACCACTATTTCATCTTTTTTATCAGTACCTTCAATAAAGCCAAGAACGTTTTCTGATTTTATTTTGGTAATGTCCATAGTATTCTTGAAGCTGATATCCTGAGGTTTAATAGATTTCAGCTTTTTAACTTTTCCTTCTGCAGCCATTGTTGCAGCTTTCTCCATTTTTTCAACTTTGGTATCAAGAAGCTCAGCAGCAGCAGATTTAGAAGCGAAAATTATTGAAAACTTCTTAGTTTCTTCCTCAGATGGCAATTGCATTCTGCCATTACTCATGTAGTACTTAAACTGATTAAGATACTTTTCGAAGTCTTCGTCAGAGGCGCTACTTACAATGATTGCAGTTTTAGCACCTTTTTCAATCATTTGACGAGCGAAAGGAATTGCGCTTCTGTTATCTTTATTCATTATAACAACAGCCTTTTGCTCTATATCAGTTGCCTCGAGCTCAGCTTCACCAGCATTTCCCAGAAAAGCAGTTTCAAGTTCAACTGCTTCGCTCATATTTTCATTTGAATAAATAATAATGTTTTCATAATTGTTCCATTTCTTATCATCAGTAGAAATGAAGGCATCACCTTGTTTCACATTTTCAAGGATTACGGGTTGATACCACCCATTCTTTGTGCCGGGCTTTAACCCTATGGCATCATAATGTGAAGAAATGAAGGCAGCGGCCATCTTTTGTCCTCTGGTACCGGTTTCCCTTCCCTCAAGGGCATCAGAAGCTAATATTGTCAGGTTGTCTTTCAGGTCATCCTGAGTAATTGTCTGTCCGTACTTTATCGCAGTGCTATCCTGGGCTTTGATTCCCACTCCCGCAAATGCCAGAGTAAAAGCAAGCAAAATAGTTTTTTTCATAAAATTACAGTTTTATTTTAAGCTACTAAGATAACAAAAAGCATATAAAGAATGTATAGTATTTACATGAGTGGGTGATATTTCTTTTGATCGTAGTGTGATTATCTTTAGATAAATAAATGCCAAATAAAATTTAAAGATTACCTTTGCACCCAAATTGAAGACTTACAAGGACTTATTATTGTTATGTCAATGAACATTAACCTAAAAAAGAATGAATCTTTTGCTTCAAGACACAATTCTCCAACCTCTCTGGAGATAGAGCAGATGCTTGAAGTGATCGGTGCCGGGTCGGTAGAAGAGTTGATCAGTCAAACAGTTCCCCAAGGGATCAGACTTCAAAAAAATCTTGACCTGCCCGAAGCGAAGAGTGAGTATCAGTTTTTATCATCTTTCCGTAAAAAGTTATCTAAAAACAAACTCTTCAAGTCTTATATCGGAATGGGGTATTACCATACGATAACGCCTAATGTTATCCTTCGTAATATCCTTGAAAATCCGGGATGGTACACAGCTTACACTCCCTACCAGGCTGAAATAGCTCAGGGAAGATTAGAAGCTCTGGTTAATTTCCAGACCATGGTTATGGATCTCACCGGTATGGAAATAGCAAACGCTTCCTTATTAGATGAAGGAACTGCAGCTGCTGAGGCAATGACTATGTTTCATGGCGCCAGAAAGGGAACAAAGAAGAAAAAAGCTAACCGGTTTTTTGTAGACAAAAATGTTTTCCCTCAGACTCTGGATATATTAAAAACCAGATCTCTTCCATTGGGAATTGAATTGGAAGTTGGTGATTATAAAGAATTGGATCTTTCTGCTGAAGACTTGTATGGTGTACTTGTTCAGTTTCCTGATGCTGAAGGAACTGTAAGAGATTACAAAGACTTTATCACCGAAGCAAAAGAAAATGATGTTTTTGTAGCTGTAGGTGCTGATTTGATGAGCCTTGTAATGTTTACCCCTCCGGGTGAGCACGGAGCTGATGTGGTATTTGGAAATACTCAGCGCTTTGGTGTCCCTATGGGGTTTGGTGGACCACATGCCGCTTATTTTGCTACAAATGAAAAATTTAAAAGGTTAATTCCCGGACGGATTATTGGTGTTTCTGTGGATAAAGATGGAAAGCCTGCATATCGAATGGCTTTACAGACCAGGGAACAACATATTAAGCGTGAACGCGCTACATCAAATATTTGTACTGCACAAGTTCTTTTAGCTGTTATGGCCGGAATGTATGCAGTATATCACGGTCCTGATGGATTAAAAAGAATCTCTGCCAGAATTCACGGGCTGACAAAAGCGCTTTCAAGAGGCCTGAATAAACTTGGGTTTGAAACCTTAAATGATCAATTCTTCGATACAATTAAAATTCCTATAAATGATGAGGAAGAAAGACTTGCTCTTAAGTCTATTGCATTGGGCGCAGAATTGAATTTTAGATATTATGATAGTCTTCATGTTGGTATTTCACTAGATGAAACTACCAGGCTGGATGATGTTAATGAAATACTGGAAGTTTTTGCTCATGTTAGAGGCAAAGAAAATATTACTGCCGAAGATAGTATCGAGGTAGGTTTTCCACTTGGTCTTCAGCGTGAGAGCTCATTTCTTGAACACGAGGTATTTAACATGTACCATGCTGAACATGCAATGCTAAGATATATGAAGAGACTTGAGAACAAAGACCTTTCTTTGGTTCACTCAATGATCTCTTTAGGATCTTGTACAATGAAATTAAATGCTACGGTAGAAATGATGCCAATCACCTGGCCGGAGCTGGGTCATTTACATCCATTTGTACCCAGAGATCAGGCAAAGGGGTATCTGGAAATGATCAAGGAATTAAAGCTATGGCTTTCTGAGATCACAGGTTTCCATGATGTTTCTTTACAACCAAATTCTGGTGCTCAGGGAGAGTTTGCCGGACTTATGGTTATCAAGGCTTATCACGAAAGCCGAGGTGAAGGGCATAGAAACATTACTTTGATCCCATCTTCAGCTCATGGTACTAACCCTGCTTCGGCTGTAATGGCAGGAACTAAAGTTGTAATTGTGGAGTGTGATGAAAAAGGGAATATTTCTCTTGAAGACCTTAAAGAAAAGGCTGACAAGCACAGTGATAATCTTTTTGGTTTGATGGTCACGTATCCTTCTACCCATGGAGTTTTTGAAGAAAACATCAAGGAATTCTGTCAGATAATTCATGATCATGGTGGTCAGGTTTATATGGATGGAGCAAATATGAACGCCCAGGTGGGATTAACATCTCCGGCGATTATTGGTGCAGATGTTTGCCACTTGAACCTTCATAAAACTTTCTGTATTCCTCATGGTGGAGGCGGACCGGGAATGGGACCAATCGGGGTGGCAGAACACCTTGCTCCTTTTGCTCCGGGTAATGCAGTTGTAAACGAGGTAGGCGGCGATCAAGCTATTACAGCTATTTCTTCTGCCCCTTATGGTAGTGCGAGTATATTGGCTATTTCTTATGCATACATTGCTCTAATGGGAGGTGACGGTTTAACTGAAGCCACTAAAATGGCTATTTTAAATGCGAACTATATAAAATCAAGATTAGAAGAGCATTATCCGATCCTCTATACTGGCTCTAAAGGAAGAGCTGCACACGAAATGATTATTGAGTGCAGACAATTCAAAAAAGTTGGTGTTGAAGTAGAAGATATTGCAAAGAGATTGATGGATTATGGTTTCCACGCTCCTACAGTTTCTTTCCCTGTTGCTGGTACTCTAATGATAGAACCTACAGAGAGTGAAGGGAAGAATGAACTGGACAGATTCTGTGATGCTATGATCGAGATCAGAAATGAAATATCTGAGATAGAAAATGGAGTGGCTGACCAGGAAAACAATGTACTGAAAAATTCTCCTCATACTCTTGCCAAGGTTACAGACAACGAATGGGATTTTCCTTATTCAAGAGCGAAAGCTGCATTTCCTTTAGAATATGTGCGAGGAAGAAAATTCTGGCCGTCAGTAAGCAGGATCGATAGTGCCTACGGTGATAGAAACCTGATGTGTGCATGCATTCCTACTTCTGCATATTCTGAAGAAAACGAAACAGAAGAGATCTTGGAAAATTTGTAAGTCAAGAAACGATAGAATAAATAAAAAAGGCTGCTATTTAGCAGCCTTTTTTCATGGTTATTAGGGTTAAATTAAGGTTATAGGTTTATATCCGAAGTTAAGAAAAATTTTCCTTTATTCTTAATAACAAAAAACCTTAATTCATATTCTTTACCGTTTTGTGAAATTGGTATTAACACTTCTGATACTTGAATATTATTAATTGATGATTCAGGATCCTCCAGCACCACCATTTCATTGATCAGTGCATTATCAAGATTAATATTATTTATAACTAAAAGATCGGTCAACTGACTGAATTTCTCACGCTGCTCTTGTAATCGAAAATCATATTTTATTAGGAATTGGCTTTTTAAACTATCTGATGGAATGTTTTCAGCTATTTCAATATGATGATCTCTTGAAAGTAATAATCCTATATATCCCGGAAAATTTTTTTGTTTAAGAGTATTTACAAGTTGATTTGCCAGGCTTTCTATATTTGAAGCACCCTGATCCTCTTTTTCAATGTTTGTGTTTGTTATAGAAACATCTTCAGGCTGAGCTTCATTATCTTCACTATTACAACTGGCTACTGACCCGATGAGCATCAGAACAGAAATTATTACAAATAAAAATTTAGTCTTCATTAAAAAAGTTTAATAAATATTAGAAAAGTTTTATTTATTGGCTGTTTTTCGATTAATAATGTAAAAATAAAACAATTTATTAAAACAGGATAATCACTGTAATAAATTAGGGATTATTGCAAAATAAAAAGGCAACATTTTTTTTAATGTTGCCTTTTTTTAGATTTTCGATATATTTTAAATAGGGACATTTACATGCCTTTCAGCATGGTAAGAAGATCTTACCAATGGACCTGATTCAACATATTTAAGCCCTCTTTTCAGACCTTCTTCTCTATACAGTTCAAAAACGTCAGGATGTACAAACTCAGCTACTTCTATATGCATTTTGGTAGGCTGCAGATATTGTCCGATTGTCAGGATATCCAGTCCGTGTTCAGCGCAGTCATCCATTACCTTGAAAACATCTTCCTGAGTTTCTCCCAGGCCGACCATTATGCCAGACTTGGTTCGCATTCCAGCTTCTTTAGTTTTTTGAATCTGCTCAAGACTCCTGTAATATTTAGCCTGTGGTCTTACTCTTCTATATAGTCTCTCTACGGTTTCGATATTATGTGAAACAACTTCTTGCCCACCTTCGATCATTCGATAGAGGGCATCCCAATTACCTTTTGTGTCGGGTATAAGAGTTTCGATGGTTGTTTCAGGAGATGCTTTTTTAGTTTCAACTACAGTTTGATACCAAATTTCTGCGCCTCTGTCTTTTAATTCGTCCCGGTTTACAGAAGTCAATACCGCATGCTTTACTCCCATGAGTTTAATTGCTTCAGCAACTCTCTTTGGCTCGTCTTCATCATACTCTGGAGGTCTTCCTGTCGCTACAGCGCAAAATGAACAAGATCGGGTACAAACGTTACCTAAAATCATAAAAGTAGCAGTACCGGCTCCCCAGCACTCACCCATATTAGGACAGTTACCACTCTCACAAATTGTATTGAGTTTATATTTGTCAACCAGATTTCGAACTCTTTTATATTCATGACCAACCGGAAGTTTTACTCTCAGCCAGTTAGGTTTAGTTCTTTTTTTGGTTTGTTCTTCAGAAATTACCGGTAATTCAATCATAACGACGCAAAGGTATCAAATTTCTACTACACTATATACTATTTCCTATCTACGTTTACCGTGAGTCAAGGTTATATATACTTCATTAAAAATTGCTCTGTTATTCTGAGCAGGCATTAAAACAATTTCATTTGGAAATGCTTCAACTAGGAATCCAACTTCAAAACCAGATATTGAACTATTGAAGGTGCTGAACTCAAAAGAAAAAGCAACTTTTGCACTTAACCCTACAGTTAATTTTGATTCACCTAATCCCTGGAAAAGATGTCCCGTTCCCATCACTGCCGAACGGCGGATTGATGAATTATTCGGATCGTAAGGTTCTGAAACAGGGTTAAACTGATTGTCTGTAGCGTATTTGATATAATATGGTGCAATTAATCCCAGAGTTGGTCCTGCAGCGCCAATTAAGTTTACCTGAACGCCTTGCTGATCAGCTTTTTCAAAAAGTACATATTCTCGACCATATTGAAGCCTCACAGCGTAAAGATAATGTTCTTTACCCCAGATAAAAGGTTCTCCCGTTATGACTGAAGTTTCACGAGACTCATTTGGATGCTTAACATTGACTAATTCAAGGTTGAAACTTTGCCATTGACGCTCGCTTCTTCTCATGCCATATTTGAACATGAACCCGCTTATAAGTCCGCCAGTGGTACTTTTTTTAATGCCCCAAACGAATTCCCTGGAAAAATTTCTTTCCCTGTCATTTTGAGCAGATATGCTGATTGTTAAAAATATCAGCATCAAGGGTAAAATAGTTTGTTTAAGAGAATTCATATTGCAATTTTACAATCTCGTAAGATTAATATAACGAAATATAAACTTAACTGTTATCAAATGCCAACTTCAGAAGTTAAATATTTAGGGGGGTTGAGAACTACTGCAAAACATTTAAAGTCAGGGAATGAAATTATTACTGATGCACCAGTTGATAATCACGGAAAAGGAGAAGCGTTTTCACCAACTGACCTTGTTGCCACAGCCTTAGCACAATGCATGATGACTATTATTGGTATTTACGCCAACAATTATAATATTGATCCCGGTGAAATGTCTGCTGAAATAAATAAGATTATGGCATCTGGTCCAAGAAGGATTGAAGAAATTGAAATTACTCTTATTTTTAAAGGGCACAATCTTGATTCAAAACAAAAGAAGAAGGTTGAGAATGCAGCATTAAATTGCCCGGTAGCCAAAAGCCTTCATAGTGACTTAAAACAGACAGTCAATTTTAATTTTTAGTTGATAACACGCTCGGCTTTATCCATTAATACATCGTGATTGATTCCTCCATGGGAGCTATCAAAAATGCATTTTTCATTATGTATCAATAATGCCTGTGGCGATTCATGCATAATACCAAATGAATTTTCAATCAAATTGCTAATGTTCCGGTAACTGATAAGGTCGAGAAAGAATGGAGATACTTTCTCAGTAGACTTCTCATTCCAGTTTCTTTCCAGTTTTGACAACATCATTGATGATATAGCACATCTGGTGCTGTGCTTAAATATTAATACAGGTTTAGTTTTCGATATTTCTATCGCCTGTTTCAGGTCTCTTTCTTCTTTTATCTCTGTCCAGGTCATATTCCCAAAGTACTTTTTCTCCCTTATCGTATTTCTGCTTCTTAGGTTTCTTACGCATATGGGCAGGTTGAAGTTTTTTATCAAACAATGAATACCAGAATTTTTTGAACTTATTACCTAAAGATTCATTGGCGCCATCATATTGTTCATTATCACCTTTAAACTTAGAGGTTGGATGACTTCCTTTAGCAGGCTTTGGTACTTTAGTTCTGCCTTCTTCTCGCTCAATTCTGGCCGTTATTTTCTTATACTTTCTGTCTTTAGCAGAAGGTGTAAGTCCTTTCTGACGTCCCTGGTATGCGTTTGCTTTTTTAACAGCGCTCTTTCTGGCTGCATTTCTTTTCTTTAGAACGTTATATTTAATGTTTCCGGAATAATCAATATTCGACTGGTTATCAGAAGGTCCGCGAACTTTGACCACCTTGCCTTTATATTTAATACCCTGACGATTATCAACAGGTCTTTTTTGTTTGATATTACCATCGTAGAGCAAATAACTTTCATTGAATAAGGCTACTTTTCTCAAATTAAGCGTGCCTTTGTAATTCGCTTCAGGACCTGCCTTCTTTCTTCCTTTTTTTCTCTTCTGGAAACCAGAATAATTAGTATATAGATTTACAGGTCTATTTTGTTGTATTGCTTTTTCATTGCGCTGGCCAGCGACCTCTCCCCTGCTTATCGAACGAGGAGTTATTTCGCGGTCTCTTACAAGCGAGCTTCTTCTTGTTGTGCGAGGATTAATAGTAACATCTCTTACAATATTGCTTCTTCCTACACTACGTGGTTTTACCTTTTTATCTTTAACAACATTTCTGCCACCCGAAATTGATCTAGGTGTAATGGAGATATCCCTGGCTGTTCTACTTCTTTTGTAGGACCTTGGTGTTACAGTGACATCTCTTACAGCGCCTCTTCTACCAGAAATACTTCTTGGAGAAACATTAACATCACGGGCACGCTTATCTCTTCTGGTAGTCCGTGGTTGTACACTAATGTCACGAGCTTTTTTATCTCTTCTTGTCGTACGGGGCTGAACGTTTACGTCTCTTGCAGTACGAGAACGCCGGGTAGTTCTTGGCTGAACACTCACATCGCGCTGAGTATTGTCAGGACGAATGCTTCTCGGAATAACATTTATATCTCTTGTTGTACGAGACCTTCTCGTAGTACGCGGAGATACCTGAATATCCCGGGCACGGTTACTTCGTCGAACAGAACGTGGCGTAACATTGACATCTCTTGCTACACGTGATCTTTTCGTTGATCTCGGCTTTATATTGATGTCTTTAGCCCTGTTTCTTCGGCCTACACTTCTTGGTGTAACATTTACGTCAGGTACATTAACTCCGCGTTTACGGGTAGTTCTTGGCTTAACATTTTTATCGTAAGCCACATTGCTTCGTCTGCCGGTCGTCCTTGGTTTTATTTGAACATCGAGAACTCTGTTGCTTTTTCTTTGAGTCGTTCTTGGTTTTATTTTATAAAGAAAACCTCCGCCTCTTGGTCTTTCAGTTCGTTTGTTTTTTGTGTTTTTCTTTTTTACTGTCTTTGGACCACGCGGCTTTTTTCTGATTTTCGGTTTGCCTTTGGTTTTATATTCAGGCCGTGAAGAGCGTTCAAGCTTTTTATTGGGCATAGTATCCTGGGCTATGATTTCCGGTGTACTACCGAACATCAAAGCAAAGAATAGTACTACTATCCAGTATATCCTGTTGGATTTAAAAGTTAAATTCAGACTTGAAATATTTGTTGTAGCCAAAAGTATTTTCTTATTCCAAAAATTAGCCGGTTAACGACAATACAAATTTTTCCTAAAATAAGGAAACTTATAAAAGACACAAATGTCACCAATTTTTAACAAAACAAAAAGGCTTCTTAGTCTTCCTGTAAGGTAAACGTTAAAATAGAACGGTTTTGCATATTAATACTCGATCAATTCAGTAACCTTGTTATGCAGTTGGCTAATAGCCAGAAAGTTATTTTCAAGATCTTTATTAAATGGTACCGGAGTATCAAGGCTTCCAACTCGATATACCGGTCCGTCCAGAAGTTCAAAACAATTTTCGGAAATCCAAGCTGCAATCTCACCTCCAAAACCTCCTGTTTGAGTGTCCTCATGCAGGATTAAAGCTTTCCCGGTCTTTTTAATCGATTCGTAAACAGTCTCTTTGTCCCATGGAATTAAAGTTCTGAGATCAATTACTTCTATATCATATCCTGTATCAGAAGCTAGTTGTAACGCCCAATGAACTCCCAGTCCATATGTGATCACAGTTAAATCAGTTCCTTCCCGACTAACAGAAGCTTTTCCTAATGGAATATTATAATAGCCTGATGGAACATTTCCTTTTAGTGACCTGTACAAATATTTGTGTTCAAAATACATACATGGATTAGGATCATTTATTGCAGATATCAACAATCCTTTTGCATCTTCAGGATTAGAAGGATAAACAACTTTTAGACCTGGGGTATGAGTGAACCAAGCTTCGTTTGATTGAGAATGAAACGGTCCTGCTCCAACTCCTGCCCCAGTGGGCATTCTGACTACAACATCTGCATTCTGACCCCATCGGTAATGAATTTTTGCCAGGTTATTAACTATCTGGTTGAAACCACAAGACACGAAATCTGCAAATTGCATCTCAACCATCGATTTGTATCCTTTAATTGAAAGTCCCAATGCTGATCCGATAATAGCCGATTCACATAATGGAGTATTTCTAACCCTTTCTTTACCAAACTGATCAACAAATCCTTCTGTTATTTTAAAGACACCTCCATATTCGGCAATGTCCTGCCCCATTAAGACAAGATTATCATGATTCTCCATGCTTTGCTTTAAGCCTTCACTTATAGCATCAATAAACCTGATCTCTCTTTCTTCATTTTTATCGATTGGTATTTGTTTAAAATCATGTCCTGCATAAACATCACTAAGTTCATTTTCTGAACTAATAGATGGAGGGATGTCCTTATATGCCTCTTTTAAGCTTGTTTCAATTTCCTTTTTGATATTAGCTCTGATCTCTGAGATCTTTTTCTGAGAAAGGACCTTCTTTTCTATTAAGAATTTTTCAAAGTTTTCAATCGGATCTTTTGCAGCCCATTCATCCATTAATTCCTTAGGAACATATTTTGTTCCACTGGCTTCTTCATGACCTCGCATTCTGAAAGTCATTGCTTCGACTAATACTGGTCTTGGGTTTTTTCGGATATCTTCAGCCAATTCGCTGATGGTATGATAAACCTCCAGTATATTATTACCATCAATTTTAACTGCATCAATGCCATAACCAGGCCCTTTATCTACAAAGTTTATGCATTTAAACTGTTCGCTATTAGGAGTAGAAAGACCATAACCATTATTTTCAATTACAAAAATTACCGGTAGATCCCAAACAGCTGCAACATTCAGTGCTTCATGGAAGTCTCCTTCACTGGCACCCCCGTCACCACTAAAAACCAGTGTAGCTTCATTTTTAGAAGAGAGTTTAGATGCTAAGGCAATTCCGTCAGCTATACTTAATTGAGGTCCCAGGTGGGAAATCATACCAACGATATGATGTTCATTGCTTCCAAAATGAAATGAGCGGTCCCGGCCTTTTGTAAATCCACTCATCGTTCCCTGAAATTGAGAGAATAACCTGCTAAATGGGACTTCCCTGGCAGTAAAAACACCAAGGTTTCTATGCATTGGCAGGATATATTCTGATTTATTAAGAGCGAGAGTACTACCAACAGCAATAGCTTCCTGACCTATTCCGGAAAACCATTTTGATATTTTGCCCTGGCGTAGGAGTACCAGCATTTTTTCCTCGATAATGCGAGGTCTTACTAGCTTTTCGTATATTGAAATAAGCTGTTTTTGGTTGAGTTTCTTTTTTTGGTAATTCATGGGTTTGTTGTTTCGGAAACAAATCTATACAATCAAGTCAAAAAATAAAGCAGAGAAAGCACTGATATTTCATATTCTAAGAAATTACTATCGAGTGATATTTATATTTTGTTAGCTTTGTCCTGAAAAAAAAAGTGTATGATAAACTTTTCATCTTTTACATTAGATAACGGGTTACAAGTCTTTGTTCATGAAGATCACACAACTCCCCAGGTAGCATTTAATTTATTATATAATGTGGGATCTAAGGATGAAGATGAAAATAAAACCGGTTTCGCTCATCTATTTGAGCATTTAATGTTTGGAGGTTCAAAGAATATCCCATCATTTGACGAACCACTTCAAAAAGTTGGTGGAGAGAACAATGCCTTTACAGCTCCGGATATTACAAACTATTATATCACTTTACCAGCAGTGAATTTAGAAACTGCATTTTGGCTGGAATCTGACAGAATGCTTTCTCTTTCTTTTGATCAAAAAGTATTAGATGTTCAAAAGAAGGTAGTAATTGAAGAGTTCAAACAACGATATCTCAATCAGCCTTACGGGGAAGCCTGGTTAAAACTACGTCCATTAGCATATAAAGTCCATCCCTATAAATGGGCAACCATTGGTAAAGACGTTAGCCATATTGAAAATGCGACAATGGATGATGTTAAAGAGTTCTTCTTTAAATTTTACAGGCCAAACAATGCAGTTTTAGTGGTTGCCGGACCTGTGAAAAAAGAAACAGTTCAATATCTCGCAGAGAAATGGTTTGGCCCAATTCCTTCGGGTGAAGATTATGTCAGAAATCTGCCTAAAGAACCTGAGCAAAAAGGCAAAAGAACTGATATTATTGAAACTGATGTTCCTTCCGATGCAATCTATAAAGTATATCATATTCCGGGAAGGTCTGACAGCAGGTATCACGATGCAGATTTAATAAGTGATGTTTTAGGGAGGGGCAAATCCTCTCGTCTTTATGAGAAACTTGTTAAAGATAAAAAGTACTTTTTTGAACTTAATGCCTATGTGACCGGTTCAGTTGATCCTGGCTTGTTAGTTGTTGCCGGTAAAACGCCAAATGGCATTTCTTTGGAGCAGGCCGAAAACGCAATTGATGAGGTTGTCTACGATCTGGCTGAAAATGGTGTTGGAGAAAAAGAACTGGAAAAAGTAAAAAATAAAGCTGAAGCTTCTCTGGTATTTGGAGAAGTGGAGTTGTTAAACAGGGCTATGTCTATAGCTATTGGAGCAAACCTTGGCAACCCCAATTTAGTCAATGAAGAAACAGGCATGATCAGAAATGTTACCACTGATAGTTTCAATAATATGGCAAAATCCGTATTGAAAGAAAGCAATGCCTCTACCTTGTTGTATATAAAGAATAATAATCAATGAAAATAAGAGTAGGATATGGATATGACGTTCATAAGCTTGAAGAAGGTCATGATTTTATACTTGGAGGAATAAAGATACCCCACGATAAGGGATCTGTTGGGCATTCCGATGCCGATGTGTTAATTCACGTTATCTGTGATGCTCTACTTGGAGCAGCAAATTTAAGAGACATTGGATATCACTTTGCTGATACAGACCCTAAATTCAAAGGTATCGATTCGAAAATTTTACTAAAAGATGTTATAGGCTTAGTTGCTCAGAAAGGATACACAATTGGGAATATAGACGCTACAATTTGCCTGCAAAAGCCTAAAGTAAATCCGCATATCCCTGAAATGAAAAAAGTCCTTGCCAAGGTGATGAGTATTGATGAGGACGATATTTCTATAAAAGCTACCACGACCGAAAAACTTGGTTTTGTTGGAGAAGAAAAAGGGGTGAGTGCTCATGCGGTTGTATTAATTCAAAAGTAATAGCATGGCTGATAAAATTAAATTAATAAAAACAGAAGATGGTTCACATTCCTTATATAATGAGGATCTGAATGAGACCTACCATAGTCAGCATGGTGCTTATAATGAATCTACACATGTATTTATTAAGCAGGGACTCAAGTACTTTTATTTTGAACATTTTCCCAAACAAATAAAGATTCTTGAAATAGGGTTTGGCACGGGCCTCAATGCGCTACTCACAGTTAAAGAGCTTGGCCTTTTACCAAATGTAAAAATAAACTACACCACACTTGAGCCTTATCCATTGACAAAAGAGATTGTTGAAGGCCTTAATTATACTGATTTGGATATGCTCGAAAGTTATAAGGATCAATTTTATAAGATCCACGAGGCTGAGTGGGGAGAAAATGTTGAGATAACAGATCGGTTTACTATTAACAAGCAGAAATTAAAACTTCAGGATTTTAATTCAGAAGAAAAGTATGATATAATATATTTCGATGCCTTTGCTCCAAATAAGCAGGGGGAATTGTGGGAATATGATATTTTAGAAAAAGTGGCTCAAATGATGGCGAGACCATCATGTCTGGTAACCTATTGTGCAAAAGGGCAGTTTAAGCGGGATCTGGCCTCATTAGACATGGTTGTAGAAACCTTACCAGGGCCTCCAGGAAAGAAAGAAATGGTAAGAGGAGTGAAAGTTTGAAATATATAATCCCATGATTTTTAATATTTTTACGGACATGTTTTGCTTTTAACAATAATCTTGCGATATTTGCAGTCCGATTTTGAAAAGTATATCTAAGAAAGTAGATAAAAATGGCTAGAGTTTGTCAAATAACCGGAAAAAGACCTAGAGTAGGTAACAACGTTTCGCATGCTAATAACAAGACGAAACGTAAGTTTTATCCGAATCTTCAAAAGAAACGATTTTATATCGAAGAAGAAGACAGGTGGGTAACATTAAAAGTATCAGCTTCAGTTCTTAGAACGATAAACAAAAATGGTTTATCAAATGTTCTTAAGAAAGCTAAAGCTAAAGGAACCTTAGTAATCTGAAAAGCGAAAGCATAAAAGAGAAAAGAAATGGCTAAGAAAGGAAACCGAGTTCAGGTTATTCTTGAGTGCACTGAGCACAAGAATACAGGTATGCCTGGAACTTCAAGACACATTACAACAAAAAACAGGAAGAATACTCCTGAGAGATTGGAGCTTAAGAAGTATAACCCAATCCTTAAAAAGTATACTGTTCACAAAGAAATTAAATAACAATGGCTAAGAAAGTAGTTGCAACCCTTAAGAAAGAAGGCGCGAATAAGCAGTACGCCAGAGTAATTAAAGCTGTGAAGTCTGAGAAATCTGGATCTTACTCTTACAGAGAGGAAATGGTTCCGGTTGATATGGTAAAAGAGACTTTGGCCAAGTAATCAGATATTGTCCGGTTAAAAAAACTAAGTCCCTTGGTTAAGGGGCTTTTTTTGTTTCGGGCGAAGGTGAATTGCTACAAATTTTGTATTATTATCGCGTTATCGATATTTGATCAAAACCGCCATGGGAATATTCAATTTTAAATCCAGCAAAAGCAAGGAAGAAAAAGAGAAACTAGAAAAAGGTCTTGAAAAGACCAAAGATAGCTTCTTTACAAAACTTGGTAAGGCTGTCGCCGGTAAGTCTAAAGTTGACGACGAGGTGTTGGATGAGTTGGAGGAGATTCTGATCTCTTCTGATGTGGGAGTTGATACCATGGTGAAGATCATAGAAAGAATCGAGAATCGCGTGGCCAGGGATAAGTATTTAAATGCTTCTGAATTAGATACCATTCTCAAAGAGGAGGTTGCAGGTCTCCTGGCTGAAAATAACTATGAAGAACTCCAGGGATTTACCGTTCCACAGGATAAGAAGCCATATGTAATAATGGTTGTCGGGGTAAATGGAGTTGGGAAAACCACCACAATTGGAAAACTCGCTTCTCGATTTAAAGCCTCTGGAAATAAAGTATTACTCGGTGCTGCTGATACCTTCCGTGCTGCTGCTGTAGATCAGTTGATCATGTGGAGTGAGCGCGTTGATGTTGATATTGTCAGCCATGGGATGAATACAGACCCGGCATCTGTAGCTTTTGACACAGTTAAAAAAGGTGTAGAAGGCAATTATGATGTAGTAATTATTGATACAGCAGGGCGTCTTCACACCAAAGTAAACTTGATGAATGAGCTTTCTAAAATAAAGAGGGTGATGCAGAAATTCATTGATGAAGCGCCTCATGAAGTTTTATTGGTTCTTGATGGATCAACCGGTCAGAATGCTTTTATCCAGGCAAAAGAATTTACCAAAGCTACAGAAGTAACATCATTAGCAATCACAAAACTGGACGGCACTGCCAAAGGTGGTGTGGTTATTGGGATTTCAGACCAATTTCAAATACCTGTAAAGTATATCGGTGTAGGTGAAAAGGTAGAAGACCTGCAGGTATTTAACAGGATGGAATTCGTAGATTCATTCTTCAACAAAGAATTGTCATAAAAAGACAATATCCTCAATTATTATTTCTCCGAATTTTTGATGAAAAAGGGCCAGGATCTTTGATCTGGACATCGATAATTCCCGTTTCAAAGGTGCTGAATTTAGCTTTACGAACATTTTTTTGTCCTTGATAAAAACTTTGGTCGTCCTTTTGGAGATCATAGGGCCCATTAATTCCGGCCAGGCTTTAATAAGTTCAGTTTCTTTGTATTTAGCATCCAGCTTAAACTCTTTAAGCATTTCTTTTATGCTATCCTTTAATGTGGATATCCCTGCATTTCTTTTCGAATCCTTTTTATTATATCCAGCCATTGATTAATTGAGTTTAGTAAGCAAAGATACCAGATATCAATCTGTCATCTCATCTATTTCTCCTGAATTTATTACATAAAGGCGGGAAGTTTCACCGATGGTCTCCATTAATTTTGCCGACCGTTCAGGACGTGCGTCTGAAATAAAAACCTGTCCGTATTCTTTTCCAGCCAGAAGTTGAATTAATCCCTTTATTCGATTATCATCCAGTTTATCATATATGTCATCTAACAGTAAGATTGGAGTGAACCCTTTTGATTCTTTCAAAATCTTGTATTGAGCCAGTTTCAATGCAATCAAAAATGATTTTTGTTGACCTTGAGATCCGAGTTTTTTCAACGGTCTGTCATTCATGTTGAAAATTAACTCATCTTTATGTGTTCCCATGGTTGTGCGGCCGAGTATCAGTTCTTTATCAAATTGTTTGTAGAATAAATCTTCAAAATCCTCTTTCTGATAATCGGACCGATATCTGATTGATATCTTCTCTTTATTATTAGTTAGTAAAGAGTATTGCTCTTCGATTATTGGCCCTATTTGCTTGGTAAGTTTCTCCCGTTCAGTATATATTTCTTTGCCTGTTTTGATTAATTCTACGGTATAAGGCTCAATCAGATGAGGGTCTGAAAATCCAGATTCATCAAATTGCTTTAATATGGCGTTTCGTTGTTTGAGGATTTTTTTATACTTCAGAATGTTCAACAGATATGGCCTGTTGATCTGAGAGAGTAACCCATCCAAAAATTTTCTTCTTTCTTCACTTCCTTCCCTGATCAATGTCATATCATAGGGAGAAACCATTACTGCAGGGTACTCTCCAATATGATCACTTAGCTTATCGTATTTTGCCGTATTTTCAGAAAATGTTTTTTTTGGGCCTTTTTCAATTCCGCCGGAAACTTCCTTTACCTTATCTTCAAATTCGAATTTACCTTTTACCAGGCAGAATGATTCTCCATGCCGGATAAGGTAGCTGTCATTGCTCTGAAAGGCACTTTTAGTAAAACATAAAAAGTATATTGCATCAAGCAGGTTGGTCTTTCCTTCTCCATTTTCTCCATAGATTCCATTAAAGCCAGGGCCGAAGCTGACCTTCGCCTGTTCGTAGTTTTTAAAATTAAAAAGGCTGACCTCCTTGAGAATCATAGCAAAAATTTATGGAAGATGTATTGTTGTATGACTAAAACACGCATTAATATTATTGAAAAATGCTTGTAAAGTGTATATTTGCAACCCAATATTAAGCAATAAATCACAGATTATGGCTACATCTAAAACAAAGGCAAAGAAAAGCAAATCTGCTTCAAAACCGAACTTCAGTAAAGATCAATACATGGAGTGGTTTGAGAGTATGTTATTGATGAGGCGATTTGAAGAAATGGCAGGGCGACTATACGGTCAGCAAAAGATTCGTGGTTTTTGCCACCTATATATAGGCCAGGAAGCTTGTGTAGCCGGGTCGGTTTCAGCCTTGAAAAAAGGGGATAAATATATCACTGCTTACAGAGATCATGCTCACCCATTAGCATTGGGTTCAGATCCGAAAGCAGTAATGGCAGAGTTGTTCGGAAAAAAGACCGGTTTAGTAAAAGGAAAAGGTGGTTCGATGCACATGTTTGATGTGGAAAATCATTTTTACGGCGGTCACGGTATTGTGGGAGGTCAAATTCCGCTTGGTGCTGGTCTTGCATTTGCTGAAAAATATAAAGAAACTGATTTTCTTTGCATCACTTATATGGGTGATGGAGCGGTGAGACAAGGCGCTTTTCACGAAGCTTTAAACATGGCGATGACATTAAAGTTACCTGTGATATTTGCAATAGAAAATAACGGTTACGCAATGGGTACCTCTGTGAAGAGAACTTCTAACGTAACTGAGCTTTATCAGTTGGGAGAGGCTTACAGTATGCCATCAAAACCTGTTGATGCGATGTCGGTTGAAGAAGTTCACTACGCGGTAGCCGAAGCAGCTGAAAGAGCAAGAAAAGGAGACGGTCCTTCTTTACTTGAGTTCAGAACTTACCGTTACAAAGGACACTCAATGAGTGACCCAGCTAAGTACAGGACTAAAGAGGAGCTTCAGGAATATAAAGAAAGAGATCCTATCGAGCAGGTAAGAAGTGTGATCCTGGAAAACAAGTGGGCAGACGAGGATGAATTAAAAGAGATTGATAAAAAGATTAAAGACCAGGTGAAAGAATGTGTTGAATTTTCTGAAAACTCAGATTGGCCTGATCCATCAGAAGCATTTGACGATGTATACGTTCAACCTGATTACCCTTTTATCAGCGATAAATAAAAAAAATAAAAATACTTATTTGTGGATAAGTTATTTCCACTAACTTTGAGGTTCAATTTTTTATAGAATGGCGAAGAATAAACAACATAAGCACGACGAAGGAAATGAGCTGTTGGAAAATCCGGAAGCAATCCAGGAGAGTTTATCATCAGCAGAAAAGTTTTTAAGAGATAATTCAACACTGGTTTTCGGTGCTGTAGCGGTTCTCTTTTTAGTAGTTGGTGGTATCATCGGGTACAAGTATTACCAGGAAAACCAAAATGCCAAGGCTCAGGAGGAAATGTTCCAGGCTCAATATTGGTTTGAAAATGATAGTCTTGCACTTGCTTTGGAAGGTACAACAGTAAATTCAGGATTTCTTGATATAATTGATGATTATTCAGGAACACAATCAGCAAATCTTGCAAAATTTTATGCTGGTTCAATTTATTTGAAGCAAGAAAATTTTGACAAGGCAATAGAATATCTTGAGTCCTATTCAAATGATGACTTGCTTTCTCCTTCATTTTCAAAAAGCCTGCTTGGTAGTGCTTATATGGAAAAAGGAAATTTTGAAAAAGCCGCTTCATTATTTGAAGAAGCAGCTGAGACCAACGAAAACAGTGTTTTCTCTCCGGACTATTTGATGCAGGCTGCTTTAGCATATGAGTTAGCTGGAAATACATCGAAAGCCGCATCGGTTTATTCTGATATAGTAACTAATTATCCAAAATATAAACAAATCTCGGAAGCACGAAAACACAAGGCTCGTTTAGAAGCCATGGCCTCCAATTAATTTGTATAATTAAATAAAGATTATTAACAAGGGGATGAGGCAATTGGCTCATCCCTTTTTTCATTTAATATTATGGCAACATCATTAAAGAGTTTAAGCGAATATTCATCTAAAAATCTTCAAGACGTTAAAGATAAAGTTTTTGCAGTAGTAGTTTCTGAATGGAATGATACTGTGACAGAAGCATTATATGAAGGAGCTTATGAAACGCTTTTGCAGAACGGTGTTAAAAAGGAAAATATAGTCAAGAGGTACGTTCCGGGAAGTTATGAACTTACTCTTGGTGCACAATGGATGGCTGAGCGCGATGATATTGACGCGGTGATTTGTCTTGGCTGTGTAATACAAGGAGAGACAAGGCACTTTGACTTTATTTGCGACGCTGTGGCCAACGGCATAACCAACGTTAACCTGAAGTACAATAAACCAGTGATTTTTGGCGTGCTAACCCCTGATACGATGAAGCAGGCCCTTGATCGAGCTGGTGGAAAACATGGTAATAAGGGCGATGAAGCTGCAATTACCGCAATTAAAATGTTGGGTTTAAAAGAATCATTGTAATGAAAGTTTTAAAATTTGGAGGTACTTCAGTCGGAAGTCCCGAACGAATGAATCAAGTAGCATCTATCATCACGGCTGACGATGAACCGAAAGTAATTGTACTTTCAGCAGTTTCAGGGACCACAAATAGCCTGGTGGAACTAGGCAGGTTATTGAAAACTGGTGATAAAAAAGCTGCGAAAGAGCTTGTGTCGGAATTAAGACAAAAATATGATGCCTTTGTTGATGGTTTAGTTATTGAAGAAGACAGAAAAGCAGAGGCAAACGCTATTCTCGATGAACATTTTACTCTTTTAAATTCAGCTATTAATCTTTCCTTTAACGAAGGACTTAGTAAAGAATTACTTGCCCAGGGAGAATTATTAAGTACTAAGCTTTTCATTGAGTTACTAAAGGAAAAGAAAATTGATGCGGAATGGTTAAACGCCTTGGATTTCATGAGGCTTGATGAAGATGATGAGCCTAATGTGGAGTTTATAGGAAATAATTTTCCTGCAAAGGATAAACTGAATGTAAAAGGGAAGCTTTTAGTTACACAGGGCTTTATTTGTAAAAACTCGAAAGGAGAGGTAGACAATCTGAAACGTGGAGGAAGTGATTATAGTGCATCATTAATCGGAGCTGGTTTAAATGCTGAGGAGGTACAGATATGGACAGACATTGATGGCATGCATAATAATGATCCCAGGGTAGTTAAAAATACTTATTCTATATCAGAATTATCTTTTAACGAAGCTGCTGAGCTTGCTTATTTTGGAGCAAAGATTTTGCATCCTGCCTCAATTCTTCCTGCCCAAAAATATAATTGTCCTGTACGATTGTTAAATACAATGCGTCCAGATGCAAAGGGAACTATTATTTCTGGAAAAGAACAGGATACAGGTATAAAAGCTGTAGCCGCAAAAGATAACATTACCGCTATTAAGATTAAGTCAACCAGGATGTTGCTCGCATATGGATTTCTCAGAAAGATATTTGAGGTTTTTGAGAAATATAAAACTCCTGTAGACATGATTACTACGAGTGAGGTAGCCGTTTCACTTACCATTGATGACAGCAGTAATCTGGAAAAAATTAAACAAGAGCTTGAGCCGTTTGGTAAAATTGAGATCGATAGCAATCAATCAATCATTTGCCTGGTTGGAGATTTTGTTTCAGATCGTCCGGGGATTGTAAAACAAGTTTTTGATAGTCTTACAGAAATTCCAGTTAGGATGATCAGCTATGGAGGTAGTCGACATAATATTTCAGTTTTAATCGACACCTCTTATAAAGCTTCTGCCCTTCAAAGTTTAAATAAGGGAGTATTTCAACTGGAGGAAGCCTGATTTAAATTAAAATATTTAGATATATAAAAAGCCTGTTCAGCGAACAGGCTTTTTTAATTTATCTAAGAATGATATTTTATTTAGCGAATAAGAAGAAAATCAACCATGTAATAATGATCATTGGTAATAAGAAAGGAATTGAAAACCTGATCATATAACCAAAGAACGAAGGCATTTTAATACCAACTTGTTCAGCAATTGATTTAACCATAAAGTTTGGTCCGTTACCGATATATGTCATTGCTCCAAAAAACACTGCTGCAATTGAAATAGCCTTTAAATAGAGTTGTGAATGCGGATAGCTGCTACCTGTAGCATATTCTACCACCTCACTTATAGAATTAATATCCGCACCTTGGGACGCCATTGATGCTGCTAAAAAGTTAAGATAGGTAGGGGCGTTATCTAAAAATCCTGATAAAGCTCCAGTTCCCCAGTAAAGAGTGTTTTGAGATATAAGCTTGACTCCTTCCGGTGATTTTGCAAATTCACTAACTAATTCAAGTGCAGGCATCATCGTTCCGAAAATCCCAATGAATATAAATGCTACCTCTCGGATTGGTTCGAAACTAAAGTCGTTACTTTTGATTGCTTCCTTGTCTGCAAATCGATAAGAAAAGTAACACACTGCAAACATGATTAACTCTCTGATAAAAGAGAATCGTTGACCGTGATAATTGATAGCTGGCACCCAGTCAAATACATTTGGATCAATGAATACAGAAATAATTACTAAGCCAAGCCAGGCAAAATTCTTAGAGCCCGAAACTTTTATTTTGTTGGTAAAATCAGTTGGAATCTCGTCTTCATCAATGATATCCTTATTTCTTCTGTCAAAGAAATAAAATACCATAGTAAGGAAAATTATACCAAATAACCAAGGGAAAAAGTTGTGTGTAATTGTCCATTCGAAAGGAACACCTTTTAGAAAACCAAGAAATAGAGGCGGGTCACCAATTGGTGTTAATGATCCTCCGACATTTGAAACAATAAAAATAAAGAATACTATATGATAGGGTTTGATCCGGTGTTTATTAAGCCTCATAAAAGGCTTTATTAATAGCATTGATGCCCCAGTGGTACCGATAAGGTTTGCTATTACAGCTCCGCAAATCAGCAAAATCGAGTTAGCCATCGGGGAAGACTTTTTATCAATATCAATATGTATTCCTCCGGATGCTATATATAACGAAGCAAGAAGTGCTATAAACTGGAAATATTCAAAAAAGGCATGGACAGGACCATGTTCATTATTTAGTGCAAATAGGTAATACAGAACAACAATAGCTGCTAATAAAATTGCTATTTTGGGATAATTTTTATGCCAAAAATGTTCATAGAACAAGGGGCCGGTGGCAATCATTAATAAAAGAACAACAAATGGTATCACTGACCATCCCGGAGGTTTGTGAGAAGACGCTTCTTCTGAGCCATGCTCATCTGTTTCACCATGTTCTTCACCATGCTGTTCCTGATCATTTTGATCTTGATCAAGAGTAGCTAATTCAGAATTGGTAGAATTTTCAATTGATAACTCATTAACAGAAGAGGAATTGCCAGAATCCAACTCAAAGGCATAAAGTTGACCAAATAGAGGTGAAAAAAGTAAAATCAGGAATATTATAACTCTTGTCGAAAAGCGGTTATTGTCTTGATCCATTAACTTATATTCAATTGGCTACTGTTACAAAGAAAACAGTCCGTTACTAAGGACTGTAAAATTTAAAGCGCGCCTAAATTTACAAAATGAATCAGAGAGTTTATATATAATAACTGTATAATGCTTATCAATTATAGTGCTTTCTTAAAATAGTATAAATAAAAAACCGGCTCGAGGCCGGTTTTGATATTTTATTGAAGGAATTATACAAGTTTTTTAAGTGCAACCTCGAAGGCAGCCTCTGATATTCCTGTTTTTTCTTTATGAGTTTTGTAGATTTCTTCCATTGCAATTTTAATGGTTTCTGAGGTATCTTCGAAAATTGTTTCGTCGGTCATAACTGCCTCATCACTCATTAAATAAGCAAACACTCTTGCCATACCACAATTGGCTATGAAGTCTGGAATTAAAGAAATGTGGCTATCTGCATATTCCATTGTAGGGCCGAAGAAGATTTCATCATCTTTAAAAGGAACATTTGCCCCAGAAGAAATCACTTCAAGTTTGGTGTTAACCATTTTTTCTACTTGTTCCTGGCTGATAAGGCGTGAAGCAGCCGCTGGAATAAAAATTTCAGCTCCAAGGTCCCACACTTTATCATTTATTTCATCATATGGGATCATATTGTCAGCATTTAGCTTATTTCCCTGACGCTTAATGAAAAGCTCTTTTACCTCTTCGAGACCAAAACCTTCTTCACTTAATAATCCGCCTTCTCTATCAATTATACCAGCTATTTTGACACCCATCTTAGAAAGGAACAAAGCAGCTGCACCAGCTACATTACCCCAACCTTGAATCACAGCCCTTTTCTCGCTGATATTACCACCCCACAAGTCGTAATAATGCTTGACAGATTCAGCAACACCAAAACCGGTGATCATATCTGCCACTGTGAATTTGTAGTCTCCTGTAATAGTAAAGTTTATATCTTCAAGAACTTTAGAAACCCCTTGTCTCAGCTGCCCTAGTTTTTTTATTTTTTCAGGTTCAGTTGGATTAAAATGTCCATTTACTATTCCTTCTTGTGGATGCCACAGGCCATAACTCTCAGTTATTGGTATTACTTCATGAATCTCATCCACATTCAGGTCTCCCCCAGTTCCATAATAATTTTTTAAAAGAGGAAAAACTGCCTTATACCATCTTTTCAAGACATCTTTTTTACGCGGATCTTTTGGATCGAAGTTTATTCCAGATTTTGCGCCACCAATATTTGGTCCTGAAACAGTAAATTTTATTTCCATGGTTTTTGCCAGGGATTCTACTTCTCTTTTATCTAATCCCGGACGCATTCTGGTGCCACCACCAGCTGCACCACCTCGCAAAGAGTTAATCACAACCCAGCCTTCTGCTTCGGTTTCAGAATCTTTCCATTCAAAAACAATTTCGGGGGTTTTGTTTTCAAATTGCTTTAATAAGTCTTTCATTGAGTTAAGTCGTTTTTAAGTTGGCGCAATTTACAAAATATAATTTTTAAGAAAATGTCAAATCAATTCGTTTTTAGAGACTAGTATTCCGGAGCTGGTATTCTCTTTTGATCCGGTTACTGATGAAAGAACATTAACTTCATTGCGACTTTTTAGAACAGCAAGAAACCCAAAAATCAGAGCTTCTTTAAATGAGATTAATTGGTTGTCAGGTATTTCGATGTTGCCATCAGAATAAGTTTTTATTCTTGAAATAAGAAAGTCATTAAATGCTCCACCACCGGTGAAAAGACAACGTCCACCTGAAGGTAACTCTTTGGCTATCGCCTTAGCGGCATGAATAGTGTAAGTATGAATTACATCTTGGAGAGGATGATTAATCAAATAATTATCTATTAAGGGGAATATGTTGCTTTTTACCCATTCAATGCCCAGTGATTTAGGTCCGGTGGTAGAATAATATGACAGGTTTTCTAAATCGGTTAGAAGGTTTGGTATTTTTTTTCCAGAGGCAGCTATATGACCATTTTCATCATAATCAAGATCAATTGATGAAGCCAGATAGTTAAGAACAGTATTAAGAGCACAGATGTCATATGCCCGGATAGTGCCTGTCTCGTCATATTTTGTGAGGTTTGCAAAGCCTCCTAAATTGACACATACATCGAAATTTGAAAAAAGTAATTTGTCTCCTATTGGTACCAGGGGTGCTCCCTGCCCTCCTTTACTTACATCTAAACTTCTAAAATCAAATACGGTTTCTATTTCGGTTTTTAAGGCAATTTGGTGCCCATTGCCAATTTGAATGGTATAGCCTTCATCAGGCTTGTGATGAACAGTATGCCCATGACTACCTAAAATGTCAGGTTTTATATCTGTCGTTTCAAGAAATTCTTTGATGACATTTCCCAGGAGGTGTCCATATTCGTAGTCAAGAGTCAATAGCTCAGCCCAATCTAGGTTTATTGCATTAGCCAGTTCATTTTGCCATTTTTTGCTATAAGGAATCGTCTCAGTTTTAATGATTTCATAATTCCAGGAATTGTTTTTGAAAGTAAATTTGCTCAAACATAAGTCGATTCCATCCAGGGAAGTTCCAGACATTAATCCAAGTGAAATATACGATCCTTGAAAAAGCTCGGACATGAGATCATCAATGTTAATTTTTTATAAAACTATCCCATCAGGACCAAATGCAATAAAATAGAATGTAATTTTTTTTTGATACTCGGATAAAACAGGACATCTTTGTAGGCTCTTAACCTAAATTTAAAAGAGGTAAGGATTTCATGAAGTTATTTTTCAACAGATTTACTATAGCACTACTCTTTGCAATTGGCTTTAATCAAAGCAATTTTGCACAGACAATGAATTCACCCTATACATCTTATGGAGTTGGTGAAGTTTTAGATAATTCACTTAGCCATAATCAATCTATGGGTGGGGTCGGAATTGGTTTGCCTAGTTTTATACATTTAAATAATGTAAATCCCGCTTGGCTGCCATTCAATAAATTATCCACTTTTGAAGCTGCTCTTTCCGGAGAGAGGAGGACAATAGAATCTTCTGAGGGTACCACAACCCCAATAAATGGTTCGGTAAGATATTTAACATTCGGAGTTCCATTAAAATTAAATTTCTGGAATTTATCTGTAGGGCTAAGTCCTTATAGCGTAGTTAATTATGATTTTCTCGCAACAGGAGATGTTTCAAATGAACCAGGAGTTAATTTAAACAGGCTTTCTGAAGGTGAAGGTGGAATTGGAAAAGCTTTTCTTGCCCAGGGCTTTCAATACAAGGATATATATTTTGGATTCCGGTTTAATTATTATTTCGGATCAACCACCCGTTCGACCGGTCAATATGTCGGAGATGAGAATACATTGATATCCCGATATATTATAGAGGTTTCAGACAGGAGAAATATATCAGACTTTAATTTTGACTTTGGGTTGGGATACAATTACAAAGTAAATAAAAACTCATTTCTAAATGCAGGGGTTATTTATCGCCCTGAATCAAAAATGAGTACAAATTATCTTTCTACTTTTAGAAGGCAGACCTTAACAGGAACTACAATTGATGCAGATACTATTTTTGATGGAAGCGGAGATCAAATTATGCCCCAGCAAATCGGATTTGGATTAGGATATCGCAAACTTAAATCTGGTTATAATCATTGGTCGGTAGGATTTGATGCTGTTTTTGACCAGTGGAGCGCCTATAATAATAATGAGGGTCAGGAAAATTTAAGAAATAGTAGTAAATTTGCTATTGGAGCTTCTTATACTCCAGATGCTGCCAATGTAGAAAGTTATCTAAAAAGAATTACTTATCGATTAGGGACCTTTTACAAACAGACGCCGTATAACCTTAATAATCAAGGGCTTGATGAGTTTGGCATGAATCTTGGATTACATTTGCCAGTGAAGAACGCTTCAGTGATAAATATAGTTCTTGGTTATGGAAGTCGGGGAAGCCTTAGTAATAACGTATTAAAAGAACAATATTTTTCAATAACTATAGGAGCAACATTCAATGGTAAACGGTGGGAGAGATCACCGTGGTATAATTAAACTGTATGCATTATGAGAAAGAATGTTTTATTTCTGGTCATGACTTTGATAAGTGCAGTAACTTTCGCTCAGGAAGTTGACTGTAATGAGTGGAACTGGCCGCAGAACAAACAACAAGCGCTAGAAAAGAATGCGCTTTATTCAGACTACTTACGAGCTGACGATTACAAAAATGCGAAAGCACCATTATTCTGGTTGCTAAACAACGTACCTAGCTTACACTATTCTATTTATGCAAATGGTGTAAAATTGTATGATAATCTGGTAAGTAATCCTGATGATCCATCAAAAGTGGAAGTTTATAAGGATTCAGTTATGCTACTTTACGACAAGCGAATGGAGCTTTGTGGTAAAACAGCAGACCTTATGAATAGAAAAATGTATGATGCTTATAACTATTATAAAAATGAGCAGGATAAGTACGATTTTTTATTCAAAGGATATCAGGATCTTTATTCTTTTGCAGGAAATGAAATTTATAATGCCAACCTGACATTCTACATGGATGCAACCAGAAGGTATTATTTAACTCATAAGGATGAAATGACACCTGAAGAAGTTATCGCTGTTTTTGACGATATCCAAAGTGTTATTGATGCTAAAAAAGAGGCTGGTGAAGATATGACTAAGCCTGAAGAATATGTTTTCAAACTATTTGTAGCAACTATCGATATAGATTGTGACATGATTGAAAACACTTTTGGAGCGAAATTCAGGGAGAATCCAGATAATATCGAGCTTGCAGAGAACATTTTCAAATTAGGTTATAAATTCGATTGTTTCGATTCTGATCTGGTAGCTGACGCAGCAAAAGCAATCATGAAGGAAAACCCTCAGCCAGGTCTTGCTAATCTATTAGGTTCAAGATGCCTTCAGAAAGGTGATTATGAGTGTGCTGAAGATTATTTCAAGCAGGCTTTAGAAATGACAGATGATAACCTTAGAAAAGGGGAAACCTATTTGAAGCTTGCAAGAATGAATGCGAGAAAAGGTGCAAAATCAACTGCGAGAGGTTATGCTATGGACGCAGTATCTGCTGATGCAAGCCTTGCTTCTGAAGCATATACTTTCATCGGTGATCTTTATTATGGTAGCTATGAAAGCTGTAAGCAGGGTAAGTCAAGAGTATATGACCGTCTTGTGTTCTTAGCAGCATATGAGATGTATCAAAAAGCTGGTAATAGAAGTGGAATGGCTAAAGCTAAGGAACAGTTTCCTTCTAAAGAAGAATTGTTCGTAGAAGGTAAGAAAGTAGGTGGATCAATGCAGGTAAATTGCTGGATTGGTAAGTCTGTGACCCTTAGAACCAGAGATTAATAAAATCTAAAATATATAAAAGCGATCTGTGAACTCCACAGATCGCTTTTTTATTTTAATTCATTTGTATCGCTTAAATTTGCAAGATGAAAGATGACCTGTTTAAATATTTTTTACCAATAATTTTGTTGCTTGTCATTGCTTCATGTGATGATATGGAAGAAAAAAGTAATAAGCTTAAGCAGCAATACAGTGGTCCTCAGGCTGAAATAGATAGCATGTATACTGTTTATTCTGATTCCGGGAGGATTGTTTTCACCATCAGAGCAAGCAAACAAGTGGATTATTTTAATGGTGATCGCGATTTCCCGGGCCCATTATTTATAGAATTTTACGATGATGAATCTAAAGGGGAGGTAACTTCAACCCTTTCCGCAAATAAGGGGAAATTTAGTAATGAAAGTAAGCTTTATACCGTTAGTGGGGACGTTGTTGTTACTAATATTGAAAAAGAAGAACAGTTAAAGACTGAAGAATTAAACTGGCTTCCGGGAAGTGATTCGATCTACACAGATAAGTTTGTAACCATTAAAACCGCATCGGAATTACTATACGGAGAAGGATTATCCAGTAATCAGAACTTTACTAAATATAGAATATTACGACCTACCGGCGAATTTGATTATAATGAATAAGGAAAAAGAAAACCGCGAAAATAGAGACAACAAATCCAGTGATACATTGGCATCCATACTAATGTTTTTAGCTATTGGAATGTTCCTGATTGGGCTTTTTGAAGCGTTTACTACAGGTTTTATTGGTAGTTACTGGCTGTTTATGGTATCCTTCGGATTAATATTATGGAGTCGTTACAGACGGAAAAAGACGGAACGCTGATGTAATTATACTTCAGCGATTATAGTTCGTCCTCCTTTTGTTTTTTCTCCTATATTAACTTTTATTTCAGCGTCTAAAGGCAGGTAAATATCTACTCTGGATCCAAATTTGATAAATCCGAATTCTTCACCCTGGTCAACTTTATCACCTTCTTTAACATACCATTTTATTCTTCGTGCCATAGCCCCGGCCACTTGCCTGAAAACAACTTCAAGTCCAGTATCCATTTTAACTGCAATTGTTGTTCTTTCGTTTTCAAGACTTGACTTAGGATGCCATGCTACAAGATATTTTCCGGGATGATATTTAAAATAACTGATTATTCCCGAAACAGGATTTCTGTTAACATGCACGTTAACAGGAGACATGAAAATTGATATTTGCTTTCTTTTATCTTTTAAATATTCTTCTTCGATTGTTTCCTCAATTACAACTACTTTGCCATCTGCAGGTGCAATTATATGTTTAGGATTAGTGTTAACATTAAATTTTGGATTCCTGAAAAACTGCAGTACCAATAAAAAAATTATCACTGATGCAGAAATGGATAGTGGTAAGGCATATTCTGATTCACCTGCGAAATAATAGACAAGTAAGTTGATGCCTATTAAAATTAATAGCATTGCTATCAATAAAACTCTTCCTTCTTTATGAATGGTCATCTGATGTTGGTTAAACTTTGTACAAAAATAATCGAATAGTTCTAAGCAAAAAAAAAGTGCGGACAAAACCGCACTTTTTTATTATAAATTTTATCGATTAAAAACCTCCGCGATACTTATAAGTCTTGGCAACTTTATCGATAGCCAGAATATAAGCAGCAATCCTTAACGGAACATTATATTCTTTAGAAGTCTTGTACACTCTGTCAAAAGCATCTTTCATAATTCTGTCTGACCTGCGGTTGACTCTTTCAGCAGTCCACTTATATCCCAATCGGTTTTGTACCCACTCAAAATAAGAGACTGTCACTCCACCTGCATTAGCAAGAATGTCAGGAGCCACCATGATGCCTTTTTCGTTGATAATTGCATCAGCTTTAGCAGAAGTAGGGCCATTTGCGCCTTCAACTATTAATTTTGCTTTTACTTTTTCAACATTCTGAACTGTAATAACATCTTCCTTTGCTGCAGGTACCAGAACATCCACGTCAAGATATAAAATGTCATCTCCCGGAATGTGATCTGCATTTTTATAACCTTCGAGCGTTCCGTTGTTCATATTACGGTATTCGATGCATTCATCGATGTCTAAGCCGTTCTTGTTGACGTAAGCTCCTGAAAGGTCACTCACGGCAATTACCTTAACTCCTCTTTCAGTTAATAGTTTAGCAGCCCATGAACCAACATTTCCAAAGCCCTGGATAGCACAAGTAGCTTGGGAAGGAATTAATCCTATTTTACCCATTGCTGAAAGTGCAGACACCATTACTCCACGTCCTGTAGCTTCAGTTCTTCCCAAAGAACCACCTAAAACAAGAGGTTTTCCGGTTACGACCGCATTTACTGTCATACCCTGGATTTTAGAGTACTCATCCATTAACCAGGCCATTTCTCTTGGGCCTGTCCCCATATCCGGAGCAGGAATGTCCCTGTCCGGACCAAATATCTCAGCCATCTGGGCAGTGAATGCGCGGGTCAATCGTTCGATCTCTCCTGCAGACATTGATCTCGGGTCACATTTGATACCACCTTTAGCTCCGCCGTAAGGAATATCCACTACGGCACACTTCCATGTCATCCATGCAGCCAAAGCCTTGACCTCATCGATGGTGACATCCATATCATACCTTATACCACCTTTGGACGGACCAAGTATATTCGAATGAACAACCCTGTGTCCTTCAAATACCTTGATGGATCCATCATCCATGGTGATTGGTAAGGAAACCGTAACCTGTTTTGCCGGTGACTTTAATACGTTGTAAACTTCTTCGTCTAGTCCCAGTGCATCTGCCGCTATATTAAATCGCGACATCATCGACTCAAAAGGATTTTCCTTGTCCTTAATTGGAGCCGGTTCGATGTATCCCATAGGAAAAAAAATTATTGTTTTGCAATCGTTTTAAATGACTATGCGACAAAATTACTCTTTTTTTTATATTTCCTAACTGCTTTTAAATTATTCTTAAAAAAGCAGCGATAAAAGGGGCTGAAAGTAACAATCCGTCAAACCTGTCAAGGAAGCCTCCATGTCCGGGAAGTATTGTTCCGGAATCTTTAATCTCCATGCTCCTTTTTAATAAGGACTCGATCAAATCTCCGTAAGTACCTGCAATAACTACTATTGCGGACATTACAAGCCATTCCCAATGGCGAAGGTCGGTGAAGTATTCACCTAAAACAAAAGCCACAATTAAAGTGGTCAATGTTCCACCGATACTTCCCTCCCAGGATTTTTTTGGAGATACCCTTTCGAATAATTTTGTCTTTCCAAATTTTGTTCCTGCAAAATACGCTCCGGAGTCATTTGCCCAATGCATAATTAAAATTCCTAATATGATCTGCCAGCTATAATTGCCGTCTCTGATCACACCCAAGTTTAATAATGCAAAAGGTAGTCCTACATAAAGAACTCCAAGAAACGTAAATGCTATATTAGTGAACGGTTTTTTTTCTCCTTTTTTATAAAGCTTTATAAAAAATATCATACTTCCTAATGGCACAACCATAAAAAAGATGGTTGAGGATACGATATTCATACCTACAAGAAAGCTGGAAGTAAATAAAAATAACCCGATAAAAGTTCCAAACGATTTTAATGGAAGATATCCATCAAGCCCTACGAGCTTATAAAATTCCAGCATGGAAAACATGCATATAAAGAAAAATATAAGAAAAAAAGTGTAGGGTGAATAGATTATTGCCGCTATCAATCCAATCCCACCGATTAAAGCAACAATCACTCGCTGAGTCAGGTTGCTATATTTATTTAGAATTTGGGTCATGTTTAAAGTTTAATAATTATTATCGATGGTACTGTTGACAGATTTCGGTATATATCCACCAAAATACATAGTGAAATATGAGTCTGCAATCTATTATTCAGTTTTTGATAAGTAAAATCTTTCCCTGAAATATTTAAGCAGAGCTGCAAGAATTACAAAAGACACTATAATAGCTACCCATGGAGCTGATTTGGATTCAGCAATATTTGAATCTGTAATTTCCTGTTGATATAAGTATACCATTATTAAAGTAAAGCCATTATTTACCAGATGAGCAACCACCGGAACCCATAATGTTCCACTCCAATAGTATAGATATCCGAATAAAAGGCCAAGCAAAAAACGAGGGAAAAAGCCGTAAAATTGTAAGTGAATTGCTGAAAATATAAAAGCAGCAAGAAAAATCCCCACATGTGGATTTCCAAAAATTCTGCTTAATTGATTTTGCATTAATCCTCTGAAGACAATTTCTTCACCAATTGCGGCCAGCACAGCTATAACTATGAAAGCGAGCAAAAATTCATTAAAGGAATCGAAAGTTGTCAAAAGTGTTGTCATATCTGCCAACTCATTTTCTTTTTGTCTTGCCCAGTTTTCAAATCCTTCAAGGAATGCAGGGAAATCTACATTTTGATTCCATTCGATTATTATGGAATCAACGATCATAAACACAATCACAATTACTCCTGATAGCAATAGCGCCAGGGGCAGGTTTATATCATGTTTCCAGTAAGATCTAAGTTTTTTCTTTTCAAAAAACCGGATAAAAAACCATGGAGCGATCACAAAAGCTCCTAAGGCTGCTCCAGCCTGAATAAGCATTAGAATGGTTTTAGGTGTGTCGCTGAGATCACCTGCTATTATACCTTCCATTATAGATTGTGTATCTATATTGGCTATAATTGAATAAAATCCAACCAGGATAATTCCTATAATAGGACCTATTAGCAGCATTCCTCCTATGACAAAACAAAGCAATGTAAAAAAATCAAAAAAGTACTTCAGTGGAGAAATAACCTTATTGTCAGTATTTTCGTTTTCCAGATAATTCATAATCGCGTAAATTTACGGCAAAAATTTAAAATACCTTGATAAAGATCGGATCATTGGAATTAGAGGGGTTTCCGTTATTATTAGCCCCGATGGAAGACGTAAGTGACCCTCCATTTCGTGCAGTTTGCAAAGAAAATGGCGCGGATATCATGTATACAGAATTTATATCTTCTGAAGGATTAATTCGGGATGCTGCAAAAAGTGTCGAAAAACTGGATATATATGATTACGAAAGGCCAATCGGAATTCAAATATTCGGAGATAAGATAGAATCGATGAGAGAAGCTGCAGCTATTGCTGAGGAAGCTGATCCTGATATCATTGATATAAATTATGGCTGTCCTGTAAAAAAAGTAGCTTGTAAAGGTGCTGGAGCTGGGATATTACTGGATCTTCCCAAAATGCAGTCAATGACTGAAGAAATCGTTAAGAGGGTAAATAAACCAGTAACCGTCAAAACTCGCCTGGGATGGGATGAAAATTCGATTAAGATCGTTGAGGTGGCAAAACGCCTACAGGATGTAGGAATTCAGGCCCTTTCCATTCATGGACGTACAAGAAAGCAAATGTACAAAGGGGTGGCTGACTGGTCGCATATCGCAGAAGTTAAAAACCATCCGGACATCCATATACCAATATTTGGAAATGGCGATATTGATTCCCCTCAAAAAGCACTGGAATATAAAAATAAATACGGTGTGGATGGTATTATGATTGGCCGTGCCGCTATCGGTTATCCATGGATATTCAATGAAATAAAGCACTATCTGAAAACAGGTGAACTCCTTGATCCTCCTTCACTTGAGGAACGGGTCAATATCACTAAAAAGCACCTTGAATTTTCTCTTGAATGGAAAGGTGATAAAAAGGGTCTTTTTGAAATGAGAAGGCACTACACTAACTATTTTAGAGGAATCCCTAATTTTAAACCTTTCCGACAATTACTTGTTGAATCAAACGATCCACAGGAAGTTTTTAATACTCTTGACAGAATAGCTGAGGAATTTGCAGGAGCAGTTCCGGTAGTTTAATTTTTATGAAGGAAGATCAGTTACCAACCGGGCCTCTGCCCTGGGTTTTGCTTTTAGTATTAACATTGATCTGGGGTAGTTCGTTTATTCTGATCAAGAAAGCGTTATTGGGTTTTAATGCTCCTCAGGTAGGTGCATTACGGGTAATTTCTGCAGGGGTGGTATTGATTCCTGTAGCAATTTATCATCTGAGGAAAATTAAGCCAAAGGATTATTTACCATTGTTCATTCCGGGTTTCTCAGGAACTTTATTGCCTGCTTTCTTTTTTGCTATTGCTCAAACAAGGCTTTCCAGTGGAGTAACCGGAGTGTTAAATGCATTAACACCGATGTTCACTCTTTTAATCGGGGTGTTATTCTGGAAGAAAAAAGCAATGCGGTCACAATTGCTCGGTCTTTTTATTGGCTTTATAGGAAGTGCTTTTTTAATTATTGCCGGGGAGTCTGGCTCGATCTCTTTAAATTCCTATGCATTTTTTGTTATGGCAGCTACATTTTGTTATGGTATCAACCTTAATTTTATTAAAGTAAGATTGTATCATTTACATCCGGTAGCCATCACATCGGTTTCATTAGTTTTTGTTCTTCCCATAGCATTAATTTATTTTTTCTCCGAGGAGGGTGTTGTTGATTATATCATTGGCAATGAACAAGCTCAGTGGTCATTGTTAGCCGTTTCAGTTTTGGGAATTGTTGGTACAGCCATCGCCTTAATGATCTTTAATACACTGGTTCAACTAACTTCCCCTGTGTTTACTTCAACGGTCACCTATTTTATACCCATTGTAGCTATAATTTGGGGAATATGGGATGGAGAAAATTTGTATTTAATGCATTACATCGGGATGGTTGGAATTCTTGCTGGCGTTTATCTGGTAAATAAAAAGCCCAAAATAATTTAAGGTTTTCTGGCAGATACAATCCTGTCTTTTCCGTGAATATCCTGTACAACCTTAACCAGGTTGAACCCCTTATTAAATAGCATTGATTCAACTTCATTGCCCAGCGCCTCATTAATCTCAAAATATAAAAATCCATTTGGTTTAAGCATGTCCAACGCGTGATCAGCTATATTTTTATAAAAGACCAAAGGATCATCATCTGAAACAAACAAAGCTTCCTCAGGCTCATATTCCAATACATTTGGTTTCATCTCCTCCTTTTCCGATTCACGGATATAGGGTGGATTAGAAACAATTATGTCTAATTGCGGAAGTTCGATTTTGTCTTGTAATATGTCTGCCACCATAAAGCCAACATCAGCTTTATTGATCATGCCGTTCATCAATGCCAGTCGAATAATATCTTCACTGTAATCTATACCATAGACTTCTGCCTCTTCTAACTCCAAAGCCAAAGTAATTGGTATACAGCCTGTTCCGGTTCCAAAATCAGCAATCAATAAGTTCTTTTTTTTACGGTGCTCCTTGATTATAAGATCGACTAATTCTTCTGTTTCGCCTCGGGGAATCAAAACTCTCGGATCAACCTTGAAGGTGCGGCCATAAAACCAGGCACGTTCAAATATATACTGAACAGGTTCTTGCTGTTGTACCCGGTGATAAATTTTTTTAAGACGAGTTTGTTTCTCAGCACTAAGGTCAACCTCTTTACCCATCATCACATCAATTCGCTCAAGGCCAAAAAGATATTCCAGGATGAAAAAGGCATATGATTGAGCTTCCTGAATATCTATAAATTCGGATAGCTTTTTATTTATCTGATCGTATAATTCCTTTGAACTTGTTATTGCCATTGTTCAAAAATACGTCAATTAGTTATACTTTTACAGTATGAGTTTGCCAGAGGATAAAAAATATATGCAAAGGGCTATTCAGTTAGCAGAGTATGGAAGGGGATATGTAAGTCCTAATCCATTAGTGGGTTGTGTGCTGGTAAAGAATGGGGAGATTATCGGAGAGGGCTGGCATAGAAAGTATGGTGAAAATCACGCCGAAGTTAATGCTATTGAATCCGTTACCGATAAATCACAGATTCCAGGATGTACCGCGTATGTCACGCTAGAGCCTTGCGCCCATTTTGGTAACACCCCTCCTTGTGCAAACAGATTGGTTGAAGAAAAAGTAAAGAAAGTAATTATCGGTCATCGTGACCCGAACCCTAAGGTTAATGGAGGGGGAATAAAAATTTTAAAAGAGGCAGGTATTGAAGTTGAAGTAGGAGTTCTCGAAGAAGAATGTCAGTATCAAAATCGTGTCTTTTTGACTAATATGGAACTCGATCGGCCTTTTATAGTTCTCAAATGGGCTCAAACGAGCGATGGATTTGTAGCAAGAGAAAATTTTGATTCCAAATGGATTAGTAATACACTTTCCAGGCAGCAAGTTCATAAACTAAGATCCGAGATTGATGCTATCCTGGTTGGTTATAATACTGTTTATTATGATAACCCGGAGTTGACAACCCGAGACTGGCCAGGAAATAATCCGGTCAGGGTAGTTCTGGATCCCAGGAATGAATTGAAAGACAAGCGCCTTAAAATCTTTAATAAAAAGGCCAACACCATAATATTTAATTCCTCCGAAAACCTTGTTGACGGTAATATTCACAAGATTAAATTAGAAGATTTTGACCCTTCCTTTGTATTGGAAAGATTATTTGAAGCAGGAATTAGATCTGTTCTTGTTGAGGGAGGAAGTATTACTTTGGGAAGATGGATCAATACCGGAGAATGGGATGAGGCCCATGTATATATATCTCCTGTAACATTTGAGAATGGGATTCCGGCTCCCATTATTGCCGGGCAGGGAAAACTTCAAAAAGAGAAACAAATTGAAAATGATATCGTTCAATTTTGGATAAACAATTGATCAATTATGGCAGAAACACTTTTAATTCCGGATCAGGCAACAAAAGAGGATATTTATCAATCTATAAAACCCCAGATTCAGGCCTTGATCAGTGGCGAAACTGATAGAGTAGCCAACCAGGCCAACGTAGCAGCAGCTTTAAAAGAAGCGTTTGATTTTTTCTGGGTGGGATTTTACATGGTAAAAGATGATGAGTTAGTATTGGGTCCGTTTCAGGGACCAATTGCCTGTACAAGAATAAAAAAAGGTAAAGGGGTTTGTGGAACGGCATGGGATCAGGCGGAGACTATGTTGGTGCCTGATGTGGATGCTTTTCCTGGACATATTGCCTGCAGCAGTGCTTCTAAATCTGAAATTGTCGTACCTGTTATAACTGACGGAAAGGTAAAAGGTGTTTTGGATATTGATAGCAAAGAACTCAATGACTTTGATGAAACTGACAAGAAGCATCTTGAGGAACTAATGCAGCTGATTGCAAATGATCTTTAATCGACGGTTAAAGAAACTTCATCAACTCCGGTATTATTATTTCTTGGATCAAAAAGGCTGTAGTAAATATTATAAAAGCCTTTTTGGTCAGGTTTCCAATTGCCGATAAAAGTATTTTTTTCCTTACCAGGCTCCATATCTACCTTTTTAAGAAGTTCCCCATTCTTATAAATCAAGGCAGTTCCCTTCATTTTGTTTGCATTCCAGAATCCTCCTGGTGTAATTGGGCAGCCACAAAGCATTACAGAATGCATTTTTAAAGTGTAGGAACCATCTTCATTTTTCACAGGATCTTTAGCTGTAATTGCAAAACCATCAATTTCTAAAATCAACCCTTCTTCAGATAAATCCTGATCAGGGATAATCCAATATTCCTCTGTTGCAGTAATCCTGTTTTCAGGTTCTAAAGAAAGAGGGCCATTGACAGAAACTGTTATTTTTTGAGGATGAGTCAGGGTTAACTGCGTAGTGAAGTCGGCGCTTTCAGGTGTGGCTTTTTGCTGATATCGACCTATTGAATCTGCAATAATTTTTGATGTATTACCTGTTCCTCCTTCAATTGTTCCACTAGCCATAACTTCACCGTTAGAGCTGTTTTTAATTACTACATTCATTCCACCCATGCCTGTGCCAATGAATTTGGCATCCTTAGCAAGAACCCTGATCGTAACAGTGGTTGGTGTCTGAGCAAAACAAAAGACAGTGATTAAAAATAATAATATAAGTAGTGCTGGTTTCTTCATATTTCCTGAGTTTGGCCAGAGTCTTCTGAAGTTAACTGTTTTTCATATAATTCGAAATAGGGACCCCTATTATTCATTAGTTCTTCATGAGTGCCTTTTTCAACAATCTCCCCTTCATCCAGTACAATAATATGGTCAGCAAGTTTGGCAGAAGATACCCTGTGAGAAATGATTACTGAAGTTTTTCCCTTCATAATTTCCTGTAAACTATTGAGAATAGCATTTTCAGTCTTAGTATCAACTGCAGAAAGAGAATCATCTAAAATCAAAATTTTAGGGTTTCTTACAATTGCTCGTGCAAGAGAAACTCGTTGTTTTTGTCCGCCACTCAATGTGATTCCTCTTTCACCTAAAACTGTTTCAAATTGATTTGGGAAGTCGATGATGTTATAATAAACGTCTGCGTCTTTTGCCGCCTGATGAATTTGTTCGTCCGTGAGATTTTGAGTTCCAAAAGCGATATTGTTTTTAATAGAGTCACTGAAAAGAAAAACATCCTGAGGAACATATCCCAAAGAACTTCTTAATCTCTCAACTTTTATATCTCTGATAGGAATATCATCTATCCGAACTTGTCCTTCATTGGCGTCATACATTCGGCTAATTAAGTTTGCTAGGGTAGATTTACCCGAACCGGTAGTCCCGATTACAGCTAATGATTTACCTTTGTCAATCTCAAAGGAAACATCTTTTAAAGCAGTAATACCTGAGTCAGGATATTTAAAAGTCACATTTTCAAATGTTATCTTTCCTTTTAATTCCTTGTCAATATTTTTCTCAGAGATGATTTCATTTTTAGTATTCAGGAATTCATTTATTCTTCCCTGGGAAGCTTCAGCACGTTGAATAATACTAGTAATCCAGCCAAGTGAAGTTACTGGCCAGGTTAGCATGTTTACATAAATAATGAACTCTGCAATATTACCAACTGTGATATTTCCCAGGATCACCTCGTTACCACCGATATATACTGTCAGGATCACACTAAGTCCGATCAGTCCCATTATCAGGGGAAGAAATAGCGCATTTACAAAGACCAGTCTAAGATTTTTGTGTTTATAATTGTTGCTTTCCTTAGTGAAGTTTTTGGCAGAATCTTCTTCCCGGACAAAAGATTTGATTACTCTTATTCCTGAAAAAGCTTCCTGAACGAAAGTACTCAAGCCGGATAATGACCGTTGAATCTCCTCAGATCTTTTATTGATAATATTGTTGACGTAATAAATACTGATCGATAAAATGGGAAGAGGTATTAAAGCATATAATGTAAGTTTTGGGTTAATTGAGATCATATAAGGAATAACCATCAGAAATAATGTCACCAGGTTTAGCCCATACATTATGGCTGGCCCAAGATACATTCTTACACGACTGACATCTTCAGAAATTCTGGCCATCAGGTCACCGGTATTGTTTTTTCTGTAAAAACCCAGCGGTAATTCCTGGTAGTGATTGTAAATCTCATTTTTCAGATCAAACTCAATATAGCGAGACATCACAATAATAGTTTGCCTGACAAGGAATAGAAAGATTCCCCGGCCAACAGCCATTAGTATTATAAGAATTACAAACCAGGCTATATGACCAAATATCTGATCGAGTAAATTATCCTGGAGAGCCGTCCCTTCCATTAGATGGTAAGGTTTGAGTGTACCAGTAACGTAATCTATTGCATGCCTGACGATTGGAGCAGGAGCAATAACAAAAATGTTACTAATAATAACGAACAGCAATCCGAGCAGGATCAGATGTTTGTACTTATAAAGATATTTATTGAGGTGTTTAAGTTCTTTCACAATAAGTAAAACGCTTGAATTTACATTATGTTCCAAATTCAAAGTTAAGATAAGGGAAGTTTTTCAGGCCACATGTCAGGAAAAAATACAAACCAATCAGTTAATAGCAGGTCATTTCATATAAATCGAGTATTTTTGCAATATTTTGTAATTAAAAACAGTAAACAACAACTTATTAATACCCAAAGTAATGCAAGAATTAAAAGATTTAGATCAGGCTCAGGCAGTTGCTGGTTCGGATGGAGCGGCGATATTTAGCCAGATGACCGAAATGGAGCACGAGCAGGTTGTCTTTTGTTATGACGAGCCAACAGGTTTAAAAGCAATTATCGGTGTTCATAATACAGTTTTGGGTCCTGCCCTTGGAGGAACCAGAATGTGGAATTATGCCAGTGATAGTGAAGCTCTTACTGATGTTTTGAGACTCTCAAGGGGAATGACTTTTAAAAATGCACTTGCGGGATTGAATATTGGTGGAGGAAAAGCAGTGATCATTGGTGATCCAAAGAAGCTTAAGAATGAAGCGTTTTTGAGAAGGTTTGGTCGTTTTGTAGAAAGTCTTAACGGGAAGTATGTCACTGCTGAAGATGTAAGCATGAATACTTCTGATATGGTTCACATCGGAGTGGAAACAAAGCATGTGACCGGATTGCCTGAATACATGGGCGGTATGGGAGATCCATCACCTGTAACAGCTTACGGAACTTATGTAGGAATGAAAGCTGCAGCGAAAAGGGTTTACGGGAAAGATAACCTGGATGGTAAAAAAGTGCTTGTTCAAGGTGTAGGTAATGTAGGTGAATACCTGGTAAATCATCTGACAAAAGAAAATGCCAAGGTCTTTATCTCAGATATCAACCAGGATAAACTGGATCATGTAAATAAGGAGTATGGTGCTGAGATTGTAGATCCAAAAGATGTTTATTCATTTGATATGGATATTTATGCACCTTGTGCACTTGGTGCCACTTTGAATGATGATACTATTCCTCAGTTAAAATGCCAGATCGTTGCCGGAGCTGCTAATAATCAGCTTAAAGATGAGAAAAAGCATGGAGCTGAACTAATTAACCGGGGTATCGTATATGCTCCAGACTTCCTGATAAATGCAGGAGGAGTGATCAATGTATACATGGAATATGCTAAGAAAGGCCATTCGAAAATGGCATACGAGCAATCAGATAAGATCTATGATACATTACTTGAAGCCCTGGACAGAGCTGAAAAAGAAAATATCACTCCACAAGAAGCAGCGATGAAAATGGCTGTAGATAGGATTGAGAGAATTGGAAAGGTAAAACTTTCGTACTAATATAGAATCGAGTAAGAAATTTAATAATACGTTCTTTAATTACTGATATGATCAATAGACGAATTCTTCGGATAAAAGCAATGCAAAGCATATTCGCATTTCTTCAAAGTAAGAATGCAAATAAAGAGTTGGCAAGAAATCTGGTACACGATGCTTTTCTTCCGGACCTCAACGCGAATGAGGTTCAGGATAAGGAAGAACTCAAGGAAAAGAGGAAAAAGGCATTATCCAGATTTGATCACCTCTTTGAAAATGGCGAAGAATTCGTCTATGATTCATCCTTTGAAGAAAAAATAAATACCGAAGTCGAAAAAGCATTAATTGAATATGATGCTCAAAATAAGAAGGATCGAGCGCACTTGAAGCGCCGGATGGTAATTGAAGCGGAAGAGATTTATAACCATTATTTGCTTGCGCTTAAATTATTAACAGATCTTTCTGACCCTTCGTTTAACAGGTATTTAAAAAATGGAAAAGATGACAACTTTATACAAAATGATGTCATTGGCCTACTAAGAAATTCTGACAGTTTTGAGAATGCTTTATTAAGAAAAAAGATTAACACTTCAGAAATGAGACCTGAGGTAGAATCGTGGTTCAAAAACTTGATTAAGGATTCTGAGGAATATAAAAAGTATTCTACAGGTGAAAGTGATTTTGAAACTGACAAAATCTTTGCACAATACCTGGTAAAAAATATTATATTTAAAAATCAGGCAGTGATGGATTTCTTCGAACAAGAAGATATTCATTGGGCAGAGGATAAAAATATTGTTAAAAGTCTGGCCTTAAAAACCATTAAAGAATCTGACGAAGATTCTGTGGAATTGAGAGAATTATCTTATAATTGGGAAGACGATAAAATTTTTTTCGAGGACACCTATGATTATTTGCTCGACAATGAGGAAGAATATGAAGAGATCATCTCGGAAAAGACAAAGAACTGGGATGTAGAAAGGCTGGCAACAACAGATAAAATAATTTTGATGCTGGCAGTTTCGGAAATGATTAATTTTCCAAACATTCCGGTAAAGGTTACAATAAATGAATTTATAGAAATTTCAAAAAAGTACAGTACCCCTAAAAGCCGACAGTTTGTTAATGGAGTATTGGATGTTATAGCCAATGATCTTAAAACTGCCGGAAAGATTAAAAAGAGCGGAAGGGGACTTTTAGACAATAAATAGTAATACCATGAAATCAAACAATTTATTAGCTTTTTTAACCGGTATGGCTTCCGGTGCTCTTATAGGAATTTTATTCGCCCCGGATAAAGGCAGTAACACCAGAGACAGGGTGACTTACCAGCTTGACAGATACAAACAGATATTAGAAGAGCTGATAGATGACCTTGTAGAAGGAAAAGTGGAACATGCCAACCAGGCAAAAACGGATGGGGAAAAAGTAGTTTCAGATGCTAAGAATAAAGCAGAACAACTGCTTGACGATGTTGATGAATTATTAGGACAATTGAAGAAAAAATAAAATAAGAGAAAAATGAAAAAGATTAGCTTATTTGCTTTGGTAGCTTTCGTATTAGCGAGCTGTACAAATGAAAAATTAGAGAAAAGAGTTGAGGACCTGGAAAACAGGGTCGCTCAGCTAGAGCAAAATGGTGCGATTAGTACACCAGTTTCAAATCCTGTGCCTACTGCTAAGGCAAAAACCCCGGAATTAGATCCAAATGCTCCGTTGCCGGAATTTGATTTTAATGACAAAATCTATGATTTTGGAGATATTACAGAGGGAGATGTTGTAGAGCACGTTTTCAAATTTAAGAATACAGGTGATTCTGAGCTTGTAATTGGTAATGTTCAGGCTTCTTGCGGTTGTACAACTCCAAAGTGGACAAAAGAGCCTGTGCCAGTTGGCGGAGAAGGAGAAATTCACGTGAGATTTGATAGTAAAAACAAAGTGGGCACACAAAACAAGTCGGTTACAATTACCGCAAACACTAACCCTGCGAGAACGGTTCTTTATATTAAAGGAAATGTTGCTAAGGGTGATGGTAAGAGTTCTATCTTAAAATAAACTTATAAATTAACTGATTAATTAATGCTTGATTTAATTTTATTACAGGCTGCTGATGGAAGTGGCTATTCGCAGATAATATTTTTTGTTGCGATCATAGTTATATTTTACTTCTTTATGATCCGTCCACAGCAGAAAAAGCAAAAGGAGACTAAAAAATTTATCAGTGAATTAAAAAAAGGAGATAAAGTAGTTACTATCGGAGGACTTCACGGAAAGATCTTTGATCTGCCAAGCGATGATATTGTAGTTGTAGAGGTGGAACGAGGATTTAAATTGACTTTCGAGCGATCTGCTATCTCACTTGAGAACTCAAAAAGGCTTAATGAAGGCACAAAAAAAGATAAATAAACCGAATGAATGACTTCTTTCGAAGTATTAAAAGTTTTTTAAAAACTATATCAAGAAGTAACACTAAAGTAATGGCGCTCTGTATTTTGGGCGCCACTACTTTTTGGTTTTTTAATGCCTTAAATAAAGCAGACTATGAAGCAACAGTAAATTACCCTGTTGAATTAAAGTTTAAAAATGATAGTACAGTCGTAGTAGGCGAATTGCCAGACAATATCTCCCTTCAAGTAAACGGAGGAGGATGGGATCTTTTAAGGACTACCCTTGGGATAAATAAAGAACCTATCCAAATTCCTATTCAGAATCCGACAGAACAGAAATTTATCCTGACAAGTTCGGTCCGGGATATCATTGCAGATGAATTTTCTAATCTAAGAATTTTACGAATTATCACCGATACACTGGCCTTTGATATTCAGAATTTCAAGGAAAAGAGTGTGTATCTTGATCTTGATTCAACTGAAATTCAGTTTAAGCCTTTGTTTTATTTTGGGGATAGTATTTTATTAAATACGCGATACCTTAAATATTCAGGTCCTGAAAGTATGGTTGATAGTATTCCAGATACTATACAGCTATCATTGAGTTATGAAGAACCACTTGATGAAGACTATGAGGAAGCAATAGAACCACCTTATACATCTGATCTGGTTCTGGCATCTCCCGAGGAGATCAATGTTGCTGTGAGAGTAAAAAAGGCTAACCAAATCCAAAAAATGGTACCTTTCCAGCTTGAGAATTTCCCGGAAGAATTCTCACCATCGAAAGAAAAGATCGCAGTAACCTATTATTTTTTGAAAGATCGAACAGGTATGGATAGCAGTGATATTGTGGTTGAATTAAATTATGACAGCCTGACATCCGATTCAACTATTATTCCTCGAATAGTCGAATATCCTCAAATGATGAAGATCCTTTCTTATGATTCCAGTGAAATAGAAATTGTTAAAAATGAAAAGCCCTAAGCTTATTGGAGTAACCGGCGGAATTGGTGCAGGAAAAAGCACGGTTTGTAAGATTTTTTCAGCACTTAGTGTGCCGGTGTATGATGCTGATTCAAGGGCAAAGGCTTTGCTACATACAGACTCTGAACTCAAAAAAAAGATAATTGAAGCTTTTGGTGAAGAGTCTTATAATGATGATGGCACTCCAAACAGGGCTTATCTTGCCGGTCAGGTCTTTTCCGATGAGGAAAAAACTAAAGTGATTAATTCACTTGTACATCCTGCTGTTGGCAAAGACTTTCAAAAATGGGTGGATCAAAATAATAACCATGATTATCTTATAAAAGAAGCTGCATTATTGTTTGAAGCAGGAAGTTATAAGTCACTTGATTTTGTAATTCATGTCAGCGTACCTAAAAATGACAGATTGAATCGCGTATTAATTCGCGATCCTGAAAGATCTAAAGAGCAGGTTCTTGATATAATGGACAGGCAATGGGGTGAAGGGAAGAAAAAGAAACTGGCAGACCTGGTGGTTTTTAACGACAATAAGCAAAGTGTATTGCAACCCATAATTAAGTTGCACGATCAACTGACACGAGGTAAAGAGATTTGATCGGTATAAAATTTCATTCGCTTTACTTTAAAATCAAGGGGGATGATTTGATCTATCCGGTCAGTTTTGGGATTGTAAAATACCTCTACAAAAGAATTACTCAGGAGATATAAATTCACCTTATGTTTATAGTATCGAATTGAGACAATAAACTCCCCTTCAAGATACAGGCATTTGATCTTTTCATCTCTTGGAAGTTGCATAAAAGTGTTCAGGCTAATCATACCACACCAATCATTTTCAGCACATTTATATCAAACCATAAGTATAAAAAGATACAATATATTGCTGAAAAACCGACGGTTATTGCCAAGAATATTCCGAAGAATTTACTTTTAAAAACTTTTTTAGTGTTGCGGATATATGATTTTGAAAATTTTTCAGCTAAGTGCTTAATAAAATGATATGCCGGATAATAAATCAGTACCATGGCAGCCATGATTATAAGCGTTGAAAGATAGGGGCTGTTAAAGTCTTTAAAGCCATGAATAGCTTTTTTAAGTATTTCAGCACATAAAACGGCAAGTAAAATAGTGAAAATGATCGCTGAATATTTTGAGATCTTTCTTGTTAGCATAGAAAATTCTGGTAGATGGAAAAAATCAAAACCTGAATTTAAATAAGGGAGATGGTAAAACAAAAAAAGCCCTCAGAATCTGAGAGCTTTTTCGGGTGAAAGACCGGATTCGAACCGGCGGCCTCCAGTGCCACAAACTGGCGCTCTAACCAACTGAGCTACAATCACCGTCTAATTGGGCAGCAAATTTAGAAAAGGTAGAATAAACTGCAAAGATTAATTGATTAAATTTTATCAATCAACTGTAAATTCCATCCTCATCCCCATCTTATCATCAATAACCGTCTCATTATCATATACTTTGTTTCCAGAAACAAAAGTATGAGTTACTTTGCTGTTAAAGGTATGTCCTTCAAAAGGTGACCATTTACATTTATAAAGGAGAGATTCTTTTGTAACTGGAGTGCTTCCTTCCAGATCAACTAAGGTCAGATCGGCGTAATAACCCTCCCTGATATAACCCCTTTCTTTGATTCTAAATAATCGCGCAGGACTGTGAGCCATTTTCTCGGCAATATGCTCCAGTGTTATTTTCCCCTCTTTATGCTTGTCGACCATAGCTACAAGAGAATGTTGAATTAATGGTCCGCCACTCGGAGCCTTCATATATGGATTGTCCTTTTCTTCAAGAGTATGTGGGGCGTGATCTGTAGCGATTACATCGATGGTGTTATTGTTAACAGCTTCCCAGATAGCTTCTCTGTCCGAAGCCTTTTTTACTGCAGGGTTCCACTTGATAAGTGTCCCTTTTTCCTCATAGTCCTCATCAGAAAACCACAGATGGTGTATACAAGCCTCTGCAGTGATTTTTTTCTCCTCCAGAGGCAGTTTGTTTGAAAACAACTCAAGTTCCTTAGCGGTGCTTATATGGAGTACGTGTAGCCTGGCTCCATGCTTTCTGGCAAGACCAACTGCAAATGAAGATGATTTATAACAAGCCTCTTCTGAACGAATAGTCGGATGGTATTTTATTGGAATATCATCACCATATTTTTCAACGTATTTCGCTGTGTTTGCTCTAACTGTTTCTTCATCTTCACAATGGGTCGCAATAAGCATATTTGTGGAACCAAAAATTGATTCCAGTGTCTGCTGGTTATCAACAAGCATATTTCCAGTACTTGAACCCATAAAGATTTTTACTCCGCATACTTTAGTGGGATCAGTTTTTAACACCTCGTCAAGGTTGTCGTTACTCGCTCCCATAAAGAAAGAATAATTTGCTGGCGAGTTTTTGGCAGCAATTGCATATTTATCTGCTAAAAGTTCCTGAGTAAGTGCCTGTGGAACGGTGTTGGGCATTTCCATAAAAGAAGTAACCCCTCCGGCGACTGCAGCGCGGGATTCAGTTGCAATATTTGCTTTATGAGTCAGGCCTGGTTCACGAAAATGAACCTGGTCATCAATAACTCCCGGGAACAGATATTTTCCTTCAGCATCGATTACTTCATCCGCCTGATCGGCACTTATGGATGAGGATATTTTTTCGATACGGCCACCCTTAATAAGGACATCACCGTTAAATATCCTGCCTTCATTGACTATATTTGCATTGGAAATCAAATAACTGCGCATCTTTTAGTTTTTTTTGTAAAGATAGTGTCTTTTTTTGATCAAAACCCATTCATCTCATATGTCGAAGCAAGTAAATACTTTTGAAGATTTTAAATTGAACAGGCAGCTTTTAAATGCCATTGAAGAAGCAGGGTATGAATCACCCACTCCTATTCAAAAAAAAGCTATCCCACTGGTTACTGCAGGTCATGATGTGCTGGGCATTGCTCAAACCGGAACCGGAAAGACAGCTGCTTACCTCTTGCCTATTTTGATGAAACTTAAATATGCGCAGGGAGATGACCCTCGTGCAGTAGTGTTAGCGCCAACCAGGGAACTTGTTTTACAGATAGAAGAGGAGGCTAAAAAGTTTAGCAAATATCTTGATTTGAGAATTGTTAGTTTTTATGGAGGGCTAGGGCCAAAAACCCAGATTGAGCTTGCTGAGGCTGGTGTAGACCTGATTATATCCACACCACAGAGGTTTATGGATATTTACCGGAAAGAAGCATTCATTACCAAGCATATTAAAACTATGGTAATGGACGAAGCAGATAAAATGATGGATATGGGGTTTTTTCATCAGATTCTTCGTCTTTTAGAAGTGCTTCCTCAGAAAAAGCAAAACTTGTTGTTTTCTGCAACTTTCCCAGATAATGTCCAAAAGCTTTCGGAAGAATTTCTCGAGTTTCCGGAAAGAGTAGAAATTGCACCGCAAGCCAGTACCGCAGAAACTATTAGCCAGGAATTATATAAGGTTCCTAACTTTAAAACAAAAATTAATCTCCTGTCTTATTTTTTGAAACAAGATGAATTCAACAGAGTGATTGTTTTTGTTAAAACCAAAAAGACAGCCGATAATATTTTCAAATATCTCGAACGGACAGTTGAAGGCGGCGCGAGAGTGATCCATGCTAACAAAGGGCAAAACTCTCGAATTAACGCGATGAATGACTTTAAGGAAGGTAATATCAAAGTATTAGTTTCTACCGATGTAACGGCTAGAGGAATGGATATCTCTATGGTTTCTCACGTAGTGAACTTTGATGTGCCGATTATTTATGAAGATTACGTTCACCGAATAGGAAGGACAGGTCGTGCTATGCAGGCAGGAACTGCTATTACCTTTGAAAACCCTGCTGAGCATTATCACATAAAAAAAATTGAAGAGATAATTCGAATGACCATCCCGGTAAAAGATATTCCGGCAGATGTAGAGGTTACTGATACACCTAAAGAGGAGAACCAACAGATCCTTCGGGCGATCGATTATCAGCGGAAAAAGGAAGATCCTACTTACCAGGGAGCATTTCACGATAAAAAGCCAAAATCAGAAAAGAAGAAAGCTTCGAAAAAGAAACCAAATAAAGGCCGATCTAAAAAACGCTAAATTTATTTTACCGAAATATTTAATATGTTAATCGAATGATCGAGATAGTTGGTCTAAACCGCATTCACCTTTTTGATTTTCAGGGAATATACACTTGAAGTTAGTCGCTTAAAAGAAGTTGATTATTTCATAGCTGGTTGAATGGGAATCCCGGAGTGTCACTCCGGGATTTTATCGAAGAAATCGCTGGTTTAATCGTAAAAAATAAGCCGTTTGTCTAATAGGCTTCTTCACTAGAATAACTTTCATTACTTTAAGAGTTCAAACAAGTATATCTTTCTTTCCATAGCTGGTTAAGAGCCCGGTTTTTTGACCGGGCTCTTTATATTTTGACAATTTCTGAGGGTTTTTGGGGGTATATTATAATGTAGTTTAGTTGCTATTACTACCTATCTTTTAAACAAAATCAATTATATATTTTGAATGCATTAGTCAGGGTAAATGTGATTTGCCATTCATTTTTATTTCAAGGTAAACCGATGATATCCTTTTATTAAAAGATTAACATAGAAGCTAATGAAATTTATTTCAGATCCAGGCCTTTCCTGTATTTCTTCCTGTTGGTATGTAGTTTTAACAAATAGGAAGTTTTAGAAATTTGAATCAATAAGCAATTAAAAGTTTATTAATTGAACTACAAGGAGAAAGCCTTTAACTAATGAATCAATTCTAAAAATATTATAGCATAAAAAAAGGGCCGAGAACGGCCCTTTTTAATTTTTTTATTCCTGGTTAAATACCCCGGTAGTATCCGGATATCAAATTAGTAACTTGTCCGTAAATAGGTTTACAAAACTCAATAAATAAATCCTGAGGAGGTGGAGGAGGAACTTCTCTTCTCCTTGTTATTGCTATTTGTTCTTTTGTCAGGGCTCTTTCATCACCATTAAAATTGCCCCATTGAGTAACCCATTCAAATTGGCCAGGAAGTTTTTCCTGTCTTAATATTCTGTTTGATCTGGCATCCCATATTTGCACATCAAGTAAACCTCTTGACATTACACTTTTAGTAAATATAGTCAGTTTTGCCTTAACAGTACCATACACAGGTTTTTTGACACCCTCAACTTCCACTTCTCCAACTTTAACGCTGTCACGTGTCAGCACTTCCGAATTTTCACGAAGGTGAGTGTTACCTACCTGGAAATCATCAAACTGCATTCTTATATAATGATCAAATTCTTCAAGTTGCATTTTTTCTGCTTCATCAACAGTAAAAAATCGAACAAACTCATTTGAGTTTTGATGAGCCAGATATTCATTTATCTGGTTTTGAAAGAATTGATTACTTAATCCAAAAGTTTGAGAGTGAACTGGTATTTGTTCAACCAATACTTTCAAAGTGGCAGCCCACCTGGCTTCTTCTATTTTTTCATTGACATCTTTATAATTAGAAACAAGTTCTTCTGCTCTTCTAAAATGATTAATTGCTTCTATAGCACTCTGTCTGTCTCCATTAGAAAGGTATTCAATACCTGCCTGGTATCTTTCTTCAGCTGCCAATCTTGCGGCTTCATTGTATTCATTTAAAAACCCTCTGGTTTCAACCAGGTTCATACAAGCAGGACATCTTTCGACTTCCCTGTTCATATCATTTAAGAGTTTATAAGACTGTGCAATTCGATCATATTTAAATCTGTCAGTACTGGTTTTATACTGATTGATTTTTCTCAGGTGAAGATTCACCGCTAACGGGTATGCCTCACGCAAGGTTTGTGTAGCTTTTTTATTGTCAGGTTTATCTCTTAACCGATTGACAGCTAAAAATACTGCTTCTTCGTAATTTCCCTGCTCGAATTGCTTTTTACCGCTACTGCATGACTGAAAAATGGTCAGGGCGATAATACTAAAAAATAGAATCCGTTTCATTATTGTAGTTTTTTCGTGAACAAGTTCAATGATTATGCCAATTTTACAATATTGCTGCAATATAAACGTTTGTCCCGTTCATATTTAATCAAATTAGCTTAAAATAGTACTTTGACAAGAAAATTTTAATTTGAATGACTCAGACCTATGGCTGAAAATAAAAAAACATTATTTCTACTGGATGCTTATGCATTAATATATCGAGCACATTTTGCTTTTAGTAAGAACCCAAGAATTAATTCTAAAGGGCTTAATACCGGAGTTATGCTGGGATTTACAAATGCATTACTGGAGATTATCAATAAAAGGAAACCTTCTCATATTGGTGTTGCCTTCGATCCTCCGGGTCCTACCTTCAGGTCTGAAGTTTATGAAGAATATAAAGCGAATAGAGAAGAGACTCCGGAAGATATAAAAGCAGGTGTTCCCTGGGTTAAAAAAATTATTGAAAGTTTCGGTATTCCAATTCTTGAGGTTCCAAAGATGGAAGCTGATGATGTTATAGGAACATTAAGTAAAAAGGCGGCAAAAGAAGGATTCACTGTTTATATGATGACTCCGGATAAGGATTATTCTCAATTAGTTGAAGAGAATATTTTCCTTTATAAGCCTGCTTTTATGGGCAATAGTGTTGATATACTGGGAATTGAAGAGGTTAAAAAGAAGTGGGATATTGAACATGTAGATCAGGTAAGAGATATGTTGGGCTTGCAGGGTGATAGTGTTGATAACATTCCAGGTATCCCAGGTATTGGTCCTAAAACAGCTTCTAAGTTATTGAAAACTTATGGTACCGTAGAAAACCTGGTTAAGAATGCCGAAGACCTTAAAGGTAAACAAAAAGAAAAAGTCATAGAATTTGGCCCTCAGGGTATCTTGTCTAAAGAATTGGCAACAATTAAAATAGACTGTGATATAGATCTTGATCCTGAAGCCCTTGAATATACAGGTCCTGATGAAGAAAAGCTTAAGGAGGTTTTTGATGAGCTGGAGTTTAGAACACTCTTAAAAAGGGTTTTTGGTGAGCAAGTTAAAGATGCCGATTCAAAAGGTCAGCTACAGATGTTTGCCCAGGTGTCAGAAGATGAAGCAGAGGAAACAACAACAGCCCAGATTGATACTATTGAAACTGTTGAACATGAGTACTACACGTTAACGGAAGAAAAGGAGATTGATAGGCTTGTAAAATATTTAAAAAAGCAAAAGGAAATTTGTTACGATACTGAGACGGATTCAATTCAGGCTTTTGAAGCTTCTCTGGTAGGGCTTTCTTTCTCTTTTAAAGAAAGTGAGGCTTATTATATTCCTGTCCCGGAAGATGAGAAAAAAGCCGAGGCTATTTTGAGTAAATTCAAGGATATTTTTGAGGACGACAAAATCACCAAGATTGGTCAAAATCTTAAATATGATATTTTGGTTTTGAAGAAGTATGGTATAGAAGTAAGTGGTCCATATTATGACACCATGCTCGCTCATTATCTTCTGGAACCAGAACAGAGACATAACATGGATGTCCTGGCAGAAAATTATCTTAATTATTCTCCTGTAAGTATAGAAACGCTGATCGGTAAAAAGGGTAAAAAACAGGGTAATATGCGTGATGTTGAAATCGAAAAGGTTGGTGTTTATGCAGCCGAAGATGCCGATATAACATTACGACTTAAAAATAAGCTAGATAAAGAAATCAGGGAATTACAGATGGAAGACTTGCTCACCGATCTGGAATCTCCATTGGTTGAAGTATTGGCTGCAATGGAATTTGAGGGAGTAAAAGTCGATAAAGAGGAGCTTGCAATATCATCAAAAGAGATGGAGAAAGACCTCCTGAAGATCCAGGAAGAGATTTTTGAAATTGCTGGCGAGGAATTCAATATAGCATCTCCAAAGCAATTAGGAGAAATCCTTTTTGTTAAGCTTAAAGTTGACAAAAAACCTAAAAAGACAAAGACTGGTCAATTTGCTACTGGAGAAGAGATTTTGTCACGATTGGCAAATGAGCATGAGATTGCTCAAAAGATTCTTGATTTCAGAGAAATACAAAAATTAAAATCCACCTATATCGATGCGCTACCCGAACTAATCAGCGAACGCGATGGCCGAATCCATACCAGTTATAACCAGGCCGTGGCAGCAACCGGAAGGTTAAGTAGCACAAATCCGAACCTTCAAAATATACCAATAAGAACAGAAAAAGGTCGTGCGATAAGGAAAGCATTCGTGCCTCGAAACGAAGATTATACCCTTTTAGCAGCGGATTATTCCCAAATAGAGTTGAGGATCATGGCTTCATTTAGCGGTGATAAACATATGATCGAAGCTTTTAAAAATGGCACAGACATTCACTCTGCTACCGCCGCAAAAATTTTTAAAGTTAATGTGGAAGATGTGGATAGCGATATGAGGAGGAAGGCTAAGACAGCTAACTTTGGTATCATTTACGGAATTTCTGCATTCGGACTTTCACAAAGACTTAATATTCCACGAAAAGAAGCGGCCGAGCTAATTGAAACCTACTTCGAAGAATTCCCGGCTGTAAAAAAATACATGGATGACATTATTGATAAGGCCAGGGAAAATGAGTTTGTAGAAACAATCAAAGGACGTCGAAGATATTTACGAGATATTAATTCCAGGAATGCAACGAATAGAGGTTTTGCAGAGCGAAATGCAATAAATGCTCCAATACAGGGAAGTGCTGCGGATATTATTAAGGTAGCAATGATTGATATTCATAATTGGATGAAAGAGAAAAATCTCAAGTCTAAGATGATATTGCAGGTTCATGATGAACTTGTATTTGATGTACATAAAGATGAACTGGACCTGATCAAAAAGGAAATTCCAAAAAGAATGATGGGTGCTGCTGATCTGGCTGTCCCTATGGAAGTTGAAACAGGAACAGGAAATAATTGGCTTGAAGCACACTAAATATGTTAGCTGAAATTAAAAAAGAAGATATTAATAAAGCTGCTGAAAAAATCTCCCCGTATGTTCATAATACGCCGGTTTTTACCAGTAAATTTTTTAATGAACTCAGTGGTGCTGAGCTATTTTTTAAATGCGAAAACTTCCAAAAGGTAGGTGCCTTTAAAGCCCGTGGAGGGGTTCATGCTGCTTTGAATTTATCTGACGCTGAGTTGAAAAAAGGGCTTGTCACCCACTCAAGTGGAAACCATGCGCAGGCAGTAGCTTATGCAGCAAAAATATTGGGTGCAAAAGCTTACATCGTGATGCCTGACAATGCTCCCAAAGTAAAAGTCAATGCTGTAAAAGGTTATGGAGCCGAGGTAATATTATGTGAACCAACTCTTGAAGCCAGGGAATCTACTCTCGAAGAAGTTCAAAAAGAGAAAGAGGCAATTTTTATACCTCCTTTCAATCATAACGATGTAATCCTGGGCCAGGCAACTTGTGCCAAAGAATTAATCGAAGAAGTTAACGATCTTGATATAATTATTGCTCCTATTGGTGGTGGTGGACTTATCTCAGGAACCATCCTTTCTGCGAAGGTTTTCGGAAAGGGAATTAAGGTGTATGGGGGTGAACCGGAAGGAGCTGATGATGCATATCGATCACTCAAGAGTGGAGAGTTAGTCAAAAGTCATACTCCGGATACTGTTGCTGATGGTTTACTGGTTACTTTAGGAGACAAAACATGGGCCATTATCAAGGAAGGAATAGCGGATATAATTCTGGTTAATGATGAGCAGATTCTTGAAGCAATGAAGTTGGTATGGGAAAGAATGAAGATCATTATAGAACCTTCTTGTGCTGTTCCTGTAGCAGCAATTTTAAAAGAAAAAGATCTCTTCAAGGATAAAAGAGTAGGGATCATTCTTACCGGGGGAAATGTAGACCTCTCCAGAAACTATTTTTCCTGATGAAACCTCGGGTCTCAGACAGCAATAAAGCTTTTTGTATTCTTCCCTGGATACATTTTCATGTTGGGTTACATGGCAGAGTGCAACCCTGTTGTATTGCATCTAAGCCAATGGGAGATATCAATAAGGAATCACTAGAGGAGATTTGGAATGGAGAAAAATTCAGGGAGCTTAGGACTAAAATGCTTGCTGGTAAAAAAGTGAAAGCATGTAAAGGCTGTTATTCACTAGAAGAGAATGGGGTAGAAAGTTTAAGACAGGAAAACAATAAAAAATTCGTCCAACATATTGATTTGGTTCAAAACACTGATTCTGACGGATCGATTTCTTCTCACCCGGTTTATTGGGATATCCGGTTTTCAAATGTCTGTAATTTTAAGTGTCGAACCTGCTGGCATGGAGCTAGTTCTAAATGGTTTGAAGAGGCAAAGAAGAATGGTAATACCGCAGCAGATCAGGCAATAATTAAAAACATTGAGGATATTAATGGTTTTTTTAAGGATAACCGAGAACTACTCATTCAGGCTGATGAGTTTTATTTTGCCGGGGGTGAGCCGTTGATTATGGAAGAGCATTACAAATTGCTCGATTTGCTGACAAATACAGGTGCCCAACCTACTCTCAGGTATAATACTAACCTTTCTTCATTGTCATTTAAAGAAAGAAAAGTTACCGATCTGTGGGATCACTTTGATGATGTAGAAGTAATGATTAGTATTGATGGCATTGGACAACACGGCGAATCAATACGCACAGGTCAGAATTTCCAAAAACTCGAAGAAAATTTACAGTATTTAATAAACAACACAGCAGTAAGGGTTTTTATTTCTCCAACAATTTCATCGTTAAATGTAGGTCAGCTGCCAGAAATATATGATTGGTGGTTGAATGCTGGAGGAAAAGACGAAGGATGGTATATTAATATTTTACAGCGGCCAAAAGAGTTTAATATTAAGTATATACCTGAAAGCGAAAAGGCATTTTTGATTAAAGAATTGAAGAAATCTCAAAGTCAGTATTATAATAGCAAATATGCTAAAGGGCTAAGTGAAATTCTTAAGATTATAGATTAGATAAATACAAGGGATTTTTAGCGGATATCTTTAATTACTTTAAAGGTAATTCATAAGAGAAAGTATTGGCGTTAGTTATTAGATTGTGAAACTCATGTTGTTTGATTTTTATATTTAGAAAAAGTACTGTGTTCTTTTTGTTTACCTCATAATAAAACCTCTTACTGGCGATCAAAGCAATAATAATTGGTATATTAATATATGAAACTCAAAATAGGGTTCAATCATGCCCTGCCAATAATCACTATACTGGTCGTTTTAGTAAGTGTTATACTAATGGTTTCCAGTATGTCGAAACTATCACAGACCCATGATGAGTCAGGTCACATTGTAGCAGGTCTTGAATGGTTTCAGGGATCTTATGAGGTTTCACCTCAAAACCCTCCTTTTTCAAGGATTTGGAGTGCTGTTATACCATACTTAAGAGGTGAAAGAGTAAAAATTCCTCAAGATCTACATGAAAATTATTGGAAGAATGGAGCAGCAGGCGGGGCATTAGCTAAACAATTTGATTCAAGTGAAGAATATCGTAGTTTTTTGCCATATGCGCGGTTAGGTATCCTAATATTTTTACTTTTAACTCTGTATTTGGTGTATTTAGTCGGCAATAACCTCAATGGGAAATTAACGGGGTACATTGCTGTGATTTTATTGGCAACTACTCCATTGGTAGTGGCACACTCTACTTTAGCGACAACTGATGTGCCAGCAATGGGAACATGTCTATTATCTATTTACCTGATAATTTTATGGATCGAAAAACCTGATTTGCAACGTTCGGTGTTGATGGGTATTGGCTTTGCACTGGCAGTATGTACAAAATTCACTGCCATATTATTTGTTACACCTTCATTGTTAGTTTTCCTGGCATTAAAAGTTTGGAAGAATTCTAAAGATTTATTTCCCTATTTTAAAACCTTACCACTAATCCTCTTTTGCTCCTTGCTAACAGTATGGACGGTTTATAGATTTTCATTTGGGTTGATTGGTGAAATCCCTCATGATGGAATTCTAGATGCAGGCAATTGTTATGCATCTAATCCCATTCTTTCACAAATGCTAAGCTGGAAGGTGCCGGCACCGGAATTTTTTAAAGGCCTTGGGGATACCTGGTGCCAAAACCAGGTCCCACTAAAGGGATACCTGATGGGAGACCTTAAACCCACTGGTAGTATTTTCTTTTACCCTGTTTCGTTTATAGTGAAAACGCCATTAACCCTGTTACTTCTATTTTTTTTATCAATTATAATCACGATATACTATCGGGTTTTTACCTGGAAAGTATTGGGAATATATAGTGTCATTGTCATTATTTTCTTGCTGAGTTTTATAAGTAATTTAAATATAGGACTTCGACATATTATCCAGGTTTTTCCATTTATTGCCTTAGTTTCAGCTTTCGGGGTAACAATTCTAATTGATAAGGTTGATAAGTCTAAAATATACTATGCTTGTGTTGGTACAGCTTTACTCCTGAGTACCCAGGTGATTATTTCCTGGTCACAATATCCTCACTGGCTTTCTTATTTTAACCTGTTTGGCGGAAATGAACCCGGCAACATTATAGTAGATAGTGATTTAGACTGGGGACAAGGTATGTATGAACTTGAGGATTTTTTTGAAGGAAAAGATGTTGATAGCCTTCATGTGGCTATTTTTCATACTTATAACCTGTGCAATTATGATTTGCCTGATATGTCATATATCGGGCCAACAGAAAAAAAGACAGGATGGATTGCTATTAGTGAATTTGTATATAGAAAAATTCCGGATTGGGGCCTTGAAAAACCGTGTGATTTTGTGGATTTTATAGGTTATGATGTTCCTTTTGAGGAGCGTTACGACTGGTTGAGAAAATATGAGCCTGTAGCAAAAGTAGGTGGAGGTTCAATTCGTATATATCATATATCTGAGTAATTGCTTTCTTGTGATGTGAGCTGTGTTTGTTTTTAATTTTAGAATGAGTGTTTTTTCAAATACAAATGATCCTGACAGGTGATGCCCAGAATTTAAATGGTACAAAAAAGCCATGACATAGATTGCCATGGCATTTATATTATATAAAAATATTTATTCTACCGTAATAGTGATTTTGTTGGTGAAATCATTCCTTCCATTAGGCATGACCACTTCAATTTGAGCAGTATATACTCCACTTGGTAAGCCGCAGGTTTTTACTTGACTATATTTATTATGGTGATATATCAGAAGATTATCTTCTATTTCTTCACCCATATTCGACCAGATTTGAAAATCATTACATTCCGCAGTACTCAAATTATTCGGGAAAACATAAGTGTTATAAACGTTTCCCTGCTGATCCCAAATAGTCAATATTGCTCCGGAAGGGTCCCAGTACAATCCATCAGAATTACCTTTAAATCCACCATTTAATTGCAACATGTCATCACCCCATACAGTTCCATAAAAGTATTCAGAGATATATGGTTTAGAATTAAAGATTTTAAATTTACCAATATTAGATTCATATGTTCCCGGATCGGAAATTCCATTTAATATAGACCCATAACTTGGTAAATATTGATACCAATCCTTTACTTTTAAAACTGCTTTTGCATATTTAAAACTGCCCAGATTAGCTGGGGTGAAATTGTAACCTTCTGGAATTTGAAAAATCACAGTATCAGAAATTATCTCAAATTCGGAAAATATTTTTTCATTTTCATTGTCGGGAATTGTATAAATAGAAATGTCACTGATGTCATATTCGGAAATCCCCGGTGCATAAAATTTGTGAAAAGCTTTATCGTGAGAAAAATAATAATTCTGGTTATACAACTCATTAAAAGATGAATGTGGATAATCAGTAAAGTCCGTAAGAGGAGAAAAATCCAGATCATGTGGAAAAGCTTTTGTAGTAAAGGAAAACACCCCACTATTTAATGTGTCTTTTTCATCGTAAACCTGATAGTAAACCTGGTAAGTGGTAGCAGGATCCAAATTCGATAAAACCTCCTGCCGATCATTATTTTCATCTTCGATAAATTGATATTCTGCCTGGTCTTTTGATTTATAATAAAATCTACTATAAAACGCTCCGATAGATCCCTCAGCTTTAACATTTGCCTGGTTAATTGTAATATCGGAACTATTAATTGTTACCCCCGACATTTTAATATCATAGTCAAACTTTCTAATAGGCTCATCTTCACTACAGGAGACTATAAATGCTCCAATTAAAAGAAATAGAAAAATTCTAGAATTCATAAGTTGAAAAAGTAGGTTAAAAAATTCTCATGAAGATATTAATACTGATATTAAAAAAAAAGCTCGTGTAATAAACACGAGCTTCTTTTATGATTTCTTTATTTTATTAATTCTCCCTTTTAAACTTATCAAAAGCAGATTCCAGATCAGCCTGCGGGAAGGTGTTGTTTGTTGGTTCAACATCTGCCAGTTCTCCTTCAGGATCAAAAACCAATTTCGAAACTACTTTTTCTTTAACGAATACTTTCGTCACTTCATTTTCATTACGTCTCCAGATCTCTGCAGGAATAACTTCTCTTTCGGTAGTTCCGTCAGTATAGTGCCATTCAAGAATCAAAGGCATCACTAATCCACCTTTATTTGAGAAAGTTACTTCATAGAAGTTTTTATCCTTTGCTTTATTAACTACTTCTTTCGAATCTACTCTGTTCATGAATTCACCATAATATCTGTCAGGTGTATCAGTGATCGTAAAGTAAGACGGGCCCTCTTCTAAAGAGTTGCTTTTCTTGTCTTCTCCTCCTGGTTGTGCTGAGGCTTCAGCATTAACCTGATTTTCAAGGACTTTTTTATCTTCCGTATATTTAAACCATTTAACATTATCAACCGAAATGTCTACATGGTCGATTGAGTAGAACCATCCTTTCCAGAACCAGTCAAGGTCAAATGCAGAAGCATCTTCCATTGTTCTGAAAAAATCAGCAGGAGTAGGATGCTTAAACGCCCATCGTTGTGCATATTCTTTAAAAGCATAGTCAAATAATTCTTCACCCATAATCGTTTGACGAAGCATTACTAAACCTGCAGAAGGCTTTCCATAAGCATTATATCCAAACTGAAGAATATTGTCAGACTGAGTCATTATCGGGCGGATAAATTCTTTACTGCCTCTCATGTAGTTAGTTACACCTTTAGGAGTACCCCAAGTCAGGTCAAAATCAGGATAGTGTTCTGTCATAGTAACATGCTCCATAAACGAATTCAAACCTTCGTCCATCCATGTCCACTGACGCTCGTCTGAGTTAATGATCATCGGGAAGAAGTTATGTCCGACTTCATGAACGATTACGCCGACCATTCCTTCTTTAGTTCGCTGTGAATATGAACCATCTTTTGAAGGTCGACCATAGTTGAAACAAATCATTGGATACTCCATTCCCTGATTAGCAGCATGTACAGAAATAGCTACAGGATATGGATACTCGATGGTATGCTCAGAATAGGTGATTAAAGTGTTTTTAACTGCTTTTGTAGACTCTTCTTCCCAAAGAGGATTTCCTTCTTTAGGATAAAACGACATCGCTAAAGGAGTTTTATCACCGATTTTTACAGCTTGTGCATCCCAGATGTATTTTCTTGAAGAAGCAAATGCAAAGTCTCTTACATTTTCTGCTTTGAATACCCAGGTTTTAGATTTAGTCGATTTATCTTTTTCATTTTCGATAGCTTCTTTTTCGGTAACGATGAATACAGGCTTATCAAAAGAATTTTTTGCTTTTTCAAATCGATTGTTTTGCTCTTTTGTTAAAACATCTTTAGCATTTTGAAGCGATCCGGTTGCTGCAACAATATGATCTTCCGGTACAGTAATCTCCACATTAAAGTCGCCAAAAGTAAGAGCAAACTCTCCTCTTCCAAGGAATTGCTTGTTTTGCCACCCTTCAAAATCAGAGTAAACAGCAAGTCTTGGATACCATTGAGCAATAGTATATGCGAAGTTGTCATCTTCAGGGAAGTATTCATATCCTCCTCTGCCGTCGATATACATTCGATCATAAATATTGTATGACCAGTCGATATTAAAAGTAAAAGTATCCCCATTTGATAGAACTGAAGGAAGCTCAATTCGCATCATGGTTCCATTGATGAAATACTTTAGATCATTTCCATCTTTATCAGTTACCTTTTTTATGTCGAATCCACCTTCATAGCCACTGAATTCAGCAGTTGATTTCAATATTTTAGAAGGAATTTTAGAAGCCATTTGTTGCTTTTCTGAAGTATTGGCAAGGCTTTCCTGAGTTCTTATGTTTTGATCAAGCTGTATCCACAAATAACCTAGTGGGTTCGGAGAGTTATTATAATATTTAATAGTTTCCTCGCCTGATAATACTTGAGTTTTATCATTAATAGATACCTTGATATCATAGTCAGCTTTTTGCTGCCAGTATTCAGGTCCAGGAGCTCCTGAAGCTGTCCTGTATACATTTGGAGAAGGTAGCATAGTCCCAAGCTGTTCAAACTTTCCTTCGTACTTGCCTTGTGCAGAGGCGATAAAAATCGAAAGAAAAGTAAGCGCGATTAAGTGCAATCTTTTCATAAATAATAGTTTCAGTTTCCTGCAAAAGTAAAAAAAAGGCCGGAATTCTCCGGCCTCTTTTATGTAAACGTTTGTTAATCTGTTTTAGTTGGTTCCTTCTTTGAATTTATCGAAGGCAGATTTAACATCTTTTCTTGGATATACGTTGTTTTCAAGATTCACATCTGCAGTTTCCAGATTTGGATCAACTGTGATTCTTGTTACTTCTTTTTCTGTTACGAAAGTTTTAACTGCTACATTTTCGTTTCTTCTCCAGATCTCAGCAGGGATCTTTTGAGTTTCAGTAGTTCCGTCTGCATATGTGAATTCAACGATGATCGGCATAACAAGGCCACCTTCATTTTCGAAAGTTATTTCGTAGAAGTTTTTGTCTTTAGCTTTGTTTACGATTTCTTTTTCATCTACACGATTCATGAATTCGCCGTAATATCTGTCAGGAGTTTCAGCGATAGTGAAATACATTGGTTCTTCTAATGCTGTTTCACCTTCAGAAGCTTCTCCCGGTTCTTGTGAGGCAGAAACGCTTACCTGATTTTCAAGTTTTTCTTTGTCTTCTGTGTACTTGAACCATCTTACATTTTCTACTGTAATATCTACATGATCTGTACTGTAGAACCATCCTTTCCAGAACCAGTCAAGATCTATTGCTGAAGCATCTTCCATTGTTCTGAATAAGTCAGCTGGAGTAGGGTGTTTAAATGCCCATCTTTTAGCATATTCTTTAAATGCATAATCGAATAACTCTGGTCCCATTACAGTCTCACGAAGAATGTTCAATGCTGTAGCAGGTTTTCCATAAGCATTGTTACCGAACTGAAGGATCTGCTCAGAGTTAGTCATGATTGGTCTGATATATTGCTTTTCACCTTTCATGTATCTTACGATATTAGCTGCAGGTCCTCTTCGAGAAGGGAAGTTGTCATATTGTTCAACTTCAGTTCTGTATTGAACAAATGTATTAAGTCCTTCATCCATCCATGTCCACTGACGCTCATCAGAGTTGATGATCATTGGGAAGAAGTTGTGACCTACTTCGTGAATGATTACACCGATCATTCTGTATTTGGTAGTTTCAGAATAGTTTCCTTTTTCATCAGGACGACCAAAGTTAAAACAGATCATAGGATACTCCATACCGATAGATGCTGCATGAACAGAAATAGCAACCGGATATGGATAGTCAATGGTATACTTAGAATATGTTTTTAATGTGTTGACAACAGCTTTTGTAGATTCTTCTTCCCAAAGAGGGTTTCCTTCTTTTGAGTAAAAAGACATTGCTAAAGGAGTATTACCATTAGGTAATTTTACTGCCTGAGCATCCCAGATAAATTTTCTTGAAGAAGCAAATGCAAAGTCTCTTACATTTTCCGCTTTAAATACCCAGGTTTTTGTATCAGAAGCTTTTTTCTTTTCATTTTTTATAGCCTCTTTTTCAGTTACGATGAATACTGGCTTGTCAAATGAAGTTTTAGCTTTTTCAAATCTTTCTCTTTGTTCTTCAGTAAGAGTTTCTTTCGGGTTTTGTAATGTGCCAGTGGAGGCAATTATATGATCTGAAGGTACAGTGATTGATACTTCATAGTTACCAAATGGTAATGCAAACTCTCCTCTTCCAAGGAATTGTTTATTTTGCCATCCATCAAAATCACTGTAAACAGCCATTCTTGGATAGAATTGTGCAATTGTGTAAAGGAAGTTATCATCTTCCGGGAAGTATTCAAGTCCTGAACGACCACCATCACTCATTCTGTCGTTGATGTTATATGACCATTCAATATTAAATTTGAATGTATCTCCATTATTCATCACAGAAGGGAGTTCAACCCGCATCATTGTTTTATTAATGAAATACTTCAGGTCATTTCCGTTCTCATCAGTTACAGACTTGATGTTGTAACCTCCTTCATAATCATTAACCTCTATTCCTGGAACCCATTTGCTGTACAAAGTGTCTCGCATTCCATTAGTAGCTACTTTAGGAGTATGCGAGTCTGTTGCTCTCATATTTTGATCAAGCTGAACCCAGATATAGCCTAAAGGGTTTGGAGAATTATTATAATAGGTAATCGTTTCACTTCCAGTAATTGTTTGCTTGTTATCATCAAGCTTGACATCGATGTCATAATCTGCACGTTGCTGCCAATATTCCGGACCCGGAGCTCCTGAAGCTGTTCGGTAAACGTTTGGAGAAGGTAGCAGCGTTCCCATTTGCTCAAATTTTCCTTCATATTTCCCCTGGCCAAAAGAAGTGCCATAGATAAATACTAAGGAAAACAATAGAAATACTTTCTTCATAATGTATTGTTTATTGTTAATTTATTGAATTGTTAAATTGTATTCTAAATTAAAAAGCTGACAGCTATACCAGCTACTGCTGATGATATTATCAACACCCAGTCCCGTCGTTTAACACCAGCGAGGTTTACAAAGAGGGATGTAGTAATCAGCACAGCTAATACCACAACAATCTGGCCAACTTCCAGACCTATATTAAATGCAAATAACGGCCCAATTATTGATTTTTCTCTTCCTAGAAGCGTCTTGAAATATGTACTGAACCCTAATCCGTGAATTAATCCGAAAAATAACGCAAGAATAGAATTCATACTGACTAACTTTTTATTTTCAGAGTATTTTTTTCTGAAAAGGTTAGCCACTGCTGTGATAAGTATCGTTAATACTATCAATTTTTCAATTCGCCTGTGATCATAATCAATCAGATCGAAAGCTGAAAGTGCCAGTGTGATCGAATGACCAACAGTAAAGGCAGTGACTAAAACTAAAACTCTTTTCCAGTCCCGAAACATAAAAATGATACCTAATGCAATGACAAATAAAATGTGGTCATATCCATTTATATCCAATATATGCCTGAGGCCCAGCTCAAAATAGAGCAAGAAGTTATCCATATTTAAAAACGGGTATATTTTTTGTGACTCCTTAAAAGTTCAATATTAATAAACTATAGTAACTTTACATATATAAAATATCTAATATGACGGCAAAAATATTTTTAACGGCGATATTATCATTTTTCTGGAGCCTACATCCTTTTCACGTAAGCGTGACAGATATTGTTCACAAAAAAGATCAAAATGTACTTCAAATTACGTCTCGTGTTTTTTTGGATGATCTTGAGTTAGCATTGAATGATGTAAAAGGAGAAACTCTTGATGTGATTGCTTTATCAAAGGCAGGAAAGCTTGATGATATCCTGAAACCCTATTTTTTAAAGAATTTTAATCTTAGAATAGACGATAAAAAATCATCTCTAAAATACCTCGGTTCTCAATTAGATCAGGATGCCTTGATGATTTTTATTGAAGTTGAAGATGTGAAAAAAGTTTCTAAACTCTTTGTTAGAAACACACTGATTTTTGAAAAATACGATGACCAGTCTAATATCATTCATTTTAATTATAATGATGAAGTGACAAGTGCCAGGTTACATGAGGATAATCCTTATGTTGTTTTTGAAAGATAACTACCTTCAGTAAATAAATTGTTTTCATCGCGTGTTTTTGTATTTTGTTAATTAAAAACCGAATTAATAAATACACGATGAATCATATTAAATTATTCAGGCTATTCGTCAGCCTTTTTATATTATCAGCCTGTGCTTCGGCAAATCAAGCGGCTTCTGATGAGACTGAGGAGGACAAAGTAAAAGTTGTCGAGGGCTTTTTTGATTACAAGATTGATGCGGCATCTCAAAAGGTTTATTTAAAAGTTAAACATTATGACAGCCTTTTTCTCTATATAAACAGTCTTACTGCCGGTATTGGTTCCAATGATATCGGTCTGGACAGAGGGCAACTGGGTAATTCCAGGATGGTGAAGTTTAGTAAGTATGGGAACAAGGTCTTATTAATTGAACCAAATTCAAGTTATGTAGCTGTTACTGATAATAGTTTTGAGGTGAGAGCTGTTGAAGAAGCCTTTGCTAAATCTGTATTAGCATCTTTTTCTATAGAAAAGAAAAAATCAGGAAGTACAGATGGCGATTGGATTGATATAACAGATTTCATCACAAGAGATGCTCACAATATTGCTAAAACTTTAAAGGATCAGGGGCAGGGAAGTTATACTCTTGACAAGGAAGCTTCTGTCATATTACCTGAAAAGAGTTTTAATTTCCCGCGCAATACTGAGTTTGAAGCCATGCTCACTTTCAGAGGAGAGCCTCAAGACTATGAAATCAGAAGTGTAACTCCTACTGCCGGCGCCGTTACAATTCAAGTGCGGAATAGCTTTGTTTCTTTGCCTGAAGAAGGTTTTGAACCTGTAAAATTTCATCCGGGAGGAGGCTATTTTGGTATTAGAAGATATAATTATGCCTCTCCGATTGATCAACCTATTGAAGAACGATTCATTACCAAACATAGATTGATTAAAAAAGACACGGAAGCCGAAATCTCTGAGCCTGTTGAACCTATTGTTTATTATTTAGATCCCGGAACCCCTGAACCTGTTCGGTCTGCTTTATTAGATGGAGCAAGTTGGTGGGATCAGGCTTTTGAAGCTGCGGGATTTAAAAATGCCTTTCAAGTCAAAGTATTGCCTGACTCTATTCATCCGATGGATAGTCGGTATAACGTCATTCAGTGGGTTCATCGGTCAACCCGAGGGTGGTCATATGGCGTCCAGGTAATTGATCCCCGAACTGGTGAGATTGTAAAAGGGATGGTAACTCTTGGTTCTTTAAGGGTAAGGCAGGATTTCCTGATTGCACAGGCTTTGGTGCCTGCGTATGGTCTTAACCCAAATACCGCTCCACATATGGCGCTTGCCCTGGCTCGGATCAGGCAATTATCTGCTCATGAAGTGGGGCATACATTGGGCTTGGCACATAATTATGCAGCAAGTTCGTATGGCAGGGAGTCAGTAATGGATTATCCTCATCCATATGTTTACGAAGGAGCAGACGGACAATTAAAATTTGATTCTGCTTATGATGCAGGAATTGGAGAATGGGATAAAGTGGCTATTAATTACGGGTATGGAGACCATTCTGAAGAGGAAAGAAAAAAAGTAATCAGTGAAGCATCAGAAAAAGGCATTTATTTTCTTTCTGACCAGGATGCAAGACCAATATATGGGGCTCACCCTGAAACACATTTGTGGGATAATGGTTTGAGCGCAGATCAAGAACTAAAGCGAGTTTTAAAAATAAGGAAAATTGCTCTTGATAAATTTGGGCCTGATAATTTACCAGAGGGAAGGTCGTATTCAGACCTTGAAGAGATGCTGGCACCATTATATTTCTTTCATCGGTACCAACTTGAGGCAGCAGTTAAATTAATTGGAGGGGTAGATTACAGATATAGTGTAAAAGGGGAAGGTAATTTAATAAATGAACCTGTCTCAGCGGAGGTTCAAAGCGAAGCTTTATCCACCATATTGGAAACTATTTCACTTGAAAACCTCATGTTAAGTGATAAGATATTATCTGTAATACCGCCTAAATCATATGGAGACAGGAAAGGAAGAGAATCTTTAATGGGAAAAACTGATCCGGTTCTTGATCCTGTAGGAATTGCAGAAACAGCTTCATCATTTACCTTTAATGCATTATTAAACCCGCAAAGAATTAATCGCCTGTCAATACAAAGTAGCCAGGAAGATAATCTAATAACAGTCAAAGATGTATTTGACAGCATTTTAAATGAAATTAAAAAGGGAACTGGTAAATCAGAATTTGGAAATCAGATCATGTTTTCGGTTAGAAATCAGTTTATAAAAAGAATTATAGAATTAAAAGAAGACAAAAACTCATCGGTATCAGTGAAAGCAGAAATTCTGGTGTTCCTCGAGAAATTAAATGACTCTTTGGTTAACTCTGACCAGCCTGAGGATAAATTGTTGTCAAATTATATTAGTGAATACCTGGAGGGTGAACTTAAATCTGTTCCGGCATCCCCACCTAAAATTCCCGATGGGAGCCCGATTGGATCGGGTATTAAGTGTTATTGATTATAAGCTCCATCCTGGAGCTTTTTTTTAATCATTATGACGAGACACCTGGGGCAATAAGATTTTTGTTTAATTAATTAACATACCACAGTTATACTTAAAGCAACTTTAAAAGACTATTAACAATGAGGTAATATAGGATTAGGAACTTAGCGGTATTAAAATATTACCAACCAAATGCCTGCTGTAACAGATAAAAAGATATTGATCGTAGATGATGAACCGGATGTAGTAGAGTTGCTAGCGTATAATTTCAACAGTGCTGGCTATGAGGTTCAGGAAGCTACTAATGGCAAGGAAGCCATTGATATAGCAAAAAAATTTAATCCCGACCTGATTATTCTGGATATAATGATGCCTGATATTGACGGGGTTGAAACTTGCAGGCAACTTAGAAATATCCCTCAGTTTAAAGAAACATTTGTTTTTTTTCTTACTGCCAGAAGCGAAGAATACTCCGAGGTAGCTGCTTTTGATGTGGGTGGTGATGATTATATAATCAAGCCGATCAAACCCAGGGCTCTCCTTAAAAAAGTGGAGACGTTGTTTAAAAGAGAAAACAAAGCTGTAGATGACAAGACAAAGATCGAAACGAAAGATTTTATGATCGATAAAGCCAGTTATACAGTAAGAGTAGGTGAAGAGGTGATTCAATTAGCTAAAAAAGAATTTGACCTCTTATATTTTCTTGCAAGCAACAGCAATAATATTTTTGGAAGAGATATTTTACTGCACCATGTGTGGGGTGCTGATGTATTTGTAGCTGAGAGAACGGTGGATGTTCACATCAGAAAGATCAGAGAAAAATTAGGTGATCGTTTCATTAAGACGATCAAAGGCGTCGGTTATAAATTTGATTATTAAAGTTTCAAACTAAACTGGTTTAGCAATAAAAAATATAAGTTAGTTAAAAATAAAAAGGCCGGATTATACCGGCCTTAATCTTAATATTTTGATCTGTTTATATAAACATAAACAGAGTTACGATGCAAATCAGAAAATACCCTGTTAAAGTAGCTGCACCTTCATAGTCTTTCGCCAGTCGCTGTCCGAAAAACAAGCTGATTATGCTAATAGTACTTAGTAATGCTCCCAGAAAAGCGAAGGTTCCGGATTGAGAAATGACCAGCATGATCACTCCGATAGCAGAAAGAATTCCTGCAGCAGTTTCGAGCAAAGTAATCAAAGGAATCATCAAAGGTGTCAACCCTGAAATCGGACTTTCTGCAAAATGCCCTTTTAACCAATCTGCATTATCCTTATAGTTGAAAATTTTATCTAATCCCGACTGCAAAAATAGTATTGCCAGAAAAAGTGATAGACTTATTTTTATAATTAATTCGACAGTCCACGGGTCTTGTAAAAATGAAATTTGGGTAATCATTTGTTGTTTAATTATATGAAAAATTACGGTTTGGGTTTATAAATTAATGACCTCTTAATTTATCTAAAAGATGACTTAGTTGATTTGCTTCCTCATCAGTAAGAACTTTTAAATCATCGCGAGATTTTTCCACCACTGGCTCAAGTCTTTCCAGAAGTTCCAACCCCTCTTTTGTAATGTATACTTCAACCATTCTTCTGTTAGTCTCGCAGACTTTTCTCTTTACCAGTTTTTTTTCAATAAGGCGATCGATGAGTCGTGTTACATCAGACATTTTTTCGATCATAACACCCGTAATATACCCAGGATTACATGGTTCAGGGTATTTTCCTCTAAGAATCCGTAGTACATTATATTGAGTTTGGGTTATTCCATAAGGCTTAAATAGCTCTTTTAATTTTGATTTAAACCAATTGCTGGTATAGATAACATTGACAAAAAGTTTTTCATAATTGTCTTTAAGTCCTTTAGTCTTAATTGCCTCCTCTATCTTCATATTACAAATTTTGTCTAAACAAATATAGCCATAGTATAACAAATATCAATGAATTAACAACTCACATTTAAAAATATTGTTTAAAACAAGTCTTTGATTTTCAGTTTATAAGCAATAAAAGAGTGTTCTTTTATTTTGTTCTAATGTAGGTGTTATACAGGTATATCGTTTGAAGCTCATCCTTTTCCAAAGCATTCAGAAAAGCTTTTCCATTTGGATATTTATCCTGATCCCTAAAAAGCTTATTTATATCTTTCCAGGTAAAATAAGCAAGAGGTTGATCAAAACCGGCAGGATTAGCCCAATATGGAATAATCACCGCTAAACCTTCAGAATCGTATTTTTTATTTTGGCCAAATTTATCAAATTGAACATTTTGATAATGATCGAACAGTAACTCCATTGGTTGGCTATTATTTACTGCATTCTTATTGGCATCCTGCCATATTTGCTTTAATGAATTCAGGCTTAAAGCTTTCTCGAACTTGAATGATTCATAGGCGTCAATTTCGTCATTTATGATAGCCTGAACCAATTCATCCATAAAGCCGGTTTTAATAGTTTCTGTCCCTGGGATACCAGGTATGAGACGAGTGATTTTTTCATTCTCAAACGGTCCGCTAATTTCTACAGGGGTAAAGTCGGTTTCAGTACCAAATGTAAAACTTTGGGATAACGGATCAATAGTAGATTCATCGTAAAGAAACACGCCGTTTTTTCCAATTTCCATTGGATTAAAAAGAGAACTTGTTTGAAAGTATCTTTGAATTAATGCTATGTCGAAGGTACAGATTATCGGGGTAAATTGAATCTGAAACATTTTTGAAACCGCTGCTTTGTATTCAGAAAAGTCAAATAATGCGATCAGCATGCCATCATTATTCAGCACCTCGATATAATCAATATTTTCACCGTTAATCACCCCATCTTCAACAAAAGAAAAGTAATATTCATTTTCTTCAAGCGAACTTAGATTTTCAATTGGGATTTCAACTCTATACCCAGCATCGTCCAGTAAAAATGGTTTGAAAGATGTGTTTTTACTTACCAGAAGTAAATTATTAAGAAAGTCGGTATGATGAAGATAGTTTAATCCAGGATCACTAAAAACCGATCCTGACCACCAAGATCCATGATTATTTCTATACCACATGAACTGGTCATTTTTATTTAAATATTTTCTAACATCGTCAAACTCGAATGAGACCAGGTATTCAATGTCATCCCCGGTTTGTAATGGATGAAGATAGAAGTTAATATAATTATATAATCTTTTGATGTTACCCGAATGTGTAAGAACAGTTTCATCGATACCCATAAGGTAAAGAGAATTATAAGGGATTTGACCTATTCCTGAATCTACAAGCTTCCATCGTTTGTTCCTTTTAGGATTTCTTCCACGGACGTTTTTTGTTGCCATGTATAGCATATTCTCGAAAAGAACAACGTCGCCTTTTGAGTATCTTTTGTCGTCATTCCAGGCATTGAAAAGCTTAGGGTTTACTTCTCCATCACTTTCAGCTGTTAGTGCATTTGCGACTTCTTCCGGAGACAGTTCGATAATTTTACTATTATCCTTATAGTCGATATAGTAAGCATCTAAATCTCCATTATAGCAAGCCTCGATCAAGATTTTAGAAATCTCCATTCCACTTTTAAAGAAAGGTTGATTGGCAGAATCCTGAAGATTTATGTAGGTAACCTGCCTTATAACCGTAGGCTCTTCCTGCCCCAGGCAGTTGAAAAAACCACAAATAACGATGGCAATTAAAAATAACAGTCTCATCACGTATATTAAAAATTCACCTCAAAATAACAAAATAATATAATTTTAGAGGCCTTGATGTATTATTTAAATTAAAAAATCATAAATAATCGGCTATTTTCTGTGGCTGGTTTAGCTTCGTTAATATTTACCTTTATATTTGCCTGAGTAATTTAATCAGAACTGTAATATGCTATTAAATTTTATAGAGTGGGATCCAAACCCGATTTTGATCGACTTTGGAAGTTTGGCCATACACTATTATTCTCTGCTTTTTGCCGGTGGTTTTATTTTAAGTTATATTATTTTAAATAAATACTTTAAGAATCAAGGACTTAAGCAGGATTATCTTGATTCACTTGTAACTTATGTTGTACTAGGTACTATAATTGGAGCAAGACTTGGACATTGTATTTTTTATGACTGGGAATATTTTTCTCAACATCCACTTGAAATATTTTTACCTTTCAGATTTGAACCGGAGTTTGAAGTAACTGGTTTCAGGGGACTTGCCAGTCATGGTGGGATTTTTGGTGTTCTACTTGCCCTGTTATTGTTTTCAAAAAATAAGAAAATAGAAAAATGGTGGCTATTAGACATGCTTGCACTGGTTGGGCCTCTTGCTGGAATGTGTATCAGATTAGGCAACTTGATGAACAGTGAAATTGTTGGAGCTCCTACAGACGTTCCATGGGCATTTGTATTTGTTCAGGTTGATAATGTGCCAAGGCATCCGGGTCAATTGTATGAGGCACTTGCTTACCTTGGTATCTTTATAATTCTGAACATTTTATATCATAAAAAATACCAGGAACTTGGTAGAGGTGTGATATTTGGACTCTTCTTTGTATTATTATTTAGTGCAAGATTTTTATTAGAATTTGTGAAGGCGAATCAAAAATCTTTTGAAGATGATATGTTCATTAACATGGGGCAATTACTTAGTATTCCGTTCTTATTAGGAGGACTATATGTAATGTGGAAACAATGGAATGCTCCATATGGGGTGCCAAAGCCAGGAATGAATAAACAGAAAAAGTAATTATTTGATAATATAAAATTAAAGCCATGATCTCAGATCATGGCTTTTTTTATGTTATTTAAAATAAAATACTGCCGCGACAAGTGCCAGATACAGAAAGGCAAATAATAAATATACTTTTTGACCTGACCTTTTAAACAAGAAGTATTTCGTCACAATTGCTGTAACCAAAAGAACATAGGTAGTTACCAACAGTACTGTCAGTGACTTATAATTCATATAAATGATCAATGTTATAAAAAATCCCATTGACGCCACTCTATCTAAAATAAAAAGCTTTTTATTATCCATTTTACACCTTCTGAGTTTTCCAGTTTCCTTTCCTGAATCTAATAAAAAATAAGCTTGCCATCACTAGTGATGTCAATGCAATGGTCAAAAATACACCATAAGGCCCAAGTCCGAAAGTTTTAGCCATAAGATATGCCAATGGGATCTGAAATACCCAATCACATATAAAATTAATAACAGTTGGAGTCCTTGTATCCCCTGCACCATTAAACGATTGACTAAGTACCATCGCAAAACCAAAGGGTATATATCCAAGGCAAATTATTTGTAAACTACGGGTTGCTACAATAACTACCTCGGGTGTATCGTCGAATAAACTAACAATATCCCTGGCGAATATTCCAAAGACTATAGCCAGAATACCAAGGAATATAAAATTAGCTTTTGTAGCAAGCCAGACGGATTTTTCAGCTCTCATAGGTTTATTGGCTCCAAGGTTTTGCCCAACCATCGTAGCCGCTGCATTTGCTAATCCATATGCAGGTAAGATGGCGAAAATAATAACGCGAATACTTACTGTGTATCCGGCGAATGCTGCCTGACCAAACTCAGCTACAATTCTTGCTAAAAATATCCAGGCGGCTGAACTGATCAGCATCTGTCCTACACCTCCGGCAGAAATCTTAATTAATCTTTTTAACAAAGATAAATTAGGCAGGAACATCGATAAGTTCGATTTTAAGGAGTGTCTTCCTTTGAATAAATGGTATAGCTGAAAAAGAACTCCCACTCCACGGCCGATATTCGTTGCTATTGCAGCACCTTTCAAACCTAACTCCGGGAAGATCCATAATCCCAGAATCAAACAAGGATCTAGAACAATGTTTAGTCCATTAGCTAGCCACAGAGATTGCATTGCCAGGTGCGGTTTTCCCACACCCCGGAATATTCCATTAATTACAAACAGGTACACTATGAAGATGTTACCTCCAAACATCCACTGTAAGTATACACTACCATATTCAGCAAGTTCAGGACTAGCTCCCATCAAAAGAAGTATTTCCTGATCGTATAAAAGCCCGACTACTGCTAAAACAACAGAAACCAATAATCCAACGATCATACTTTGGGCAGCGGCTTCAGAGGCAGCGCGAGGCTTTCCTTCACCTGTCCTTCGGGAAACTGTGGCTGTAGCAGCCATACTGATTCCAATAGCCAGCGAATATACTAGTGTGATTACAGTTTCAGTAAGACCAACTGCAGCCACTGCACTGGTACCCACTTTACTGACAAAGAATATGTCTATAACTGCAAATAATGATTCCATGATCATTTCCAGAATCATTGGTACAGCCAGGATAAAAAGTGCTTTTCTTAAACTTCCTGATGTAAATGAATAATCTTCTCCGCTCAGCGATTGCCGGAAAATAGATAATATATGACGAGATTGTTGTAAAAACTTCTTCATGCCTATTGAAATAAAAAATGAGAAAGAATTGAGAATTGACTTTCAATTGAGAAGAATAAGTTTTCTTCTCAGTTTATTTCACCACGGAGGTGATGGGAATATATGGCATGAATAGAATCATGAGTGAAATGTTATTTTTCCAAAATTAAGGTTTTTTTTTGATTAATTAATTTTTTTCTGTTTCCATGTTTCCCGAAGTTTGAAGTTAAAACTTATTGTTTAAGTTAAAAGAGGTGTTGAATTCACCTGGCTTAAACTGGTTTTGTTTTTTAATCAATCAGGAGTTTATAAATTTTTTTAACTATGAAAAGGGTCTGTTTCACGCTTTTTGTCGCTTTATTTCTGTTTAACAATCACACCAATGCCCAAAAGGGAAACACAAAATATGATTTGAAATGGGGGGAGAAACAGCGGAGAAGAGCTGAAGAGTCTTTCAACCACTATGCCGGTCATGACGAGTCTGGACATTATATTGTGAATGTTCAAGCTTTAGCATTTAACACCAAAACTTATTTTGTAAAATTAGACAATGACCTTAATGAGGTTAAGGAAGAGCAATTCAAGGTAAAGGTAAATGGGAAAAAATGTACAATCCAAAAGTTGATCTTTTTAAATGGACAGTTAACAGCAATATCCTCTGTTAAAAATAAAGAAACTAACGGGCTAGACCTTGTTGCCCATAAAGTGAATAAAAACACTTTTGAGGTTGATGAGAGTGATTATAAGATATTGGGGCGAATGGAAAATACATCTATACTTGATGAAAATTACGGTATCTATATAAATTTATCTTCTGATACAAGTAAAATAGCTATTACCACTGCTAACCCAACTGATCCAAATGAAAATGCCTTTTATACATTTGAAATATTTGATTCAAACCTTCAAAGTCTTTGGAAAAAGGATCTGGAACTTCCAGTAGAATCAAAATTAGCGGTGATTAAAAATATTAGAGTGAGTAATGATGGTAACATTCACTTACTATATAAGGAATATTACGAAAAAAAAGAAAGTTTTCTGTCTGACTATAAAGGCAACATTTCAAAAGAATACCGAAAAAAGGTCGAGCCTAATTATACTTATAAAATATTAAGTGTTAGAAATAATGGCGATAAGGGAGAAGTTAATATTCGTGACAATGACGAATATTTTTACGACTTAGCTTTAAAGCTTGACAATGCAGGAAATGTTATTTGCACAGGTTATTTTTCAAGGTTGAAACCAAATAATGTTGCAGGGATTTACTTTTTAAAAATAAATTCTGAGTCCGGAAGAATATTAAAAAGAGTTCATAATGATTTGCCGCAAAATGTTATTTCGCTTGATTTCAAATATAGGAATGATGTGAAGTCTGTGACAAAGGATAAAGAAAATGAAGCTAATGAACTTAAACATTTTGATCTTGATTATTTAAGAGTGTTAGAAGATGGAAATATTATTCTAACAGGTGAATTCCATCATGTAAATTCTGTTTATGTCTCACCTACAGAAAACAAATATTACCATCATATCAGAGACATTATGATTATCAAATTATCTCCTGAAGGAGAAATAGTTTGGGGAACAAAAATTGCTAAAGATCAAAGGGATAAATATTTAGGATCATATAATGCTTTTGTAAATGGTAACGATATTTATTTATTGTATAATGGTACAAAAGCAAATATAGACTTGGAACCAGGAGATAAAATTTATTCAACGGGCGGTTATAATGGTTATGCCGCTTTATTGGTAAGAGTAGACGCAAATGCAAAAGTTGAAAAAAGCGTTCTTTTCGAAAAAGATGAGGTTGATCTATACTTTAAACCAATTAAAGGTAATCAACTTGATGAAAACCAAAGATTTATTTATACAATGAAAGGACGAAAGGAATGTTTTTTACTTTTAAAGTTAAGGAATTCCAGCGATGAGAGTTTAGGTCAATAAACAAACAGAATAAAAAAGGGACTCAATTTGAGTCCCTTTTTTATTCTATTCTATAAATCGGATATTCCAAATAGGCACTCTCTGAGTAAGGAGAGTTTTCATAGATTACCTTCAATTGACTATAAGCATTACTTTCTAATTCAGGATTTTCCTTGGTCGCATTTTCTAAGATTTGCTTTAACTCGCGGTCATTCTCCAGCATTTCTTTTGCCAGGTCTTCAAATACATAAGGAGAAAAATGTTCTTTCCGCTGGAGTCTTGTATCAAAAAAGTTCCATGCAAAAAATGAATCCGGTGCTTCTGGCTCGAGAACTTCAATAATATATCGTTTAGAAGGTTGGTTTACATCAAGAATGTAATCTCCCTTTCTTAGATTAACCTGCTTTTGATTTTTACTGGTTTTTATGTTATAGTGAAGATAATGTCCTTCATACGGCATGCGACTCGTTTCATAAGAATTGATAGAATATGCCGCTACTAGTATGGAAGTGTCTTTTTCGACCGTCTTGAGTTCTACATCGTTATTTTTTAACCGCCTGATTACTTCGTGCCATTGTTGTGGGATTACATAATAAGAGGGGGCATTGATTATATTTCCGGGTTTATATGAATCGTAGAACTTTAACTCTTTTTCAAACGGTTTTTCATGATTATAATACAATCTTTCCCCTCCTGATATTTCACTTTTAATGATCTTTCCTTCATACCCTTTGAAGTTCAAGATCTGGTAATCTGTAGTATCAATTTCCCATGAGAGTGAGAACCGTGTTTGATCCATCAAATTCTGACGATCTTTTTTCTGCGCTTCAACTATTTCATCACCGTGTTTTTCAAGTGCTGAAATACATGCGTTTAGCCAGGCATAGGTAGCCAAAACTCTCTGCTTAAATGGTTTAAGCATATGAGTTTCGCTTTGAAATGCGATAGTTTGAAAAAGCGCAGCATACCCTGAAGAATATCTGGGTCCATCGAGGAACTGCTGCCATCCTGGTTCAGGAGTCCTTCCAAATACATTGACATATGGTACAGTAGGATAATCTGCTTCTTCCATCTGATTGAATAGGTAAGGCATTAATAATTCTTCTTGTAATTTTGCGGTGGCCCCTCCAAGTTTATCTTTTTGTGGGTAGACCATTGTCATTACATATTGGTAATCGGCTCCATTAGATACATGTGTATCGACAAGCAGATGAGGCTTAACCATATGAAAAGCATTTTGAAAAGCGAAAGCGTTTCTCGTATCAGACTTTATAAAATCTCTGTTAAGGTCATAATTTCTTGCATTGCCCCTGAATCCATATTCTTCCGGACCATTTTGGTTTGCTCTGGAATGATTGTTCCTGTTTAAAACGCCTCCGATATTGTAAAAAGGTATAATGGCAATGACAATGTCTTCATCGATTTCTTGTTTTCCACTTGCAATATCTCTAAGAAGCATCATTGAAGCCTCTACCCCATCAGGTTCTCCAGGGTGAATGGCATTATTGATCATTAATATCTTTTTATTATCACGATGCAACTGGGTAAAGTTAAAAACCTCATTTTGAGAATAAGTAACAAGGTGCAGAGGCATTCCTGAATCTGTCATGCCCACAGAATCCATCTGAATAGTACTGAATTCTTGAGAGAGGCTTTTATAAAACTTTATGCCTTCCTGATATGTAGCTGTTTTTGTTCCCTGGGATTGCTCAAAAACTGTAGAGTTTTGTCCCGATACATGATTATAAAATAATGTGAAACCTATTATTAAGATAAAAGATGCTGACAGAAAGTCTTTAAAAGCGGATGTAGATGACATTTTGACCATTTTATTTGTCATAACAAATGAAAAAATTATTTGGAACAAACTTTGCATTAAATATCTTGAATTAATTGAAGAAAGTTGAGGTTGATATGAAAATTTATAACAAAATTCCTAAAGAACTATTGTTAACAACGGACTTCATGAACACAATTAACGGAGGCAGTGTTCAAGCCAATGTTAAGTTTAAGCGATTAAAGAAAAACTACAGGTTAATTGTTAATGTTCCCGGGATAAGTCCTGAAGAGCTTAATGTTGATATTTTCAATGATAAATTAACTGTATGTAAACTTACTGATACCTATGAATCAAATGTGAAAGTTCCTAAGGTACATGCAATAGTGACCTTGCCAAGGGATGTTGATTATCAGCGTATTGAAGCTTATGGAGAAGACGAGAAACTAGTTGTTAACCTTCCTTTTAACCATGACGGTAGAGGATATCATAAAAAAATTGATGTCAGACAATTTCCTGATAGCGGACTATTCTAATAGTTCACCCAGGTAAAAAGGATTGTTTGAATGTATGTTAACCAGGCCAGTATTTATAACAATAAGGGCCTGGTTATTTTTTTTCAGGTTAGTAAATTCCATATTTTGTTTTGACTCTGTATTGACCAGGAATAGTTTCTGTCCTTCGGGAAACCATTTTAATATTCTCTCTCTGATCATGGAATATTTAATATTTCTATCAATAACACCGAACAAAGGATCAGTACTGATAAGTTGTTTCAGATTATTCATATCTTCAAAGATCAACAGCTGATCGCAATTCCTGGATTTTAACCATTTTTTGATCTGATCCAGATCATTTAAAGTATCTAAATGAGGTATTATTTCAATGAAGAAATCTACTTCATTCTCTGTTTCGCATACTATTGCGTCAGGTTTTATACCATGATCCTTGCAAAAAACTAACGTATCAGAATTGACAATAAGATATGGGCTCCATTCAAGCAAATTATGAAGTACTTTAAGAATTACACTGCTACTGTTTCTTAAATAAATAGCAGGCTCCTGACCTTCTCTGATTACGTGATGTGAAGACATGGCTCAAATCTAAAAATTAGATTTTAAACCCTTTGCTTGTTCCATTCTTTTATTTCTTCCCAGCTGTACTTTTTCTGAGGTTGGATGTTATTGTAAGCTTCTTTAAAATAAGAATGGATAATTTTTATGAATTGCTCTTCGGGTATACTGCTTTTATGGATCGGTCTGTTAAAAGGGTGGTCAAATCGTTGTGCTTTTGAGAGTGTTTCTCGTGATAACCTTAATATCGGACCCGTATCCGTAATTTTATCACCTATCCAGGTACCGGGATTTTCTTCAAGTTTATTTAATCTTTCAGTTAAAAGAGTAAGGTCAACTCGAGGATAACTTAGACGGTTAGTGTCAACCCAGCTGGTATATTTATATTCTAATTCAAATCTGTTTTCAGAATAAACAGTAATAACCATGTCAGAATTTTCAGTTCCTTTAAACAAGGAGTAATAATGTACAGGCTTTTTAGCATGAATTATTGTTAATCGGATTGAGTCATCATATTTGATCGAGTTTATATTTCTCAACCCATTGATTACGCATTCATATTCTTCTTTCCAATAATCAGCATAGTGGTCAATATTATTTAAATAGGCTTTCAACCTAGGAAGAAAATACTCATACTTTTCAACACACGCCTTGCTCTCTTTATCTTCCTGGTCTTGAGCTTCAAAAGGAGCATAAAAATGATCCTTTTCAATTTTATTGATCAGGCAAACTATTTTGAGCGCTTTGTCATTTATCACATCGTTTAAGTCAGGTAATTCTCTGAAATCACCAATCAGCGCTGCCTGCCTAATTAATTGTTCGTTTTTTAGTGCTAATTCCGGCTCCATTAAAGCCCATACACCCATAAATCCATCAATGTCAAAATGATTATTGGTAACATATCGATACCCTTCTATCAGATTTGCTTTAATGGCATTCAGGCATATTGCTGCAGAGGTGTCATCGTGAATATTTTCAGGAGAAGGAGCACCTCGCCAGTGACTTAAGGGAAGAGCCTTGCGGTGGGTACAATCCACCGCAAGGCAATTTTCCGGTTCTGGTATATTATGAAACGGAACAAATTTCATTTTAGAATCTGGCTGTAAATCCAATCAGGAAGTTTCTGCCCGCCTGGGGATAAAAATATGGAGTGCTACCATACATATATCCGTTGTTTATATATTCCTGATCAAATATGTTATTGACCAGTAAATCAAATGACAAAGATTTAATTCCTGAATCCATTGGAATATTATATCCAATTTTGAGGTCATTGACAAAGTAATCATCCAGTTTACTTACTTCCCTTCCCGAATTATCCAGATATTGAGATCCTACATATTTGTTGATCAGATTGATTGAAAGATCATCTGTTGGATTATATCTTAGAATTACCGAACTGATCATATTTGGTGAAAATGCAATTGGCGTATTTTCATAAGTTACCAGGTCAGTTTCTCCAAAAGTTTTAAATTCTTCAATGCGGTTTTGGCTAAGACTAACATTTCCTTCAACTGTAAATTGACTACTGAAATTGTAAAGACCACTTACTTCTACACCGGCTCTGTAGCTCTCTCCTGCATTTTGCCTGATGTATCCTCCAACGTCATTTACAGCACCAGTTAATACGAGCTGATTTTCATAATACATGAAATATGAATTGACTTCAACTGCGTATTTATATCCCTGGCTTCTAAAGCCTAATTCAAAGTCATTAAGCTTTTCAGGCTTAGGTTGTTCACCTTGCGGAGCATCGACAAAATCACTTCTCACCGGTTCTCTTCTTCCAACTGCATAGCTGGCATACAAGCTCATGTTGTTATTTATTGCATAGTTTAATCCGACTTTTGGATTAACAAAGTTGAAATCATAATTCATTGATCTTATCTCAGGAGAGCCGTCAAAAACACCTTCCATGGTATAATCGATCATTCTGAATTGGATATCTCCGAAAACTGATAATTTCTGATTGAAGTCATACAGACCTTTTACATAAAAGTTGTAATCATCTTTAACTGAATTGTTACGATACCATTCGTAATCGTTTTCAGTTTGCGAAGCATACCTGGCCCAGATAATTTCTCCAAAATGATCGCCGTCATATCGATTTATTGCCCCGCCAAAAGTTAACTGATAAGGTGCGTTTGGGGTAAACTCTGCGGAGAAAGTACCACCATAAAAGTGATTGTCAAGCCATTTACGTCTGACCAGGTCAGTTTGATTTATGGTGCTGTCCTGGAAAACCAATGGGTCGAGATAGTAATCACTAAAGGGTTCAGAACCGTGATATTCCTCGTAATAACCTCTACCGCGGGTATAATGTACTGCAGTGTTTATGTTCCAGTTGGTCAATCCACTAAATGTATATAGAAGCTGGTAATGATCCTGACCATAATTATCAACCTGGTCATCATAATACCCCTCTTCTCCAAGCTGGTTGAAATAATAACCTGCCCAATTGTGAGTTCTCCCAAAGGTGGCAATATCCTCTGCACTTACTCCATACCATGCCTGATAAGTTCTTTCTCTTCCTGAAAGTAGTATGAACTTCAATAAATGATCTTCAGAAGTGTAAGCAGCTGCAAGATTTAGTGATCGCAGGTCACTGCTAGCACGATCGATATACCCGTCACTTTCAATTTTTGACAGTCGACCTTCAATAATAAAATGATTGTTGAGTAATCCTGATCCAAACATTACAGTTGACTTATAAGTGTCAAAAGATCCTGCAGATAGTGCTAATTCTCCGTATGCCTCATCTTGCAGGTTGTTGGTTTCAATATTTACAGAGGCACCAAATGCACCAGATCCGTTGGTTGAAGTACCCACACCTCTTTGAATCTGAATACTTTCTACAGAAGAAGCAAGATCCGGCATGTTAACCCAGAAAGTACCATGGCTTTCTGAATCATTGATCGGAATTCCATTAATTGTCACATTAATTCGTGTTGCATCACTACCACGGATACGAATACCCGTATATCCCACTCCGGCCCCGGCATCAGAAGTTGATACGGCCGAAGGCGTTAAGTTTAATAGAAATGGCATATCCTGGGCAAGATTCAATTCATTGAGTTCTTTTTTGTCAATGTTTTGATAGGTAGTAGGCGTTTTTGCCCCTGCTCGTAATGCTGAAACAGTCACTTCCTGGTTTTGAATAACCTGCTCTTTCAATACAGCATTGATTGATGATTCCTCAGGAATTGATACTTCTCTGTTGAATCGTTCGAAACTGATATGACTGATTCTTAGCATGTAATCTCCAGAAGGAATGTCCTGGAATTCAAATTTCCCATCAGTATCAGTAACGGTTTGGGATTTTTCTCCCAGTAACACATAGGCTCCAACTACCGGATCGCCGTTTACATCGGAAATACTCCCGGAAAATGAATGTTGCGCATTCATCATCATTGATACAAGAGTGAAAATGCTTAATAAAGTTAAGCGAAACATAATTTAAGGTTTTAAAGGTGTAACATCAGCAAGACAGGGGTAGCTGAACCTTAACCTCAATGGTGTTTGTTATTAATCTTAAATCTTACTCCCTTCGTCCGCACTACCGGAATCAGGTGATAAGGGTATGATCTCAGCCCGTAATTATTAGGGCACCCCTGAATTTGCAGTGCAATTCTAATAATAAGGACGCATATTCTGCAATAATGTTTAGAAAATATTATTTTGGAACAAATAAAAATCTATGACTAAAATAAAAGATTCTATTGTTTGGATTACTGGAGCATCCTCCGGCATTGGTGAAGCCCTTGCTGTGGAACTAAGCGAAAAGGGAGCTAAAGTCATTTTATCTGCAAGAAGGGAAGAAGAGTTAGAAAAGGTCAGATCTCAATGCAAAGGAACTGGGCATATGATTTTACCTCTGGATGTAACTAATACAGAAACTTTAAAGCCTGCATTCGAACAAGTTTTGGAAAAGTATGGCACCCTGGATATTTTGATCAATAATGCAGGAGTCACCCAAAGATCACTAGCAGCAGAAACAGATCTTTCAGCAACTAGAAAAATTATGGAGGTCAATTTTTTTAGTGCTGTTGCTTTGACGCGGGAGATTTTGCCATATTTTATTGAAAGAAAATCCGGTCATATTGTAGCAACCAGTAGTGTCACCGGAAAATACGGCACACCATATCGGTCAACCTACGCCGCCAGCAAACACGCTTTACATGGGTATTTCGATTCTGTCCGGGCAGAAAATTCAAAGAATGGTATTAATGTCACGCTTATTTGCCCGGGATTTATAAAAACACCTATTACACTAAAAGCGGTTACGGCAGATGGTAGTCCACTGGGCAAACTGGAACCAGGCAATAAACATGGCATACCAGCTGATCAATGTGCAAGAAAGATCGTGAGGTCTTTGAAGAAAAATAAAAGGGAAGTTTATATAGCTGGTCTAAAGGAATCTACAGGAATAGTATTGAAAAGATTATGGCCTGGAATGCTGGCCAAGGTGTTGGAAAGAATCGATGTTACCTGAGAGAATTAATAAAATCAATTGCTTTTTGAGTTCTTTCCGGGTCTTCACCTTCTACAATAGTAAAAGGCTTTGATTGATTTTTAAGCTCTTTTAAATACATGTCAAAAAGAACATCTCTGTCCAGCGGATTTTCTCTCAATTCATCTTCCTCCCATGGAATGTCAGCTTTGGTTAAGATGAAAGCATCAAAGTTTTGTTTTTTAAACAGGTATTTTATGAATGGATGTGTTTTTCCGTATTTATATTCACTCCAGACCTTAATGACCAGCATATCTGTATCCGCAATGAACAATTGGCTTTTATCTTTTTTCACATTATTCCAGCTCCACCATTGCCCTTTCGCAATTTCGGGGAGGTCGCTTTCATCATACTCCCGGTTAATATTATTAAGATATTCCCGGGCATACTCCGGCACATAGCTTGCATCAAAATGTTCAGCAAGCTTTTTGGTGAGAGTGGTTTTGCCCGAGCTTTCAGGTCCGGTTATTGCAATTCGTAATTGTGTTCCCTTCTGTAAGTTTTTATCCATTCGATCAATCCGACGACGGCCATAATTAAAAATACAAAATATTGAAAGGCGGTAAATGCCAATTCTTTGTGGATATACAATGGGACTGAAGCAAGGTCAGTGATAATCCATGCTATCCAGTTCTCAACTTTCTTTTTTGCCATGAGGTACATGCCTGTCATTGCAACAGATGAAGTGAAAGCATCATAATATACCACATCACTATCAGTAAGGCTTAATACCATAACTATGGCAACCCAAAACAGCCCCGTCATTAAGATGGAGATGATGTTTTCTCTGGTTGAATTAATTGTAACAGGGGTATGATGAGCAGGATCATTCGGATCTCTTCTCGACCAGACATACCATCCGTAAATACTCATTACAAAATAATAAGTATTGATACCCATATCAGCATAAAGCTTATATTTATAGCATATATAAATGTAGACTACTACCGAGATAATTCCTGTAGGATATACCCAAATGCTTTTTCTAATAGAGAAAAACACACTGGTGATACCAAATACAACTCCAACCACCTCAAGCCAGGTCATGTTTTGAATACCATTTTGTATACCCTGAACAAAAAATTCGATCATAATTGGATTATTTCTAACATATGAAAGGCAAAACTAACTAAATAAAAAATAATTCTTCCAAACTTGTTTTAAATGTGGTGTACTAAAGCTAATTTTGCACGGCAAATAATAGTTCCTATAAAGTTATTTGCTATGTCGATAGACTCATCAAAATTTCTCTATGAAGCGCTCACTTATGATGACGTGCTTTTAGTACCGGCCTACTCAGATGTACTGCCACGCGATACAGACACGAGTACCTACTTAACCCCAAATATCAAGCTTAATACTCCACTGGTTTCTGCAGCAATGGATACTGTTACAGAATCAGAGTTAGCTATTGCTATGGCTCTTGAAGGAGGTCTTGGTTTTATTCACAAGAATATGACTAAAGAACAGCAAGCTGAACAGGTACGAAAGGTCAAGCGATCACAAAGTGGTATGATTATCGATCCAATCACTCTGGCGATTGACGCCAAGGTAAGGGACGCTGCAATAATCATGAAAGAAAATAAGATCGGAGGTATTCCGGTAGTGGATTCAAACAATAAGCTTGTCGGAATCATTACCAACAGGGACCTGAGATTTGAGAAAAATCTTAATCTTCCGGTTAAAGACATCATGACAAGGGATCACGTTGTGACAGCGAGCGAAGGAATCAGTCTTGAAGAGGCGGAAACAATTCTACAGGAACACAAGATCGAGAAATTACCTATCACAGATGAGGATAATAATCTAATCGGACTGATCACATATAAGGATATCCTTAAAAATAAAGACAGGCCTAATGCATGTAAAGATTCTTTTGGAAGATTAAGAGTCGGAGCGGCTGTAGGAGTTACTCCTGATATTGAAGAACGAATAACATTACTTGTAAAAGCAGGGGTTGATGTGGTTAGTATTGATACTGCTCACGGGCACTCTAAAGGAGTGATCGATATGGCAAAATCAATTAAAAATAAGTTTCCTGACCTCGATATGATTGTCGGAAATATTGCCACTGCTGAAGCAGCAATAGCGCTTGCAGATGCAGGAGCTGATTGTGTTAAAGTAGGAGTTGGACCGGGAAGTATTTGTACTACCAGAGTTATTGCAGGTGTTGGTGCACCTCAATTATCTGCAGTTTATGAAGCAGCAAAGGCCTTAAAGGGTCGTCCGACAAAAGTAATTGCAGATGGAGGTATCAGGTTCTCAGGTGATATCGCCAAAGCAATAGCAGCAGGAGCTGACAGTATTATGATAGGATCGTTACTTGCCGGGACCGAAGAGGCTCCAGGAGAAGTGGTGATTTATGAAGGTAGAAAATATAAGACTTACCGTGGAATGGGATCTGTGGAAGCAATGGAATCAGGTTCAAAAGATCGATATTTTCAGGATGCTGAAGATGATATTAAGAAATTAGTTCCTGAAGGAATTGTAGGTAGAGTGCCATTCAAGGGACTTGTTTCTGAAGTTATCTATCAATTAGTAGGCGGATTGAGAGCTTCAATGGGATACTGTGGAGCAGGAAATATCGAAGCTATGAAAGAAGCTAAATTCGTAAAAATCACTGCTGCTGGTGTAAAGGAAAGTCATCCTCATGATGTTCAGGTAACAAGGGAGGCACCAAACTATAGTGTTAAATATTAAGTAAAGACTTAACAAAAAATAACTATAAAAAAGAGCTGCTCTTCGGGCAGCTCTTTTATTTTTGTTTCCGGTTAAAAAGTTAAATATTATATTGGCGCCATGTTATCGACGAAGATCATAAGAAGACTGGTATTTTTCGGAGCCTTATTCAGCTGGATAGGCCTTTCAGTTATTGACGTGGTCATTCTTTTTACTACTAAAAATGCCCTGGCAGTAAATATTGAAAATTTCTTTTCAAGGGCTTTTCTGGACTCATTTATAATATTTCTTTTTATATACTATCATTTTCAGGTACAAAGGTATGCCAGTAGCAATTTCATAGATCTGCTTTGGAGAGTTTTTATTACCGGACTTCTTGCAATTTTTGTATCGATAGGCCTTTCGTATTTTCTATCAATCTTTGAAGGTCATAGTTTCGCAGTTAACCCATTTGTACTCAATATTCAATACCATATAAATATTGGGGTGATCTGTGCACTGCTCATATCTTCTTATCATGTTTTTAAGAGGCTGATCCTTTATCAGAAAACTATTTCGTTGTTAAGGCTATGGAATGTTTTTGAATATACTTTGCTTGCTTCAGTATTATTGAATTTTTGGGATTTAGAGTTTACAGAACCTTTTTCTCTATCCGTTTTCTTTTTCCTTACCGTGATGAGTATTATCCTGTCGGTCAATATGAAGTGGGTTGCTTATCTTAATTTCAACCAGAAACTTAAAAGCATCTTATTGCTTACCCTATCCGGGGTCTATTTATACTACTTCATCAACCTTGTGCTGGTTAGAGTTAATTTGGAAGCAAGCATTACACTTCTTCAGTCTAACGTGACCATAATAGCATTATTCACATTTGTGTCGGTGTATGTGGTATTTTCTATTTTAGTTCTACTGTTTAATCTTCCGACAAGTTCGGTATTCGAACAAAAACTCGGAGATGTATTGAGATTTAAGGACCTGTCGCAAACTTTTCACTCCGAACAGAAGGATGAATTTGTTTTTGATGTCCTTCTTAACAGTTCTATGAGTGCAGTACTCGCGGATGCTGGCTGGTTAGAAATTACCGAAAAAGGGAAAGAGCTTTTATTGCATTACGAAATTTCAGGATCAGATATCGCAGCAATAAAAACCAATATTGATACATCAAAGGATAAGAAGTCCTCTATTTTCAGAAGAAGAAAGATTTATTCATTAAATAAAGGAGCCTATAAATCTGTATTGGTGTGCCCGATCAATATCCAGGGAGTAGCGGCGGGAGATCTCGTGCTTTTAAAAGAAGTCAAGGATGGTTTCAATAAAGATATGCTCGAAATTATTGAAACGTTTACTGCCCAGGCTGTGATATCGATTGAAAACGCCAGGTTAATGGAGGAGGCAATTACGACTGAGCGTTATAAAGAGGAGCTTAAGATTGCCCAGAAAGTTTCTGAAAGTCTACTTCCGGATCGATTGATCGAACACGAAAGCTATGAAATAACCAGCTTTTCTCAAGCTGCAGATGAAGTTGGTGGTGATTATTACGATACGTTCAGGATTGATGATGAAAATATAGCCCTGGTGATCGCAGATGTTTCAGGAAAAGGTACTTCTGCAGCCTTTAATATGTCCCAGGTAAAAGGAGTTTTCCATAGTCTTGTTCCCTTTGGGCTTGACCCGATTGATTTCATCGTCAGGGCAAATGAAACTCTTGGCCGTATTCTGGAAAAAAATAATTTTGTTACTTTATCGTATTTTATAGTAAATACACAGGAGAAATCAGTTCGCTTTGTTCGAGCCGGACATTGTCCAACTTTATATTATTCAAAAGAAGAAGACAGAACTTTCTATTTTAAGAATAAAGGATTGGGGCTAGGTGTGATCAGAAAAAAAGAATATTTACCTTTTGTTCAGGAGATCGAGTGTGTTTATCAGTCTGGTGATATAATGGTAGTGTATACAGATGGAATTACTGAGGCCACAAACCCCGAAGGTGATGAGTTTGGTTATGATAGATTGCAACACTGTTTGACCAGATTTAAAGACCTTAGCGCCCTGGATATTCAAGATGCCATTATCAGGGAAGTTTACCATTTTTGTGATACAAATCCATTAAAGGATGACTATACCATGATGGTAATTAAATTTAAATAGATATAACTAACTATAAATTTTTTCGTACAACATGCTAGAAATCAGCACTAAAAAACAAGAAGGCATATACCATATAATTATTACTGGTGAGGTAGATGCAAGTTCATCGATCGAACTGGATAAGCAGATTTCAATGGCTTTGGATAAGGGCGAGAACAAGTTACTGATCAATTGTACAGGGTTATCGTATATATCTTCTGCCGGATTAGGGGTGTTTATGTCTTATGTTGAGCCGATGGAGGCTGAAGATTTGAAGATGGTAATATATGGACTCAGCCCTAAAGTTTATAATACATTTGAAATTCTTGGATTACACCAGGTTTTAACAATTAAACAAACCGAAGAGGAGGCAAAGGGATATTTAAATGAAGTTTAGATATAAAGCTAGTTGCAGAAAAAATAATCTCAGGCACATCAGGGATTTTGTATCTACATCTTTGTCAAATTGGCAAATGTCAGAAACAGATGTCTACAATTTGGTCACTGCCATTGACGAAGTATGCGCTAACCTTATTATCCACGGCAATGATTGTAATACAAAACAGGTGTTTGAGGTTTATATAAGTAAAAAAGAAAAAGACCTTATTCGTGTTGATATTGTCGACCCTTCATGCATTTTTGATATCAATGGTTATAAAATGCCAGACCTCAATGATTTGATTAAAAAAAGGAGCAAAGGAGGTATGGGTCTGATGCTTGTGAAGCGACTTATCGATAAGATTGAATTAGAGAGTGATGATTTTGGTAACCGTTGTGTATTATATAAAAAGCTTTCATTAAGTTAAACTTTGCAAAAAAATAGCTTTCCTTTCCATTAAGCATCTACTTTTTCTTAACATTGCAGGTTGCATATAATCAATTTAAATTTTTGATGATCCGAAGCTTATCAACAATTTCCTTATTGATGGTAATCCTGGTTTTTGGATGCCGGGTAAATACATTTAAAACAGAGGAGGCAGAACCATTATTGGTGGTCGCTGGAGATAGCATAAGTGCTGCAGAATTTTTATATGCATTTAACAAGAATAATCGGGACACTTCAGGGTCCGTTAATGCCAGGGTGAGAAATTATCTTGATCTGTACATTGACTTTAAGTTGAAAGTTACAGAGGGCAGGTCAATGATGGTTGATACTACAGAAAAGTTTAAAAGAGAGTATAAGCAATATAAAAGTCAGTTAGTTAAGCCTTACCTTTTAACCTCCCAGGTTTCGGATTCTTTAGTAAGCATGATGTATGACCGAACACAGAAAGAGATCAAAGCATCCCATATTTTGATCACGGTTGGAGAAGAAGCCTTACCTCAGGATACCTTAAAAGCGTACAATAAAATTTTAGAACTTAAGAATAAAATTGAACAAGGTGCTGACTTTGGTCAGGTAGCACTGGAGTATTCAGAAGATCCTTCGGCAAAAATTAATAATGGTGAATTAGGTTATTTTACTGCTTTTCAAATGGTGGAGCCGTTTGAAGATGTTGTTTACAATACATCTGTAGGAGAAATTTCAGATCCAGTGCGTACACGTTTTGGATATCACATCGTTAAAGTAGAGGATGTGCGAAAAGCTCAGGGAAAGGTGTTGATCGCACATATATACAAAAAAGCGGATAACAGTAATTCTAAAAAAGCCGAAGAAGAAATACGGGAGATTTATAAAAAATTGGAGCAAGGTGAAGATTGGGACGAATTAACTTCTAAATATTCAGAAGATATAAGATCAAAAGATAATGGAGGTCGTCTACAATGGTTTGGAACAGGGCAGCTTGATCCGGAGATCCTGGATCCAGCTTTTCAACTGGAAAAGCCCGGGGATTATACCAAACCAATAAAGTCAAGATATGGCTGGCATATTGTAAAGCTTATTCAAAAGCAACCTGTCCCCAGTTTAGAAGAAACTAAAAGGGAATTAAAGATCAGGCTGGCCAATTCTTCGCGAATGAAAGCACTTGAATTGTCATTAAAAGACTCTCTTAAAAAGAAATTTGGATTTAGAAAGACTGAATTTTTCGACAAGTATAGTTCCGGTGAAAGTATTTCCGATACAGTAGCTTTATTCTATATAAATAAGAAACCATATAACGCCACTTATTTAGTAGAACAAAAACTTGCAGGAAATAATCAACAAAAGATCAATAAGGCAGTAGAGAATGCTTTGGAGGAGAATGAAGTTATCTATTTGTACGAGACAAACTCTGATTTCAAATTTCTTCTCGATGAATATTCTGATGGCATGGTGTTATTTGAGGTGATGGAGAGAGAAGTTTGGGATAAAGCAAATAAAGATAGCACAGGGCTTTATGGGTTTTATGAAGGAATAAAAGATGAATATATTGCTGATGAATCTGCAAGACTCTGGTATGCAGTATTAAAAAATAAAGACCTTGCAGATAGCGTTACAAGGTTAATAGAAAATGATGAAACCTGGGTAAGTGATAAGAATAAACGAGATCTACTTAGCAAGGATTTAAAATCATTAAATGTAGTGGTCGATTACGGCAAATTTGATAGATCTGATTATTTATATTTCAGATCTTCTCCCTGGCAGGAAGGTTTGCAGTATGTAAATAAAGATGGGTATTTTGCAATAATATACATCGAAGAAAAATTGTCTGCTACAAATAAACCACTTTCGAAAGTTCGGGGAGAAGTAGTTTCAAGGTATCAAAAACATCTTGAAGAGCAGTGGTTAGATAGCCTCAGAGAAAAGTATGAGGTAATAGTAAATGAAGAATTATTACAATCAGTTATAAATGAACTTGAGGAGCAAAGGATTTAAAGGAATAGCTTTTATTGTAGTTATGCTACTGATGTCTTCCTGCGAATGGTTGCAGTTTAAAGATGACACTCCCATAGAAGGGGAAAAGCCAATCGCTAAAGTAGAAGATCAGTATTTATATAAGTCAGACCTTAAAGGGCTTACCGGTAATGAAATGAGTGCTGCTGATAGTATTAACAGGGTAAGCCAGTATATTAATAAATGGGTGCGTCAGCAATTGATCATAGCCAAAGCTGAAGATAATATGGTTATGGATGAGGCAGAGCTTGATCGAAGGTTGCTGGAATATAAATATTCTTTATTGATCTACGAATACAAGAAAAAGCATGTTAATGAGCAACTGGATCAGGAAGTTTCAGATGAAGAAATTCAGGAATATTATGAGAAGCATTCTGATAATTTCAAATTAATGCAGAACATTATAAAAGGCAGGTTTGTGAAGTTGTCCAAAGAAGCTCCTAAAATTTCTGAATTCAGAACTAAATTCAGGGCTGCTAATGTTGATGAAGAAGAACTTCAGGAATATTGTTACAATAATGCTCAGGTTTATATGCTGGATGACTCTACCTGGCATAACTTTGATGAATTGATTATTGGAACACCTATTGCGGATATTCCCAATAAAGTTCAGTTTTTGAAGGGAAATAAATTCTATGAGACTTCAGATGATAATTTCCGGTATTTTTTAAGAATTAAAGATTATAAAATTACCGACGAAATCTCACCTGTAGACGTAGTTAATGATCAGATCAAAACTATAATTATTAATAAAAGAAAAGTAGAGCTATCCAATAAGTTGGAAGAAGACATATATGAAAGTGCAAAAGAAAATGAAGATTTTGAAATATTTGGACAGTAAGGTATCGTTTATTGCAGCAATATTCTTTGTATGCATAAATATTAATGCACAGGATAACGAAGAAGTAATAACTGCAGACGGAATAATAGCTAAAGTAGATGACTACATAGTATTAAAATCCGACCTTGAAAAAGCATACCTTGACTTTCTGAGTCGGGGTAACTATGCCGGGCAAGAAACTAAATGCCGTATTCTGCAGCAACAAGTTATTGGAAAGTTGATGCTTGCAAAAGCGGAGATAGATTCAGTAATTGTTTCCGAAGAGGATGTTACAGCAAACCTTGATCGTCGTGTAGCAACTATCGTGCAATCAGTTGGAGGAAATGAATCACAGCTTGAACAATTGTATGGTCGCTCATTGGAATCAATTAAAAATGAATTGAGAGATCAGATACGTGAACAAATGACCATTCAGCGTATGCAGCAGGAGATCACAGCAAATGTAAGTGTTACACCTCGGGAAGTTCAGCAGTTTTATGAAAGCATATCTGATTCACTACCGTTTATTTCAACGCAGGTTACTGCCGGTCAGATTGTCAAATATCCTGAAATTAATAAGGAAGAGAAACAACGTGTTATTGACTTCCTCACTGATCTTAAACGCCAGATCGAATCCGGACAATTGTCTTTTGCGGATGCTGCCATGAAATATTCTCAGGATCCTGGCTCTGCAGCTAAAGGTGGTGAGTATGGCTGGACAAAAAGAGGATCTTTTGTGCCGGAGTATGAAGGAACGGTTTACAGCATTGAGAAGGAAGAGATAAGTGATCCGGTTGAATCTGATTTTGGCTTTCACCTGATACAGTTATTAGATAGAAGAGGTAATGAATATCGAAGCAGACATATTCTAATAGCTCCAAAAATTACCTCAGCGGATGTTCAGGATGCTAAAGAATACCTTGATAGCATGAGAACACTAATATTGCGAGATAGTATTTCATTCGAAGAAGCAGCAAAAGAATATAGTGATGATAAATACACTGCTGATGCCGGAGGTTATTTTACAGATCAGAATGGAGTGCCAAGGGTACTAGCTGAAGAAATGGATGCAAATATTTATTTTGCTATAGATACAATGGAAATAGGAGATATTTCAAAACCTCTTACTTTCACAGTTTCAAGTCCTGGTACGGTAATGCACCAGCAGGATGCAGCAAGAATTATTTACTATAAAGAGAGATTTCAGCCTCACGAGGCTAACCTTACGGATGACTTTGAAAGGATCAAAAGAGCAGCCCTGATAAAAAAACAAGGCAAAAAAGAAGAGGAGTGGTTTTTGGATGCGAGAGATGAAGTTTATATTGCTATAGATCCCGAATATAAGGAATGTAAGATCATGCAATAATATATGAAGAACTTTAACTCAGACAAGGAAGCTGCCGAAGCTTTACAAAAAGCTTTCAGTGATCTAAAATCAGAAATTGGAAAGGTAATTATCGGACAGGAAAAGGTCGTGGACCTGCTACTGATATCGATATTCTCCAGAGGCCATAGCTTACTTGTAGGGGTGCCTGGGTTGGCAAAAACACTTTTGATTCATACTATTGCCGACGCACTGCATTTAAGTTTTAACCGAATTCAGTTTACACCCGATTTAATGCCTTCGGATATTCTGGGAGCTGAAACACTCGACAGAGATCGGAATTTCCGATTTATAAAAGGCCCTGTTTTTGCAAATATCGTTTTGGCGGATGAAATTAATCGTACTCCTCCAAAGACTCAGGCTGCACTGCTGGAGTCAATGCAAGAACACCAGGTAACAGTCGGAGGGCAAAAATATGCTTTACCTGAACCCTTCTTTGTACTGGCAACTCAAAATCCTATTGAGCAGGAAGGTACTTACCCTCTGCCAGAAGCTCAACTTGACAGGTTCATGTTCAATATTGTACTCGATTATCCTGATTATGCCTCTGAAGTTCAAATAGTTAAAAGTACTACAGATGGAAGTGTTAAAAATGTGGAACCTATTCTTTCAGCAGAAGAGATGGAGTCATTTCAGATGCTTGTAAAGAGAGTTCCCGTTACAGATCATGTAATTGAGTATGCTGTTAACCTTGTTCATAAAACAAGGCCAAAAAGTGAATTGGCAGACCCTGTTACTAAGGAATACATAGAATGGGGTGCAGGGCCAAGAGCCGGTCAATATTTAATTCTGGGAGCTAAATGTCATGCATTGCTACATGGTAAGTTTGCCCCGGATATCGAAGATGTCCAGGCTGTATCTAAAGCTGTACTAAGGCATAGGATCGTTTCAAATTTTAAGGCTGATGCTGAAGATCTTGACAACGATTCCATTATCGAAAAGCTACTATAAGTATAATAAGTAAATAAGTGGAAAAAGGGGCTGTTATAGCCCCTTTTTTTATTAAAATGACACCTTTTTTATAGTAAAAGAGTGTACTTCAGGACCTCCTGTCAGGAGTTTGTCAATTTCTCCATATAATACATAAACCTCATTATAAACTCTTGTTAGCGTAGTTGGAAAATTCTCTTCTACAGGCATGAAATCAACCACCTTAGCTGATCGCCAATTATCAAATGATTGTAACTTATAAACACCAACTGGTCCTTTTGCCTGCCCTAGATTGTTTCCTACCATCAGTAAGGTATGTGGATTTATCATTAATAACCCATCCGGAGAGGCGATATCCTGATCGATTTTTATTTCATGAGTTTTTGTTGGATCGTAAGTAGAAACTCTAAACAACTTACCTTCATCATATTTGGCAGTTATCAGATAGCCTTTTGGTGACCATGCAATACCGTTTAAACCAAAGCTTCCCACAGGAGCTTGAAATAATTCACTTTCAGCAAATACGGATTTATTTCCATACCGATCAATTTTATAGATTACAGGCGAAAAGCTATCTGTGATATAAGTATTTCCATACCAGTCACGGATAAGATCATTTAAAAGCTGGGGACCTGGATAAATTCCTGAAAGTTCAAGTGCTTCAAAGTTTATATCTGAATTGTATTTTTGTTTTAGAGTACCCACCTGGGCTAATCTTGCTATTGTTGAAGGAGAACTATATTCACTAACCCCGGCATCACCATTACAAACATAAAGTTTTTGGGTAAAGAAAGAAAAATCCATTCCTGTTGTCGTAATCAGATTACCTTCTTCAGTTAATGTTTGTGTATTACCTTCAAAATCAATGCTGGTAATAACCCCTTTTTTGGCTGAAGAGACATAAAATTCTTTTTTCCAGGGGTTAAAGGCGATTCCCTCAGGATATAGTCCGGGAAGGTTTATTTTTATTTCCTCTGGGAGATGAATATGTCGTTCATTCGCAAATTCATCATTTCCGGTATCCATCTGACGAATCTGTAGTTGTTCTTCCGGTACTACCTCTTCATTATTGACACATGAGGAAATTAAGATAGCCATAGCAGCTGCTACGGTCATTAGCATAGATCTTTTCATAATTAATCATTTTGGTTTGAAAGAATAAGCTGACTGTTAAAAAGATAAGTCTTAAAGCTTTTATCTACATGATAAGAATTAATTGATCAATTACAAAATGCATAAAAAAAACCGAATCAATCTGATTCGGTTTAGTGTTTTATTCTGCTCCTTTGAATTGCCTTAAGAACCTGACATCGTTTTCAGTAAACAGCCTCAGGTCTTTAACATTGTATTTTAGCATGGCGAGTCTTTCAATTCCCATACCAAAAGCAAAACCAGTATATTTTTCTGAGTCAATACCACAGTTTTCCAACACATTCGGGTCTACCATTCCTGATCCAAGTATTTCAAGCCAGCCGGTATATTTACAAACATTACAGCCTTTGCCTTTGCATATATTACATGATACATCCATCTCGGCACTAGGCTCTGTGAATGGGAAATATGATGGTCTGAACCTTACCTGAGTGTCAGGCCCGAATAATTCTTTAGCAAAGTGATAAAGAGTTTGCTTTAAGTCTGTGAGTCCAACATTTTCATCAATATAAAGTCCTTCGATCTGGTGAAAGACACAATGAGCTCGTGCAGATATAGCCTCATTTCTAAATACTCTGCCAGGCATCAAAGCCCTAATCGGTGGTTTATCAGTTTCCATTAATCTGACCTGTACCGATGAGGTATGAGTTCTGAGAGCAATGTCCGGATCCCTTTCAATAAAGAAAGTGTCTTGCATCTCTCTGGCAGGATGATTTGGAGGGAAGTTTAAGGCAGTGAAATTATGCCAGTCATCCTCAATTTCCGGTCCGTCAGCCACAGTAAATCCAATACGTTCAAAAATTTCAACGATTCTGTTTCTTACAATAGTTAATGGATGAAGGCCTCCGGTTTGGTTTGGGGCAACAGGCAGTGTCGGATCAAAATCGAATGATTGAGCTCCACCAGCCTTATTATTATTTAATTCATCTATATGTGCCTGGAAAGTATCTTTAGCCAGGTTTTTAAGTTCGTTAACTGCAAGACCAAAAGCTTTCTTTTGATCATTGGGTACGTCTTTAAGCTGAGAAAATAAATCATTTATGATGTTTTTTCGCCCGATAAATTTCAGACGATATTCTTCAAGTTGCTGTTCATTTTCAACTTTGAACGATTTAATTTCCTTTTTTAATGCTTCAATATTCTCCATGGCACAAAAATAATCAAACTATCATTCCCGCTGCAACTGTTTCGTTAGTTGCTTCATCAATAAGGATCACACTACCAGTAATTCTGTTTCTGTCGTAACGATCAAACAGTAATGGTTTGGTAGTTCTGATTTTTACCCTTGCAATATCATTCATGCCGATCTCCTTATCCTCTTCAATTCTGTGAAGGGAGGTGATGTCGACTTTATAGTTTATTTCTTTGATCATTGCCCTGGCATCGTTAGTAGTATGCTTTACTGCATATTTACCATTCGGAATCAATTTCTTATCGTTCATCCAGCAGATCATTAAATTAATATCCTGACTTACAGAGGGCTGATTATTTTCTCTAACGATCATATCACCACGGCTGATATCGATGTCATCTTCCAGAGTGATAGTTACAGATTGAGGGGCAAAAGCTTCATCAAGGGGGCCATCAAATGTGTCGATACTTTTGACCTTTGAGGTAAATCCTGAAGGAAGAACAACTACATCATCACCCGGTTTGAATATACCACCCGCGATTCGCCCTGCATATCCTCTGTAATCATGCCACTGATCAGATTGAGGTCTGATAACATTCTGAACAGGAAATCTGCAATCAATATGATTATGATCGCTACCAATATGAATTGTTTCTAGAAGATATAGTAATGTACTACCCTGGTACCATGGCATTTTTTCAGATTTATTTACCACGTTATCTCCTTTTAAGGCAGAGATTGGGATAAATCTGACATCCTTAACATCAAGCTTACTTGAAAAAGCTTCAAGTTCTTTTTTAATGCTTTCAAAATTTTCCTCTTTAAAATCGACAAGGTCCATTTTGTTAATGCAATAAACTATGTGAGGAATGCCAAGAAGAGCTGCAATAAATGTGTGTCTTCTTGTTTGCTCAACAACACCCTTACGGGCATCAATAAGAATGATAGCCAGGTTGGCTGTTGAAGCTCCAGTAACCATATTCCTTGTGTATTGAATATGGCCGGGCGTATCAGCGATTATAAATTTTCTTTTTGGAGTAGCAAAATAACGATAAGCTACATCTATTGTGATTCCCTGCTCTCTTTCATCTCTAAGCCCGTCAGTAAGAAGTGCAAGGTTTACGTTTTCGTCACCCTTTCTTTTAGAAGATTCCTCTATTGCCTGATATTGATCTTCGAATATTGATTTACTATCGTAAAGAAGTCTACCGATCAGTGTACTTTTTCCATCATCAACACTTCCAGCAGTGGTGAAGCGAAGAAGCTCCATGTCCAGGTATCCATCTGTATTATTATTTGAAGTACTCATAATTTTCAATGTGGTGTTGGTTAAAAGTATCCTTGTTTTTTACGATCTTCCATTGCAGCCTCTGAACGCTTATCATCCGCTCTTGTACCTCTTTCAGTTACTCGTGTAGCTGCAACTTCTTCAATTATTCCTTCCAATGTATCTGCGCCAGATTCAACAGCTCCGGTACAGGTCATATCACCGATTGTTCTGAATCGAACAACCTTTTTGATAACGTCCTCATCGTCCTTGCGATTCATAAACTCACCGGTAGACATGATCACGCCATCGCGAACGAATACTTCTCTTTCGTGAGCAAAATATAACGGCGGAAGATCGATGTTTTCTTTAAGGATATATTGCCAGATGTCCATTTCAGTCCAGTTACTGATAGGGAAAACCCTGAAATGTTCACCATAATTCTTTTTGCCATTAAAAATGTTCCAGAGCTCAGGTCTCTGATTCTTTGGTTCCCATTGACCGAAATCATCTCTGTGTGAGAAAAACCTTTCTTTAGCTCTTGCTTTTTCCTCGTCACGGCGAGCACCACCCATACAAGCATCAAATTTATGCTCTTCGATAGTGTCTAAAAGTGTTACCGTTTGGAGTGCATTTCTTGAAGCATTGAATCCTTTTTCTTCCACGGCTTTTCCCTCGTCGATACTTTTTTGTACCGAACCGACAACTAGGTCAGCTCCGATTTTTTCCACAAATTTATCTCTGAATGCAATAGTTTCAGGAAAATTGTGACCTGTGTCGATATGTACTAAAGGAAATGGAAGTTTAGCAGGGTAAAAAGCTTTTCTGGCAAGATGTGCCATTACGATTGAGTCTTTTCCTCCTGAAAACAATAATGCTCCACGTTCAAACTGGGCGGCAACTTCACGAATAACGTAAATTGCTTCTGATTCCAGTTCTTCCAGATGTGTTAGGTTGTACGCTTTCATCTGATAGATTTTTGTTTGTTAATAGCTTTTACGCTAAAAATAATTATTTACGATTTTTTAATTTCCTGGTTGGATTTTTGGATATACTCTTTTTATAAGTGTATCCAATGAATCTTCAATTGTACTTCCTTCTGTGATAATTTCTAAAAATGGTTTTGAAGGAACCTCAAACGGTGAATCTATACCGGTAAAAGATTTTATCTCACCTGCTCTTGCTTTGGCATATAAGCCTTTGACGTCTCTTTTTTCGCACTCTTCAAGACTTGCATTAACAAAGATCTCCAGGTAATTCTCTTCACCAATGATTTCTTTTGCCATTTTTCTGATTGAGTTGGTCGGACTGATTAACGAACAGATCGTCACTACACCACACTCACAAAATAATTTTGAAACCTCTGCAGCCCGTCGAATGTTTTCAGTTCTGTCTTCATCTGAAAAGCCCAGATTATTATTTACCCCAGTTCTTAGATTATCTCCGTCAAGCAGCATTGTCAAAATGCCTTCTTCATGAAGCTTTTTCTCTAAACCTCTGGCAAGAGTGCTTTTTCCACTTCCACTTAGTCCAACCATCCATACAACAACTCCTCGTTGATTGAGGAGTTTTTCTTTATCACTTTTTGCAAGGATAGTATCGAATATAGGGTGTATATTTTCCGCCATATTATTTTATTAAAGACACAAAACTAATTGATAAATTTATAACGGTTAAGTAAAATCTCTACTAATTTTATAGATTTAGGGTTGAATTAAAAAAAATCATGCAAAATAAAGTAAAAGAGCAACTTACAGAGATCGTAAAATCTGCCGGTGAAGCTATTATGGAGGTTTACAGGTTAGATGATTTTTCTAATGTGGTAGATTTTAAGGCTGATGATTCACCACTGACTCAGGCGGATAAATCTGCAAATGAAGTAATAACCAAAAAATTAAAAGAGTACTTTCCGGATATTCCTATCCTTTCCGAAGAGGGTCGAAGTATTCCTTATGAAGAACGTAAGGACTGGAACGAATTTTGGCTTGTAGATCCGCTAGACGGAACTAAGGAATTTATAAAAAGAAATGGTCAGTTTACAGTTAATATTGCTTTGATAAGAGATAATTATCCGGCACTTGGCATTGTTTATACTCCTGTTACTGATATAGTTTATTATGGTGATGCAGAGGGAGCATATAAAATTAAAAACGGAGAAACATCCAGTTTAATTGTGAATAATAAACCAAGTGATAGAATTGCAGTTAGAAGTGCTTCTCATGCCAGCGAGGAAGAAGAAGATGTTCTAAACTCATATGATTGTAAAAATAGTATATCAATTGGGAGCTCACTTAAATTTTGTATGGTTGCTGAAGGTAGAGCAGATTTGTATTACCGTCATGGACCGACTATGGAATGGGACACAGGTGCCGGACAGGCTGTAGTAGAAGCTGCGGGCGGTCATGTGATCCGGTTTGACAATAAAAAAAGATTCCATTATAACCGGGAGGATTTGCTTAACCCATCCTTTCTGGTATTGGGATTTGAAGAATAATAAAAAAAGTCCTCAGAATTTTCTGAGGACTTTTTTATTTAAATGGATGCTCAGCAAGCGGTAATTTAGCCATGGGGTGGTATTCCCCTTTTAGCCCTACTGGTTTAGCATGCCTGATATCATGAACAATTTCTATCGCAGTTCTGGTTTCTTCCAGACCAAAACCATTGCCGCTTAAGATATCTTTGTAAGTTTCAGTATGAAGATCGGTAAACCCTGTGCTGAATTCAATTTCCTGCCCATCTACTGTAATTGATCGGTAAGTCCTTTTTCCTTCAGCCTTGATATTATCAGGGATCACATCGTAATTAATACTTAAGAACCATTTCACACGAGCTTTTTCAAGTTCCAGATATCCTGAGGCCCGATCGTGAGTATGGATGTTTACAGTATTTTTTGTTGGCTTACCAAAAATCCAGGTAAGCATATCATAAAAATGAACACCAATATTTGTTGCAATACCACCGGATTTTTCGATGTTTCCTTTCCAGCTGGTGTAATACCAATTACCTCGGCTTGTCAGATAGGTCAGGTCAATATCGTATATTTTATCTTTGGGGCCGTTTTCAATTTTTTCTTTTAATGCGATTATAGAAGGGTGTAATCGAAGCTGAAGAACATTGTAAACTTTTTTGCCTGTCTCCTTTTCAATTTCCTGTAAAGCATCAATATTCCATGGGTTGAGTACAATAGGCTTCTCGCAAATAACATCTGTATTTTGCCTGAGCCCAAATCTTATATGACTGTCATGAAGATAGTTTGGGGAACAAACAGAAACATAATCAACTTTTTTGCCTGATCTCTTTAGTTTATCTATATGTCTGTCAAATCTCTCAAATTCAACAAAAAAATCTGCATTTGGAAAAAAGCTATCAATAATGCCCACACTATCAAATTGATCCAGAGCGGCTACCAGGTTGTTATTAGTATCTTTTATGGCTTTCATGTGCCGGGGAGCTATATATCCACTGGCACCAATTAATGCAAAATCCTTCATATTCAATTTTAGCCAAGTTTAGTTACCTGTCCATCTTTTAATTGGTATTTTTCATTGCTTTCCGGACAAACTGCAATTCCCTCAGCATTAAAATCAAGTTTATGCCCGTATTCACTCATCCAACCTGTTTGTTTTGCCGGATTACCAACTACCAAAGCATATGGAAGTATGTTTTTAGTTACTACCGCACCCGCTCCAATGAAAGCAAATTTTCCGATATCATGACCACAGACCACAGTTGCATTAGCACCGATGGTGGCTCCTTTACCTACATGGGTTTTAGCATATTGCCCTCTCCTGTTTACCGCACTTCTGGGATTGGTAACGTTAGTAAAAACCATTGAAGGCCCTAAAAACACATCATCTTCACAAGTAACACCGGTATAAATTGATACGTTATTTTGTACTTTCACATTGTTTCCTAGAATAACTTCTGGTGAAACCACTACATTTTGACCAATATTACACTTTTCTCCAATTTTGCAATTACTCATAATGTGAGAAAAGTGCCAGATTTTTGTTCCGGATCCGATTTCACAGTTGTCATCTATTACTGCAGTTTGATGTGCGAAATAATCAGTGGTTTTATCGGACATGGTCTGTAAGTGTTGTTAAAAATGTTTTTATAATAAAAGTCTGGTCTTCCTCCTTCATTTCAGTGTGAATAGGCAAAGAGATCACGCGATCACATAATTCCTCAGAAACAGGAAAATCTCCTTTATTGAATCCGTAATTTTCGTATGCCTTTTGAAGATGAATCGGGAGTGGATAGTAAACCATACTTGGAACACCATTTTTGTGCAATTCTTCTTTAAATTTATCCCTGTTTATTGATTTATCCAGAATTAAAGTATACTGGTGAAAAACATGCGTCGAGTTTTCAGATCGATGGGGGATTGAAATTAATTTATTTCCCTGAAAAGCTTTATCATAATTGTCAGCAACCTGTCTTCTACTTCTGGCAAAATCATCCAGCTCTTTAAGTTTTACATCAAGAACTGCTGCCTGGATGCTGTCCAGCCTCGAATTTACTCCAATAGTATCGTGATGGTATTTAACTTTCTGACCATGGTTAGCGATCATCTTTAAAAGGTCAGCTAATTCGCTATGGTTAGTCATTATTGCACCCCCATCACCGAAACAACCCAGGTTTTTTGATGGAAAAAATGAAGTTGTCCCAATGTCCCCTATAGTTCCCGCCTTTTTGACTGTCCCGTCAGAAAAAGTATATTCAGCACCCAATGCTTGTGCCGTATCTTCGATGACTCTAAGATCATTTTCGGCGGCAATCTGCATTATTGGTTCCATATCGGCACATTGTCCATAAAGGTGAACAGGTACTATTCCTGCAGATTTAGGGGTTATTTTTTTCTTTAGGTCTTTGGTGTCGATATTAAATGTATTTGGATCTACCTCTACAAAAACCGGTTTTAAACCTAATAGAGCTATAACCTCTACAGTTGCTACATATGTAAAAGCAGGGACTAGTATCTCATCGCCTGGGGCAAACCCCAATGCCATCATAGCTATTTGAAGTGCATCGGTACCATTTCCACAGGGTATAACATATTTACAGTCCAGATATTCTTCGAGGTTTCTGGCAAAATCTTTTACTGGCTGACCATTAATAAATGCAGTAGACATGATTACATCTTCAATAGCCTTGTCAATCTCAGGTTTTAACCTAAGATACTGACTTTTAAGATCGACCATTTGAATTTTACCCATACCAATTAAAGTCTGGCTGTTATTGTTGACTTATCGAGTTTTGCCTTAACATCGTAAACCGCAGTATTCCCATTTTTAATTTCTGACCAATTGAGCGATTCAAACTCATTATGCGCTACTGCCATCACAACCGCATTGTATTTCTTGGATGGTTTTTCTATTAAATTGAGTCCGTATTCTTCTTTAACTTCCTCTGGGTCTGCAAGTGGATCAAAGACTTCAACATTTGCTCCGAAGCTTTGCAGTTCACGAATAACATCAATCACTTTGCTGTTTCTTATATCCGGACAGTTCTCTTTAAAGGTAATTCCCAGTACCAGAATGTTGGAATTTTTTATCGGGTTGTTCATTTGGGTCATCAACTTAATGACTTTGCTTGCGATAAACAGTCCCATCTGGTCATTTATCCTTCTTCCAGAAAGAATTACTTCAGGGTGGTGCCCAAGACTTTCTGCTTTATGAGTAAGGTAATAGGGATCGACTCCTATGCAATGACCTCCCACCAATCCAGGTCTGAATGGAAGGAAGTTCCATTTAGTTCCCGCTGCCTCAAGAACTTCAGTGGTGTCGATATCCATTTTATCAAATACTACTGCCAGTTCATTTACGAAAGCGATATTTATATCACGTTGGGCATTTTCGATCACCTTAGCAGCTTCAGCTACCTTTATTGAAGAGGCTTTATGTGTGCCTGCTGTAATAATTGATTTATATAAATTATCTACTTTTTCAGCGATTTCAGGAGTAGATCCACTGGTTACTTTTTTAATTGTTGGTAATCTGTGTTGCTTATCTCCGGGGTTTATTCTTTCAGGTGAGTAACCACAGAAGAAGTCTTCGTTGAATTTAAGTCCACTAACTTTTTCAAGTACCGGAACGCAGTCTTCTTCAGTACAACCTGGATATACAGTTGATTCATATATCACAATATCTCCTTTTTTCAACACCTTTCCGATAGTAGTGCTGGCTCCGATGAGTGGCCGAAGATCAGGTTTTTTATAATTATCAATTGGAGTTGGAACTGTAACAATATATATATTACAGCTTGCCAGATCTTCCAGATTACTTGAATAAACCAAGTGCTCTGCTTCTTTTAATTCTTCGGGCTCTACCTCTAAGGTTCTGTCTTTGCCCTTTTGCAATTCCTCTATGCGCTTGTGGTTGATGTCAAACCCTAAAGTGCTGACTTTTTTACCAAATTCTACAGCTAATGGCAGGCCAACATAGCCTAAACCAATAATTCCTATCTTATCCATTAATTATATTTTTCCAGATACCACTCAATTGTTTTTTCAATGCCACTTTCAAAGTTCTCGTCCGCTTCCCAGCCTAATTCGTTTTCAAGTTTTGATGCATCAATTGCATACCTGCGATCATGACCAGGCCTGTCTTTTACGTAAGTGATCAGATCCTTATGGCTTTTTCCTTCCGACAAAGGTCTTTTATTATCGAGAATTTCACAAATAGTTGTGGCAATGTAAATGTTTTCTCTTTCGTTTCTTCCTCCGATGTTATAGGTCTCCCCTGATTTTCCTTTATGAAATACAAGGTCTATTCCTTTGCAATGGTCCAGTACATATAACCAGTCTCGAACATTTTTTCCATCTCCATAGATCGGAATACTATCTTCATTAATAGCTTTTCTTATTATGGTAGGAATTAGTTTTTCATCGTGTTGTTTTGGGCCGTAGTTATTTGAACAGTTAGTAGTTACGACATTCAATCCATAAGTATGAAAATAACTTCTTACCAGAAAATCACTACTTGCTTTTGATGCGCTATACGGACTGTTGGGTGCATATGGTGTTTCTTCAGTAAAAAGGCCTACTTTACCAAGTGTTCCATAAACCTCATCTGTACTAATATGATGGAAGCGGTTATTTTCCATTCCTTTTTTAACTTCAAAAGGACCGTCCATCCAATATCTTCGTGCTGCATCAAGTAAAGTAAAGGTTCCGTTTACATTAGTTTTTACGAATGCCTCAGGTCCTGAAATACTATTGTCAACGTGAGATTCAGCAGCAAAATGAATAACATCAGTTATATCATTTGTCTTAAAAAGCTGATTTACTATGTTATAATCACATATATCTCCTTCTACAAAGTGATAATTAGGATGTCCTTCGATCTCCTTCAAATTGGCAAGGTCACCAGCATATGTGAGTTTATCCAAATTTATGACTTTATAGTCCTTGTATTTATCTATGAAATAAGGCACAAAATTAGCGCCTATAAATCCGGCGCCGCCTGTAATTAAAACTGTCTTCATCTTAGTTATTTATTTCTTCTTTAAAAGACTTAAACGATGGTAAAGCTAAGTCTTTTTCTGAAATTATTGGTGAAATATCGTTAAGCTGCCAATCTATGTTCAGATCTTCATCAGCATAAAAAATGCCACCTTCAGATTCTTTATTGTAGTAATTGTCGCATTTATAGAAAAAATCTACTGATTCGCTTAGCGTTGCAAATCCATGTGCAAACCCCCTGGGTACGAAAATTTGCTTTTGATTTTCAGAAGATAGTTCATGTGCTTCCCATTGACCAAATGTTTCAGATTCAGGCCTTATGTCAACAAAAACATCCAGCACTTTTCCATTTAATACTCTGACCAGTTTGGCCTGGGCATGTTCCCCTTTTTGAAAGTGTAATGCTCTCAATGCTCCCTTTTTCGATCGAGATTGGTTATCCTGAACAAAATCAACATCAAGACCTGTTAAAGATTTGAAAGTTTTTTTATTGTAGGATTCCAGAAAATATCCTCTGTCATCTCCGTGTATAGTTGGTTCAAAGATAAACACACCTTTCAGCTTGCCCTTTGTTACCTTCATTCTTCTATCAGGTTTAATAAATATTTACCATACCCACTTTTAACTAAAGGTTCAGCGAGTTCTCTTAACTGTTGATCGTCAATAAAGCCCATTTGGTATGCAACCTCTTCAATACATCCTACTTTTAATCCCTGTCTGTTTTCTATGACCTCAACAAATTGAGACGCTTCCATTAAAGAAGGGAAAGTACCGGTATCAAGCCATGCTGTTCCTCTATCTAATATACCAACATGAAGATTTCCACGACGTAAATACTCTTTATTAATATCAGTTATCTCATATTCTCCTCTTGCACTTGGTTTTAGTCCTTTTGCTATTTCAATAACATCATTATCATAGAAATAAAGGCCCGGTACTGCAAAATTGGATTTTGGCTTTGCCGGTTTTTCTTCAATCGATATGGCCTTTTGATTATCATCAAATTCAACTACACCATATCGCTCTGGATCTAATACGTGGTAAGCATAAACTACGCCTCCTTCAGGGTCATTATTAGCCTGGAGTAATTCTTTTAGACCTGAACCATAAAATATATTATCTCCGAGTATTAAGGCCACCTTATCATTTCCTATAAATTCTTCACCGATTACAAAGGCTTGAGCAAGTCCGTTAGGTTCTTCCTGGATGGCGTATTCAAATTTACATCCCAGGGTAGATCCGTCTCCTAAAAGCTTTTGAAATAAAGATTTATCGTGTGGAGTTGTGATAATGAGAATCTCTTTAATTCCGGCTTGCATCAAAATTGACAAAGGATAATAGATCATCGGTTTGTCGTAAATAGGCATTAGCTGTTTACTTACTGCGATCGTTAGAGGATGAAGCCTGGTGCCGGATCCTCCGGCAAGAATAATTCCTTTCATAGAATTGTTAAATTTTTACGTGGCATAGTTCAAAATGCTAATCTATGAAATTTTTTGAATTCTATTAATAATTATCAATTATAGGATGACTGACAAAAAAATTTCATTAATAATTCAATATGACCTAATTTTGCGTCGATATTCAATATCAGCAAATTAAAGGGATAAAGTTATAAAAGAATGTCAACAATGTTTGTCAGACATATAATTTTGTTCTAAGATAAATAAGTGATTTTCACCTGTCGGGTAAGACAGAATTTTTAAGAACGTGTTCAGGAAACTGGTAAGCAAGGAATTTTTAATCGAATGGAGACAAAAATATGCCATCAACGGCATTCTTTTGTACCTGGCTACCACTATCTTTATTACCTACCTATCGCTGGGTGTTCAAAGAGGCCTTATTCATCCCCTGACATGGAATTCAATATTTTGGATCATTTTCTCATTTATAGCAATTAATGCGATTGCCAAAAGTTTTTCAGGAGATGAAAAGCGGCAGCAGCTGTATATGTATTCATTGGTAGATCCCCAAATGTTGTTTGCAGCTAAATCGGCATACAATATTTTATTACTGACTGTTTTCGGGTTGATCTCTTTTGTTTTTTATTCTTTTGTGATGGGTAATCCGGTTGCCAACACCCCTCTTTTTCTGATAAATCTGGTGTTAACTTCCATCGGATTTGCTGCAATTCTTACAATGGTATCAGGAATTGCATCAAATGCTGAAAATACGGCAACCTTAATGGCTGTATTGTCGTTGCCCATCATGGTACCTTTGTTGTTGCTGTCTATTAAAATTTCAAAAGCAGCAATTGACAATTTTGAGATTCTGTTGGTATGGAAACCTTTATTAAGCATTTTTGCACTCGATATAATTATAGTGGTGGTAGGCCTCGTATTGTTTCCATATTTATGGAGGAGTTGATATGAAAAAAAACTGGTGGAAATATCTTACTATTGTTCTTTTGATCTATACCGTCGTAGCCGGATTTTTGATCGAAGCACCAAGGCTCAATATCTTAAATGAGTCAATTAGAAATTTATTTTTCCATGTTCCGATGTGGTTTGGCATGGTTATAATTCTAACAGGATCTGTAATTCAGTCGGTCAGATATTTGAGTTCAAATGATTTGAACAAAGATATAGGAGCCGATGTTTTGGCTAAAGTAGGTATCTGGTATGGAGTTTTAGGATTGGTTACAGGCGCAGTCTGGGCAACCTATACGTGGGGTAGAATGGCAGGTTGGCTCGCAGATCCGAAGATCACAGCTGTTTTCGTAACATTATTAATATATTTCGCATATTTATTATTAAGATCGAGTCTCAACGATGAACAAAAAAGAGCAAGGGTTAGCGCAGTTTATAATATTTTCGCTTACCCATTAATGATATCTCTTTTATTTATACTTCCGAGACTGGCAGAAAATTCATTGCACCCCGGAAATGCGGGAAATCCTGGTTTTAATGCTTATGATCTTGATAGCAGATTGCGAATGGTGTTTTATCCGGCTGTTATCGGATGGACACTTCTTGGTTACTGGATTGCAACGTTGCACTTCAGAATCCGTAAAATTGAACACAAACTTGAAGAAGAATAATGCATAAGCTTTTTTCAATTTTAATAAATCTGATATCGAAGATATCGTTTCAGACTCTGGCGCAATCGGGAGATAGTAATGCTCCGGTAAATAGTGATGTTGCCATGGCAGATGCTTTAAGAGCGGATGGAAAAATCTACGTAGTGGTGGCAGTATTGCTTATAATACTAGTCGGTTTGTTTGCTTATTTATTCCGTGTAGAAAGAAAAATCAAGAAGTTGGAAAGTGAAGAATTGAAATAATATTAATTATGAAAAAGCAATATATTTTTATTTTAGTCATAGTAGCAGCCGTTGTTGCATTTATTTTTGCTACTTCTTTTGATGCAGGTTCTTACGTGACCTTTAATGAAGCCAAAGAACTTGCAGATAATGGTAGTGAAAAGCAATATCATGTTGTTGGTGAATTAAAAAAAGATGCTTCGGGAGAAGTGATCGGAATTCATCCTTCACCAGATAAGCTTAGCTTTTCATTTACTTTAGTAGACGATAATAAAGAAGAAAGACAGGTTTTTTACAATGAGCCAATGCCTCAGGATTTTATGAAATCTGAGAAAGTGGTTGTTGTGGGAAGTTTCCGTCAAAATGTTTTTGTTGCTGATCAGATCCTGATGAAATGTCCGTCTAAATATCAGGAAGAAAATCTTAATCCTAACGCTCAATTATAAACAGCATGATCCTTTCCCTGGTTCATAAGTGGATAGGTGACACAGGTCACCTTTTTGTTATTATATCCTTTGTTACTGCATTGGCTTCTTCATGGGCATATTATAATGCTTACAGAAAGGCGAATACTATTGAGGCATCGAGTGCATTAAAATATGCCAGAATTCTCTTTGCTATTCATGGTCTTGCAGTTTTCGGAATAGTGGTTACGCTATTTTCTATAATTTATAATAACTACTTCGAATACCACTACGCCTGGAGTCACTCCAGCAGACATCTTCCGGTTCATTATATGATCTCTTCCTTTTGGGAAGGTCAGGAAGGTAGTTTCTTATTATGGATATTCTGGCATGTGGTTACTGCCATGTTTATCATGGGCAAAGGTGGAGAATGGGAAGCGCCAGTAATGACTGTTTTCTCTGTTGTTCAGGCTTTCCTTACCTCAATGGTGTTGGGTGTTGTTCTCCCGGGGATCGAACTGAAATTGGGTAGTAGCCCTTTCATGCTGTTAAGGGATGTAATTGACGACCCAACTTTTATTTCAAATCCAAATTTTGTTCCCGAAGACGGTCGAGGATTAAATCCATTACTTCAAAATATATGGATGGTAATACATCCACCAACATTATTTTTTGGGTTTGCATTAACACTTGTTCCATTTAGTTTTATGATCTCAGGATTATGGACTCGTAAATATAAGGAATGGGTGAAGCCTGCTTTACCATGGACTTTGCTTGCTGCAGGGGTCTTAGGAGTGGGTATTCTAATGGGAGCCTACTGGGCATATGAAACTCTTAACTTTGGTGGTTATTGGAATTGGGATCCTGTAGAAAATGCAGTGTACATACCTTGGCTGTTCCTTGTTGCCTCTTATCATGTCATGATTGTTTTTACAAGAAGCAAATCCGGATTAATGGCTTCAATGATCATGGTTCTATCTATGTACACCTTGATTTTGTATAGTACTTTTCTTACCCGGTCAGGTGTTTTAGGTGAATCATCAGTGCATAGTTTTACAGATCTTGGCTTAAGTGGGCAATTGTTAATTTACCTGCTGTTTTTCTTTATTGGCGGGGTTGCACTTCTTATCTACCATGGAAGAAGAATACCAAGTTCACAAAAGGATGTCGAAACTTATTCAGGAGAATTCTGGGTATTTATTGGTGCGCTAATATTGATTTTAATGGGTATTCAGGTTCTGTTGCCTACTTCAATTCCCGTATATAATAAAATTGTAGAGTTTTTTGGTGGTATATCAACCGCAGCCGCGCCATCTGATCCTGCTGAATATTCTAAGTACCAGATCTGGTTTGCAATATTATTAACTATTACCTCGGGTATAGCTCAATATTTTTGGTGGAAAAATATCAAAAAAGGTAAAGCGCTTGCTTCTTTTGTTCCATCGATAATTCTTACGATGGTATTAGTATTGATCATTTTGCAAATTGGCTTTACATATAGTGACTTCAGATTAATCATAATGCTCATAGCCGGGGTTTTTTCTTTGCTGGCAAATGGTCAAATTTTAATCGAATTATTGAGAAAAAAACCAGTATTAAGTGGAGGCGCAATAACCCACATTGGTGTTGCTTTCATGGTTATTGGAATTTTATATTCAACAGGATTTTCCAACGTAGTTTCAGAAAACACCTCTGGTTTGGTCATAAATAAAAATATGACTACTCAGGAAAACAGGGAAAACCTAGTCTTATGGTTTGACGAAACTTCAAAGATGGCGGAATATGATCTGAATTATTTAGGCAGACACGTTAAGCTTGATGAAAATGGTGAATATGTCAGAATCTCTGATGTGCTGCCTACGGATGACCCTTATAAAGTAGTGGCATCGCGCGATATTTATAATGAGGAGAATGAATTAATTGCCGGAAAAGCAGATACTTTCTCTTTGAATCCTGAAAACACATATTATAAGATCAGGCATGTCAGAGGGGATGAAATTATCGACATGTACCCGCGTGTGCAAGATAACCCTGATATGGGAAAAGTTGTATCTCCAGACCTTCTTCACACATTTACCAGGGATTTTTATACATATGCAACAGTAATTCCACCAAGTGATGATGAGTTAAAGTGGGTGGCAGGTGATACCATGGTTATTTCTGTCGGAGAAGAATTTTTTATCAATGATTATGTTACAACATTAAAAGAAGTTGTAAAACTTGATGCTGAGGAGCTTGAATTCAGAGGGCTTAATAAAAATGACCTGGCACTTAAAGCAGCATTTGAGATCAAGAGCCAGTCATTGACTCATTATGTCGAACCGTTGATAGTGATTAGGGATGACATGGGAGCTTCATTAGAGGATGAATTAATTGAGCTTGGTATAAAAGTTCAGTTCCTGGGAGTTGATCCGAATACTGAAAAATTCAAATTTATTCCTTATACAACTCAAAAAGATTTTGTTGTAATTAAATCAATTGAAAAGCCTTGGATCAATTTATTGTGGCTTGGAACAATTATTCTAGCTGTTGGATTTGGAATTAGTACTTACAGGCGATTTAAAGAATCTGCAAAAAAGGCTGCTTAATTGAATCTTGTTTCATTAAATTAGCGCAAAATCGAAGATATATGCCTGAAGATAGAGTTGCGCTACATTCCGAGTTTGGAACGTTAAAATCTGTAATTATGCACAGGCCGGGAAAAGAAATTGACCGGCTTACTCCATACAATAAATCTGAACTACTTTTTGATGATGTTCCTTTTTTACAACAAATGCAAAAGGAGCATGATGAATTTACTGTTTTAATAAAGCAAGCAGCAGGTGCGCAAGTGTATCGATTGCATGAGTTATTGATCGATGTGCTTATCGATGATAATTTACTTTTAGAGGCTATAACTGATGCTTTGAACGGTAGTGGTATCGAGGAACACTCAGAGGAATTTATTGCCAGATATAGCACTTCGGAATGCGCTGGTATTCTACTTCATGGAATAAAAGTAAACGAGTTAAAAAGAAAATATCAACATAAGGTTCTCGATAAGTTTGATGATTACGATTATCTCATCAAACCTAATCCGAATCTTTATTTTATGCGTGATCCTGCTGCAGTGGTACAAACCGGTGTAATAAGCAGTAAAATGAAATTTCCGGGTAGACAAAGAGAATCTAAGTTACTTAGAACAATCTTTGAAAATCACGATCTTTTTAAAGGGAGAGTTGATTTTCTGGATACCGGGGAGGGAGTGAATACTTGCATTGAAGGAGGGGATGTAATCGTTCTTTCAGATAAAGCGTTAGCCATCGGCCATTCTGAAAGGACCGATACGAAAGCAATCGAGGCAGTTGCCAGGCAGGTGCTAAAGAAAGGTGGAGTTGAGCGGGTTTATGAGGTACATCTTCCCAAGGTAAGGAACTGCATGCATCTGGATACAGTCTTTACTATAATCGACGAGAACCTTGTAGTGACTTACCCGGATGCAATGCAATCAGTACTTCAAACTAATGTATACAGGTTAGATGAAGTCGATTCTGAAGGAAACGTAAGTCTTCACAAAGAAGAAATCAATGATTCAATATTGAAAGTCTTACAAAATGAGATCGATCATCTGGAAGTAGTTGAAACCGGCGATGGTAATCCTGACTATGCAAGAAGGGAGCAATGGTTTGATGGGGCAAATGTTTTTGCAATTGGACCTAGAAGAGTAATTTCGTATAATAGAAACATACACACTAACCGTGCATTGAGACATGCGGGCGTGGAAGTGTTAGAAATAAGCAGTAGTGAATTAAGCAGGGGGCTCGGTGGCCCACGATGCATGACCATGCCAATTGAAAGGCAAAAATTTTAAAATGAGTACTGAAGTAATCATTATAATTATCAGTTTGTTGTTTTCAGCTTTATTCAGTGGAATAGAGATTGCATTTATTTCAGCAAATAAATTACATCTGGAACTTGGTAAGAACGATACAGGTATAACAGCCCGGGCGTTACGAAATATTACTAAAAGACCGTCCTTGTTCATCGCCACAACATTAACAGGAAATACCATTGCACTGGTAGTATATGGCATTTTCATGGCTAAGATTTTGTTGCCGGTAATTCATGAATGGCTTCCTGGTTATGTTGACAATGAAGTGGTGACACTTATCATTCAAACAGGTATTTCTACTCTATTAGTTTTAGCAATAGCAGAATTTCTTCCTAAAAGTATATTTCTGGTCAATCCAAATGCTTTATTGTCATTTTTTGCGCCAATAATGAATATACTTTATCACATTTTATTATTGTTTGTATATCCTATTGAGATTTTATCCAGGTTTGTTATCAATAAATTGTTCAGACTAAATTATGCAGAAGATCGTCCTGCTTTCGGATTGAATGATCTGGAGTACTATGTCAAGGAAACATTAGAGTCGAATGATAATGACGTAAAAGTCGAGGTAAATACTAAAATACTTACCAATGCACTTGATTTTAAAACTGTAAAGGTAAGAGAATGTATGGTGCCGCGAACTGAAATCGTGGCAATCGATATGGACGATGTAGATATTGAGGAAGTCAGGAAATCTTTTATTGATAGCGGGCATTCGAAAATATTGGTTTATAAGGAGTCTATCGATGACATCAAAGGGTATTGCCATTCAATGGAACTCTTTAAAAAACCAAAAGATCTGGAACAGATATTAAACCCTATTATGATCGTCCCGGAAACCATGCAGGCTAATGAATTATTAATTCAGTTTATCAATGAGCATAAAAGTATGGCTCTGGTGGTTGATGAGTTTGGAGGAACTTCGGGCATTGTGACAATAGAAGATATCATCGAAGAGATATTCGGCGATATTCAGGATGAGCACGACGAGGAAGACTGGCTTGAAAGAAAGATCGATGACCGCACTTATTTATTAAGTGCAAGACATGAAATTGATGATCTAATCGATCGACACGAGTGGCCAATTCCTGAAGGTGATTACGACACTCTTGGAGGATATATTCTTTCGATAACAGAGGATATTCCGGAGGAGGGTCAGGTGATTGAGAATGAATTTTTTAAAATAACAATAAAAACTATTGAGGAAGCCAGAATCGATACTGTAGAATTAGAAGTTAAAAATTCTGAAAGAGAGAGCTAAATAGAAGTTTATTTTTTGTTATAAGGCTGCTTTTGGTTAGCTTTGCACGATTTTGGAAAAATCTTATATATTAAAAAAGACCAAATAACTCATACGAATGGCGGGAATTATTAATACTTTGAGACAGCGGATGGCTACCCTTTTGTTGGTAGTAATTGGACTGGCCCTGTTAGCATTTATTCTAACTGATTTATTCAATCAGCAAACAGGAATTTTTGGGTCGGGTAATGAAAGGGTTGTAGGAACAGTTAACGGAAAAGATATTAGCGTTGATGAGTTTACTGCAAGAGTCGACCAGTTAGAGCAAATGCAATATGGCGGAATGGGCCTCAATGAAGCTCAGCGATATTCTTTAAGAAATACTGCTTGGCAAAGCATGATCAACACAGTATTGTTCAATGAACAATTTGAAGATCTTGGAATTACTGTAACTGATGAAGAATTGAAAGATGCTGTTCAGGGACAAAATATTAGCCCTGAAATCAGACAGTACTTTACCAATCCTCAGACTGGACAGTTTGATAAGGCTTTTGTTCAGCAATATCTTAACTCATTAAAGGAACAGGATATAAACTCTGCTCAATATCAGCAGTGGTTAATGATTGAAAAATCAATCAGGGATGCCAGACAAAGAGTTAAATATGATAATTTCTTTATTGGATCTGCTTTTGTATCTACGCCAGCAGCTAAAAATTATTATAAAAACAATAACAGTGTAGTTGAAGCTGACTATTTATATGTGCCATACCTTGCTATTCCTGATTCGGAAATAGAGGAGCCAACAGATGATGAGTTACAAGCATATATAAATGAGAATGAAGAAATGTTCCAGGTGGAAAGAGCTCGTTCATTAAAGTATGTTTCTTTTGATGTGGTTCCTTCTTCAAAGGATTCCGCGGTTGTTAGGGAAACAATGGATCAGGCTCTTGAGGATCTTAGGTCTTCATCAACACCAGATTCACTTATTGCAGCAGCAGTTTCAGAAGCGAGAATTCCTTACGCATCTTTAAGATATCATGAATTACCACAGGAGCTACAGGATACTATTCCTGGTTTAAGAGCAGGTGGAATCATCGGGCCAATTCAAAAAGGCAACTCAATGGTTATCTACAAATTCTCAGATGTTGCAGAAGATACTGCCTATTCAGTGAAGGCTTCGCACATTTTGTTTGAAAAGAAAACCGGAGCCGATTCAGTTCAAAATGATGAATTAAAGGAAAAAGCAGAGGAAGTATTAGCTAAGGCTTTAGAAGGAGAAAACTTTGCATCTCTGGTTGCTGCTCATAGCGATGACCAGCAAACTAAAAATCAGGGTGGACAACTTGGGTGGATTAAAGAAGGTCAGATCAGACTTGAAGAATTCAGCAATGAGTTATTCAATTTCAGCGGAACAGGGATTGTTCCTAAAGTAGTTGAATCTGAAATAGGATTTCACATTATAAAAGTTGATGAATCTAAAACAAAAACTTTATATAAAATTGCTAATGTGACTAAGGAATTAGTTCCTAGCAAGCAGACATATAACAATATTTACAGAGAGGCTGCAAGGTTCCAGGCTGAAGTAAATAATGCTAAGTCATTCGAAGATAAAGCAAGTGAGGAAGGAATAAGTGTATTTAATGACAATGATGTATTAGCACAATCTCGAACTATTAAAGGAATTACAAACAGCAGAGGTTTGGTTACCTGGTTATATAATGAAGCAGAAACCGGGAAAGTATCTGATGTTTTTGATTTTGAAACTAAATTCGTTGTTGCTGTAATGACGGGTGAAAGAGAAGCTGGTATTGCGGAGGTATCTGATGTAAGACCTGTAGTAACAACTAAAGTGAAGAACCAGAAGAAAGCGGCAAAGATCAAATCTATGCTTGAAGGTAAAACAGGTTCTTTAGAAGAACTTGCTAATCTTTTTGGAGAAGATGGGGAAGTTTATTCAACAGCTGATCTTAAATTAACTTCTTCTAGTATTGGAACGACGGTTGGTGCATCTCCAAAAGCTGTCGGAGTTGCATTTGGTCTTAAAACCGGAGAAAGAAGCCAGCCTATAGAAGAGGAAAGAGGAGTGATTGTTGTGGAAGTGACCAATAAATCTGAAGCTCCGGAAATTGCAGACTACACAGCAATTAAAAATGAGTTATTACAAAGAAAGCAAAGTCAGATTGCAGGTGACTTAAATGTTGTTCTTGAAGAAACAGCTGACATCGAAGATCTGAGATATAAGTTTTTCTAAAAAAACATAAATTGAATTAAAGCCATGGGTATTCACTCATGGCTTTTTTTGTAACTTTACTGCACTAAAGAGGAGTGATTATGACTAGTAAAAAGGAATTAGACATAAAAAAGTTTAAAGATCAACTTGATGCCAGCTATCAGTGGCCCGCTTTATATAAATATAAGTTTATCGTTCCTTCTGATAAGTTGGATGAAGTAAAGGCTTTATTTCCTAAAACTGAAGTGGTTACCAAACCTTCTAAGAAGGGAAACTATGTTAGCATCACTGCTGATATTATGACACCATCCAGTGATGACATTATAAACGTATATTTAAAAGCTGCGGAAATAGAAGGGATTATTTCTTTATAATTAAACTACTCTTCAAGTATTTGCTTAAGATAGGTGGTAAGTTCATTTCTTACTTCCTCTTTAGGAATGCCATCGTAAGGAGCCGTAACAATTGCCTTTAGTAAATCTCCGACAACGTGTTTTTCAAACCCTAGTTTTTCAGCAAATTTTATGGTAAGTGAGAGTTCTACATCTTCAACTACACCATCAAGGTAGATCATATAAACGATATCATAAATTTCTTCAAGTGCATAGAGTTTGTCAGATGGTTTTTTGAAGTCAATGTTTTCTCTTTCCTCCAAAGCGTTATCCGGAATGTGCAATTGTTCTCCCCATTTATCAATACAAGCTTTATATGAATTATTATCTTCGTAATAGCTTTTTACAAAAGCATATATATTATAATATGCTTGTTTAACATGATTAAATTCGTTTTTGTCAATATTTGATAGTGGTTGAGACATTCTATGCTCCTTTTTATAACTTTAAAACACTGAAGAGTTAAAAAGTTTACCTAATTTATAAAACAATAAATTAAAATAGGCTAATTAATTAATTATCAACCATAAATAAATTAAAATATGTGGAAAGAACAAGACAATAAACTAACAAGAACATTCGAGTTTGATAATTTTGTTCAAGCCTTCGGCTTTATGTCAAGTGTAGCACTTGAAGCTGAAAAACGACAACATCACCCAAACTGGAGTAATGTATACAATAAGGTTACCATTGAATTAACTACACATGATGAAGGTAACGTTATTACTGAAAAAGACAGGGATTTAGCTGATGCAATAGATAAATTGGTTTAATGGAAGAAATTTCTTCGACTCAATTATTCCTGGTTCCAACTCCGATTGGTAATCTGGAAGATATTACTTTAAGAGCGATTAGAATTTTAAAGGAAGTGGATATTATCCTGGCGGAGGATACTCGTACAAGTGGCAAACTTCTTTCTCATTACGAGATCAATACCCCAATGAAAAGCTTTCATGCTCATAATGAGCACAGAGCTTTGGGGAATATTATTGAGCAAATGAAAGAAGGTAAAATATTTGCTTTGATAACCGACGCAGGTACACCGGGAATATCAGATCCCGGCTTTCTCTTAGCTCGTGAATGCATGAATGAAAATATCAAAATTGAATGCCTTCCAGGAGCCACTGCTTTTATCCCGGCACTTGTTAAATCTGGTATACCTTCTGATAAATTTTGTTTTGAAGGGTTTTTACCTCAAAAGAAAGGACGTCAAACTAGAATTAAATATATTGCCGGAGAGGAAAGAACTGTTGTTTTATATGAATCTCCACACAGGCTTATCAAATTGCTAACTGCCTTATCAGAAGAATGTGGAGAAGACCGAATTGTCTCTGTCAGCCGGGAGCTAACAAAAAAGTTTGAAGAAACAATTAACGGGAGTTTAGAAGAAGTAACTGACTACTTTACGGAAAATGCATCCAAAGTAAAAGGTGAATTTGTGGTAATCATCCAAGGTAAAAATTAATGCAGGTAGATAGTAATCTGATCGAACAATGTAAAATTATCATTAGTGATGTCGGTCAATTTATTTTAGAAGAGTCGAAAAATTTTAAGATCGAAGATATTGAGAAGAAGGGTTTTAATGACCTTGTTTCTTATGTTGATAAAGAAGCAGAAAAGCAGCTTGTGGAAAAATTGATGGAGCTGATACCCGATGCTGGCTTTATTGCTGAGGAAGGAACAATTGATAAGGAAGGTCATCGCTTTCGATGGATAATTGATCCACTAGATGGTACAACTAATTTCACCCATGGACTTCCTGTATACTGTGTTAGTGTAGCTTTAATGGAAGATGAAGAAATCCTCGCAGGTTTCATATATGAACCATCAATGGATGAGTTCTTTCATGCGATTAAAGATCAGGGTGCTTTTCTCAACGATGAACCTATTTCGGTGTCAAGGGTTCCTGATCTGGATAATTCTCTTATAGCGACAGGATTTCCTTATTATGATTTCGGTAAAATGGATGATTATATCGAGATCCTGAAATCGTTTATGAGAAATTCACATGGAGTTAGAAGAATGGGAAGTGCCGCTATTGACCTGGCTTATGTAGCTTGCGGCAGGTTTGAAGGTTTTTTTGAATATAATTTACAACCCTGGGATGTTGCTGCCGGAGCCCTTATTGTTTGTGAGGCGGGAGGAACAGTATCAGATTTCTCAGGAGGAAGTGATTACGTTTTTGGACGTGAGATTGTAGCTGCAAACACAGTGCATCCTGAAATCCTTGAAACTATAAGAAAATACTGGCAAGAATGAATAAAATAATTTTTTCCCTGTTTGCCTTATTTTTATCTTCTCAGGCATTATTTACACAAGTCAGGGATCTTAGTGACGAAGCTAAGATAAGCTTAATAACGATTGAACCAGGACAAAGAGAATTATATGCTGCTTTTGGTCACTCAGGTATAAGGGTTTATGACCCTGCCCGAGGAATAGATTTTATGTATAACTATGGAATCTTTGACTTTAATCAACCCAACTTCTACTTGAATTTTGCCCGGGGTTATCTTTTGTACAAACTCGGGGGTGCATCATTTCCAGCTTATGTAAATCATTATAGCACCAAAGAAAACAGGACTGTAAAAGAATTACCTCTTAATCTAACTATCGAGCAGGCAGAAGCAATACATCAATATCTAAAAAATAATATCCGCCCGGAAAACCAAAATTATTATTACGATTATTATTATAATAATTGCGCAACAAAAGTATATGATGTTTTTGACCAGGTACTTGGTGAGGACATGTCTACAGATTGGTCTTTTATAGATAGCAATCTAAGTTTCAGGGAAAGTACTAATCAGTTGTTAGGCTGGCAGCCATGGGGTAGTCTTGGTATTAATTTATGTCTTGGATTACCTATCGATAAAAAAATGACTCCTAGAGAGTATACATATCTACCGGAATATGTGGAAAAATCATTTCTTAACACAAAGGTTTCGGGTCGGCCACTTGCAATTAAAGAAGACCTCATCATTCATTATTCTCGTAATGAGGCCCAGGCTATAGCGGAAAAGCCAGGCCCTTTCACTCCAATGGTAGTTTTTTGGGCCGTTTTTGGTATAATATTTATTATTACCCTCATTGGATATAAGAATTATCGTTGGATTAAAGCGATCGATGTGATATGGTACTTTGTTGTTGGAGCTATAGGACTGCTTTTAACATTGCTCTGGTTTTTTACAGATCATAGCGCAGCAGAAAATAATTTTAATTTATTATGGGCATGGCCAACTCACCTTGTCTTCGCTATTCTTTTATTAAAAAAGAATTATTCTGTCTACCTGAGGAGATATTTCTTAGTTCATGGTTGGCTGATGATCTTTTTAGTTTTATTCTGGGGTATTTTACCGCAATGGTTTCACCCGGCTTTCCTTCCTGTTATTTTAATTTCAATTTTAAGGTCTTTTTATATTTACTTGATTACCACTAAGAGGGAAGGTCTTCAGATAAAAGTTTAAACCCATACCTTACTGCCTTCTGAACAGTTTTTACATATTTCGATTTGATCACGGGATTCAAATAGCTGTGTTCTAAATGCATTGTAGGGTTTACTATGCCATATTTTCTTAAAAGGCTGGTCAGAAATTGATCCCATATTATGGTGTGCATCTTTATCGAAGCAACAAGGAACGATCTTTCCATCCCATGTCATAACACAGCTGTGCCACATTTTCCAGCAACTGTCATCTGGTTCTGATTTTAATCTGTAAGTATTATCGTTTTGCTTCTTATATCGACTATATTTTTCATTTTCAGGGATTAGAGGTGAACCATTTTTATAGTTGTAGATCTGAGCGGATTTGAATGCAACCTTGTCAACTTTTAATTTTTTAGCAAGCTTCTTTATATCATCTATCTGATGTTCATTTGGTCGTACTACCAGAAATTGAAAAATAATAAAGGGAGTTTTCGATTGTAATTTTTTTCGGGCATTGACCAGGTTTTTTGTTCCTTCAATAACCTTTTCCAGTTTGCCTCCTACTCTGTACTGCTGATATACTTCCTGAGTGGTGCCGTCAATACTAATGATGACCCTGTCAATCCCTGACCTAACAGTTTTTTCTGCATTTTCAGGGGTCAAATAGTGGGCGTTGGTACTTGTTGCTGTATATATTTTGTTTTTTGAGGCTATTTTAACCATATCAAAAAAGTTTTTATTGAGATAAGGTTCACCCTGAAAATATAATAGCAAGTAGGTTAATTGATCTTTTAACTCTTCTATAAGTGATTTAAATGTGTCCAGTGTAAGTGCACCGGTATCTCTTGTGAAAGAGCGCAAGCCGCTTGGGCATTCCGGACAACGCAAATTACAGGCTGTAGTAGGCTCAACACTCATCGAAACAGGTAAGCCTTTATGATTCACCTTTCCTGTCCACCTCGATCGGTAATAACTTCCCATCACCTTCAAACCATTGATAATTTTTGAAGGTGTTAGCTTGCTCACAAAATTAAAACCGTCTTTATAAGAGGAAAGGAATTCCATAAATGTGAAGATATCGATTTAGTACTTGCCCAACAATCATTTGCTGATATCGGTAAATAATTCTGCATCTCCAGAATTGTTCCCAACAAGATCATCATGTATTAATTTTATTTTTACATCATCCAGCCTCATTGAGGTGACGCTGACAGTTTGTAAATAAGAGCCTCTTTTCATGACTACATCGTTTTCAGGGTCTCCTTCTCCTGCATGATAATGGAAATCCCGAACACTATATGGAGCAGATATTTCGTTTTCTTTCTCCCATTTTCGAAACCATTCTTTTCTTTTTTGAACAATCTCCGGCCCATATAATGTAGCTGAAGCCCATAAATGTGTTTTATCAGGGTCAAGTTTTTTGATGTGCTTTTTTCTTTCGTCCCAGCGTAATTCTGTTAAAGTATCATTTTGATATATTATCAGCGTGAAAGGCTCGATATTATTGAGGTCATAATTATTTATAAAATCATCTTTATCTTCAGTTGCTAAAGCATCTAACAGTACTAAGCCTCTACTATGCCGGTAAGGTGGACGATGATGATGATAGTCAAAAGCACCGTTTAAAAGACAAGCCATTCTTCCTTGCTTATTACCCCCAATCCATGAACCACCACCCTGTGGGTCTTTGGGGAAAATTAACTCTTTCTTTTTATAAATATAGGTTGCAGGGGCCATGGCATTTGACCTTAATGTGGTTTCATCTCTGTTGCTGGTGATTTCTACTCCTTCGGATGCTTTAACAAAACTTACAGTACACATTATTTAAAGTTTTTCTAATTCACTAAAGATCAAATCAGATTCAAACCCTCTAGAAGAAAGGTAATTCGCACATTTCATCTTTCTTTTATGTATATCGTCCTCAGATTCTAGTTTGTCCCATTTATTTACAGCGAGTTCTTTCAATATGTCTTTGTAATCGGCAGCTGGAATGGAGTTAAGGGCTGATTGAATGTGATCTTCAGCAATTCCCTTAGATCGTAATTGATAACGTATTTTGATTTTACCCCATTTGTTAAATTTGAAATGATCATTAACAAAAGCAGAGGCAAATCGCTCTTCATTTATAAAGCCTTCATCTGTTAATTTATCAATAATCTTTTCTGCCTCGGTCAATGTGACTTGCAACTTTTTGTCATTCAGGATTTTCTTTTTTAAGTCTGAACCACATACCTCCCGATAGGTACAGTATTTTGAATATTTGATAAGAGCTTCTTTGATAATAAGATCGGTCATAATTACAGAGCAAAGTATCCGAAAATAGAAATAATCATCAGGGCAAAACCTGCTATTATCAGGATCAATTTTAAATAAGCTGTAAATCCTTCCCTAATAAATGCCCGGGGATTTTTGCGAACAATATAAATAGTCAGCAAGCCAGGGCTGGCAAGTAAAAGTCCGAGTAAAAAAAGAAATATTCGTTCAGCCATAAAAAAACCGGGTGTTACCCGGTTAATTTATTTAATTAAATTCTTTCTTTTTAGTATTGCCTCGATGAATTTTATTTCACCTTCGGATTTGAACAACTTAAATGGCCAGTGGATGATCTGAGCTTTATTAACGAATAAGACAAAAGAATCTTTTTTCTTCTCCGCTTTTTTAAGCATATCCCATTTGATTGGCATTCCTTGCTTAGTACTGATCTTCACAAGGATTTGTTGTGAGGTGATCTCATAGCTTAATTTTTCAAAAAGCATTTTTCCTTGCTCATGCTGAGTTAAACCGGCAAACTGTATTAACCAGAATAACAAATAAAGCACTAAGGCAATAGTTGAGCCTATAAACCACCACCATGAAGGCCAGATTAATGCTCCGGCATTAATGGCGAGATAGATCAAAAATACCCACCATTGTTCTTTCAATACATTAACCATTCCCAACTTGATATAAGTGTTGGTTGGTAATTGGTATTTCCTTGTTCTTATTAACATTTTGAATATTACTCTTTAACGGATGGCAAAACTAGCTAAATAATGGCTTTTTTCCATTCTATTAGTTGATAAAATAATGAGTTGGGTTCTTAATTCACCTGGTTATCCTACACATTGGTAAAAAAAGAAAATTATCATTACAGTGACCAGTAAAGCATTTATTAATACTGTAATCAGATTTCTGTTAGATCTTTTACTCATCGACAGCTTTTAAACTTAAGTCCAGACTGCCCGCAGAATGGGTCAGAGCACCAACAGAAATAAAATCAACTCCACTTTCAGCTATTTCAGAAATAGTTTTTTCTGTAATACCACCCGAAGCTTCAGTAACTACTTTGCCATCGATCAGGCTCACAGCTTCTTTTAATTCTGACGGGCTCATGTTATCAAGCAGAATGGAGTATATTCCTTCATGATGTAAAACTTGTTGTACCTCATCAAGGTTACGGGTTTCAACTTCAATCTTAAGATTCAGACCCTTTTTGCTCAAATAATTTTTCGTCGCAATAATTGCTTCATCGATACCACCGGCGAAATCAATATGATTGTCTTTTAACATGATCATATCATAAAGACCGAAGCGGTGATTTTTCCCACCGCCAATTACGACAGCCCATTTTTCACAAAGTCTGAAATTCGGGGTTGTTTTACGGGTATCTAACAGCTTGGCTTCAGTATGAGATATAAGATCATTGAGGTCTCTTGTATATGTAGCAATTCCACTCATTCTTTGCATACAGTTTAATACAAGTCTTTCTGTCGTTAGAATCGACCTGGCATTACCTTCAATAGTAAAAGCAATGTCACCTATCTTAACAGGAGCGCCATCATCAACCTGGGCATGCATGATAAGATCATCATCAAAAAACTTAAATATCTGCCTGGCCATTTCTACACCGGCAATTATGCCATCATTTTTTACGATTAGCTGAGCTTTTCCTTTTGCCTCTTTAGGAACACTGGCAAGAGTGCTGTGATCGCCATTGCCTACATCTTCTTTTAGGGCAGAGGATATGAAATTATTAATTGATTCTTTTGTAAGGTAGTCCATCATTCTTTGTTGAATGTCAGGTTTATCACAATATATTCTCCATCTATATTTTTCATGCGTATAAGGACCACAAAGCTTGTGTCCTCGCAAATATATTTTCCGATTGCATATCGTAATTGACCTTTGCTTGAAGAGCCCTGGTGACTAACCTGAAAATCCCTGGGAGGATATTTCATAAAAAACTCCTTGAGCACAAACTCAGCCTGATTTTGAGAATATATAGCGCTTTCGTTATCAAAATTGATTTCGACATTATTGCTGAGATATTTTGCCAACTCTCTCGAAGATCCAATTTTAATGGCTTCCTGTATGTTATTTAACGCCGCACCGTTTTGAGCTATCGCATTTGAAGCAGCAAAAAATAACACCATTCCGTAAAAAAGATGTTTAATTTTAAACATGAAATTTTAAAAATATTGTCATCTTCATAATTCAGCTAAAACTATGCCAGTTAGTTGCAAAAAACAAATAGAACTAAGGAATTTGGCATTATTAAATTAAAATTGCTGAATCTGAATTGCTAAATTTACATTAAAAATAAATATAATCTACTGATATGAGAAAAGTTATCCTGATGATTCTCGACGGCTGGGGACTGGGAACAAAACCAGAAGTGTCTGCAATTGCTAAGGCAAATACACCTTTTATGGATAGTGCCTTTGAAAAATATCCACATTCTAAATTGGATGCTTCCGGAATGGCAGTAGGATTGCCGGAAGGGCAAATGGGTAATTCTGAAGTTGGTCACATGAATATTGGTGCCGGAAGAGTTGTCTATCAAGACCTTGTAAAGATCAATCGTGCTATAGAAGAAGGCGAAATCAAAGAAAACGACGTATTAAATGAGGCATACGATTATGCTAAGAAAAATAATAAAAAAGTTCATTTGATCGGATTGGTGTCTGATGGTGGAGTTCATTCACATATCAACCATTTGAAAGGACTTATCAGTTATGCTGACGAATATGGTTTGGAGGACGTTTTTGTCCATGCCTTTACTGATGGTCGGGATACCGATCCGAAAAGCGGTGCAGGATTCTTAAAAGATCTTCAAAACCACTTATCTGATACTTCTGGTGAACTTGCTTCAATAATTGGTCGCTACTACGCTATGGATCGGGATAAGAGATGGGAGCGTGTCAAGCTGGCATATGATGCGATGGTTAAAGGAGAAGGGAAAATTACGAAAGATCCTTTGGCAGCCTTGAAAGAATCATATGAAGATGGCGTTACGGATGAGTTTGTTAAACCGATCATAGCCTCAGAAAATGGATCCAATCCGAAAGCTGTTATTGAGGATGGCGATGTTGTTATCTGTTTCAATTTCAGAACTGACAGAGGTCGTGAGATCACCATGGCTCTTACTCAGCAGGATTTTCCTGAACAAAATATGCACAAGCTTGATTTACATTATGTAACGATGACCCGTTACGACGATACTTTTGAAGGCGTTCGTGTGGTATTTGAAAAGGATAATCTTAAAAATACCCTTGGTGAGACACTGGCTGATCAGGGCAAAAAACAAATTCGTATTGCTGAAACAGAAAAATATCCCCATGTTACATTTTTCTTCTCAGGAGGTAGGGAAAAAGAATTTGATGGCGAAAAACGAATATTAATTCCTTCTCCAAAGGTAGCTACATATGATATGCAGCCTGAAATGAGTGCAAGAGAAATTACTGATGCTATTGTTAAAGAGATCAAAAACGAAGAAACGGACTTTATTTGCCTGAATTTTGCCAACCCGGATATGGTAGGTCATACTGGTGATTTTGATGCAGCGGTAAAGGCATGTGAAACCGTTGATCAATGTGCGAAAGAAGTGGCTGAAGCTGGTCTTGAACATGGTTATGACTCTATTATTATTGCTGACCATGGAAATAGCGATTTCATGATCAATGATGATGGATCTCCTAATACAGCTCATACTACTAATCTGGTTCCATCTATTCATGTGAGTAAATCTCCTCTTAAGATGAAAGATGGTAAGCTAGGAGATCTCGCTCCTACAATTTTAACACTAATGGACCTCAATATCCCTGAAGAAATGACCGGGAATGTCTTATTAAAAGAACCTGTTAGTCAGTAAATAAGAAATTAATGAAATCAGAAAGCCCGTTAATCGGGCTTTTTTTATTTTTATTGTAAGTTTGCAACTTATTTGTTTCGGTACAGGTTAATAAGGCATGGCAATACGTTTCTTATTCTTTGCATTAATATTTAGTGTTGTTGGGTGTTCGGAAGAAAAATCGGATACTTACTCAGCATATAAGGTTCATCCTATTACCCACCAATTACAATTATTAGATTCTTTGAATCGAGAAATTCTCCCCGAAAAAGATCTGATAGTAACCAAAACGGTTACTTATAATAGCAAGGAAGAAACTGTAGAGCTTGAAGAAGTAGATTGGAAAAAGGAACTCGGCTTTCTTTCAGAATTTAAGCCGGAAAAAATTTTCAGAGCCAAAGCGGTTGATTCTACTGTTGAGAAACTCAATAATGGTTATGAAAAAAGAACCTACATTGTTACAGATACTTCATATTTTAATTTAAGAAAGTTTGTAGTTGAATTAAAGGAGGATCGAATAACTCATATCGGAGCAGTGATCAATGATGAAAATATTCTTTTTCACACAGAAAAAGTGATTGAATTAGATTTTGATCCTGAGAGTAAAAGGTTGAGAAGTTATTTTTATTTTGAAGAAAAGGACATGTCTCTAAGAGGCATAAATGAATATAGTATAAAAGCAAGCATTAAAAAATAGATGGCGAAGGGAAGATCCAGGGAACCTCTCAAGGAAGGAGAGAAGAGAAAATTAAATAAGAAAAACCTACGTAAAGTTTACGGAGTGTTCAAATATGTGCTCCCCTATAAGAAAACTTTTATTTTAGGGATGATTGCACTTTCTATTTCATCTAGTGTACTGCTGGCCTTACCTTATGTTGTCGGAAAAATCGTTGATGAAGCACAAGGGGTCAATACATGGTTTGTTAAAGGAATTACAAACCTTGGTCTGTTACTATTGGGAATACTCTTTGTTCAGAGTATATTTTCTTTTTTGAGGATTTACCTATTTGCCAGGTTTAGTGAAAATAGTATGGCTGACCTTCGGAAAGCATTATTTTCTAAATTCCTCTCCCTTCCAATGAGTTTTTATGATCAAAATAGAGTTGGAGAATTAGTTTCGCGATTAACCGCAGACATTTCTCAACTTCAAACTACATTTACTACCACCCTTGCTGAGTTTTTCAGACAGATAATTACTTTAGTTGTCGGTACGACTGTGATTTTTATAATGACTCCTCAGTTGAGCTTATTTATGCTGGCAACTCTTCCTTTAATTATTATTGTTGCAATGGTTTTTGGGAAATTTATCAGGAAAATGTCAAGAAAAACTCAAGATCATCTGGCGGCAACGAATGTTATTGCGGAGGAAAGTATGCATGGAATCCAGGCAGTTAAAGCATTTGTAAATGAAAAGTATGAATACTCCAGGTTTGGCAGATCTGTAAAAGAGCTAGTTGGGATTGCCATTAAAACATCCACCTATCAGGGTCTCTTTGTTTCATTTATCATTTTCTTTTTAATGGGTGGAATTATCGGTGTGATCTGGTATGGAGCAACACTTGTTCAGGATGGTGTGATAAGCATGGGCGATCTTACGAGCTTTGTTTTCTTTACTGCTTTTATGGGAGGCTCTATAGCTGGAATAGGTAATATACTTACACAGATCCAGCGTTCAGTTGGAGCTTCAGAAAGGGTCCTGGAGATCATAGATGAAGATGGAGAACCATCAAGAACTGAAGGTGAAGCAGAAACTACCAAAGAGACTAAGCTTTCAGTTTCATTTGAAAATGTTTCATTTGCTTATCCTACTAGGAAAGAAATGGAGGTTTTAAAAGATGTGAATTTCAAAATTAATCCAGGGCAAAAAGTAGCATTGGTAGGTCCAAGTGGTGCTGGTAAATCTACCATCACGCAACTTATTATGAGATTTTACAATCCTGATTGTGGAGTAATTTGTGTTGGAGAAACTAATATTCAATCAATTGACCTCGAATCATACAGATCATTAATAGGTGTAGTTCCTCAGGAAGTTATTTTGTTTGGGGGGACCATCAGAGAAAATATTGCTTATGGTAATCCTGAAGCATCTGAGGAAGCCATAGTTGAAGCAGCAAAAAAGGCCAATGCATTAGAATTCATCAATTCATTTCCGGATGGTTTTAATACCATGGTTGGTGAACGAGGTGTGAAACTTTCAGGAGGTCAAAGACAAAGAATAGCAATAGCAAGGGCGATTTTAAAGGATCCTAAACTTTTAATCCTGGATGAAGCCACAAGTGCTCTGGACGCAGAGTCTGAATATTTGATTCAGGATGCACTGGAAAAATTAATGGCAGATCGTACTACAATTATTGTAGCACACAGGTTGGGTACTATTAAAAAAGCCGACAATATTTTTGTTATTGAAAATGGTGTGATAGCAGAAAGCGGGACGCACAAAGAATTGAAACAGAAAGATCAGGGGGTTTATCGAAATCTTGTACAATTACAGCTTCAAGATTAAAAAAGTCATATAAAAACATTGATAATTCAATTATTATTGTATCTTGCAAGGATAATCTTAACCCTTTCTCAGCCAGGAGTTAAATAATTAACAACTTTTTAAGCTAGGCATGACCGTGATAGAAGTTGTAAAGATTTTTTTATGTTTCAGGAAGTTGATTACACATTAGTAGGGATTTTCGCAGTCGTAATTATTGGGTTTTTAGTAATTGACCTGGGTGTACTGAATAAGTCATCCCATAAGATCAGTACTAAAAGTGCGCTGTATCAGACTATTTTCTGGGTTATAATATCCCTGATTTTTGGTGTACTCATATATTTTGAATACAGTACCGAACACTATTCTTCCAAAGAAAACTTCTTCCTTTATTTAACAGCGTATCTTCTTGAAAAGGCATTGAGCCTTGATAATATCTTTGTCATTCTTTTGATTTTAAGATATTTTAAGGTGAAGGAAAAGCATTACCACAGGATTTTGTTCTGGGGTATTCTAGGAGCTTTGATATTCAGGGGAGTTTTTATTTTTGTAGGAGCAGCTCTAGTAGAGCGGTTTCACTGGATCTTATACGTTTTTGGTATATTCCTTATCTATTCAGGTGTTAAACTCTTGTTTGAAAATGAAGAAGATGAGATTAATCCGGAAAGGAATCCGATAATTAAATTTACTCGTAAGCACCTCAAGATCACTAAAGGCAATTATGGTGGTAAATTTTATATTATCAGGAATGGGGTATTATTTTTTACGCCTTTATTTCTGGTATTAATACTTATTGAAACCACAGACCTGATTTTTGCTGTAGATTCTATTCCTGCTGCTTTCGCAATTACTACAGATGAATTTCTTATTTATACTTCCAATATTTTTGCAGTTCTTGGTTTAAGGGCGATGTTTTTCCTATTGGCAGGTATTTTGGATAAGTTCTATCTCTTACAAAAGGGACTTTCTTTGATCCTTGTATTTATCGGCGTTAAGATGCTACTTACCTGGTTTGAAGAACCCGGAGAAGAGCCTCTGATTGAACCGGTAGTTAGTTTTATTATTATAATCGGAACAATGCTCTTATCGATCGTTATGTCAGTTATCCTTCCTAAGAAACTGGCTAATAAATCTTGATGCCTGTTAATTTCCTTCTCCTTCTTTTTCAGGAGTAGCGCAACTAGAACAATACAAATCTCTAAGATATCTGTCTTCAAGTAATTGAAAACTTATCCCTCCGTTTTTATAAGAATTAAATAACTGGCAAAATAACGACTTTTCCCTTTGTGAAAACCGTTTTAATAATTCTCTGTAAGCAGGACTTCTCATAAAAGCCTCTCTTGTAATGGTAAAGGCTATATAATCACTGACTACACCAGGGTTGACGCCTTGCTGATAGGCATATTCTGAGAGGACATCGATGGCCATTTCACTAAAGCCAAAGTATTCAAGAAAGCGAGCTGTTTGTTGAGTTTCTTTAGGGGTAAGCTCAGTTTTTTTGAGGGTCATTTCTAAAACCTGAAGAATCAGATCCAGTTCTTTATAATCTTTTTGCTGCTTGGCTCTCTCAGCCATGAGTAAAAATTTGTTCAGCCTGATCTTATAATAAGCCTGGTCTACAAGACTATCCGGGACTTGATCTAGCCTGTTAAAATATTTTCTTTCTTCAATAGTAGAAAAACTATCTTCATGGAATAATAATTTACAGGTTAAATTCAGATTATTGTATTTAAACCAATTCGGAAGCTCACCATAATTTCCTGCTCTTTCAAAATACCACCAGGCTTCTTTTACGGGTATTTCATTGCGGAAATGCTTGGTTAATACTATTTCATTAAGCCATTTATAAGGCTCTCTTGCTTCGTCAAATACTTTTCCAAGAAGGTTCTCAACTGAGATATTCTTTCTTTTGATATAGTCTAAGATCCCATCGGTTTTACCTGGTGTCGGAGGGTACTGGAAGAAATCTTCCGGTATTTTATCATAATTATTGATTTCGGTTTCTCTCGGACTTAGATATAAGTCTACTACAGTAGCTCTGTGGTTTTTTAATATAGGTTCGAATGTCCCGCTATTTGCATTGACATAGTTCCGGATAGTCGATTTAGGTTTTCCAACCAGGTAAGCCCATGAAGTTTTGCTTATATCCCTGTAAAATTGAGCCCAGTTTTCTTCTGTTAAAATTTCCAGAGGAAATCTGTTATCAGAATAGCCCCTAATATATCCGGCAACAGATCTTGCCCTATTAATTTGTAATATCTTGTTTCGTTGCTCACTTCCTTCAATTGATGCAAAACCATATATAACAACACTATCAATATTATTTTGAAAAAGGTTAAGGTTAAATAATAGTTTGTTTAAAGCAAGTTTATTGATATTACTTTCTGCCTTTTCAAAAGGGACCGAAAACCTGACAGTATCCTTGCCTGTCCATTTATATTTTTCTGTCAGGAAAACTGTATCGTCCTGAACCCTGAAAAATGAAAGAGGGAGCTTCCAATTAGGCGGGGGCAAGTCATAAAAAGTATTATAAAAACAGTGATAGCCCTTTTGTAAAATAATGAGATTATACTCAAGATTATCTGACTGAAGTTCTATATCACTGGTAGATCCCAGGTAGATATAATAGTAGCCATTATCTCTTTTTTCAATTCTTTCCTCAAGTTCATCTTCAAAAACTGGAGGGAGCATTATTCCCCGGTGAAGGCTACGCTGAGAATATCCCACTTTCTCACCGCACTTGTAAAGTTCTTTACCGACTACATCAACAATAAGGCCATCTTTAGAAGAGGTGATCAGCTGCTCAAAGAACCACTCTTTTTCATTCGTGACAAAAAAGACACTGTCTCCCCGACCAGTAAGGCCATATTCAACTGTAGAAGGTAATTGATTGAGGGTGATTACACACTCTTCACAATATTTTGGATATTTATCTCCGGGATCTTCATAGTAATCCTGACCATTAATTAAAAATGGCAAAATAAAAATCAGCCAGATAAATTTGCCAGAATTCATTAATAGTTAAATGTTTTTATATCCTGATTGTTTTAGTTCATCAGCAGTATTTAATACTTTTTCTTTTAGACTCGCTTTATATTTATCCAGGCTAGAGGCAACTTTTTCATCAAAAGTACTAACAATACTAGCAGCAAGGATTCCGGCATTTTTAGCTCCGTCGAGGGCCACTGTTGCTACGGGAATACCTCCGGGCATTTGTAAAATTGATAAAACCGAATCCCATCCATCTATGGAATTTCGTGATTTTACCGGAACACCGATAACTGGTAATGAGGTCATCGAAGCTACCATACCTGGTAAATGAGCTGCACCACCTGCACCGGCGATAATGGCTTTTAGTCCTCTTTTTCGAGCAGTAGTGGCATAGTCCACCATTTTTTCAGGAGTTCTGTGAGCTGAAACTATATCAATCTCAAAACTTACTCCTAACTCTTCTAAAATTTCAGCCGCTTCCTTCATAACAGGAAGATCCGATTTGCTGCCCATTATTATTCCTACCTGACTCATTTGCTTTTAATTTTTACTAATGATTTTATTTTAAGTGCTTTTTCTTTTAGAGCTTTTACATCTTCATCTGTGATGGTAATATGTCCCATTTTTCTAAATGGTTTCGTGTCTTTCTTACCATATAAATGAAAATGTACTCCTTTCGTAGCAAGTGCCTCATCCAATCCTTCAATATCAACTTCACCAGTATGCCCTTCTTCACCTAACAGGTTAACCATAGCAGAAGGAATCCGAATATCTGTATCACCCAATGGCATTCCGAGGATAGCTCTCAGGTGCTGTTCATACTGACTGACTGTATTTCCCTCAATGGTCTGATGTCCACTATTGTGAGGTCTTGGAGCTATTTCATTTACTAAAACTTCTCCATCCCTGGTCAGGAACATTTCTACGGCCAATAAGCCTGTCATATCTACCTTTTCAATAACTTTCTTTGCCAGGGTTTCTGCTTTTTCAGAAATCTCTGATGATATATCAGCCGGTGAAAACAAATACTCTACAAGGTTTGCCTCAGGATGAAAAACAAGTTCAACAGGTGGGAAAGCTTTGATTTCTCCTTTTGTGTTTTTGGCCACAATCACAGCAAGTTCTTTTTCAAAGTCCACAAACTTCTCTAATAGCCCTGGCCTGTCAAAACCTTTTTCAATGTCAGATTCTGATTTGATTACCTGAACACCTCTCCCATCATAACCATCTTTTCCAAGTTTATTCACCGCAGGAAGAAAATCCTTATGGTTTTTAATTTCATCTTTATTATTTACAAGAATGAAAGGAGAAGTGGGAATGTTATTTTCTTTGTAGAAAGTTTTTTGAACTCGCTTATCCTGTATCATTTCGATAGCCTCAGGTTCAGGGAAAACCTGCACGCCTTCCTCCCTTAATTTCTTTAGTGCTTCAGTATTTACCTTTTCAATTTCAATAGTAACCACATCACAATCTTTACCAAAATTGTAAACGGCATCAAAATCTTGTAAGTCGCCTGTTGTAAATGAGGTGGCAATATTGGAACAAGGGGCGTTTGGTGATGGATCGATGATATGGACATCGATATTAAAATCAATTGCTGACTGGATCAGCATTCTTCCCAGCTGTCCTCCGCCTAATACTCCAAGTTTAAATTGTTGGTAAAACTTTTCCACTACTTTAAATTTTTAATATAACTAAAATTGCTCAATCTTCGAGTTGAATGCCCATATTCTTCATCAATGCCTTAGCATTAAAGCTTTCACACGGACCCTCCTTTAATTTATAGTCAAAATTAATACTCTTTCCGTTTACTTCACTACTGAAATGATAATTCCCCATTTCAGGCAAGGATTTTTCCAATGCACTTAATTGAAGATCATGTGTTGCGATCAATCCCATGGCATTTAGCTTTATTAATTGCTTTATCAAGGCCAGCGATCCTGACACCCGGTCATCTGAGTTTGTTCCTTTAAGTATCTCATCTAATAAATAAAATACAGGCTTGCCTTTTTCGATTTCATCTAATAAAGCCTTGATCCGCAATAGTTCAGCATAAAAAGCAGAAATATGTTCTGTTAACGAATCCTGTGTCCTCATGGATGTGAAAATCTGCATTCTTGAAACCACCAATTTCTCGGCAATTACGGGTGCACCGCAATAAGCTAAAACCATATTGATGCCTAAAGTTCTTAAAAAGGTACTTTTCCCTGACATATTGCTACCAGTAATTAATCCAATAGCTCCTTTTCCCTCCATAGTAAAATCATTTTTTACTGTTTCACCAGGTTTTAAAAGAGGATGGGCTGTACTGGTTATATCAAGGCAGTATTTTTCATCAGTGATTTTGGCAAAATTATAAGAGCCTTCACTTTCATAATAAAATCCTGCAAAGCTATTAAGTACTTCAAATTCAGTCATTACCTCAAACCATTCAGGTATGTGAGTCCTGAAATTTTTAAACCAGCGATGTAATCGGATAAATATGAAAAGATCAATGTTAAAAAGAGCATTAACAATCTGATAGAGCTGGTTGCCATGGTTTTCCAGCCAGTATCCAATAGAGCTTAATTGCTCAAGGCTTTTGCCTGCAGATATGTTTTCAGAATATAACCGTGTTTTTAATTTGGTATTTAATTCAGATTCAAAATTTTCAGATTCAATATGCTTGAAGATATTTTTATATCTATTCAGCTTTGTTGAAAAAATTATTGCTTCATTAGCAGGTTTTACTGTTTTTGATATAAAAGTATAAGTGGCAATTATATTGGCTATAATGTTAATTATTAGTAGCCTGACATCGACGATATCCAGAGAAACTAAAATTATATTGGCAACCAATAATAGGTTTAAAATGATCTGAGTGATCACTCTGAAAGTGGATATTTTTTCTGTTTTAAGTGTTTCGCTATCCGGAATTTGGTTTTCTTGTATTGACAACCCCAGAACTTCAAGCTTTTGTCTCCAATCGACTCTAGGAGATAATTCTTTAATTGCTTTCTGTATATCTACTATTTTATTGTTGTCAGCAATTCCATTAGATAATCGATTCGCCAGCAATTCTGCTCCTTCCTTTGAGGTAGTTCTGTTGATTAAGGAATAAAGGCTGTTTTTTCCAAAAATATCCAGATCCTGATGATAAGGGTGTTTAGGGTCAAAAAAATGCTCGCCTCCCGGAATGTCAGAAAGGTTTCTTTTTAATCTGGATATTTCAGTTTGATTGATCCCTTTTAATAAAGTTGTTGAATGTATTGTATTTCTTACGAATTGATGAGTCTTTAATAAATATCCAAATGCTATCAATGAAATGAATAGCATTATAGAGAAAAGAAGCATTTCAGAATTAGAAATGAAGTAAACAGAAAGAACAACAACTGCTAAAAATGATATGAGCCTGAGAAAAGCGAATCGTTTATCCTTTTTTCTTAATTCCTGAAGTTTATTTTCTGATATTTCAATTTGATTTTTGAAATACCCAAGACTATTATCAAATTTCATTAATCGAATCTTTATTTATTTCGTTAGATAAATCATGAAAGATAGCAAAAAGAAATCCAAAAAGGCTCAAAATAAGTTAAAAGAGGAAGTTTCCGCCAAAAAGAAAAATAAGGAGAAAGAGCCTAAGGGCATTGATAATCTTCCCGATGATTTTGACCTTCGAAAATTAATGGGATGCGGTGGCTAATCAGATCGATTGGAACACACGCTTAACTCGCTCACTAACATTGGTTAAAATTTCATATGGAATTGTTTTTCCTGATTCAGCTAATTCTAAAAGCTGTTCTGTTGTTTCAAAAATCACCACTTCATCACCTTCATTTATATCATCAATGGCAGTGACATCAACCATAGTCATATCCATACAGACATTGCCGAAAACAGGAACTTTAACCCCTTTGATGTAAACAGAAGCATTTCCCTGAGAAAATATTCTGCTGAAGCCATCGGCATAACCAATTGCTATAGTGGCTATTTTCATGTCTTTCGCTGCTACTCCAGCCCTGCCATAACCAACTGTCTGTCCTTTTTTTATTGCTTTAACCTGTGATACTATAGTTTTCAGCTTACTAATGGGGAGTAAGTTTTTTTGTTCCATTTCAGTCACTTCAACTCCGTATAAGCCTATACCCAGCCTCACCATGTCATACTGAAATTCCGGGAACCTGATTATGCCTGCAGAATTACATAGGTGTCTGATGACATTATGACCAAGCCCGTCTATCAATACTTCAGACATTTTTTTGAATTCATCATTTTGTTGATGACTAAATTCATTATGTGAAGAACTGTCAGCACCTGCAAGGTGACTGAATGCGGCAGTTACTCGAATGTATTTGTTAGCAGATATGATCTCTATTACTTTTTTTAGTTCTTCAATATTGAAGCCAAGACGGTGCATTCCAGTGTCAAGCTTGACATGCACTTTAAATGATTTTTTTTCTTCTCTCGTATAAGAATCTAGCTTTTTAAGGAAAGAAAGACTATAGACTTCAGGTTCAAGATCGTAGCGGTGAAGCATATCAAAACTTTCAGGTGAAGGGTTCATTACCATGATGGGTATATAAATCCCATTTCTTCTCAAATTAACTCCTTCATCAGGATAGGCTACCGCCAAATAATCAACTCTGTGAAATTGAAGAATTTTACCTATTTCTACAGCACCACTACCATAAGCAAGAGCTTTTACCATTACCATAAGTTTTACTCCCGGTTTGATTTTGCTCCTGTAAAAATTAAGATTGTTAGTTAGAGCTGAGAGGTTTATTTCCAGAGTAGTTCCATGGATTTTTTTCTCTAAACGGCGGACAATTTTCTCGAGTTGAAATACACGCCCTCCTTTTACAATAATTAGTGAGTCTTCTATTTCATCCCAGCCAAAGTTATTTAAAGCCTCTTCAGTATTTTGAAAAGAAATTTTATCTCCAAAGTTATATTTCAAATACTGAGTAATTTCATTTCCAATAGCTATAACCTGATCAATTTTAAAAGATTCTAGCAGTCTGCTTACCTGCCCGTAAAGCTCTTCTTTAGTTGCTGCACTTTGTTGGATATCAGAAAGAACGACTATTCTTTTGGCGATATTTGGAAACTGGGTTACCCGTGAAAGGGCTGCTTCCAGTCCGGCCATATCATTGTTGTATGTGTCATCAATGACAAAAGATTGATTAATGCCTCTTTTAATTGTAAGACGCATATCTACTTCCTTTATTCTTGGCAACTGATTTTTTAAGTAATCTTTTTTATAACCCATATCGATAAGGCATACCAGACAATGAGTTATGTTTTCTAAACTTACCGGGTCATTGAATTTAACAGTGAAAGTTGATTTCTTATTAGCCCGATAAATAATAATGTTTGTGAAATTATCCTCAGTGGTTTCGTAGCTCACGAAATAATCAGCACTTTCATCATTTGCAGACCAACCATTTAATCTTGATTTTTCATATATTGTTAATGCATTATGAATTATTTCATGATCTTTACAGTAGGTAATTCGTTCACAGGTTTGAAATAATATAGCCTTCTCATTAGCCTTTTGTTCTATAGATTCAAAATTGCTTTCGTGGGCAGATCCGATGTTTGCAAAAATACCGTGAGTTGGTTTAATTACTTCCTGCAGTTTTTTCATTTCTCCGGGGTGACTAATTCCGGCTTCAAAAACACCAACCGTATGAAATGATTCTATTCCCCATACTGATACAGGCACGCCAATCTGAGAATTGTAACTCATTGGGCTTTGAATTACCTTTTCTGAATCATAAAGTAACTGAGAAACCCATTCTTTTATAATAGTTTTGCCATTACTGCCTGTTATAGCTATAACTGGTGATGTAGTTAATGACCTTTTATATGAGGCCAGATCCTGTAATGCTTTTACGGAGCTTTTTACAAGACAAACATTACAATCAGTATCCTTAAAATGTTTAAAAGCAGTTTGGTCTTCAATAATAAATTGTTTGATCCCGCTTTCAATCATTGAGGGTATATAGTTGTGGCCATCATGATTGTTGCCTTTAATTGCAAAAAATACAGATTCCGGATTTATAATTGGCCTTCGACTATCAGTGATTAAATATTTTATGTTTCTGTTTTCAAAGTCCAAATTGAGGATTTCTCCATCTATAACTTTTTTCAAGTCAGAAAAAGGAATGTTAGTCTCGTTGCTATTGACGTCTGTCATTTAATCGGAAATTTTAGATTAATCGAGAGTAAAATTTTGTTATTTCACTTTAAAATTGCACAATGTTTATTAATTTTAAGCATGCACAAATCTATAAAGCCAAAATTATTAGTTGTATTTGCATTGTTTTTGATTCTTGCAGGGTCAAGAATTAATAATAATCAATTGTTTGCTAAAGAACTTTCAAACACCACTTTTGAATCTTTCGATTTGAATTCTGATAGCCTATATCAGCAAATGGAGGACACTAAAGAAAGTAGTTCAACGAAAGTGTCAGATAAACAAGAAGCTATTAAAGCAAAAAAGAAGTTAAAAGAAAAAAGTGAAGAAGAAGTATCTCCACTTTCTTATAATTTCTTTTTAAACCTCCTTTCAAAACTTAAATTATCAGAGTATTTTGATATAAGCTTTGATTTTGATTTCTCATTTTAATCAAAACTGATTTCTACCTGGTTTCTTATCAGGTCATCAAATGTTTCTCTCTTTCTTATTAAGTTCGCTTTTCCATTGTAAACCATTACTTCTGGAGGTCTGAATCTAGAATTATAGTTAGAAGACATAGAAAAGCTGTAAGCTCCGGCATTTTTTATTGCCAGGATATCACCTTCTTTTACTTCGTTGAGTGCCCTGTCCCAACCCAATGTATCAGTTTCACAAATGTATCCTACTACAGAATATACCCGTTTTGTGCCATGTGGATTAGAAACATTTATGATATCGTGATAAGCATCATACATCATTGGTCTTAATAAATGGTTCATACCACTGTCAACTCCTACAAAAGCTGTAGCAGGGGTTGTTTTAATTACATTAGTTTTCACAAACAGGAAACCAGATTCACTAACAAGATATTTTCCAGGTTCGAACCATATTTCAGGCTTGCTTCCATATTCTTCAGCAAATTTATCGATTGCACTACCAAGTTTTTTCCCTAAAAGAAAAACATCCGTTGTTACATCACCATCTCGGTATCCAACTTTAAAACCGCTACCAAAATCGAGAAATTCAAGGTTTTTAAACTCTTTAGCAATATCAAAAACTACCTGAGCCCCACGTAAAAACACTTCAGCATCAAGAATGTCCGAACCAGTGTGCATATGTACACCATTTACTCTGATATTATGAGTCTCTACTATTCTGTAAAGATGCCTGGTTTGAAGTATAGAAATACCAAATTTAGAATCAATATGCCCTACTGAAATTTTCGCATTTCCTCCAGCCAGAATATGTGGGTTTATTCGAACACAGATAGGCACGCTATCACCATACTCATGACCAAATTGCTCAAGGAGAGGAATGTTGTCAATGTTAATTTGTACTCCCAGGTCAACTGCTTCTCTGATTTCGTCAAATGATACGCAATTGGGAGTCAGCATAATATCTGTAGGATCAAACCCTGCCTTTATACCCAGGTGTGCTTCTTGAATAGAAACAACATCAAGGCCAGCGCCGAGTTTCTTAATATATTTTAATATGTTAATATTTGTCAGAGCTTTTGCCGCATACTTGATCTTGACCGGCTGCCCGCTAAATGCACTTTTAAGTGAATCATACCGTTCTTTTATTTTATCCGAATCATATACGTATACCGGCGTTCCAAATTCATTGCAAATGTCCAAAACATCAATTCCCTGAATTTGATAGGTGTTATTCTTTAATTGCATCTGATCAAATTTTTTTTGCAAAAATACATCTATAGTCCTTAATAAAACAAACCCAATGTTGAATAGATGGTTTATTAATAGTAATCATTTTTACAATACTCAATCATTATCTGTCTAATTGATTTCATTAAACCGGGTTAAATATTGTTAAATGGATAAAACAGTGATTTTAAGGGCTTAATTTTAAAATTAATTGATTTATTTCGGGAGAATACCGGTATAAATAAATTCGTTTTGGTAATTGAAGGAATGAAGAAGAGAAGAACATTAATAGTTATTATACTGCTGATGAGTGTTGCTCTGACTGCATTAATTGCATTTCAGCTATACTGGATTAAAAACTCCCTGTCTATAAATCAGCAAAGATTTGATCAGGAGGTACAGGAGGCATTGAATAATGTTGCTGAGAAATTAGAGCAACAGGAAATGCTTTATAATGCCTATACTGGCCTTGACTATTCGATTAAATTCTTTTTATCAGGAGAAAGTGATTCCTTTACAATAGCTCCTTTGCCAAAAGCTGAGCTTAGGTTACCGGAAAAAAGTAAGACGTTTGGTTCCATAAAAGGGCAGCCAAGCTTTGAGTATTCTTTTAGCGATGGAACCGGTTCTTTTAATCTTGAGATGGAAAAAGAAGTTTTTCTCAACAGAAATGACGACGAAACCACTCTCAAGAAAGAAATTCTAAATTTCTATGATCAATTTGACAGCCTTAAAAATAAAGTTCAGGATTATGACATGCAGCTTGCAAAGGCCCTGAATAAATCAGACATGGTTAAGGTTGTGTTAAATGAACTTTTTTATGGGAAAAGAACAATAACCAACCGGATAAACCCTGAAGAACTCGACAGCCTTTTAGCTGCTGAGCTTCGCAATAACGGAATTGATCTTAATTACGAATATGGAGTATCGAATATTTCTCAGGATACCCTTATGTTCGCGCATACTTCGAACAGGGAAAACCTGCTTGAATCGAACTTTAAAACGAAGCTGTTTCCTAATGATATAATTGGAAAGGCCAGTTTTTTATACCTTTATTTCCCTAATGAAACAGGATATCTATTACAGCAAAGTGCTATTACTTTGGGTTCATCCGGGGTTTTAATTTTTATTATTTTGATTTGTTTCGGGTATGCCTTGTTTATAATAATCCGTCAGAAGAAGATCAGTGAGATCAAGAATGATTTTATCAATAATATGACTCATGAATTCAAGACGCCTATTGCTACAGTTTCCCTTGCCTGCGAGGCACTTCAGGATCCTGAAATAAGAAAAATCCCTGAATTTCATGATCGATATCTCAGAATAATTAAGGATGAGAATAATCGGTTAGGAACACAAGTTGAAAAAGTATTGCAGATGGCAACATTAGAAAAAGAAGACATTAAGCTTAAGAAAGATGTTGTAGATGTAGAGGAGGTAATTTCAAAAGCTCTGGACAACATTAATCTCCAGGTGCAGAAAAAAGAAGGTAATATCGATCTTGATCTTGAGGCTAGTGAGCATAAAGTTTATGCTGATAAAGTACATTTGACCAATATAATTCACAACCTGCTGGATAATGCGAATAAATATTCACCGGTTAAGCCTAAAATTTCTATTCAGACGTATAATTTAAATGGGGATGTGAGAATAAAAGTATCTGATAATGGAATAGGCATGACAAGGGATACCATTGATAAAATATTTGAAAAATTTTATCGGGTTCCTACTGGTAACCTGCATGATGTAAAGGGTTTTGGTTTAGGGCTGACCTATGTCAAAACTATGGTTAATGCACATGGAGGAAATATTACAGTAAAAAGTGAACCCGGAAAAGGAAGTACATTTGAAATAAGTTTACCACTATACAATGAGCAAATATAAATTACTGATAGTTGAAGATGATCCGAATCTCGGACAGATCCTGAAAGAATATCTTGAAATTAAAGGCTTTGAAACTGACTTATGCAGAGATGGGGAAGAAGGATTGGAAGCCTATAAGAAGGAAGAGTATCATGCTTGTTTATTTGACATCATGATGCCAAAAATGGATGGTTTTACGCTTTTAGAAAAGATACGTAAAATAGACAGGGATATCCCCGTAATATTTTTAACGGCCAAATCGATGAAAGAAGATACTCTTCATGGTTTGAGAATTGGTGCTGATGATTATATCACCAAGCCTTTTAGCATGGAAGAGCTTTTGTTGAGACTTAATAATATTCTAAAAAGAAGTGGTGCATCGGAAATAGAATCCGGTTCAGATGAAATGAAATTTGGTGACTTTGAATTTGATTATACTCAACGTATGTTAAATTTTAAGGGTAATACCACTAAATTAACTACCAAAGAGGCTGAACTATTAAAGCTACTAGTTCAAAACAAAAATAAAACTTTAGACCGAAGTATGGCATTGAACAGAATATGGAAAGATGATTCCTATTTTAATGCCCGGAGTATGGATGTTTATATAGCTAAGCTTCGAAAAATGCTAAAACCAGACGATACTGTACAGATTCTTACTGTGCATGGCGAGGGTTTTAAATTGATAGAATTGAAAGAATAGAGCAGAAAAAAAGAAAATCTATTAAGGAGATATCCAAATAAATGTTAGTTTTGTAAGATATAAAACTGACATTATGATAAAAATTATTCCTTCAATATCGGTTATTAAAGGAAAGACAATTCGCCTGCAGCAGGGTAATTTTGATAAAAAAAGAGAGTATGAAGCTTCTCCGTTGGATGTAGCTAAGCAATTTGAAGATGCCGGATTAGATACTATTCACCTGGTGGATTTGGAAGGAGCTCAGAAAGGAACTCCGGTTAATTACGAAACCCTTGAGCTAATTTCTTCCTATACAGATCTTAAAGTGAATTTTAGTGGAGGATTGCACACTGATGGAGATGTAACTAAAGCTTTTGAATACGGTGCTGTTTCTATTACCGCTGCAACGATTGCTGTTCTTAGACCTGATCTATTTGCTCAGTGGATAATCAGCTACGGTAGAGAGAAAATCATAATGGGGGCTGATGCTCTTAAAGGTAAAATAGCGATCAGAGGATGGCAGACAAGTACTGAAACTGATCTTATTGAACATATCGATTACTTTTATCGCCATAGCTTAAAGTATGTAAAGACTACGGATATTGCAAAAGATGGAATTTTAGAAGGTCCTTCAATTCATTTATATGAAAAAATTCTTGAGCAGTTTCCTGATATTAAACTATTTGCTTCAGGTGGGGTTCGGTCAGTAGAGGATATTCAAAAGCTTGAAGATATCGGTGTTTATGGTGTGTTCTTTGGGAAGGCTTTTTATGAAGATAGACTTAAATTAAAAGATCTTGAGAAATTTATTTCTCGAAAAGTATAGAGGATCGGTTTAATAAGAAATAAAAAAAGGAGGTCATTTGACCTCCTTTTTTAGTTTATTACAATTGAATAATTATTCATTCCAACTCATCGGATAATTCTTATCAAGAAAATCTAATCCTTTTTTTGTGACATATAAAGGGCCGAAAGTATCAAGCATTACTGCAATTTCGTGAGTTTCTTTCGCACCAATACTCTTTTCAACTGTACCTGGGTGAGGTCCATGTGGAAGTCCTCCGGGATGCATAGTGAATGAGCCTCGTTCAATACCTTTCCTACTCATGAAGTTTCCTTCAACATAGTATAGTACTTCGTCAGAATCTATATTGCTGTGGTTATAAGGTGCTGGAATTGCCTCTGGATGATAGTCAAATAACCTTGGTACAAATGAGCAAATAACGAATCCTGCAGCCTGGAAAGTCTGATGAACCGGAGGTGGCTGGTGAATTCTACCTGTGATAGGTTCGAAATCATGAATGCTTAATGCATAAGGATAAAGACAACCATCCCAGCCAACTACATCCAGCGGGCTGTTTTCGTAATAGTAATTATGTAAGTAGCCTTCCTTTTTTACTTTTATAAGATATTCACCTTTTTCATCCTCCATTACCAGCTCTTCAGGTGGCCTGATGTCGCGCTCGCAATATGGAGAGTGCTCAAGCAATTGCCCCATTTCATTTCTGTATCTACTTACAGTTTCTATTGGGCTATTTGATTCAATTATTAGTAGTCTCAATGGTTTATCGTCCCATTCAAACTTATAAATAGTTGTTCTTGGTATCATTACATAATCACCTGGCTTTACTTCAATTTTCCCAAATTGAGATATTAAAGTTCCTGAACCATCGTGGATGAATACGATTTCATCTGCCTCTCCATTTTTATAGAAGTAATCCATACTTCTTTCTTCTGGCATGCAGATGGCCATTGAGCAATCTTTATTTTTTAATAATGTTAATCTGGATTCAAGATAATCTTTACCGGTTGTTGTTAATCCGGAAGTGTTTAAGTGTGTTTGAAGTAATGGAGATTCCTCGGGCATTTCTACCTTATAAGGCTCTGGGTCTCCTACTCTAATAACTTTTGTAGGAGGATGCTTGTGATAAAGCAATGAATAGATTCCTGAAAAACCGATACTACTTACCAACTCTTCTTCATACAAAGAGCCGTCAGGTTGTCTGAATTGAGTATGCCTTTTATGAGGTATATCTCCCAATTTATAATAGTAAGACATAATTAGGGGTTAGTTGTTGTTTAATATTTTTATATAAAGTTACAATTTATCATTTAGCTTTTCAGCCTCTGGTAATAGTTTTAAAGCAGTTTGTAATGATTCATTCATCTGATTGATGACAGGATAATATCCATCTCCACGCCAGATATTTCTTCCTATATGTGCTTTAATATGTAACTTTATTAAATCAGATGCTTTCATTACTTCAGCATCTGTTATTTCAATTTCTGAGTTTTTTGCTTTTAAAATAAGTTCATCTATCATTTTGTCAGAGACTTCATATTCCTTAACAAATTTTTCAAGCCCTAATTTTTTGATTTCAGGTCTGTTTTCTTCAAGGTGAGAAATCACAAATGCTGATAGAATATTTTTATAGATCAGATTATTTAAAACTTCAGCAGTATTGGTAGTATCTAAGGGAACGAAAACATCTGGCATAATACCGCCACCTCCATAAACGATTCGGCCGTGCAAAGTCTTATACTCCAGGGAATCATTTAATTGAGTACTGTCAGGAGAAAAGAATTCTCCATTTTCGTATCTGTCCATTATATCATTGGTGTATTCGGTATTATCGTTATATGGTTTTTGGATAGATCGCCCACTTGGTGTGTAATACCTTGATATTGTTAATCTGATCGTGCTACCATCTTTTAATCTGATCGGGCTTTGAACTAATCCTTTTCCAAAACTCCTCCTGCCAACTATCAATGCCCGATCATTATCCTGAAGAGCACCGGCAACTATTTCTGAAGCAGAAGCACTACCTTCGTCTATTAAAACGATAACCGGCATGTCTTTAAATAATCCCTTTGAAGTAGATTTATATTCATCATCATAAGAATCAATTCGGCCATCAGTATAGACGATCATTTTATCCTCTTCAAGAAATTCATCGGCTATATTTACTGCTGAACTCATTATCCCTCCAGGGTTTCCCTGCAAGTCTACGATCAGGTTTTTGATTCCTTTCATTTTCAGCTCGCGAACTTTCTCTTCAAACTCGTTATAAGTTTCCAATCCGAATCTGGTAACTTTAATGTAGCCTGTGGAGTCGTTTATTTTATAGCCTGATTCAACAGTATATTGAGGTATCTCGTCTCTTTCAATTTTAAAATCCAGAAGACTTGATTTTCCATTTCGTTTAATGCCCAAGGTGACTTCTGATCCTTTTTCTCCTCTCAATAATTCAAAAACATCACGATTAGTCAGCCCTGTCCCCGCAATAGTATCACCATCCACAGTTACAATCTTATCGCCAGAAATAATTCCTGCCGATTCTGATGGGCCACCAATCAATGGAGCGACAACCGTTAGTGTATCATTAAGTATTGTAAATTCGATTCCAATTCCTTCGAATGCACCTTCAAATTGTGATTTTGTAAGCTCAGCATCCTGTTTCGGGATATAAACACTATGAGGATCAAGATCTGAAAGAATGGCTTGAATAGCCTTTTCGGATAATTCATTTTCATCGACATCATCAACATAGTGCTTTTGGATATGCGCCATCACCTCTCTTACTTTGTCACCCATTAATTTAGGTTTAAAACTGATAGGTGTTGAGTCACTACTACTCAATGTAGTACCCATAAACATTCCGGCTACAACTGCAATTGCAAGGTATATCGGAAGCCTGACGTATTTTTTATTTCTTGACTTATTCTCCTTAAGCATATATATTTATTTCTAAAGCACTATAACAAAACTACATATTTAGTAAATATTTAACGCATTCAAACCACAACAGTTTGTTAAAGAGGTGACTTAAGTCAGTTATTTATCTATTTTATACATTATCTTTGCAAAATAATGGACTACAAAGTATACAAGCATAAGACTTTAAATGAATTAGTAGGAGCAAATCACATTTTTGCTTCAATTCTCAATGATTTTGGAATCAGGTTCTATGAATATCCTGAACTTACTCTTGAGGAAGTATGTAAGAACAGAGGGCTTTTGCTTGAAAAAGTAGTTAGTAAGCTTGAAAAATATAAAGATGATAACAGTATAGAGTCTTTAAAGCTTTTTACCTTACCTGTAGACCTTATTATAGAATATTTAAAGCACGCTCATCACATTTTTATTAAAAGGAGACTGCCTTATATATCCAGCTTGCTTAGAGGTGCGGAAAAAGTTAAGCCTGAACACGAACAGATTATTCAGGATCTTAAATTTGTATATCCCATATTTGTCGAAGATTTCATTCACCATATTTACCAGGAGGAGGATACACTTTTTACCTACATTACTAAACTTCAAAAAGCAGTTTCAGGTGATTTTCCAGCTGCTAAACTATTCTTTGAACTGGAAAAACATTCGGTAAGAAAATATGCAGTGGACCATGAAATTCATGAAGATGAGCTAGAAGGACTTAAAAAGATCACAAACAATTTTGATCTGAAAGATCAGAGTGACATTCATATGAATGTGATCATGAAAGAGCTTCAGTCTTTTGAGCAAGAATTGAAGATCCATGCTTCAATAGAAGATGAAATCCTTTTTCCAAAGGCATTGATGCTTGAAAAGGAAGTCAAAAAAATGCTTTCCGATAACAAAGGTTCAAATTAGTCCATGCCAAGAATTTTAGCTGTCGATTATGGAACAAAGCGAGTTGGGCTTGCAGTAACCGATCCTTTAAAAATAATTGCAACTGGTCTGGATACCGTTCACTCAAAAGATGTAGTGGATTATTTGAAAGATTATCTTTCTAAAGAAGATGTTGAAGCCTTTGTCGTTGGTGTACCTTATAAAGAAGACGGTTCACCTACAAATAATACCCAACATTGTAAAGGATTTATAACCACCCTCAAAAAGCAATTTCCTGGAATACCCGTTCATGAACAAGATGAGGCATTTACCTCCGTTAGGGCAATGGAATCTATGATAGCTGCCGGATCTAAAAAAAAGGACCGAAGAAAAAAGGAAAACATTGACAAGGTAAGTGCCGTATTGATACTTCAGGAATACCTTGAGTCTGTATCTTAACTATTTAAGGTATTTTGAGTAGATTTGCAGCTTTAAATTGAAAAGGTACTTATGATTTATCCGATTGTTGCTTACGGACACCCGATTTTAAAGAAGAAAGCAGTAGATATAGAAAAAGGCACTGATGTAAAAGAACTTGTGGAAGACATGTTTGAAACAATGTATTCGGCAAGTGGTGTAGGTCTGGCAGGCCCTCAGATTGGCAAAGGTTTACGGATTTTTGTTGTAGATGGAGAGCCTATGGAAGATGAAACTACTGATGGCTTTAAAAAAGCTTTCATTAATCCTGAGATCATTGATGAAGATGGAGATGACTGGGCTTTTGAAGAAGGTTGCCTTAGTATACCAGGTATTCGCGAGGATGTATATCGTCCTGAGACAGTTACCATTAAATATTTTGATGAAGACTGGAACGAGCATACAGAAACTTATGAAGGGGTTGCTGCCAGGATTATACAGCATGAATATGATCATATCGAAGGAGTATTATTTACCGACTACTTAAGTGGGTTAAAAAAGAGACTCCTGAAAGGTAAGCTTAATAATATTTCAAAAGGAAAAGTTAAAGTGGGGTACAGGATGAAATTTCCATCATTAAAATAAAATTAAAAGGGAGCCAGTAGCTCCCTTTTTTTATTTTCTGCTTTCAGCCTGCTCTATTCGATTTTTTTCAGAATCATCAGTAGAAGAAGAGGAAGATGAATTCTCTGTCCCATCTGTATCCTCACTTTTAAGCATCTTTAATTCTTCATCTAATTCATCCCAATCGTCAAATTCAAGCTTTTCAATATCTTCGGATTTATCTGACTTATCAGTTATCAAACCATAGGTCATAACAATGTTTGTCAGCATAATTACATAGAGTAAGATTCCCGGTCTGAATCCTTCGAAAGTAAATTCAGCAGGAATGCTAAAGAATAATAGAATAGTAATTAACCCTCTAGGTGTGACAAAAAAGGCAGGCTTTAATGATCGGTTTGAAAAGATCTTTAGTAGTGGCCATCTGATTATGTAGGTAGCTAATATAATGATCAAACTTACTATCGCTGTTTGAAGACTAAGTAAGGTATCAAGCTTCAATGTCATACCAAAAATGACAAAGAAAAATGTCCGGACTACAAATGCAGTTTCGAGTGTTACCAGGTGGAGGTCTTCCAGTGCTTCATTTAGTTTTTTCTCATTTGTGAGCCTTTTAAACCAGCCTCTGAAAAACAGTTTGTGATTATTTAATATCAAGCCAAACAGAAGGATTATTATAAGACTGGAAAGCTTGTAGTATTTACCAACAGAATATAAAAGGATCAAAAATGATATAAGTAAAAATAATTTTACTTTAGAATCCAGTTTCTGGATCAGATATACCAGTGCATAACCAAGAATAACAGAAAGGATTACAGTTAAAGTGATGTTGCTTGATATATCAACAAATACTTCTTTAGCATCACTAGCATTAGCATTTCCTATGATAAAATAAAACACCATGATGCCAAGTATATCTGAAAAAGTAGCTTCATAAATCAAAAACTCTTTTTTAGATCCAATTAAGTTTGCTACACTGGGTATAATGATCGAGCTACTCATTACTGACAGAGGTACTGAGTATAACACTGCGTTGAGCATGTCCATTTCCAGGAAATAGATCAGGATATAGGCAATAGCAAAACAGGTGATTCCGAGGCTTAAAAATGCAACGACAAAGGAGTTGGTTATCAGTTTTAGTTTATCACGGCCTAATTTTAAATCTAATGCAGCTTCGAGTACAATCATAATCAAACCAAGGATGCCGAGTATCTCTAAAGTTTTAAAAAGGATGTTTTCAATATCCAGTCCGATATATTTAAGTCCCTGATTTATTCCGATTCCGGTTAAAATCAATAATATTACACTTGGGATATTAGTTTTTTGACTCACTATATTGAAAAGATAGGAGGCAATGATTATCACTGAAGCAGCGATAACAAGAATATAAGGTGATAATTGGTTTAACTCTTCCATGTAGTATATTTTACAACAATCCTGAAAATTAAACTTTCAGGTTGCATTCAAATTATTAAATTAACGATAACTTTAGATATTTTATATAATAAAATTTGACCTTTATGGCCAAAATCAAAAAGTTTGGAACTTTTGGCGGTGTTTTCACCCCTTCCATTTTAACTATATTAGGTGTTATAATGTATCTGAGGTTGCCAATGATAGTCGGTTCTGCCGGACTTTGGTACACTCTCGGGATTATTTTAGTAGCACATATTATTTCTGCAAGTACTGGCTTAAGTGTTTCTTCAATTGCTACAGACAAAAAAGTCGAAGCTGGAGGGACATACTATATAATTAGTCGAAGTTTAGGATTGCCGATAGGTGGAACCCTGGGACTCGCACTTTTTGTCGGACTTTCATTTAGTACATCACTTTACTTAATAGGTTTTAGTGAGAGTTTGCTTTCTTATTTTGATCTGCCAACAGATATTAATACAATTCGTCTCACAGGAAGTATAGCTCTTTTTGCGGTAACAGCAATTACTTTTATAAGTACCTCTTTAGCTATTAAGTCACAGTTTTTTATTATGGCGGCAATTGGCTTATCCCTTTTGTCAATATTCATTGGAAATGATGCTCACGAAACTTCCAAACCTCTTTTTGAACCGTTCAGTGGTGAAGTAAGTATAATGCTTCTTTTTGGTATTTTCTTCCCTGCAGTAACGGGGTTTGAAGCGGGTGTTTCGATGTCAGGAGACCTTCAGGATCCCAAAAAGTCAATTCCTGTAGGTACCATTTCAGCGATTGTTTTTGGACTTATTGCTTATATTATTATTGCCTGCTTTTTTGCTTTTACTGTAGATGGAGAGCAATTAATGAATAATCCTAATATTCTTTTTGAAATTGCCTGGATACCTGAATTGGTTATTGCGGGTGTATGGGGAGCTACGATCTCCTCTGCTTTAGGAAGTATTTTAGGAGCACCAAGGATCTTGCAAGCAACAGCAATTGATAAAATCACCTGGAAGTGGTTTGCCAAAGGAACTGGTGAAGCAAATGAACCAAGGAATGCCCTGATCCTGACTTTTATAATAGCCGAGTTGGGTATTCTGATTGGAGAACTTGATGTTATCGCGAGGATTGTTTCGATATTCTTCATTACCACTTATGGATTTATAAACCTCAGTTGCGCATTTGAAAAATTAACGAGCGCAGATTTCAGACCTCAGTTTAAAACTCCTGCTTGGGTAAGTATTTTAGGAGCACTGGCGTGTTTGATTGTCATGATACAACTTGACCTTCCTGCAATGATTGGGGCCGTAGTTTTATTAGGTGGTATTTATGTTTATTTCAGAAGAAAACAAATGGTTCTGGAAAGCGGGGACTCCTGGAGTGGAGTTTGGTCTTCGCTGGTTAAAAGCGGTTTGCAGAATCTAACACAAAAGCAGGAACATTACAGGAACTGGAGGCCAAATAGTCTTGTTTTTTCCGGTGATGAAAAGCAGAGAAGGCATCTGATCGAGTTTGGAACTGCTATTAGTGGCAGGCTTGGTATTATGACAGCCTTCGAACTAAAAGAAAAAGGAGATGCTTTAAGAATAAGCAGCGAAGGAGAATGGAAGGATATTGCAGATACAGGGAATGGTTATTTTAAATATACTGTGGACTGCAAAGATGTATACGGTGGAATGCAAGGCCTGATCAGAGTATATGGATTTTCTGGTGTAAGACCGAACACAGTGCTGATGGGATGGACTTCGGATGAGGGTAATAAAGATGATTTCAGACAGCTGGTTCAGACCATTCATAAGGAAGATCTTAACGGAATCTGGTTAAATTATGATAAGGAAAAAGGGTTTGGGAGGAAGAAATTTATTGATCTCTGGTGGAAAGGAAAAGGGAAAGGTCTTACTTTCCATTTTAGTCTACTAAGACATTTACAAAGCTCTCCAGACTGGAAAGATGTTAAAATTCGTGTTCTTGCTATCAGTCAGACCGCAGATCAGGATGAAAAACTATATTCATTATTAAAGAGCACCCTTGAAAAGTTCCGTCTTGATTATAAGATCAAGATTATAGATAATTCCCTTGAAAATGGTCCTGTGCCTGAAATAATGGAGAGGGAATCTAAGAATGTAGACCTTGTTATAGTTGGTCTTGATGAGGATGAAATCGATAAAGAAGAGCATTTTATCAAAAACCATCTTTTATCAAACAGACTTGGAACTAGTATCCTCACACTTCCATCAGAAAAATTTGAGACTATTGCTATTGATAGTCTGACTACTAAGCGAGCACCGGTTTCTGATGAAAAAAATTATCTTGTAGAATTACCAAGGCTGCTTCCTACACGTTATGAAAATATTAATTCGGATGTGATGCTCATTGATAAGCACGGGTTGAAAGAACTTGATGTTTTCTTTGCAAAGGGTTTAGGGGAGCTTCATGGTAATTATGATGAATATATTCATAAATGGGAAAAGCAGCTTAACTCAATAAAAGACCACCTGAAAAAGGTGAAATCTACTGATGCCGATTACCGGGCTCAAAAGCAATTGATAAAAATCAAGAATGATTTTTATTACCATAGTAAAGATATTTTAGAGCAATTATCAGAAGATGGATTAAAAAATAATGGACAGCGCATGGACTCTGCTGTCAACTGGTATCTTGATAAATTGAAACAAGATATTGAGCGTACTCCTCAGCACATTTCAGTCACCTTTAAAACAGAAGATGTAAGAATCAATAAAGACGATTCTTTTGGTCTTCGGATATACAAAAGATGGCTCAGTATAAAGCGCAGTATGGGAGTCCAGTCGATCAATAGAAAGGTTTTATTTCGTAAGACTGTTGAATTTGCTTTATATGGACAATGGCAGAGATATCTTTCGGGCTGGCTATCTGAAGTAAAAAGATACGAGCGGGAAAATCTCAAAAACATCCGAGGTTACTTGATTGGTATAGACCAGGCTTTGCAAAAGCTTCATATTAAGATCGATCAGGAAAAGAATGAAGAAATAGATATTGAGTCTTTGCTCCAACCAGTGTATGAACAGTTGGAAAAAATGAAGGAGGTCGAACAAAAACAATATGAAAAGCTTCAAAACAGATTAAGATTGCTCTGGAGAAAGATGACCCAGGAATTGGCTTTTAATCTTTCCAAGCTTAACGTAAAACCTCTTTTATCTAATCTGGCTAAGCGCCAAAAGGTATACCAGAATATTGAGATCAATAATAGAAACTTTAGCAATTCTACTTATGAAGAATTGAGTTGGTACATAGGTGCTCTGAATCTTGAAGTTCAGCTCAATAGTTTCAAGTACCGGGTAAGGCAGGAAATATTGGAGTTTATTGAGGCTCTTGAAAATGATACTAAACACCATCTCATCAGACCTGCTGAAAAATTAAAAGCTGAAATTGTAGAGTCAGCGGAAGAAGTTGGTAATGATGTCGAGCTAAAATTAAAGTTTGAAGGTCACTCTGCAATGGATCTTGAAACTCGTTTTTCTGCGGTTTCGGAAAGTATAACAAATTTATTCAGGCAGCTACCTGAAGAAAGTGAAGTATTAAAAACAGGCCACCTGTCTCAGGATAGAAAATTTACGGGTGAACCAGAACCTGTGACGATCGAAGTAAAAAGGATCTCTGAATTTTTGATCGATTCTAAACTTATTGTTCCTGCGCAGCAAGAGGTAGTACAATTTGAGCAAGTGATCATAAAGTATAATAATGCATTCAAAGACCTTGTCAATCACACCAATTACCAGCATGATTTTATTTTAACAAATAATAAGCTGAGTGAGGATAAAGAAGAAAAGGAAAAGGCTATCCTTGAGCAATCGGCTCGTTTAATCGAACAAGATGTAGAAAAGCTAAAAGAGGAGATAAATAATGCTACGAGGAAAATAAGGGCTGATCTTGAGGAGGCACTTGATCCACTATCTGTATTTATATTATCTGCAAATACTGAAGATTACAAACAGTTTATCGTTGATTATAAGAATAAGCAAGTAAGAGGAAAGTTTACTGAATGGTCTGAAAAGCTCGCAACTACAGCACAGGAAAAACTAACCAGGCTGCTTTATTCAAAAAGTAAAGGTGTCATATTAGCCAAAAGTATTGTCGCTAATGGTCAGGACTTTTATACTGTTTCTTCGGTATTGTCATTTGTAGAGAAAATAAGCCCTGATAGAAAGATTATTGGTAAACTGCCTGTTTACTATCAAAACCTGTTTAGTGGCCGGTCTTTTGTTAGTGGCGATTTCTGGGTAGAAAGACCTGAGGAAATGGCTGTTGCAAATCAGGCTTACAAAAGGCATCAGAAAGGACTTTCCGGAGGCTTGATCATACTGGGAGAACGTAATGCTGGTAAAACGGCTCTTGCGAGGCAAATAGCAAATAAGTTTTTTGGTCATAAGCATACTTATCATTTAAGGCCAATGGCTGATGGGACCTCGTCTATTAAGACCTTTGAAAAATCTTTAAGAGATGTTACCGGCTTTAACGGAAATGCTGAGAGAATTTTTCAATCCATGCCTCATGGTTCTGTATTGATGATCTGTGATCTTGAATTATGGTGGACGCGTAAAGAAGGAGGAATGGAAGTTATTGATCTGATAACAAATGCAATTGATAAATATTCTGAAAAGATATTTTTCATGATCAATTGCAATCCGTATTTCTATAGATTAATGATCAATCAAAGGGATTTTAATAAATACTTTCTTAATGAATTATATTGTAAACCATTTGATGCTGAGGAGATAAAGCATTTGCTTTTATTAAGACACAGAAGTAGCGGGATCAAGTTTACATGGAAAGGTAAAGAAGAAGATGAGATTTCAGAAATGAGACTTGCTTCATTATTTAATGCTTATTTTGATTATTCAAATGGAGTGCCTGGTATTGCATTGAAATCTTGGCTAGCTAATATTTCGGCGGCTACTGATCGAAAAATAGAAATTCGGACTCCTGATAAAACCGGGTATAAAATATTATATAACATCACTGATGAAGACCTTTCTTATTTGCAACAATTTGTTCTACATAAGCGGTTAAGTGTAAATAGAATGGCTAAAATAATGTTTAATGACAGGGATAATTGCCTAATTAAACTGGACAACCTGAAAAGGCAAGGGCTGGTACAAGAGAAGAATAATAAAATCTTCGGAGTGAATAGTCATGTTGAACATTTTATCATTCAGGTATTAAGAGAAAAAGAATTTATTTAAGATGAATTATATTTTAATATTCGTAATAGCATGGGGTGTTTTTCGCCTGATCGCTAAGATTGTGAGATTGATCTATGGCCAAACTGACAAAAAGATCTACTTCAGCTTGAATCTCGCTTATCTAGAACTGATCTTTTATACAGGATTTTTCTTTTATTTAATATGGAAGTTCACTATTCAGTTTCGAGAAATCCCGTGGGCCTTTAGCGTACCAATTATCCTATTAGTCTTGTTAATCCTTTGGTATGTTCACAGGACTGCGCTTATGGGTGTGCTTTTCAGATATCACTTTAATTTTAAGTTAGGCGAGGGTATCAAAACTATTGATCTTGATGGTAAGCTGGTAGGTATGTACCTCTTGTTTGTTATTTTAGAGACGAACCAGGGAGATCGGGTCAAGATTTCCTATGATCAGATATTAAGTAACTATATTTATAAAAAACAAAGTGCTGAATATAAAAACCGGAACCTTGTTAAGCTGTATGTTGAAGCAGATTCTTTTCAAAAGCTGCAAAATAGAATCAGTGAGATTAAAGATTATACGCTATCACTCCCCTACATTTTAACTAAGCATAATCCGACAATTACTATAGTCGATGAAAAGGAGGGGATATACGAGCTGGAATTAGTGGTTCATACAATCAATGACAGAGCAGCTAAGATCCTTGAGGCAGCTTTAGAGGATAAGTTTAATTTACCATCAGTAAAACAATAATAAGAATAGCTAAAGGGATACCGTAATATTTTAAGACAAGTAACCTGTTTTGCCTCTCTGCCCACCACAAGGCTCGCCAGGGTTCTATAAGTCCTAGTACAACACAGAAGGCCAAAAAGTAGATTAAAAATTTTAGTATCAATAAAAAAAAGGTTGTATCCATTATTTAAAGATACAACCTTTTTCAATTTCAGAATATTTATATTAAAGTTTACGCGCGATCTCTTTTTCTTCAAAGCCTTCAATTACATCACCGACCTTTATGTCGTTGTAATTTTTAATGCTCATACCGCATTCGTAACCTTTCTTAACTTCTCCAACATCATCTTTAAATCGCTTAAGCTGGTCGATGTCACCTGTATAGACAACAATACCATCACGGATTAGTCTGATCTGGTTATTTCGCTTCACATAGCCTTCAGTAACCATACAACCTGCGACTGTACCAACTTTAGATATTTTGAAGATCTCTCTGACTTCTACAGTTCCGGTAATTACCTCTTCAACTGTAGGAGCAAGCATTCCTTCCATCGCATCTTTAACGTCATTGATTGCGTCGTAGATAATAGAATATAATCTGATCTCAATCTCTTCTGTCTCTGCAATTCTTCTTGCTCCGCCAGATGGTCTAACCTGGAAACCAATTACAATTGCATCAGAAGCAGAAGCCAACAGAACATCTGATTCAGAGATCTGGCCTACGCCTTTATGGATAATGTTTACAGCGATCTCTTCAGTAGATAATTTCAATAAACTGTCTGAAAGAGCCTCTACAGAACCGTCCACGTCACCTTTTACAATGATGTTAAGTTCTTTAAACGATCCGATAGCTAATCTACGGCCAATTTCATCAAGAGTAATATGCTTACGGGTTCTAAGAGTTTGCTCACGGAGAATCTGAGATCTCTTGTTAGCAATTTCTCTTGCTTCCCTGTCAGTTTCCATCACATTAAACCTGTCTCCGGCCTGAGGTGCTCCATCCAGACCAAGTACAAGTACCGGAGTTGATGGGCCAGCTTCATCGAGTTTTTTACCTCTGTGATCAAACATGGCTTTAACTTTACCGAAATGACTTCCGGCAAGCAATACATCTCCAATTTTAAGAGTACCTGCCTGAACCATTACAGTGGTTACATAACCACGACCTTTATCCAGAGATGCCTCTACAACTGTACCAACAGCCGGTTTGTCAGGGTTAGCTTCAAGCTCCAGAAGTTCTGCTTCAAGGAGTACTTTTTCTAACAAGTCTTCGATACCCTGACCAGTTTTGGCAGATATTTCCTGACACTGGTATTTACCACCCCAATCTTCAACCAATATATTGTTATTGGCTAACTCTTCACGAATTTTATCTGGATTGGCGTTTGGTTTATCAATTTTATTTATTGCTATTACGATTGGTACCCCTGCAACCTGAGCGTGATTCAATGCCTCTTTAGTCTGTGGCATCACATTATCATCAGCAGCAACCACGATTATCGCAACATCCGTGATTTTTGCACCTCTGGCACGCATTGCAGTAAAGGCTTCGTGACCTGGTGTATCAAGGAAAGCAACCCGCTTACCACTTTCTGTCATTACATCATAAGCACCGATGTGCTGAGTAATACCACCAGCTTCGCTTTCAGTAACTTTCGAACTTCTGATGAAGTCAAGTAGTGATGTTTTACCGTGGTCTACGTGACCCATTATTGTAACAATCGGAGCTCTTGATTCAAGATCTTCTTCGCTATCTTCTTCTTCAACTACATCAGTTTCTTCCTCATCAGAAGAGAATTTAACTTCGTATCCGAATTCGTCTGCAATAATAGTAATTGTTTCAGCATCCAGTCGCTGGTTGATCGAAACGAACATACCAAGAGACATACATGCACTGATAATATCATTTACACTAACTTCCATTAGTGAAGCAAGGTCGTTAGCCGAAATAAATTCGGTAACCTGCAATACTTTTGCTTCATCCTGCTCTTGCTGTTGCTGTCTTTCAGCAGCTTCAGCTTTAGCAGACCTTTTTTCTCTTCTGTATTTTGAACCTTTACCTTTATCGCCTGCCTTACCACCGCTAAGCTTAGCAAGGGTTTGTTTGATTTGCTCCTGAATTTCTGCTTCAGTAGGCTCCTCTTTTTTGACAGGTTTTTTACGGCCTTTGTCTCCGCGTTTATTTTGGTATCTGCCTCTTCTTTCCTGATTTCCTCCTTGTCCCTGAGGAGCATCTTTAGAAATACGTTTACGTTTTTTCTTTCTTCTTTCTTTCTTGTCGTCAGAAGAAGCAACAGGTTTACCTTTAGATTTTTTCTTTTTCTCAGGAAGATCAATTTTACCAACAACTGTAAGACCCTTAAGCTGATCAGCTTTACCATGAATCTTACTCTCCTTATCTTCTTTTTTATCTTTGTCAGCTTCCTTTTTGCCTTTTGAATCATCAGGCCTTTTATCTTCAGCCTTTGGCTTTCTCGGCTTGTCTTTCCTTTTGTCTCTTGATTCTTTTTTATCCTGAGGAGCTTTCTCTTCTTTCTTAGCTTGAGGCTCCTCTTTTTTAGCCTCTACTTTCTTTTCTTCTTTTTTCTCTTCAGCTTTAGGCTTTTCTTTTTCAGGAGCTTTTTCTTCTTTCTTAGCTTTAGGCTCCTCTTTTTTAGCTTCAGCTTTAGGTTCTTCCTTCTTAGGCTGTTCTTTTTCCTCTTCTTTTTTCGAGGCTTTTGGTTTGTTTACGGATTCAAGATCAATCTTATCTACAACCTTTATGCCTTTTAGTTTATGAGATTCAGATGAAACCTTTTCAGAAGACTCTTCTTTCTCAGGCTTGTCTTCTTTTTTCTTTTCATCTGCAGATTCTTCATCATCACTAGCTTGAGGGGCCGATTTCTTCTCCAAGGGAACATTTTTGATGAAGATTTCTTCTTCTTCATCATCAGAAGTTTCCGGCGTGGTAGTCTCGTCTTTGTAAGTAATCGTTTCGTTCTTGGCTTCGTCTTTTCTTTTTGCGCCAATTTTCAAACCTGACGCTTCTTCTTTTTCTTGTGCTGAAGCCTCAAATTCCTTTGCCAGCAAATTAAACTGTTCCTGAGTAATCTTGCTGGTAGGTTTACTTTCGACTTCATATCCCTTAGTACCCAAAAACTCCACAACTGTAGATATTCCTACATTGAGCTTTCTGGCTACCTGGTTTAAACGCATGGTTTTTTCTTCTGCCATATATTAATTTTTCCCTTTTCTCTAAGTCGTTGTTTTTATGACCCCTAATAAACTAAAATACAAAAATAGCGAAAGATCGGCGATAAGCCATTTTTATTTATTCGAATTCTTGTTTTAGAATACTGTAAATATTATCAACAGTTTCTTCTTCGAGGTCTGTTCTACTTAAAAGTTCACTTTTTGGTACTGCTAATACACTCTTAGCTGTATCTAAGCCAACTTTTCTCAAAATGTCAATGATCCACCCTTCTATTTCATCAGAAAATTCTTCAAGCTTCACATCTTCTTCATCTTCACCAACCATTTCACGGAATACATCGATCTCAAGACCAACTAGTTTGGATGCCAATTTAATATTTTGACCGCCTTTACCAATTGCTAATGAAACCTGGTCAGGCTTTAAATAAACAGATACTCGAGAGTTTTCCTCATCGATCTCCATGGAAGAGATCTTAGCAGGACTCAATGCTCTGGCTATATAAAGTTCCTTATTGTCAGTGAAATTAATCACATCTATATTTTCATTCTGTAATTCTCGAACGATACTATGAATTCTTGACCCTTTCATACCGACACAGGCACCTACCGGATCAATTCTGTCATCATAAGATTCAACAGCTACTTTCGCTCTTTCACCTGGTTCACGAACTACATTTTTGATTGTTATCAGTCCATCATATACTTCCGGAACCTCATTTTCAAACAATCTTTCCAAAAATACCGGTGATGTTCTGCTTAAAATGATCTTAGGATTACTATTGATCATTTCAACACGGTCTACAACCGCTCTGACAGTTTCTCCTTTTCGGAATCTATCTTTCGGAATCTGCTCGTTTTTTGGAATAGACAGCTCATTTCCTTCTCCATCTATTAAAAGAACTTCCCTGTTAAGAATCTGGTAAACTTCACCAGTGATCATTTCATTTAAAAGTTCTTTATATTTATTAAAGATAAGGTCTTTCTCCAGATCTTTTACTTTTTGTATAAGAGTCTGACGAGCTGTCATGACCGCTCTGCGACCAAAATCCTCAAGTTTTATTTCTTCAGCTGTTTCTTCTCCTATTTCAAAGTCAGCCTCGATCTTTCTTGCCTCTGATAAAGGAATTTTATCCGGATCCCAGATATCCTCAGAATCATCGTCAACGATAATTCGCGTACGCCAAATTTCAAGGTCACCCTTATCCACGTTAATGATAATATCAAAGTTTTCATCAAGACCATACTTCTTTCTGATCATTGTTCTGAAAACATCCTCCAGAATTCTGATCATAGTAGGTCTGTCTATGTTCTTCTGCTTCGCAAATTCGGCAAACGATTCAATTAAAACTGATGAGTTCATTATCGTTACTACTTAAATGTTATTAATATTTTAGTTTCCTTAATATCTGAAAAATTGATCTTAGTATCCTCTTTTAGATCAGGTTTAACTTTCCTTCCCTTAATTATTTTTGGTTCAGGTGAAATAATAATACCATCATTTTCCACCTTACTTAAAGAACCTTCAATAATTTTATCGTCTTCATTCAAAGTTACTTTAACTGATCTTCCGATGTTTTTTTTATACTGTCTTTCAAGCTTTATCGGAAATTCCACACCCGGAGATGAGACTTCAAGCCTGTAGGGGCCATCGAATAAATTATCGAAATCTTCATCTGCTCCAAGCTGACGGCTGACTGAGGCACAAGTATCAATGTTTAACCCTTCGTCACTGTCTATCAATACGATAACTTTTTGTTGTTGTTCATTACCTTTAATAATAATGTCTACAATATAGTGACTTTCATCAGGTAAATACTTTTCAACAAATGTGGTTATTTTATCTTTCATCATCTTTTCAAAAAACCATAATAAAAGAGGGGACTTGATTGTCCCCTCATTACATTGGTCTAAAATCTCTGCAAATATAGATATTATTTTTGTCAAACTCAATACTTTGATTCCATTAAACCAATCTTTTATGTCTACGTTATGGTTTAAAAAGTTTATATATTACAAAACCTTTTTAACTATCTTTGCGGCATGCAAGACAAATTGAAAGTTTATAATACGCTAACTCACGAAAAAGAGGTATTTGAACCTTACAACGCACCATATGTCGGAATGTATGTTTGTGGGCCTACAGTTTATAATGATGTTCATTTAGGCAATGTCAGAACTTTTTTGAGCTTTGATGTGATGTATCGCTATTTGATCCACCTTGGATACAAAGTAAGGTACGTCCGAAATATTACTGATGTCGGCCATCTTGAGAATGATGCTGACGAAGGAGAAGATAAGGTTGCCAAAAAGGCAAAGCTTGAAAATCTTGAGCCTATGGAGATCGTTCAAAGATATACTAATGGTTTCCACGATGTATTGAGAAGTTTTAATATTCTCCCGCCTAGCATAGAACCTACAGCTACAGGGCATATTGTCGAACAGATTGATATGACCAGAAAATTAGTGGAAAAAGGTCTTGCATACGAAGTGAATGGTTCCGTTTATTTTGATGTAGAAAAATATAATAAGGAACATCACTACGGTATACTGTCTAAAAGAAAAATAGAAGACCTCATGGATAGTGGCAGATCTTTAGATGGACAGGATGAAAAAAGAAATAAGATCGATTTTGCCTTATGGAAAAAAGCATCGCCCGAACACATAATGCGATGGGAATCTCCCTGGGGCCTTGGATTTCCAGGGTGGCACATGGAGTGCTCTGTAATGAGTACTAAATATCTTGGTAATAAATTTGATATACATGGTGGTGGAATGGACTTGAAATTCCCTCATCACGAATGCGAAATCGCACAATGCGTTGGTGCAAATGAAGAATCACCTGCTAAATACTGGCTTCATACTAATATGCTGACTGTTAATGGTCAGAAAATGAGTAAAAGTTTAGGTAATAGTTTCTTGCCAAGAGAATTATTTTCTGGTGATCACAAATTACTGGATCGCGGATACAGCCCGATGACTGTAAGATTTTTTATGTTGCAGTCTCATTATGCTTCAACTCTTGATTTTAGTAATGAAGCATTACTTGCTGCTCATAAGGGTTATAAAAAAATGATCAATGGTTTGAAAGTTGCCAACGATTTAACCTTTGAGGCAGGGGAAGAGGATGATAAAGTAAAGAACACAGTTGAAAAGATCATTCAAAATATTTATCGTGCTATGAATGATGATTTCAATACTGCCCTTGCGATCGGTCAGCTTTTTAACTTATTGAAGAAGATAAATTCAATTTATACTGGCCAGTTAAGCACCGGTTCTTTGGGAGAAGACCTCTTTAATGAAATGTTGAAGGTTTATCGTGAGATGGTAACTGATGTTTTAGGGTTTCAGGAAGAAAAAGTAAATAATGCCGATGAGTTAATTGATGGTCTTCTGGAAATTTATAAAAAAGCGAAAGAAGAAAAAGAATACGATAAAGTTGATGAAATCAGGGCAATGTTAAAATCAGCTGGTGTCGTAGTAAAAGATATGAAACACAAAATTGATTGGGCCTACGATGAACAATAAGATTTTTTTTAATAAAGTACTTTCACTGTCGGTATTAAGCATCTTTATTTTTATAGTTAGTTGTGACACCGAAACAAGCAATAAAGAGGTTCGCGAAGAGATAAGGAATATATATGTTCCCGACTTTAATGAAGATTCAGCTTATCATTTTATAGAAAAGCAAGTTTCATTCGGTCCCAGAGTACCCGGAAGTGAAGCACATGATCAAACTGCAGAATATCTGAGTAGCAAGCTTGAAGAATTTGGTGCTAAAGTAACACAACAAGATTTTTTTGCAGAAAATAATTCCGGAGAGCGATTCAACTTTACTAATATTATAGGAGAGTTTAATCCTACAGCTCAGAAAAGAATTTTACTTGCGGCTCATTGGGATACCAGAATTTTTGCCGATAAGGACAATGCCAGGCAATCAGAAGCAATAGATGGTGCCAACGATGGAGGTAGTGGAGTTGGAATACTTCTTGAAATAGCCAGGCAGATTAATGCTGATAGTTTAGGAAATGTTGGAGTTGACATAATATTTTTTGATGCAGAAGACAATGGGGCAGCTTCAAAAAATGTAGAACTTTTAGAAACGGGTAAACTTTTTAAAAATTGGTGCCTTGGTTCACGTTATTGGTCCAATAATCCTCATAAACCAAACTATTCAGCTTATTATGGTATTCTACTGGATATGGTAGGAGCAAAGAATGCAAGATTTCACTATGAATTATATAGTAAGGAGTATGCACCGAGAATACTTCGACAGGTATGGAATACCGGGAAAGAATTAGGTTATTCTCAATATTTTATTGATCAGGATGGTGCTCCAATAGAAGATGATCATGTTCCGATTATTGAAAACAGAAGAATTCCTATGATTGATATTATTGATTTTGATCCGGAAAATACTTTTGGAAAATATCACCATACCCATGAAGATAATATGGAGGTAATCTCAAAACAAACTCTGGAAGCCGTTGGGCAAACTGTGCTAACAGTTATTTACAGAGAATAAGAATTATATTATTATTTTGGAGATAAAGAAAAAGCCCGAAGTTATTCGGGCTTTTTTAGTGTTTTTTGCCAATTCCAGGCATCTTTTAGTGCTTCTTCAAGTGATTTTTCAGCTTTCCAGCCCAGTACTTTTTCTGCAGTTGATGCATCTGCATAAACTTTTTCCACGTCGCCAGGCCTTCTATCTCCGTATTTGTAGTTCAGAGATGTGTTATTTACCTTTTCGAAAGTATCAACCACTTCTTTTACACTATTTCCATTGCCCGTACCGATATTTACTGCTTCGAAATGTGTTTTATCATTTTGAATACCTTCTAAATAATTTAATGCTTTAACATGAGCATTGGCAAGATCAACAACATGGATATAATCACGAACACAAGTTCCATCTTTTGTGTCGTAATCATCACCAAAAATTGTCAACTGCTTTCTCCATCCGGCTGCAGTCTGAGTAACAAAGGGTACAAGATTATTAGGAACTCCCTTTGGCAATTCACCGATCAACGAGCTAGGGTGCGCCCCAATAGGATTGAAATACCTTAAAGCCATCGATCTTATCGGAATATTAGCATTGAATGAGTCTTGGAGTATTTCTTCACATACAGCCTTGGTGTTACCATAAGGAGATTCAGCCTGTTTTTTAGCGCTTTCTTCTTTTACCGGTAATTCATCAGGTTGACCATATACCGTGCAAGAAGATGAGAATACAAGGTTTGAAATATTGTATTTCACCATTGATTCCAATAATGTAACAAGTGAACCGATATTATTTTTATAATACTTTAGTGGCTCAGAAACTGATTCTCCCACAGCTTTAAAGGCTGCAAAATGAATAACACCAGTAACTTCCGGATGTTCCCTGAAAATTTTGCTCAGGTTATCGGGATTATTGCAATCTAATGCATAGAACGTAACAGATTTGCCGGTAATTTTTTCCAACTGACTGATTACAGCCGGGTCTGAATTTGAAAAGTCATCAATAATTACAGGCTCATATCCGCCATTTATTAGTTCTACAACAGTATGAGAGCCAATGTATCCTGCTCCACCGGTAACTAAAATTTTATCGGGCATGTAATGCTATTTCTTTATAAAGTCTTTGAAGTCATTGTGCTCTTTTTTATAGAGCTTTTCGTCAGGAAGTGATCTGAAATAATCGTATGTTATTTTTAATCCTTCAGCCCTGGAAATCTTAGGTTCCCATCCAAGAATTTCCTTTGCACGATCGATATTTGGCTGCCTTTGCATTGGATCATCTTTTGGTAAAGGTTTGTAAATGACCTTTTGTTCCGTGCCTGTTAGTTTAATGATCTCATCTGCAAACTCTTTGATAGTTATTTCATCTGGATTACCAATGTTTACAGGATATGGGTAATCACTCATTAATAATCTGTAAATACCTTCAACAAGATCATCAACATAACAAAAGGAACGAGTTTGAGAACCATCACCGAATACAGTTAAATCCTCACCTCTTAAAGCCTGGCCTATAAATGCAGGAAGTACCCGGCCATCATTCAGTCTCATCCTTGGCCCGTACGTATTAAATATCCTTACTATCCTGGTTTCCAGTTTATGATAAGTATGGTAAGCCATGGTCATAGCCTCCTGGAACCTTTTAGCTTCATCATACACACCACGAGGGCCTATAGGATTTACATTTCCGTAATAATCTTCAGTTTGGGGATGTACCAGAGGATCACCATAAACTTCAGAAGTTGAAGCAACAATTATTCGTGCATTTTTCGCTTTGGCAAGTCCCAGGCAATTATGGGTACCGAGAGAACCTACCTTTAAAGTTTGTATTGGGATCTTTAAATAGTCTATCGGACTGGCGGGTGAAGCAAAATGAACTATATAATCCAATTCTCCACTAACATGAACAAATTTGCTAACATCGTGATTGTAAAACTCAAACTCTTTCAGTTTGAATAAATGTTCAATATTTTCAAGATTCCCGGTTATGAGATTGTCCATCCCAATAACTTCAAAACCCTCGTTAATAAATCTATCACAAAGGTGAGAGCCAAGAAATCCTGCTGCACCGGTAATTAAAACTCTTCCTTTACTCATTTTTTTATTGATTTTCTACCTATGCTGAAATATTCATAACCCAATTCTTCCATAGAAGAAAGCTCATATAAGTTTCTTCCGTCAAATATTACTTTGTTCTTAAGAAGAGAGTCCATTCTGTTAAAATCAGGAGTTCTGAATACTGGCCATTCGGTAACAATCATCAATGCGTCCGCATCTTCTAATATGGAATATTGATCCTCAGCATATGAAATCTTATCGCCCATTATACCTTTGACATTATCCATAGCTTCAGGATCAAAAACACTTACTTCGGCACCTTCTTTGAGTAATTCTTCAATGTTGTACAATGCCGGCGCTTCACGAATATCATCAGTATAAGGTTTAAATGCCAATCCCCAAATCGCTATTTTTTTGCCTTTCAGGCTTCCGTTAAAATAATCTTTAATAGTAGGAATCAGCTTAGTTTTTTGCTTGTGATTAATGTCCATGACTCCGTTAAGAATTCTGAAATCATAGTCAACATCTTTCGCTGATTTAGCTAAGGCTTGTACATCTTTAGGGAAACAACTTCCTCCATAACCTATTCCGGCGAATAAAAATCTTTTACCAATTCTGCTATCCGTGCCGACACCTCTTCTCACAGCGTCAACATCTGCCCCAAGCAATTCACACAGGTTTGCTATTTCATTCATGAAAGTGATCTTGGTAGCAAGGAATGAATTAGCTGCGTATTTAGTTAATTCAGCAGATCTTTCATCCATGAAAATTATTGGATTCCCTTGTCTGACTAAAGGTGCGTAAAGCCTTTCCATCATTTTCCTTGCTTTTTCTGATTCTGTTCCAACTACTACGCGGTCTGGTTTCATAAAATCTTCTACAGCAACACCCTCCCTTAAAAACTCAGGATTTGAAACGACATCAAAATCAACTTTGGCATTTTTAGCAATGGCTGCTTGAACTTTTTCGGCAGTTCCAACGGGTACAGTACTTTTATCTATAATTATAGTATACTGCTTTAACAACGGTCCCAGATCATTGGCAACTTTCAATACATACTGAAGATCTGCAGATCCATCTTCCCCAGGAGGTGTAGGCAGAGCAAGGAATATAATTTCTGCTCCTTCTATTCCTTCTTTAAGGTTAGTTGTAAAGTGAAGCCTGTCTTGCTTAACATTTCTTTCAAATAAAACATCCAGTCCGGGCTCATATATAGGTACGATTCCTTGTTTGAGTTTTTCGACTTTAGATTCATCTATATCAATACATGTAACGTTGTTTCCGGTTTCCGAGAAGCAAGTTCCTGTGACAAGCCCAACATAACCTGTTCCTACGACTGCTATTTTCATAAAAGTATAATTTCGGTGGTTTTAGATAGCATAAAAATATGAAGTGGCTAAAATACAAGGGATAACATCAATATGAAACAAAAAACAAAAATAATTATATTTATTAGAAGAAAGTTTATACTAACAACCGTTAGTTAGTTCATTATATTTTCTTATATTTGATGCGCCCTATTAATAAACAACTAAACCTTTAAAGATTATGGCAACGGCAGTAGCTGAAAACAGAAAGATGATCATTGACATGGTAAGAGATTTTTCCGAGCGAAATATCCGTCCTCATGTCATGGAGTGGGATGAAACACAAGAATTTCCAAGGGATCTTTTCAGACAACTTGGAGAACTTGGCCTGATGGGTGTTTTAGTGCCTCAGGAATACGGAGGAGCCGGTCTAGGCTATCATGAGTATGTAGATATTATAGTAGAGATCAGTAAGGTTGATCCTGGAATCGGACTCAGCGTTGCCGCGCATAATTCTCTTTGTACTGGACATATTTTACAGTTTGGTACAGAGGAGCAAAAGAAAAAGTGGCTTCCCAAACTGGCTTCAGGCGAATGGCTTGGAGCCTGGGGGCTAACTGAACCAAACACTGGTTCTGATGCAGGAAATATGCAAACAACTGCAAAGATCGAAGGAGATGAAGTAGTGATTGAAGGTGCGAAAAACTGGATCACTCATGGTATAAGTGGCGATATAGCTGTGGTAATGACCCGTACGGGTAACCCCGGCGAAAGTCAGAATTCGACTGCTGTGGTAGTTGAGCGAGGAACAACAGGATTTGAAGGAGGCAGAAAAGAAAATAAACTAGGTATGAGGGTTAGCGAAACTGCCGAAATGATCTTTACTGATTGTCGCGTACCTAAAGATAATATCCTTGGTGAACTAGGAGACGGATTTAAGCAGGCTCTTAAGATATTAGATGGAGGAAGAATATCCATTGCTGCTTTAAGTCTTGGTATTGCTATGGGTGCATATGAAGCTGCTTTGCAATATTCAAAAGAAAGGAAGCAGTTCAATAAACCAATTTCTTCATTTCAGGGTATTTCTTTCAAATTGGCAGACATGGCTACAGAAATAGAAGCCTCAAGATTGTTGATTGAAAATGCGTCAAAGCTAAAAAATGCAGGAGAAAAAGTAACCAAGGCGGGTGCAATGGCTAAATACTTTGCTTCTGAAGTTGCTGTAAAAGCATCGACAGAAGCTGTGCAAATTTTTGGCGGTTATGGTTATACTAAAGATTATCCTGTAGAGAAGTTTTATCGTGATTCAAAGCTATGTACAATTGGTGAAGGAACCTCTGAAATACAAAAACTTGTGATTTCTAGAGAAATTCTTAAATAACATTTTGATTTGTTGGTAATTTACCTAAATTTGCACCCCTGTTTGGAAGCGAAACAAGAAATAACATGATTATAGTTAACGTAAAAGAAAACGAGTCAATAGAGAAGGCACTTAAAAGATTTAAGAAAAAATTTGAGCGCACTGGAGTTTTAAGAGAGCTTAGAAGCCGTTCATATTTTGAAAAGCCTTCTGTAAGTAGAAGAAACGAATTGATTAAGGCGGCTTACCGTCAAAAAATGAGAGATCAGGATAACAATAACTAAGAATTAGTTATTCTTTTTGACTCTTTTTTAATAGATTAGTACTACACAATCTGAATGATTATGTAGTACTAATTTTTTATGCTTGAATCTTTCTTAAATTATATATCACATCAGAAAAGGTATAGTGGGAACACGGTAGAGGCGTATCATAGAGATTTAAGTCAATATCTTTCCTTTCTTGAAGAATCCTTTGAAATAAAAGATGAGGCTGAAGCCGATTATAATCATATACGGAGCTGGATAGTTTCTATGATTGAGGCCGATGCTCAACCTACCACAATAAACCGAAAACTTGCTTCGGTTAAAGCTTACTATAAATATTTATTGAAACACGAAGTGATCGAATCAAACCCCGCGTTAATGGTTCGTTCATTAAAAAAACCATCCAGGTTGCCTCAGTTTATTCTGGAAGAAGATATTATTGAACTACTTGATGATATCAAACCTGCCGGAGAAAATGAAGCAGATTTTAAGGCCTGGAGGCAATATATTATCTTTTCTCTTCTTTATACTACAGGTATGCGAAGAGCCGAGTTAATTGATCTTAAAGAAAATGACATTAATTTTTTTAATGCACGAATTAAGGTCACTGGTAAGAGAAATAAGCAGCGTATTATTCCTGTTCCTAAGTTTATTCTTCAGGATATTAAAATTTATATCGAATTGAAAAAACTCCACTTTAATAACAACGATAGTAGTTATTTGATCGTTAATAATAGTGGAGATCAATCATATCCGATGCTTGTTCAAACTACAATCAAAAAGCTTTTGAATGCACAGAAAACAAAAGTTAACAAGCGTAGTCCGCATGTGCTCCGACACAGCTATGCAACACATTTACTGTCTAATGGTGCGGATATTAACTCAGTTAAAGAATTATTGGGTCATGCTGGACTTGCAGCTACGCAAGTCTATACACACCGTTCCATTAAGGAGCTTAAGAGAGTTTTTGAACAAGCTCACCCTAAAGCATAAGTTTAACTATTAAATTTTAACGATTATGAAATTACAAATGCACTCCATCCACTTCGACGCTGATCAAAAGCTGTTGGACTTTGTACAAAAAAGGACTGAAAAACTGGAAACATTTTATGATCGAATTACTGATGGAGAGGTGTTTTTCCGAATTGAGAAAAATGACCAGAAGGAGAATAAAATCGTTGAGATAATGCTTAATATTCCCGGAAATCAATTGTTTGCTAGTGAGCAATCAAAATCTTTTGAAGCAGCTGCTGATAAGGCTGTAGAAGCATTAAGAAGACAGATTAAAAAATATAAAGAAAAGCAACTTGGAAGATAAAATTGTTTAACTAAAAAAAATAAAGGGGCGATCAAAATCGCCCCTTTTTTATTTTATAGCTCAAAAGCTTTTTTTATGTCGTCAACATAATCGAGCTTTTCCCAGGTAAAGGTCTCCACTTCAAAGTCTCTTTTATTTCCTGAACTATCAGTGAAAGTAACATTCTTAGTTTCCGGAGTTCTTCCCATGTGACCATACGCAGCTGTTTCTGAGTAGATCGGGTTTCTCAATTTCAATCTGTTTTCAATAGCAAAAGGCCGCATATCAAAAATTTCACTTACTCTGTGTGCAATCTCGCTGTCTGTAAGATTCACTTTTGAAGTTCCATAGGTATTTACATAAATACTTGTCGGTTCAACTACACCAATAGCATAACTAACTTGAACAAGTATTTCTTTTGCAACCCCTGCAGCCACCATATTTTTAGCAATATGCCTGGTTGCATAGGCAGCGGAACGGTCTACCTTAGAAGGATCTTTACCACTGAAAGCTCCCCCTCCGTGAGCCCCGCGACCTCCGTATGTGTCGACAATTATTTTGCGGCCGGTCAGTCCGGTATCGCCATGAGGTCCGCCGATCACAAATTTACCCGTTGGATTTATATGGTATTTGATCTTATCGTTAAATAATGACTGCAATTCAGGTGAAAGTTTGTTTTTCACTCTTGGGATTACGATATCTTTTATGTCTTTATAGATCTTTTCCAGCATTTCTTCTTCCTTGTCAAACTCATCATGCTGAGTAGATACCACGATCGAAGAAATTCTTTGAGGCTTATGAGTGTTTGAATATTCAATTGTAACCTGAGATTTAGCATCTGGTCTCAAGTATGTGATCTCTGCATTTTCTCTTCTTACAGCAGCAAGTTCCTGTAAGATCATATGAGAAAGATAAAGAGGTAATGGAATGAATGCTTCAGTTTCATCTGTTGCATATCCAAACATCATGCCCTGATCACCGGCACCCTGTAGTTCCGGAGCTCCTCTGTCAACTCCCATACTTATATCAGGTGATTGTTCATGTATCGCACTGATAACTCCACAGGAATTACCGTCAAACATATATTCTCCTTTCGTATAACCAATATTATTGATGACATTTCGGGCGATCTGCTGAACGTCAACATAGGCGTCAGATTTTACTTCGCCGCTCAATACTGTCAGTCCGGTTGTAACTAAGGTTTCAAGTGCAACTTTTGAGTTTTTGTCAAAAGCCAAAAAATTGTCTAACAAAGCGTCAGATATCTGATCGGCTATTTTATCAGGGTGTCCCTCAGATACTGATTCGGATGTAAAGAAATATGACATATGAAGTTTGATTTCTAATTAAAGATGCAAAGATAATTTTTTTAAGGTAAAATATTAATGTTATCAATTAAAGACATTGCCCGAATAAAAATAATGCAGGCTTTTTATGTAAATCAATTTTTTGATTTTTCCAGTTTTTGATGGTCATGGTTTTAATAAATTCATTTTCTCCTGTTATATCGCAGGAGATTGATAAAAAAGTATTTGGATGACAATTTGCCAGGATGTCATTAAAAAGAGCATTGTTTCTATATGGCGTATCCATAAAAATCTGTGTTACGTTCTCACTCAAAGCCTTTTTTTCCATTTTATTAATTTTAACTTTTCTATCAGGATTTTTTACTGGAACATACCCGCAAAATTCAAACTGTTGGCCGTTGAATCCTGAACTCATTAAAGCTAAAAACATAGATGAAGGACCGGAAACCGGAATTACCCGGATATTATGTTTATGCGCCAAGTCAACTAATAATGCTCCAGGATCTGCTATGCCAGGGCAACCTGCTTCCGACATCATCCCCACATTAGTTCCTTTTTCCATTAATTTTATTATTTCAAGAACTTTATGTTGATCTGTTTTTTTGTCAGCCTGAAAAAATTTTAATTCCTCAATAACAATCCCTTCATCGAGACTACTGATAAACCGTCGCGCAGTACGAATGTTTTCTGCTGCAAAAAATTTCAGATTTTTGATCAGGCTTCTTTCATAAGGAGTGATGCTTTTGTCTATCTCACCTGTACTGACAGGTAATGGAAGTAAATAAAGCGTTCCTTTATCCTTCATAATTCATAAAATCTTTTATCACAGTAGTAAAGGATTCCGGCTGTTCAGCATGCAGCCAGTGACCGGCTTTTTTTAATTGGATCACATTTGATTCAGGAAATAATTCTTTGATAAGGTCCTTATCCTCGTCTCTTATATAGTCGCTTTTTTCTCCACCTACAAAAAGGGTGGGAACATCTGTTGGTTCAAGTTCTTTTTGTGATTTGCCTACTTCTTCGATCTTATCATTGATCACTTCAAGATTGATTTTCCACTTTAGGTTGTTATTCTCTCCTCTGCCAAGGTTCTTCAACAAAAACATTCTGATTGATTTTTCAGAAATATAGTCTGACAGGACATCATCTGCTTCTTTCCTGCTTTTTGGGTTAGCTTCATCAACTTTGATTAATCCATCCAGAATTTGGCGATGATGTACCGGGTAGTGCCTTGGGGCAATATCAGCTACTAATAGCTTTTTTACTTTTTCAGAATGTTGCATTGCAAGTGTCATAGCAACCTTCCCGCCCATAGAGTGTCCCAGCACCGCAGTAGAATGGCCGATATATTCATCAATGAAATCCGAAATATCTTGTGCCATTACTTCGTAATTCCATTCATCACTATGGGGTGATTGTCCGTGATTACGTTGGTCTACCACGTAAATATGAAATTCATCTTCAAGAGTTTTTGCTATTGACATCCAATTGTCTGATGAACCAAATAATCCATGAAGAATTACAAGTGTATTGTCTCCACTTCCATATTCTCTGTAAAATAAATTCATGATAGCTGTTTTAGGTAAAGCTGAATAGTATTTTCCAATCCATAGTAGAGCGCATCACATACAAGGGCATGACCAATAGATACTTCATCGATAAAAGGAATTTGTTCAACCAGAAACTTTAAATTCGTTAAATCCAGGTCATGACCTGCATTTATTCCTAACCCTGCGTTTTTTGCGATTTCAGCTGTTTTTAGATAAGGTTCAATTGCTTTGTTTTTATTTTGCTTATATCTGACAGCATAATCTTCGGTATATAATTCTACTCTGTCTGTTCCTACTTTTGCTGCTCCTTCAGCCATTTCCGGGTCAGGGTCAACAAATATAGAAGTTCTTACTCCGTATGATTTTATCTCAGAAATAATTTCTGAAAGCATTGATTCGTTTTTGATAGTATCCCATCCTTTATTACTTGTCAGTACATCCGGAGCATCAGGAACTAAGGTGGCCTGCGCCGGTCTGTTTTCCCTTACAAGTTTCAGATATCTTTCATCGGGATATCCCTCTATATTAAATTCAGTAGTGACCAAAGGTTTTATATCGTAAACATCCTTTGTTGTAATATGCCTTTCATCTGGACGTGGGTGTATAGTAATGCCCTGTGCACCAAAGCGCTCACAATCTTTTACTACCTGAACTAAGTTGGGATTATTGCCGCCACGAGCATTCCTGATTGTGGCGAACTTGTTGACATTTACACTAAGCTTTGTCATAATTTATTTCAAAATGTATATCTTGCGACAAACTAACTTTATTTCAAAGATACAGATATGAGTCTTAAACAACAGGTAGAAGAAGGAATAAAAGCTGCGATGAAAGCCAAAAACCAGGATGAATTGAGAGCTTTGAGAGCTATCAAGTCATTAATTCTACTGGCGGAGACTGAAAAAGGAGGAAAAGGTGCAGTTGGAGAGAGCGAAGAGATCAAACTTTTAACTAAAGCAGCAAAACAAAGAAAAGAATCGATAGAGCTTTTTGAGCAACAAAACCGACAGGATCTTGCTGATAAAGAGAAGAGGGAATTGGAAGTAATAGAACAGTTCCTGCCTAAGCAAATGAGTGAGGAGGAAATCGAGGTTGAACTCGAAAATATTATTAAAGAAGTTGGTGCTTCAGGCCCTCAGGATATGGGTAAGGTTATGGGAGCTGCAACTAAAAAACTGGCAGGCAAGGCTGATGGTAAAGTAATTGCTGATAAAGTGAAACAACTTTTAAACAAATAATAATTACAGAGTGGCAATAATTGATATTGTTATTATTATTCTGCTGGGTATTGGTGCTTACAGTGGATATAAAAAAGGATTTTTATTGGAGTTTGCCGGTCTGGTAGCATTTATTCTGGCAATAATTTTAGGTTTTAAGCTACTGCATGTTAGCATTGGATTACTTTCAACTTATTTTGAAAGTTTGGGTCCTTTAATTCCCCTGCTTGCTTTCATAGTCATTTTTGTTGGGGTGATATTTTTGGTCAATGGCCTTGTCAGGTTATTTAAATCCATACTTGACAAGACAATTTTGGGTAACGTTGATCAATTAGCCGGTGCAATTTTTGGTGCATTTAAGTGGGCTCTTGGAATAAGCATAATCTTATGGATTATTTCAATACTTGATGTAGAATTACCATTGAGTTTTATTGAGGGTTCGCTAATGATGCCGATGGTTGAGCCGATTGCCCCTCAGATAGGAATTCTACTTAGTAAAATAATTCCGTCTATTAATGAAATGTTCTATGATATAAAGGACATGTTCGGCGAAGAAGAGGCGTAACAAAACTACATTTTAAAGGTTTTTTAATTATATTTATTTAGAAAGAAACACAGATGAGTAAAACTGTAGATATAAAAACAATTAAGGATTACAGCTATATCGATGAAGGGCAAGGAGAAACTTTAATTCTTTTGCATGGACTTTTTGGTGCACTAAGCAACTGGGATAGCGTTGTAAATCACTTTTCTGATCGCTACAGAATTTTAATTCCTCTGTTACCTATCTATGAAATGCCATTAAGACAGGCTGGATTGGAAGGGTTGAATGCCTATGTGGAAGGATTTGTAGATGAAATGGGGATAACTGATATGACTGTAATGGGGAATTCTCTTGGGGGTCATATTGCCTTGATCTATACATTAAAACATCCTGACAAGGTTAACAGACTTATTCTTACAGGGTCTTCAGGGCTTTTTGAAAATAGTATGGGAGGATCATTTCCGAAAAGGGGAAATTATGAATATATAAAAGAAAGGGTAGAATACACCTTTTATGATCCTGAAGTAATTACTGATGAATATATCGATGAGGTGTTTGAGACTACGAATTCTATCCCTAAGTGTATGAGAATCGTAGCTATCGCCAAAAGTGCGCAAAGAAATAATATGGCCAAAGATATAGTAAACATTAAAGCACCCACATTGTTAATTTGGGGACTGAATGATACTATTACTCCACCAATGGTGGCACATGAATTTAATAGGCTTATACCAAATAGCACACTGAGATTTATCGATAAATGTTGTCATGCTCCAATGATGGAACACCCTGATACATTTAATGAAATACTTGAAGAATTTTTGGAAAACGTAACTGTATGATCGCTCACGAATTGATCAATCACATGATTCCTCCTTTAAAATTGACAGATGATTCTGCCAAAGCGATCACCTGGATGGAGGAATTGCGGGTCAAAGAGCTTCCAGTTATCCATGAGGATAGTTTCAAAGGATTAATATCTGAAGATATAATTTTTACTTCAAACGAGCTTTCTTCAAAAGTTGGCGATTTTTTGCTTTCAGGACAAAGTTGTTTTGTATATGAAGACAAGCATCTTTACGATGTTATGAAGGTCTCCACCGATAATGATTCCCAGGTTGTAGCTGTACTTGATAAAGGAGACAAATATATTGGAGTGATCACTATTCAGGATGCCTTGATTGCATTTGCTCAATCTGCTGCTGTACAAAGTCAGGGCGGTATTTTAGTGTTATCGATGAAAAAGATCGATTATTCAATGGCTGAATTAGCAAGGCTGATTGAAGCAGATGATGTTAAAATATTGTCAAGTAGTATACAAAGTGATCTTCTCGATCCTGAAAAAATCAAGTTAACTTTAAAACTTAATACGATTGACGTTACCAGAACTGCCGCAACTTTGGAACGGTTTAATTATAAAATAATAGCAACATTTGAGGAGAGTCTGGGGAATGACGTAAACCAGGAAAGACTGGATATTCTCTTCAAGTATCTTGATATTTGATTTATGCAAATAGCTATAAATGGACGTACGGGCGATTCCGAAATCCTTAAATATTTCACACAAGTTACCTCTCTCCTAAAAAAACATGGCATACATATTTTGGTTTCCAAAAACTTTGGAAGTTATTTAACTGATATCTCTGATAATGCATTGGAGGGAACTAAAGTTTATGAAGGCCGCGATGATCTAAGGAGTACAAAGTTCATGATAAGCATGGGGGGAGATGGGACTCTCCTTGAAACAGTGACTCATATTGGTAGTCTGATGACTCCAATACTTGGAATTAATACAGGCAGGCTGGGTTTTCTTGCATCAATTCCCAAGGAAAACATTGAGGATGCAATTGATATGCTTCTTAGCAGTCAATACAGTATAGAGAACAGGAGTTTGCTTCATATGGAGTCTGAAAGTGAAATTTTTGGTGATCAGCGATTTGCTTTAAATGAGATTGCTATAACCAAAAAGGATACTTCTTCAATGATTGTAGTGCATACCTATATTGATGGAGAATATTTAAATTCCTATTGGTCTGATGGACTTATCGTTGCAACTCCGACAGGTTCCACCGGCTATTCATTAAGCTGTGGTGGCCCGGTTGTAATGCCTGAGTCTAAAAACTTCATAATAACACCAATTAGTCCACATAATTTGAATGTAAGACCATTGGTAGTCAGTGATAACAGCGTTATTTCTTTTGAAATAGAAGGGCGGGCAAAAAACTTTCTGGTGTCTCTCGATTCAAGATCATTTACAGTAGATGATAGTATTGAAATGGCAGTTCGTCGAGAAAGTTTTCATTGTAACCTAATAAAATTGGAAGGAATTAATTTTTTAAATACATTGAGGCAAAAATTAAATTGGGGACTCGATTTAAGAAATTAACATAAATCAATTAACTTTCTGATAAGATATCAAATAATATATGCGATCGTTAATATTTTCATTGATAGTTCTGTTTTTATCTCTATCTGTCGCAGATTCATATGCTCAGGGCCGTCGCGGTCGCCAAACAGTATCAAACTTCAGGGGATTTAAAAAGAAATTTGATCGTAGATTTCAATATACTACGATTGATATAGGTATTGGTGCTATGAACTATTTTGGAGATATCACTCCAACATCAAGTTCTTTTAGTACTGATCTTAAATTTACCAGGCCTGCCTTTACATTAGCAGTAACCAGAAGACTGGGGCAAAGATTTCAGGCGTCTGGTTTTTTTACTTATGGCACCTTACGTGGAGATGATTTCGAATCTGCAGATCCAAATGATGTTGATGCGCAGTATCGTTATGTTAGAAACCTAAGCTTCAGAAATAGGATCTATCAGGTTGGTGCGCGTGCTGAACTGTTTTTATATAGTAATAATGGCACCTATATTACCAGAAATGACTGGAATCCATACATATTCGCCGGGGTATCAGCTGTTTTCCATAACCCTCAGGGCAAAGTAGGTCAGCAAGATTCCTGGGGAAATACACTTCCGGAAGCAGGAGAATGGGTGGATCTTGAACCTTTAGGTACAGAAGGACAATATAGCGATGCCTATAACGTTGATCCCTACAGTAAAACTATTATTTCGGTTCCTTTCGGTATAGGTACTACCTTCAAGCTAAATAATTCGTTGAATTTAGCAGTTGAGTTTGAATACAACCTATTGTTTACCGATTATATTGATGATGTAAGTGGTTATTATGTAGATCTGAATGAACTAAACTCTAATTTAGCAAGAGCTATGTCCTACAGATCTGGAGAAGAATTTTCTTCTCAAGGGGATGTCAGGCCATTTAATTCTCTAATGACAGATTCAAATAAGGAGACTGTTGGAGGATATGAGGTTTATTCAGGATTTGGTAGCCGCGGAGGTGAAGGAGATTTTGCTAATATGAGAGGGAATCAGAATGATAATGATTTATTTATTGTAACCAGAGTTAAGTTGTCGTATATTTTAGGGTCTGGTAGGATTAAAAGATCAAAATTCAGATAAAGTGAATAGAAATAAATTAACAGAGATATTAGGGAGTAAGCTGGGAAAAATACTCCCATTTTTTTTGGTGATTTTTTTTACTGAAGTTAACCTTAAGTCCCAGGAATTACCTACTTATAAGGAAGTTGGTGTGGCTGCTGGTGGGGCTGCTTATATCGGAGAGGTTGTTAAAACTGTAAACCCTCTTTATTTAAGGCCTTCCCTAGGAGTGTTTTATCGACAAAATATGAATGAGTTTATGGGTTGGAGAGCACAGCTAACCTATAATAATTTGGCTGGTGACGACTCAAGGCCTGCAGATAACTTTAGTGATATAAGGAGCACTTCATTCAATGTTTCAATATTAGAATTGATGGCTGTAGGAGAGTTTCATTTTCTCGATTACAGACAAATAAAATCACCCTATAAAACCAGTCCGTATATTTTTGCTGGTGTTGGAGGCTTTTGGCTATTTGGTGATGATCCCGGTCCTTATTCTTATAGCAATATTCAACCTGTGATCCCTTTTGGCGCCGGAATGAAATGGAAACTAAATCGTCATTGGCATTTGGGTGTTGAGTTGGGTTTCAGGAAGACTTTCTTTGATTATATAGATGGTGTTTCTGAAGTTCCGGATACAAATGCCGGGCTCAACAAAGGTGCCGCCGGATATAGTTATCAATATGGCAATAAATATGATAATGACTGGTATTATAACCTCCATTTCACGCTCAATTATGTCATAATTAAAATTCCTTGTCCTGTCGACCCGAACTAAAAATCGTTAAATTTTAACTTAACAAAGATTAACTTCATCTTATTTAGCTTAACCATAGCTTTTTTGTAGATTGCGCTATATTTTTGCGGGTTGTGGAACAATTAATGGAGCATATCGATAAGTCTAATATTCCTTCTCACATAGCTGTGATCATGGACGGAAATGGCAGATGGGCCAAGAAAAAGGGCGCTGTCCGTTTATTCGGTCATAGAAATGCTGTTAATGCAGTCAGAGATGTGACCGAAGGGTGTGCTGAAATCGGTGTTGAGTACCTTACATTATATGCATTTTCCACTGAAAACTGGAGCAGGCCTAAGGATGAAGTGTCTGGTTTAATGGAACTGTTAGTTAGCACTATTCGTAAAGAGTTAAAGACACTAACAAAGAATAATGTTAGGCTCCATACAATTGGAGATACTGATTCACTACCTAAAAAATGCAAAAGGGAGTTGTTGGAAGCGATAGAAAGGACCCGCGAGAACTCCGGTTTAAATTTAATATTGGCTTTAAGTTATAGTGGCAGATGGGAATTAACCCAGGCTATGAAAAAAATATCTTCAGAAGTTGAAAAAGGAAACTTAAAGCCCGAAGATATTAATGAAAATACAATTAAAAACAACTTGATGACTGCCGAATTCCCTGATCCTGAGCTGATGATCAGGACCAGTGGCGAGATGAGGATAAGTAATTATCTGTTATGGCAGTCAGCATATACTGAATTATACTTTACTGAGACATTATGGCCTGATTTTAATAAGGAAGAGTTGGCAAAAGCAATTCTTTCTTACCAACAAAGAGAGAGACGGTTTGGGAAAATCAGTGAACAATTGAAAAGCGACGCATGAGAAAATTAATAGTTTTTGTTTTTTTAGCAGGTTTGGTATCAACCGCTTTTGGACAAATAGGGTTGGACAGATTTCAGAAAAAAGAAAATAAAAAATTTGAACTGAATTATTCAGATCCAAAAGAATACGAAATAGCTGAAATAACAGTTTCTGGAGTAGAGTATCTAGATAATAATGCTTTAATATCCCTTTCTGGATTAAAAGTAGGAGACAAGATTAAAATTCCTGGCGAAGCAATTTCAAATGCTGTAAAGAATCTATGGAAACAAAAAATTCTTGGTGATGTAGAAGTTAACATCACGAAAGTTCAGGGAAATAAGGTTTATCTTGAGCTGGCATTAAAGGAACAACCCAGGCTTTCTACCTATGAGATTAATGGTGTGAATAAAACCACCCAGGAAAATCTGCAAGATGAGATGGGACTCATAAGAGGTAGTGTTGTTACAGATGTACTTAAGAAAAACACTCAGCTTACCATAAAGAAGTATTTTGTTGAGAAAGGATTCCCAAGAGCGGATGTTGAAATTATTCAATTAGCCGATACTGCCTTAAGTAATTATGCCAAACTTCGAATTAATATTGATAAGGGAGTTAAAGTAAGAATAAATGAAATAAGTTTTGAAGGCAATGAGCATTATACGGATGTGCGCCTGAGAAATAAAATGAAGAAAACAAATGAATACGCCAGGGTGAGCATATTCAAAGATATCTTTTCTCGATTATTTAATTTCAAACCTCAAAAGGTTTCTAATGTTTTAACTCCTGAAGGTTCTATCACGAAAGATAAAGTGACAGAATATGTGAATGAGCATGTTAAGTTAAACTTTTTTAATTCATCCAAATTCATTCCAAAAGAATATCAAAATGACCTGAATCTGGTTGTTGATTTTTATAATAGCAAAGGGTATCGCGATGCAGAAATCGTTAGTGATACTGTTTACTATAATGATAATCGAAATATCAATGTGAATATCACAGTAGATGAGGGAGACAGATATTATTTCAGAGAAATTATCTGGACAGGAAATTATCTCTACACTGATGAAACCTTATCAACAGTTCTCGGAATTGAAAAAGGAGATGTTTATGACAAGGAGAAGTTAAGTAAGAGATTAAATTTTGATCCTACAGGTAACCGCGATATTAACTCTCTTTATACTGATAATGGATATTTGTTTTTCAATATCCAACCTGTAGAAGTATTGGTTGAGGGAGACTCCATCGATATTGAGATGAGGATAATGGAGGGTAGTATAGCTACTATAGACCAGGTGTTGGTAAAAGGAAATAACCAGACTCACGATCATGTTATTCTAAGAGAGTTATCTACAAGACCTGGAGAAAAGTTTAGCCGAAGTAACCTGATTAAAACTAATCAAAGACTTGCACAATTGGGATTTTTTGATCCTGAGCAAATAGAACCACAATATTTCCCGGATCCTGAAGAAAGTACTGTGGATATTCACTGGGTCCTTGCTGAACAATCAAATGACCAGATAGAGCTATCTGGAGGTTGGGGAGGTATTTATGGATTTGTTGGTACATTAGGTCTATCCCTGAATAATTTCTCAGCTAATAACTTATTTGATTTAAGTAAATGGAGACCGGTTCCACGTGGTGATGGCCAAAGACTTAGCATAAGGCTTCAGGCTAGTGGTAGACAATACCAGTCTTACTCTTTCTCTTTCCAGGAGCCGTGGTTGGGTGGAAGAAAGCCAAATGCTTTTTCTGTAAACTTAAGTCATACAGTAGTAAGGTCAGGAGCCAGCTTCTTTGATCCGACTAGTTTTACAGGTAGCTTAAAACTTACTTCTCTTTCTGTGGGATTAGGTAGAAGAGTGAGATGGCCAGATGATTTCTTCCAGGTTTCAAATTCAATTGCCTATTCTATTTACGATCTTGATAATTATCCTTATCTAGGTCTTTCAGTTGACAACGGGAAGTTCCATAGTTTTACACTGAATACAACAATATCAAGAAGTAACATTGATAATCCGATTTACACAAGATCTGGATCTTCAATAAGCTTGTCTGTTGCCTTAACACCTCCATATTCATCTTTTGATTTCTCAGAAGATGCTGAAGATATAGAAGAGGGGGAAAGTGTAAATGAATGGATAGAATATCATAAATGGGATCTTGATATAAGTTATTTTTCAGCGATAGTTGGAGACCTTGTATTTCACGCAAAGGCTAACTTTGGATTCCTTGGAACATATAATATAGATAAAGGAATATCTCCTTTTGAAAGATATGTTATGGGTGGTAGTGGCCTTGCCGGAACAAATTTCCAAATAGGGCAGGAAATCATTGCACTTAGGGGATACGAGGATAATGCTGTAACTCCTCCAAATTATAGCGGAAGTGCTTCACCAGCTGGTGATGAGATTTATGGTGGTGTTGTATTCTCGAAATATACAATGGAATTGAGATATCCGATTTCAACAAATCCGGGAGCAACTATATATATACTCGGTTTTACTGAAGCTGGTAATAACTGGAATAATTATCAGGACTTTAATCCGTTTAATTTATATCGATCAGCTGGTGTAGGTGCGAGAATATTTATGCCGGCATTTGGTTTGATTGGAATTGACTGGGCATATGGATTTGATCAATTGCCAGGACAGATTGATATTAGTGGGCCTCAGTTCCACTTTACAATTGGAAACCAGTTAAGATAATGCGAAAAATATTTCTTTTACATCTTCTTTTCCTAGGCCTTTCATTTTCTGGCTTCAGCCAGAAATTTGGCTATGTTGATACAGATTATGTCTTGAATCAAATGCCTGAATACAAAGAGGCTCAATCAAAAATTCAAGAATTGGCACGAAGTTGGCAAGAGGAAATAAAAGGAATGATTGCTGAGAAAGAATCTATGTATGAAGCTCTCGAAGCAGAAAAAGTTCTTCTTACTGAAGAAATGATTAAAGAAAGAAAAGAAGAGATAAAAGAAAAGGAAAAAGAAATTCAAGATTACCAGCAAAAGGTATTTGGTTTTGAAGGACTTTTTTATCTAAAGAAAGAAGAAATAATAAAACCTGTAATGGATCAGGTTTTTGAGGCGGTTAGTAAGGTCGCAAAAGATAAAAGACTACAGATCGTTTTTGATAAGTCAGGTGATCTGGTTATGATTTATACAAACCCTGTTCATGACTATACAGACTATGTGTTGGAAGAACTTGGTTTGGGAGATAAAAATGACACAATTGAGTAAAACTTATAATTTAAATTGGAGAATGATGAAAAGTAAATTTTTTCTTATTGTTTTTGGAATTATTATCGCCGGATTCAGCATCTCGGCTCAAAGCCAGCAGCTGAAAATAGGTTATACAAATGTTGACTATGTACTTTCTAATCTGCCTGAAATGAAGAATGTACAAAGCGAATTTGAAACATATCAGAAGCAATTACAAAATCAGATTCAGGCAAAGCAACAAACGCTAAGAAGCAAAGTTACTGAGTATGAGCAAAACGTTCAGGCAAATCAATGGTCTGATGTAGTAAGAGCAGATAAGGAGAGAGAACTACAGCAAATGGATCAAAACCTTCAAAAATTTGCTCAGGATGCTCAAAAAAGTATGCAGGCGAAATACACAGAGCTTTTACAGCCTCTATACAAAAAGATAGAGACTGCAATTAAGCAAGTTGCTCAGGAAGATGGTTACACTCATATTTTTAACAGTGGAACACCGGGTACAGATATCCTTCTTTATGCAAATGATGAGTCTGATGTGACAGATAAGATCTTTGCTAAATTGGGTGTAACGCCTCCAACTGAATAATAAAACAATATAACAGTATAAAAAAAGCCTCAAATTGAGGCTTTTTTTATTTAGAATCGATATTTTTCAAATATGATCATTCCGGAATTTCTTTCTCATGGAGATAAAGTAATCATTGTAGCTACCGCGAGGGCCGTAGACTCTACTGCTGTGGAGCATGCTGTAGGAATTATGGAAAATTGGGGATTAAAGGTTCTTAAAGGCAAAAATCTACTAAACAAAGAATTTAGGTTTGCAGGTGATGATAAAGCCAGAGTAGAGGATTTCCAGAAAGCTATTTCTTCACCTGATATAAAGGCTGTTTTTTGTGTCCGGGGAGGGTATGGGACAACGAGAATTGTTGATAAAATAGATTTTAAGCCTCTTTATAAGTATCCTAAATGGATACTCGGGTTTTCTGATATAACAACTTTGTTATTACAATTGGAGCGTTTGGGGATAGCTTCTTCTCATTCTTCCATGCCAGCGCTTTTTAAAAATAAGACTAGTGAAGAAGCCATTGATTCTATCCGACAATTTTTAATGGAACCTGAGGATTATAAACTGGAGTGGAAGAAAACATCCATCGACAAAGTGAATGATTGCCATGGAAGTCTTATAGGAGGAAATCTTTCAATGATAGCCAATAATATTGGTACAAAATCTTTCCCACTAACTTTCGAAAATAAAATTCTTTTCCTTGAAGAAGTTGGCGAGGATTTATATCGTATTGACCGATCAATAGTTCAATTAAAAAGAGCGGGGGTCTTAAGTGAAATTAGTGGTTTATTAGTAGGAGGAGTGACAGATGTACCTTACGATGAGGAACCATTTGGGCTGGAAGCTAGTGAAATAGTCCTTAGCCACGTAAGTGAATATGATTTCCCTGTTTATTTTGATGTCCCATTTGGCCATATAGATGATAATTTTTTGATTCCTTGTGGTCTTCAAAGTAAAATAAGGACCGATGGGGAAGAGATTCAGTTAATCGTCAAAAAATAAAGCCTGCAATTATTCCTGCAATAATAATATAAGGTGTTCTAACCCTAATGAGCATCAGGCCAACAGTTATTAAAATTATCCCAAAACTCATTGGATTTTTATCGATTGGCTCAAATAATAAAAACGCAGCAGCTACAACGAGACCTGATCCTGCAGCATTTACACCTTCAAGAGATGCCTTGATTATTCTGTATTTTTTTAAATCATCCCAAAATCTGATTATAAAGAAAATTAAAAATGTGCCCGGGAGAAAAATACCAGCAGCACTTAGAAATGCACCAATCACCTGCGCTAATGGTCCGAATTCTCTCATTGATAAAGTACCGACAAATGCAGCAAAGCTAAAAGTTGGGCCCGGGACAGCCTGATTAAAACCATATCCCGATAAGAACTCATTAGAGGTGAGATATTGCTTAAACTCTACAAATTCAGTATAAAGTAAGGGAATTAGAACTTGTCCACCCCCGAAGATCAGAGATCCGTTTCGATAAAAGTTCTCGAATAAAAGAATTTCTCTTTTATTGGTAATGGCACCGAGTATAGCTGCGAAAACAAGGACACCAGCCCATAATAAAAAATTACTCCAATTAATTTTTAAGGCTTTATCCTGAACCTTGGGATGTAATCTGAAATTGATAGAAGTAGAAAGGCCTCCAAATATAATCAAAGCGGGATAGGCGAAAGGACTTCTGTAAAAAAATGCAGCTACTGCAGTTAGAATCAGGACAATCATTCCATGGTTTGAAACCACCACTTTATTACTTACTCTGATCGCAGCAACAGCAACTATGCCTACCACCATTGGTTGAATAAACTCTGTAACGGATAAAGGATCATTTAAATAAGAAAGTGCCAATCCGACACCCGTCATAACTGTTACTGCTGGTAAACACCAAACTAATAACGTTAAATAGGCTAATTTTGGGCCACCTATTCTGTAACCAATTGCAGTAATAGTTTGAGTGGAAGTAGGCCCTGGTAAGATCTGACAAAGAGCATGAAGTTCAATTAATTCTTTATTGGTCAGGTATGCTCTTTTGTCAACAAAAATATCAAAAAATAAAGCCAGGTGTGCCTGGGGCCCTCCAAAGGCAGACACACCTAACTTTAAAACTTCTTTGAGATAAATAAAAGATCGAATTTTCCGCATACAGGAAAATCGGGTCTATTTTTTTAATCCGATTTCAGCTAATCGCTGATCCAGAAATTCTCCCGCTGTCATATCCTCATATTGCTTCGGATTGTCTTCATCAATACAGCTTTCCAGGCATGTCAGATCCATTTCTGATCTTGGGTGCATGAAAAACGGAATTGAATATCTGGAAGTATTCATTTTTTCTTTCGGAGGATTAACTACCCTGTGGATAGTTGACTTTAACTTATCATTAGTAAGTCTTGCAAGCATATCACCAACATTGACAATGATTTGATCTGGTAGGGCCGTAATCGGAATCCATTTGCCATCTTTTCTCAACACCTGAAGTCCATCAGCACTTGCTCCCATTAACAGGGTGATTAAATTAATATCTCCATGTTCAGCTGCTCTTACAGCATCATCTGGTACTTCATCAGGATTAGTGATCGGATAATAATGAATGGCTCTCAGTATGCTGTTACCATACGAAGCCTTATCCTGGAAGTAATTTTGTGGCAGACCAAGGTGAATTGCGATTGCACTTAACATATCTAATCCAGCTTGCTCTAGTGTTTTGAATGCCTGAAGGCAAGAATCTTTAAATTCCGGGACTTCTTTCGGCCATACGTTATCAGGGTATTTATCTGTAATCGGATGAGCAGAATCGTTAGGTTGTCCCACATGATAGAATTCTTTCAGATCTCCTACGTTTCTTCCTTTAGCATGCTCTTTCATCTTACCGTTATACCCTCTTTGGCCAGCGATATCCGGTCTCTCATATTTCTTTTTCACGTCGTCATCCAGGCTGAAAAATTCTTTCACATTATTATATAATTTCTCCTGGAGTTCGTCACTCAGCCCATGGTTTTTTACTGCTACAAAACCAATGTTCTGATAAGCATCTCCTAAAGCCTTCACAAATTCGGCTTTCCTTTCAGGGTCATTGCTCCTGAAATCATTCAAATCCAGTGATGGAATATCGTTATATAGTATGTCAGACATTTTATAATGTATTTATTGCATTGCAAACTACTTATTTTTTCTTAATATTAATAAACCGAAATACACACAATATCGACAAAATCAACAAGATATGATGAAAATTAAAATAACAACTATCTGTTTGTTAGCTATTTTAGCTGTTACTTCTTGTAATACTAAGGAAGGATCAGATGAGGATTCTGCGGAAGATTCAACTGCCATGGCTGAAGAAACCATGACTGATGTAGCTTCGATAAGCATTTCGCCTGTAACCAACTCCCCTGAATTTAATGATTCGATGCTGGAAATGAATTCACCTTCTGAATCAGCTGAATTAAAGCCGGGTACTGTTAATTTCGATTTTAATGTAAAAAATTATACCCTGGCAAGTCAGACACCTGATGCTGATATAAAAAATTGTGCTAATTCAGACAAGGGTCAGCATATTCACCTGATCTTAAATAATGAGCCATATACTGCACATTATGAAGCTCAGTTTGAAAAGGAAATGGAAGAAGGTCATTATGTAGCTCTTGCTTTTCTTTCAAGATCATATCATGAGAGTCTTAAAAATCCGGATGCGTACGTTATTCGTCAGTTCACAGTTGGAGATGTAGATGCTGAGCCTGCTGATTTAACTCAGCCTCACATGTTTTATAGCCGTCCTAAGGGCGAGTATAGCGGAGCAAATACAAAAAAGGTTCTATTAGATTTTTACCTTTTAAATACTGACCTTTCAGCTGAAGGAAATAAGGTTAGAGCTACGATTAACGATGAGACATTCCTTATTGATAAATGGCAGCCATATTTTATTGAGGGAATGCCAATGGGAGAGAACACTATTAAACTGGAGCTTATTGATAGCGATGGAAATGTGATTTCTGGACCGTTTAATACAGTTGAAAGAACGATTACATTGACAGAATAGAAAAACTAACACACATAATTGAGCAAACCCGGTTTAACACCGGGTTTTTTTATAAATACAATTCAATTAAGACAGGAAGAGATTTTAATTCACCAATATCCAGGTGATATCTGTAAAAATCGATCAATACATGGAGTAGTTCTCTTCTTACCGTGTTACTTATTTCAGATTTCTCTCCGTAATCAGAAGAACTCAATTTCTCAAAACCCTCTAATATTGGTTGGTTGATCTTCAGGTTGTAAAAAGATTCCATTTCATCAGCCAGGACATGGCCACTTTCCATATTTAGTCCAAGGTAAGGACTAAGTTTTATCAGGAATTTTAAATGAAAATTATTTATGTCATGGTCTATTTGATCAAAAGTGCAAATTGATTCTCTAATAAAATCATGAATAGGTTGAGGATCTTCATCCTGTTTTACAATCTTGAATAGAATCTCAGATAAAAATAAACCAATTCCTCTTTTTACAGGATCGAAAGGAATAGTTTTATAATGAAAATCAATTCGGGCTTCATTTATCCTGGTTATTTTATCATCATTCCTGTCATAGATCACCATTTCCAGAAGGTTCAAAGGTTGATAAAGAGCAATTTTTCCTTTTCCCTTTGACGTTCTCGCACTATTAATAATAAAAGATTTTAACCCTTTCTCCCGTGTGAAAATCCTGCAAATAATTGAAGATTCACCATATTTAATGTAATTGAAAACGATGCCTTGTGTCGTAGTAAGCATTTTACGGAATGATTACAGCCTTACCAATGTATCCTTCTTCATATAATTGATCTGCCATGAAGAAGAGATATACTCCTGGTTGTATATTTGAGGGAGGGTTCCAGGAAGCAGAACCACCATTACTTTCTATCTCATCAACAAAAGACCCCGATGCTGTAGTAATTTTAATATTACTATTTCCCTTGATGTTACTAATAGTTATAACATTATTTCTTTGGAGTGAAAATGGATTTGGATAGATATTTACAGAACTATAATCTCCTGAGGGAGACGTTGCATCACTTTGATAGGCAACTATTCCTCTGTCAGTTAAAACATAAACTTTTCCTGAAGAAGGATCATACTCTAATTGTAAAACATTGTCTGAAGGTAAAGGTGAATTATCGCTGTTAAAAAAAGCCAATTCTTCATCTAAATCAGAATCAAATAAGCGTATTCCTAAAGCAGTAGCGGTCCAAAGTCTGTCGCCGGTATCAACAAAGACATCATTTACTTTTCTTCCTTCTAATAAATACCGGCCATCAATTATAGGTCTGGAAGCATTCATTGCCACAAAATCAAAAACTCTAAATGGTACATCCAGAAACCAGACGCCATTGTTGGAAGCAATCCATATTCTTCCATCGCTATCTGAGCTTAAATTATATATTGTTCCAGGTAGGCCACCATTGTTCTCGCTTGAATTCAATAAACGGTATTCCTGGTCTTCAGGGTTTATAATCACAATATTACCTTGAGGGGACTGACCTGTTAATCCAATAATATTTCCGTCAATTATTTTGAGTTCTCTTATATAGTTTAGTCTGCTATTTGGTTTTGGAAAAGGAGTAGTAGTTTCTAAATCTTCTGAATATAAATAAGCTGTACTATTAGTTTGAGCAAATACAAGTTTATCTGGAAGTGAAGTAATTGCTGTGAACTCATAATCACTGGGTCCATTACCCGCTATGACATCTATTTCTAAAGTTTCGCCTGTTAATAAAACAGGGTTTTCAATACCAGATATCAATCCTCTTGAAATGGATGTGAAATAATATTTCTGATTGAAGAATTCGACATCCGTAATTATAGCATCAAATAAAGAAGTTTCCTTCCATTCTGAATTTTCTAAATATGATATTAATTCAGCTTCATTAGAATTAAGAGTGAAAAGGTTGTTTCCGGTAAATCGAATTCCAGAAGGGAAATTGTTTTCTGGACCATCAGGTTTCAAAGTTGTAATACTATTATTTTCAACTTTGATCATGCCAGAATTTCGGGTTCCTAAAAATACCACAGTTTCATTTACCGCAATATCCAGCGGGTCTATATTTGATGGCAAGTTGGCTACATTCTCAAATATATCATTTTGCCATTCATACACATTATTGTTATTGAGCAGGTATAATTTTGAATTATTAGTAAAACCGCCAATCCATCCATCCGCGGGTTGATTTTCTACTGTTGACCAAACTCCTTCAAATGACCTTTTTAAAAGCCCTCCAGCTTTTGTGATTGCTGAAATTTCACCGTCTAAATTGAAAAATTCTTCTATAACAATTTCTGATCTGACCTTCCATTGGTTAAAATCAGCTAGGTTAGAATTTAAGGAAGCTGCTTTTATTCCCTCATCAGACGAAATAAAAATACTGTCATTTAGAAGAGCGATATCAAATACTTTAATTGAATTAGCACTATCTCCAATTTGCAAAAATGCATCTCTGATAGAAAGATCAGATAAATTAGCTAATACTAATCCTTCGTCTGTGGCCAGATACAATTGTTGGTTAAATTCTTTGATAGAATTGATAAAAAAATTGGAGGAAGGAGAAACCAGCTCATCATTTACAAGGATATTCTGATCCTGAATTTTATAAAGAGAACCATTTGAAAATCCATAAACAAGATAATTGCCAGAACTGAAAACTGAGGATATGTTTTCAGCAGGTAATTCATCTGTATCAACTTTCGAGATCCATCCTTCACCAGGATTATAAGAGAAAATACCAGGATTACTGATTCCTATAATTTCGTTATTGTAGGGAACAATAAATTCTGTGGTGTTATAAGAAAAATGCACTTCCCAGGTGCCAGTCGGAATATTACTTTGGGCTGAAATATTCAGAAAGAACAAAGAAGGTAAAATAAACCTTAAGAAATTATTTAGAATTTTTAAGGCCAGTAAAAAAGCATTTTCGACATCTGGCTTCATAGCTTTCGGTTTCTCCAACCAGGACTTTATCATCATTGATTACTTTTCTGAAAGAATAATTTGCAAGGGATCCGTTTTTCATACAGATCGCATGAACCTTAGTAACAAATTCTGCAACAGCCATTAAATAAGGCATTGGCCCAAAAGGCCTTCCCATATAGTCCATGTCCAAACCGGCGACAACTACCCTCTTACCCTCATTTGCCAGCTCATTGCAGACATCAACGATTCTTTTATCAAAAAATTGAGCCTCATCTATACCAACTACCGAGCAATCGCCGGCTTTTAATAAAATATCATCTGCAAAATTGACCGTAGTCGAACGAATAGCATTTTTATTGTGTGAAACTATTTCTGTTTCAGAATATCTGTTATCAATAACAGGTTTAAAAATCTCTACTTTCTGATTTGCCAAGACTGCGCGATTCAGTCTTCTGATTAATTCTTCAGTCTTTCCTGAAAACATTGATCCGCAAATCACCTCTATCCAACCGGAGTATTTCTCTCCGTCTCCATATTGCTCTAAAGATGGTTCAATAAACATGCTTCAAAGATAAAGCTAATCATCGGAATAATTAATATGTGGAAGTTTATAATCTTGAGGTGTTTTTATTTCTATATTCCCTTTTATTGGTTTAGCCTGACATGCAAGCCTTTCTCCCGGCTTTAATCTATTTAAAAAAAGAAATCTCTTCTCTACCTCCGTAGGTTTTGAAATGTTCTCACTACCATTTATCACCAACATTCTACAGGTTGTACATTTACCTTTTCCTCCGCAGATGTTCATCCATTGAATATTTTCCTTTTTAAAAATGTCGAGGAATGAATCGTTGTTATCTGAAAAAATGATAGATCTATCTTTTAGGCTTGTAATTACAATTACATTTTTCATTATCCGTAAATTGATCTAACAGATTAATCAATAACCTTACAAATTGTTCGTTAAAATAGAAATAAATTTTAACATTGCTTAAGGATACTTTTTTGGTATTGATTTTTGGAATAAAACTAAGGATTATGTCTTCACCTGCTTTAAACGAATATTACCTGAATAATTTTGCAAGCAATGTAGCACGTCAGATTTGTGCAGCTACTTTTTCAGAAATAGAGAAAGTCTCTGGTTCTGAAATTAAAAAGCTTACTTCTGTCAGGCAGGTTAATTATTTCGTGATTAAATATCTTTTCCAGAATTGGAAAAAGGAAATGAAGAAAATCACTGCCAGTCCTTATTTTAATTATGATCACCCGGAGGTTAAAGAAGCATTGATAGCTTTTAAGAATAAAGTCTCAAATCATATTTTAATTGCTGAGGATGACCTTGAGCCATTGGTTAAAGCATCTGTAAAAGATACTTTGATGCTAATGTATTCTCCGTATGATTATTTCATAACTGAATTTAAGCAGTCAGCTCCTTTAAATTTGAAAACCCTTGAAGAAAAGGGGAAATATCTGACCATTAATAAAAAGCTATGGGATTCATTAATAGAAAGTTTAAAAAATTCCACAGAAGAGGAATTTACTGCTGATTATCTTGAATCTGAGTTTAATAGGGTATGCGAAGAAAGTGGTCATGAGCCTGATTCAATAGACCATATAATCGAAGACCTCGGAGAATATCAACCTATAGAAGAAGACAAGCTTTATTCAGAAAGCCGAGGGGATTATAATGCTGATCCAATTCATGAAGAAAAAGTAGTTGATAGTGAAATTAGTTTGAAGACTACTGATGAAACAATTAGTGAAAATGTTGAAGAGGGGGAATCAGAAAAACCAAAACCTATAGTAGACAAATTCCAGTCTGATTATGAAACTTTAAATGATAAAGTGGCTTCTGAAAGAGGAAAAGTAAAGACTCTGGCTGATCAAAATTTGAACTCTATTAAAAAAGGACTCTCACTCAATCAAAGATATATGTTTACCAGAGAGTTATTTGGCGGAGATCCCCAAATGTTCGATCAGGCAATAGAAAAGTTAGATAGTTGCTCTGAATACAATGAGGTTATCAGTCTGATAGAAAAGGAATTTGCTCCAAATAACCATTGGAACATGGATTCATATGAAGTAAGTGAATTCATGCATATGGTCAATCGCAGATTCCCTGATTAATAGTCCTGTCTTGATTTAATAATCCAGATTAATCTTAATACTATCAGTGAGAAAGGACTTGCATTCTATGTGAGTCCAGTTTTACCATTGTAAATAGTAATACAGTAAAGGCAATAAGAGATGAACCTCCGTAGCTAAAAAATGGGAGTGGTATACCAATCACAGGGAAAAGACCAATCGTCATACTCAAGTTGATCGAAAAGTGGAAGAAGAGGATCATTGCAACACAGTAACCATATACCCGGCTAAACCTCATTTTTTGTCTTTCAGCTAATTGAATGACTCTAAGGATAAGAGCACTAAATAAAACTATTACGATAAATGAACCAATATACCCATGTTCTTCACCGATAGTACAGAAAATGAAGTCTGTGCTTTGTTCAGGAACATAGTCATATTTTGTTTGTGTACCTTCTAAAAATCCTTTTCCATCAAAACCTCCAGAACCAATCGCAATTTTGGACTGATTAACATTATACCCTGCTCCTTGAGGATCAAGATCTGGATTAAAAAGTACTAGTATACGCGTCTGTTGGTGGGGTTTTAAAACATCTTCGAAAACAAAATCGACACTGCGTACAACACCACAGATGGCTAAGGTGATAAGGATAGAAGTTATGAGTTTTGATCTTTTTTTTCGATTTATTATTGTGGCTATTATCCCAATGATTATAATAGTAGTATAAATCCATGTTGGACTTAATTCTACTATTTGAGTAAGGTAAATTGCTAACAAGAACACAATTGCCCCAAGTACACCAAGGATAAGTGGAATTGGAGATAATCCTTCTCTAAATAGTACCAGAATAAAGATACTAAACACCATTGCTGTTCCCGCATCGCCTTGAAGAAGGATCAAAGCAACTGGTAAAAAGAGAATAGCACAAACACCTAAAAGATCTGGTATTCGGTCTAGTTTTGCCTGTGGGTCTCCCAAATATTTAGCCAAAGCTAATGCTGTAACAAATTTTGCGAATTCTGAAGGCTGAAATCTGAAACTACCGATTTCAAACCAGGAAGTAGAGCCGGCCACTTCCCTTCCGAAAAATAAAACTGCAATTAGTAATAATAAAACAACACCAAAAGCTATATAAGCCAGGGAATCTATCAATCTGAAATCAGCAAAAAAGATAATTATAATAGTAATAACAGAGGCACCAATCCATATTAACTGCTTTCCTGAGTTCAGGTTTAGATCAAAAATACTTTGATTAGCAGAAGCATCGTAAACCGCCGCATAAATATTAAACCACCCGAACAGGACAAGGGCAAAGTAAAGGATTATGGTGATCCAGTCTACGTTGGCAAATATATCTGTTCTTTCTCTCATTCTTAATAAATAAAGTCGCCTTCAAGAGCGTAATCTTCAATATGCTTTCTTTCTATTTCACCTTTAAGGTATTTTTCTATCATTAATCCTGCGATCGAAGCTGCTGCTCGTGCTCCCTGACCGGCATTTTCTACATAAACCGAAACAGCGATCTTTGGATTATCCTTTGGAGCAAAAGCGATAAATACAGAGTGGTCTTCACCATGTGGATTTTGAGCTGTACCGGTCTTTCCGCATACTACAATGTCGTCAATATGAGCTCTTGCGCCAGTACCCGACCAACCACTATTAACAACGGCATCCATGGCATCTACTACAACGCCATATTTATCTGGAGAAACAGAAGTATAATTTTTCTTTTTATATTTTTCTGGTACTAATTCTCTGGATCCACCTATTTCTTTAACCAGGTGAGGAGTAATATAAAAGCCTCTGTTTGCGATGATTGCCGACAAATTTGCCATTTGTAAAGGAGAAACTCCTAACTCACCCTGTCCAATAGAAAGAGAGTAAACTGTAAAAAAGTTCCAGGACCCTTCCCCGTATATTCTGTTATAAAGACTAACAGTGGGAACAACTCCAGTTCGTTCGTTTGGCAAATCGATACCAAGTCTTTGTCCTAATCCAAAAGTCTTAAGATGTTCGATCCACCCTTCCAGTCCAACTGCTGCGTCTGCATTGAAAGAATTCACCTCCCCTTGTTGAATAATTCTTTTAAAAGTTTCATAAAAGTAAGGGTTACATGAATGCTTAATTGCGCCTCTTAAGTCTTCATAGCTGTGAGGTCCGTGGCAGTTAATAATGCTTCTGTTACAAACTACTCTAGTTTGAGGAGAGATTACTCCCTCTTCCAGTGCTATTAAAGCCTGGATCATTTTAAAAATTGATCCAGGAGGATACTGGTCAGCTTGAATAGGACGGTTATATAAAGGTTTTGTAGTATCAGAATTGATTAAAGAATAGTTCTTACTGAATTCTCTACCAGTAAGCAGGTTAGGATTATATGAAGGAGCCGAAACAATCGATAGAATTTCACCGGTTGCGGGTTCAATTGCAACCACACTACCAATCTTTCCATCCATCAACTTTTCTCCATATTTCTGCAATTCACTATCAATAGTTGTGGTAATGTTTAAACCCGGTTCAGGGATAGTATCTGATTTGCCTTCTTTGTATTTACCTTTTACCACACCGTGTACATTGATCATTTTATATGAAACACCTCTTTTTCCTCTCAGGGCATCTTCATATTTAGATTCAAGTCCACTGATACCGATTAAGTCTCCACTTTTGTAATAACTGGTAGTGTCTCTTTTTAGAATTCCGGGAGTCACTTCACCTATATAGCCAAGAGCATTCGCCATTCCACTATATGGATAATACCTGTTAGTTTTAGGGGTTACATAAAACCCGCTATATTCTGAAAATCTATCCTGAATTCTTGCAAATTCTTCATTAGACATTTGGGAATAGAATACCGAAGGCTTTACATAGCTGTAATGCTTTGCTTCAGACATTCTTTCAATAAAATTTTGCTTATCTATATCAAGAAGTGAACAAAATTTAGTGGTGTCTTCCATATCGACTTCACTGGGCACCACCATTATATCGTAAACAGGTTTGTTGTAAACGATTATTTCCCCATTCCGATCATAGATAAGACCTCGATAGGGGTATTCAACAAACTTTCTTCTACTGTTATTATCAGCAGCAAGCCTGGATGTTTCGTCAATGATTTGTAAATGAAAGAGTCTCGTCAGAAGAATAATTCCTACAAAAATCACCACTGACTGAATGATTACCTTTCTCTCTTTAAACATTACAGTAGCCTCTCTTTTCTTCCACTAACGGTTAAATATTGTACAATTAGAATAACAAGTACCGTAAAAATAGTACTGGCGAAAACTTTATATAAAGTTAAGAAGAAAAGTGATTTGTTGGAAGCCTCTACAAAGAAGATTACGCACTGGTGTAAGAAAACAAGAAAGAAAGAATAACCGAGGTACCAACTGAATCCTGTGTTTTTCACATTTGGGATATTAATTGGATCTGGAGTCCTGGGGAAATTATATTGGAGATATATAGGTCTTACAAAGGTTAATAACAAACACGCCGAAGCATGGATGCCGATGCTATTGTAGAAAACATCAATAAGCAGTCCTACTAAAAACCCAATCACCAGTTGCCAGACTCTTCCTACAGTAAAAGGAATATTTAATAATATCGCTACATATAAAAAGCAAAAAGCAACATCAAAGAGAACAATATTCTTCAATATGGTTATCTGGATCAAAATAATTAGTAATGATCCCAAAATATATTTTAGGTTACTATCACTCCTCATTTGGTATAGTTACTTGTTGAAGACTGTCTAATTCTTGCTTTTTAAAGCTTTTTACAACAAAAACATATGAAAGCGCCTGGAAGTCAGTGCTTAACTCTACAGTTATGTCATAGAAAATATCTCCTTCATCAATGGAGTATTCAGAGATTGTTCCTATCAGGATGTCATTAGGAAAAATAGAATTGTATCCACTTGTGAAAACTGAATCTCCCTGCTGAATATCATAGTGTCTGGGCACATATAATATTTTTCCGTATTTCGGTGATTTGCCATCCCATGTAAGGGTACAAAAATTTCCAAACCTGCTTATTGTAGAAGAGATATTGGTTCCGGTATGCAGAACAGATTTAACAACGCTATATTGATCGGAAACGTGCATAACTTTTCCAACAACACCATCCGTACCAATTACTGCCATTTCAGGAGTTATACCGTGATCTGAACCTTTGTCCAGAGTAATGTAATTGGTGAACCTATTGACTGAATTATCAACTACTTCAGCAGCCATAGTTTCAAATTTTCTATCAAAAACCAATAGATTTTCAACACTGTCACTATGGATCTTATCTGAATACTTAATCAGTTGTCTTTTTAATAAAGCATTTTCTCTGGCGAGCTCTTCATTGACCTTTTTCAAAGTAAAATAGTCATTAACATTTTGGGTGTATTCGGCCACCCTTCCTGCCAGTGCAGATGAGGAATTAAAAAATACTGCTGACTGATAGCTGTTATTATTCACTATCAAAAAGAAGCATAGAATTTCCAATGCTGCAAAAACAAAGAAAGCTCTAAACCGGATTAGAAATAAAAACAACTGCTGCATACCTTCCGGTCAGTCTTAAATTAAAAAATCAGGTCAATAAAACGTTTTTGAATGTATTGAGATTCTTAAGGGCCAGTCCTGTTCCTCTTACGACCGCTCTTAACGGGTCATCCGCAATATGTACAGGAAGCTTGGTCTTAAGAGCAAGCCTCTTATCAAGACCTCTAAGTAATGCACCACCACCAGTTAAGTGAATACCCCTGTCATAGATATCTGCAGAAAGTTCTGGTGGAGATATCTCCAATGCTTTAAGAACAGCTTCTTCTATTTTAGAAACAGACTTGTCAAGTGCAAACGCAATTTCACTGTAAGATACTTTTATAACTTTAGGGATACCCGTCATTAAATCACGTCCTCTGATCTCATATTCTTCAGGAGGATCATCAAGCTCAGTCATCGCCGCACCTACTTCTATCTTAACTTTTTCTGCAGAACGTTCACCGATAAGTAAGTTATGCTGCCTTCTCATGTAATCGAGAATGTCTTTGTTAAATGAATCACCAGCAACACGTATTGATTGATCACAAACGATGCCTGAGAGTGCAATAACTGCGATTTCTGTGGTACCACCTCCAATATCTACAATCATTGAACCGACTGGCTGTTCGATATCGATACCAATACCAATTGCCGCCGCGATAGGCTCATGAATCATATATACTTCTTTAGCACCAGCATGCTCAGCTGAGTCACGAACAGCACGCTTTTCAACCTCAGTAATTCCTGATGGAATACAGATCACCATCCTGTGTGATTGAGGGAGAAAGCTTCGTTTGCTACCATCGATCATTTTGATCATGCCTCTGATCATGTGCTCAGCAGCATGGAAGTCTGCAATTACACCATCTTTAAGTGGACGAATGGTTTTTATACTCTCGTGAGTTTTTTCATGCATTTGCATGGCTTGGCGGCCAATTGCAAGTACTTTATTAGTTGCTTTATCAATAGCGATAATGCTTGGCTCATCAACAGCTATTTTGTCCCTTTGAATAATAAGGGTGTTAGCTGTTCCGAGGTCAATTGCTATGTCGCTTGAAAAAATGTCAAACAATCCCATGCTGTGAATTAAATTAGGCTTTTAAATAAGTCTTTCTTTCCTTTAGAAAGTTGCAATATACAAATATCTTATTTTTCAAAGGAAACATTGTAAGATTAATGTTTAAAGTGTCTGGTGCCGGTAAAGACCATTGCCATGTTATGACTATCACAGTAATCGATAGAATCTTTATCTTTAATTGATCCACCTGGCTGTACGACCGCTGTAATTCCTGCCTGATCAGCTATTTCAACACAATCCGGGAAAGGAAAGAATGCATCGGATGCCATTACCGCTCCTCCGAGCTCAAAGCCGAACTGCTTAGCTTTTTCAATTGCCTGTTTAAGAGCATCTACACGTGATGTTTGGCCTACTCCACTAGCTAAAAGTTGATTTCCACGAGCAAGAATAATTGTATTTGATTTAGTATGCTTACAAACTTTAGAAGCAAAAACAAGGTCAGAAATTTCTGCTTCAGTGGCAGATTTTTTTGTTACCGTTTCGAAATCAGTTTTTTGATCTGTCTTAAGGTCTCTGTCTTGTACAATAACACCGTTAAGAAGTGATTTGAACTGTTTTTTATCTGTAAGGTTCGCTTTCTTTTCGAGTAAAATTCTGTTTTTCTTTGTCTTTAGAATCTCCAAAGCATCTTCGTCAAAAGAAGGTGCTATCAATACTTCGCAAAATAATTTTGTAATTTCTTCAGCAGCATCTTTATCCACCGGCTTATTAGTAATGAGTATACCACCAAAAGCAGAAATAGTGTCAGCTTCGAAAGCTCTTAAATAAGCATCCTTCACAGTAGCTCCTGTGGCACACCCGCATGCATTAGTATGTTTAAGAATTGCAAAAGCAGTATCGCTATCATCAAATTCTTCGATCAAATTAATAGCAGCATCTATATCTACCAGGTTGTTGTAGCTGAGTTCCTTACCATGTAGTTGGTTTAAAAGATCTGTTAAAGGACCGTAAAAAGCAGCTTCCTGGTGTGGATTTTCTCCATATCTCAATGTTTTCCCTTCACTGTAGCTAGCTTTGAAAGCTTCGACATTGTTTTCTTCATTGAAATAATTAAAGATCGCGCTATCATAATGCGAGCTAATATGGAATGCTTCTGCAGCATATTTTTTCCTCGTACTGATGTCAGTACTACCCTTACCATTTTCAAGAACGGATAATACATCTTCATATTGATTTCGAGATGATACTATCCATACATCTTTAAAGTTTTTTGCAGCAGCTCTTATGAGCGAAATGCCTCCAATATCAATTTTCTCTATAATATCCTGTTCGCCAGCTCCACTTGCTACAGTTTCTTCAAACGGATAAAGGTCCACGATCACAAGGTCTATAGATGGAATATTATATTCCTCAGCTTGCTTTTTGTCATTATCATCATCACGTCGTTGAAGAATTCCGCCAAACACTTTTGGATGAAGCGTCTTTACCCTTCCGCCGAAAATTGAAGGGTAAGAAGTGAGGTCTTCCACCGGAACTACAGGGATATCGAGATCTTCGATAAATTTTTGAGTTCCACCGGTAGAATAGATAGTTACTCCTTCTTCATGAAGCTTTTTTACTATTGGGGCTAACCCGTCTTTGTAAAAAACTGAAATTAATGCTGAAGAGATTTTAATGTCAGACATGATGTGATTGTTGTTTTTAGCGTTTTAGTGGTTATGCTTTATCAGTTAATATTTTTTCTATTACCTTTTTATAATGTTTATGTTCCTGTTGAAGAACTTTCTGAGCCAGTGTTTCAGGGGTGTCTTTGGGATCTACTTTTACTTTCGCCTGAAAAATTATGTTCCCTTCATCATATTTATTATTCACATAATGAATAGTAAGGCCACTTTCTTTTTCACCTGCTTCAATTACAGCTTCATGAACTTTTTTGCCATACATTCCTTTGCCTCCGTATTTTGGTAGCAAAGCAGGGTGTATATTGATGATCTTTCCAGGGAAATCTTTTACCATTGATTCCGGAATTAGCCAGAGAAATCCTGCAAGGACAATCAGATCAATGCCTTCACTTTGCATTAAAATTATTAGCTCATTGCTTTCATATAAAGATTCTCTGTTAAATACCAGGTGAGAAATATTATTTTCTACAGCGTAATCTATTACTCCTGCATCAGGCTTATTGGTGAGGACAAGTGCAACTTCGATTTCTTTGGAATCTTTAAAATGATCAATTATTGCTTTGGCATTTGTTCCGGATCCCGATGCAAATATTGCTATTTTTTTTTTCCTGGTTTTCAATACTGAATTTATTTGAAAATTCTTTTGCAAATATATTAAAGCATTGTCATACTGACTAATCCGAGAAGCATGATCAGCTTAGCGGTTGTGCTTAATTTTTTATATGATCGTTTAGTGTCCGCACGATAAATTTGATAAATAAAAAATATCCACGGTAAACTCAATATAGTGAAAAATATTCCAAGTGATTTCAAATTATAAATCAAACAGACATAAACGCAGCTGAAAGTGAAAAAAATAATGATTCCATAGAGAATCCTTTTTGTTTTTCTTAATCCCAATACTATCGGAATAGTCCTGCATCCATATTCTTCATCACCCTTGATATCTTCCATGTCTTTAATTACTTCACGGATCAAGGTAAGTGTAAAGGCAAAATAACTATAAAGAAGAACCTTTTCTATATTTTGAGGAAATACAAGATAGACACTAAAGATGCTTAATGCCGTCAGCATAGCTACTGAGAAATTTCCCCAGAAAGGAAGTCTTTTTAAGCGGTTACTATAAAGCCACAGTAAATATGCTGCGAGAACATTTATTAAACCTACTTTATAATTGATCAGGAGTCCGATGGAGATGCCAAGAAAGTTTAATGTGGTGTGGGCTAGCATGGCGTGCCTTCTCTTTATATACTTTCCGATTACTACTTCCTGAGGTTTATTTACGTAGTCAATTTTAATATCATAGTAATCGTTTATCAGGTAACCTGATGCAGCAAGGATAACTGTGGAGATTGAAAGTGCTGCCATCCTTGGACTAAAAAGAATGCTTTGCCAATCGCTGTATTCGATCAGGAATATTGCCGTGAGATATTGACCAAGCACAATTATCAGCAAATTTGGCCACCGGGTAACTTTAATAAAGGCTAAAAATTTTGTAGCTACGGACATTTTCAGGAAGAATAGGTGTCAAGAATGTGTTGACTGATGACTTTGTATATTTCAGCTATCTCCTCATCAAAATCAAGTGATTCAAGATGTTTGTCCAGAGTTTGCAGATCTCCTCTTTTGGCCGGGCCTGTTTGAGCTTTTTCAGGGCCCAGTGAAAGGCTATTTTCTATAGTTTGGTTTATCAAAGGCTTTAAAAGATTAAAATTTAACTTTCCTTTTAATGCCAGTTCTTTACTTAATCTTACCATGTGATTGGTGAAATTAGATGCAAATACAGCTGCCACATGTAGCTTTGCTCTTTTTTCAGAACTCATTTCTTCGGCTGATCCGCCAATGTTTTTACCTAAAGAAAGTAAAGCTTTTACAATTTGAGGATCATCAGATTCAACCAGAAAAGGAGTGCTATTCCAATGAGGAGGATTTTCTTTAAGAAAAGTCTGTAAAGGATAAAAAACACCGATATTTGAATGAGGTCTCAATTCTTCAAAAGATTTCACCCCACTTGTATGAACAATTATTGTATCATCAGGAATAACGATAGACTGAGCAACTTCTTCAATCGCATCGTCTTTTACAGCGATTATAACTAAATCGGGGTTATATGACCTGAAATCTGGTTCAGTAACAGGTTCGGCCTCATACAGAGATCTCGTTATGTTTGCTGCACGTTCATACTGCCTGCTGTACACAGCTGAAACTGTATGTCCCTTTTCTTCTAAAACAGTAGAAAGGGCTTGTGAAACATTACCTGTTCCTACAAGACAAATGTTAAAATGCTTTGTTCCGAACATTTAATTAGAGCGTATATCTGATTCCCATGCCTCCCTGAAAGTCAGGTGCAGCATCAGCTCCTCCAAAATTAACAAACAAGCCCACTTCTGCAAATGCTGATACTGGAGTTTTGGGATGGCTGTATTCAAAACCGGCAAATATATCCGGACTTCTGAATGTCACTTCTGTATTTCGGGATGAAGGCTCAGATGTTTGACCTTCCGGAGTCTGGTAGTCATAAAGGTATTTGGTCTCAAATCTTCTGAACGAAAAACCAATGCCTGCATACCAGTCAGCTGTATAATCCTTACTGATTCTTCCCTGGTACATGATTCGTGTAAGCAAGGCATATATATTTCCGGAATGGTCAAGATACTTTGGTGAGTTTAATTCTTTTACAAAGTCTTGTTGATAAAACTGGTTTTCCAGATAAGGATCAAACAATCCTGAAAACCCAACACCTGCTACGATTTCTGCAGCAATTTTCTGCTTGAATGATAATTTATAACTTAGACCCCAGGGTTCTCCAATCCTTGCTCCCAGGGAATGGGTAAATAATTTCCTTTTGTATTTGATCGGACACAATAATACATCCTGTTGCCTTTTATTATGTCTCATTTTTTGCCCGTAGGCTTTTTGTAACGAAGACATGAAAAAAATAAGGCTAAGAACTAAAAATATCTTTCCTTTCATAAAAATAGCTGGTTTGGTAAAGTAAATATAACAGTTTGGCAGCTCTTCAAAAGGTATATGTAAGGATTGACGTGGAATAATCTTTAAACCAGACTTATCTTCTAAAGATTATGTGAATTCATTTTTTGATTAACAATTCATATTTTCGCTTTCACTTAATAGAAAATTATATCAGAACCAGAACCAATGAGAAGATTTTTAACAATGGTATTAATTTCAGTTTTAATCACTGCCTGTAATGCGCTCACAGGTAATGAAATCGCCCGGTTAAAAATTGATAAAGTAAGTAATGAAAATGATCTTAGAGTTTGGAAAGCAAGTGTTCGTTTGAAAAAAGGTGATGAAATAGAGGTCTGGTCTGATATGGATTTGGAGTTTGAAGGAGTTGTTCAGCTCAGGTTTGGTGTAAAGATCTATAAAAATGATGAAGAGTATCGCCAATTAGAAATAGATCCTTTTGATAAGAATACTACTCTTGGAGAGGTCAGGAAAACTATTAACAAAGGGACTGAATGGAGTTTTTTTGGCAAAAACACATCTCTTAGGATTGATGAAGATGGCAGTTATACTTTCGAAGGGGTATTAATTTCCTCTGAAAACCCAACCTTAAAAATTAACAAAGCTGACCTGGTTATAAAAAAATAGGCTTAAACAACCTCCTTATACTGCATTTTATGAAGCTGCGTATAAAAGCCGTCTTTACTTAAGAGTTCGTCGTGATTTCCTACTTCTTTTATTTCACCCTTATCAAGAACGATGATTTTATCAGCATGCTTGATTGTTGATAATCTATGGGCAATTACGATACTTGTTCTGCCCTTCATCATTTTTTCAATAGCACTTTGGATGAGCTCTTCTGTTTCAGTATCCACACTACTGGTTGCCTCATCCAATACAATGATTTTTGGATTATAAACCATAACCCTGACGAATGAGATCAACTGTCGCTGCCCAACAGAAAGCGTGGCTCCTCTTTCCATTACATCATAATCAAAACCACCAGGTAATTTTTCTATGAATTTGTCTGCGCCAACCAGTTTGGCTGCTTCTTCGATTTGACTGTCAGTAATATCCGTATTACCTAATCGGATGTTTTCTTTAATGGAGCCCGAAAATAAGAAAACATCTTGCATTACAACACCAATATTTTCCCTCAGTGAAGCCAGGTCATAATCTTTGACACTTTTTCCATCAACAAGAATTTTTCCTTCGTTAATATCGTAAAATCTGTTGAGGAGATTGATAATGGATGATTTACCAGCTCCGGTTGCTCCAACAAGAGCGCAGGTTTCCCCGTGGGCAACTTTAAAATTGATGTCTTTCAATACGTCTTCACCCTCATTATAGGCAAACCAAACATTTTTAAATTCAACATTGCCATCGATCTTTTCAGGGACATAATCTCCTTCATCTGTAATGAAATCATTATTGTCTAAAAGCTTCATAATTCGCTCAGTTGAAACTACTCCCATTTGGAGAGTATTAAATCGGTCTGCAATAAGTCGCACAGGGCGGAAGAACATTCCTACGTAAAGAATAAAAGAAATTAGTACTCCTGGCTGAAATTGCTCAAAGATCACACCACGACCGCCATACCAAATAATAAGGGCAATACCTGTAGCCTGAATAAATTCTGCAACAGGAAAATAAATGCTGTAATAAAGCACAGATCGTAAATTGGCTTGTAAATGCTCGTTGTTAATATCCTTGAATTTACCGAACTCTTTCTTTTCAGCACTAAAGATCTGAACAATGTTCATTCCTGTTATATGCTCCTGAACAAAGCTGTTAAGATTTGAAACAGCATTTCTTACTGAATTGAAAGAGGACTTAACCTTTTCTTTAAATATATATGTAGCAATAATTAGCAAAGGAAATGTGGAAAGAGTAACCAGGGTAAGTTTCCAGTCTGTCCAGAACATCATTCCAAGGATGATGATTATTTGTAAAAGGTCACTGATAATCGCAGCAAACCCCTGGCTGAATACGTCTGCAAGAGTTTCGATATCAGAAACGTTTCTGGTTACCAGCCTGCCTATAGGAGTACGGTCGAAAAATTTTAATTTAAGTTTCAGCAGATGGCGATAAAGCTGAATTCTGATATCTTTGATCACATGCTGACCTAACCATCCTGAAAGATAGGTGTGGAAATATTGAGCGATAAACTGTAGAATAAGTAGTCCAAGCAAGATAAGGATCATCTGAACCAGTAACTCATAATTGCCCTCAGCAATTGGATTATCAATGGTCCATCCTATTATAGCTGGTCTGATAGGACCCAGGATAGAAACCATTAACGTGAGGAATATCAACAAGAAAAATTTCCCTTTATATGGTTTGGCAAATGACAGAAGTCTTTTTAAAACTGCGTAGTCGTATATTTTTCTATTTCCTTGTTCCTTATTCAAGATTGTCCTTTTTTATATTAAAATCAGGGTATTCAACCGCTGTAAGATAAAGTCCGTCTGCGGGAGCTGATCTTCCAGCTGCCTTTCGGTCTCTTTTTTTTATTATTTCTATGATATCTTCAGGTTCTATGTCTCCCAGCCCGACGTTTATCAACGTTCCTGTCAATGCTCTTACCATACCTTTTAGAAACCTGTTCGCACTAACGTGAAATTCATATCCTTGGTTCCCTTCTACCCAAAAAGCTTCAGTAACGTTACACCTAAAGTGGTGATTATTAGTCCGGCTCTTGCAAAAACTTTTAAAGTCTTGTTCGCCGATCAAGTAATCACAGGCTTTATTGATTCTGTTTAGATCAAGATCTTTGCTAAAGACATAAACTTCATTTTGCCTGAAAGGGTTTTTTTGTTTACTGATATAATAAATGTAGCTTCTGGATTTTGCAGAGAAACGAGCATGAAAACTTTCATCTACAATTTGGCAACTTTTGATCAGGATATCTCCCGGAAGCATCAGGTTCATTTTAAAAATCAAGGTTTCTATATCAAACTTTTCCGGCAGATCTATATGAAAATATTGATTAGTGGCATGTACACCGGTGTCGGTCCGTCCACTTCCCATCAATGATAACTTAGTGTCTCCGTAAAGCTGATGAAAAACTTTTTCTATTGCATCCTGTACAGATCGTTTGTCTGGCTGAGTTTGCCAGCCAGTATATTCAGTGCCTTTAAAAGCAGTGCAAAATAGATACCTTGTTGCCTCCATGAGCCGCAAAATTAAGTTGTAACTGCCTAAATTGTTTAAAATATTAGCCCAAAATAAATAATTAACTACTTTTGCAGGGTCTAACAATAATTTATCGAGTTATGATTCAACGAATTCAGACAATTTTTCTTCTGCTGGTAGCAGTTTTTATGGGAACCTATGCTGTTATGCCAATCTGGGAAAAGATTGACAGAGAAAATAACCAGGCTGTAGTAATGAGTACATTCGAAATTAAATACGGTAATATTGAGCCTGATTCACAAGGGATAGTTTTTACAGAGGTTAAGGAACGAACTAACATCATGTACGTAGCAGGCATAGCTGTTTTATCAGCAGTAGTTGCTTTATTTTCATTATTTAGTTTTAAAAAGCGCTTAACACAGTTGAAACTGAATGCTTTTAATTCACTATTGATGCTTGCTTCATTGATAGTTCCATTACTCCTGGTGACTGATGCAAAGAATTTATTCAATCCCGAAGTACCTGGAACATATTATATCATCAGTTTGCTCTTGCCTGCTGGTGCAGTGATTTGCAATATTTTAGCAAACATTTTTATCAGGAAAGATGAAAAATTAGTACGTTCTGTAGACCGCTTAAGATAAAATTTAACATCATAAAAAAGAGCCATTTGATATCAGATGGCTCTTTTTTTATGCCCATTTGTCAATGGATTGGTAACTGACCAGCCATAAAAGTGTCATGTTGTCAGTTTATTGTCACATTTTAGTGTTCGGTATATCTTTTGATAAAACCTGAATAAATTATTAAAATAAAATTTGATATGAGTACGGTGAAAGAAGAAAAAGGAACGATATCAATCCACACGGAAAATATTTTTCCGATTATTAAGAAATTCTTGTATTCTGATCATGAGATTTTTCTCAGAGAATTAGTTTCAAATGCAGTAGACGCTACAATGAAGCTAAAAAGATTAAGCTCGTTGGGTGAAGTGACAGAGGAGCTTGGAGATCTTACTATTGATATCAGTATAAATAAAGAAGCCAAAACATTAACCATTGAAGACCGCGGTATAGGTATGACTGCGGAGGAAATTAAGAAATACATTAACCAGATTGCATTTTCCGGTGCTACAGAATTCGTTGAAAAGTTCAAGGATGCTAAGGATGCAAATGAGATCATCGGTAAGTTCGGTTTAGGTTTCTATTCATCATTTATGGTTGCAGAGAAAGTAGAAATCGAAACTCTTTCTTATCAGGAAGGCGCAGCACCTGCAAAGTGGATAAATGATGGAAGTACTGAGTTTGAGATCACTTCAGTTGATAAGAAAGAAAGAGGAACAAAAATAATTCTCCACATCAATAGTGAAAGTGAAGAATTTCTCGAAGAAGCCAGAATAAATAATATCCTTGAGAAATATTGCCGCTTCCTTCCTGTTCCAATCAGGTTTGGTCAGAAAGATGAACGAATGGAAGATGGTAAAGATGAGGAAGGAAACCCTAAATATAAAGAGGTAAAGGTTGATAACATTATCAATGATACCAACCCTATCTGGACTGTGCCTCCTTCAGAGCTGAAGGATGAAGATTACAAAAACTTCTACAGAAAGCTGTATCCTTTTTCAGAAGAGCCATTATTCTGGATTCATCTTAACGTGGATTATCCGTTTAATCTTACCGGAGTTTTATATTTCCCTAAGATCAAAAACGATATCGATGTTAACAGAAATAAAATCCAGCTTTACAGCCGCCAGGTATTCATTACAGATGAAGTAAAAGACATTGTGCCTGAATTTTTAATGCTGTTACATGGTGTTATTGATTCGCCGGATATTCCTCTGAACGTTTCCAGAAGTTATTTACAGTCTGACAGCAACGTTAAAAAGATCAATAATTACATTACTAAAAAAGTAGCTGAAAAACTTTCAGAGATCTTTAAGAATGAGCGTTCAGAATTTGAGAAGAAATGGAATGATATAAGCGTCTTTGTGAAGTATGGAATGCTCAGTGAAGATAAATTTTATGACAGGGCAAAAGACTTTGCATTACTGACTAATGTAGACGACAAAAAATTCACCTTCGAAGAATATAAGACAGCAGTTGAGCCTGAGCAAACTGATAAGGATAAAAAGATCGTGTTCTTGTATTCTACCGATGCAGCTAAGCAAAACACCTATATAGAAACAGCGAAAAGCAAGGGTTATGATGTTTTAAAGCTCGATGGAGTGATCGATAGTCATTTTATCAATATGCTGGAGCAGAAACTTGAAAATGTTACCTTGAAACGAGTGGATTCAGATACAGTTGATAAACTGATTGATAAAGGGACTGAAAAAGAATCTAAGCTATCTGATGAACAAAAGGAATCATTAAAGTCTGTAGTCGAAAAAGCTATTGGTAACGAAAACTATAATGTAAAAGTTGAACCAATGGATGAATCTGAAATGCCGTTGGTAGTAACCTTGCCAGAGTTCATGAGAAGAATGAAAGATATGGCTAAAACAGGCGGAGGTATGAACTTTTATGGAGCGATGCCAGATCAGTTTGAAGTTTCCGTCAATGCAAATCATGCTATGGCAGAAAAGATCTTAAATGCAGGTGATGAAAATAAGCAAGTTGGATTAGCCAAACAGGTTTTTGATCTTGCCTTGCTTTCGCAAAACATGCTGGAAGGCGAATCATTGACTAAGTTTATTCAGCGTAGTGTTGACTACCTTGCTAAATAATTAATAATAAATAAAATAAAGAAGGTCTTGCTAATTCAAGCAAGACCTCTTTTTTTTACCTTCAGTTCTGACAGATGAAATCTTTTTCTATCTGATACGTTTATAATTATTAGATGAATCGAGCACTTTATATATCAGCTATACTAATCTTTTTATTTTCTGCTACAATTAAAGCGCAGGATGATGAATATTCTGTGATCAGTTCTGATGTCCCTGAATCAGTAAATCTTGATATTGGAAAAGAAGAAGAGGAGGAAGAAGAGGTAAAACTTAAGAAAAAGAAAAAGAAGAAGGTTTTTTATGGCATTAAAACCAGAAAAATGTTCACCAAAAGGGGTGTTGGTCAGAAAGTGGTTTATGAGAAATTTTATATACTAAAGGAGAAAGAAACACCCAATAAATACGTCAGGGACATACATTATTACAGTCATGATGAAAGGCGTATAAAGGTTACCACACCTGATAAATATACCTACGAACTGGGTCCTCTACTGCATGGGCCTTTCCGTCAATTTAATAGTGAACATACGTTGATGGAGGGGATATTTTATAAGGGTACAAAACATGGTCGTTGGGAAACATTTGGTAAAATGTATGACTATTATGTCCTTAAGGATAAAGAAAAGTACTATCGTGGATGGCCTAAAAACTCTTATGCAAGTTATTACGATGCAGATCGTAAGAAGTTAAAAGAAGTGATTCCAATCGAATTTGGAGAAAAAGAAGGTTACTACTATTATTTTCATGAAAATGGTTTGGTAGCTGTTATGGGCGAATATGAAAATGGCCAAAAAGTTGGAGTATGGACAGAATATTATGAACGGCGCCGGCGAAAAAGGCAAATCCAATACAGAGAGAATCCATATGATAATGATTTCATCCCGTATATTTTAAGAGAATGGGATGTCAGAGGAAAGCTAACATTTGAATATAATCCGGTTTACAATGCAGAAGTTCCGGAAAAATATATTCAGCTAATGTCTTCAAAATGATCAATTCTGATTTCTTTTCCCATCAATACTGATATTGCATCAAACTGAATGTTTCCTTCCCAATTGTTCTCATGAACATAGTGGTCTGCTACTGACATAATTGATTCAATTTTTTTGTTAGTTACTGCTTCTTCAGGATTACCATATCTGTTATCAGATCTTGTTTTTACTTCTACAAAATGGATCGTGCCATCTTTGATAGCAATAATGTCAATCTCAGATCTTCGATGCCGGTAATTTGTATCAAGGATATCATAACCCAGGCTAATTAAAAATAATGATGCTTTATCCTCACCTTTATTACCAATTTGCCTGTTTCTATTAAAAATTCTTTCCAATTTTACATTAATAGTTGATAATCGACTAATATAGCACAATAGACATTAATTATAAGAATAAAAAGCAAGGAACATGCTACCGAAAATCAATCCTATAGAAACTAAAAGCTGGAAAAAGCTTGAATCTCATTTTAAACAGATCAGTAATGAGCATATGAAGGATATGTTCACTGAAGATCCGGAACGCTTTGAGAAATTTTCTGTTCGCTTTAATAATATCTTGCTTGATTATTCTAAAAATAGAATTACAGGAGAAACAATGTCCCTGCTAAATGAGCTTGCAGAGGAATGCCAGCTAGGCGATGCCATAAAGTCAATGTTTTCTGGCGATCATATAAACGAAACCGAAGGAAGGGCAGTATTACATACCGCATTAAGAAATCGCTCTGGAAACCCGGTAAAAGTTGATGGAGAAGATGTGATGCCAGAGGTAAACAGAGTTCTTGACAAGATGAAGGCTTTTAGCGGAAAAGTAATAAGTGGCGAATGGAAAGGGTTTACTGGAAAAAGAATAGAACATATCGTTAATATAGGGATCGGAGGTAGTGATCTTGGTCCTTATATGGTGACTGAAGCACTTAAGCCATATGCAGTTCCACATATTAAAACACATTATGTGTCAAATGTTGATGGATCACATATTGCAGAGGTTTTAAAGTCTGTAAACCCTGAAAACACCTTATTTATAATTGCTTCTAAAACTTTTACAACCCAGGAAACAATGACCAACGCTGAGACAGCAAAGGCATGGTTTCTACGGGCTGCAGATAACAAAGAAGCAGTGAAAAAACACTTTGTGGCTTTGAGTACCAATACTGAGGCTGTTCAGGAATTCGGAATAGATCCGGAGAATATGTTTGAGTTTTGGGATTGGGTTGGTGGTCGATACTCTTTGTGGTCGGCTATTGGTTTATCAATTGCCTGTACCATCGGGTTTGATCATTTTGAAGCCTTATTAAAAGGGGCTCATGAAATGGATGAGCATTTCAGAACATCTCCGGTTGATAAAAATTTACCAGTAATCCTGGCTTTACTGGGCATTTGGTACAATAACTTTTTTGGAGCAGAATCGCTTGCCATTCTGCCTTATGATCAATACATGCACCGTTTTGCTGCTTATTTCCAGCAGGGAGATATGGAAAGTAATGGTAAATACGTAGATCGGGCAGGAAAAAATGTTAATTATCAAACAGGGCCAGTTATCTGGGGTGAACCAGGCACTAACGGACAGCATGCTTTTTACCAACTTATACACCAGGGAACCAAATTGATACCATGTGATTTTCTTGCTCCGGCTAAAACTCACAATCATATTGGAGACCATCATCAAAAGCTCCTTTCTAATTATTTTGCTCAAACTGAAGCTTTGATGAAAGGCAAAACAGAAGAAGAAGTAAGAGGTGAGTTGAAATCAGCTGGTAAAACTGAAGATGAAATAGAGTTTTTACTTCCTTTTAAAATATTTGAAGGAAATCGTCCAACCAACTCAATATTATTTAAAGAACTTGATCCACAGACACTCGGATCTTTAATAGCGATGTATGAGCATAAAGTGTTTGTACAAGGCGTGATATGGAATATTTTTAGTTTCGATCAGTGGGGGGTAGAATTAGGTAAGCAACTAGCTAAAAATATTCTTCCTGAATTAGAAAACGAAAATAAAATCACTACTCATGATCCTTCAACAAATGGATTAATTAACGCATATAAAGATTTCAGGAAATAATTTTTTTAGTATATGAAATTTGAGCCATTAAAATTTCATCCCATTTTAAAGGAAAAAATATGGGGAGGGAATAAACTAAAAACAGTACTTAATAAACCAATTGAGGAATCAGATACTATTGGGGAAAGCTGGGAAATCTCTGGATGTCCGGGTGATGAAAGTGTTGTTAGTGGTGGTGATTTTGATGGCATGAAAATAACCAGTCTTATTGACAAGGATCCTGCTGGGTTTCTGGGTAAGAAGGTTTATAAGAAATATGGCAAAGAATTTCCTTTGCTTTTTAAATTCCTCGATGCTAATAAAGATCTTTCTGTTCAGGTGCATCCCAATGATGAATTAGCTCAAAAAAAGCATGGATTACCTTTTGGTAAAAATGAAATGTGGTACATCATTGATGCAGAGAAGGGCTCCACCCTTGTTTCCGGTTTTATTGAGGAAATGAGCAGAGATAAATTGAAAGAAAAGGTAAAAGAGGGTAAGGTAGAAGAAGTATTGTTGAAACATACAGTCAAACCAGGAGATGTTTTTGATATACCTGCAGGGAGAGTTCATACCATAGGGCAAGGAATTTTACTTGCTGAAATACAACAAAGCTCTGATATAACATATCGGATTTATGATTTCAACCGGGTTGACAAGGAAGGTAACAAAAGAGAGCTCCATCTGGAAGATTCATATGAAGCATTAGATTACGAATTAAAAGAACAGTACAGAATTCATCCTGTAGCTCAAAAGGATTCAGAAGTTACATTGGTGTCAAACGAGTATTTCACAACTACTTTGTTAGAGGTGGATAACCATTATAGCATAAACCCTAAATCGATTGATTCGTTTGTTGTATTGATGGGGATTGAAGGAGAATTCATAATTACCTATCAGGACAAAAAATACGAACTTAAAAAAGGTGAATCCATATTGTTACCCGCAGGATGTGAAGAAGTTATTCTTGAGCCCAATAATGATGTAGCCAAAGCGTTAAAGTCCTGCATTTTGTAAAAGAAATGAATGAAATAATAAATAAAGAAGTACAAATAATTGATTGGGGTCTGATTGATTATCAGCAGGCCTGGGATCAACAGGAAGTAATGTTTAAGCGGTCTGTAGATCAGAAGATTGCTAATAGGAAATTGCCTGTTGAGGAGCAAACAAAAACCAATAATTACCTCATATTTTGTGAACATCCCCACGTTTATACCCTTGGAAAAAGTGGAAAGCCAGAGAATTTGTTACTGGATGAAACAGGTTTAAAACAAAATGAGGCAACCTACTATAAAATTAACCGTGGAGGGGACATTACTTACCATGGTCCGGGCCAACTTGTTGGATATCCGATCATAGATCTGGAAAATTTCTTTACAGACATTCATAAATACATGCGATTTCTGGAAGAAGCTATAATTAAGACATTGGAAGAGTACGGGATTGAAGCCGGGAGGATAGATGGCCTTACCGGAGTGTGGCTGGATCACAAAGAGCAAAAAAATCCCAGGAAAATTTGTGCTATGGGAGTTAAGTCTAGCCGATGGGTCACTATGCATGGGTTTGCTTTCAATGTAAATGCAAATCTTGGATATTTTGGTCATATTATTCCGTGCGGGATTGACGATAAAGCTGTAACTTCATTAGACAAGGAGTTAGGACGAGAAGTAGATATGACGGAAATAAAAGAGAAGGTACAAAAGCATTTAATAGAAATATTTGAAATGGAATTGAAAAAACCTATCGAGGAGGCATGAAAAAAGATATTTTAGAACGAAAGGCTGAAAAGATAGGAGTAGCATTATCAAAACAAAGGACTGGCGAATGGCAAGCTTATTTTATCAACTTTCATGATGCCTGTTTAAAAAATGTGTTGATTAATTCCTGTGGTATGGGAGAGATTGAAGGTAAAGAAGTTAAAACCTCAGTTTTAAGACACATTATTGATAGTGTTGGTCCTGGTAAAGCTGTTGCTTTCGAATCGATGGTTGAAGAGGTTTTTAAGTTGGATAATGAATTTAAAATAACTTATTTTAAAGAAAATCAACTTTATGACGGTGTAATCACATTTAAATCCGGCTCTATTAACAAAGATGATACTGAATATATAGAAGAGATCGGAGAAGAAGTGGTCATCAGTAAATTATAAATGGAAATATTTCAACCACCTCTTAACCATATTTTATTTTTAGACATAGAAACAGCAGCAATAGAACCTGATTTTAATTTGCTTTCGGAGCGAATGCAAAAAATATGGATCAGGAAGGCTGAAACTTTGCGTGATTCTGAAGCTTATACTCCTGAAGAATTATGGAGTAGGAAAGCAGCCATTTATGCTGAGTTCGGGAAAGTCATTTGCATCGGGTTAGGAGTGATCAGAAAGATTGATGATGAATGGCAAATGCGAATTACCCATTTGAACAATGATGATGAAAAGGAACTATTACACCAGTTTTCCAACCTTGTAAGAGAAAAGTTTAATCAGGACAAACTTTATTTGTGTGCCCACAATGGAAAGGAGTTTGATTTCCCCTATTTGTGTAGACGAATGGTAATTAATCAAGTGGAGATTCCGTATGTATTAAACCTTGCGGGAAAAAAGCCCTGGGAGGTGCAACATCTTGATACAATGGATTACTGGAAGTTTGGCGATCGAAAAAATTTTACTTCGCTAGAGGCATTAGCTGCAATATTTGATATCCCAACCAGTAAGAGCAATTTAGACGGGAGTAAGATTCATTCTGCTTATTACACTGATAATAATCTTGATGCTATATCTACCTATTGCATGCAAGATGTGGAGGTTATGATGCATATTTATCTGAAATTAATCGGTAAGACTGACATCAGTACAACACAATACGTTTGATCCGTTTTATAACTCATGCGGATTTAGTATTTTAGGCTCCTGTATAAAATAGGTGGAGCTAATATATTCCAACCACTTTTTAATATTTGAGCGATGGCGATGAAGGAAAATGTAATTCTTGATGTAAAAAATCTTAAAACCCATTTCACTAGCAAAAGAGGAGTAGTGAAAGCAGTGGATGATATCAGTTTTACGATTCATAAGGGTGAAACAATAGGGATAGTTGGAGAAAGTGGGTCTGGAAAGTCAGTAACTGCCCTTACTATGATGGGGCTGTTGCCTAAACCACAAGCATCGATAGAAGGTGGTGATATTATATTAAATAGTCCAGGCCTTGGGCCAGTTGACGTAACCAAAGTCGATGAAAAAACAATGAGAAAGATCAGGGGTGAAGATATTGCTATGATCTTTCAGGAACCAATGAGTTCATTAAACCCGGTATACACTTGCGGCGATCAGGTAATGGAAGCTATAATGCTCCACAGAAATGTAAGTAGAAAAGAAGCTAAGGTCAGAACAATAGATTTATTTAAGAAAGTAAAACTACCGCGTCCTGAAAAAATATTTGATACATATCCGCACCAGATATCCGGAGGCCAGAAACAACGGGTGATGATCGCTATGGCAATGTCTTGTGATCCGAGAGTTCTAATCGCCGACGAGCCTACAACCGCTCTGGACGTAACAGTTCAGAAAAGTATAGTAGACCTCATGAAAGAATTGAGCGAGGATAATGATATGGCAACCATCTTCATTACTCACGATTTAGGTGTTATCGCTGATATCGCAGATAAGGTGGTTGTAATGTATCAGGGAAAGATCGTAGAACAAGGGCCTATTTTTAACATTTTTAATAATCCTCAGCACCCCTATACAAAAGGATTACTTGCATGTCGACCAAGACTTGATGTGAAACTGAGAGAGTTGCCAACAGTTTCTGACTTTATGGAAGTGAACCCGGAAGGTGAAATTGTTGAAAAGAAAGATTCAAAATATAAATCTGCGGCATTTGCAGTTCTGAGTAACCTGGTAACAGAAGATGAGATCCAGGAGAAGCAATTAAAAATGCTGAAGGATCAACCCATAATAGAGGTTAAGAATTTAAAAACTTATTTTCCAGTAAGAGAAGGAATCTTTAAAAAGAGTAAAGAAGTTATTAAAGCAGTCGACGATGTAAGCTTTAAGGTTTTCGAAGGAGAAACGCTAGGTCTTGTAGGAGAGTCAGGATGTGGCAAAACAACCCTGGGGCGAAGCATGATGAGGCTTATCGAACCAACAGAAGGAGAGGTTCTTTTCTTTGGCAAGAACATACTGGATTATAATAAGAAAGAAATGATGCAGCTACGAAAAGATATGCAGATTATCTTTCAGGACCCTTACTCGTCATTAAACCCAAGACAAACCATTGGAGATGCGATTGTAGAACCGATGCGATTTCATAAGATTGGTTCCTCTGATAAAGAAAGAAGAAGTATAGCGGAAAATCTTCTTGAAGAGGTAGGGCTTTCTCCAAATTTCTATACCAGATATCCCCATGAGTTCAGCGGAGGTCAGAGGCAGCGAATTGTGATTGCCCGGGCTTTAGCTGTAGACCCTAAGTTCATAATTTGCGACGAGTCGGTTTCAGCACTTGATGTGTCTGTTCAGGCCCAGGTACTGAATCTTCTCAACAGACTTAAGGAAAATCACGACTTTACTTATATCTTTATCTCACACGATCTGTCGGTAGTAAAATTTATGGCAGATCGCATCATGGTTATGAATGATGGCAAGATAGTTGAGTCAGGATTTTCAGAAAGTATATATGATGCGCCAAAATCTGATTATACCATCAAATTAATGAATGCTATCCCACATGGTAATATCGAAGATATACGAAGGCGTACTCTCCAGCGAAAAGCAAAAACCGACACATACGGTTATTAATGTGAAAAAAATATTCACAACATGAGTAGAAAAAGAAAAGGAAAAAGTAATAAGCGTTCAAAGAAAAAGCGCACAAAGGATAATATTGAATTTTATAAAAATAAGATACTCCAATTATTAAATAGCAATTCCGGTAAGGCATTTACCGAAAAACAAATAGCCCGAAAAACAGGAGCAGATAATAAGAAAGCCAGAGCAATGGTTGTTCACGCCCTTGTGGACTTAGAGCTCGATGAAAAAATCAGGGAAACCGGTAAAGGGTATTACACTTCTATATTTGAAGGGGAATTATTAACTGGAAAGGTTGACTTTGTAAATCCAAGATTTGGTTTTATTGTAGTAGAAGGCGAAGAGGATGATATCAAGGTATCTTCCAGAGATATGGGGCAGGCACTTGATGGAGACGAAGTAGAAGTCCAGGTTTTTAAAGAAGGAGTTGACGGGCGAAATCCTGAGGGACGAGTAGTTCAGATTATTAAACGGTCTCGAATGGAGTTCGTCGGCAGACTTGATATGGGCGATCGCTTTGCATTTGTTATACCTGATAATAAAAGGATGCACACTGATATTTTTGTGCATAAAGGTAAACTCAAAGGAGCTCAGAATAATGATAAAGTTATTGTCAGGATAATAAGCTGGCCTGAAGATGAAAAAAGCCCAATCGGAGAAGTAGTTAATATACTTGGTAAAGCCGGAGATAATACTGCAGAAATGCATAGTATCATGGCTGAGTTCGGTTTGCCATTTGAATTTGAAGATAAGATTGTCGAAGCAGCAGATAAGATCCCTGGTGAAATTACTAAGGATGAAATAGCTAAGCGAAGAGATTTTAGAGATACAACAACATTTACCATCGACCCTGCTGACGCTAAAGATTTTGATGATGCCTTAAGCTTTATTGATCTTGGAGATGGGATGTACGAAATAGGAGTTCATATAGCTGATGTTTCACACTATGTGACACCTGATAGCATTCTTGATAAGGAAGCATTTTCCAGGGCAACATCAGTGTATCTTGTGGATAGAACTATTCCAATGTTACCGGAAAGGCTTTCAAACGATCTATGTTCATTAAGACCAAACGAAGACAGGCTTACATTTTCAGCAACATTCAAGATGAATGCCGAAGGAGATGTAAAGGAAAAATGGTTTGGTAGAGGAATAATTCATTCAGACAAGAGGTTTGCATATGAAGATGCACAGGAACTGATCGAAGGAAAAGAAGGTGAGTTTGCTCATGAAGTACGGACTCTAAATAATATAGCCAAGGAACTAAAACAAAAAAGATACAATAAAGGTGCAATCAACTTTGAAACAGTTGAAGTGAAATTCAAGCTCGATGAGGAAGGAAAGCCACTTGGTGTTATTCCAAAGGTGAGAAAAGATGCTCACAAGATGATTGAGGAATTCATGCTGCTTGCCAATAAATCAGTGGCTGAAAAAGTTTATCATAAGAAAAAAGGGAATGATAAACTGACATTCGTCTATCGTACGCATGATAATCCTGATCCGGACAGACTCGAAACATTCAGTAAATTTGCTGGTCGATTTGGTCATAAATTAAATCTCAATTCGGACAATATTGCCAAGGCCATGAATAGCCTGATGGATGATATTGAAGGGAAGCCTGAGCAGAATATTTTAGAGTCACTTGCTATCCGAACGATGGCTAAAGCTATCTATACCACGGAGCCAAAAGGTCATTTTGGTTTGGCTTTTGACCATTATACTCACTTTACATCACCTATCAGACGTTATCCGGATGTGATGGTGCATAGATTATTACAACGATATCTGGATGATAATGAGTCAGCTGAAAAGGGACTCTATGAAAACAGGTGTAGACATAGTTCTGAAATGGAGCGAAGAGCTACCGAAGCCGAACGGGCGAGTATAAAATATAAGCAGGTTGAGTATATGTCAGACCACATTGGTGAAGATTTCGAAGGAATCGTATCAGGAGTTACCGATTGGGGTGTATATATAGAAATTATAGATACAGCCTGTGAAGGGATGATTCGTGTCTCAGACCTGGAAGATGACTACTATGAGTTTGACGAGAAAAATATGCGCCTTATAGGTCAGAAAAATAAACGAATTATTACCCTTGGAGATAAAATGCAAGTTAAGGTAGTAAGAACAGATTTAGATAAACGAAACATAGATCTCGAATTAGTGAATAATGATTGAAAAATTCGATCCGCTCATTGAAGAGCTAAACAAGCACATCGATGACATGTCCCTACCACATCAACCGGTAGAACTGTATGATCCGATAAAATATATAATGAATCTAGGGGGTAAGCGAATGAGACCATTGCTTACTCTTTTGGGTTATAAGCTTTTTTCCGACGATATTGAAAAGGCCATGCCTGCAGCAGTTGCTGTGGAGCTTTTTCATAATTTCACCCTTGTTCATGATGATATTATGGATGAAGCACCATTGCGACGAGGAAAACCGACAGTTCATAATAAATGGAACGAAAATGTCGGTATCCTGTCCGGAGATGTAATGCTAGTGAAAGTATACGATCATTTTCTTGAGCTTGATGTCGACCCTCAAAAGCTAAAATCCATCCTGGGCAAATTCAATGTTTGTGCAGCAGAAGTTTGCGAAGGACAACAAGAAGATATGAATTTCGAAACCAGCGATCATGTTACTGAGTCCGAATACCTGGAGATGATTAGGAAAAAGACCTCAGTTCTTTTAGGCTTCGCACTGGAAGTAGGAGCAGAAATTGCCGGGGCTACAGAGGTGGTTTGTCGCCAAATAAGAGATTTTGGTATAAACCTTGGTATTGGTTTTCAGCTTCAGGATGATCTGATGGATGTATATGCCGATCAGAAAAAATTTGGTAAACAGGTGGGTGGAGACATTATTGCCAACAAGAAAACCATGCTCCTTATAGAAGCGATAAGAAGAGCAGAAGGTGATAATAAGAAAGAACTTGAAGATTGGCTTAAAGCCAAAGATTTTGACAATGAAGAAAAAGTAAAAGCGGTAACTGAATTATACAACAGGTTAGGTATTAAAGAAGCCATCGAAGAGAGAATGAATGATTATTTCAATAAAGCATTCAATAACCTTGATCACTTCCCTGTTGCTGAAAGTAAAAAGGATAAAATCAGGTTGCTGGCGAACGCACTGATTCAAAGAGAAAGTTAATTATGAGTCTTACAATAATAATAATTGCCATTACGGTAATAATCAGTTTTTATGCCTGGAATAATCCGGATAAATATCATCGATGGATGATGAATCCATATCAGGTTAAAAGAAACAACCAGTATGACAGGTTTCTGATGTCTGGATTTATTCATTCTGATTATGTGCATCTGGGCTTTAATATGTTCACTCTTTATTTTTTCGGTAGAAATCTGGAGCAATATTATTTTAGGATGCTTGTTGGTGATTCAGCCCCATATGTATTCCTGGGACTTTATCTGGTTGCGATAATAGTATCTGAAATTCCAACATTTCTTAAGCACAAAGAGAATCCGGGATATAACAGCCTGGGTGCTTCCGGAGCAGTAGCTGCAGTGATTTTTTCAAGTATTTTATTTGATCCGATGAATAATATATATGTGTTTTTTATTCCTGTTCCCGGAATAGTTTTCGGAGGACTCTTTTTACTTTATTCATGGTACCAGACAAGGAATGCAAAGGATCAGATCAATCACGATGCGCATTTTTATGGTGCGGTTTTTGGTATAATATTTACCTTGATACTTGAACCTGGCCTTCTGGGGTCATTTTTGGGTGAATTATTTTAACTAGTAAACAACAATAAACCAAGATAAATTCATGAAGCAACGTTTTATAGCTGTATTGTTTTTTATCTCTTTTATCGCTTTAAACGCTCAAGAGAGATATAGTGACCTGAGAGATGCTTTATACAATGCCGGAAAACTATCTGGTCAATCTGGACCGGCGAGTGTCAATTGGATCAATGAAGGAGAGCAGTTCTCTTTTATGGATGGAAATATTATTAAGCAATATGATCCTTCTACAGGAAGTGAAAGTGTCATATTCGATCCATCAGGTAAGACATTTCCAAACACTGCCACAGAGTTTACTTATAACTCATTTCAGTGGTCAAAGGATTCTAAATTTATTCTTTTTAAAACCAATTTCAGGCCGGTTTGGAGAAGGTCAGGAATATCTGATTATTTCCTGTATAGTCTGGAAGAGGAGAGTTTCAAGTTAGTAGCTAAAGATGCTCAAACTGCTGAATTATCTCCGGATGGTTCAAAAGTCGGGTATGAAAGAGGTGGGAATTTATTTGTATACGACCTTAGTGCAGAGAAAGAAACTCAGTTAACTAATGATGCAGAAGATCAGTTTTACAATGGTCGTTTTGGCTGGGCATATGAAGAAGAATTTGGTCTTGCACAGGCATGGTCATGGTCTCCGGATAGTAAAAATATAGCTTTCTGGCAGTCAGATGAAAGAGAAGTGCCGGTATTCAGAATGACTGATTATCAAAATGTTGGTCATAATGATTACGTAAAGATCAGATATCCAAAAGTTGGTGATACTAATCCGAAAGTAAGGATTGGTGTAATTGACATTTCTTCAGGATCCAAAGAATGGATGAAGATCCCGATGAATGATGATTACATTCCAAGAATTTACTGGACAGCTGACGATTCCAAACTTGCAATAGTTCATATGAACAGAAAGCAAAACCATTTGAAACTGTTTATGTCGGATATAAAGTCTGGTGATTCAAAGGTGGTTTTTGAAGAAAAGTCAGATGCCTGGATTGATGTTTTTGACTTTTTTGCTGGTATAGATCATTTATTCTTTTTCCCTGAAGATACAGAAGAGTTTTTCTGGATATCAGACAGAGATGGATACAGTCATATTTATCGGTATGATTACAACGGTGAATTGATCAACCAGGTAACTGATGGTAACTGGGAAGTTGTTTTTGTACACGAGGTAAACCCTAAATCAAAAACGATCTATTATAGTTCAACAGAGGAGTCTCCATTGGAAAGGCATTTATATAGCATAAAGTTCAATGGAAAGAAGAAAACGAAAATGACGAGCGAGCCAGGTCGACATAAAATAGACTTTTCTCCTTCTTCAGAGATGTATCTTGATTATTACAGTAATGTCAATACACCGAGACAGGTGATTTTAAAAGATGTTAAGAAGAATAACACGGTCAAGCATTTTGTAGACAATGAATCAGTTAAAGAATATGTAAAGGAGCATGTTTATTCTCAAAAAGAGCTCTTTTCATTTACCTCTGATGATGGAACCAAACTGGATGGATATATTATCAAGCCAGTAGATTTTGATGAGACAAAACAATATCCGTTAGTATTAAATATATATGGAGGTCCTGGAGCACAATCTGTTTATAATGATTTTGCCACTAATGGCTGGGAACAATATCTTGCCCAGGAAGGATATGTAATAGTAAGTGTGAACAACCGAGGAAGTGGGGGTTATGGTTCAGCCTTTGAAAAAATCGTTTATGAAGACCTGGGGAATTATGAAAGTAAAGACTTTGTGTCTACAGTAAAATATCTCTCCGAAATCCATGATTGGATAGATGGTGAGAATATGGCAATCAGAGGGCACAGTTATGGAGGGTATATGTCATCAATGACTATGCTAAGACATCCAGGAATTTTCAAGGTATCATTGGTTGGTGCTCCAGTTACAGATTGGAGACTATATGATAGCATTTACGCTGAACGATATATGGGATTAATCGATGGCAATGATGAGAAATGGTTTAATGCGAGTCCGCAATCTTATGCAGGCAACCTTGATGGCCATATGTTTATCGCACACAGTACAATGGATGAGAACGTACATGTTCAAAACACTTTCCAGCTAGTAAAGAAGCTAATAGACAATGGCAAAGATGCTGACCTGAGAATTTATCCTCCGGGAGCGCATGGAGTTGCTTATAGTGGCCCAAGCTACGTGCTATTATATCAGCAGTATGTAGATTACTTGAATAAGTATTTGAGAAGTAATAAACAAAATTTGAATTAAGAAATGCCCGGGGATAGAAATCTCCGGGTTTTTATTTTTATTAAAATTAGTCATAAAAAAAGCTCTTCCCTATTTAGAGAAGAGCTTTTGTTTTTTTCGTAGCTTTCTTAAGCTTCTGCCGTTCCATTAGTAACAGAAACGATAGATCTGTTTCGACTTTTCTTGAACTCAACAGTTCCGTCAGTAAGAGCGAATAAGGTGTGGTCTTTACCCATACCTACATTTTCACCCGGGTGGTGCTTAGTACCACGCTGACGAACGATGATGTTTCCTGCGATAGCGTTTTGGCCACCGTATATTTTTACGCCTAGTCGTTTACTTTCCGACTCTCTACCGTTTTTACTACTACCGGCTCCTTTCTTATGTGCCATAGTTTAATTCGTTTAAGCTATTTTTTCAATTAATACTTTAGTGAACTGCTGGCGGTGTCCGTTTTTCTTACGGTAACCTTTTCTTCTTTTCTTGTGAAATACGATAATTTTATCGCCTTTCACGTGCTCAACGATTTTACCGCTAACTTTTACACCTTTTACTGTTGGCTCTCCGATACTTACGGTGCCATTGTCGTCAGTCAACAATACTTTGTCAAACTCTACGGAAGCGCCTGCCTCACCCTCCATCTTTGGAGCGTAAATAGACTGGTCTTGCGTTACTTTGAACTGCTTTCCGGCTATTTCTACAATTGCGTACATGATAAAAACTTTACATTTTTAAATGGTCTGCAAAAATAGTCAACTAATAAAATAAAACAAAGAAATGCTTAAACTTTATGATAATTAGTTAGTTGGAGTTTGAAATTTTACTATCAAAAATATTCCTGCTCTATATATTAAGGTATAATAATTCATAAGGTATTTCTGGAATATTAAAAATCAAATCTTATTTATTTTTGACAACATACTTGACTTTTTATCGTTTCTTTTATTGGGTTTTCTTAATATAAATGCTAATTTAAGAGAGTCGTTGGTTTGTAAAGTTTTCAAAAGGGTTGGATTTCTCTATTTCGGATAATCAGAGAGATAATTTTGAGTAAAAGAGACAAAAATACCCTGAAAAAGAACGGAATTTTTTCTGAAAATTGATCAAAAAAAATTTTTTTCAGCAAAAGAATAAAAAAAAATTGAGTCAAAATTGTTCAGTTTTGAAAACATCAATAAAGACTTTTTTATTTAAGAATTCTTAATAAATCAAACTCGAAAAACAGCCATTAAATGACAGAAAAGGACACAAGCATTGAAAATAGATAAATAACATTAATCAATTGAAAATCAATCAGTTAAACATAGATGATATTAAAAAAAAATTATAAAATCAAGACCATTAATCGAATATTTTTTTGTTGAAATCTTACTTTGATTTTATGTATTCATTTTACAATTTTGTAACAGTATCAGATGGTGGCTACAGGGAAAAACGCGAGGGAGGTTTACACCCTGAGAGATTATTCGACAGCCATCAAAATCACTACGATATTGATTTTATTTAGATAAGTATAAGAATCGCACAACAGTTGCGTGTTAAGACTGTTTGTATCTAAAAAACCTGACTAATTATTATGAGTGAAGTAAATAAAAACGTTGACGAGCCAATCTTACAAGACAATCCAGACCGATTTGTGTTGTTTCCAATTCAACACAATGATATTTGGGAATTTTATAAGAAAGCTGAAGCAAGTTTTTGGACTGCAGAAGAGATTGATCTGAGCCAGGATTTGAAAGACTGGGAAAACCTGAATGACGGCGAAAGACATTTCATTAAACACGTACTTGCGTTTTTCGCAGCCAGTGATGGTATAGTAAATGAAAATCTTGCTGAGCACTTTGTTGCAGAAGTACAATATACTGAAGCCAAATTCTTTTACGGTTTTCAGATTGCAATAGAAAATATTCACTCGGAAACATATTCTTTATTGATCGATACTTATGTAAAAGATGGTAAAGAAAAAGATTATTTATTCAACGCAATCGAGACGATGGATTGTGTTAAAAAGAAAGCTGACTGGGCGTTGAGATGGATTGATAACGGAAGCTTTCAAGAGAGATTGGTAGCATTTGCTGCAGTTGAAGGTATTTTCTTCAGCGGAAGTTTCTGTTCGATCTTCTGGTTGAAGAAAAGAGGTCTTATGCCAGGGTTGAGTTTCTCTAATGAGTTGATATCCAGAGACGAAGGTCTGCACTGTGATTTTGCTTGTCTCATTTATAACAATCACGTTAAGAACAAATTATCCAAAGATAAAATAAGAGAGATCATTACTGATGCAGTAGAAATCGAAAAGGAATTTGTTACTGATGCATTACCAGTTAAACTAATCGGAATGAATGCTGACTTGATGTGTCAATACATTGAATTTGTAGCTGACAGATTATTGAGTGAGCTTGAATGCGAAAAAGTTTATAATGCAACAAATCCTTTTGATTTCATGGAGATGATATCTCTTCAGGGTAAGACAAACTTCTTTGAAAAAAGAGTTGGTGATTATCAAAAAGCTGGCGTAATGCAAGACAAGTCAGGAGGAGACAAACCTCGCTTCAGTCTTGATGAAGATTTTTAAAAAAATCTTATAAAATTTATTTTAAGTTTATATCTTGATAAAGATTAATTTATCTGCTAAAAAATTAAAACCTGAGCCCAAATGTATGTAGTTAAAAGAGACGGAAGGCGTGAATCAGTAAAATTTGATAAAGTTACTGCGCGTATCGAACGTTTATGTTACGGATTGGACCGTAACTACATAGAGCCGGTTGACATTGCTAAAAAAGTAATTTCTGGTATCTATGATGGTGTTACCACTGTCCAATTGGACAACCTGGCTGCTGAAACAGCTGCAAGTTTAACTGTTAAACATCCTGATTTTGCGATTCTGGCTGCCAGAATAGCTATTTCAAACCTTCATAAGGTTACAAGCAAATCATTTTCAAATACAATGAAACGCTTGTATACATATGAAGATAAAAATACTGGAGATCATGCTCCATTGATTTCAAAAGAAGCGTATGAAGTAATCAGGAAAAATGCAGCCCTGTTAGATTCAGCTATCATTTATGACAGGGACTTCAATTATGATTATTTTGGGTTCAAGACTTTAGAAAAATCATACTTACTCAAGCTAGATGGTCAAATTGTGGAGCGTCCACAGCATATGTTGATGCGTGTTGCTGTTGGAATCCATATGGATGATCTGGATTCAGTAATTGAAACATATAATCTGTTATCTGAAAAATGGTTTACCCATGCAACTCCGACATTATTTAATGCGGCTACTCCTAAGCCACAAATGTCAAGCTGCTTTTTATTAACCATGAAAGATGACAGCATTGACGGTATTTACGATACCCTTAAGCAATGTGCTAAAATATCGCAATCTGCAGGTGGTATCGGTCTAAGCATCCATAATGTTCGTGCAACCGGTGCTTATATTAAAGGAACAAATGGAGTTTCAAACGGTATCGTTCCGATGTTAAGAAACTTTGATATGACTGCCAGATATGTAGACCAAGGTGGTGGAAAACGTAAAGGTAGTTTTGCCATCTACCTAGAGCCATGGCATGCTGATATTTTCTCTTTCCTTGATCTAAAGAAAAATCATGGTAAAGAAGAACTCAGAGCCCGAGATCTTTTTTATGCGCTATGGATTCCCGATTTATTCATGCAGCGTGTGGAAGAGAATGGGAGCTGGACTCTTTTCAGCCCTGATGAAGCTCCGGGACTGCACGAGGCATATGGTGATGAATTTGCCAAGCTTTATGCTAAATATGAAAAAGAAGGTAAAGGCAGAAAGACTGTAAAAGCACAGGAACTTTGGTTTGAGATTCTTGAGTCTCAGATTGAAACAGGAACTCCTTACATGCTTTACAAGGATGCTGCAAATAAAAAATCAAACCAGAAAAATCTTGGTACAATTAAGTCAAGTAACTTATGTACTGAGATCATCGAGTATACAGCACCTGATGAAGTTGCTGTATGTAACCTGGCTTCTCTATCCCTTCCTAAATTTGTTACTGATGGTAAATTTGATCATCAGAAGCTTTATGAAATCACCAAGGTAGTAACTAAAAACCTTAACAAGGTTATTGATAGAAACTACTACCCTGTTGAAGAGGCTAAAAACTCAAATATGCGACACAGACCAATTGGTCTGGGGGTTCAGGGTCTGGCTGATACCTTTATGTTATTGCGTTATCCATTTGATTCTGAAGAAGCTAAAAGCCTTAATGAAGATATCTTCGAAACAATTTATTATGCTGCCATGGAATCTTCTATGGAGATGGCTATCGAAGAAGGTACATATCAGACATACGAAGGATCACCGGTTTCAAAAGGTATTTTCCAGTTTGATATGTGGGGCGTTAATCCAAAATCAGGAAGATGGGATTGGACGGACCTTAAGAGAAGAGTTAAAAAGAATGGTGTTCGTAACTCATTATTAGTGGCTCCGATGCCAACTGCCAGTACTTCTCAAATACTAGGAAACAATGAGTGTTTCGAGCCATATACCTCTAATATTTATACTCGTCGTACTCTTTCAGGTGAATTTATTGTTGTTAATAAACACCTGATGAGAGACCTGATCGAGTTGGGTATCTGGAATGATAAAATGAAGAATAGACTGATTGAAGCAAATGGTTCTATTCAAAATATGCCTGAAATTCCTCAGCGAATTAAAGATCTTTATAAGACTGTCTGGGAAATCTCTCAGAAGCAGATCCTTGAAATGGCTGCGGATCGTGGACCATACATCTGCCAGAGTCAGAGTTTAAATATCCATATGGATAATCCTAACTTTGGTAAAATGACTTCAATGCACTTCCATGCATGGAAGAAAGGTCTTAAAACAGGTATGTACTACTTAAGATCTAAAGCTGCAACTTCAGCTATCCAGTTTACTGTTGAGAAATCGAAGGCTCAGGAAGAGGGACCAACAGCTAAATCATTGGAAGAAAGAGAAGCTGAAGCACTACAAAAACGTAATGACATGGCTTGTTCTCTGGACGATCCGGAAAATTGCGAGTCTTGCAGCGGTTAATTTAGCAGATTAACATCTTTAAATAGAAAAGCCATTTCAAACGAAATGGCTTTTTTTAATTTCAGACCTATTATATTTTTCTAGCATTTAGAATATGAATTCCGTCAATATGGCTAATGTTGCTCCAGCTAAAGCTACTATAAACCGGGTTGGATTGATCTTATGTTCCGGCGAAGTCTCATAAAATATCGTAGTGGATATTTGTAAAAAGCTACCACTTACTAATGCATATACATAGCTCATGCTTTCAGGTGTGACCAAGTTATTCATACCCAACCAGTATTCTGAAATCATACCCAACGGAGACATTATTGAAAAGATAGCAAGGTAGATCACTGCAGTTTTTTTACTCTTAACACTTTCCCAAAGCACAAGCGTTAATGCAAAAGCAGCGGGCATTTTGTGCAGTAAAATTCCAATCAGGACGCTTCCATCTCCATGGTTATGATGATGCTGGATTGTATACGGATGTCCGATCAATGTTCCTTCCAAAATAGAATGAATACACAACCCTATCATTAAACTAATGGCTGTGGGATGAAATGGTTTGCTTTCTATATCAAAAGCATGACGGTGCCCATGCTCTATCCCGTGGGATAAGTTTTCTAATAATAACTGAAGAAAAAATCCTCCTAATATAAATATGCCTAATGTCAGTGAGGCACTATTATTTATGTAATAAACCTGGGGTAGAATATGGGTTATGGTAATGGAGAAAAGATATGCACCTCCAAAAGTCAGGGCTGGTTTATAAAATGTCAGTTTTTTATTACCAAAATAAAAGGCAGTCAAACCGGCACCTACCGTAAAAAGTATTAAAATGATGGCGTTTAAAATCATTACTTTATTTCTCTAATAAAAAGATCATTCTTTCACTGGATGTTGCTTCATAAGGAGAAAGATCATGATCTCCCCATATTTCTTTCACTTTGAAATTAGCCTTTCTGAAGTGATCCAGAAATTCAATTCTTCTTATCGCTTTAACTCTTTCTTCATATTCATGAATATCACCATCATCTTCGATTTTGATTTCTTTAATGATAGTACAACTTTGCTCATCAAATTCCTTAGTGATGTGAAAGTCAACACCTTCAAGGTTTTTATGCTCTTGCGGAGTAAGGCTGTTAATAATGGTATAAGGATTCAGGAAATCTAAAACAAATTTCCCTCCTGGTTTTAATGCTTTATATACAGCATCGATCACAGCCTGGTCTTCGTCTTCTGATTTAAAGTACCCAAAGCTGGTAAACATATTGACAACATAATCAAACTCCTCATCAGCAAAATTTTCACGCATGTCGTGTTGTCTGAATTTGAGGGTGTCGTTTGCGAATTTATTAGCCTTAGCAATATTTTCAGCAGAAAGATCAAGCCCTGTTACATCCATGCCCAGGCTATTCAGGTAAATTGAATGCCTTCCTTTACCACAGGCAAGGTCGCATATCTTTTCGCCGTTGTTAAAATTCAGAACCCTTGCCAGGTTATCAATAAAAAACCGGGCTTCTTCGTGGTCTCTGTGTTTATATAGAATGTGGTAATAAGGAGAGTCAAACCACTCATCAAACCATTCTTTATTATTTCCCATGAATTACTCTATTAGTTTGATGTTTTCTTCCAGTGAAGGACTGACATATGTTTTATATTTTCCTTCCTGATCATTGTAAATTAAAATAACCTGGAGATTTTCTTTTTCAGCAATTTCTTTACTTTTTTCTAATCCTGAAACCATAAAAGCTGTAGCATAAGCATCAGCTGTCATGCACTCTTCAGCTATTACTGAAGCACTTAATAATTGATGAAAAACCGGGTAGCCAGTAATAGGACTGATCGTGTGAGCATATTTTATTCCATCCTTAACATAAAAGTTTCTATAGTTTCCTGATGTGGCTAATGCCTGATTTTTCAGGTTAACAATCGCACTCATGTTTTTTCCCTGTTCAGCATTTTCCATTGGTCTGTCAATTCCAACGGCCCAGGGTTGCCCTTCGTGATTAACTCCTTTGCATCGGACTTCACCGCCAATTTCAACAAGGAAATTATCTACTCCTTCATTAATTAGTAGTTCACTAATTACATCAACACCATATCCTTTGGCAATGGCACTAAAATCTAATTCAACTCCTTCTTTCTCCTTAACTACGTAATTTTCAGTGAATTGAATCATGTTGAAGCCTACTTGGTCAAGAGCGTTTTCGATATCAGTACTATCTACATTTGCCATTTCATCAGGTCCAAAGCCCCAAAGTCTTACCAGTGGCATTACAGTTGGATCAAAAGCTCCGTTTGTTTTCCGGTAAATAATTTCGGATCTTTTTAATACAGGATAAAAATAAGGAAGATCAAAAGCCAGTGAGTCCTGCCTGTTGAATACGCTGATCTCTGAGTCCTGGATATAAGTTGATAAACTTTCATTAAAAATTTCCAGGGTAGAGTCTATTATTGGTTTAAAGTTCCTTTCAAGACTATCAAGGTACTTTATATTATAATAAGTACCCATGGTTTTGCCAGTAACAGCTACTAAATTAGTTTCGTTGTCTGTCTTTTCCTGGTTACGGCACTGATAGACAACAAAAATAGCTACAAGCAATACAACAGTATATATCGCGTTTTTAATTCGGTTGTTGATCATTTTCTTTTTGCAATTATGTTGCAATTTACAAGTCAATTTATGAAAATCCTGCTTAGTTGCTTACTTTTGTATAATAGAGAATCCTGTTAGGAATGAGAGAGGAATATTTACAGCCAGATAAGAATTTTTTAAGTCCCGGAGATAAAGAGATCGAAAAGGCATTACGACCTTTATCTTTTGAAGACTTTACCGGGCAACGGAAAGTAGTTGAAAACATCAAGATTTTTGTTGAGGCTGCAAGGAAGAGAGAAGAAGCACTGGATCACGTTTTACTTCACGGCCCTCCCGGCCTGGGAAAAACTACCCTGTCGCATATTATCTCCAATGAACTTGGAGCAAATATAAAGATCAGTTCGGGTCCTGTTTTAGATAAACCAAGTGATCTTGCGGGATTATTAACCAACCTGGAGCCAAATGATGTTTTGTTCATCGATGAGATTCACAGGTTGAATCCAATAGTTGAAGAATATTTGTACTCAGCTATGGAGGATTATAAAATAGATATCATGTTGGATAGTGGCCCTTCTGCACGAACCGTACAGATTAGCCTTAATCCTTTTACTTTAATCGGAGCAACTACCAGGTCAGGTTTACTGACTTCCCCACTGCGGGCGAGATTTGGTATCAATGCAAGATTAGAGTATTACGATGCTGACATGTTGAAAACTATAGTTCAGCGATCTGCCGGAATACTTTCTACACCGATCGAAGACAATGCAGCGGGAGAAATTGCGGGACGGAGCAGGGGTACACCCAGGATCGCAAATAATCTTCTACGAAGAACCAGGGATTTCGCCCAAGTGAAAGGAGATGGAACGATCACCAAAGGGATTGCAGAAATGGCTCTTAATGCTTTGGAAGTTGATAAAAATGGTCTCGACTTGATGGATAACCGGATACTTCTAACCATTATCGAGAAGTTTAACGGTGGCCCGGTCGGAATTACTACGATCGCAACAGCTTGTGGTGAAGACGGTGAAACTATTGAGGAAGTATATGAACCCTTCCTGATCCAGGAAGGATATATCAAAAGAACCGCAAGGGGTAGACAAGCAACTCCACTTGCATATAAGCATCTCAATATCAACATGCCGGGTAGACTAGGAAGTTTATTCGATACAGATGAGTAGTATTAAAGCTGTAAAAAATACTGAAATACTTAAAAAGCTTGCTTCGGATTATGGCTTTTCATTTTGTGGCATATCCAAAGCGGAGTTTCTGGAATCTGAAGCTGGCCGGCTTGAAGAATGGCTTAAAAGGGGCTATCAGGGTAAAATGTCTTATCTTGAAAATCATTTTGATAAACGTCTCGACCCAACTTTATTAGTGCCTGGAGCCAAAAGTGTCGTTAGTCTTATTTATAATTATTGCCCGCCTGAAGAAAAGCATCAGAGAGAAGACACTTATAAAATAGCTCGTTATGCCTATGGTAAAGATTATCATTATGTAATAAAAGATAAACTTCGGGAACTAGTTCACGATCTGAAAAAAAAAGTTGGTGAGGTAGATGGTCGTGTATTTGTAGATTCTGCGCCTGTGATGGAACGTTCCTGGGCAGAGAAAAGTGGAATAGGCTGGATTGGAAAAAACAGTTTGTTATTAAACCGGTCTATGGGTAGTTATTTTTTTCTCGCTGAGCTGATCATTGATCTTGAGTTAATCCCGGATGCCCCGACAAAAGATTATTGTGGTACCTGTACGGCATGTATGGATGCCTGTCCGACTGATGCAATTCCTCAATCAGGACTTGTAGATGGTAGTAAGTGCATATCCTACCTCACAATTGAGCTTAAAGATGATATTCCTGCTGAATTTTCAGGCAAAATGAATGATTGGATCTTCGGTTGTGATATATGTCAGGAAGTATGTCCATGGAATAGATTTGCTACTGCTCATCATGAAAAAGATTTCCTTCCAAATGATTTTATTCAAAATGCCACTAAGCAGGAATGGCACGAAATGACTCAGGAAATATTTAATGAAGTTTTTAGAAAATCGCCCGTTAAAAGAACAAAATTTACCGGTTTGAAAAGAAATATAGAATTTATAAAAAGGTAAAATGAAAAAGCTACCCTGAGGTAGCTTTTCTATTTTATTTAACAAAAACTTTTTGAAGTACTAAAGGGTATTTAGTGTAAAATCTACGGTAACACCATTTCTTTAGCTGGTGTATTTCTCTTGGCAATAACATGTTTAATGCTTTTTTTAACTCCTTTTCAAATAGTTCGCGGTTAAAACTTACCTTTGATAAGATTGTTTTAACGTACTCTAGCATTTTCATGGGCAAATATCGTTTTAGGGGTTAATTTTTGTTAAGTCAATCAGTATAATTTACAATTTTTTTAATCATTTTAAAACTTTAGGATAACTTTGAGAAGTAATAAAATGATCGATCATTATACATGCTAAGAACGTCGGGAAAAATATTTAAGTATTTACTTGTTCTTGTTTTTTTATGTTTTGGGCCTGGAATTAACGCTCAGGACATAAAAGTGGAGCTTGGAAAGAGTGAAGTGGCATTAAATGAAATGTTCACAATTACTGTATCTGTTCAGGATGGCCAGGTAAGAAATCTAAGTGGATTTCCGGAAATTCCGGGATTTATTAAGCGTGGAACATCAAGAAGCTCTTCCACAACGATTGTTAATTCTCAGGTTACACGAACATTTAGTATAACCCAAAACTATCTACCCCAAAAGGAAGGTACGTTCAGAGTTCCTGATTTTACCATAAAGGCTAACGAAGAAAATATACCAGTTTCCGGGAAAACGATTAAAGTAGGGCCAAAGAAACAACAACAATATTATGATCCTTTCAGTGATATTTTCGGTGATCGCTCTCCAAATCGTCAGGAACCTGAGTTTATAGAGCTGGAAGATGATGCCTTTGTGGCGGTGACAACAGATAAAGACGAAGTATATGTAGGCGAAGGATTTCATATGCGTTTTTCATTTTATGTAGCTCTGGCTAATAAAGCACCGTTAAGCTGGCATGAGATGGATCAGCAGTTGTCAGAAATTCAAAAAGTAATTAAACCTGAAAATAGCTGGGAAGAAAACTTTGATATAAGACAGATACAGGAAGACAGAGTATCTATTAATGGCAAGCCTTATTATCGATATGATCTCTTTGAAGCAACCTTTTATCCTCTTACAGGAGAAGATATTGAGATTCCAGCCGTGGAATTTGATATGCAAAAATCCAAAATTGCTAAAAACAGAAGCTTTTTTAGTTTTGGGCCCAGTAGAAAGGCAGAGATAAAAACCTACAAAAGTAAGTCTAAAACAATTAAGGTTAAGCCTTTACCTGATCACCCTTTAAAAGATGAAGTAAGTGTTGGAGTTTTCAGGCTGGAAGAGTCGATTAATAAGAAGACATTGAATACCGGAGAAAGTTTCAAGTATAATATTACAATTGAAGGAGAAGGGAACATTGCAGGTATAAAATTAAATCCTGACAATGATAAAAAACTGGATCTTTTTGATCCGGAGGAATCCAGAAATATTATCAGAAGAGGAAATTCGGTTATTGGTAATGCATCTTATAGTTACTTTGGTATCCCTCAGATACCTGGTGAGTATGATATGAGTGAATACTTTTCCTGGGTGTATTTTGACCCGGTAAAAGAAAGATATGACACTTTGAAGTCAGATATAAAAATAATTGTGACTGGAGAAAGCCTGGTAGACAGGGAGATTTCTTCAAAGGCATTAGATTCTTTTTATGACCTTATTGGTCAATCTGAAAATGATCTTAAGTCGAGAGATGGTCTGGATGATCTGATTCCATATATTTTTAATGGACTGGCTATCTTGCTATTGGCTTTTGCAGGCTGGTTTATGTTCAAATCCTGATATAATCATTAATAACCATCAGCCTTTTTCGATTTTTTAGCTTTTTGTCTTTATTTTGCAGATCGTTTTATCATAATCAGTCAAAATGGGCAATAGTTTTGGGAAGTTGTTTAAGATAACAACTTACGGCGAGTCACATGGAGCCGGAGTAGGAGTAGTCATTGACGGCTGTCCTGCAGGTATTACTTTTGATGAAGATTTTATTCAACTGCAATTGCAACGCCGAAAACCCGGGCAGTCTAAAATAACTACTCAACGTCGGGAGGAAGATCTTTTCGAAGTCAAAAGTGGTGTGTTTGAAGGGGTGACTACCGGAATGCCAATTTCTCTTTTCATTCCCAATAGTAATCAGCGAAGTAAAGATTATAGTCATATAGCTGAAAAATTCAGGCCATCACATGCAGATTATACCTACCAGGAAAAGTTTGGTGTCCGTGATTATCGAGGTGGTGGTCGTAGTAGTGCCCGTGAAACAGCTGCAAGAGTTGCTGCAGGAGCCGTTGCCCAGTTATTATTAAAACAGTACGGCATTGATATTAAGGCTTATGTTTCACAAGTTGGAGACTTAAAGCTGGATAAAAACTACCAGGAACTTGATTTGTCAAAAATAGACCATACGATTGTTCGATGTCCCGATGAAGAAATGGCTGAGAAAATGATTGACAGGATTGACGAAGTGAGAAAGGACAGAGATACAATTGGAGGAGTGGTTACCGGAGTAATTAGAAATGTGCCGGTTGGACTTGGGGAACCAGTATTCGACCGCCTTCATGCTAACCTTGGCCATGCTATGCTCAGTATAAATGCAGTTAAAGGTTTTGAGTATGGCAGTGGGTTTGATGGCGTGTCTATGCTTGGGTCTGAACATAATGATGAGTTTTATACTGATGAGGAAGGCAAAGTCCGAACCAAAACAAATTACTCTGGCGGTATTCAGGGAGGTATTAGCAATGGCGAAGATGTTTATTTTAATGTCGCGTTTAAGCCGGTGGCTACCATTATGAAAGACCAGAAAAGCATTGATCAGGAAGGAAAAGAAACGACTGTCAGTGGTAAAGGGAGACACGATCCATGTGTCTTGCCACGTGCTGTGCCTATTGTAGAGGCGATGGCTGCTCTTGTTATTGCTGATAATATATTGATAAACAGAACCCGAAAAATATAATTAAGAAGATCTTAAATTTTTTAAAATGAAGAAGCTCCCTTTACATATTAAAATTATCATTGGACTTGCACTAGGTATAGTCTGGGCATTTATTTCAAGTTATTTGGGATGGAATCAATTCACTATTGACTGGATCGATCCCTTTGGTACAATCTTTATACGAATATTAAAGGCTATTGCAGTTCCATTAGTTTTATTATCCATTATCAGTGGAGTTTCCAGTTTAAATGATATATCTAATCTTGGAAGATTAGGAGCTAAAACTATCGGGTTTTATTTGACTACTACAGTGATAGCTGTTGGCCTGGGACTGGTTTTGGTGAATCTGGTAAAACCAGGTGATTTTGTAGATGAAGATCAGCGAGTTAAAAACAGGATAAAATACGAATTATGGGTGAATGATAATCCGGATGTGCCACGTCCGAAAGATGGCAGATCTTTCCTGGAAGATGAAAGATATGCTGATCTTGTTTCCGAAGCAATGGATGAAGGGGAAATAGATTCTTTACAGAAGGTGACAAATGGTGCTGAAAGTGATACTGTTGAACAGAAATCTGATGATGACAAAAAGCGTGTCGAGCAATTAGCACAATCTGCGGATAAAACAGTTGATCAAGGGCCATTGCAATTTTTCGTTGATATGGTACCCGAAAATATTTTTGCTGCTTTTGGAACGAACAGTGGTATGTTACAAGTCATCTTTTTTGCCTTGTTCTTTGGGATTACGTTAGCTCTTTTACCCAATGAAAAAGTAAAAGGTGTAGTGGACTTTGTAAATGGTGCTAATGAGGTGATTCTTAAAATGGTTGATTTGACCATGAAAGCAGCCCCTTTCTTCGTTTTTGCTCTTTTAGCAGGGGTTATATCTAAAATGGCTGACACACCAGCGGAGGTTTTAGAAATCTTTAAAGGTTTGGGATCATATTCGCTTACCTTACTTTTTGGGTTATTGTTTATGATCTTTTTGTATCCTTTGGTTGTATCATTGCTGGTAGGCAAGCTAAGCTATAGAAGTTTTCTTAGGCGAATTAGTCCGGCCCAATTCCTGGCTTTTTCTACCTCAAGCAGTGCGGCTACACTTCCTGTAACAATGGAATGTGTGGAAGACAATGTAGGTGTTCCGAAGAAGATTTCAAGTTTTGTGCTTCCAATTGGAGCAACAGTAAATATGGATGGTACGAGTATGTATCAGGCTGTAGCTGTAGTTTTCCTGGCGCAGTTGCATATGGTTGATTTAACCCTTGGGCAGCAGCTTACTATTGTTTTAACCGCCACGTTAGCATCTATCGGATCAGCGGCTGTTCCAAGTGCCGGACTGGTTATGATGATCATCGTACTTAATTCTGTTGGGTTAAATCCTGCATGGGTTGCAATTATTTTCCCGGTTGATCGTATCCTGGATATGTTCAGGACAGTAGTGAATGTAACTGGTGATGCAACAGTGGCAACATTAGTGGCAAGTAGCGAAGGGCCATTGGAAAATTCTAAAACCCATGATTGATATTTTCGTTAGTGGCATTAAAAGGAATTATTAGATAAGTATTTATAATATGCAAACTCAAGAAGTGATCAATATATACATGGAGGCAAATCCCAATCCCAACTCCATGAAATTCGTGGCTAATATAATGTTGCTACCAGCCGGTGAAAGTTTAGACTTTCCTGATGCAGAGTCAGCAAAGCATGCACCGTTAGCAAAAAAACTTTTTGAATTACCCTTTGTAGACAGAGTATTCTACATGTCAAATTTTGTGACTATCACAAAGCCGGAAGATAAAGAATGGGTGGAGATTCAGAATGAGATCAAATCATTAATAAAAACACATCTTGAAAGTGGTGAGCCAGTACTTTTACCTGAAGCACTTCAAGAAGAGGAGGAAGTTGAAAAGTCTCCTTATGATGAAAAGATCATGATGATTCTTGATGAATATATAAAACCTGCTGTAGAAGGTGATGGCGGGGCAATAACTTTTCATTCATTTAAAGATGGTGTTGTAAAAGTTATTTTACAGGGAGCTTGTTCAGGATGTCCTTCAAGTACTGTAACATTGAAAGCAGGAATAGAAAATTTACTTCAGCGAATGATGCCTGAAGTAAAAAAAGTTGAAGCGATCAATATGTAATTGCAAATTTCAATTAATTTTATATACCCTTAAGTGAAATAGCTTAAGGGTTTTTTTATTAATAAATTCTACACACATGGAGGAATTATTTACAGTTGGTGCTTTGATCAGTTTCTTATCACTTGCATTGATGGAGATAGTTTTAGGCATTGATAATATTATATTTATTTCAATTCTAACCGGAAAGATGAAGCCGGAAGATCAGAAAAAAGGACGGATTATTGGCATTAGTGCAGCTTTGCTGGTTAGGATTATTCTTTTATTCGGGATTAGTATTTTAGTCGGTTTTCAAAAGCCGTTGTTTATAATCGATGACTTTACAATTTTCGGAGGTGAATTAATTGATCATTTTGAATTTACTGGAAGAGATCTGATTTTATTGCTGGGAGGATTGTTTTTGATATACAAGAGTACCACAGAGATACATCATAAACTGGAAGGGATAACTGAAGATGCAAAGACAGCGGCAGCCATGTCAATGGGGAAAGCTATTACACAGATTATTTTACTTGATGTGGTTTTCTCTTTTGATTCTATATTAACTGCAATTGGATTAGTAGATGATCCTAATACTCAGGCTAACTTTATAATAATGGTATCAGCAATAGTTATTTCTATGATAGTTATGCTGGCAGCAGCAAAATCTATTTCAGACTTTATTGAGAAACATCCAACTGTCAAGATGCTTGCCCTTTCATTTTTGTTGATGATCGGTCTTTTATTATTTGTTGAAAGTTTTCATGTGCATGTTCCGAAAGGATATGTTTACTTTGCTATCTTCTTTTCTCTTTTGGTAGAAGTCTTAAACCTAAGAATGAAAAAGAAAAGAGAAAATCCGGTTCATTTGGCTGACAGCCATTATGAAGAACCAAAGTAAAGGTATTAGCGGTTAATGAAATTTTTATGAGTGAGGAAGCAAGTAATACAAAATTAAAGATCCTTGAGCTCGGAGATGATTTTCTTCGTTCAAGAGGCTTTAACTCATTTAGCTTTAAAGACATTTCTGATGAACTAGGTTTAAAGAAAGCGGCAGTGCATTATCACTATCCGACAAAAGAAGACCTTGGAAATGAGATTATTAATAAGGCAAAAGAGAGGCTAAAATCTTTTATTGCCAGCGTTGATGGTACAGAAAAAAACGAATGGCAGAAGCTTTCGGATTTTTTGGAATTTTATGCTGAATATTTACAAGAGGAACACATATGCCTGATCGGATCTGTTGGTGCTGAATTCTACACTCTACCGGATACGATGCAGGAGAATGCAAAGCAGTTTATTGCCAGTGCAGTTGGCTGGCTGACTGATCTTCTTGAATTAGGTAAAAACAAAGGTATTTTCCAGTTTAATGGAGAGCCAGATGCCAGAGCACTAATGATCTTGTCAAATATGTCTGGAGGATTATTATTAGCAAGGATGTTTGGAGATGATCAGTTTTCAAAGATTATTAATGGCGTCAAACAAAGTTTAATGAACTAAAATTATTATGAGCCAGCGTGTTGTAATTACCGGAATGGGGGCTTTAAGTCCTGTAGGGGAATCAGTTTCAGAATTCTGGGATTCATTATTAAATGGAAAACCGGGAGCTGCCAGGATTACTAAGTTCGATCCGCAGTATTTTAAAACAAATTTTGCCGGCGAACTGAAAAATTTCACTGTTTCTGACCATTTTGATAGAAAAGAAGCCAGAAAATATGATCCCTATTGCCATTATGCCCTGGTGGCGGCTCGTGAAGCGATGAATAATGCAGGGATTACAAAAGATGATATTGATGACCCGAGACGAGCAGGTGTAATTTGGTCTTCAGCTAATGGTGGTATTACCACTTTTGAGCAGGGAACCAAGGAATATTTTGAAAATCCAGAGGTCCCAAGATACAGTCCGTTCTTTATTCCTAAAATTCTTGTAGATACCGCTTCAGGATTAATAGCCATGGAATTTGGTTTGATGGGGGTGAACTACTGTCCTGTTTCAGCTTGTGCGTCTTCTACTGCATCCATAATTGAAGCGTTTAGAAATATCAAAGAAGGAAGGGCAGATTTAATGGTAGCTGGTGGGTCAGAAGCTCCTATTACCCATGCTGCTCTTGGTGGCTTTAGTGCTTTGAAAGCGCTTTCAACGAGAAATGATGATCCTGCTAAAGCATCCAGACCTTTTGATAGTGACCGCGATGGATTTGTGATGTCTGAAGGTGCTGGTGCATTAATACTTGAGTCGTTCGATCATGCAAAGGCAAGAGGAGCTAATATTTTAGCTGAGATTACCGGTGGAGGAATGAGTGCCGATGCATATCACATGACCGCAACTCATCCCGATGGTGCAGGAGCTGTGTGGAGTATGCAGCAGGCGCTGGATGAGTCAGGTATTACTGTCGAGGAGCTTGATCATATAAATGCACATGCTACTTCAACTCCTGTGGGTGATATTTCTGAATTAAAAGCTGTGAAGTCATTGACTGGAAGTAGATTCAAAGACATACCTGTCACTGCTACTAAATCAATAACCGGACATTTGCTTGGAGCAGCTGGTGCGATTGAAGGGATTGCCCTTGTGAAAACTTTAGAAGAACAAATAATCCCTGGAACTATTAATCTTGACAAGCTTGATGAAAACCTTCCTGAAGGATCATTAATTATAAAAGAAACACAGGGTCATAAAATGACCTATGCCCTAAGTAACACTTTTGGGTTCGGGGGCCACAATGCAAGTATAGTAATGAAAAAATGGGATGCCTGAGTAATTTTACTCAGGCATTTTGCTTTATTTTTTTGTAGAAAGTTCTTCAGCAGTAATTTCCTTTTCCCATTTCAATTCTCCATTCACTCCTTTGATCTTAATGTTCAGAACTCTTTCAGTTCGAGGGCCTGAAACTGTAAAGAAACCATAGTTGTGTTCGTTAACTATCGTTTCTTCAAGAAGATACTGGTTATTGTAAGGAGGCTTTAATGCGTAAGTTCCTGCAGTTAGACTACTCACAGTTATTTCATATAGAGGATAATACCCATCTCTTTCCATTTTATTTATTTCGGTATGATGAATATCCCCGCTCAGTATGATGACGCCAGGAACGTTTATTTCTCTTAACATTTTAAGAAACTTTTGTCTTTCCTCTTCAAAAGTCGAGAATCTTTCAAACCTGGGATTCTCAGGAAGAGCCTGACCTCCCATAACAATGAATTTAAAAGAAGCATGACTTCCTACTAATGCTTCTCTTAACCAGAGAAGTTGCTTTTCGCCAAATATCTGTCTGTCTTCATAATCCACGTCATCATTAGCTGATCTGAACCATCTGTTGTCCAGCATAAAAAACTCGACATCCTGCCATGGAAAAACATTAGTAACACCTTCCCCACCGATCAATCCGGTATTCAAATTCCCCCAGAAAAGATTGAATGCTTCTTCTGTCATGTGTTTTCCCCAATAACTTCTGTCAGCATCATTAGGACCATAATCATGGTCATCCCAAACAGCGTAATGATGAGTGTTTGCTAAGAGTGGTTGCAGTTCAGGCAGTGACCTGGTATGTGTATATCTGTGAAATATTCCCGATTTGCTGTTCCAGTCAACTTCTCTCAGATAGGTGTTGTCACCCATCCAGACCATAAAATCCGGATCATCTTTGTGAATCGATGTTAGTATCTCGTAATCACTTCCATAGGGTTTACCAGGTCTGTCAACTTCTTTTTCATTTACATAAAAACAACTTCCGGTGGCAAATGATAATTCAGGAGGATCTTTTCTCCATTGCCATAGAGTTTGGGTCTGAAAAGACATTTCGTAGCCTGGTTTGAAGGCTTTGCCATTTATATATGGAGTATACTCATATTCTTTGCCTTCTTCCAGATTCTTTGCCACGATTTTAGCAATATATCCGTTTTTCTCACTAGTCTCTACAGTTTCAGTCTTAAAGCTTTTTGAACTCCCTATTTCATTATATTTAAAATATACCTCTGCCTGATCCGTGGTCTGGATCCAAAGGAGTACCTCTTTCATTGTTGAATAGCCGACCATCGGGCCCGATTGCACCTTTTGTGCATTGATGTTTAAACAAGAAAATAGTAAAATGAGAAAACAATAAGCTTTGTATCTTTTTTTCATTATGTTGATCGTTTGATCCAAATTTAACATTTAGTCCCTTATATTTAAGTGTGATGATGTGATTAAGTGATAATATTAAATCAGTTAACTCAAAATATTTATTAATGAATCGTGTTTCAATATTAGTCTTATTTTTTATCTCTTTCCAGAATATATTTAGCCAGGTTGAACTTTCATATTACCTTCCGGAAGGTCAAACCTATGACCAATCTGTGGTTAAACCTTCGGAGGTTTTGGGTTTTGAAGTAGGTGAATGGCATGCCTCACATGATAAGATAGTAAGTTATGCTTATGAACTATCTGAATCCAGTTCACGTGTTAAGTTATTCAAAACCGGTGAAACCTATGAAAACCGTCCAACTTTATTAATGGCTATATCTCATCCTGATAATATAGCCCGTCTGGATGATATTAAACAAAAACATGCTCTTATTACCGATGGAGACCCTTCAAATGATCCGGACCTTTCTGATGTTCCTGTTGTTGTCTGGATGGGGTATTCTGTTCATGGTAATGAAGCGAGCGGTGCAAATGCAGGTTTGTTAGCTGCTTATCACTTTGCTGCCGGGCAAGGAAACGTCCTTGAAGACCTTAAAGATGTTGTGGTACTTATAGACCCCGCTATAAACCCTGATGGTATTCAACGGTTTTCTACCTGGGTAAATTCAAATAGAAATCTTACAGAAACTGTAGATCCTGATCACAGGGAATTTGATGAAAGTTATCCGAGAGGCCGAACCAACCATTATTGGTTTGATTTAAACAGGGATTGGCTACCTGTTCAGTTACCATCTTCAAAAGCAAGAATAGCCTATTTTCAAGAATGGATGCCCAATGTTTTGACTGATCATCACGAAATGGGCTCCAATAGTACTTTTTTCTTTCAGCCGGGGATTCCACAAAGAACTCACCCCCTTACACCCGGAATGAATCAGAGCCTTACTGAACGGATTGGTGAATTTCATGCAGAAGCTCTCGATAAAATCGGAAGCTTATATTATACCAAAGAAAGCTTTGATGATTTTTACTACGGAAAAGGGAGTACGTATCCAGATATTCAGGGAAGTATAGGGATATTATTTGAGCAAGCATCATCAAGAGGTCATGCACAGGAAACTGTAAATGGAATATTAAGATTTCCTTTTGGTATAAGAAATCAATTCATTACCTCTTTGAGTACTTTTCGTGCAGCAAAGGAATTAAAAGAAGAACTTTTAAAATATCAATCTGAATTTTATGAAAACAGTCTTGAAGATGCATCTGATGATGCCAGGACAGGATTGATCTTTGGTGCTGAACATGACCCGATCAGGGCAAGAAATCTGGCAGAGGTTTTTAAAAGGCATAATATCAAAATTTTCGAAACCGAAAAAGATTATTCAGCGGCAGGTAAAAATTTTAAAAAGGGAGAAGCTTATATAGTGCCTTTCGACCAGCCTAAGTACAGGTTGATCAAAGCAATGACTGAAACCAGGACAGAATTTACCGACAGCTTGTTCTACGATATTTCTGCGTGGAGTTATCTGCTCTCCTTTAATCTTGACTATAATTATTTCGAACGAAATATAGATAAAGATCTCATAGGGAGTGAGTTTACATTAGAAGAAGAATCCAGGTCTGATATTTCATCTTCAGACTATGCTTATATCATTGATTGGAGAGATTATTATGCTCCTGCGATGGTATATCAATTATTAAATAAAGGAATCAGGGTAAAATATAATGCAAAAAAGTTCACCTTACCTGATGGAACAGTTATGCCGGAAGGGACATTAATGGTGCCTGTGGAAAATCAGCAATTGAATTCTGATCAGATATTCATCCTGGTAAATCAATATCAGAAGTATTATAAAGTGAAAGTTTATGGGATAAATACAGGATATACTCAGGGTATAAACCTTGGAAGCCCAAATATGGATAACCTGAATAAGCCTAATGTATTGCTTGTGGCGGGAGAAGGTGTGAATTCCTATGATGCAGGTGAAATCTGGCATTTATTTGATGTCAGAATGGATATGCCAGTGACCATAGTAGCCCCCGAAAGATTAGACAATATAAATCTCAATAAATATTCTGTGATCGTTATGCCTGATGGCTCTTACAGAACTGTTGATGGTGGAGGTAAATCTCTTAAACAATGGGTACAAAGTGGAGGTACTATCGTAGCAATGAGAGATGCCGGAGGATATTTGAAGAAATTAGGACTAAATAACGCCGAATATAAAAAAGAAGAAGAAGATACAACTCAGGTCCAGATCCCTTATGCGCTAAGACACCGGTATCGGGGTGCCCAATATATCGGGGGGAATATTTTTAAAGCTAAGCTGGATTTGACTCATCCTCTGGCTTATGGATATTCTGATTCTGAACTACCAATGTTTCGTAGAAATACTACTGTAATGGAAGTATCAAAAAAGAATCCGTATGTTAATCCAATTACCTATACTTCTGATCCGTTGATAAGTGGGTATATTTCAAAAGAAAATTTAGACCGGCTTTCAGAAACAGCTGCTGTTCATATTTCAGGATATGGAAGCGGGAAAGTTATTGTTTTTTCTGATAACCTGAATTTCAGGGCTTTCTGGTATGGAACAAATAAAATGTTTCTTAATGCTGTCTTTTTTGGAAAAAATATAGGCAAGTAACATTTATTAAAGGAAATATTTTCCGGTTTTTGATTAAAAAATCATATTTTTGTCTTTGTAAGAGAACCGATTATGTTGAGATATTTTCCACTCGATAAAAATTATATTTTAAAAGAAGCTCAGTCAGACTCTACCGATGAGCTTCTTTTAAGAATGGTCAATAAAGTAAAGGAGACTTATTGCAGGCTTCATAATCCTTTAGGACTGATAGATAATACAATTGAAAAGATACAATCATATCAGCCTGAAGACCTTTCACACCTTAAGCCTTTTTATCTGGCTGTTGCAGGAGTGTACCGGTTTAAGTTTGCGACAGATAACCAACTTTTTTTAAATTTTGATGGGCGTTCTCATTATGAGATTTATCTACAGGAGTGGGCAGACGGGCTTGATTTCATGATCGAATCTTTATCTTTAAAACAACCTGTGTTTTTAAAGATCATGCTTGAGTTAACAGTTTTCAATGATGGAACAAAAAATCATGAATTACTGACTTACCGGTTAAATAATCTACTCAAGGAAAATTTTGAAGTTCAGATCCGAAAGAAAAGAGGGGCACAGGCATATAAAATAGCCTGATTATCAGTGGACTATATCAAAGGAAATTTCGTGGGCAGGCTGATTTAATTCAATCACACTAACATTTTCTACTTCGGCCTCTTCGGGTCCAGTTTTGCACCAGTCTATTAATTTTTGAATTTTCATTTCTTCTCCTGAAACTTCAATATAAACAGAGCCATCTTTCTGATTTTTGACATATCCTTTTAATCCAAGGCTCCTGGCTTTATCTCTTGTTGAAGCTCTGAAAAATACACCCTGAACTTTTCCGGTTATTGTTATGCAAACAGTTTTCATGCTTTGGTCGCTTTTTTAAATTCTTCCATTATTTTGATTCCTTTGCTCGTGCCGATCCTGTCTGCACCTGCTTTGATCATTTTCAAAGCCTCATCATAAGAAGAAATCCCTCCAGAAGCCTTGATTCCTACATTTGAAGGAAGACAGTCTCTCATTGTAATTATATCACTAGTTTGTGCCCCGCTGGGAGCAAACCCTGTTGAAGTCTTAACAAAATCAACGCCGGCATCAGCACAGATCTTTGAAATAGTTCTTATTTCATCTTCATTAAGGTAAGCCGTTTCAATAATTACTTTAAGAATTTTAAAATTATCGTGGGCCAGTGATGCACATTTGGCTACTTCTATCTTTGGCCAGATCATACCCGCTTTAAAGGATGAAACGTTAAAAACCATGTCAATTTCATCAACGCCATCATCGATCATTTTTTTCATTTCTTCGATCTTGGTTTCAGTCATATTATATCCAAGTGGAAAACCTGCCACGCTTACCAGCTGGATATCCTGATCTCCGATTTCTCTCTTTGCCTTTTTAACCCAAAACGGAGGGAGGCAAATGCCTAAAAATTCATTTTCAGCAGCTTCTTCCACAAGACTGTACACATCGTTATCAGTAAATGTTGGAGAAAGCTTAGTGTGTTCTATATACCTGTTGATTTTAATGTCATTCATCATTCAAAAGTTTCTCAACTAATTTATGAAAAGATCACTGGAAGGAGGAGTTTTTGTAAGCCTATTTATTTGAACTGTATATGGAAATGATCATCATGCCTTACTGAATGGCAACCTTGGAATCTGACTTGGGGATGATCAAGAGACCACTTTTGTTTTAAATATGATTCTACGAAGATTTTTTCGATCCTTTGTGCTTTTAATAATCTTTTAGCAACCGCAGTATTTAATTGATTATTGATTGTCAGGTGTTTATTATAATCCGTGAATGGTAGTTTTTCAGTTAACCCATATATCGTTCCGGCATTGGGACAAACTTGTTTTGGTGAATAATCCGGATTTACATAGTTACCATAACCCCAAATGGAAGGTAACTTATTTGATATTTGATCTTCTTTTGAATAAACAAACGCTATATCCACTTTCTTGCCATCGTCATGACTTAAATGCGGTATAAGAGGAAATCCGTTAATAAAAGGAAAATTTGCATCAAGATAAACCATTTTATATCCCTCATAATCAATCGCAATATCCTGGGCTGTGCTTATTAACTCCTGCTTTACCAATGGAGACACATAATGTCTGTTTGTTATTACAGTAAACCAATTGGCAGGTTTTAGGTAGGGGTGATTAACCGGCAAAGGTACACGACCACCATATGAAGAGAACCAGGGTAATACTACTCCTGAAACCAGTGCATACATTAAGATAAAGGCTATGACACTTTTTTTGTAATTAGATGAGAATCGGTAAATGAAGATAGAAACAAGGTATATTATTCCCCCGGTCTGGCTGACTAAAGTGAGGATTAAAAAAGAGATAAGGTGCAATAACGCCCAATAAAGCTTTTTCGATTTTTTAGTTTTCTTTTTTCTCTTTAATGAACGATTCCGCATTCCTCACAATATTTACGTTTACCTCGTTTCCTTTTTTTTGGCTTTTTATCGTGACCAAAATAAGACGTGTCACTATATTTTGGCAATTTTCGCAGCTTTTGATTCTCTCTTAACTTAGCTGCATTAGTTTGCATGCGAATATAGTGTTCGTCAATCAATCTATCATAATAATCATTGATAGTTTCATTATCATTATCATTATCATTTTCTTTTTCAGACAGGGTAGTGAAAACAGGAAGTTTAGATCTTCTTGTGGTCATGAAAATCTCGATAGCTTCTTCATCTGTGAGTTTGTTTTCTGCCGGATCTCTCGAGTTGTCCTGGTTTTGAGAGAATAATGGGATGGCGTTCAGCGTTATTACAATCGTATAAAAAAGAGCTCTAAATTGCATGATTTTGAATTTTTAACATATTATTCTTCTAGTAGTACGTTAGAAACGATACATTTCGTATATCTTTAATTAAATTATATTGGAGTTTAGAGTGATTAAAAAGATAATAGTGCAGCGAATAACATTTTTTATTTTACTGTTCAATTTTGCGTTTCTAACTGCATTTAGTCAGGATGTCAGGTCAAGAAATGAGCTGATCTTACTGCAAAAAATGGATGATGCTAAGGTAGCGATGAGTGAAGGTCATTATATCGAAGCAGATAAAAATTTAAAAGAGGTTATTAAAGGTTTAGCAGTTCTGCCTGCTGAGTTAACGTATTTGTTTGGAAAGAATAGTTATTACCTTGGAAAATATAAGCAAAGCATCAACTGGCTTAGTAAATATATTGAATTGAAAGGTACATCAGGAAAAGATTATTATGATGCCGCCAAATATCTAGAAAAGGCGGAAGAGGCTTATAAAAAAGGGATGGATTCAGATGAACCAATATTGTCGCCTGAAAGCATAGAAGTTGTTAGAGTTAACAGTATTGACTGTTTAGATCCTAATGCGACTATTACGTGTCCTGTTTGTGGCGGTGAGGGTGTGATAATAAGGCAGGGACCTTTACATAAAACCTATAATCCTTGTAATTACTGTAATGAAACAGGATTTATGAAATGTGAGGATTATAATCAATTATTGAATGGAAACCTGATCACTAAATAATTATAAAGTGAAAAAATTTATTTATCTGGCGGTATTTCTAATGTGTCTGGGGGTTGTTGTATACCAATATGTGATCCCTATGTGGCTTGCAAATCAGCTTAATGATACCCAAGGTGCTGATATTTCATTATTGCCTGAGAAAGTTCAAAAAGATGTCAGGGTAGCTCAGAAAGAATTTAATGTTACCATTGAGAAGTTTGAAGAAGTGAAAGCCTCAATGCCGGAAGAAGTAGAAAAAGTATCTTCCGAAGAACTGATCAATTTTATCGATAAAGTAAAGGTGAGTGAGATGAAAGCGGCTGTCAAGGCGTTAAGTGAGGCTGATTTTAATTCTACAGAAGAAGCGTGGAATATCGGAATGGAGAATGTAACTCTAGATGAAGAGGAAACAAACAAATTTAAGCCATACTATGATGCTGTTTTCACTACCGATAAGATCAAAAGGATTGTTGCTACCCTTGAAGAACACAATCTATTAAATTCTTTAAGCGGTCCTGTTATTAAACAGACAGCAAAAGAATTTATCCGGAACAACTCTGAAAAAATCGATGAAGTAGAGCCAGAAGAAATAAAATAGCGGTTCTTAAAACTACACTAATATTTTATTGAATTATAAATTTGCATCGAGGTAAAATAATTTGATAAAAATGCATATTACTCCAGATAATAAATTTAAAAGACTGATAGTCGTCGGAGACCGTGTGCTGATTAAACCGGTTAAAGCTGAAGAAAAGACGGCAAGTGGATTGTTTCTGCCTCCGGGAGTGAGGGAAAAAGAAAAAATTCAGACTGGGTATGTGATGAAAACAGGACCTGGATACCCTATTCCTATGCCTGGTGATGAAGAAGAATTATGGAAAGGGGAAAAAGAAACGATTAAGTATATTCCTTTACAAGCTCATGAGGGTGATCTTGCCATTTTTCTTCAAAAAGGAGCTGTTGAATTAGAATATGACAACGAAAAATATTTCATAGTGCCACAGGCTTCTATTTTAATGCTGGAAAGAGAAGAAGATCTTTAGATTATGGAAAAATGTCCAAGGATAGAACTTTCAAAGAATGGCCCTGAATTTTCAAGGATAATTGCCGGAGTTTGGAAATGGGGACAATGGGGCCACAATTACAATCCAGAACAAGTTTCAGAGCTTATTAAAGATTCTGTAAACTCAGGAATTACAACTTTTGACCATGCTGATATATATGGCGATTACACAGATGAAGAACTTTTTGGTAAAGCCTTTGACTTAACAGGGATTGATCGTGATCAAATTGAACTTGTTTCAAAGTGTGGTATTAAAATGGTTTCACCAAACCGTCCGGAACATGGTATTAAAAGTTATGATTATTCAGAAGAACACATAGTAAAATCAGTTGATAGGAGTTTGCGGAATTTGAATACTGATTATCTTGATCTGTTGCTTTTACACCGGCCAAGTCCATTAATGGATCCTCATGTGATTGCCGGAGCTTTTAATAAATTAAAACATGAAGGGAAAGTAAAAAATTTCGGAGTATCTAATTTCACTCCTTCCCAATTTTCGATGGTGAATTCCGTTTTTCCTTTAGTTACAAACCAGGTTCAAATTTCACCGCTGCATTTGGATTGCCTCACAGATGGTACACTTGATCAATGCATTGAAGAAAAGATAAAGCCTATGGCCTGGTCGCCATTAGGTAGTACGGGCATGTTTAGTGACGATTCATCAGATGAGAAGACATTTAGAGTTAAAAAAAGTATTGCAAAAATCGCGGAGAAGTATAATGAGGGTATAGATGTGATCATTTTAGCCTGGCATCTGAAACATCCTGCGGAAATTCTGCCTGTTCTTGGGACAGGCAAGGGTTCAAGGCTCAGGAAAGCATTGGGGGCTTTTCAAATCGATTTAACAAATGAGGAATGGTTTGATATCTATTCTGCCTCACTTGGTGAAGACATACCTTAAGCTTTATTTACCAGGTATTTTTTAGCTTTATTATGAAGCATGTTTATATCTGCTGAGATCGATGGGTCACTATAAACATGGGCAGACAATTCACTGACTACACTCGGATTAAATCCCAGTTTTTTAGCGATGTTCTGACAATGTTTTATTTCTTTGAATGTGATTCTTCTGTCTGCTTTCATAAGAAGAATAATGTTGTAAAGGTATTCAAACTTCTGGTCAAAGGTCAGCGCTTCAAGTTTGCCTGAAGGTTTAGGCTCGGCAATATAATTTTTTACAGTGTCATGATCGATTCCATTTCCTTCAGCTATCCTTAGAATCAAGGCTAATTCATCTGGATGTAATTCTCCATCAGATTTCGCAATTTCGATCAAAATCCGAAGCTGCTTTTCATTGCTCAAAATCATTATTCCTCCTTTTTTATGTTAACTAATATATTGAATTAAATTGATTTTTAATATACCGTTGATTTTTCCTCTTCTACTGATTAAAAAAAATATTCGACCAATGATGAAAAAATATCGATGCAAGTAGGGTTTTAAGTGATTTTAAATATTCCGGGCTAATAATTTGTACTATATTTGATTTCATTTTTTTAGAATATTTAGCTTTTAAAGTGCTATGGCAAGGACAGTATTCTTTTTTTTACTATGCTTTTTATGTTTTGTTTCATCAAATTATGCCCAGGAAACCGCACAGATAGACCTTGAAAGGGATCTTATTGCACATTTCCCTCTGAATGAAGGGCCTGATGATGTGACCGGAAATGAAATTACAGGGTCAGTTTATGGAGCAAAATTAGAGGAATCATGCCGATGTGGCAGTAATGCTTATTTCTTTGATGGCATTGATGATTACATTGAATATGATGACAAATACCAGGTCTTAAATGGAAGTCGCAGTGGTTTAACAATATCATTTTGGTTTAGGCCAACACGCCTTTACAGTGAAGATTTCGGCCTCATACTTGGTAAATGGGCTTTCGATAAGCACCGAGATCAGTTTGCTGCATTTTTTAATATTGAAAACCTTATATCCTTTACCGTAGCCGATGGAGTTAACTACGAAACTGGGGTTTATGGCAGAACCAGGTATGGTATTGAAGATTGGCGCCATGTAATATTGGTCTGGAATAAATCAGGAAAAATGGGTGTCTTCGTCGATGGTAAAATGGACAGAATTGACAGGCAGCATGGAGATGGATACAACGGAGTATCGGATGTGTCATTTAAATTGGGAAGACAGATAGTAGGGCAAGACAGACCATACGAAGGATATATCGATGAAATAAAAATCTGGAGGCGTAGCCTGAGTTTTGCCGAAATAGACGCCTTGTGGGCTGAAGAACGATCATTTTGTAATAAAATGATGATTGTTGGTAAAACGATAGATGAAAATACTTTAACTCCGATATCAGCAGAAGTCACTTTCGAAGATCTTAAAACAGGAAGGTCAATTGGGTCCATGGTTACAGAAGATGGACTTGGTGATTATGAAAAACAAGTTGATATAGGCGGTAAGTATGCATTTTATGCTAAGGCTAAAGGTTATTTACCGGCTTCGTTTAATATTGATACCAGGGAGTATCGCCCAAATGAAGAGATAGTACAGGATATTTATCTTGTTCCTATTCAGGTTGGAAGTATCTTGAGGTTGAATAATATCTTTTTTGATTATGACAAGGCAACCTTAAGAGATGAGTCCAGGTTTGAATTAGACAGGTTGATTGAAATATTTGAAGAAAATCCTGGTATGAGAGTTGAGCTAGGGGGACACACCGATGGCGATGGTTCAGATGAATACAATAAGAAATTAAGTGACAGGAGAGCTAATTCTGTAAGAACATATTTGATAGAGAAAGGCATCTCTGAAGATAGAATTGAGGCAGTGGGTTATGGAGAATCAAAGCCTGTTGCAGATAACTTTACCGACGAAGGAAAACAAGAAAACCGCCGCGTAGAGTTTAAGATCATCGATTTGTAATTTTTAAAGGTTCTTTAATTTAACCGAAAATAAACCCGGCTCTTTGTCCGGGTTTTTATATTTTTATATAAGGAGACAGGGGGATTTAGCGTTTTATTGGCGATGCAGACTTTATACTCCATATTATCAATTTCAGAGAGCGCGGACGTGCAAGAAATAAAGTCTGCCTATAAGCGACTTGCCAAAAAATACCATCCTGATGTAAATCCCAATAATCCTCGTGCTGAAGCGATATTCAAAGATATTCTGAATGCTTATCAAATATTGTCTGATCCGCAATCAAAAAAGATCTATGATGATAAACTAAAATATCAGCGGTATGAAGAGCAGGTTAAGAATTACCGAACTAATGTAACAAGGAATTACAGAAGAAGACCGAGAAATACTTTCCGACCACCTAATCCATTTTCTAAAGGGGGAAAACAGTTATCTCCTGAAGAGAATAAAAGAGCGACTATTTATGCTTTTAGTATAGTAATGGTGATTTTTGTTATGGTGTTTATAACCAAGACTAGTTACGACTGGTACAAAGATTATATTTTTGAGAAAAAGCTTGAGCCCATTACTCAAGCAATGGATAATGTTGAAAAAAAAGATACACCTAAAGCTTTCACTGAAGTCTTTGCAGCTTTTTCCAGCATACCTGAGAAGGACAGGCTTGCTATAAACTGGGAATGGAGAAGAATTGAAGCATTGAATTATTTAAATCAGCGAGCAGATTTTCATTTTGAAGAACAAAACTATTCAAGGGCTTATCAGTTATATAATTTGTATTTGGATCAGGGAGGAGTATTTCTTATCAGGATTGGTAAGAACATGATTCAATGCATGCAGGCGATTGGTAATAAAAAAGATTTGATTAAGGCCCTCGAAAGAGTTGCCAGGGCTGATTCGACAGGTGTTACAGTCGCTTTTAAAACAGCCAGAATTTATCTGGAGGACTTGAATGATACAACTAAAGCTCTTTCATATTTCAGGCTTGCTCGGAAACGTATTGAAAGAAGTTACGAACAAATCTATGGAAAGGCCTGGTTTGTAATAATGCCCCCTAGAAATGTACCTGACTTACATGCAGAGGTGTATTTAAATTATGGTTTATTATTATTACATAAAGGTTATTTTTTAAGAGCTAGAAAAATATTTAGTTGGCTTATTTATATTCGAAATCTTAATCCGTATGGCTTTCTTTACAGGGGATATTGTCATCTTGGACAGAAAAATATGGAATCTGCCTGCAGAGATTTTCGAAAAGCTGCTACCCTGGGAAATCAGGAGGCATATGAAGAATATAAAAATTTTTGCTTGTGACTGAAACTGACGTAGTAATTATTGGTGCAGGTCCTGCCGGTCTGGCAGAAGGAGCATTATTGAGACAGGCTGGCATTTCTTTTGTTATCATTGAAAAAAATGATTCTGTTGGTAGTAGCTGGAAAGGCCATTATGACAGATTGCGTCTCCATACATCCAAGAAATATTCACATTTACCTGGTCTTCCTTTTCCGGAAGCCTTTCCTGATTATGTTCCTAAACAAGATTTCGTAGATTATCTTGATATATACGCAACCAGATACGGCATTGAACCTGTTTTTGACGAAGAGGTAATCCGAGTTGCTAAAGAAGAAAATAATAATTTGTTTATTGTTGAGACAGATAATGGAAATTTATGGGTTTCCAAAGCAGTTATAATATGTACCGGATTTAATAGAAAGCCGGTGATGCCTAAGCCAGATGGGTATGATGTATTTAAGGGGCCTCAACTTCATAGTTCGGATTATCAAAGTGGTGAAGTTTTTAGTAATCAGAATGTAATGGTTGTGGGTATGGGTAATACTGGGGCAGAGATAGCGATGGATCTTACAGATCATGGAGCAAATACATTTGTTTCAGTTCGCAGTCCTATTAATGTGGTGCCGTTGGAATTCAGAGGACGGCCGACACAACATACCAGTATTGTTCTGAATAAATATCTTCCCTCATTTATAACAGATATAATAGGGAATTTTATTAAAAATTGTCACTATCACGATATGTCTAAGTATGGGTTGAATATAGATAAAAAGCCTCCCGGAAAAATGCTTAGAAAAGAGGGTAAAACTCCGGTAATAGATCAAGGTACCATGGATTATATCCGACAGGGGAAAATAAAGGTCAAGCCTGAACTCACGAAAGTCAGGGAACATTGGGCCTGGTTTAGCGATGAAAGCATGATTGATATTGATGCCATAATATTTGCTACAGGATTCAAGTCTGCCGTAGAGGAATTTGTGGAAGGAGGAGAAGAGCTTCTTAACTCTTTTGGAAATCCTTATTCAGCAATTCCGGGTGGTAAATGGTCCGGCATGTACTTTTTGGGTTTTAATGCATATAAGAGTGGCATTTTATATAGCATTCAAAAAGAAAGTCCTAAAATTGTAAATCATTTAAAAGATTATCTTAGACAATTCTAATGAGCTGTTAACTTTGAAGGTTCATTCTCGTTAAGAAAAAGAAGTATGAAAAAATTTGATATACCAAGCTTTTACAGAAGTCCGATAATTTCTAAAATCAAGGAACTACGTAAGCTAAATGATAGAACCAAAAAAGACTTTACTCCCTCAATTCTGGATTTTGGTCCAGTGCAAATAAATGTAGCCAGGCATTTTGGTTTTTGCTATGGTGTTGAAAATGCAATTGAGATAATTTATAAAACCGTTAATGACAATCCCGGCAGGAGGATTTTTTTATTAAGTGAAATGATTCATAATCCAAAAGTAAATCAGGATCTCCACGACATGGGTGTACGATTTATTATGGATACACAGGGAAATCAATTTGTTCCATGGGATGAGGTTAAAGAGGATGATATTGTTGTTATTCCTGCATTTGGTACAACCATTGAAATTGAGGAATTATTAAAAGAGAAAAATATAGAGGTCAGAAGGTTTGACACCACCTGTCCTTTTGTTGTCAAAGTATGGAAGAGGGCGGGAAGTCTAGGTGATGATGATTACACTGTAGTAATCCATGGTAAAAGATATCATGAAGAAACTCGTGCTACTTTTTCACATGCTAAAGAAACCGCTCCTGCTGTGGTAGTGCAAAACCTGGAAGAAGCTAAGAAGCTTAAGCCATACATATTAAAACAAAAATCCAAAGAAGAATTTTACGAAGAATTTGCTGATCGGTATAGCGAAGGTTTTAACCCTGAAATTCATTTTGATCGCATTGGAGTAGTAAATCAAACTACCATGCTGGCAGAGGATACCCAGGAAATTACCGATCATCTAAAGAATGTAATGGAATCGAGAGTTGGGGCAGAAAATATAAATGACCACTTCGCAAATACCAGGGATACTTTATGTTATGCTACTTCTGATAACCAGCAAGCTGTAAAAGGCCTGCTTGAGGTTGATGCGGACCTCGCAATAGTAGTTGGCGGATATAACAGTAGTAATACTTCTCATTTAGTAGATCTATGTGAAGAAAAGTTGCCAACTTATCATATTTCCTCAGCAGATAAAATTCTTTCGGATAAATTAATATCTCATTATTTACATAAGAATAAAGAGGAGAAAGTTACTGAAGGTTATCTGCCTGAAAATAAACCTTCCAGAATTCTGATTACCAGCGGGGCATCATGTCCTGATGCCATGGTGGATGATATTATCAGAAAGATTATAGGGTACTACGATAATGCATTGCCTGTTGAAGAAGTGATCAAATCTTTGGCGAACAAGTATTCAAATTGAAGGAATTAACTAAGTCTCAACTGGCTCTTTATAACGGACAGGATAAGGAGGAAGTGTATGTTGCTTATAAAGGGGATATTTATGATGTTTCCAGTTCCAGGTTGTGGAAAAACGGTAAACACTATGAACACTGGGCAGGGCAGGATCTCACAGATGAGCTACCCGAAGCTCCGCACACCGAAAAGGTATTTGAACGATTTCAGAAAATAGGAAAAGTAAAAAAATGATCTACATTGTAGACTCCGGAGGAACAGGAGCAGATTGGCGGTTCATATCTGAAAAAGGTGAGATTAGCCAACTCCGCACAGAAGGATTACAAGCTAATATATCTTCCGATGATGATTTTAGAAAGGTATTCCTAAAGGTAAATGAGCAATCTCAAAAAGCTCCGGAAGAAATTTATTTTTATGGCGCAGGTTGTCATAGAAAAGCCCCTGCTGAAATAGTTGAAAATCATATTAAGTCATTTTGGGGGCATGCTAAAATCCATGTTCATGGTGATGTCCTTGCTGCAGCCAGAAGCTCCTGTGGGAGTTCTCAGGGTATTTCTTGCATTCTGGGAACCGGAGCGTCAGCAGCATACTTTGATGCAGAGAAAATAGTTAAGATTTCTCCATCGTTAGGTTATATATTAGGAGATGAAGGAAGTGGGGCAGATCTGGGAAAAATGCTGATTAAAGGCAGGCAGGAAGGAAGTATGCCAGATGATCTAGCAACATTTTTTGATAAGCGTTTTGGCGAACCCGATAAAGTCCTGACAGAACTTTACCAGGCGGAAAATAAACAACGATACCTGGCAGGATTTTCAAAGTTCATGATCCAGCATATGGCAAAACCATGGATGGCAAGAATGATCTATTCACGATTTGATTTGTTTTTTAAGCAATTAAAAAAGCATTTTCCTGAGCAAATTAATTCACTTCCTGTTCATTTTACAGGAGGAATAGCGTTCTATTTTAGTAACTTACTAAGACAGGTGGCCAATGATAATGGCATCACTGTCAGAAATATTACCGAAACACCAATTGCCGGATTAACCCTTTACCACAAAAGTTTAATTGAAAGAAGTACATCTGAAAAATGAAAGACAGAACTACAGAATCAGACTCCTTATATGACAACCTTGAAAATATGCCTGTTGGTGAACTACTGCATTCCATCAATAAGGAAGATAAGAAAGTTCCAGAGGTAGTTGAAGGATGTATTCCCCAGATAGAGAAAATAGTTGTTGAGGTTTCAAAGAGGATGAAAGCCGGAGGACGATTATTTTATATCGGTGCCGGTACTAGTGGCAGACTTGGTATTGTAGATGCATCAGAGTGCCCTCCTACTTTTGGAGTTTCTCATGATATGGTGATTGGACTTATTGCAGGGGGAGATAGTGCAATACGCAAGGCTGTAGAGTTTGCCGAGGATGATACAGCACAGGCATGGAAAGATTTAAGTGAATATAATATAGGGCCTAATGATTCAGTCATCGGGATTGCAGCGTCGGGAACTACTCCTTATGTAATTGGTGGTGTGAAAGATGCTCGAAAAAATGGCTTATTCACAGGATGTATTACTTGCAATGATGGTAGCCCGCTTGCCCAGGCAGTTGAGGTACCAGTGGAGGCGGTAGTAGGACCTGAATTTGTCACGGGAAGTACACGAATGAAAGCAGGGACAGCCCAAAAACTTATTCTTAATATGATCTCTACAGGGGTGATGGTCAGCCTTGGTCGTGTTAAGGGTAATAAAATGGTTGACATGCAACTAAGTAATGATAAGCTCGTTGACCGTGGATGTAGAATGCTGATGAATTCTTTAAACATCTCGAGGGTTGAAGCACAAGAACTCTTATCGAGTTATGGATCAGTAAGAAAAGTGATAGAGCATTATAAGAAGTAAATTTCATGCATGATCTCATTCCATATGAGAACTGGTTGAAATACTATAAACCGGAAGATGATGAACGATCTCCGTTTTATGGCAAGACCTATAATTTTGACCTGTATACAGATAACATCTATGGCTATTATATCGATCCTGCATGGGATTATATAGGTAGCGACACCTTGTATGCCAAACTGCTTTATGTAGATTATGAGAGGAGTACTTGTATAATTGAGTTTATTGGTGAATGGAATGATGCAATTACAAACGACTCAATGCACTTAAAACGGAATGTAATTGACCCTTTGATCAATGAGGGAATTAACAAATTTCTTCTAATAGGAGAAAATGTTTTTAATTTCCACGGTGATGATGATAGTTACTACGAGGAGTGGTTTGATGATATTGAAGATGGTTGGATATGTGCTGTTGGGTTTCATGAGCACGTTTACCAGGAATGGAAGAATTATGGTATTGATTCCTATATAGATTTTGGAGGCTCACTTGAATTGATCAACTGGCGCACTTTTAAGCCAGCAATGCTGATGGAAAGAATCAGTAGAGAATTTTCTAAAAGACTAGGGCTTTAGGAATCTGTGGTGACCCTGGCAACTTTATTAATAAGGTACTTTTTCCCACTGGATACTTCTAAGCATACCACACGAGTTCTACGGGTTTCTAATTTCTGATATTTTTTACTCCTGAAAATAAAGTTTTTTCCCTCTGGTACAGCCTCTAGAAAAGTGATTTCTTCATTGTTATCATCATATGCAGCAAGTGCCATAGATAAATTTGCATCAGCATGAGTTGAGGCTTTTGGGTTTTTCATATGCCTTGCCAATATTCTCAAAATGTCATCGGGGAATACCGTGTCATTTAAGACTGGTAAAAAAAGTTCTCTAAACTGCTTTTTCCATGTTTGCCCATGAGGGGAAACACGGTTGCCATGTTTTTTATGAACAGCCAGATGGGCAACTTCATGAATGTATGTGATCAGGAACTGATATTTATTAAGATTGTGGTTTACCGAAACAGAGTGGATTTTGGTGCCGGGATCATATCTGTAGTCACCAAGCTTACTTTGCCTGTCTTTGGTGATCTTAAATCGAAAAGAATAAGTTAGCCAGAGTTCAAAGCAATATTCTACAGCGGGCTCCGGTAAATATTTCTCAAAAGTTTTTCGACCGGAAGCATATTTCTTTTTCAGCGCTTCAATCATACGGTAGCAAAGATAAAAAAAGAGCCCTGATTAAATCAAGGCTCCATAATTTTTATAGAAGTGAGTATAAATTACTCAGCAGACTCTTCAGTCACTTCTTCTTCTACTTCTTCAGTAGCTTCTTCAGCTTCTTCAGTAGCTTCTTCGCCAGCTTCTTCTACTTCTTCAGTAGCTTCTTCAGCTGCTTCTTCTACTTCTTCAGTAGCTTCTTCTACGTTCTCTTCAACTGCAGATTCCTCAGCAGAAACTTCAGTAGCTGCTTCTTCACCTTCTGAAGATGCATTTCCACCACATGAAACCATCGCAGTCATAAATCCTGCTACTAATAATAAGGCAAATAATTTTTTCATCGTGCAAATAATTTGGTAATTGAACAAAAATATATTGATGGCAACAAAGATAATGATAATATTATTTTTTCCTAAAAAAGATTTTTAAAGGAACACCAGTAAATTCAAATTTTTCACGAATTCTATTCTCTAAAAACCTCTGGTAAGGTGCCTTGATGTATTGCGGTAAATTACAGAAAAATGCAAAAGATGGCGTTTTAGAGGGTAATTGAGTGATATATTTGATTTTTATGTACTTTCCTTTTGTAGCTGGTGGAGGAGTCTTTTCTATTTCTTTAAGTAATATATCGTTTATTTTTGATGTAGGAATTTTCCTGTTTTTGTTCTCAAATATTTTGACGGCAAGCTCCATTGCCTGAAAAATACGTTGTTTTTCAGTTACCGAAGTAAATATTATTGGGATGAATCTTAAGTCTCCGATTCGTTCATAAATTCTGTCGCTGTATTCTTTGGCAGTATTACTTGTTTTATCCTGAACAAGATCCCATTTATTGATCATGATCATGACTCCTTTACCATATTTCACAGCTAAAGAGATAATGTTCACATCCTGAGACTCCAGGCCCCTGGTAGCGTCAATCATTACTACACACACATCACTATCTTGTAGTGCCTGTATCGATCTCATTACAGAGTAGAACTCGATATTTTCTTTCACCCTGGATTTTCTCCTGATACCTGCTGTATCAGTAAGAATAAAATTCTGGCCATACATCTTATAGTGTGTGTCGACAGCATCACGAGTGGTGCCTGCTTCTTCATTAACGATACTCCTTACATTACCTGTAATGGTATTCAGAAATGATGATTTACCTGCATTAGGTCTACCTAAAATTGCAATTCGTGGTATTCCCTCATAAGGGTTTTCATCGCCTTGTTCTTCAAAGTGACTGACGATATGATCAAGGAGATCTCCTGTTCCGGATCCGCTGTTTGCCGATATAGGAAAAATCTCATCAGTGATACCCAGAGCATAAAACTCATTAGCCATCATCTGATATTCCAGGTTGTCAGCCTTATTGGCTACTACAACCACAGGTTTGTTAGTTTCCCTAACCACATTGGCGAATTCTTTATCCAGGTCAGTCATTCCTACATGGCTATCAACCATAAATACAATCACTGAAGCTTCTTCCATTGCAGTCTTTACCTGCTTACGGATCTCTCCTTCAAATTGATCTGCAGAACCGGTAACATAACCACCTGTATCTATTACTGTAAAATATTTATCTGTCCAGTGTCCGAAACCATAATGTCGATCGCGGGTTACTCCCGGTTGATCATCCATAATAGCCTGCTTTTTCTCGATAAGTCGATTGAACAGGGTCGACTTACCTACATTAGGTCGTCCTACTATTGCAACTATATTTGCCATAAGTATTCTTTATTGATTGTTATATCCGAATTTATTCAATTTATTCTGTTTCTTACGCCAGTCTGGCTCAACCCGGACATAAGATTCTAAATATACTTTTTTTCCAAAAAACCGTTCAAGATCTTCCCTTGCCTGTATTCCTACTTTTTTGATCGATTCCCCATTGTGACCGATGATGATTGCACGCTGGGTTTTTCTTTCAACGTATATTTCTACATATATTCTGATGATTTCATCATCTTCTTCAAAGTCAGTGCAGACCACTTCAGAACTATACGGCACTTCCTTCTTATAATTTAAGAAGATTTTTTCCCTGACAATCTCTTCGACAAAAAATCGTTCAGGTCTGTCAGACATTTCATCCTTTGGATAATAAGCCGGATGTTCTGGTAATTGCTCTAAGATGGCATCAAATAATAATGCGACATTTTCACCATTTAAAGCTGAGACAGTGAAAAATTTATCAGCCTTAAGATGCTTTTGCAAATGCTCGATCTGTTTAGCTACCTGATCATCCTTCTTAAGGTCGGTTTTGTTGACTACCGCAAAAGTAGGAACATCACTATTATTTATTTTCTCAATTATTTGATCAGCGTCATCGAGCGTTTCGAAAGGGTCTGTTACAAATAATAATATATCAGCATCTTCCAGGGCAGTGTGCACAAAGCCCATCATGCTTTTATGTAGTTCGTACTGTGGTTTTAGAATTCCCGGGGTGTCAGAAAAAACAACCTGAAAATCTTCACCATTGAGAAGACCCATAATTCTGTGTCGGGTAGTTTGAGCCTTTGAAGTGATGATGGATAATTTCTCTCCGATCAGCGCATTCATTAAGGTTGATTTACCCACATTAGGTTTCCCTATTATATTTACAAAGCCGGCTTTGTGATTAGTTTTTGACATAATTAAAAATTTCTTTGCAAAGGTACTTGATTTTATCAGAATTATACCTACCTTTGTACTCCAATTGAGAAACGAAGGAACAAATTTAGTTCCAACAAAGATACATCGCGGGATGGAGCAGTTGGTAGCTCGTCGGGCTCATAACCCGAAGGTCGCAGGTTCGAGTCCTGCTCCCGCTACTACAGAAGCCGGTCATTTTTGACTGGCTTTTTTTGTTTCTAGCTATTTAATGTCCTGCTTCCATGACGAAGCTAAAGCTTGTCAGGATCTTCGAATAAAAGCCTTATAGGCTATTATTCTTGACCCACTACTACAGAAGCCGGTCATTTTTGACTGGCTTTTTTTATTTCAACCAAACCAAGTTAAAATATGTTTACCGTTTATGTATTGTATTCCGAGCAATATGATAAACTTTATATCGGTTATACTAGTGATCTGGAAGATAGAATCCTATCGCATAACCAGAAGGCGACCAAAGGATTTACAATTAGATATCGACCCTGGAAATTAATTCACACTGAAGAGCTTGATAGTAAAACTTTGGCGATAAAGAGGGAAAAACAGCTCAAGTCTAGTAGGGGAAGAGATTTCATTAGAAATACTTATAATTTATTCGGGTAGCTCGTCGGGCTCATATCCGTCAGCTGACGGACGCAGGTTCGAGTCCTGCTCCCGCTACTACGAAAGCCGGTCATTTTTGACTGGCTTTTTTTGTTTCTAGCTATTTAATGTCCTGCTTCCATGACGAAGCTAAAGCTTGTCAGGATCTTCGAATAAAAGCCTTATAGGCTATTATTCTTGACCCGCTACTACGAAAGCCGGTCAATATTGATCGGCTTTTTTGATTTATATCAACTAAGATCCATTATAGTAATTTATTAATAATACATCCCCTCATATTTGAGATAAGAACATTATAGTGCCAATTGGCTACTTGTTTTAGAACATTACATGAAAAAAACACTGCTAAATATCAGTCTGGGAAGTTATCCAACTTGAACATTGAAAAGATAATAAAAGCGCACTGAAAATTCAGTGCGCTTTTATTTAACATAAATCAGGAATTATTCTTTTATAAATCTGAAATACTCCAGGAACTCTCCTTTTCTTAAGGTCATGAGATAAATGCCTTTATTTAAGTATTCCAATTGAAGTTGGATTTTCTCTGAAGAAATATCACTATACTCACGGAGCTCAACTGATCTTCCGTTAGTTTCAAATATTTCTATTTCCAGTGATTGATCTCCTTGAATAAACTTCTTTGTTAGCTGGATATTCATTGTTGAAATAACCGGGTTCGGATAGAATTTAATAGATTCAGAATTGAGATCATCTGCAATAATCTCAGCCATTGAAGTTCCTCCTTTTGTATTTCCGTCGTGAATAGTGATTGAACCACCACCTAGATAGGTTGCGGCATCAGCATTCTCATCATCTTCGGGTTGATTATCATAGATTATATTATCAGACATATCCCAGATCTGCATTCGAAACCGGTCTCCATCTGCTTTTGTGGTACCATCAATTGCTGAAAGCATAAACTTATAATTTCCGAATCCATTGATCGTTCCAGAACCTTTATACATGGCTTTTTGTCCGGCAATTACTAACCATTCGTATTCAGTACTATGGAAATTTAAGTTTCCGGCAGTGAATTTAAATTGGGTGTTACCGGTTGGCGTTGTTGCTCCTTTCTTGTATTTAGCTACAAAACCAAAGTTTGCTTTTCCTTCGGCCAGTGGATCAGGTGTGTAATAGCCAGGATGTGACCAGATATACCCACCCCCGGTAACAAATCCACCATAAGGATCATAAATAACTACATATTGGAAAATTTCTGTATCCGTTTGTCCACAGACATCTGTTATGGTCAGTGAAATTTCATACACACCAGGAATTGGATAACTATGTTCACCAGAAACATCATTTCCTGTAAGAGTTCCCAAAGAACTGGTTCCATCTCCCCAATTAAATTCAGCTTCTACTATATTATCATCAGTTATGGTAGCTGATGCATTAATTTGCGTTTCTATCGGGTTAGGATTAATAGGAAGGGAAAGGCTGTTAATTATTGGATTATCGTTAATAACCGTAACAGTAGCCTGACCTTTTGCTATATTTCCATTTACGTCTGTTACAGCGAGATTAATTATATTCTCTCCGATATCTGCACAGGTAAAATTCTCTTTACTTTGAAATAAAGCAATACCACAAGCATCTGTTGAACCGTTATCTAAATCAATAGGTGCCAGTGAAGCATTACCTGTGACATCAAGATTAAGGGTAACGTTTTTAGTGAGTACAGTTGGAGGAATATTATCAACTACGGTTACAATTGCCGGAGCAGAAGCCGAATTTCCTCTATTGTCAATTGCAGTAAGAATTACGGTATTTGGTCCTACATTGCTGCAATCAAAATTGTTAATATCAATTTCAAGTAAAGCAATACCACTTGGGTCTGAAGTGCCGTTATCAATATCTTGCGGGGTAATCGTTGCATGACCCAATAAATCAAGCTGAATGGTAATGTCTTTAGTTATTATAGTCGGAGGTGTATTATCTATGATATTATCCTTTAATTGGATAGTCCAGTAATCATATAGTCCATAACCTGGAAATGAGTGATCTCCACCAATAGAAAAGGTTGTAGCAGCTGATAATGTTAAATTACCCTGAGAATCTGATATTAACCCTTTTTCAAAGGTAAGGGGCGTTTCATTTCCGCTTCCTCCTAAAGTTTTGTCCCAAATTATATTACCAGAGCTATCTATTTTTAATAACCATAGGTCATAACCTCCTCGGCGAGGTTCAGTTTTGTCTCCTGAAATGTTTGACAATGAGTGTCCTTTTAGTAGGATTTCATTATTGCTGGTTTTTATAATTGCATTTAATAATTCATTGTCATCTCCTCCATATAATTTCTGCCATATCTGATTTCCCGTTTGTTTACTTAGATTGATGAGCCAATAATCATATCTACGATTATTTCCGACAGTTTTATCATATCCGGCAGGTCCAGAAGTAGTTCCTAAAACATAAATTGAATTATTGATTTCAATAAGTCCAGTATTATTGGAATATGTGTTCAATGATCTTAGGGTGTTTTCCCAGATAATGTTTCCATTGTCATCAAGTCTGACTATCCAATAATTATAACCTTTAATTGATGGTTCTGATTTGTCACCTGAGTTTGGCGATGAAGAAATACCTGCAATTGTACAACCTCCATCATAGTTCCCTATTACTTTTGTTGGTAGATCATTTGAATTTCCTCCAATGGTTTTATCCCAAATTTTATTTCCTAAAGGATCAATTTTTAAAATCCAGTAGTCATAAAAGCCCTTAAGATTTTGCGATTTATCTCCAGAAATAGGGGATAGTGAATATCCTGAGATATAAAAATTCCCATCCGCTGAACTTGCTATTGAAGTGGCAAAGTCAGTATTTATTCCTCCATAGGTTTTTTGCCAGATTATATTACCATTATTATCTATTTTAAGAAGCCAATAATCTAATCCACCTTTATTAGGAGCCGTTTTATTACCAGAAAATTGCATTGAAGAGCTTGATGAAAGAAGCAGAGCTCCTCCTTCAGGTAATGCAATTGCATCATAGATTCTATCATGAGAATTCCCCCCGTATGACTTTTTCCATACAGTGGTGCCTTGTTTGTCATGTTTAACAACCCAGCCGTAAGTGGGGCCGAATCCCGTGCCGTTTTTATTTCCTCCTGCTGATATTGTAAATCCGACAGTTAAATATGAAGAGTCAGATAACCGAATAACAGTATATGGGTAATCAGAATATGAGCCTCCATCTATTTTTTGCCAATTTATTGTAGGGTATTGTGATTTCCCGGAAAAGGCAATTAATAACCCAAGGAGTATAAGTATGTATAAATTTTTCATGGCTCTAAAGGGTTTCAATAAATAAATCGACAAGTGTAAATGAACTGCTGCTGCTGAAAGGTAATGGGCCGGTTGGTGATTGATGCGGTAGCCTTGTACAATCGTAAACAGATTCTTCACTATTGTCGAAGATAAATGTATAGTATCCTTGATGGGTATTTGTTCCATCTGTAGTTTTCAGAATTAGTGATACCACCTTGATTTCCGGGGTTTTTCTAACAACTTTTATTGAAAGTGATTCGGAGGATTCCGGTACTAATATTATTTCATCTCCACAAACTAAAGATGAATAATATATGCTTACTGAGTCATTATCTTCCAGGATTTGCCAATTAGTAATTTCCTGGGCTTCTAATTGAGTCGAAATAGCTGATAATAGCATAATTGTCAAGCCAATTTCTTTCCATAAATTTGACATGATATGGGGGCTTAAGATTTTTTTATAATCCCTGTATCTTTGAATTTGACTTAGATTTAAATATGGTTTTCAGGATACAGGAAGTGTAAGTAGATCAATACTGATTAATACAGTGTTTTAGTATATAAATGGGATTTTCTTTTTTGAATAGTCCTTAAACCATATGAGCAAGTATTGAACTAGATGATGTACCAAAAACTATTGTGAGATAATAATTCCAATAGTTCTTGCCTATACGCTTTCTTTGAAAGATTCTAACCTGGGTAGGTTATGTTGTAATTTGCTCTCCTGTCTTAAAATTTCAGTTGATAATTATTGAGTATTTAACTTGCAATAATTCAATAGAATAAGAAAGGCAGTTCCCTTCTAATGTAGATATAAAAGAAAATCTCGGGTGCCGATTTTTAATTTTATGTTAAAATCTATATCATTACAAAAATAGGATTTTTTTAATAAAAAATGAAAGAAAATCGCTAAAATGTGATTGTGTTTTTAGAGACCTGTTAAAAGGGTGATTATTAAAATATAATGGTATGAAAAAGGTATTTCTATTCATGTTTTCAATGCAATTCCTTGCAGGCTCTTCCCAACCCATCACTCCGGGTTTTGAAAAATCTGAATACATTGATTTACTCCTAATATCTATACAGTCAACTAAAAGGGAAGATTACCGCGAAAAGTATCCAAAGCCTGATAATTATTCTATGATCTATCAGTCAGGTGAATTGGGGCTTGATAATAGCTGGGACTTGTGGATCAATGATAAGGGGCGAGCCGTAATTAGCATAAGGGGTACGACTGATAAAATGGAAAGCTGGCTGGAAAATTTTTATGCTGCGATGGTTCCGGCTGAAGGTGAGATTACTTTACCTAATGTAGACGATACATTTAATTATAAGCTTTCTGAAGATCCGGATGCTGCGATTCACGTGGGTTGGTTAGTCGGGCTCGGATATCTTTCTCAGGAAATTGTTCCGAAAATAGATTCTTTGAATAAAGAGGGTATAAAAGACTTTCTAATAATGGGACATAGCCAGGGTGGAGCTATTGCCTATTTACTAACCTCTTATCTCCACTATCAACAAAAAGCAGGGAACCTGGATCCGGAATTAACTTTTAAAACTTACTGCAGTGCATCTCCAAAACCTGGAAATCTATATTACGCATATGATTTTGAACGCATTACACAGGGCGGATATGCTTTTTTGGTAATAAACCCTTATGACTGGGTGCCGGAAGTGCCAATCTCAATCCAAACGCTAAAGGATTTCAATCCTACCAATCCGTTTGTAAATGCAGAATCAATGATCAAAGAGCAGGAAATTCCTAAACGCTGGTTTTTGAAACATGCCTATAATAAGCTTAATAAACCGACATTAAAAGCACAGCGAAATTATGAAAAGTACTTAGGTAAAATGACCTATAAAATGGTTGAAAAGAATTTGCCCGGACTTATAGTTCCTGAATATCTTTCTACAAATAATTACATGAGAGCGGGAATACCTATCATTATGGAGCCAGGAGAAATATACCTGGATAGTTTCCCTGAACATTCAGATGATGTATTTGAGCACCATTTTCATCAGGCATATTTAACAGTTGCAAAAGAACTCCCTGAAGAACTTTATAAGAGTAATCCCGGGTTACCAGAAGGAAAATGGATTGTGGAAAACAAAAGATTTACTACCAGCAATGATTCTTTACCTGCTCTTCCCGTCCCCTATTTGAAAATTGAACCTAATAACCGGTCGATTAAGGGAAATACAGGATGTAACTCTTTTTCTGGAGAATATCTTGTCGATGGAGAAAGAATAAAGTTTTTACTCAATGGCCAGATGACTTTGAGAGCATGTCCGGGAAACAGGGAAGAAAACTTTTTAAATAACTTGAGCATGGTCAATGGGTATCATTACCAGGGTAACAGAATTTACCTGACTTCTGAAGGAATAGATGTGCTAGTTTTGAAAAAAGAATAAAGAAGACTGGGCATAGTAAACGGTTAGAAAAGCCAATTTTTTAGTGAATTATACTGATGTTATTCGTATCCTTGAAGATATTTTCATACCGGAAGTTCTTATAATATCTATGACTATTAATGCTTCCGTATTTTATTAAATATCATTATGGCAAATTTGGAATTCAACGGTAAACTAGTTCAAAAATTACCATTACAGGAAGGTCAGGGAAAAAATGGCCCATGGAAGAAACAAGATGTTATTGTAGAAACTATTGAAGATAAGTTTCCAAAAAAAGTTTGTGTTTCTATTTGGGGCGATAAAATTGATGATTCTGTTCTGAATGAGGGAGCAGTTTTAAATATAGCTTTCAATGTTGAAAGCAGAGAATATAATGGTCGGTGGTATACTGATGTAAAAGCATGGAGAATTCAGCCTGCAAATGCAGGTCAGGGACCTACAGGTGGAGGAGCTGCGCCTCCTGATTACCCACAGGCACCTATGCCTACCGAGGAGCCGCCGTTTGATTCTCCGGAAGATGATCTACCATTTTAACTATATAAAGGCAGTATAATTACTGCCTTATTTTTTATCTGGTAACATCGGTAAGTCATCATAAATTGAAGCTTTTACCATAGTGTTGATAGCATCTTCAGCCTGGAAAAATTTGCCAGCTACTGTTCCTCCCAATTCTTTTTTGATCTTTTTATAATATTTAACTCGTAAGGCTAACTCATCTTCCTGTATGGATATCATTTCATTAACCATCTTATCGATTTTCTCATCGGTTAAAGACGAATAATTAGCCGCATAATCCTTAATGAGATCGACTCTTTCCTTACTTATCTTTTTTCTTTTGCTCTCATAATCATTGTAAATTTCCCAGAAGTGAACAGCTCTTCCTTCTGATAAGCCCATGAATTCAGCGATTGCAGTTTTTTTTTCAAGTTCAAACATATCCATTAGAATTTCTGCTTCACTTTGGGCCTGTATTGTCGATGATAAACAAATGACTGAGAAAAGTATTAGAATGTTTTTCATTATCTGAATGGTTTAATAATAATTGTTGACTATAATAATTTACACAATTCGCTGGAAACAGGCGTTGTATTCCGGGCTAAATCCTTATCTGCCAATGGTTAAGCTGCTTAATAGTGAGATTGCCTCTGATTTTTTAGCAATAATCTTATCATTTTTAATAAAATCCTGTATTTTTGCCACACTTTGGGATCTTAGCTCAGTTGGTTTAGAGCGCTGCCTTGACAGGGCAGAGGTCGTGGGTTCGAATCCCTCAGATCCCACTTTCATTTCTAAAATTTGAATGACCATGCCTGTTTACGATGTGATTATTGTTGGTGGAGGAGCATCAGGCTTTTTCTGTGCCGCCAATCTTTTACATAGTGACCAGAAACTAAATATTCTTATCCTTGAACGATCACCAAACGTTTTAAATAAAGTCAGAATTTCCGGAGGTGGAAGATGTAACGTCACCCACGCTGTTGACTCTGTCCAGGAGCTGATCAATGCTTATCCCAGGGGTGGAAAGAAACTACGAAAGCTTTTTAATCGGTTTGACACGAATTCGACTGTCAAATGGTTTGAAAAAAGAGGAGTGAAAATAAAAACCGAATCTGATGGAAGGATGTTTCCGGTGACAGATTCATCTGAAACTATTATCAAAACTTTACTAAAAGCAACCGATAAAGCGGAAATAAAAGTAAAGCAAAAAGTAGATAGCTTAGAAAATAGAGATGGCATATGGCTGGTAAATAGTGGTGATAATGAATATCGATCTAAAGCTGTCTTTTTTGCACCTGGAGGTCTATCTAAAGGTGATCAATACAAGTTCATTGACAATTTAAATTTCAAAATAATTCCACCTGTTCCGTCATTATTTACTTTTAATTCCCCAGCCTCTGCATTTAAAAAATTGATGGGAGTTTCTGTGAAAAAAGGTGAAGTGAAACTTGCGGGATCAAAACTCGCAGCTTCTGGCCCTATACTGATCACCCATTGGGGTTTCAGTGGTCCGGCTCCGTTGAAATTATCTTCCCTGGGAGCCAGGGAGATCCATGAGAAAAATTATAAAGGAGATTTACTGATTAACTGGACTCCTTATTTTGATGAAAAAGTTTTCTCAGAGAAATTTAATCAAAGTATTGAGGAACAGAAAAATAAGCTTTCCAAGAATTTTCGGTTCGGCGATATTCCTGTAAGATTGATGGAAAAATTACTCATATTATCCGGAATAGAAGAAGAACGCCCTTTGGCAGAATGGTCAAAAAAGCAGAAAAACAAAATGATTGAAAACTTGTTCAGATGTATGGTTCATTTTTCAGGTAAAACTACTTTTAAAGAGGAGTTTGTTACAGCTGGGGGGCTATCGTTATCAGAAGTTGAATTAAATACCATGGAAGCTAAAAAGCACCCTAATCTTTATATTGGAGGAGAAGTTTTAGATGTTGATGCAGTTACCGGGGGATTTAATTTTCAATTTGCCTGGTCTTCTGCATATGTAGCATCTGAGGCTATTTTGTCAAAACTATAGTTATTTCATGTCGTATTAATAGTCAAATACCTTTATTAATGAGAAGAATTTTTACAGCATTTTTACTTGCAGGATTTTTTATTTCCTGTACCGGGCATAAGAATCAAACTGAAGAAGCCAACAGGGTAACCAATATTATTAATAACACAATTGAAGCTCATGGCGCTAATGCTCTGGAAAATGGCAAACTAAATTTTATTTTCAGAAATGGTCACTATACTGTAGAAGAACAAAATGGCCAATTCAAATATGAAAGGCTTATTTCAAAAGGAGATTCAGTTTACAGAGATATTTTAACTAATGAAAAATTTGTGAGGTTATATCAGGGAGATACTCTTGAATTAACCCCTTCTGAAGTTGTCAAATATAGAAACGGTCTTAATGCAGTAGTATATTTTGCTACGCTTCCTCAATCACTTTCAGATGATGCCGTTGTTCCGGAATATCTGGGAGATATGACAATTAAAGGAAATGAATACTATAAAATAAAGATTTCTTTTGAAGAAAATGGCGGAGGGCAAGATCACGAGGATGTTTTCGTTTACTGGATTAATAAGGATACTGACTTAATTGACTACTTGGCTTATGACTATAAAACCAATGGAGGAGGAATGCGATTTCGTGAAGCATTCAATAAAAGAAATGTTAATGGAGTGGTAATCCAGGATTACAATAATTACAAACCAACGGTTTCAGGCCTCAAGGTTCAGGATATTGATGAATTATTCGTTAATGGAGATCTTGAACTAGTCAGTGTGATAAAAACTGAAGAACCTGAGGTAGAAGTTTACTGAGGTAGGTTTTTATATAGATAGATTTTTTATCAGCACAAATAAATTATATATCTTTAAAAAAAATTTGTGTGGTAATAAATTTTGGTATGGTTTTTATCGTATTAGTTATTAAACGATAAACCTAACAGGGATATTTAATAGATGAGATTACTGACGATAGCTGTATTTATTTTTTCTCAATTGATCATTCTGGCTCAGAAGGTTCCCCAAAAACCTGTATCCAGGAACATCAATATTCCTAATCAAAAACATTTAGCTCCTGCTTTGAGAGGAGATGGGGGTGCCATGATTTATACTTCAAGTTATTCACCCTCTCAAAAGCTTGAAGTAATGTATTCAGAAAAGACTGCCTCAGGGTGGAGTAAGGCTGAGCCAGTTGAAGTGATTAACGCAACAAAAAGCCTAAATTATATCGGAGGTTACAGTATCTCATTTGATGGTGAATCAGTATTTTTTACTTCGTCGAGGGGCTCCGGTTTCGGTGGCTATGATATGTACGAAGTCGATAAACAAGGTGGCTATTGGATGAAGCCCAGAAACCTTGGTAAACCTATAAACAGTGAAATGCATGAAGGGAGTCCTTCTTTATCTCCAGATGGTAGAACCATGTATTTTATGCGGTGTGAAGAAATGGATAACACTTCAGGCAGTGGTTGTCAGATTATGATGGCTCAAAGACGAGGGGGGACTTACTGGCATGACCCAACTCCTCTTCCGGAACATATTAATATAGGTAATACAATGAATCCTAAAATATTGTCTGATAATAAGACTTTGATCTTTAGCTCAGACAGGCCTGGAGGTAAAGGGGGAATGGATCTTTATATTACCCGATATGAAGATGGAGTCTGGACAACACCAATCAATATTGATGCAATAAATACACCGGGAGATGATCTTTTTGCTGATGTCCCAGGTAAAGGAGATATTATTTATTTTACTAAAAAAGTAGATAATTACCCTCAAATATGGATGGCCAAGCTTCCGAAGGAATTCCAGCCTTCCTCAGTTGTTTTTGTAGATGGACGTGTTGTCGATGGAGCTACTGGCAATCCGATGGAAGCCTTTGTTCAAGTTTACAGAGCGAGTGATAGAAAACTAATTACCAATGATCGGTCTGGGCCTACTTCGGGTTTATTCGAACTATTTGTAACAGGAGGAGAAACATATGATTTTTCTGTTTCTTCCTTCGATCCGTCTTACATGATCTATGCCAGGCCATTAATGCTGGATACTCTGTCATATAGCCTAAGAGAAAGAAAAGCAATTACTCTTGAACCAATTGAGCCAGGAAAAGAATACTGGTTATATGGATTGGGATTCAAGAATGAATATGACTCACTTAACGATTTAGCCTTTTTTGATTTACAAAGAATTATTAAAACACTTAAAGGAAACAGAAATTGGAAGGTGAATATGACCGTTCACTTAGCTAATTTTAAAAAGGATAGTATACAGTCTGATCCTGATTTGACTGAAATGGAGCTGGACACTACGATGGTATCCCGACTTTCGGTCGTAATGGATAGTCTCGAAATTACCGGACCCGAAGAATTGTCCAAATATCTTTATGATAGCGTGGCAATTGATTCAAGTATGATCTATTTTCAGGTTGAAAAAATGATCGATACAGTTGATGTAGACACGTTTTACACGAATGATCGTCGGGAAAAACAGGCCCAGATGATGAGGGATTATTTTCTGGAGAAAGGTGTTCCTGAACAACTTTGGAGTGTTAGTGTAGCTCCAATTGAAGAAGATAATGAGACAGAATACCCCAATGATTATGATAAGGATGTCTGGGTTCGAATTAGATATGATGAAATACAACAATAAAAAAAGAGCACTTTATGTGCTCTTTTTTTATGTTATGCTGCTGAATATCTGAGATTAATTTTTTCGATTGTTTCTTCTTCTTCATTTCTAATCAAATGCTCCCATGGACCCGTTGGCATAAGCAATTTCATAGTCAGAGGGGCAGTTTCAATTACTAAAAACAGAAGTATTATAAAATAGTGTACAAGCTTCTGCTCGGGATATCTTTTAAGAACGGCTTCAAGTGCCTGGAACTTTAATATTAATCCCGATTGAAAGTTACTAAGATAATCTTCTAGCTCAGATTGTTTTTGATTTTCGAGAGCTACCCGATAAGAGTTTAGAGAGTCTTTAGTGCTTTCATAATCTGTTCGGTAAGCTTCTAGTTCGGATTGAGCTTCATCAGCTTGTTGTTTTTTGATTCTATATATAGGTCCAGGAGAAACTTTTCCGCTTCCACCAGTTCCGTCTGCTTCCCTTCTGGCTTCTTCGCGAAGTTCATTTCTCAAACCTTCCAATCTTTTAAGTTCAGCATCACCGGCTGTAAGAATACTGTCAATTCTTTTTTCAGGTTGTGCGTAGGCACTATCAATATCCGCTGTTCTTTCTTTGACCACTTCTCTTTTAAGCACAGCCGATTCGGTTTCTATTTCAGCAGCAAATAATTTTAATTCCATAGGTTTAGCTACTGTTATAGCAATAACGGCAGCTAAAGCCAACCTGGGTATTCCTTGTTTCCAAAGGTGTCGTCCTTTATAACGATACAGCCCCATTAATAGTAATCGGTCTATTGTAAGAATGAATAATCCCCATATGATGCCTATTGTTATAGCAGGATAGATTTCATTGAACACAAAGTGTAATGCATATGAGCCCGAGAGTACAGCAAATATCGCAGTGAGCAATACGAGTAAACCTGATGCAGAAAACCTCAATCTTTCCATTTGATAAGGCTTTATAGCTTCGGGTGGAATTCCGGCACACCAGATCAAAAATCTTTCGATACCGGAAATAGGTTTTTCTTTGTTCTCTTCTTCCTTGAGAGAATTTGATTTATTGTCTGTCATAATTAAAATAACTTTCCGAAAAGTATTTTATTGTGTGCAGATTATGTGCCAGCATGTTTAATTGGCTGTTTACCAGTAAGTAACGATGGAAGCGTGTAAAAAAAATGTTCAATGCTGAACAACCCGTTCCAACCTTTGATACACTTTGGGTGTCTAGTAGTTACAGGCCCGTTAAACCTAAACCTAAACCTATTTTTTAATCTTATAAGTGAAGAAAGTTGATTGGTGGGTCAGAAATTCCGGGAATGATTGTTAGCCGTTGAGATATACGTCAAGTAATCCTTCCGGAAGGTCGACTTTCAAAATTTTCTCATCCCGGTCAAGACCTTTGAGAATGACATCGTTAACGGGGATTAAAACCTCGGAGTCTTTAAAATCCATAACGATCAGGTCTTGTCCGGGATGATTTATTATATGATTTACAATTCCCAGTTCGCCCTGATTCTCATCAATTATTTTAAATCCGATTATTTCGTGGTAGTAGAATTGATTACCTGTTAATTCAGGCAATGCTTGTAAAGGAAGATACAGAGCATGGCCTTTCATTTTTTCGGCCTCCTCTAATGTTTGGATGTCTTCAAAAGCAATAATGCCTTTATTTCCTTTTACTGAAAGTGATTCAATAAAAAATGGAACCAGTTGTCCGTCGATTTCAACGAACACTGATTCCATTTCTGAATATTCTTCAGGATTATCGGAGTCAATAAAGATCTGTAATTCTCCCTGTACTCCGTGGAGCCTGGTTATGTAACCCAGTTGAAAACAAGAGTTAATATCCATTCTCCGGAATAATTAATCTTCTTTTTTCTCCTGATTTTCTTCTGATGCTGGAGCTTCATCTGAAGCTGCTTCTGCAGATTCTTCTTCGCTAGCCTCAGCACTTGTTTCCTCTTCTTCAGCTTTCGCTTCAGCTTCGGCCTCTTTTTGCTTAGCAGCAATTGCTTCTGCACGAGCAGCGCTAACTTTTGCTTCAGCTTCAAGTCTTGCTTTCGCTTCAGCTTCTTTCTTAGCAGAGATCGTGTCAGTTTTCTTAGAAATGCTTTCTTCTTTCTCTTTCATCCAGGCTTCAAATTTCTTGTCAGCCTCTTCCTGAGTGATAGCACCCTTGTTAACTCCTATCTGAAGATGTTTTTTAAACATCAATCCTCTGTAAGATAGCATAGCACGTACAGTATCTGTAGGCTGAGCTCCTTTTAACAACCAATCCAATGCTTTGTCATTGTCGATGTCAATTGTTGCAGGGTCAGTAGTAGGATTGTACGTACCGATTTTCTCGATAAATTTACCGTCACGCGGCGCTCTCGAGTCAGCGATTATTACGCTGTAAAATGGGCGCTTCTTGCGTCCACCTCTCTGTAATCTGATTTTTACTGCCATAAAATGTTACGTTTGTGAAGGATCACGTCCTTCGGTCCGTTTTTTAATTGGAACGCAAAAGTACTTTATTTTAATTAATCCTGAAAGCCGGGACGTTAAAATTATACCTTATATAGAGTATTTTTTAATAAAAGTAATTTAACATCGTTTAGAAGTACGAAATTAATTATTTTAACATGATAGAAAATTGATATGCCCCATAGCGTTTTCGATCATTCAAGTTGAATATCAATTAAATTCGTATAACCGCTTAAACGGTTTTTATATATCTTCCAGATTAAATACCTTTGTGCCGAAACGAGTATTCAAATATAGAACATGGATAACTACTCATACCTAAGCAATGCACACTCTTCTTATATAGATGAGTTGTACGCTGATTACAAAAAAGATCCTGAGAATGTAGATAAAACCTGGCAACGATTTTTTGAAGGTTTTGAATTTGCTCAGGAACAATATGGTGAAAACGGGCAGGCTACTGCAACGGGATCTAAGACCGGACTTCTTGACGATAAGGAAATACGAGTCAGGGCATTAATACATGCTTACAGATCCAGAGGACACCTCCGATCTAAAACAAACCCTGTAAGAGAAAGAAGGGATAGAAAAGCAATTCTTGATTTACCTGATTTTAATTTATCAGAATCAGATCTCGATACAGAATTTGATGCAGGTGAAGAAATCGGAATTGGCAGAGCTAAGCTTAAAGATATTGTAGCAGCTCTCAAGAATATCTATGAAGGAAATGTCGGGTTTGAATATTTATATATAAGAGAGCCTGAAGTACTTGATTGGTTCAAGAAAAAGAGCGAAAAAGATGCGCTTAGCTTCGATCCGACAACTGAGGATAAAAAAAGAATTTTAAGAAAATTAAATCAGGCGGTTGTTTTTGAAAACTTTCTGCATACCAAATATCTTGGGCAGAAAAGGTTTTCACTTGAAGGTGGTGAGACGACTATCCCGGCTCTTGATTCTATTATACATTATTCTGCCGATCTTGGTGTTGAAGAGGTGATCATAGGAATGGCCCACCGTGGTCGTTTAAATGTTTTAGCCAATATTATGGGTAAGACATACGAACATATTTTCAACGAATTTGAAGGGCAGGCAGAACCGGACCTGACAATGGGTGATGGTGACGTGAAGTATCACATGGGATATTCTTCACAGATCGAAACGGAAAATGGTAAAGAAGTTAACGTAAAGTTATCACCAAACCCTTCTCACCTTGAAGCTGTTGATCCTGTTGTTGAAGGATTTGCCAGGGCCAAATTAGACGGTCAGTATAATAAGGAACACGATAAAGTATTACCTATACTAATTCACGGTGATGCAGCAATAGCTGGTCAGGGTGTTGTTTATGAGGTAACACAAATGTCTCAGCTTGATGGATACCATACTGGCGGTACAATCCATTTCGTGATTAACAACCAGGTAGGATTTACTACTGATTTTGATGATGCCCGATCTTCTATCTATTCTACTGATGTAGCAAAAGTAATTGATGCGCCGGTACTTCATGTAAATGGTGATGATCCGGAAGCTGTGGTTTTCTGTGTAAAGCTGGCTGTTGAATACAGACAAAGATGGCACAAAGATATTTTTATTGATATGGTTTGTTATCGTCGTCATGGGCATAACGAAAGTGATGAACCTAAATTCACACAGCCATCGCTATATAATATTATTAGTAAGCACCCTAACCCAAGGGAAGTTTATAATAAAAAACTGGTTGAGCGTGGGGAAGTTGATGCCAAGCTCGCCAAGCAAATGGATAAGGAGTTCAGAAGTCTTCTTCAGGACAGATTGAATATGGTTAAGGAAGAATCTCTGCCATATCATTATCAGCAGATGGAGAAAGAATGGAAAGAACTTCGTCGTAGCGAACCAAAGGACTTTGAGCAATCTCCTGAAACAGGAATTGATGAAGAAACAATAAAGAAAATTGGTGAAGCACTGACTTTCACACCTGAAGGCTTCAAGCCTCTGAAACAGATCGAAAAGGCATTAAAAATTCGTAAGGAAGAATTTTTCAAGACTGGTGAATTTAGTTGGGCAAGTGCTGAGCTTATGGCTTATGGATCTATATTGCTTGAAAACAGGACAGTAAGGTTGACAGGCCAGGATGTTCAAAGAGGAACTTTCTCTCACAGACATGCGATTATAAGGGATGCAAATTCAGGTGAAGGCTTTAATAGCCTTAACCACATGTCTAAAGAACAAGGATCGTTTGAGATTTACAATTCACTTCTTTCAGAATTTGCTGTAATGGGCTTCGAATTTGGATATGCAATGGCCAATCCAAGTGCGTTAACTATCTGGGAAGCTCAATTCGGAGATTTTGCTAATGGGGCCCAGGTGATCATTGATCAATTTTTGGCTCCGTCAGAAACAAAATGGCAAAGAATGAATGGATTGGTCTTGTTGCTACCTCATGGATATGAAGGACAAGGACCTGAACATTCAAATGCCAGACCTGAAAGGTTCTTACAGCTATGTGCTGAATATAACATGCAGGTGGTCAATATTACTGAAGCCAGTAACTTTTTCCATGCATTGAGAAGACAGCTGGCATGGGAATTCAGAAAGCCATTGATTGTAATGTCTCCTAAGTCACTGCTTAGAAGTCCTAAAGTAGTTTCTCCTAAAGAGGAATTTACTTCAGGTCGATTCAGAGAAGTTCTTGATGACAAAGACGTTGATCCGAAGAAAGTAAGAAAGGTTGTCTTATGTACAGGTAAACTATATTATGACCTGATAGAAGCCAGAAAAGAAAAGAAATCTGATGATGTTGCACTTATCAGAGTGGAACAGCTTTATCCTTTCCCTGAAGCACAGGTTAATAATCTGATTGAGAAGAAATATACTAAAGCCAAAGAGTTCGCCTGGGCACAGGAAGAACCGGCAAATATGGGATACTACAGCTTTTTATTTATGAATTGGGGTAAAGCAAAAGACTTTACATTGATTTCTAGAAAGCCTAGTGCTTCTCCTGCAACAGGATACCCTAAAGTTCATAAAGAAGAACAAGACCGAATTATTGAAGCTGTTTTTAAATAAGAAAAGAAAATAAACTATAGATCTATGAGTCTGGAAATGAAAATTCCTGCCGTTGGTGAGTCAATAAATGAAGTAACTATCGGCAACTGGTTAAAACAGGACGGCGACCATGTTGAGATGGATGAGCCAATCTGTGAAATTGAATCAGACAAAGCAACATTTGAAGTTACTGCCGAGGCAGAAGGAACGTTGAAGATCAAGGCTGAAGAAGGAGATACATTAGAGATAGGCGATGTGCTGTGTGAGATCGAAGAAGGTGAAGGAAGTGGATCATCTGATAATGGTTCAGATTCCTCTGATAGTTCTTCTGAAGACAGTGAGTCTAAAAAGAAAGATTCTGAAAATAAATCAGAAGATAAATCTGACAAAGAAGATAAAGACAAATCATCTGGTTCAAAGTCAACTGGCGAGGTAGTTGAAATGAATGTTCCTACTGTTGGTGAATCGATCACAGAAGTGACATTGGGTTCATGGTTGAAGTCGGATGGAGATTTTGTCGAAATGGATGAGGAGATCGCTGAGATCGAATCTGATAAGGCTACTTTCGAATTAACAGCCGAAGCACAGGGTATTTTAAGAATTGAAGCTCAGGAAGGTGATACTCTTGAGATCGGTGATTTGATCTGTAAGATCGAAGTTACTGAAGGAGGAGAGTCTTCTGATTCTGATGATTCAGATAGTTCATCTTCTGAAAAGAGTGAATCTTCGGATAAAAAAGAATCTGAATCTGAAGAAGGATACGCCAAAGGTCATCCTTCGCCAGCTGCGGCTAAGATCCTTTCCGAAAAAGGGATCAAGCCGGAGGAAGTTAAAGGCACAGGTCCCGGAGGAAGAATTACCAAGGAAGATGCTCAAAATGCTAAGAAGTCAGAAGGCAAGAAGGAAACCGCTTCTAAGAAAGAGGAGGCACAAGCACCTGCGGCTGCATCTAAAGGAGAAAGAAATTCTGAGAGAAAGCGCATGAGTAGCATGCGTAAAACGATTGCCAAGAGATTGGTTTCTGTTAAGAACGAAACGGCTATGCTCACTACCTTTAATGAAGTGAACATGCAGCCAATCATGGATCTCAGAAAGAAATACAAGGATAAATTTAAAGAAAAGAATGGTGTTGGATTAGGATTCATGTCTTTCTTCACTAAGGCTGTTTGTCAGGCATTGCTTGAGTGGCCGGCTGTAAATGCACAGATCGATGGAGATGAGATGATCTATCATGAGTACTGTGATGTATCAATTGCTGTATCAACACCAAAAGGACTTGTTGTTCCTGTGATCAGAAATGCTGAGCAATTAGGATTTGCTGAAATCGAATCAGAGATCATCAGGCTAGCTGGAAAGGCAAGAGATGGTAAGTTGTCAATGGATGAAATGCAGGGAGGTACATTTACAATTACTAATGGCGGAATCTTCGGATCTATGATGAGTACACCGATCATTAATGCTCCTCAATCAGCTATTCTTGGTATGCACAATATTGTAGAAAGAGCAATGGTAGAAAACGGAGAAGTAGTTGTAAGGCCTATGATGTACGTGGCACTTTCATATGATCACAGAGTGATCGATGGTAAGGAATCTGTAAGTTTCCTTGTTCGAGTGAAGGAACTTCTTGAAGATCCTGCAAGATTGATGCTTGGTATCTAATTTTTTCATTAAGAAAACAATATTTAAAATGGAATATGATGTTATCGTAGTTGGTTCGGGTCCCGGTGGATATGTGGCAGCAATTAGATGTGCCCAGTTGGGAATGAAAACCGCTATTGTTGAAAAATATAATAGTCTTGGAGGTACTTGCCTTAATGTAGGATGTATTCCTTCGAAAGCGCTGCTTGATTCATCTGAGCATTATCACAACGCTGATACTACTTTTAAAGATCATGGCATCAAATTATCAAATTTGAAGCCAGACCTGAAGCAGATGATCAAACGTAAAGATGATGTGGTATCACAGACTGTTGGTGGTATCGATTATCTGATGAAGAAAAACAAGATCGATGTACATACAGGTCTGGGCTCTTTCGTTGATAAAAACACGATAAAAGTTGCTCCTGAAAAAGGGGATGCAAAAGAGATCAAGGGTAAAAATATTATCATAGCAACAGGATCTAAGCCAAGTACTCTTCCTTTTATCAAACTTGACAAAGAAAGAGTGATCACCAGCACTGAAGCCTTAAAGATGAAGGAGATTCCTAAGAATCTTGTAATTATCGGTGGTGGAGTTATTGGATTGGAGTTAGGTTCAGTCTATGCTCGTCTTGGAGCAAAAGTTCAGGTTGTTGAATACATGGATAGCATTATCCCTACCATGGATAAAACAATGGGAAAAGAACTTCAGAAATCATTGAAAAAGTTAGGTTTCGAATTCTTCCTGAAGCATAAAGTTACCGAAGTAGAAAACACCGGTAAGGAAGTGAAAATTGTTGCTGAATCTCCAAAAGGTGAAAACGTGGAATTAAAAGGAGATTATTGCCTGGTTTCAATCGGTCGACACGCTTATACTGAAGGTCTTGGTCTGGATAATGTTGGTATCAAAACTGACGACAGAGGAAGAGTTGAAGTTGATGAGAATCTGAAGACTGGTGTTGGTAATATATATGCGATCGGTGATGTGATCAAAGGTGCAATGCTCGCTCATAAGGCGGAAGAAGAAGGCACCTTCGTTGCTGAAGTGATAGCTGGGCAAAAGCCACACATTAACTATAACCTGATTCCTGGTGTTGTTTATACCTGGCCGGAAGTTGCCTCTGTTGGAAAAACAGAGCAGCAATTAAAAGAGGATAAAGTGCCTGTGAAAATTGGTAACTTCCCTTTCAAAGCTTTAGGTAGAGCACGTGCAAGTATGGATATAGACGGTGTGGTGAAAGTTCTGGCACACAAAGAAACTGATGAAATACTTGGAGTTCACATTATCGGAGCAAGAGCGGCAGATATGATTGCAGCAGGAGTTACTGCCATGGAATATCGCGCATCTGCTGAAGATGTAGCTAGAATGTCTCACGCCCACCCTACTTATATGGAGGCATTCAAAGAGGCTTGTCTGGCTGCCACTGAAAACAGACCGATCCATATTTAATTGAAGTCAAAAGTTATAAATAATAGAGCCGGTACAATTTGTGCCGGCTTTTTTGGTTTTCTAAAGTGAAAGGCAGAAATCAAAGGGGTAAAAGTACGTGCAAATTTTTAGCGGATTTTTTGTTAAAATTTTAATGCTTCACTTCGGGTTGCTTTTGATTAAATGCCATACTTTTGAGGTCCTGATTTAAAGTAAAATTAAATATATGAGTGTTGAAAGGCATGTTCTGAAAATAGCTTCAGAATTAAATTTACCAATAAAAGGAGTTACAGCGACAGTTGAACTTTTAGAGGAAGGAGCTACAATTCCTTTCATATCGAGATATAGAAAAGAGCGAACAGGGAGTCTTGATGAAGTTAATATTTCTTCGATCAGTGACCGGCTTACTCAGCTAAAAGAACTGGATAAGCGAAGAGAAACCGTTTTAAAATCAATCGATGACCAGGGTAAGCTTACCCCGGAACTCAAAAAGGCAATTGAAGAAGCGGAAACCATGGCCAAACTGGAAGATCTTTATCTTCCTTACAAGCCTAAAAGAAGAACCAAAGGTACAATTGCCAAGGAAAAAGGACTTGAGCCACTTGCTGAAAAGTTGTTTTCCCAGGAATCTTTCGATGTAGCTGCTGAAGCTGAAAAGTATCTTTCTGAAGAGAAAGACAAAGAAGTTAAAAGTGTGGAAGAAGCTCTTCAGGGTGCCCGTGATATTATCGCAGAATGGGTGAATGAAAATGCAGATGTTCGGGAAGCATTGAGAACAATGTTCAGGAACAAGGCAGTGATCAAATCGAAGGTTATTACTGGTAAGGAAGAAGAAGCTGCAAAATATAAGGATTATTTTGAATGGGAAGAGCCTCTTTCAAAAGCACCATCTCACAGAATTCTGGCAATGAGAAGAGGTGAAAAAGAACTTTTTCTCATGCTCGATATATCAGTAGATAAGGACGAGGCGATTAGTCTTGTCAATAAAATGATCCTTGAAGGCAATACAGAAGCTGCCAATGAGGTTGAGAAAGCGATTGAAGATTCGTATAAGAGACTCCTTAAACCAGCGATCGAGACTGAGATGAGGATGGAGTCTAAGAAAAGAAGTGACGAAGAAGCAATTAAAGTTTTCGCTGAAAACCTGAAGGAATTATTGCTAGCCTCTCCTCTTGGAGAAAAAGCTGTGCTGGCCATTGACCCGGGATTCAGAACAGGCTGTAAAGTAGTCGCGCTTGACAAACAAGGTAAACTTTTGGAGAATACAACTATTTTTCCAAATGAGCCTCAAAAAAAGATAGCCGAATCAGAAGCTGTTGTAATGGCTTTTATCCAAAAGTACAACCTAGAAGCAATAGCAATAGGGAATGGAACTGCAGGGAGAGAAACCGAAGCTTTTTGTAAAAACATTAAGTTCCCTTTCGAGGTACCAGTGATTTCAGTAAATGAAAGTGGTGCTTCAATATACTCCGCCAGTGATGTCGCAAGGGAGGAGTTTCCTGAGCAGGATCTTACAGTAAGAGGAGCAGTATCTATTGGCCGAAGGTTAAAAGATCCATTAGCCGAGCTTGTAAAAATTGATGCTAAATCAATAGGGGTCGGACAATATCAGCATGATGTTGATCAGTCTTCACTAAAGAAAGGACTTGATACTGTAGTGGAGAGTTGTGTGAATGCTGTAGGAGTTGAAGTTAATTTGGCTTCTAAACAATTGTTGACATATGTGTCCGGGCTGGGACCTACTCTTGCCAAGAATATAGTTGAATACAGAAACGAAAACGGAGCTTTTAATGGGCGTGAAGACCTTAAAAAGGTTAAGCTTATGGGTGACAAGGCGTTTGAACAGGCTGCAGGTTTCTTAAGAGTAAGAAACGGTAAGCATCCTCTTGATTCAAGTGCAGTACACCCTGAAAGTTATCCCATAGTAGAGAAAATGGCTAAGGATCTGGGAGCTTCTGTTGAAGACCTGATAAAAGATAAGTCGCTAAGGGCAAAGATCGATCTTAAGAAATATGTCACTGATGAAGTAGGTCTGCCAACCCTTAATGATATAATGAAAGAACTTGATAAGCCGGGAAGAGACCCGCGTGCTGAATTCGAGATCTTTAGTTTTGATGAAGGGGTAAACAAAGTAGAAGATCTGAAGCCGGGAATGGTTTTACCAGGCATCGTTACAAATGTTACTAAATTCGGTGCATTTGTGGATGTAGGAGTTCACCAGGACGGGCTAGTTCATATTTCAGAGTTGAGCAACGAATTTGTTAGTGAGCCTGCGGAAGTGGTGAAAGTGTCACAAAAGGTTGAGGTCAGAGTGGTAGAAGTAGACTTTAACAGGAACAGGATATCACTTTCGATGAAAGACGAAAACGCAAAGCCCGCCCGAAAGAAGGGTGCTAACAAAAATAAAAAGGATGAGCCTGAAGGAGATATGGCCTCCAAATTGAAAAAGCTTAAAGGCCTTTGGAATAACTAAAATTAAAAACCCGGTAGACTAGGTCTCCGGGTTTTTTTGCGAATAAACCAATAAATTCTAATTTATGCTGCGTGCATCGATTTGAATTTTAAACAGTATTTCATGTGCTTTTTCTGAATAAGTAACAATTCACTCAGATCAAGACTAAATTCCTTATTGTAAAGTCTATATATCAATTGCCATTCTTCCTGAGCCATAAAGCCATCGCTATTTGCGATTGTTGCCATCCATGCGACTGCTTCGATCTGGAATTTTTTGGATTTAGATTTTAGCTCTTTGATACATTCGTTCATTACCTCTTCATCTTTTCTGGACATAAGCATGGGTAAGGTAGAATCGACTTCCTCATCAGAAATTTCCTCTTGCTCACACATTGCTTTAAAGAATATTTTTTCATTCTCACTTATCCTTCCATCTGCAGAGGCTGTCAGATAATAAAGCTTAATGAGAATAGAATTTTCGCTCCTGGTGTTCATAGTGGTAATATGATTGGGTTACTAAATTTAAAAAGTTTCTTTAAAAAAGTAAATATTGTGTCTGTTTACTTTAAATACACTAGAAACCGATCTAGTAACCGATAAATCCTATTAATTATAGGAATACAAAAAAAACGGGGATTAACTCCCCGTTTTTATCGATAAATATTTTAGAGAGGTATTAAAAAGCTGAAGCTATTCCCCCAAAAATGGCGAAAACAAACATTAGAGCATAAAAACCCAGGAAAATAATGGCTATGATTCCATAAAACTTAAATAGTCTTTTAAGGTTTTTCAGCCCATTTTCAAAATCAGTATTAGCTCCTGCTTCAATTCCCGATTTAGTTTTAGATCCAAAAGTGAATAAAAAATATGACGGAATAAAGCTGATGATAGCTACTATTATGTAAAAGAATATAAAAAATCCTGCACCCATAAAACCTGGAAGTTGAGTGTCTGCACCACCCATACTTGCAAGTGTACCCATAGTGCCACCCATAAAAATACCCATTATAAGAGTAAGACCACTAGCAATAAAACCTAATATTCCAAGAAATCTTGCCCATTTAGAAGCTTCAGTTAAATTAGACTTTGCCATCGCATTCAAGGCTAAAGCTTCTCCACTGTTTTGATCGAGTATACTGTTCATATTTAATAGTTAGTTATTGAAAATAATAACAAGTATAAGAATGAAGAAAAGACTATGTCAATTAATTAATGATAATTATTAATAATATTTTTTAAGATTTATTCTCCAGTTTTTTTTATTCACAGTTGGTTGTTCTAATTTTGTGCAATTTATGTTTTCCATCTAACAAAATATAAAAATGCCAAAAGATCCCGGTATAAAATCCGTCTTAATTATTGGAAGTGGCCCGATCGTTATTGGTCAGGCGTGTGAGTTTGATTATTCAGGTTCTCAAGCTTCAAGATCGTTGAGAGAAGAAGGAATTGAAGTGACCCTGATTAATTCCAACCCAGCCACGATCATGACTGACCCTGTTACAGCAGATAACGTTTATTTGCGACCACTGGAGAAAAAGTCAATTATTGAAATCCTTGAAGAGCACAAGATCGATGCTGTTCTTCCGACAATGGGAGGCCAGACAGCTCTAAACCTCGCTGAAGATTGTGAAAAAGCAGGTATCTGGGAAAAATATGGCGTGAAAGTCATAGGAGTGGACTTCGGAGCTATTGCAACTACCGAAGACAGAGAAGCATTCCGTCTTAAAATGACAGAGATGGGAATCCATGTCTGCCAGGGTGAAACTGCTACTAGTTTCCTTGAAGGTAAAGAGATAGCTCAGGAAATCGGGTTTCCACTGGTAATTAGACCTTCTTATACCCTAGGTGGTTCCGGGGGTGGTTTCGTTAACTCTGCTGATGAGTTTGACAAAGCACTGACTCATGGTCTTCATTCTTCACCTATCCATGAAGTACTAATCGAAAAAAGTATTCTGGGCTGGAAAGAGTTCGAGGTTGAGCTTTTACGAGACAGAATTGGTAATGTAATCATTATCTGTTCGATCGAGAATTTTGATCCGATGGGTATCCACACTGGGGATTCGATCACTGTGGCCCCAGCGCAGACATTACCAGATACTGTTTACCAGAGGATGCGTGACATGGCTATCAGGATGATGAACGGTATCGGTGATTTTGCCGGAGGATGTAATGTTCAGTTCGCTGTTAACCCGGAAGATGATGACATTGTCGCTATTGAAATTAACCCAAGGGTTTCAAGATCATCAGCATTAGCATCTAAAGCAACAGGTTATCCGATTGCTAAAGTTGCAGCTAAGCTTGCCATAGGATACACTTTGGACGAGCTTGAAAATCAGATCACAAAAACTACCAGTGCTTATTTTGAGCCTGCTCTTGATTATGTGATCGTTAAGATACCGAGATGGAACTTTGATAAGTTTGAAGGTTCTGACAGAAGACTTGGTCTTCAGATGAAGTCTGTGGGAGAAGTAATGGGTATTGGCAGAAACTTCCAGGAAGCACTTCAAAAAGCATGTCAGTCACTTGAGATCAGAAGGAATGGTCTGGGAGCAGATGGAAGGGAATTAAAGAAGAGAGAGCCTCTTTTAGAAAGTTTAAAAACTCCAAGCTGGAACAGGCTTTTCCATATTTATGATGCTTTCAAATTGGGAGTATCTTTTGATACGATATTTAAATACACTAAAATAGATCCTTGGTTCCTGCAGCAAATCGAGGAGTTGATCGTTTTAGAGCGTGAAATTGAGCAGTACGAGCTGGATTCACTTCCACGAGCTTTGATGTTGACAGCAAAGAAAAAAGGATATGCTGACAGACAGATTGCTCACTTACTGGGGTGCCTTGAAAGTGAAGTAGCTGCTAAGAGAAAAGAAATGGGTGTGAACCGGATTTACAAAATGGTTGATACCTGTGCAGCGGAGTTTGAAGCGAAAACACCGTACTACTACTCTACTTTTGGTGATGAAAACGAAGTTGATCCTAAAAGTGATAAAAAGAAAGTTATCGTTTTAGGTTCAGGTCCAAACAGGATCGGCCAGGGTATAGAATTTGACTATTCATGTGTACACGGAGTTCTGGCTGCAAAAGAGTGTGGTTACGAGACAATCATGATCAATTGTAACCCTGAGACTGTTTCTACAGACTTTGATACTGCTGATAGACTTTATTTCGAGCCGGTTTTCTGGGAGCATATTTATGAGATCATTCAGTTGGAGCAACCTTATGGTGTGATCGTTCAGCTTGGTGGGCAGACTGCATTAAAACTGGCTGAGAAGCTTGATCGATATGGAATTAAAATTCTTGGTACGAGCTATGAGGCTCTGGATCTTGCAGAAGACAGAGGTCATTTCTCAGAATTATTGAAAGAAAATGAGATTCCTTATCCTGAATTTGGTGTTGCTGAAGATGCGCAGGAGGGAATCGAATTATCCAGAAAGATCGGATTTCCGTTGCTGGTAAGACCTTCGTATGTGTTAGGCGGTCAGAGTATGAAGATCGTGATAAACGAGCAAGAACTGGAAGAGCATATCATCGATATTCATAATAAAATTCCAGATAACAGAGTATTGCTTGATCACTTCCTCGATGGCGCGATCGAAGCAGAAGCTGATGCAATATGTGATGGTGAAAATGTGTATATCATCGGAATAATGCAGCATATAGAGCCTGCAGGTATTCACTCCGGAGATTCATATGCTGTATTGCCTCCATACAATCTTGGTGACCTGATTATAGAGCAGATCGAGCAGCATACAAGAACTATTGCAAAAGCATTGAAAACTGTTGGTCTGATAAATATTCAGTATGCGATTAAAGATGATACTGTGTATGTAATCGAGGCTAACCCGAGAGCTTCTCGTACAGTTCCTTTCATTTGCAAAGCATACAATGAGCCTTATGTTAATTATGCAACTAAGGTGATGCTGGGAGAAAAGAAAGTTACTGACTTTGATTTTAATCCGACTAAGAAAGGGTACGCTATTAAAGTGCCGGTATTCTCGTTTGAGAAATTCCCTAATGTAAATAAGGAATTAGGTCCGGAAATGAAATCAACAGGAGAAGCAATCTATTTTATAGATAACCTTCAGGATGATTATTTCTTAAAAATTTACAGAGAACGAAACCTATACTTGAGTAAATAGTTTAAACTAATATGGGAATTGTTTTAAAATTTTTATTAATAGCTTTCGTAATATTTTACATCTTTTCAAAGCTATTTGGATTTCTTTTCAGGGTGTTGTTAGGTAGAGCTGCCACTCAGTATAAAAATCAGCAACAGCAGCAAGGTTACAAAAACGCAAACCGTCAGCGAAGAGATGGTGAATTAAATGTGGATTATGTACCTGTAAAAGAAAAGCCAAAAAGAAAGAGTACTGGTTCAGCCGATGGAGAGTACATTGATTTTGAAGAAGTAAAGTAAAAATACTTTCAAATACATGGATTTAAAGGCCAATAGTTAATTCTATTGGCCTTTTTTAATCTCTTCGCCTAAAATTCATAAAAAATTCAAACGTTTGAAATGACTTGAAAATGGATTTTTTATATATTTGCAACCATTAGACAATAAAACCCAAACTCTTCATGTCCCTACAAAAAATACAAGACCTATTAGGTTCAGACGCTGAAAAGTTATTATCTCATAAATGTGAGACAATAGACAAATCATCATTGCACGTTCCGGGTCCTGACTTCATAGACAGGATCTTTGCTCAGTCAGACAGATCGGCCCAGGTACTAAATAGCCTTGCTTCTATTTATAACTCTGGAAGATTAGCCGGTACTGGTTACGTTTCTATATTGCCAGTTGACCAGGGTATCGAGCATACTGCAGGAGCTTCATTTGCCCCTAACCCAATCTATTTTGATCCTGAAAATATAATCAAATTAGCTATTGAAGGTGGTTGTAATGCTGTTGCTACTACTTTTGGAGGATTGGCCTTGATGAGTAGAAAATATGCACATAAAATTCCTTTTATCGTAAAGATCAATCATAACGAATTGCTTACCTATCCAAATACATATGATCAGGTAATGTACGGATCCGTTGAAGAAGCATGGAATCTTGGTGCTAAAGCAGTTGGAGCAACTATTTATTTTGGTAGCGAAGAGTCCAACAGGCAAATACAAGAAGTTGCTGCAGCATTCGAAAGAGCACATGAGCTGGGAATGGCAACAATTCTTTGGTGTTACACTCGTAATAGTTCATTTAAGAAAGACGGGACGGATTATCATGTTGCTGCAGATCTTACTGGTCAGGCCAATCACCTTGGAGTAACGATAAAAGCAGATATCATTAAACAAAAACTGCCAGAAACAAATGGTGGTTTTAAAGCTATAAATTTCGCAAAAACTCACGATAAAGTTTATTCAGAACTGAGTAGCGATCATCCAATCGACCTAACCAGGTACCAGGTAGCAAATTGTTACATGGGAAGAATCGGATTAATTAATAGTGGCGGAGCTTCTTCAGGAGCATCAGACCTTGCAGAAGCAGTTAAAACCGCTGTTATAAATAAAAGAGCAGGGGGTATGGGACTTATATCTGGTAGAAAGGCTTTCCAAAGACCTATGAAGGAAGGCTCAGAATTATTGCACCACATTCAGGATGTTTATCTGGCTCAGGAAATTGAGCTGGCATAATCATGTCTATTTAGGTTATACAGAGGCTGTACTGTGGTGGTGCAGCCTTTTTTTATCTTCAATCTTATAAGTCCGGGCTTTTATATTCTGCAGAATTTTCGAATATTGCATTATTGATCAGCTGAAAAATCGTATTTTTACAGCCCAAAAATGAAACTCTATGGCTTGGTTTACAAGAAAAGATAAAGGAATAAGAACTCCGACCGAGGCTAAAAAAGAAGCACCGGACGGAATTTGGTATAAAACTCCAAGTGGAAAAATTGTCCACATGAGAGAGTTAAAAAGTAATTCATATGTATCACCTGAGGATGGATACCATGTCAGGATCGGCTCAGAAGAATACTTTGAAATACTCTTTGATAATAACAAATTTACTGAGTTGGACCCCGAAATGACATCTGCGGATCCATTGGATTTCGTTGACACAAAACCTTATCCATCCAGAATTAAACAATCACAGGCAAAGACAGATCTTAAGGATGCTGTAAGAACAGCCCACGGTAAAATTGATGGTCTAGATCTCTGTGTTGCCTGTATGGACTTCAACTTTATAGGAGGTTCAATGGGGTCGGTAGTAGGTGAAAAGATCGCAAGAGCGATTGACTATTCGCTGAAAAATAAAGTTCCTTTTTTAATGATCTCAAAATCTGGTGGAGCCAGAATGATGGAAGCTGGTTTTTCACTCATGCAAATGGGGAAAACATCAGCAAAACTTGCTTTGCTTGATAAAGCAGGAATACCCTTTGTCTCTTTATTGACTGATCCTACTACAGGGGGTGTTACAGCATCTTTTGCTATGCTTGGGGACTTTAATATTTCTGAGCCCGGAGCATTAATCGGTTTTGCAGGTCCAAGGGTTATTCGGGAAACTATTGGAAAAGACCTTCCTAAAGGATTCCAAAGCGCTGAGTTTGTTCTTGAACACGGGTTTTTAGATTTCATAGTTGATAGAAGAAATTTAAAAAGACGACTTGTTACTCTACTCAAAATGCTCAATGAGGAAAAAGCTGAGACAAAGAAAGAAGCTAAAAAAGTAGAAAAGAAAGAAAGCGCAAGCAGATGATTTCATAGAAAAAGTTTTATTATCCGTCTTGAATTGCATTGATGGACTTAGAAATAAAATTAAAGGCCGAAGGAGACTATCTTCTTCGGTTTTTTTTATTCTTAAAGTCTGATATCAAATACTTGCTTCTAAATCCAGCCTGATTATTTGATCTGACAGATTACTATCACTTTAAATTTAAGGGACTAATTAGTTAGGGGGCCTAATCTCTAAAGGTTTTGAACCCTAAAGACGATTGAATATGAAAATATATCAAGACTAGATTTGTTAATAATAAAAAAGCCTCCTCGAGCGAGGAGGCTTTTTCGTTACCCGAAACGGGTTCCAAGAGCCAAAATAGTGTGTGGGTAATAAATAAGAGGGATATTAGTCTTAAATTTTTTCATTAAACCTAACATCCTGTTTGGTTTTAGTTGAAAGACAGCTGTCTCCGTTCGTAAACAGCACATCTATTGTTGATTGCTATGTTGCTAAAGTAATGTAAGAAATTTATTAAACCAAAACTTTTTTGAAAAAAAATACTCTGTAAGCATACTTTTTACTCAGAAGATTATTCTGAATTGTCAATTGTTCAAAAAAATTGAATAAACTGTAGTTTTTTGTCATGATGATTGACGAAATGATATTTTTCTTCGATGAATGTGTAAATTGTAAGGATAAATAAATGACCGATTCTTTCGAATAGATTTTCATATTATGGAAGCATATTTGTTTAAACATCATTCCTTACTAATATTGTCCTATAATCAAGAAATAATAAATCATTAATAATTATGTAATGTTTTAGCTCTATTGTTAAGAAAAATTGTCTTTATTTTCCTATTTCCTATAAGGTTCTGTTTTAATTTTACTTCAATGTTGCTAAGGAAAAAACCCATTTTATGCAATTACTATGTTACATACAGATGTAATGCTGCTTGTAGCTTTTGTGATATTTGGGAAAAACCTTCTCCTTATATTTCCTTAGAGGATGCAGAATCGAATTTTAAGGCACTAAAAAAACTTGGAGTTAAGATCATTGATTTTACAGGCGGGGAGCCCTTGCTGCATCGTGAGATCGGAGAGCTTTTAAGTCTTGCCAAAAGCTATGGTTTTATAACTACTCTAACTACTAACGGATTACTTTATCCAAAAAAATATCGGGAAATAAAAGGTGTGGTTGACATGCTTCATTTTTCTCTTGATTTTGAATCTGCGGATAAACACAATGAAGCACGAAAGGTTAATTGTTATGATAAAATTATTGAATCAATTTCAATAGCTCTTGAAAATAATGAAAGACCGGATATATTGATGACAGTTTTTCCGGAAAATTTAAGTGAAATTGAAAGGATCTATCAATATATCTCTTTACCAAATGAATTGGTATTGATCCTAAATCCCGCTTTCGACTACAATGATATCAATTGTGCTACCTTTAATAAAGAGCAATTGTCTGCTTTAAGGTCATGGGGTAAAGAAAAACTCATTTATATAAATGAAGCATTTCTGGACTTAAGGCTAAATGGGGGAAATCATATTGATCATCCTGTATGCAAAGCGGGGTCATCAACTGTGGTGATTTCTCCTTTTAATGAATTAGTGGGGCCCTGTTATCATTCCTCCGTTGATAAATGGTTGATCAATAATGATCTTTATGACCTGTATCAAAAAGATGAAATTCAAAAAGTTTTGAAGATGGAAGGTCGCTTGCCAGAATGTGAAGGGTGTGTAATAAACTGTTATATGCAACCCAGTTTTGCGGTTAATTTTAATAAATACTGGTTAACGGCAGCCAGATCCACTTTTAAATATAATTTTTATAAAGGGACATGGAAACAACTTTTCGCTTGAGAAGTTAAAGATTTTGAATGTTGATTAAGCTATGTAGTAAAAATCATATTTATCTACTACATGGAATAAAGAATTAATGATATATTTGTGGCCTGAATAGAGTTAAAGAAAAAATTATCAGTAAAATAGTCAGATAAATGTTTTCAACGACAATTATTGTTTCAATTATAGCATTTACCGTAGTGATCTCGGCACTAGTGCTGATTTTGCTTTTCGCACAATCTAAATTAGTGCAGCAAGGTGATGTTAAGATTTACGTAAATGGTGACGAGGAAAATCCGATCGTAACCTCAGCAGGTGGAACTCTTCTATCTACATTATCATCTCAGAAGATATTTTTACCGTCTGCATGTGGTGGTGGTGGTACTTGTGCCATGTGTAAATGTGTAGTAGAAGATGGTGGAGGAGACGTACTTCCAACTGAAGAAGGACACCTTTCTCGAACTGAGAAAAAAGAAAATGTAAGACTTTCTTGCCAGGTTAAGGTAAAAGAAGATATGCATATTCGTGTTCCTGAAGAAATCTTTGGTATCAAAAAATGGGATTGCGAAGTTGTTTCTAATTACAACGTATCTACCTTTATCAAAGAATTTAAGGTTAAGTTACCGGAAGGTGAAAATCTTGACTTTAAATCTGGTGGGTATATTCAAATTGATGTTCCGGTAATTACCGTGGATTTCAAAGACATGGATATTACTCCTCATCCTGAATTAGGTCACAAAAAAGATGTTTACAAAGGTGATTGGGATAAATTCGGTCTTTGGGATCTTGTCATGAAAAATGATGAGCCTATCTTCCGTGCTTATTCGATGGCTAACCACCCGGCGGAAGGAAACATTATTATGTTGAACATCCGTATTGCTACTCCACCTTGGGATAGAGAAAACAACAAATGGATGGATGTTAATCCTGGTATTTGTTCTTCTTATGTGTTCTCTAGAAAGCCTGGTGATAAAGTGACTATTTCAGGACCTTATGGTGAATTCTTCATTAATGAGTCTGATGCTGAGATGATCTACATTGGTGGTGGTGCTGGTATGGCTCCGCTAAGATCTCATATCTTCCACCTGTTCCACACTGAGAAAACTGACAGAAAAGTTTCTTACTGGTATGGAGGTAGGTCAAAAAGAGAACTTTTCTATCTTGACCATTTCGAAAAGATAGAAGATGAGTTCCCTAACTTTAAATTTTACATTGGTTTAAGTGAACCAATGGAAGAAGATAACTGGAAGATTAAGAAAGACCTGCACGATAGCGAAGGTGATGGATATGTAGGATTCATTCACCAGGTATTGTATGATAATTATCTTAAAGAACATCCAGAACCAGAAGAAATTGAGTATTACCTATGCGGTCCTCCTTTGATGAACGCTGCGGTTTTGAAAATGCTTGATGAACTTGGCGTACCGAAGGAGAATATTAGATTTGATGACTTCGGAGGATAATATCACAAAAAATAAATTTAAAGGAACTTCAAATATGGAGTTCCTTTTTTTATTTTACGCTTGAATTAAAATGTTTCATAATGACAGACCTCAGTCTATTTTTTGATCCTGTATCAGATTCTTTATACGAAAATATCATTGACAGAAGTTCATTCTTTTTTCAGTTAACAATTAATAACGGAAAAGCGGAGTTACCTGATGATTGTACAATAGCTTTAATAGGGTTAACAGAAAACCGGGGTGCTGAGAATTCTGGAAATATTGCAGTTGCCGCTGATGAAATACGCAAAAAACTGTATACCCTTAAGAAAGGAGCAGGCCCTTATAGCATTATGGACCTTGGGAATCTTAGAAATGGTGAATCATATGAAGAAACAACACAACGAATAAGCGAGGTAGGCAGAGTCTTAATTGAGAACAATATTCTTCCTGTTTTTATTGGAGGAAGCCACGATTTGGATTATGGTCAATATCTATCCTATGAAGGGCTGGAGAAGCTAATAAGTGTATGCACTATCGACAAGACAGTAGATATGTCAGGTGATAAAGAAGAAGCTTCTGAACACCGGCATATACAGAAGATAGTGGTTCATGAACCTAATTACCTATTCAACTTTACGCTACTGGGATATCAATCGTACCTGATCGATCAGACTTTATTGAATACTCTTGAGAAGTTGCATTTCGATACTTTCAGGTTGGGATACTTAAGAAGTGATATTAAAGAGATCGAGCCTATTGTAAGAGAGGCCGATATGATGTCTTTTGATTTGACGGCAATAAAATCTGCTGATTTTCCGGGTGTGAAAAATGCTCAACCGTTTGGTCTTACAGGTGAAGAAGCATGTCAGGTTTGCTGGTACGCTGGTTTAAATGAAAAACTCAGTAGCGTTGGATTTTATGGTTATGATCCTTCTGAAGACGATAAAAATATGAAAAGCGCCATGGTTTCAGCTGTGATGATCTGGTATTTTATTGAAGGTGTGATTAACCGAAAGGAAGAGCAAAACTTCAAGACTAATGACTATCTCAAGTTTGTTGTTCCAATTGGTGGGGAGCCTGACCAGATGGTTTTTTACAAAAGTAAATTCACAGACCGGTGGTGGATGGAGGTTCCGCTAACCCGGGAAGATGAAGAAATTAACAAATGGGATATAGGGATTAACAAAACATGTGTTATCCCGTGTAGTTATAAAGACTACGAACAAGCCGGGCAAGGTGTGATACCAGACAGATGGATAGTTGCAGTTAATAAAAGATTATAATTAAAACCGGGATTTATATCCCGGTTTTATTTTAAATATTCATCGAGGAGCCAATATCAAGAAGTATCAACTCTTTCCCGGCTTCCTTGAATTTTTTTACTGCTTCATCATGATTAATTTCAATGTAAGGAAATGTGTCGTAGTGTACACCGAAAACTTTATCACATTTGACAAAATCCGAGGCAATTATAGCATCATCTACACCCATAGTAAAATTATCCCCGATAGGCAATATCGCCAGGTCCAGATTAGTGAATTGCGGGATCAATTGCATATCCATGTGAAGTGCAGTATCTCCGGCAAAATAAATAGAATAACCATCTGATTCGATGATAAATCCACCTGGATTTCCTCCATAGGTGCCGTCAGGTAATACTGATGAATGAACAGCATTAACATACTTTACCTTTCCAAATTCAAACTCCCAGTTTCCTCCATGATTCATCGGATGGCCGTTTTCGATTCCCTGATCTTCCAGCCATGATATTATTTCAAAATTAGAAACTACTTTCGCTCCAGACCGCTTGGCTATGTCTACTGCGTCTGCAATATGATCCTGGTGACCATGACTTATTAAAATAAAATCAGGATTGATCGTTGAAACATCAATATCTTTAGCAAGTTCATTAGGTGTTATGAATGGATCAAATAATACAGATTTCTCGGCAGTTTCCATCATAAAACAAGATTGACCGTAGTATGTGATTTTCATGTAAATTGTTTTTTTTGTTCCTTATTAAATATAACCAAATACCGAGATCTAATCTATGATATTAGGAGGGAATAAAAAAAGGCCTCAATTGAGGCCTTTTGTGTTAATGTGATTGACAATGACATCGCGGAAGCATATGAGCATTTGATTCTGAATGCCAATCAAAATTGCTGTTTACGCCATCCATCTCCCAGTAAAATTTGCTTCTTTCTTCCGGGGTATTCCCGATCTCATTCATCGTTTCGGTTTCATACAAGCGGCCGTTGACCATGGTCATTTCTACATATTGTGTGTTTTCAATATCCTCAAGAGGATTTTTTCCCAGGATGATAAAATCAGCAAGCTTTCCTTTTTCAATAGAGCCGATGTGATCTTCCATTCCAATATATTCTGCTCCATCTAGTGTCGCAGCTTGTAAAGCTTCCAGGTTGCTAAATCCACCTTGAACGAGCATCCATAATTCCCAATGAACTCCTAACCCCTGCAATTGTCCATGGCCACCTACACATACTTTTACTCCTTTGTCATGAAGTTTTTTCAATTGCTCTGCCACCAAAATATGGCCATTTTTATATTCTTCTTCAGGAGCCATTGTTCTGTGTCTGGACCGTGCATCAATAACTCCACGTGGTGTATATTTCAGAAGTTTTTCATTTTCCCAGACATTGGTTTTTTGATACCAGTAATATTCTCCGTTCAATCCTCCGTAATTAACAATAAGAGTCGGGGTATTAGCAGTATTCGATTCTGACCACAGAGTGATCACATCATTATATAATGGAGCCACTGGAATGTTATGTTCAATACTAGTGTGGCCATCTAAAATCATGGTCATGTTATGGTAAAAGGTAGAACCACCTTCAGGGTAAACCATGATATTATTTTCTCTCGAGGCCTGGATCACCTGTTGACGCTGATCTCTACGTGGCTGATTATAACTTTTTACAGAAATTGCACCGAAAGCTGCAGTTCTTCTTACTGCCTGCCTTGCATCTTCGAGCGAATTTATCACTGCTTTAAAATCACCATCAGCGCCATATAAAATAGTTCCGGTACTAAATATTCTAGGTCCAACCATTCGGCCACTTTTTACCAATTCAGACTGACTCAAAGACATCTCAGTATTTGAACTTGGGTCATGAGTAGTAGTAACACCAAAAGCAAGGTTTGCATAATATGGCCATTCTTTTTGAGGACTCAGCCCGTATCGGAAAGCATTTAAGTGAGCATGTGTGTCAACAAGGCCTGGCATGATTGTTTTTCCTTTAGCATCTATAGTTTTTGCTTTGGAAGGAATCTCAATTTCATTAACTGGTCCGACTTCAATTATTTTATTGCCTTCAACGACTATAACTCCATTTTCAATTACTTCATCACCGCTCATAGTTATTATCCGTGCGTTGGTAAAGGCAATGAGTCCTTCCGGTTTGTCGAATTCAGCTGTTAATTGAATATCAATGCTATCTGCTTTTATATCCCCGATACTATCCGGAGCTCCTTCTACGAAAGTAAAAACTTTGGAAAGAGGGATAGAATAATATTTATCTCCTAGAGTCCAGTGAAGCTCCTCACCATTGCTATTCCAGTGAATATTAATGCCCGCATCGCTACTCACTTTTTTGACAGGCAACGCTTGCATTTCTTTACTGATCTCAATTGTTTCACCTGTCTTTGTGAAAGGAGCAACATATACTTCATGTAAAGCGGAAAATGCTATCCATTTATTATCCGGGCTCAGGTGAAACGAATTAGCATATTTGCTATGGAAATGTTTTTGTTTATCTTTTCCGTTTCTATTTACACTGAAATAATTCTTATCCAGTGAGCCAAAAAGATATCCTCCGGTTTGATAAAAGATCCGTTCGTCATCAATACCAAATTCTGGAAAATCTCCTTCTTTAGTAATAAATCTCATTGGGGCACCCTGGATAACTTTCATTGTATAAATACCCGGGTTTACAGTATATCCAAATCCCATAGCGGGATTACCATCTTCTTTCTTAAAAACAAGGGTTGATCCATCATGGCTAAACTTCGGAGTTCTGTAGATTCCCTTTTCAGTAGTCAGTTTTGTGATGTTACCACCTTTGGAAGGAATGGTGTGTATTGCACCTCTGTCTTCATCGTCCCAGCTAACAAAAGCCAGAGTTTTACCGTCAGGACTGAAAGATGGTTCAAATGAAAAATAATCATCAGGAGTAAGTTTTTTAGGCTTGCCATTGGGTAATGATTGTATCCAGATATATCCCAATGCACTAAAAGCAAGATTTTTGCCATCAGGAGATGTCGTAGCATTTCTTATGACCTTAACTTCAAATTTCTCTGGTGCAGGGTTGTGTTTAAATTTTAATGCCTCGACAATAGTGTGTTCAGCAGATACTTTGAAAGGGATTATGGTATCTTCACCAGTTTCAGTATTTACTTTTTTGATTTTGCCTTCGGCATAGATAATGACATGCTTGTTGTCAGGTAGCCAGTCATATCCTGTGAAAGGACCAAAAATTGCCCAGGCCTCCTGCTGATCTTTACTTAGTCCATCATAAACAGGAGTATTGATACCGGTTTTGAAATCATGGATAAATAATACCGTTTTTGTGCGAACCCGCCTTACAAATGCCATCTTTTCACCATTGGGTGATATTTGAGGTCTGATTGCTCCCCCACCACCAGAAATATAAGTTTCCGTATCTCCGGTTTCAAGGTTTTTTCTTTTGATTACATATATCTGGCTATTGGGATCTTTATTGTATTTGAAATATCCACCGGGATAAACATCTTCGGAATAGTAAAGGTATTTACCATCAGGACTTACTATTGGTTCATTTACATCCTGCTGGTCATTTTTCCTTTTAGTAAGCTGAATTCCTGATCCGCCATTTTTATGGAACATCCATATTTCGCCGGCACCTAGCGAGCGAGTTGAAGTGAAGTGCTTTCGTGCTACAAGATAGTTGCCATCTGGTGTCCAGCTGGCATTATTTAATAATCTGAAATCTTCTTTGGTTACCTGTCTCGAATCTTTGCCATCAGTATTCATGATCCAGATATTATCAGCTCCGTTTGCATCAGAAGTGAAGCTGATCATTTTTCCATTGGGACTAAATCGTGGTTGTGATTCCCAGGCATGACCAGTACGAAGTGGTTTGGCTTCTCCTCCTTCAACAGGCATTATAAAAATATCTCCGAGAACATCAAAAACTATTTGAGTTCCATCCGGGCTAACATCCACATTGATCCAGGTTGCTTCGTCAGTGTTAATTGAAACTTTTTTGTTAGGGGTATCGGGATTTGTCACATCCCATTTTTTGTCTTTGCTTTCTTCCTGACCGACTATTTGAAAGGCCGGAATAGAAAAGAGCAAAAAGAATATAAAAAGGTGTTTCATGAAAAACTATTTTGGGTTAGGACTTATTTAAACGAAGCTAAATTAATAAATTAAGTATTAAATATTTTTCCAATGAAAACACTTATTCTCATGCGACATGCAAAATCATCATGGGAAGATCCTTATATGGATGATTTTGACAGACCTTTAAATAAACGAGGAAAAAATGATGCTCCTGAAATGGGTAAGCGACTAAGGCTTTTGGGAATGGTGCCGCTACAAGTTATTTCAAGCCCGGCGGCCAGAACAGCTGCTACTTCAATCAAAGCTTGTGAGAATATGAACTTTGATAAAAATGACATTGAATGGGAAAAAGATCTTTATCACGCCTCAGCTTCTACAATTTGGGAAGTAATTCGAAAGAAGGGAAAGGAAAATATTGTAATGGTGGTTGGTCATAATCCAGGGCTAAATAGCGTAGCTGATAGTCTGAACCTTGATATTGATAACATACCGACAGCAGGTGTATTAGTAGTAGTTTTAAGTATAAAAAACTGGTCGGAGGCAAGACCGGAAAAAGCGCGGTTTGATTTTTTTGATTATCCTAAAAATAAAGGAAAGGAGTTTCGCAGGCTTTAAAATGGCATTAGATCTTTTTTGAAAATTCCGAATTCTTTAATTCGGTATCCCAGAAACAATTTGAAGTTCCACGCACTGACATTCAAATTAACATTTCTTGTATTAGCATTAGCATTTTGAAAAACAATTGTTGTACCGGTAAATATCTTATCGCCATTGTACCCGAATGAAAGTCTTCCATTTAATGCCCCCCTGAACTGTGTATTTCTAACCTGTTTACCTTCAAAAGGATATTTTTGCCATTGAAGACCTATGCCAGCTGCAAAAGTTGTGTTAAGAAATAATTCGTTTAAAACGAAATTATGAGTATAACCTGGGAGCAATGAAAATGTAGTGAATTTGCCTCCTGAATACTTTACTGTTGGACTGAAATCATTATCAGGAATAGTATTAATAGCTGAATCCGCCTCTACTTTTATATCACTTATCGTAGCCCCTACAAGAAAAGAACCGGCAGATTTTTTTTGTCTCTCAGTTTGATTGAAACTAGATTTGAATGAAAATTTTTCGCTATTCTGAATCCAGAATCCCGTAAAACTCACATTTCTCACTGAAAGATCAGATCGTTGAGGGTGAGGGTCTCCATTTTGCCAATTTTTGTTTATTTGTGAAGCATTGGAAATATAAAATCCCTGATATTTTTGTAGATAAAAATCAACACCAAATTGAGTGCCATACAAATTAAGTTGAAAGTCACTGTAGTCAGTGTTACCATAAAGTCTGGCATTATCACCATCTTCATTTTCCGGCAACCTCAAGGTTACTTCAAAAGCTATATCAAAAGCATAACCTCCAAAACCGATCAAGCCATTGCCATTAGGTCGGTATTGGATTGTTTGCTGATCGTCAGTTTCAAGAGTGACATTAAGAGAGCGGTTTCCAAGCAGACCTTTTACATATAAATAGTCATCAAACCGTTCGATATATTCAGAACGGTCTGATGACAAAGTATCAGTTTCTTCCTGTGCGTATCCGCAAAATCCAATTAAAAATAAAACGACTAATAATTGCCGCATGAAAAGTATTTACTACAAGATATAGCGACTAAGATCCTTATTTTTAACTAATCCGGCAAGTTTTTCACTAACCATATCATCAGTAATGATTAGTTTAGCATTTGGTCCTATTTCGTCCGGAACTTCGTATAAAAAGTCATTTAAAAGTTTACTCATAACTGTATGGAGTCTTCTCGCACCGATATTTTCAACTTCAGCATTCACTTCAAAAGCTATGTTTGCAATTTGCTTAAGTGCATCTTCTGTAAACTCAAGAGTTACTTCCTCTGCCTCAAATAATGCTTCATATTGTTTAGTCAAAGCATTTTTTGGTTCTAGCAATATTTTCAGAAAGTCACTTTCAGTCAGGTTGTCCAATTCAACTCTGATCGGGAAACGCCCCTGCAATTCAGGAATCAGATCTGAAGGCTTACTAACATGGAACGCACCAGCAGAGATGAATAATATATGGTCGGTATTTACAACCCCATGCTTAGTAGTTACAGAACTTCCTTCCACAATTGGTAAAAGATCACGCTGAACACCTTCCCGGCTAACATCAGCACCCTGTTTATTAGAAGAAGCAGCGATTTTATCGATCTCATCGATAAAAATAATTCCTGTATTCTCAGTTTTTTGAATTGCTTCTTCTTTTACCTCTTCAAAATCGATCAGCTTGGACGCCTCTTCATCCAAGAGGATTTTTTTAGCATCAGCAATAGTGACTTTTCTTTTCTTAGATTTCTTAGGCATCATACCTGAAAGCATATCCTGAAGGTTGATCATTGACGACTCGTCGATCATTCCGCCGCCGATCATGCCTATTCCGGGATTACTTGGAGCTTTGATGTCGATATCAATCTTTCTGTCATCAAGCTCACCATTGCGTATTTTTTCCCTGAATCGCTCCCTGGTCTTTTCATTGAGCTCTTCATCTGTTTTAGGAGCCGACTCACTTTCAAAAGAATTAGTATCAGTAGATGATTGAAATCCTGTTCTCGCCGGGGTCTTTTTTATAGGAGGGATCAAGGCATCTAAAATGATCTCTTCCACAATTCCCTCAGCCTTTTCTCTTACTTCTTCCTTTTTCTGGACTTTTACCATGTGAATAGCCTGTTCTACAAGGTCTCTGACCATACTTTCAACATCACGTCCAACATATCCTACCTCTGTAAATTTACTGGCTTCCACTTTTACAAATGGAGCATCAGCAAGTTTAGCCAGTCTTCGGGCGATCTCAGTTTTACCAACACCGGTAGATCCGATCATCAGAATATTGTTGGGCATTATTTCCTCTTTCAATTCTGATTTAGTATTCATTCTTCTCCATCGGTTACGAAGAGCAATAGCTACATTTTTCTTCGCGTCAGACTGCCCGATAATATATTTATCCAGTTCTTTTACAATCTGCTTCGGTGTTAATGCAATTTCTTGTTTTGACATCTTAATTTTATTTATTGAATATAGATGAAATATCTTTTTGTAATGAAAGGTAGTTTACACCACCTCCCTGGTGAAAGAACCCATGCGAATATGAAAGCATGAATCCTTTAAGGTTCATATTAAATCCTAACGAAAGACCAGCGCCTCCGTTTCCCTGATTAGTTCTTAATTGTTGCCTTCTGTTAAAATTATACCCCGCCATGAGGTAGAAATTTTTATGTAGAAGGATTTCAGCTCCTGCGCTGATATGATAGAATATTTTATCTAAACCTGAATCCTCATCTTCAGAATCCAATCCTTCTGGTCTTTTTACATTTAAGTCAAAAGCTTGCAGTGTGAATCTGAATGGTGCAAACTCTGGTTTAAAAGTTGTGCCGATTGATATTCTGAGGGGAACATCATTATCGAAGGCATCGCTTCCAAATTTCCCTATTTGCTGGATACTTAGCGCTGCAGTAAGGTTTTTTTCAGGATGAAAATAAGTCCCTGAAATATCCAGGTAAGCGATCCCTTCAGAATACCCATCAAAATTGAACGATTCATAATTTATGTTCATTCCGATAGAAAAAAGTCCGATTTTATGAGATGCGCCAGCTGTAATACGATATGCTGAGGATGAAAATTCTCCTTCTGATGTTCCGGTATTAGTAGTTCTTTCAAGGCTACCATAATCAAGAAACTGAAAACCACCCCAAACTTTGATGCCATTACTGATTTCCTGCCCATAGGCGATAGTTCCATATTTAATATCTGCCAGGTAATCACCATAAGTCAAGTGAGCAATTCTGACTTGTGATGAGTCGGGTGTCATAGAAGGATTCCTGAACCAAACACTAGCATCATTATCAATGGTTAACGTTCTGCTTCCAAGACCTGTGTCTCTGGCAGAAGAAGGGAATAAAAGCATTTGGGTTTGGTCTATTTGCTGACCAAACCCTTTAAATGATATTATAATTAACAAAAAAAATGTCAGATGCCTTTTCAGGATCATATTTGTGTCTTGGAATTTGGGTTTTTATCAAATGAAAAGATCATCGGATCTTCAACTTTAGTTTTTAATAAGGCAATCTTTATCACCTCATCTACAGTATCGACGAAATGGAACTTAATATTTTTGATATAGTCAGGTTCGATATCTTTAAGATCCTTTTTATTTTTTGAGCACATTATTATTTCTTTAATACCAGCTCTTCCTGCAGCAAGGATCTTCTCTTTTATTCCACCAACCGGAAGCACTTTACCTCTTAAAGTAATCTCACCAGTCATTGCCAGCTTGTCTTTAACCTTTCTTTGAGTATATATTGAGGCTAGCGAGGTAAGCATTGTGATACCTGCTGATGGGCCATCTTTAGGAACGGCTCCAGCCGGAACGTGAACATGAAGATCGTATTCATTAAAAAGCCTGTGATCAATTTTTAAATGCTCTGCATTAGATTTTAGATATGAAAGTGCAGTAACAGCTGATTCTTTCATAACATCGCCTAATTGGCCTGATAAGGTAAGCTTTCCTTTTCCTTTGCTAAGGCTTGATTCAATAAATAATATATCGCCACCTACCGGAGTCCAGGCGAGACCTGTTACTACACCGGCATATTTGTTGTTCTCATAAAGTTCCTGATCATAAACTTCAGGGCCGAGTACTTCAACTATTTTTTCAGGAGTGATCTTTGGATCGTATTCCTCTTCAAGAGCAATTGACTTGGCAACATTTCGAACTACTGCTCCGATTTTACGCTCAAGACCTCTGACCCCTGACTCGCGAGTATAACCGTTAATCAGTTTATTAAGTGCGGCTTTATTTAAAGATGCATCTTTGGCTTTAAGTCCGTGTTCTTTTCTTTGTTTTGGAATAAGGTGTTTTTTAGCGATCTCAACCTTCTCCTCATGCGTATAACCAGTAATCTCAATTATTTCCATTCTATCTCTTAATGGAGCAGGGATGGATTCCAGGCTATTTGCAGTAGCAATAAAAAGTACCTTCGAAAGGTCGTAATCTATTTCAAGGAAATTATCACTAAAAGTACTGTTTTGTTCAGGATCAAGAACCTCCAGAAGCGCTGAAGACGGATCTCCTCTATGACCGGAGTCCAGCTTATCGATCTCATCGAGAATGAAAACTGGATTTGAGGATTCAGCGCGTTTAATGTTCTGAATTACCTTGCCGGGCATCGCACCGACATAGGTTTTTCGGTGACCTCTGATCTCTGCTTCATCATGAACACCACCTAAAGACATTCTTACATACTTCCTGTTTAGTGCCTTGGCTACTGATCTGCCCAGGGATGTTTTACCAACACCCGGAGGGCCATAAAGACAAAGGATCGGAGCCTTCATGTCTTTTTTAAGCTTTAACACTGCGAGGTATTCTATAATTCTGTCTTTTACCTTAGTGAGGCCATAATGGTCCTTATCGAGGATTTTTTTAGCTCTCTTGAGGTCAAAATTATCTTCTGTGTACTCGTTCCATGGCAGCTCAAGCATGAGCTCACAGTAATTTATTAATACCGGATACTCTGCCGCCTGAGGATTGAGTCTTAATACTTTGTCAAGTTCTTTGTTAAAATGTTCAGCAACGTCCTGGGGCCATTTTTTCTTGTCTCCCCTATTTCTGAGTTCTTCGATCTCAGCTTCTGGACCTTCGTTGCCCAATTCATCCTGTAGAATTCGTATCTGCTGACGGAGATAATAATCACGCTGTTGCTGATCGATGTCCACATGAACCTTGTTCTGAATCTCCTGCTTTATTTCAAGCATTTTGATATCTCGGGTCATGTATTCAAGCAGAAGTGAGGCTCTTTTAAAGCCATCATTTATTTCAAGTAATTTTTGTTTTTCGTCAACCTCTGCGTTAATGTTAGAGCAAAGGAAATGAGTCAAAAATTTAGTGCTTTCGATATTGTCTAGAGCAACTTGTGCCTCTTGTGGAATATCCGGGTTTAGCTTAAGGATTTTATTAGCTGCATCTTTCAGGGATTGTACCAATGCAATCAGGTTTTCATTTGTGTCAGCAGGGAATGATTCTTCCAACACCTCATGAGTGACCTTCAGATAAGGATCTTCTGATTTTACATCAGTGATCTTAAAACGTTTCTTTCCCTGGATAATAATCGTAATATTTCCATCAGGAAGGACGATCATTTTTATGATTCTTGCAATTGTACCGACTTCGTAAATGTCATCCTTACCAGGATCCTCATTTTTACTATTATGTTGAGCTACAACCCCAATTATTCTGTCATTTTCATAGACTTCCTTTACAAGTTTCACTGATTTTTTTCTCCCGACAGTAATTGGTATTACTACTCCGGGAAATAATACAGTGTTTTTTATAGGAAGGACAGGTAACTCTTCAGGGAGATTATCCATTGTTTTGTCATCATCAATTTCCTGCTCAGGATTTATCAATTGCAGCATATCTCCTGAATTATCTTCAGCCAGTTCTGTCAAAACTAATGGTGAAAGCTTATTTTCGTTGCTCATAATCTATATTAATGTGCCAAGATGGCATGTAATTTTCAATTTTGTTTTAATTTAAAGCGGATGAGAATACGGCAAGCCTTGTGCCAAACCATAAATTTACGATTTAACATGACAATATATCAGTCAGTGTGAAAATATTGAGGAGTAAATGTTACATTTAAATTTAATAATCAGACAAAAATGACCACTACAGATAATAAAATTTTAGATGCCATTGCCATCAGGCAAAAAATACGCAGAATGGCGTATGAAATTTATGAACGGAATTTTGAAGAAAAATCATTGGTTTTAGCCGGGATTCAGGGAGCAGGTGTAGATCTTGCCAGGGAATTGGGAAAAGAGATCGAAAGTATTTCTGAAATTTCTGTAGAAATTCTGGAAGTACTCATTGATAAAACAGACCCTGATGATGTAAAAATTTCGAAGAACACTCCTTTGTCCTCAATTACTGATAAAGTTGTTATATTGGTAGATGATGTGCTAAATACAGGACGAACCATGGCAAATGGTATGAAAATATTTTTAGGAACTTCTGTAAAAAAGATCGAAACGGTTGTCCTGGTAAACAGAAGTCACAAATCTTTCCCTATCCTGGCAAATTATTTGGGATATGAACTTTCTACCACACTTAACGATCATGTAGAAGTGAAATTGGGAAAGGATCCTGCAGTTTATTTAAAATAATATGAGCTTCAAGCCACAATCATCAATAGAAAAAAAGATAGCGAAAACTAAAATCGTTTTTATCGAAGAGGATTTGAATGTTAAATCCCTTGATAAAGAATTGTTTTTACTTCGAAAAATTATCTCAGGGACTAATGAGGGTTTGTGGATTTTTGATGTTGAGGCAGCTAAAGTATATGTCAATAACCGCTGGGTAGAGATGATGGGCTATGATATTAGCGAAGTCTCTTCAGACAGAAATTTATGGTTGGATTGGGTTCATGAAGACGATAAGTCAGAGTCGATCAAATCATTTATGAAAAGGATCAAAGAAAAAGATGATTCTGAATACCAGCACATTTTCAGGTTAAGACATAAGTCTGGAAAGTATTGTTACATTCGAAACCGGTCCAATTTTTTATATTCTAAGGAGGGAAAATTAGAATACGTAGTTGGAACTCATAAAGATGTAACAGAAGAGGTCAAAGCCAAAAAGGCGCTTGAAAAAACTAAGGAAAAATATTATATCCTTTATCAAAATTCTCAGGTAGTTATAGTTATTACCGAAGCCTCCACTGGTAAAATTCTGGAAGCGAATAAGAAATTTTACCAGCTTACCGGGGCGGATAGTAATAAAGAGCTTTACATTCAGGATTTCTATTATAATCTGGAAGACCGGATTGCTTTCATCGATGAGTTAAAAGAATATGGCAAGGTAGAAGATTTTGAATTAGAGCTAAAAAACATTCATGGGAATAAGCTTCATGGGCTTGTTTCAGCAACACTTAATAGAGAAGAAGATAGACTTGAAGCGGTAGTAAGTGACATAACTGCACTTAAAAAAAGCATGATCGAATTAGAGCAGGTAAATTATGAACTTGACCGGTTTGTATATCATGCAAGTCACGATTTAAGATCTCCTCTAAAATCAATTTTGGGACTGGTCAATATTCTCAGGATGGATAATGAGCCTGAGATTTATCAGAAATGTGTAGATGAAATTGAAAATAGTGTTAAAAGACTCGATGATCTTGTAGGAGATCTTTTACACATAAGTAGAAACAGCCGACTCGAAATAAAGAAAGAGAAGGTTAGCATACAGGTGGAGTTAAGCCAGGCAATAGCTGTTTATGGAGCGATTGAGAATATGCGAAACTTACAGGTTTATAGCCATATCCGCGAATTAGTTCCTTTTTATTCCGATCCTCCAAGAATCAGGATTATTTTAAATAACCTGATCTCTAATGCTATAAAATACAGAAGAGATATCGATAATAGTTTTATTCGCGTAACGGCGAAAATTGATGAAAAAGAGGCGAGAATCACAATAGAAGATAATGGAGAAGGTATTCCTGAAGATAAAATTTCTACTATCTTTAATATGTTTAGCAGGGCAACTGAAAAGAGTAGCGGGTCAGGTCTCGGGTTATATTTAGTTGAGACCACTGTCGATAAATTAAATGGTCAAATTTATGTCTCCAGTAAAGAGGGAGAGGGAACTACTTTCAGAGTTATTATACCTAATCATTATTCTGATATGGTTTGAAAATAGAAAAGTCTTTAGCACTTTTGTTTAACCAAAATCGAGAAAAACATGTCTGTACACAGATCATCTGATATAAAAAAGATCACTACCCACCGTTTGCAGGAAATGAAAAACACTGGTGAGAAGATCGCCATGCTGACTGCTTATGACTTTTCAATGGCTAAGATTATTGATCAGTCAGGTATTGATATTATTCTTGTTGGCGACTCAGCTTCAAATGTAATGGCTGGTCATGAAACCACTTTGCCAATTACGCTGGATCAGATGATCTATCATGCGAGTAGTGTTATCAGAGCTGTTGATCGTGCTCTGGTTGTTGTTGATATTCCATTTGGCTCATACCAGGGTTCCTCTAGCGAAGCGCTGAGGTCTTCAGTGAGAATAATGAAGGAATCAGGAGCTCACGCTGTAAAAATGGAGGGCGGAAGTGAAATTAAAGAATCAATTGAAAGAGTTCTTTCTGCAGGGGTTCCGGTTATGGGACATCTGGGATTAACTCCTCAGTCTATATACAAATTTGGAACTTATACAGTGCGAGCGAAAGAAGAAGCAGAAGCCCAAAAATTGATTGAGGATGCTGAACTTTTGGAGAAGATCGGATGTTTTGCTCTTGTGCTGGAAAAAATCCCTTCGAAACTGGCAAAGCAGGTCGCAGAAAAGGTTACTATACCGGTAATCGGTATCGGAGCTGGACCTGATGTCGATGGTCAGGTGCTGGTAGTACATGATATGCTGGGGATCACACAAGAATTCAAGCCACGTTTCTTGAGGCAATATGCAGACCTGAATGACATCATGTCAAAAGCTTTTAATAATTATATTGACGATGTTAAATCAGGAGACTTTCCTACTGAAAAAGAAAGTTATTAAATGATTACTGACATAGATCCGGCTTTGGCGACGGATCAGGAGCAGGGCCAAACCAGACTACTGCCCAGCTCCCTCTAATAGCAACTCCCATAGCTTTCCAGTCAATTTTTTTCCAGATTCCAGTGTTAATCACTACAGGGTTGTGTGCACTGCTTTCCTGCCATCCTGATAGTGCATCTTCCGGAGTTGCTTCACGGGAATGGTAAAAAATTATTTCATATCCATGAGCACCGTAATTGGCGATTTCCTTGGGTTTATACCACATACATGTGGCATTTTTGTGGTCATTAGTATAACAGCAGGATGTCCAGTCGCCTTCTGACGACCAGCTGTGAGGGTTGCAGTCATCGTCCATTTCATAATTATCTTCTAAATCGATAGCGTGAGCCTGAGCTACCTTAGTCAATTTCGAAGAGACTTCCACCGGAGCAAGATTATTATCAGTTCTGTAATTATTTAGTAATTTGTGTAGGTTGATTTCTTTTTCATTTAAGCATATTTCTTCATCAACCTTATTTGTGTGAGGGTTTACCAATGCTGAAAGAACAAATAGGAAAGATAAATAAAAGGCCATATCGTAATGTTTTTTGTTATAACGAATATTAATGCCAGTCATTATGTCTAACTACGGAAAACAGCTGTACGCCATTTAAACATAATTTCGTAACTTCGCATCCAACTATTATTAAAATATATTAAAAACTAACTCGGAATACTAACAGGTAGATTTACTATGGACAAAATTAAAGTAGCAAATCCGGTTGTCGAACTGGATGGTGACGAAATGACTCGGGTAATATGGAAGTTCATAAAAGATAAGCTTATTCTTCCATACATTGACCTTGATATTAAATATTACGATTTGGGTATCGAAAAACGTGATGAGACTAATGACCAGATCACTGTTGATGCCGCAAATGCAATTAAAAAGTACAACGTTGGTATTAAATGTGCGACGATTACTCCGGATGAGGCACGTGTTGAGGAGTTCGATTTGAAAGAAATGTACCGTTCTCCAAACGGAACGATCAGAAACATTCTTGGAGGAACTGTTTTCCGTGAGCCGATTCTTATTAAAAACGTACCACGTTTGGTTCCGGGTTGGACAAAGCCAATTTGTATCGGACGTCATGCTTTCGGTGACCAATACAGAGCTACCGACGTGATCACAAAAGGTAAAGGTAAATTAACAATGACTTTTACTCCTGAAAACGGTGAGCCTCAGACTTACGATGCATATGACTTCGATGGTGATGGAATTGCAATGATCATGTACAATACTGATGAGTCTATCTTCGGGTTTGCTCGTGCATGTTTCAACATGGCGCTAGAAAAGAAATGGCCTTTATATATGTCTACTAAAAACACCATCCTTAAGAAGTATGATGGTAGATTTAAAGACGTATTCCAGGAAGTATATGAAAATGAATTCCAGTCTAAGTTTGAAGAAGCTGGAATCACTTATGAGCACAGATTGATCGATGATATGGTTGCCGCTGCTCTTAAATGGGAAGGTGGATTTGTTTGGGCTTGTAAAAACTATGATGGTGATGTTCAATCTGATACTGTTGCTCAGGGATTTGGTTCTCTTGGGTTAATGACATCAACTTTGATCACTCCTGATGGTAAGACTATGGAAGCTGAGGCTGCTCATGGTACTGTTACCCGTCACTTCCGTCAGCACCAACAAGGAAAACCTACTTCTACAAACCCTATCGCTTCAATCTTTGCATGGACAAGAGGTTTGGCTTTCCGTGGAAAACTGGATGATAACCAGGAATTGATCGATTTTGCTCACAGCCTTGAAGCTGTTTGTATCGAAGCAGTAGAGAATGGTAAAATGACTAAAGACCTTGCTCTTCTGATTCACGGTGATGAAATGACTCAGGATCATTACTTAACTACTGAGGAATTCCTTGCTGTACTAGATGAGGGATTAAAAGCTAAATTAAACAAATAATTAGCTTTAAATATAAATTTTAAAAAAGCACTGCCGATCAGGTAGTGCTTTTTTTGTTGAACAAAGTTAAGAGGAGTAAGTTTAAAGATATATGAATGAATTTTTGCCTTTATTTCCTCTTAAGCTGGTTGCTTATCCCGGAGAACCTGTAAACTTGCATGTTTTTGAATCCAGATATAAGCAACTGGTTAATGATTGCCTGAAAGAAAATACATCTTTCGGAATTCCGGGCTATGTAACGGGAGTAATTGAATATGGTATTGAGGTGAAAATTGAAGAGCTTACAAAAACTTATGAGGATGGCCGGATGGATATTAAAACCAGGGGTGAAAGGATCTTTAAAGTGGAAGATTATAAAAATCCCTGGCCCGGTAAATTATATGCGGGTGGCCATGTGTCATATATTGAAAATAAATTTGATTCTACTGACCCCATAACCAAAGACAAATATTATTCCCTTATAAATGAACTTTTTGAATTACTTAATTTAAAACCTATCGATCCCGCTCTGGAACAGATTAATAGCTACGATCTTGCTCATAAAATTGGCCTTTCGATCAGTCAGGAATATGAGCTTTTAAAATTTACTAGGGAAAGTGAAAGGAAAAAGTTTATTGTAGATCATTTAGAGCATACTTTACCAGTGATTCGAGAGTATGAAAGGGCACGTGGAATAATAAAAATGAATGGCCATTTTAAACACCTAAAACCTCCCAGGTTTTAAGGTATTATTGTTTTAACTATATTGCTTTAAAATTAGCTCTTAATTTAGATATGGCTACGAACGTTAATCTGTCAGACCTTTCAATACTGCTGCTATTTCTGGTAGGAGGAGCAATCTTTACTATTGGAGGAATAGTTACCAGTCGATTGCTTCGAAATGATAAACCTAATAAAGAGAAAAATACTTCTTATGAAAGTGGGGAAGATCCCGTGGGCAATGCCTGGGGACAATTTAATCTGAGATTTTACCTTGTGGCTCTTATGTTTTTATTATTTGAAGTTGAGCTAATTTTCCTTTTTCCGTGGGCTACTGTTTTTGGTGATAAGCAGCTGATTGCTGAAACCAATGGTGTTTGGGGTTGGCTTGTATGGTTTGAAATGATGATATTCATATTTATACTGGTACTTGGGCTTGCTTATGCCTGGAGAAAAGGATTTATTGCCTGGGAAAAACCAAGGCAGTCTGTTTATTTATTTAAATCCCCTGTACCGGGAAAGTTGTATGAGGACTTCAATAAAAAAATGACTGAAAAGGAATATGGCAGAAAAAAGTGATGCATTCGGACAGGGTGGGGTAATTATTGCCAAACTTGACGATCTGATCAATTGGGCCAGGTTATCTAGCATGTGGCCGATGAGTTTTGGTCTTGCTTGCTGTGCAATCGAATTTATGTCTGCAGGAGCAACTCCTTATGATCTGGATAGATTGGGTATAGTGCCCAGAGCATCACCTCGACAGTCAGATGTTATGATAGTTGCCGGAACAGTTACTTTTAAAATGGCTGACCGTGTCAGACGTCTGTATGAACAAATGCCAGAACCCAGGTATGTTATATCAATGGGTTCATGTGCCAATTGCGGTGGGCCTTACTGGAAACATGGTTATCATGTGGTAAAAGGTGTCGACCGGGTAATTCCTGTGGATGTATACGTACCGGGATGTCCTCCACGACCTGAAGCATTGATCGGGGGCTTCATTAAACTCCAGGAAAAGATCAGAACTGAAAAGATGTTAGCTCCTAAAAAAATATTGAAGCTTTTGAAAAAAGAAAAAACAGTCTAATGGAATTTCAGCAAATATATCTTTTGTTGCTAAATACGTTTGGAGACGAGGTCATTTTAGAGAAAATTGAAAATTCAACTCCACAAGGTATCAAAGTTAATAAGGACAAAATCTTTGATGTTTGCAGGGAATGTAACATCAATAGCAATCTTTATTTTGATTCACTCTCCTGTCTTACAGGAATTGATAATGGACCAGAAGAAGGTACAATGGAGGTTGTTTATAACTTATACTCTATTCCCTATGGACATCAGTTAATGTTAAAAGTTGAAGTATCCCGAGATCTTAATAAGGATAATTATCCGACAGTTCCTTCGGTAACAAATATATGGCAAACTGCTGATTGGCATGAAAGAGAAGTTTTTGATTTGTTCGGGTTGAAGTTTGATAATCATCCGGACTTGCGAAGAATTTTGATGCCAGAGGATTGGGAAGGACATCCTCTTCGAAAAGATTATGAGGATATGGATAAATATCATGGAGTAAAAGTACCTTACGATGACAGAGAAAACCCTGCAGTATAAGTTTCATCCTGACAACCTGAGACGGTCCTCTCCGGGAAAATATAAAGAGGAAGACCTCAAAAGGGAGGAGATGATTATTAATATTGGGCCTCACCACCCGAGTACTCATGGAGTATTAAGGCTTGAAGTCCTAACTGATGGTGAAATTGTCAAAGATGTAGTCCCTCATCTGGGTTTCCTTCACCGATGTTTTGAGAAACATGCTGAAGCCCTTCCTTATAACCAGATCATTCCCTATGTTGATCGATTGGATTATGTTGCTGCCATGAATAATGAGCACGCATATGTTATGGGTGTTGAAAAACTATTGGGACTCGAAGGGCAGCTTCCAAAGCGGATAGAATATATCCGGGTATTAACAGCTGAACTCAATCGTCTTGCTTCTCATTTTATTGCAATGGGAACATATGGTATGGATATCGGTGCAATGACTGCCTTTTTCTGGTTAATGCGTGACCGGGAGATAATCCTTCGAATGTTTGAATGGATCAGTGGCGCACGTTTATTGTACAATTACCAGTGGGTAGGAGGTTTGTATTACGACCTTCCTGTCGGTTTTGAAGAGAGATGCTTTGAACTTATAGGATATCTGAAACCAAAACTTGAAGAGCTTGAAAAACTGATAATTAACAATAAGATATTCGTTGGCCGAACAGCCAAAGTCGGGGTGATGTCTATAGATACCGCAATAAATTTTGGAGTTACCGGGCCAATGCTTAGAGCTTCAGGTTTAAAGCATGATCTGAGGAAAGTTGATGGATATTCTGTCTATCCTGAAATTGATTTTGAGGTTCCGATTGGAGAAGGAGCAATGGGGACCCAGGGAGATTGCTGGGACAGAATGTGGGTAAGACTTGCAGAGTGTAAACAATCAATTGAGATTATTACACAATGCCTTGATAAACTTAAAAAGGACCATCGAAGAACCAGAGATTTTGATGCCTGGGCTATGGTGCCTAAAAAGATTCGACCAAAAGCACAGGACCTTTACATGAGGGCTGAAAATCCGAAGGGAGAGTTAGGGTTTTATTTCAGGGCTGATGGCAAAAGTGATGTGCCTTTCCGGTGCAAAGTCCGTTCCTGTTGTTATTCAAATCTTTCAGTTTTATCCGAAATTTCCAGAGGAGCTTACATAGCAGACCTCATCGCTATAGTTGGATCTCTAGATTTTGTACTAGGGGAAGTTGACAGGTAGTTAGCTTACGCTTGTTAGTCTCACTAGCTAACGCTTGTAAGTGAAATATTTTTAAAATATCATCTATATTTTAGTTTTTTAGCAATATTATTTTCTGATTGCCGCCTATTATTTAATTTTTTAATTCTTCTTGGATACCATATTTGAATTGTATTATTTGTGGTTACCTAATCATTCCTTACTCAATGGTGAGAAGATATTTTTTAGGGTTTTTAATGGGCAAATCGGAAAAAAATGAGTGAAAAAATTCAAATTTTTGACACAACCTTACGGGATGGTGAGCAAGTCCCGGGCTGTCAGTTAAATACAGCCGAAAAGGTGGAAGTAGCAAAGGGGCTTGAAAAGTTGGGTGTTGATGTAATTGAAGCCGGATTTCCGGTTAGTAGTCCCGGCGATTTTAATTCAGTGGTAGAAATTTCCAGGGCAGTAACTGATCCGGTGATTTGTGCTCTAACCAGGGCAAAAGTAATGGATATTAACCTTGCAGCTCAGGCTTTAAAATTTGCTAAGCGTCCCAGAATACATACCGGTATCGGAGCTTCAGATATTCATATTCAGCATAAATTCAAATCAACCAGGGAGAAAGTCCTGGAACAAGGGGTTTCAGCGGTAAAATATGCCAAGAAATTTGTTGAGGACGTTGAATTCTATTGTGAGGATGCCGGAAGAGCAAACCTCCAGTATTTAGCGCAAATGGTAGAGGCTGCAATAGCTGCAGGAGCAACTGTAGTTAATATACCTGATACAACCGGGTATAACCTGCCTGATGTCTTCGGACAGAAGATCAAATTTCTATTTGAGAATGTTTCCAATATTCATAAAGCAATTATATCAGTTCATTGCCATAATGATCTGGGGTTAGCTACAGCAAATACGGTTTCCGGAATCCAAAATGGTGCCCGCCAGGTAGAGGTTACAATGAACGGAATAGGGGAACGAGCAGGTAATACATCTTTAGAAGAGATAGTAATGATACTAAAAAGTCATCCCCACCTCGATTTTGAAACTAATGTAAATCCAAAAATGATTACTCCAATGAGTAATATGGTTTCAAGATTAATGAACATGCCGGTTCAACCAAACAAAGCGATTGTGGGTGCAAATGCGTTTGCTCATTCTTCCGGAATACATCAGGATGGATTTTTGAAGAACAAGGAAAATTATGAGATAATAGATCCGGAGGATGTCGGCGCCGGCGATTCAAATATTGTTTTAACAGCTCGGAGTGGACGGCATGCACTTAAACACAGACTTGAAAAGCTGGGATATATTTTCGAAAAAGATGAACTTGAAGTTCTATATGTAGAATTTTTGAATATGGCAGATCAGAATAAACAAATAGAAGATGAGCATCTGCATATCCTTGCAAAGACTGAAACTAAAATTATAAATAAACAAGATTAGACTAATGGGAAAAACCCTTTTTGAAAAGGTATGGGAACGTCATGTTGTGCATAAGGTATCCCCATCAACAGATCTTTTATACATTGACAAACACCTGATTCATGAAGTGACGAGTCCACAGGCTTTTTCTGGTATAGAAAAGCGGGGTCTAAAAGTTTTCAGGCCCGAAAATACTGTTGCAACTGCTGATCACAACGTGCCTACAAAGGATCAACATCTCCCAATCAGAGAAGCTTTAAGCCGTAAGCAAGTTGAAAAACTTTCTGAGAATTGTAAGAACCATGGCATTGAGCTTTACGGTCTAGGTCATCCCTACCAGGGTATAGTTCATGTTATTGGACCAGAATTGGGTATTACTCAGCCTGGAATGACAATTGTTTGTGGAGATAGTCATACAAGTACACACGGTGCTTTTGGTTCTATAGCGTTTGGAATTGGTACTTCCGAGGTTGAACAAGTATTTGCAACACAATGCTTGTTGCAGAAAAAACCAAAGACCATGCGCATAAAAGTTGATGGTGAATTGAAGAAAGGTGTGCTTTCAAAAGATATAATTTTATATATCATCAGCAAAATTTCTTCTTCCGGAGGGACAGGTTATTTTGTGGAGTATGCAGGTTCGGCTATCGAAAGTCTAAGCATGGAAGCAAGAATGACAATCTGTAACATGAGTATTGAAATGGGTGCCAGAGGAGGAATGATTGCTCCAGATGAAACGACATTTGAGTACATACAAGGCAAAGAGTTTGCTCCAAAAGGAGAGAATTTTGAAAAGGCAGTAGCAGATTGGTCACAATTAAAAAGTGATCCTGATGCTGAGTTTGACTCGGAATATGTTTTTGATGCAGCCGACATTGAACCGATGATAACCTACGGTACAAATCCTGGAATGGGAATTAAACTTAATGAATTAGTTCCTGCAGAAAGCGATCTTAATGATGAAAATGCCAGAAAAAGCCTGGCTAAATCATTAAATTATATGGGCTTGCATCAAGGTGAAAAATTAATCGGTAAACCTGTGAATTATGTATTTATAGGAAGTTGCACGAATAGCCGGATAGAAGATCTGAGATTGGTAGCTAATTATGTGAAAGGAAAGAAAAAGGCAGATAATATCACTGCACTTTTCATTCCTGGCTCAAAGCAGGTAGAACTTCAGGCGAAGGAAGAAGGCATAGATAAGATCTTTTCCGAAGCTGGGTTCGAATTGAGAGAACCTGGTTGTTCTGCATGCCTTGGAATGAATGAGGATAAAGTACCAGAAGGCGAGTATTGTGTTTCAACCAGCAATAGAAATTTTGAAGGAAGGCAGGGTCCGGGTGCAAGGACCTTATTAGCTAGTCCTTTGACTGCTGCAGCCACTGCAATTAACGGATATATATCTGTTGCTGAATAAAAAATCCATTTGACATGCAAAAAATATCAATAATAAAATCGACAGCTGTTCCTTTACCGGAAGATAATGTAGATACTGACCAGATTATACCTGCAAGATTTCTTAAAGCAACATCCCGGGAAGGGTTTGGAGATAATCTGTTCCGGGATTGGAGATATAATAGTGATGGTTCTCCTAAGGAAGATTTCGTCCTGAACAATGATAAGTTTCAGGGAGAAATACTTGTGGCAGGTAAAAATTTTGGAAGTGGATCAAGTCGTGAGCACGCTGCCTGGGCCCTTTACGATTATGGATTCAAGGTTGTGATTTCTTCTTTTTTCGCTGATATATTCAAAAGTAATGCCTTAAATAATGGTCTTTTACCGGTACAGGTTAGTGAGCAATTTTTGAATAAAATTTTTAAAGAATTAGAAAAAGATCCGGGTACAATTATTACGGTAGATCTTCCAGAGCAAAAAGTCAGCGTTGATTCTATTGGGTTATCAGAAAGTTTTGAAATTAGTGACTATAAAAAGAAGTGCCTGATAAACGGGTTCGACGATATAGACTATATTCTGACCCTTAAAAATGAAATAATAGACTTCGAAAAACAAAGAGTAAAATTTTCATGAGTGAGATAAAAAAAATTGCCGTTCTGGCAGGTGATGGAATAGGACCTGAAGTTTGTGCTGAGGCGGTAAAAGTACTTAAAGCTGTCGGTCAGGTTTGGGGTCACGATTTCCAATTTAATGAAGGGTATGTCGGGGCAGCAGCTATAGATGCAAAGGGGGATCCTTATCCACAGGAAACTCATAATCTTTGTTTGAATTCAGATGCGATCTTGTTTGGAGCAATAGGAGATCCAAAATACGATAATGATCCAAATGCGAAGGTAAGGCCTGAGCAGGGTTTGTTAAGAATGAGGAAAGCACTTGGACTTTATGCCAATATTCGACCTGTTACCGCATATGAAGCATTATTGGATTCATCTCCTTTAAAGCATGAGCGGATATCAGATACTGACCTTGTTATTTTCAGAGAACTTACAGGGGGTATATATTTTGGCAAGCCAAGTGGGCGAAGCGAAAATGATCAGGAAGCGTTTGATGCAAGCTTATATTCAAGACAGGAGATAAGAAGAATAGCAATAAAAGCTTTTGAAGCTGCAAAGAAACGAAAGAATAAAGTTACACTAGTGGATAAAGCAAATGTTTTGGCTACCTCAAGACTATGGAGAGATGAAGTCAAAGATCTGCATAAAAGCGAATATAAAGATGTCGAATTAGATTATTTGTTTGTTGATAATGCAGCAATGCAATTAATTCTCAACCCATCGTCGTTTGATGTGCTCTTAACAGAAAATATGTTTGGAGATATACTTTCAGATGAAGCTTCTGTAATTGGAGGGTCTCTGGGTTTATTGCCAAGTGCCTCGGTTGGAGATTCAACTGCTCTGTATGAGCCTGTTCATGGGTCTTATCCTCAAGCAAAAGGTAAAAACATTGCTAATCCGATAGCGACGATTTTATCTGCTGCTATGATGTTGGAAACTTCGTTTAACATGGTAGACGCAGCTAACTCCATTAGACAAGCGGTGAAAGATTCTCTCAATGAAAAAATTGGAACTGAAGATCTGTTTAAATCAAATCCTCATACAACTTCTGATGTGGGCGATTATATCAAAGGTAAAATCCTGAAGAAAGAAAAAGTTTAGTTATAAATTATAATTCTTAGTTGACTGTGCCGGATTAGCTTATGCTTTTCCGGTTTTTTTATTTAAATCAAAAATCATTAAAAAAAATAGCAATTATGGTTAAATATTACTTGAAGTTGAAGATAAACATATAAAAGACTTATTTTTAATCTTTTATAAGATGACAAGAGGAGTGATTAAAAAAACCAATTTGAATAATAAGCTAATTCTGATAATTCTTTTTATCACTGCATCTCTACATTCAATTAGGGCGCAGGGTGATACAACTCTTGTTATCAATGAAATTAATTACCCTGTTTATAAGTCCCTTGCAAGTGGTTATCTTCATACTGATCCTGATAGTGCTTTTATACTTGGTCAGATATTGGTCGATTATCTGGATGAGGTAGGGGATAATGAAGAGAAAATAGTCATCAAAGGTTACATGGCTATATCTGCCACTGAAACTGGAGATTTTAAGAATGCTGTATTGCTGACACATCAGAGTCTGGCCTTATTGGATGACGTTGAGGATCAAGTTGCAAAGCACATAGCCTATACAAATGCTGGTTTAGTTTATAAGAGTCTTGGTTATTATACAAAGGCAATTGAATATTATCAAAAAGCACTGGATTTTATAGAGACAGATAAGAAAAGCAGCAGATCTCTTGCTTTGGGACATATTGGAGATTGCCTTATAAATTTAGGTGAGATTGAAAAAGGCCTTCATTATATCCAGGAAGCCCATAAAATCAATATTGAATATGAAAGGCTGGAAACGGAATTGTTTTCTGCAAGTTACCTTATGAACGCCAATCTTAAATTGGGATATAATAATGAGGTTCTTGATCTATATCAAAAATACAAGGTAAGGGTGGATACCTCTGGAGAAACCCTGGCAAGAGTATATGTAAAGCTTGCTGCTGCAAAAGCATATATGAATACAGGAGGAATGGATAGTGCATTTATTCTGCTTCGGTCAATAGAAAGAGAAGCTGAAGAAATGAACTTGTATAATTACACAGAGGATATTTATAAACTTCTTGCTGATTTTTTTGAAAGTAAAGGATTAAGAGACCGATCTGATGAGTATTACAAAAAATATGTTGAGCTACTGACTGTAAACAGCAGAACAAAACGTGAGAGGGAAATTCAGGCCTTGCAAATGGGGTTTGATTTGGCTAATCAAGCTGAAGAAAATCAAAGATTATTAGAATTGGCTGAACTTAAAGACGCAGCTGCCAGAAGACAAACAATATATACCTGGATTTTTCTGGGATTATCTGTTGTGCTCGCATTCATTCTATACCGTTCACAAAAGATAAGAGCTGAATTAAGAGTAACTAATCAACAGTTAATCAATTCAAGGGAGCTGATAATTGATCAAAACCAAAAGATAGAACAACAGAACCGGGAATTAGAGGAGAAAGTTCAAAAGAGAACAAGGGCTCTTACCGGGGCAAACAACGAGCTGCGAACACAAAATGATCAGTTAGAACAATATGCTTTTATTACAGCGCATAATCTACGTTCTCCGATAGCACGAATGATTGGTCTTATTCAAATTCTCAATGGTCAGGATAAAAGTGAGCAGGAGAAAATATTAGGGCATATCAGAGGTGAAGCAAAAAGCCTGGATCAGATAGTTCAGGATCTTAACCAAATATTATCCATCAGAAAAGGAGCCGGGAAAGCCTATGAAGAAATTAATATTAAAAATTTCATTTTAGATTTAATTGAACCCTTCAAAAAAGAATTTAATGATATAGGAGGTGAACTTGTTGTAAATATTCCCAATGGAATCAAATGGAATCTTATCCCTGCATATTTCAAAAGTATCATTCAAAATCTTATAAATAATTCTTTAAAGTATAGAGATAGTCATAGAAAAATTCGTGTAGAAATTAATGTGGGAATAGAAGGCGGGGAACTAATTGTTAATATCATAGATAATGCGATTGGTATGGATATGGAGGTGGTAAAATCAAAGATCTTTGGGCTTTACCAGCGCTTTACTACTAATGTTGAAGGGAAGGGAATGGGGCTTTATATGGTGAAGCTTCAGGCAGAAGCAATGAATGGTAGAATTGAAGTGAAAAGTGAAAAAGGACTAGGTTCTGAATTTACTCTTCGGTTTCAGCATAATAGCTAGTTTTATAGATAGATCTTTTTGATTAACTTTCTGAAAACTGCTACTACATGATAAAAATATTGTCCTCCTCTCAAATACGAGAAGCTGATCAGCATACTATAGAAAACGAACCAATTGAATCAATCGATCTGATGGAAAGAGCCTCAGCGTCCTTTTCAAAATGGTTTATAGGGGAATTTCCCGGAAAATGTAAAGTTCATGTTGTTTCGGGAAAAGGAAACAATGGAGGAGATGGCCTTGCAGTTGCAAGAATTTTAAATCAAAATGGATATGAGGTAAAAGTTTATGTAGCATCAGAGGATGGGAGTGATGATTTTAATGCAAATTTTCAACGATTACCTGAAGGGGTAGAACGAAAAGTAGTAAGTGATTCCCTTGGAGTTATTGAGGGTGGTGTGTTGATTGATGCATTATTTGGATCAGGGCTAGACAGACCAATAGAAGGACGTTATGCCAAAATTGTAAAGGAGATTAATCAGTTCCCGGGTCAGGTTGTTTCAATAGATATTCCCTCAGGTGTTTATGCTGACAGTCCGGTAGACGGAGAACACGTAGTAGAGGCTACACATACAGTTTCCTTCCAGCTTCCCAAGTTGGCATTTTTTATGGCTGAAAATGAAAAGTTCGTAGGTGACTGGCATGTAGTTGATATCGGACTAGATCAAAGTTTTATAGATCATACTGATTCACGAGTTCACATGGTAACTTTAGAAGATGTCAGGTCTTTTTTGAAAAAGCCTTCAAAGTTTTCTCATAAAGGGGTTATGGGCAGAACAATGCTGATATGCGGATCTTCAGGTAAGATGGGAGCATGTGTAATAGCAGCGCGTGCAGCACTTAGGTCAGGAGCCGGATTACTTACTTGTTATGTGCCGGCGGTAGGCGAAAATATAATTCAGACTGCTGTGCCTGAGGCTATGGCTCTTGTTTCAACTTTTCAAGATTATCATGTTGAGGAAGTAGATTTTAAAGGAATGGATGCTGTGGGTATTGGTCCGGGGCTGGGAACCGAAGATCAGACTGAAATGGCACTAAGAAAGTGGATCAAACAGCTTGAGGTGCCGGCTGTAATAGATGCTGACGGGCTTAATATGATTTCTTCACGTCCGGATATCCTCAAACATGTTCCTGAAGGAACTATCTTTACTCCTCATCCTAAAGAATTCAGCAGGCTTGCCGGTGAAGCAGAGGATTCATTTAAGCGGCTGGAGATGGCAAGAAATTATGCGAAAAAATATAAAGTCATAATTGTATTAAAAGGAGCATATACAGCAGTTTGCGATACGGAAGGAAGTGTTTACTTTAATTCGACCGGAAATCCAGGGATGGCAACCGGAGGAAGTGGTGATGCACTAACAGGAATCATAACATCCTTATTAGGTCAGGGATATACTCCAAAAAGAGCAGCAATTGTAGGAGTGTTTGTTCATGGCCTGGCTGGTGATGAAGCAGCCGAAGACCTGGGGTGTATTTCAATGACCGCAACGGATATTATAGATTATCTTCCGGATGCATTCAGGCATGTTGAAATGAGATAAAAAAAGCTAAGAAGATTCCTCCTTAGCTTTATCAAATTTGTTTATGCTTTATTAAAATTCGCAGTTTCCTGGAGTCCTTGGGAAAGGAATTACATCTCTGATGTTTGTCATTCCTGTTACAAATAACATTAATCTTTCAAAACCCAGTCCGAAACCACTATGAACACATGAACCAAATCTTCTTGTGTCGAGATACCATTGCATGTGCTCTTCCTCGATATTAAAATCTTTCATCCTGCTGGTAAGTATATCCATTCGTTCTTCTCGCTGACTCCCGCCTACGATCTCACCAATGCCGGGGAATAATATATCCATCGCAGCTACGGTTTTATTATCATCGTTAACCCTCATGTAAAATGCCTTGATGTCCTTAGGGTAGTCAGTGACAATAACCGGTTTTTTGAAATGCTTCTCCACTAGATATTTTTCATGCTCTGATTGCATGTCTACGCCCCATTCATCTACCGGGTAGTTGAATTTTTTCTTTTTATTAGGCTTAGAATTTTTAAGTATGTCAATCGCCTCAGTATACGTGCAGAAGGCAAAATCATTATCTCTTACCATCTTAAGCCTTTCGAGAAGACTTAAAGCAGGACGCTCATTTGCAGGCTTGTTTTTATTTTCATCTTCCTCTCTTTTAGCAAGAAAGTTAAGATCATCTTCACAATTTTCAAGAGCGTAGTTTACCAGGTATTTCAGAAAATCTTCTGCTAACTCTGCGTTATCTTTAAGATCATGAAAAGCCATTTCAGGCTCAATCATCCAGAATTCAGCAAGGTGTCGGGTTGTATTAGAGTTCTCTGCACGAAATGTCGGGCCAAAGGTATAAATATTGCCAAGAGCAAGTGCAGATAATTCTCCTTCCAGTTGTCCGGATACTGTGAGGTTAGCTTGCTTCTCAAAAAAGTCTTCTTTCCAATCCACTTCTCCATCTTCTGTTAATGGAGGATTTTTAGGGTCAAGGGTAGTCACTCTGAACATTTCTCCTGCGCCTTCAGCATCAGAAGATGTTAGGATAGGAGTATGAACATTAAAAAAGCCTCTGTCATTAAAGAATTTATGAACGGCAAAGATCATAGCATGCCTGATCCTGTAAATTGCACCAAAGGTGGTTGTTCTAACTCTTAAATGGGCCTTTTCTCGTAAAAATTCCAATGAATGCTTTTTAGGCTGCAGAGGGAATTTTTCAGGGTCTGATTCTCCTAGAACATCTATATTTTCTCCCAGAATCTCGATAGCCTGTCCTGACCCTTTAGATTCTACCACCTCACCAGTTACAGAAAGGCATGCTCCTGTGGTGATTTTTTTTATCAATTCTTCACCGAACTTTTCAGTTTCTGCAACTATCTGAAGGTTGTGAATAGTTGAGCCATCATTAAGCGCAATAAAGTTGACCTGCTTACTTCCTCTTCTGGTTTTAACCCAGCCTTTCACGGTAACAGTTTCTCCTGTTTTGGGCTGGTCCAGCAATTCCTTAATTCGAATATAATCCACGATCTTTCTTTTTAGATTTTATGCATGCCAATTATTTGGCTTCTTTATAAAAAGGATACACAATTATAAATGAAATGCGTATTTTTAGCTAAATTTTCTGAATCACCTCAAGTAAGATTTATCAGAAGATAGAGGTGATTTAGTAATTTAAACTTCGCAAAAAAAGTATAAATTCAGCTTATTTTCAATGAAAAGCTAATTTATCACATTATTAGTATATTAGATTTTACTTTTAAACGGAATATATGCAAAAGTTAGGCTTATCGCAGGCGCTACAACAAAAGTTATCACCACAGCAAATACAGTTTATCAAACTGTTGCAGGTGCCTACTGCCGAGCTTGAATCGAGAATAGAAGAAGAGCTTGAGGTGAATCCTGCTCTGGAAGAGGGAAAGGAAGAAAATACAGATGATCCTCTAAATGAAGATTCTTACGAGGATGATTATGATGATGGTCCTGATATAGATGATTACTTAAGAGATGACGACTTTGCCGGTTATAAAATGCAAGGCGATGGTAGAAGTCCTGATGAAGAAGATAAATCAATGCCAGTAGTCGGGCAATCATCATTGTCGGAACAATTGATCAGCCAGTTGGGATTTACTGATCTGGAAAACAGAGAGTATCAGATTGGCCTGCAACTGATTGGTAGCATTGAAAGTGATGGATATATAAGAAGAGATCTTGAAGCCATAAGAAATGACCTGGCTTTTAGTCAGAATATTGAGACCTCGGTAGAAGAGCTTGAAGAAATATTAAAGATTATTCAGGAATTCGATCCTCCCGGAATTGCAGCAAGAGACCTGCAGGAATGTCTGACTATTCAATTGGAAAGAAAAAACGAGAACTTACCTGAAGTTAAACTAGCTAAAAAGATTATTCTTGTCTGTTTTGATGAATTTACCAAAAAGCATTATTCCAAAATATTGAAAAAACTCAATGTTGAGGATGAAGATCTTTTTAAAGATGCTGTAAACCTGATTACTAAACTAAATCCTAAGCCGGGCGGAGCCTCTTCCGGAATTGCCAGGACGCAATATTTAATGCCTGACTTCATTGTGACTAACAACAATGGAAACCTGGAGCTATCATTGAACAGTAAAAATGCACCTGATCTTAGAATCAGCCGATCATATTCAGATATGCTCGATGCTTACGACAAGAGTGACAAAAAGGATAAGAAACTTAAAGAAACTGTTACTTTTGTAAAGCAAAAACTCGATTCTGCCAAATGGTTCATCGATGCAATTAAGCAAAGACAGAATACATTGTTGTCTACAATGAATGCGATCCTTCAGTATCAATATGATTATTTTCAGGAAGGCGATGAAACCAAGCTTAAGCCTATGATTCTAAAAGATATTGCTGATAAGATCGGTATGGATATTTCCACAGTGTCAAGAGTAGCAAATAGTAAAGCTGTACAGACTGAGTTTGGAATATTTCCTTTGAAATACTTTTTTTCAGAGGGTATTTCTACTGAGAGTGGAGAGGATGTCTCAAGCAGGCAGGTCAAGCATGATCTGAAAGAGCTAATTGAAAAGGAAGATAAGAGAAAACCGCTTTCTGATGATAAACTGGAAAAGCTACTGAAATCCAAAGGTTATAATATTGCCAGAAGGACTGTGGCAAAATACAGGGAGCAAATGAATATTCCGGTAGCCCGATTAAGAAAGGAGATTGTTTGAATAAAAAACTAGCACTGATTTTTTCAACGATATTTCATCCGTTATTGGTTCCAGGACTATTGATTTGGAGCCTTTACCTGATGAGCCCCATGATCGTTACTCCTCTTACAGGAAAAAGCTTTTATGTTTATTTAAGAGTGGTGTTTTTGATGACAGGAGTATTTCCCTTGATTTTACTGCTGTTATTGAGAATGACCTATGTTGCTTTTCTTACAAGGTTATTTTTTTACAGGATCATTAAAAATCAATCGGTTGTTTCATTTTTACTTCAAAATAAGCCTTTACTGGTTTCTATTAGAAAGCATAAAAAAGGAAAAGCATTTACAATGCCATTAAAAAATGAAAGAATTTTTCCTTTCTTGATGATCAGCGTAATTTATTGCATGTCTTGTTACTTATTTGTTTTCAGGTTTAGTATTAATTCAGTTACAAATGCAATTTTTATTGCCATGACCTTATTGGTTATCCTCGTCACCGTCATTACGATTTTTTTTAAGATTTCAATACATGCGACTACATTATCGGCATCTGTGGGAATAGCTTTTGGATACGGGCTTTACTATCCTGTGGTAACTAATTATTTTTGGTATGTAGCTGTTATCGTTGCGATTTGTGGAATAGTTTCCACTGCAAGACTTGCGCTGGGTTCTCACAATCTGAAAGAAATTATTGCAGGATTGGTTCTTGGGTATGGCGTTGGTTTGACGGCAATGGTATTACACTAAAATAAAAAAACCGGATAGATATCCGGTTTCCTTAAGTTTTTTATGAAGTTTTTGTTTAGAAGATTCTCAAGGCAACACCTGCAGATGACTGTGTAGCATTAATAAATTCTGCTGGTGATTCATCGTCCTGGAATATTTTAGAGAAGTTATGTCTGTAGTAACCCATTACTCCTCCAAATCCAATTTTGAATACTGCTCCGTATCGGAATGATTCAAGTCCGTAATCTGACTTTTCTTTATATTTACGGGTATCACCTGAATAGTCATACTTTATTTTTGTTTTCCCACCTAAGGAATAACCGACATATCCTCCCAGGGCTACTTTAAAGCTTCTTCTATAGTCTGATTTATTTAGATGCCACATGAATTCTACAGGAACATCGATATAAGTTGTGAAAAAGCCTGTTTTTTTAATGCTACCATCAACTATCTCCGAAGTAGGGGAAAATACAACATCATTTCCTGTATCGACAAAAACATTGTTTCCATCATAAGATTGTTTTTCAACAGCTAATGCTAGTCCCGGATGAAAGGTAAGTCCTGAACCTTCTCCCAGATTAAATTGTAACTGGTAATTAAACTGAACCCTTTTTGAAGCCCACCAGTTCGAACTGATAGAATCAGGTTTGTCAAAAGTGAAGTTAAATCCAACTTCTGTCCATAAATTACCAGGCACACTATTCCATGGTGAGGTTTTCTCTTCTTCCTGACCAAATGAAACTGTATTAATGAATATAAAAAGTAAACTAAAAATGGTTAAACGCATGTTGCTAGTTTTTTGTGCTTTAAAACGTGGACAAAGATAGTATAATTGTAAAATTCTTGGGCATATTTTTTAAATAAGTCAAATATTTAATTACATTTGCACTCCCATTTGGTCAACTGCACTTAATTGCAGGGTGATCAAAACCAAGGACTCGTAGCTTAACTGGATAGAGCACCTGGTTACGGCCCAGGAGGTTGGGGGTTCGACTCCCTCCGAGTTCACTACTGCCCTGACATGCAAAGCATCGTCAGGGTTTTTTTATTGCCTGCAATATAAAAGCAAGAAATCTTTTCTTATCAAAAAATCTGTTAAAAGATGTAATAAAAAAAAGGACCACTAAATAGCGGTCCCTTTACTACAAAAACGTATTCTTATCAGTTACCAAATCTAAATGCTCCATAAATTTGACCATAGCTGTTTTTCGCATCTCCAAGGAATAATCTGGCGCCATCACTATCTGCGATTTTTGCCATACCAAGGTTGTATCTGGCACCTACCTGAAAATTTTCTCCAATATTAACTCCAAGACCTGCAAGAAAACCCCAATCAAAAGAGTTATAGTTATCTTTATCAACACTTTCTGAGAATTCTCCTAAATCTCCATCTGAAGTTATATCAGTTCCAACCAGGTATCCACCATAAACACCACCGTGTATTTCGGCAGCATCACCTAATTTAATGACAGCCATAACTGGTAGATCAATATAGTGCATATTGAAATCTACTTCCTGATTTAGCGATCCGCTACTAAAAGTAGAACTATTACCTTTTCCTGAATAAAGTAATTCAGCCTGTATTCCTAGTCCTTCATTAAGTTCCCATTGGCTAAAAAAACCTGCATGAAAACCATATCTGGCATTTTTATCATCTACTTCATCTGAGTAAAAGTTTGATGCATTAAATCCACCTTTAACACCATAAATCTGAGCATCTATAGCTGTGACTGATAAAATAAATAGTGCAATTATTAATATTCTTGAATTCATAATAGTTGATTTATTAAAGATTATAAATTATTTGGTTGCTTACATTAATCTTATAGCTCACCATCTTCAGCAGCTTCCTTCATTTCCTCGTTAGCGAAAATTGCCACTTCCACTCTTCGGTTTTGTTGACGGCCAGCTTCTGTGTCGTTAGTTGCTATGGGTTGGCTTTCTCCATAACCTACTGCTTGAAGACGATCAGTGTCAACTCCATGCGCAGCTAGATATTCAGTTACTCTGTTAGCTCTTTTCTCAGATAGAGCCTGATTGTAAGATTCAGAACCTGTGGCATCAGTGTGTCCCTCAATCAATATATTAGTGTCTTCATATTTCTTTAGGATTTCTGACATCTCATCAAGGTTTTCTTTTGTTGCTTCAGTAAGAGTGTATTCGTCTAATGGAAACATAAGACCTGAATCGAAAGTAATTTTAATACCCTCACCAACTCTTTCAACTTCTGCACCTTCAAGATCTTCTCTTAATTCTTCAGCCTGCTTATCCATATGTCTACCAATTAATGCGCCCGCAGTACCACCTACAGTAGCGCCAATAATTGCTCCGATCGCTGTGTTATCCGATTGATTTCCTATAATACCTCCGATTACAGCACCACTACCAGCACCTATTGCTGCACCTTTTTGAGTGTTGTTTGCTTTACATCCGAGAAATACTATAATGGAAATACTTAATAGTACTTTTGATATTGTTTTTAGATACATAATTACTTCTCGTTTTATTCTTCTAATTAAAAAACAAGAAGCCTGCCAATGAAAACATATCGAACAAATATCTGCTTAGAGCAAGATATTAAAGTTAGGATAATCTTCTTTTATTTGAATAATTAATTCTTTTATTGAAAAAATCATAAAGATAGATTTGAAGAAAATGCTTAGAGTGTAGAATTAATATATAGTAAGGGGAATTTTTTCCCCAAGCATCCAATTAATCATATTCTAAGGTTGGTTTCAGAACCTATCTCGGTTTAATTATGGAATGATTCTTTGGGTATTATATAAGTAGCTTTGAAGTATAGAAAATATTGAAATTATCTTGTTTTAAAGGTTAAAGAATATATAGTAGGACAGTTATTTATTTAATTAAACTAAAAATTTGGCAGGAGGCATTCAGAACAAAATGGCAAGGTGTTTATATCATTTATTGTATGGGTGTTAATTCTAATCACTAATAAAGCACTCCAGAGTCTTGATTCAATATTTATTTATTATATTCGAATTTATTATTTGAACTATAATATTTCAACGAACCGAAATCAGACATGTCAAAAAATGGATTATTGATTCTCGTAACATCTGTCGCTGCTCTTGGCGGACTACTTTTTGGTTACGATACAGGGGTGATCAATGGCTCCCAGTTTTATTTCACTAAATACTTTGAATTAGATTCTGTAATGCAAGGCTGGGTGGTATCCAGTGCATTAATAGGATGTTTTTTTGGTGCCTTATTAGCCGGGCCTTCTACTCGTATTATTGGTAGAAAAATTACTTTGATAATATCTGCTGTTTTATTTACAATATCAGCATGGGGTTCCGGGTTACCCGAAATTCTACCGGAATCTATTCCGTTATTAGTGACTTTCAGAATATTAGGAGGTCTTGGTATTGGTTTAGCCTCAATGGCGGCTCCTACTTACATTGCAGAGATAGCTCCGAAAGACCGAAGAGGTATATTAGTTACTTTTTACCAATTGGCAATTGTAACAGGTTTCTTCGTAGTTTTTCTTGCCACATATTTTATTGGAGCGAATTTTACTCCAACAGAAAATATAGAAGTAGGCTGGAGATGGATGTTCTGGTCTGAATTAATTCCATGTTCCTTATTTTTAATCCTGACCTTCTTTATTCCCCAAAGTCCAAGATGGTTAGTGTTAGCAGGGAGAGAAGATGATGCATTGAAAGTATTAAATAAGCTTCATGAACCGGAAGCGGCTCAAAGAGAAATCACCGAAATTAAGCAATCTTTACAAAAGGAAAGGTCAATTGAGAAAAAGGAAGTTTCTATCTTCCAGAAATCTGCCCTGGCGATTATAATTATTGGTTCTTTGCTTTCATTATTCCAGCAATTGACAGGAATAAACGCAGTACTATATTATGGTAGTGATATTTTTGAGAAAGCACTTGGTTTTAAACAAGAAGATGTGCTGGCACAGCAGATTCTTTTGGCTGCAGTAAACTTTATCTTCACCTTTATTGCAATGTTTACAGTTGATAAACTGGGAAGGAAACCTCTGATTATCATAGGTAGTTTTGGTATGCTTCTTGGATTTATTATGTTGGGTGGATCGCTTTACTTAAATCAGGTTGGTTTAGTGTCTTTGATAGGAGTTTTAATGTTTATTGGTTCTTTCGCAATGAGTATGGGGCCTGTGACATGGGTACTTCTTTCAGAAATGTTCCCTAATAAGATTAGAAGTATCGCGATGTCTATCGCTGTTGCAGTCCAATGGGCGGGAAACTATCTTGTCTCTCAAACTTTTCCTATAATAGCAAATAGTGAAGCCAATATTGAGGGCCCATGGAATAAGTCCCTGCCATATGTGATCTTTTCTGTTTGTATTATTCTTTTGATTTTATTTACTAAGAAATATATTATCGAAACCAAAGGTCGAAGTCTGGAAGAATTAGAAGATATCTGGGCAGAGAAATATGGTAAGATTGAATAGTTATTAAAAAATAATTAATCATTATCAAGCCTTGTCTTCCCGACAGGGCTTTTTTTATATCAAAAAAGAAAGTAGACTAAATAAATTACTGAACAACTATTTCCTTACAATATGATGTTCCCTGGGGACATTCAGGCGTTTCAGCCTTCATACACATGTTGTAAGTGCCCGGCATAAACTGGAAGAAAAATTGGTTGTCACCTGTCCCATCTTCAAATTCTGAAGCCAGTAGATCACCATTTTGATAAAGTTCCCAATTATAAGTAGTACTATCCATCCTGGTAAAATCTGCACTAAAAGTATAATTGTTATTTGTGGAGTCAGTAATGTTGAAGAAAAGCTGTGGGCATGGATCTTTGACAAAAATTGTATCGCAATACTGTGTGCCTTCCATACATTGATCAGTAATTGCTGCAATACAAACAGAGTATTCGCCAGGCTCAAATGTTTTGCTTAACTGATTGTCTCCCTGATATTCAATTCCATCATTTTCAATAAATTCGCCATTTATATACCATTGATACCCGGGGATGCTGTCTTTTAGAGGGAAATCAGCTATAAAAGTGTAGTTAAAAGCACTATCCGTCCGGATGGAATAAGAAAGTTGCGGGCATCCACTACAATTATTTGTTAATTCCAGAATTTCAAACTCGTTGTTGAAAGTCAGTATTGAGTCATAGCTGTAAACTAACAGGTTCTGTGGGAAATTCAGTTCTAAAAAAACACTATCCGGTTTAGTTTCCATGAAATCCAGGAATTGTCCGGCTGTTTCAAAAGTGGAATCATTTACATGTGTTGGGTAATCAAAATCAAAGCATTGAAGAAAGCCATTCAAAAAGTCTTCTTCAAAAGTATGAACTCCCAGTTCTTTCAAAAGGATATTAAATTCTTTTTCATTATTCACCGTTTGAATTGATCCTGCATTATCTATTTCGAGTGGAAATTTTATACTGCCAACATAAAAGTCAGCAGATTGGCTTTGTAATATTGAATTTAACCCTTCTTCATCAGTAACCTCTACAACTATTCCATTGGTATAAGCAATGTAAATTGGATAAACGAAAGTTATTTGGTCGCTCGCCACGCCACCTGAAAGTTCATTATAAGAATTTAAAAAGATTAATAGTGCGGTGCTTTCAGTGGTCTGAATTTGATTATCATTGGGAAGATCAAGATCATTATCCACACATGAAAAATATGGGATGATTGCTATTAGCAGGAGGATAATATTTTTTATTGATCTTTTCATTATTGTTAAGCAAGCACCAAGATAAGATTTTAATGTAACTCTGTCATTATTTATAAGGGGAAAGTAAAGGCCGCCGGGATCAGGAGCGGCCTTCGAATTATGAACAAAAAAGCAACTTAAAAACTAATTTCTTCACACAACTGATAGTTGCCACAATCACCATCAACTTGTTTCAGACATACAACATATTCTTCATCAGATTCAAAATACCAGGTGAAGGTATGTCCACTTTCGCTTCCTGCCCGTCTGGTTTTTCCACCCTGATAATCACCATTTATATAAACAGACCATGAATATGATACTGAGTCCATCGCTTCGAAATCTGCAGTAAAGGTATACGTTGAGTCGTTGTGATCTTTTGCATAATTAAATCCAAGCTGTCTGCACTTTATTGTTCCTGTCGAATCATTAGGAATACTATCAAATTGAACATAATAATTTTCGCAATAACTAACGCTTTCAGGACATTCCGGCGTTTCAGTAATAAGGCATATTTCATAATATCCTTCTTCTTCGAAGATATAATTAAAGTAGTTGTCTCCATTATTTTGATACCCATCGTTTTCAACGACTTCCCCGTTGACCATCCAACCATACCAGGCGAGTGAATCGGGATTGCTGATATTTGCAAAAAACTCATAATTTCTCGAGCTGAGTGCATTTTTAGTAAATGATAAATTTGGACAGCCGTAATTGATTGGGTCATAGGTGATGGATTCACAAAAAATAAGCTCACCACACTCATCGTTACTTGCTTTAATGCAAATTCGATGTGTTCCCGGATTAAACTGCCAAAAGAGTGTATAGTTAGCAGAGTCAACAGCGATTTGTCCCACAGGTTCGCCATCGACATACCACGAAAAAGGTGTTTCCTCCATCTTCTCGAAATCTGCAGTGAATATATAGACTCCAAATGAATCATGTTCATAGGTAAAATGTAATTCAGGACAGTGGAGGCTGTCAGTATCGGTTGAGTCGTTGTTTACAATTTCTCCATTACCGTCATTATGTTTGTCGTCAAAAGGATTTTCCTCAAAACAGGATGTAAACAGTAAAAAGATAAAGGCTATTAAGTAAGCCGGAAATTTAATGTGTGTCTTCATTTTTTCTCTGATTTAATTAGTGGTTGATTAATGGGTATCTCCCCGTTCTGATATAAAGACGCACGGCACCCGGCTTTACCCTACCCCCCTTTACTAAAAAAAATTAAATGATTTGAGAAAATAGGAAAATCGCATAGCTTTAAGTCTCAATTATGCTCGATAATAAAAAATCTGTTTGCGAAGAAAAGATTTTTGATTCCTTGTTTAAGAAGGAAGCAAGATCTCTATTTTCCTATTTGAGTTATCGTTTTGGCGATAAAGAGCAGGCTAATGATGCTGTTCAGGAAGCTTTCGTGAAGTTATGGGAGAAATGTGCTGAGATTCCTTTAGAAAAAGCTAAGGGGTTTTTGTATACTGCTTCAACTAATTTGATGACAAGTGTAAAACGCCACGAGCAGGTAAAGTTAAAATACAAAGAAAAGGCAGTAAAGGTAGATTCTGGCAAGTCTGATGTTCAATCTCCGGAATTTCTTATTATTGAAAAAGAATACATGGACAGTTTGACTCAGGCTATTAATGATCTCCCGGAGCGTCAGCGAACAGCCTATTTGCTCAATAGGGTTGAAAAGAAGACCTACAAAGAAATTGCCGAAATAATGGAAGTATCTACAAAAGCGGTAGAAAAATTAATGCACAAGGCACTTATTAAGATTAAAAAAATCTTAGATGAGGGGGTAGGGTAATCAAGGTGTTTATTCGTTGTTTAAATAAGCAAACGAGAGATGAAAGAAAATTATGACGATACATTTCTGGCCCGCTGGCTAAATAATGAACTCACTGATGAAGAGAGAAAAGCTTTTGAGTCAAGTGAGGAATTTAAAAAGTATCAAAAGATTATTGCTGCGACGGATAATATCGAGCAAGAACCTTTTGATGAGGAATCAGCTTTACGGAACATTAAATCCAGAACCAATAAATTTTCAGTTAAACCAAAGAACAGCCAGACATACTGGTGGTATGGTGCTGCTGCGGCTGTAGCGATATTTGTTTTTGCATTTTTATTCTTTTACCAGCCCACCACACTTGTTAAGACAGCTCATGGTGAAATGGATGAAGTAGCATTACCAGATGGATCTTTGGTAAGACTAAATGCCAATTCCAGTTTGGAATTTAATGAAAGCAAATGGAGTGAAAACCGGGTGGTACAACTGAATGGGGAAGCTTTTTTCGATGTAGAGAAGGGGGTGAAGTTTTCTGTTAATACCTCAGCAGGTCGGGTAACTGTTTTAGGAACAGAGTTTAACGTGACACAGTTAAATGGATATTTAAGAGTTGCCTGCTACGAGGGACGAGTATTAGTCGAATCAGGTAAAGAAAAAACCGAACTTTCCGAAGGGATGGTGGTGCAGGTCGTAAATGATAAAATCCAATATACAGAAACAGAGGAGTCATCACCGGCATGGACAACAAACAATAGTGAATTTAATAATACTCCTGTAAAATATGTCTTTATCACATTAGAGAACCAGTACGGAGTGAAAGTTGATTATAGTGACCTCAAACAAGAAATGACTTTTACCGGCCGGTTTCCAAATGATGATCTGAAAATAGCATTACAGATAATTTCGGGATCACTTGGCCTGGAATATAAACAAGACGGAGATAAAATAATTTTTAAATCGAATAAATGAGGGTAGTATTTACTTTATGTAGCCTTATTTTTTCTATTTGGTGCGTTTCGGGACAGTCAGAAACTAATGTGAAATCAGAAATCACGTTGGAAAAAATATTATCTGATCTCGAGCAGATACATCAGGTCCGATTTTCTTATATTGATACTGTTGTTGCCGGTAAAACTGTTGTCCCATTTGATTATGAATCAAATACCCTTCACGAAGTAGTTTTCAGGTTAGAGCGACTTTCATCTCTAAATTTTATCACCATAAATGAAAAAAACATTGTAGTCAGACCTTTTTCTGAGGATGACAAAGTAAACGTGTGTGGTTACTTAAAAGAGATGTCTGCAGAACCCATTATTAATGCAGTGCTTAAAATTACAGGAGATAAAATTGTTACCCAAAGTGATAAGAGAGGTTATTTCGAATTTACCAACGTTCCCTTTGGTAGTAATATATCGGTCGACCATTTGGGTTTTATTTCATTGGATATTCCTGTAAAAGAACTTTATAAAGATAAATGTCCTCATGTAAATTTGACTGAAAGACTTAATGAGTTGCCCGAGATTACGTTGAGTGATTTTTTGATCGGAGGGATGTCTAAAGTCAACAATGAAATCATTTTAAAGCCAGATGAGTTGGGCATATTACCCGGTTTAATTGAGCCGGATATATTAAAAAGTATTCAGCAACTTCCCGGTGTTAACGGACCCTTTGAAACAGCTTCAGGAGTATTCGTAAGGGGAACTTCCCCGGATATGAACCTGGTGAAGTGGAATGGTATCAAAACCTATAACCAAAGCCATTTTTTTGGAATGCTCTCTGCTTTTAATCCGTTTGTAACCGATGAAGTATTGTTTATTAAGAATGGAGTGAGTGCTGAATATGGCGATCGGATTTCGGGAGTGATTGATGTGAGATCAGATAATACAATTAACAATGATTTTAAAGGAAGTGCTGGTCTTAATATGATCTATGGAGATGTGTTTCTAAAAGTACCGATAATCAAGAATAAGTTGTCGGCTACAGTATCAGCACGCAGGTCATTTAATGATTTTCTGGAAACATTTACGTATGACAGTTATTCAGACCGTGTTTTTCAAAATACAAGAATCAATGAAGTACCTGCAACACCCGGCCAGACATCAGAAAATGATTTTTATTTTAATGATTTCACTACCGGGGTTAATTACCGGATAAATAATAGAAATAATATCAGTTTTAATTCCCTTTACACGAAGAATGATCTGGAATTTCGCTCGGGGGAACAGGATCTTAACTATACAGACAGGCTGAAAACTGAAAATGAAGGGTATAACTTAAAATGGATACATAATAGTCATAATTTCACTGTAGAAACCGAAGCATATTATTCAGGCTATCTGTTGAATTATCATTTTATGCGTTCACTGCCCTCGACGGAAGAAAATTCATTTAAAAACAACTCTGTCGATGACTTAGGTTTTAATGCTACTGTATCATTCGACTTGAATAAAAAAGGACGTGTAAAAACCGGATATCAGTTTTCTAATAACCAAGTACAATACGAGTTTAAAAATACCGGGCCGGGATATACACTTATCTTAGATCAGGCCGATGAAGTATTAAATACCCATTCACTATTCGGACAATATGATTTATCAGTAAATAAGTCTTCCATAAAAGCAGGATTAAGAATTAATCACTATTCCGAATTGAGAAAAACTTATTTTGAACCGCGTATTGCCCTGGAGCAAAATCTATCCAATAATTTTTATTTCAACGCAACTGCCGAATATCGCACTCAAACAGTGAGTCAGATCCGGGAGTCGGTTGTCAGTGATCTATCGCTCGAAAACCAGGTGTGGTCGATGGCTTCAAATGATGGTTTTCCGGTTATTGAATCTTATCAGTTTTCAACTGGCTTTGCTTATGATAACAATGGCTGGCTGGTGGATATCGAAGGATATTATCGTGAAATTGAAAACATTACCACGCTGACATTTGGCTTTTTGAATCCGGTAGATAATGAATTCAGGTTGGGTAACAGCAGTGTAAGGGGATCAGATGTGTTAATAAAAAAGCAAGTAGGAAATAATTTCAGGTCCTGGGCAAGTTATTCATATCTGTTTAGTGAAAATCAGTTCACAGGCCTGAATGATGATCAGCCTTTTCCGGGGAACTGGAATATCGAACATACTATAAAATGGACCGCTTATTATCAGATAAAATCACTGCAGTTATCATTGGGATGGACCTGGCATACCGGAAAAACATTTACCAGTGTTACAGTTGATGAAAGTGGTGCCGGGCCATTACTAATTAATTACGGGGAGTTAAATGGCAGCAACTTACCAATATATCATCGGTTGGATTTTTCAATGATGTATGAGTTTGGTGGTGGACAAAAATCGGATATCAGATATCGTGTTGGAGCATCTGTACTAAATCTTTATGACCGGGAAAACTTGTTAAATCGCGAATTCCGTACCACCCCGGGAATTGATAATTCCCTTATTGATAATCGCATTTATGGACTGGGAATTACACCAAATGTGACGTTCAGGGTGTTTTGGTAGATGGAAATAGCGAGCTGTTAAAAAAAAAAGTATAACCGCTAAGTCGCTAAGAAGACCTTTCCCGCCCTGGTTCGTGTCCTCACGCACCAGATGATATTGGGATTTGGTACGTGGAGACACGAACCAAGGCGGTATTCGGATATTTAAATTGGATGTCTTTTTCTAATTACTAAATAATCAATAGTTCAAATTAAGCCATTCATTTTTTCCATCCTGGTAAATCCTGTACTGACAAAGATATCGCATCAGTGACGAAGCTATACTTGTCATGAAAGGTGTTAGTATTTTCAATTCAGACATTTTTTTCATTCTCCACACTCCGCTCTCACTCTCTTCCCGACCTGGTTCGTGTCCTCACGAACCGGAATGTAAGGCGGATATTTACATCGGATAATTCAATACCCAAGAATTTTTTATGTCCAAGCAATGGTGATAAAACTTATCCGTTTATAATTTCCTTTTGATTCACTGCCAATTTAATTTTGATTCTTAGGATGTTAATTATCACTAATCTTTTAATATCTCATTTGAGAAAGTTGCCCTGGTTCGTGTCTCCACGAACCAGTTTAATATAACACTTATGAATAAAAGGAATTCAATAACGGACATTGGAAAGATATATTTTTGGACAGCCACAATAAATAAATGGCAAAGGCTTCTTGTTAATGATACCTATAAAGACATCATAATCGGATCATTAAAATACTTGAGTGACCTGGATAAAATTGATGTTTTTGCTTTTGTTATTATGCCTAACCATATTCACTTAATTTGGCGAAAAAATGATATTAATGGCAAAGAATCTGTCAATGGATCATTTTTAAAATTCACAGCACATCAGTTTAAGAAACAATTATTAAAGGAAGGGAATAATGAACTATTGAAATATAGGGTAAAGGCTAATAATAAATCGTATGAATTTTGGCAACGCGACCCATTAGCTATTGATATATACAGTCCTGAAGTGGCAAGTCAAAAATTAGACTATATCCATAATAATCCGTTAGCAGAGCAGTGGGATTTAGTTCAACATCCGGTTGATTATAAATATTCATCCGCAGGATTTTATGAAGAAGGGAGTAAGGAGTTTCAATTTATTAAAGATCTCCGAGACGAATTTTGACACAGATTTGACTGTTGAGGAACTGGTTCGTGGAGACACGAACCAAGGCGATATGAATGTATCAATTTTCACATCATCCGACTATTCTCCAATCACTAATAACCTAATCACTAAACAACCAATAACCCTACTCAACATCCCCACACTCCGCTCTCCGTTCTCACTCTCTTCCCGCGCCTGTTTGCCACAAAAGAAACTTACAGCTTCATTCCCCACACTCCGCTCTCACTCTCACTCTGTACTCGCCCTGGTTCGTGTCCTCACGCACCAGATGATTTGTTTCGTGGAGACACGAACCAAGGCGATATGTATGTAACAATTTTCACTTCATCAGACTATTCTCCAATCACTAATAACTTAATAACTCAATTACCCAATCTCCAATAACTAATTCCCGATCTATTCTCTTGAAAACCAGTGATTAAAAAATTAATTCTCTTTGATTTTTTCGGAGAATGCCGTATTCTTGCACCTACATTAGGAATTATTTTTTAGTCAACCAGTAACGTACGGTGATTTTTCAAGTTAATAAACGTTATTTTTTACTCGTTGCTGCTGTTTTTTTCTCTTGTTTATCAACTATCAAGGCTCAGAATATTGACCTTGAAAGCATCGGAAAAGAAAAGCCTCTAACAGTGAACGGAGGGATCTCAGTAAACCAGATCTTCTATAAAGGCTTTGGTATCGAAAACCGAAGAGACCCTTATAGTTATTTCTTATCAGGAAATTTAAACCTGACCATCTTTGGGATCAGTGCCCCGGTGAGCTTTGCTTATTCCAATCAGCAGGTATCCTTCAGACAACCATTTAACAGGTTAAGTATTAGCCCAAGATATAAATGGGCAACGGCTCATATCGGAGTTCAAAATCAAACTTTTTCCTCTTATACGCTCGCAGGTCATACCTTTAGCGGTGGAGGATTAGAATTAACACCCGGGAAATGGCAGATAAAAGCAGTTTACGGAAGGTTTTTGAAGGCCGCACAGCCGGATTCAACTCAGTCTTATCTTGAGCCGGCCTACCAGAGAATGGGCTACGGACTCCAGTCAAAATATAATGGAGAGAGACTTCAGGCAGGGTTCTCATTTTTTCATGCCAAAGACGATAGCACATCGATCAACCTGACTGATTCATTATACTCAGATATTACACCCGAAGAAAACCTTGCCATGAGTGTTGATCTGGCCTATTCAATAACTAAAAATCTTCGATTTAACATTGAATACGGAACCTCCATTCTGACCCGCAACATCGGAGCTACAAATAAATATTTTGGTAACAATGCCGGGATCAAAATAATGGATGCATTCTACAATGCGAATGCTTCAACAGCTGTATATGATGCAATCAATGGCGCATTAAACTATACCTTTGGAAAATACATTGTTGGATTGACCTACGAACGGGTTGACCCGGGATATGAATCTCATGGAGCTTATTTCTTTAACAATGACCTGGAAACAATCGCTGTGACAGCAGCCTCTTCTTTGTTTGAGGGGAAAGTAAATCTGAATATCAATGTGGGTACACAGCGTAATAACCTCGAAGGAGATGAAGCTTCAGCAACATCGAGGCTTTCAGGTGCTGTTGGTGTGGGGTATGCTCCATCAGAAAGACTAAACCTGCAATTCAACTATAGCAGCTATCAGACTTACACTAACATCAGGCCAATCTTTGATAACATCAATGCCCTGACTCCTTATGATAACCTGGATACGCTTAATTACCGCCAGATCAGTCAACAGGCAAACATGAATGTTGCCTATGTGTTGAGCACAGATAAAGAGCGACCAAAAAATATTAACCTGAATGTAAATTATCAGGGAACAGACGATGAACAGGGAGGCACAGAACAGAATACCGGCCTGACTTTCATCAACGCCAATGCAGTGTATTCCATGGGATGGACGCCATCAAGCACCCAGCTTTCGCTGAGTATGAATTACAACGTGAATAATTCTGCAGGACTTAACAACGGAACGTATGGCCCATCGGTATCGGTAGCAAAATCATTTTTAGATCGAAAACTGCGCACCTCCCTCGCGACATCTTACAATCGCACTTATGGAGTAGAGAGCAGCCGGTCGGAAGTGCTTACCGCCCGGGTGTCGGGAAATTATACCCTGGCCAAAAAACATAGATTTAACCTGAATGGAACCTATGCTTCACGAAATGCTCCGGAGCAGGAGTTTAGTGAACTGACGATTACCTTCGGGTACAATTATTCTTTTTAGACTGAAAAAATTATACGGTGAAAGTTAACCGGATATGAGACGATTATTTTTTATTCTTTCAACATTTCTTGTCACTGCGACAAGTGTACTTTTCGGACAGGTAAACTATCCTGTTCAGGTGAATATGCAGCTCACACCTCCATATTCACTCAACCTGGCTGATTATACACGACCTGAGGTAGATAAGCTTGCAGCTAATATCATGCTGAAAGATATCACCATTTCTGAACTGGAGGTGCGCTTCAGACTGACCATTAAGCGGAATAATGCAGTTATCCTCCAGACGAGAAGTGACTTCATGCCACCTCCGACAATGATTTACGGTGGTGAAAATAATCGATTGACCGGCTATGACTTGGCTCCTTATTTTGACTTGAATAACCTACAGGCTCAAAATATCAGTATAAATAACCTGGCTCGTACAGGTCAACTACCCGAAGGATTTTATGAGTTCCAACTCGAAGTACTTGAATATCGCAGAGGACTAAAGATCAGTAATACCGGTTCTTCGATGGCCTGGTTGATGCTCAATGATCCGCCATTTATCTCCCTGCCGGAAAAGGGAACCAAACTGGACCTTCAAAATCCACAGTACATCGTTTTTCAGTGGACACCAAGACATACCGGAAGCCCCAACTCAGCTTTCGTAACCGAATATGAATTTACACTTTTTGAAATCTGGCCGGATGACAGACCTGCAGAAGATGCAGTCAGAAGCCAGGCTCCTATCTATCGGGCAACGGTAAATACGACCAACCTGGTTTACGGGCCGGCAGAACCAATGCTCATCCCGGGTAAGAGTTATGCCTGGAGAGTACAGGCAAAAGCAAAAGATGGTATTAATACCCTCGACCTGTTTAAGAACAGCGGGTTTTCAGAAGCCGGGTATTTCACCTATGGTGATGCGTGTCCTCCACCAACCAGTATTAGTGATACACCAAGCAGGCAAGGGTTTTTAGCTCAGTGGACACCACAGGCCGGAAATACCGGCTTCGTGGTTCGATTGAGAGAAGCCAATAAGAAAGGTGCTGATTGGTATGAGTATGACAGTTTCATCGAAGAGTATAAGGCAAAAGGATTAAAAGATTCTACACTTTACGAATACGAAGTCAGAGCTGTTTGTGGCATAGCAGAAAGTGAATTCATCTATGGAGATACAGTGCTGACACAGCCAGCCCCACCGGTCAACTATTCCTGTGGTGCCGATTATGCTTTAGCAGACATTTCAAATAAAACTCCTTTGGAGCAACTACAGCCTGGTGAAATATTTACAGCCGGTGACTTTGATGTGAAGGTGAGTACCGTTTCAGGTGGAGGAGGAAAATTCACCGGTGATGGGTTTGTAGTAGTACCATTTATGGACAACCTGAAGATCGCTGTTGCATTTAGCCAGGCAGAGATTAATGAAGAGTATGTGCTGGTTGGTGGACAGGTAAATGTTACCGGGGCCAAAGTGCAGGCAGTTCCGGATTACATTCGTGATGAGATCAATTCAGTAATTGCATCAGTAGATAGTGCCTTTTCTTATGCAAACCAGGCACTGGATATAGCTGAAAATGCAATAGAATATGCAAACCAGGCCGATACCCTCGCTGTTGATGGGGTGATCGAAAGCATCGAGGTTAGCAACGGTCAGATCGTAGTGACCACCACCGATGGGCAAACCCATACACAAGATCAGAACAAAGACACGATCATAAAAGACAGTGATAATAACACCTACATTGTCAGGAAAAATTCCAACGTAGCACAAAAAGTTAACCCGAATGTGCTTACACCACCATCCGGAGTGACTGATCCAGCTGAAAGAGTGTTGTTTAGTAAGTCTGATGATCAGAGTTTCGGTTTCGATAAGAAGACCAACTACGGACCGGAAGAAAGTTATGAAAGATTAGAGTTGGCCGGTGATTACTGGGTGGACTGGAAATCTGCAGCGATCGGACAATCAGATGAAGCATTAGTAAATCTTCCAGGTAGTGATTACAAGTTATATACACTGACGGATACCCTTAACACCACCAATGGACCAAATGGCAACCGAAGAGTACAGGTCAGAGCTCCGGGACTTGCGGGACTGATCGAGCCGGTGTATGCGATAAAGGAAACTAACCTTGGAGACAGCACGGCAGTTCAGACAGCAGGAAAGCTTAATGTTATTGCCTATAACAACAAGACATTAAACCTGAATATCGTACCACTTCAGGAGGGTGGTGACATCAGCGATCTATCAGCAAGTGATGTAAAAAGAGAATTAGATAAGATTTACAAGCAGGCAGTAGTTCAATTTAATGTAGTCAAAAAACAACCATTTACGACTGTTGACTACGACAGTGATGGTGATGGTTTGCTTAAAAACTCAGGTTCTGGTCCGCTGGCGAGCTTTACCTCAGAGATGCGGGCAGTGATTAATGCGTATGAAGAGGCAGGTGAAGTAGCTGAAGGAGAATATTATTTATTCGTTATTCATCCTGGGAAAACAACAAATCCTTCCTTATCAGGGTACATGCCATTTAACAGGCATTTTGGATTCATCTTTTTAAATACCTCAAATGCACAGACATTTGCCAAGACTGCAGCCCACGAGTTAGGACACGGAGCCTTCAATTTATTTCACACCTTCAGCGAAGACGGATACAACGTAGCTCAGGGCACCACCAACAACCTGATGGACTACGCCTCAGGAGGCCAGCCAGGCACGCGACTGCTCAAAGATCAATGGGACAAGATTCATGATCCGGCACCAGTGTTGGGGGGACTTCAGGAGGATGAGGAGAGTGAGTTGCTTTTATTATTTGAGTTTGAATCACAAGTAGACGGAATGCCTGCTTTAGGAATTGGTTTAACACCATTAGGGCAAATTATTGATGAATTTCCTGATGATTTAAATTTTAAACCAGTCATAATAATTAAAAATACAGAAGAGTCTAAGTATTGTATTTATGGTATTCGTTATAATGGAATAAAATATACATGGAAGGCAAATGTGGAAGGGGCTTCTGGATATTTTAATGGAAATGAAGAGTTGCCAATATCACTATCCTATAGGAATTCTGGTAGAACAAAAGTTTATAATTATGATAATGGTTCTTGTTATGTTACGACTCATATAATTGACTGGAGTAACAATGTTGAAGATATTCAAATAACTATAGAAAGGAAAATTGAATATTTAAGTGGTTACCCAACCTTATTAAAAAATGCTGATGCAAGTTGTCTTTTCAATTATATTAGTGATCTAAACAATTCTGAAAAATGTCGAGATGTAGAGTTTTTGAGGGTTAAGAAAGATGAATTAATTGAAAATTTTGAAAATTCTGGTGATGTTTCAACAACAAAAATTTCATTGTCAATACTTTCGTCTTGCTTTGATTTATTGAAGCAAATTGATATTGACTTAAGACTAAAAGCATTTAAAAAGCTATCTGAGGATAGATTAATTGGTGAAGTAGAGGAAAATGCAATAATAGCTTTATTAAACAGCTTTGACACAAATCAATATAAAGAAGTAATTGATTTTATTGATGATAATAATCTAATATATAATTTATGTAATCAGTTACATGATAAATCAATTAATTTATTAGATGAAAATAACTATTCGAATTTTTTCAGTTGGTTAAACAATGTGTATCAATATAATTCAGAAGTTGTGATTGATCGATTTCAGGCAATTAACCTTCATGATTATAATGGTATCCTTCCTTTTGTTAGGTTAAAGGAAAAAACTATCAATACCCATATAAATGTAATTGAGTATGATGTAGTTTCAGAATGGACGGATATAAACGGTGACCCCAAAATAACAATTAAAAACTCTATAAAACAGGGTAGTTTAATTCCAACTATTGAGGTGGGTAGTTTTTATTTAACACCTGAAACTGGTATTTCTCCATTCACTCCAATTCTTGTAGACCCTAGTAATGCAGAATTTTATGTAAAAGAAGCTATAGATAATCTAGAACCGAATGGACAAGGTGTTATTATGCCGGCGGTTTTCTTGACCTATTATGATCAGATGAAATTAAATGAGGCTATTGAAGATGGAATAATTACAGCCCTCGATTTAATTACAATTTATGATGGAGCTCCACTTATAGTCGCAAATAACTTAAGGAAAGCTAGGAGATTATATAAAATATTTGAAGTAAGCATAGCATCTTCTAATCTTTTAATTACTACAACTAATATCGAAAATGAAAATCTGCAAAGTGCTGTTGATGGATTAGATATTCTTATAACAATTTTTGGTTCAAAAAACCTATTGAATGGTATTGATGAATATGTGACAGAACTAAAAAGAATAAATAGTCCTGTTATAGATGCTATTGAAAACAATACATCTATCCGGCAATCTCTTCAGGTTAAAATTCAGGAAATAGAAGAAAAGCTTCAATTAGCTAAAAATCAGAATGCAAATTCGATTAAAATAGATGAGGTTGAAAACAGCTTAAATAAGTTTAAAAAATTAATTGGAGAAGGGGCTGATGATTTATCAACTGTAAACCGAATTGAGAATCTTGTTAATAGCTTGAGTGATGATGCAATTAACCTTACCGATAATGTGGTTAATTATTCCAGAAATATAGAAAACTTATCTGGTCAGAATTACCTTGATATAATTGTACATGGAGAGGGAGCAGATTTCATTATTGATGGGCAAAGATACTCAAGTAGTGATTTAGGGCAGTTAATTCGTGATTTAGAAGGATCAGACAAACCATTAAGGTTGTTATCTTGTAGTGATTTAAATTCAGCACAAGAATTAGCTGTTGCACTCAATAGAGAAATAATTGCCAATGCAGGTATCACCCGGCTTTATTCAAATGGTGAAGTGCGAGCTTTGGCAAAAAATAGTACGGAGGAATTTATAGGCTGGAAAAAAATCAATAGTAATGGTGATGTCGTTGAGGATATCCCAGCTGGGACAAGTATTAATTCCGGAGATGACTTTATTCTTTTAGGAAAAAATGATAATAGCTGGTTTGATGAATTGCCGATAGCTCTTAAGTCTGAAATTGGGGATCCTGCAAGTGAATTGGGGCAATACATAAAAAATAATGGTCCCGATGGTTGGGAAATTGCCTCAAGGTTAGAATCTCATCGTAGGAATACTTCCATCCTTGATAAATTTAAAGAAATCTCCAGAAGAGGAAGGGGAATTAATAAACAGAAATTAAAATCTGCTATTGATAGTGATCTAGGAGATGTATTAAATAATGCCACCAATGAAGAATTAGTATCTATACTTAATCGAATTGATCAAGAGCATTTTACAAGTTCTCATTTAGGTGAAGTCAAATCAAGATTAGGAAATATTGAATATGGTATAAAACAAGACCTAATTAATAACCCTGATTGGTTCGACACTTTTGATGATGTATTACAAAACCCTGGTAGATATTGGGAAAGAATATCTCAAGGAGAGTTGGTAAATGGTTCTGCATTGCAATCATGGGCTCAAGGTAAGTGGTGGAAGGATTTACGAGAAACAGCTCAAACTTTTCAAAATACTGCTGGTTTGAGTAAAGTACGGGATGTTTTTGGAACTTCATTTGGTTCTCAAATCACGCTGAAAGTAACTAAAGGAAGCGAAACATTTGAAATTGTTGCAGACTATTTGGCGAAGAAGGATGGAATGTTTTACATCGTAGATACTAAATACACCACCCTTGACAATTTTGACTTGGCAAAGTCCTTCACTCCCAATCAATCAAAAGTGTTTGCATGGATGAAAAACGGAGATGATATTACTGTTGAAATTAGAGCAGTTGATTCTAGGCTTGAAGAATTAGATTTATTTCAAGGGGATTTACTTGATCCTAATAACCTGAAGATAGATATCTATAAGAGTGTACCAGGTATTAGTAGTCAAGTAGCTCCAATAATTAATTATAAGTGATATGGATAAAAAGCTTGTACTCAAAGAATTTTATGACCAGGTGGAAGTTTTTTTAAGGCGAGAGAACTTCAAATTAAACAGGTCACAATCCACAGCAAAAAGAAAAACAAAATATGGTTTCGATAAATTATTTTTTGAGGTAAATGATATGGTAGATAGTTATTCGATAACCACCGCTTTACGAATTAGAAATAATGCTATTCAAGAAATAAAAGGAGAAATAAACCCGAGATATCTGAAGCGAAAAGAGACACCCAGCGTATTACAAAAGGTTTTTAGCTTATTAGAACGATATAATAGACCAGAATTAGATTACGAAATCGAGAATCCTGGGAATTTAGTAAATGAAGAAACTTTAGTATTTTATTTGGCAGCTTTTAAACGGTTTATGGAAGAAGTGGGCTTTCCCTTTTTTGATCGTTTTGAAACCATGCGCGATTTTGATGATTGGTTCAATTTACCCGTATTGGATAGTTCTTACGATTTTGAAAAGGGAATGAACTGGAATAATGCGATTAGTGGTGTTATTGCTGCTAAACTATCCGAAAATCCACGTTATGAAGAAATTTATGATAAATGGGTATCTGGAATCTCTCCTAAAGACACAGAAACTTTATCAGAACTGGAAGCCACTAAAAAATACTTAGACACTCTTACATCAAATTAATTTTAGCAGCTTTTATAAAATGTTCAATGGAGTTAATCCGTTATGAAATGGCGATTACCCCACTAGCCCCCCCCCGCTGTCTGGAGTTTAGCGATAGCGTAACTTCAGACTTTTAATGAAAAGCAGGGATTGTATCCCGGTCAAATAAATAAATATATTTCAGTATAAAAGTGGAGATGGAGGAATTAAAGTGGTGTTATTTAGAATAATCAATTATAGATGCTATCTTTCTTATGAAAATTAAATTTTCAATTTTAATCATATCACTAATAATAATTCTTCCCATTGTTATTTTGTTATGGTTGGGGTACTCGAATCTTACAACTCAAGTTATTATTCCTTTGATTTCAACTTTATTAACAGCTGTAGTATCAATTTATGCCATATCCAAATCAAGTGAAGTTTCAGAAAAGTCATTAAAATTAGCACAAAATTCAAATCAAATACAGGAAATAATTAATTGGGAAAAATTAACACCAAAAATCGATGGATTTATATCTGGTTTTGGGTTTAATAGTATTAATGATAATCAATCACAAATTTTATTTAGTATATCATTCTACAATAACTCTCCATTTAAGATAATTATCAATGAACTTGAGGCTAAGTCAAAGTCAAGTAAACTTAAATTATACAATTTAAAGTGGAGAAGTGATATTCCAATGGAATTAACTCATGGTGAAAATATTAATTGTGATATTAAAATTAATAGCAAAGATGTTGATTCTTTAAAACTCGTATGGGATCCAACTAAAGAGATTATAATTGAAGAGGTTTTAAATAGAGATTTAATATTTATATTTGATCTGGAAGCTCCAGAATCAGGACTTAAATATAATGTTATATGTACCTCAAATAATTTAAAAGTAAGAGATTTTGAATGGGGTGCAAAATCCTTTAAGAAAAAGGAGTAAAATACCGTAACTTCAGATTTTTAATGAATAGTAGGGATTGTATCCCGGTCAAATAAATAAGTTTTTTTAAGCGTAGAAGTAAAAAAGCGTGGATATAAATTTTTCGTTGTAGAATGACCGAGTCAGAGACTCTGCATTTCATACAAAAGTTTGAAGTTGTCCTTCGGAACACTCCAAACAGCGGAGGGAGTGTTATAAAAGTCATTGAGGGACCTTAGTTTTTCGCTATGAAAGAAATAAAGAAAGTTGAAGTTTTTCTTTTCGGAAAAGAGTTAATAGACGTTGATCAGATCACTGAAGAAGCATCTCCTTTTTTTTTAACTCTACCTGGTGATTTTGAGTATAACCGCAGTTGGCAGTTGTCATTTATTTGTCCTTTTTGCTCGGTCAAAGTTGAGATAAAAGAGGATTTTGAAAAAGGGATAAAGAGTTTTCATTGGATTAAACAGTTATCAACAGAGAAATTTTCTTTGTCCTTTTTAAAAAATATTTGTCAGATTTTTAATGGAGTTTATTTACATGAAGTATCTAGTGTTACATATATTAATAGAACAGGGTTTGAATATGACTTTGATTTTCAAAGAAGGAGCTCAATTAATATATTATATTCAAGATGTACCTGTTGCAATAAGTTGTTTATTGGAGATTTAAAAGTTGGCTATCCGCTTTATCCAGATAATAATACACCTACTGGAGTGTTTGGAAAGGTTATTATTGAAAAAATATTAGGAATTGATGAATCTTGGTTGTTCTACGATGAAATCATCAATGAAATAAGCTCATAAATATAAATCCCCCACTAGCGCAAGTATGTACTTGTGCTATTATCGACTAGTCCTGGTTCAAGAATCCTCTTGGACCAATCGTTATTGATTCTTTTAAGGATTTCCCAACCTAACCGTTTATTTCTTTGAGGATAAAATGTTTGAATTTAATTTCCGGCATGAGCCGGAAATATAAATTTGGCGATAGCAGCAAGTTAAATTTTATAAGTTTTGCTGTAGTTTATTGGATAGATGTATTCATAAGAAACGAGTATAAAGAAATATTGATAAATAGCTGGAAGTATTGTCAAGAAAATAAGGATCTTGAAATATTTGGCTGGTGTATCATGACAAGTCATGTGCATATGATTATTGGTTCCAAAGAAAAGCCTTTAGAAAGAGTTGTTGGAGATATGAAACGACATACTTCAAGTCAATTAAAAAAAGCAATATTCGATCATCCTGGAGAAAGCAGGAGAGAGTGGATGCTTTGGATGTTTGAAAGAGCAGGTTTAAAGAATAGCAACAATAAAAAGTGGCAGTTTTGGCAGCAGCATAACAAACCAATAGAGTTACTTAACGAGCAGATGTTTTATCAAAAACTTGACTATATTCACAGAAATCCTGTAGAAGCCGGTTTTGTTGAAAAGGAAGAAGAATATACATATAGCAGCGCAGGATGTTGGCATGGTAAAGAAGAATTGATTAAGCTGAACTACATACGGTAAGTTCGCTTAACGACGACGGCACAAGAAGATTCTTGCGCCAGGGGGGGGAGAATTGGAAGGAAGTTCTAAGTGGTATGGGAGAGGCATATTTCAGAGGACTGATTATTTCTAAACTATGCAATGATCCTAATTATAATCAAAAATTTAGAAAGGTAGAGGCGATTTTTGATGAACCAGATGAATGGCTACCATACTGGGAAAAGCTGAAAGCTGTTTTACCTACCATAGAACCAAAGTATAATTTGTGATACCCCCAGCTGTCTGGAGTTTAGCGATAGCGTAACTTCAGACTTTTAATGAATAGCAGGGATTGTATCCCGGTCAAATAAATAAGTTTGTTTCATTATATTTGACTAATGGATAAAGGCTATAAAATTCGAGATCAGAACGGTTTATATTTTGTAACATTTGCGGTAGTTGAATGGGTAGATGTATTTACTAGAAGGAATTATGCTGAAATAGTTGTTGATAGTTTGATTTTTTGCCAAAAAAATAAAGGACTTGAAATATATGCATGGTGTTTAATGAGTAATCATCTACACTTAATTGTTGCCGCAAAAAAAGGATTTAATCTTTCTGATATATTAAGAGATTTTAAGAAATATACAGCAAAAGAGATTATATCAGCAATCAACAATAATCATTCTGAAAGTCGCAGGAATTGGATGCTTTGGATCTTTAAACAAGCAGGGTCAAAGAATAACAAAAACAATAGCTTTCAATTTTGGCGACAAAATAATCAACCAAAGGAATTAATAACTAATCAATTTAAAGATCAAAAATTAGACTATATTCATAATAATCCTGTAGAATCTGGTTTAGTAAAACGTCCTGAAGATTATGTTTATTCAAGTGCTAGTAATTATAGTGGGGAACAAGGATTAATTGATATCATTTTGTTGTAAAGTGTCCGAGTCACAGACTCTGGATTTCATAAAAAGTTTGAAGTTGTCCTTCGGAACACTCCAAACAGCGGGGGGTAATTGATTATCTCAATATTGAAAACAACTTCAAATCAATATTTAAACTTTAGTATCATGTTCAATTTACTGTCCAAATTGGAAGGTGTTAAGGAATCATCATTTAAAATTGAAGAACAGTCGAACACTTTGTTTATTAACAATCAACATGGGGTTAAAATCATCAATAATGCCCCTTTAAAAAAGCAAATTGAAACTATTCAGGATCCAATTGTTACAGTAATTACAGATGATAATATATGCGTGTCAAGTAAAGCTACGGGTCAAACAAAAATATTCAATTTGAATGGGGCAATCCAATCAGTTGATTATTTAGCAACTGTTAATCTTGACATTAAGAATTTCCTCACAGAATCTTATCTGTTTGCCTATACTTATTTCCAACTTGATTTTTCCAAAAAGTATATTTCTAAAATTGAAAGAAATTCTTTTAAGATCATATCTAAATTTCCTGGAGAATTGGGTTTAAACGGAATTCTCTTAGTTTGGGATGAAAATCACTTCATATCCCGGAATCAAGAAAAATTTGGACTCTTCACTTTTGAAAACATATGCGTTTGGGAGATATATGTCAAAGATTTAGTTACTGCTAAGAGTGAATTGGAGCTAGGCACACCCTCAATAATCAAAATTGTCGGTAAACTCTTTGTTGAATATGGGAAGACATTTCGTCTAAATCCAGCAAATGGAAATATTGAGGAAACTTATGATGTGCCATTCACTGCTTCAGAGAATGAATTTTTATACGGTTTTCAATATAAAGATATTGAGGTTACCCAACTTGCAGTTTTGAATGCAAAAACTAATGAGATTAAAATAATCGATATTCAGAAAGAATTCAAAAAACATGATATATATCCTGATTGGAGAATACAAGTAAAAGATGGTATGATTTATTTCTCTCAGAATATGGGGAGCAATGAAGCCAAAATTGGTATTTTTGATCCAAATCAAGAAAAAATTGCTTGGAAGCATATTTTTGAAAAGAAGAATGGAATGGTTGGGACAATAAAGATTAGTAAAGATAGAATCTTTGCTTTAACTCAGGATCAAACTCTCCACATCTTCGAGCGTGAGTAATTCCAGCCCCCCCAGCTGTCTGGAGTTTAGCGATAGCGTAACTTCAGACTTTTCATGAAAAGCAGGGATTGTATCCCGGTCAAATAAATAAGTTTATTTCAGCGTAGAAGTAAAAAAGCGTGGATATAAATTTTTCTTTGTAGAATGACCAAGTCATAGACTCTGCATTTCATAAAAAAGTTTGAAGTTGTCCTACGGAACACTCCAAGCAGCAGAGTTCAAAATTATCACCAAATAACTAATCATTAATAACTCAATAACTACCCCCTATAACCACCTATTCCAAGCGTCAATGAAGTGCCTTTTATTTATCTACAGCTCCAATCAAATATCCAATAACTAATAACCTAATAACCAATACCTAACCTCCCAACAACTTAGCTATCAATTATTTGCTCCGTAAATCTTCTTTTCCTATTTTTGGGCATATTTTTTAGTCAACTATGCAGCGAATAATATTTTTTGTATCATTCTTCGCACATTTTTTAATTTTTGCGCAGGAAGAAGCTCTCGTTAATCACTTTGAAGTAGTTAAAAAAGGTAAGGCCGAATCAAAGCCATTGGCTTTTTACGAAGGTTTTGCCAACAACCCGACTGCCATAAAGATCATCGAACGATATGCGGCTACTGACGATTCAAAATTAAAACTTGAAGCAATCAATGCGTTTGGCGCTTATGGTGTGTACAGCACCGACAAACAGTTGCGCTCACAGGCTGTAGCAAACCTGGCGCTATTGGGCAATTCCAAAGATAATTCGGTTTCCTATAAAGCCATCAGCATGCTCAAGCGCTTTACTCCGGCAGATTTTGCGCCTGAAACTAAGCAGTTGCTCGATGCTTACCTTAGAGGTGATTATCCTCATCGTAGTTTGTTGATTAAAATCATTGGGTTTGCCAAGGTACAGCAATCAACTCAAGCCCTCGAAGATATTGCACTGGATAACAGTAGCCGAAACAGGGAGCAATGGCATGCATTAGTTGCCCTGACCAGGATGGGAAACCAACGTGCGGAGGCCCGGTTGATGGAGGCAGTGAGGAAGATGGAAGTCAACAGTGATTTTATTTACGATGTGGTTCCTGACCTGGCTTACACCAACAACGAAGTAGTTTATAATTTTCTTTTTGAAATAATAACTGATCAATCGATTCTTTGTGCATCACCAAATCCGAATGTGAGTGAAAAGATACCTTGCGGATATGGTATTGCTGAGCAGATCGCTCCACGGATAGTTAATTTCCCCGTGGCCGTCGATGCTTCGGGAATGTTTCTGGCCGATGATTACCAGGCTGCAATGGATGCGATAATTGACTGGATAAAAGAAGATAAGAGGTTACAATTTGTAGATAGTAAATATTAAGAGTTACCGCCTTGTAACGGTAAGATCTTTTAACGACATAATTTTTCGGTAGAGAGTGCTTAAGCTCCGTATCGACAGGATTTTTTTACATGCTAGATTAGGAATGTATAAACATAGGAATTTAATTTTCTTCATTGCCTTATTATTATTGGGCTTTTCATCAGGATATGCATCAATAGATCCGGTAAAGTCTATTGGTGAAAAATCTAAGCCGGAAGTTAGTACCCCGGCCGATCGCTTATTAGAAGACCTGAAAAGAAAAGAACTGGCACGATACACCGGAGAAGAAGTGAAGAGTAGTTCGGCGCCTGCTTTACCTGCCAGAGTAAGTCGGGAAGAATTATATCAACCGGTTTTCAATTCTGTCGATACACTAGGAGACATAGCTCCACCTACCGCTGTAACTGATTCAATTCAAAGAGTATTAGATCGTGCTCAAAGTATCTGGGATCAGGTAGTGAAAAACGATATGTTCACTGACGTCCTGAATGCTGAAGCCGTTCAGAATTTGCCAATCGCCAAAAGCAAAGAAATTGGAGGTTTCACCTACGGGGTAATTATCGACTCGATCGTTTTCAAGCCTCAGGGTACTTTCATGAGTGTTTATATGGTTTTTCAACCACCTCAGGGTCAGGAGCTGGTCTTTGGGGCTCACAATATTCAAATATCTGAGGAAGGCGGGATCATAACCAATGATGCGATGTTGTTTCTGGTTAAAGATTATGCCATTCCAATATCCGGAGGAAAAGGAGCATTGGTCTTAAAGTCCGGAGGAGTATCCGGCACGCATGTAAAGATCGATTGTGACGGATATAAATCCATGAAAATAAAAGGTGAAGTAGTCTTTTCTAAAGAATGGCTGCTCGCTGAAGACTCGATTGGAAGAATAGATACAACAAAACGTGTAACGGGAAGATTTGAAACAGAATTAGAAGACTGGAATAATTTGATCGCTGGCTTTGATCTGGATCCGTTTCAAATCAATGGTGTGAAAGGAGTGACCTTCCAGGTGAAAAATGCAGTATTCGATTACAGCGATTACCGAAATTCACCAGCTGTGGTTTTTCCGGAAGAATACCAGCCTTACCTGGTTGCAGAACAGCCGGAGTTATGGCGTGGGGTATACATTGAAGAAGTGGCCGTCATGTTGCCGCCGGAGTTTCAACGGACAGACAGTGCCCGGACAACTTTCAATGGCCGGGGTCTGATCATCGATGACCTGGGTTTTACCGGGACAATTTCCGGACAAAACCTTATCAACATGGATGAAGGCCTGATGAATAAATGGGCTTTTTCTTTAGAGCGATTTGAAGTTTCTATGTTGATGGGTTCATTAGAGCGTGGTGAGATCAACGGAAAAATCCACGTTCCTACCAATGGTGATGGTGAGTATTTTAGTTATGAAGGAAGGGTTTTGCCTCATGGACAATATGAATTTGACGTAAGAAATGATTCAACACTTACTTTCCCATTATTTAAGGGAACTGAAGTTGAATTGTATTCAGGTTCCTCCCTGGAAGTCGATGTTTATAATGGAAAATTTTATCCCCGCGCCACGCTACATGGTAAAATGAATGTGGAGGCATCCTTTAGTGATGATAGCAAGAAGGCGCTCGAGATCGCTGAGATGGAATTCTACTCTCTCCAGGTGCAAACCGTTAAACCTTACCTTCAGGTTGGCCAATTCTCCTTTAACTCTGAAGCGGCACAACAGGCAATGGCTAATTTCCCTGTGCAGTTGAATAACATCGGGTTTGAAACATTGGCAGATAGCACTGAGGTAGGTGTTAGCTTTGATCTGACCGTGAATGTAATGAAGCCGGAAGATGGCGGGTTCAGCGGAATGTCTGGTATGACGATCGTTGCAGAACCTTATGAGAAAAATGGAAGACAGCGATTCAGATTTAAAAGACTTGAGATAGATGAAATAGCATTGAGTGGTGAGGTGAGCAGCCTTTCACTTGATGGGAGATTAAAGTTTTACAGAAATGATTCCATTTATGGTGAAGGATTTAATGGTAATCTGAAGCTCGGTATGCAATCGGGATTAAAGATGGAAATTGAAGCGAGTGCCATTTTTGGTAATGTCAATGGCATGCGATACTGGTATGCCGATGCGGCCGCTACTTTTGATAATGGCATTCCGATAGTAGAGCCAAGTTTGAACCTTTATGGATTTGGTGGTGGAGCTTACTACGCCATGGAGATCGATAAAGGAGGATATAATTCCCTGGGATATACCCGTACAGGTATTACCTACAAGCCTTCTACTAAAGCAGGGTTAGGAGTAAAGGCCTCGATTGTAATGGGAGGTAAAAAGAAAGAAGCATGGAATGGTGATGCGATGTTTGAAATAGCCTTCTTTAAAGGAGGTGGAATCAGAAATATCAAATTTGCCGGAAATGCCTACGTGATGACCCCGGAAATGATGGTTGACCTGGATGTTATCACGGATAATATGGATAAGATCGCAGAAAAAGCTGCATCTGTTAGTAATGCTGTTGAATCTGTATCTGGGAGTTTGATTGAAAGCACAGGAACCAATGATATAACGCAAATATTCGGCGATCCAACTGAAATGGGAGGTAAAGGAAGTATCTCAGCTTCGATGGTGATGGAATACGATTTTGAAAACAAGGTCTTCCACGCCAACATGGATATGTTCGTCAATGTGGCAGGAGGAATAATCACCGGTATAGGCCCAAATGGGCGTGCAGGATGGGCAGTGATGCACTTCGATCCGGCGGAATGGTATGTATACATTGGTACACCGGAGGACAGGTTGGGAGTACAAATGGGCGTTGGTCCGTTAAATGCCGAGGCCAATGCGTATTTCGTAATGGGAACCAAAGTACCGGGCTCACCACCACCAGATCCGAAGGTTGCAGAAATACTTGGTAGAAGTCAGGCAGACCTGGATTATATGTCAGACATGAATGCCTTGGGTGATGGTGCAGGAGTAGGCTTTGGTGCCGGATTTAATATAGATACCGGCGATATGAATTTCCTGATGTTCTATGCCCGATTTATGGCTGGTGCTGGATTTGATATCATGCTTAAAGATTATGGCTCCGCAGAGTGTGCCGGTCGACCAGGGACGCTAGGAGTTAATGGATGGTATGCTAATGGACAGGCCTATGCGTATTTTGATGGAGATATTGGGATAAGGGTTAAAGTTTTTGGTAAGAAGAAGAAAGTATCAATTCTGCATATTGGAGCAGCGGCTTTACTCCAGGCCAAGCTTCCAAATCCATTCTGGATGCGCGGTATTGTCGGTGGGCGATATAGTGTGTTAGGTGGATTAGTTAGTGGTCGTTGCGATTTTGAAGTGACTCTGGGAGAAGAATGTCAGATCGTTGGAGGTTCGGTACTCGAAGGAATCACAGTTATTTCACAAGTAACACCGGGAGAAGGAGAAGAAGTAAACGTATTCACCAAGCCACAAGCAGTATTTAATATGCCGGTTGAAAAGATATTTAAGCTGGAAGATCTGGATGGTGTTACCAAAGAATTTAAAATAAAGCTAGATCATTTTGATATCACCCATGACGGCGAAAAACGACCAATCGAAGTGGTAAAGCAGTGGGATGATGATAAAGATGTACTAGCAGTAAAACCAGTAGACATCCTTTCGCCACACACTACAATGATAGCAAAGGTACAGGTGAGCTTTGAGGAGCGCATAGGCGGTAACTGGGAGCCTGTAATTGTCGATGGAAAAAGATATGTTGAATCTAAAGAAGTGAAATTCCTTTCAGGTGAAGCTCCGGATAACATTCCACACCACAACGTAGCGTATAGTTATCCTGAGATTGAGATGGTCAACTTCTACCAGGATGAATATCCACAGGGATATATTCAGTTAGAGCAAGGTCAGGATTATCTGTTTAGTAATGATTCGGGTGCTTGGAAATTCGAAGGGAAGTTTATTGCCGATGACGGTACTGAATCTTCTTCCTTTGGCTTTGATTACGATAATAGGAAAAACGAGGTGATGTTTGATTTTCCTTCAAACATTCAAACAGGTAAAATCTACAATTTGTCGTTGAACAAAGTGCCTGCAAAGGCAGCTGATGCAGTAGATTCAAATGTCGATTCAGTAAAAACAAAGGTTGGTGGAGATAGTAACCTTGATCTGGAAATAAAAGGCCAAAAAGCCACGGGTAATTTAGCAGAGCTTCAAACCCAGAATGTCTATATCGCTCCGGTGAGGACAAGTAATTTTAGAACTTTAGGAGAGAAAGTGGCTTCAATGGATTTTGAAGGGACAAGTACTTATCCTGTAAGACCAGGAGTGGAAGATATCTTTAATGGGTTTACAGTTGGTGAGCCATTCGTCAGACAGGAATTTGCAAATTTCAATGAATCGGGAATTGAGTATGAAATGATTATTGAAGATTCTGAGTGGCATTCAGATTTTGTAATGGGGCTTACCTATGCTAACTATCCTAAATATGGATTGAATCTGACAGTCCGTGATGATAAGGCATACGGTGGTGTGCCTCCGGTGGAGGCTTTCAGAATACTTGAAACATCTGGTTTTTATTTGCCCGTTGTTGATATTGCAGATGCATCTTTAGCCGGGCCAGATCGAGTTATGATTTATATATTTTACCCTTATATCGTTAATCAGGATAATAAAAATATTCGAGAGCTGGTGATTAATCATTTTGGAGGAAATTATCCATCATCAGAAAATGAGCTGTTAGCAACACCATACCCAAGATTTCGCAATGGTTTGATCAAACTAAAATTCAGTTACAAACTACCTGGTAAGGAAATCACTACAGACGAAGTTGAAACGAGTTTTGAATTTATTTATTAATGAAAAGTTATAGATCCATATTGATCATTTTGCTGGTTTTATTGTCTTTTGATATTACAAAAGGACAAACTACCGGGCTGAAAGCTATTTCTCGTGCCGATGAAAATGGAGTCTCTATAAAGTGGGCTGCTGATAATTATGGTTTGTGGAGAGATATTATTGATAATGGAGTAATTATTGAACGAATCAGTCAATCAACAAAAGAGAAAAAAACTTTCAGGATCAATACAGCTGATGGAAAAGAATTTTTAAAGGAAGGGTCTGACTATACTTTGGTTGCCGCAGAAATGATCTTTGGTGAAGGTGAGGTAGATCTGGGAGGACAATTCGGTCCTTTTGAATACTACAAAGCAGCAAAAGATCAGGAATATCGATTCGGTATTTCACAATTAGTTAATGATTATTCTTTTAAAACAGCTCAGCTTTCGGGGTTTGCTTTTCGAGATTCCCCGGTTAAAAAGGACACTTATATTTATCGAGTAGCATTACAAAATCAACCTGAAAATTTTTTAGCGGCAACTGTCGCAAATTTTAACGGTCAATCACCTGAGAAGGTCTTCTTTCCCAGAATTTTTTATCAGTTGAATGATGATAATTCAGTTGCATTGAGATGGAAGGATAATTCATATGATTTTGTCGGATACAATATTTATAAAAGTATTGGAGAAAATGGTTTTGAAAAGATCAATGAAGCTCCATATATAAATGTAGATCAGGCTGTTTTTCTTGATTACTATGATTCATTAAGCACTACCGATGGGAAAGTAAAATATAAGGTAGCCGGACTAACACCCTATGGTGATAGTATTGTCTCTGATCCGGTAGTAATGAATGCCAACGTGAAAGTAAGTGGAAAGACAGAAATCAACCAGTTGGTAGACCATCAAATAGATGATCAGGGCAGGTTAACATTTTATACTGCTAATCAATTGGGGAAAAATACTGTTCTAATGCATAGCAAATCAGAAAGTGGTACATATGCTCCTATTAATAATTCTGCTAAGGATCAAAATTCAATTTGGACTGATGATCCAGTTTCAGGGTATTATATATTAGAAAACAACGGAAAAAAATCATTCCCATATTTGGTGCAATTGCTAGATAGTATTGCTCCAGCGGTACCTCGAATAGATTTTATTGAGTTAAGAGATACTATTAATAATGTTGTGGCAATTTCATTTAACAGACCCTCGGATTCTGATTTTAAAGGATACAGATTATTTAGAAGAGGCGTAAAAGGACATGAACCTATTTATTTAAGTGCGACAGAAAGCGACATTTATTACGACACATTAAGCACACAAGCGGCTTATGATTATAAATATTCAGTAGCGGCTTATGATAATCGATATAATCTCTCTGAGAGGTCAGAGGAAGTAGTTTATTCTAATAAAAAGAATCTGTGGGATTATTTGTCTGTAGATTATGATGAAGAAAAACCGGAGTTAACTGCCTTTTCCCCTTTTGAAGTAGAGTTTACTTTGATTTACGGAGGCAAACAAGTTGAATCAAAGGTTTTTAATAAAGATTTTAAATTCATTGTTCCTGAGAAATACCGATCGAATTTTGAGGTCAAGCTGGAACAAGGAGATGAATTAGTTTTTCAGAAAGCATTTATAGCTAGTGAATCAGATAGAGAAGCGATTTTTGACCTAAATCCAAGGCTGGAAGAAAACAAACTTACCTTCGAAGTGACTTATCCATCTAAAGTACGGATTTGTAATATTTATGTGAAAGACGGAGAACAATATCGCTCATTTAAACGGAACTATAAGGTTGATATATTGAATGAAATTAGAATAGGGGATGAAATTAAATCAGCTTTAATAGAGATCATTACCACTGACAACCAAAAAATTAATAAGGAGGTATCACGATGAAAAGAGTTTTACTTTTATCTTTTTTTAGTCTACTGCTTACCTGGAAAGGGTTTGGTCAATTGCAGTTTGAAACTAAAATTTATTTATATAGCGCTTATGAACCTTTAAAGGACCCAGGAGCATTTTTTTCAGATGTATTACTTAGTTCTTCTGAAGGTCTTAATGTAGCTAAAGATTTTCATAATTATAATTCAGGTCCGGATTATTGCTTCAATTGTGATTATTATAGTACTACATACACTCCAGAAACATTTCCACGATTCTTTTTTGCTTCTGGCAGACAAAATACATATTTAGACCCAAATATGGGGCCTACTCCAGGGCCAGTTTCAGCTAGCTGTAACTTAGATAATTTTTACGGATATAAATATTTAGGGATAGATCATTGTCGAATGGATAATGTTGTCACAGATCGTGATGATATGAGTATAAGTGTATTAGTTAAGGTATTAGGAGATTTGCCCATCCCTAATTTAACGGAAATTGAATGTGGAAAATCTATTAATTTAAATGTTGATGTTGCACCAGAAAACAGTAAAATACATAATTTGTATGAATCCGTTGATTGGTATTATGAGGTTTTGGATGCAAATACTAATGAGATATTAATAAATAAAACACAGTTTAAGACTACTTTAGGCCCAACCGTAGATATTTCTTATACAGAACTTTTTTCAGATAATGCTGGATATGAAAAAAATATAAATTTCTATGCTCATTTTAATTTCTACGATAAAACACGTATTGCTTCCGGAGCAAATTATACCTTTAATTATCCCAATGAATACAATGATGCTGATATTGAAATAATTCAACGAGTTTGTCAGGAAGATGTTGCTAAAATTAATATAGCTCCAAAATTATTCTCTGCTCCAATGAAAATTTCAATTTCAAAATTATCGCCTGCTCCTGAAGAAGGGTGCGGAAGTACAGCTTCAGAATTATTACCAGGTTATTGCGTTGGTTTTCCAAGAGATGTAAATTTTAATTCAAATGAAGGATTATCTATAGATTTGGTTGAAAGCGGATTAATTGAATTTACTATTACTCATTCCTCTAAAGAATCCTGTGGATATAAGGCAACAGCAGATGTAAATGTTCCTCCAAGTTTTAATGTCACATTAAATCCATTAAATGAGTATACAGGTGATAGACAAGTTTCCTGTCCAGGCGCTTCAGATGGTAAAATCGAGGTTAATGCAGAAATTGGGAATGGCTATTCCCACACCTATTCAGTACTGCAAAACGGCAGTGAAGTTAAATCAATAACCTATGACGGATCCACAGCCACTTCAGACATAATTTCAGGAATTTCCGCTGGATCTTACATAGTTCTAGCTACAGATCGATTAGGTTGTCAAACAACTTCCGAAGAAGTAATTATAAGTGATGCTCCGGCAGTAATTAACACAACAGATGAATTAACAAATGTTAAAGATTTAACATGTCCGGAAAATTCGGATGGACAAATCACTGTAACAGGAAATGTAGCTGATAATCATACTTTAACTTATTCCATCGACAATGGAGTAACATTTATAGGGGATGCCGTTTTTTCTAATCTTTCGAAAGGAACTTACACCACCCTTGTTAAAGATGAGAATGAATGTCTCTCAAATCCGGTGCCTATAACCGTTAAAGAGCCGGAATTTAACTTTTCAGTCACTGAAACTTCTACTTCATGCTTTGGGTCTCCAGATGGGCAGTTGACTGCTCAGCTAACTCCAACTGCTAATTCTGCATCTATCAGTAGTATTAAGTATTCATTGACTGACGGTATTTTTGCAGAACCAAATTCCAATACTTTTTCCGGATTGAGTGTCGGAACCGGTACAGTATATGTTCAATATAACTCCACCTGTTCAGCTGAAACAACCTATACAATCACTGAACCAGCCCAAATGGATTTTAATGTAACTACTACCCAACCTTCATGTTATGGTAGTTCAGATGGGGTGTTGAATGTAGTTAACGTGAGTAATAACCAGGGAGCTGTTGTTTATAGTATCACCGAGCCTGGTGCAGGTTTTCAAACCTCACCCAGCTTTACCAACCTGGTCGCAAATGCTTATACAGTATATGTGCAGGATGAACAAGGATGTTCGAGGCAAAAACCAGTGATTCTAAATGAACCGACCAGGGTCAATGCCTCATTTACTGAAACCAATGCTATTACTTGCTTTGGTGATTCAGATGGTACATTAGAAGTTTCGCCTTTTGGTGGTATAGGAACAGGGTACTCAATCACTTGGACTGATAATAACAGTACTTCGCAAACCAGAAATAATTTATCGGCAGGTATTTATTCTGTAAATGTCACCGATGGTAATGGATGTATTAACGAAGTAGCCTATACTCTCAGCGAACCGGATGAGCTTAATGTAACAGCCGATATCTATGATAAAAACGGGTTTGGTGTAAGCTGTAATGGAGATACAGATGGCGAAGTATTATTATTGACCTCGGGAGGTACTCCAGGGTATACATATAGCTGGAATGGAGAAGCAAAATCAGACTATGAATCAACTCTGGCAGCTGGCAACTACACGGTAGTCGCTACTGATATCAATGGATGCCAGACTCAGACATCCTTTGAACTTACCCAACCTGATGTTTTGCAACTTTCTGCAACCGTGACTGATGAAACCTGCTTTGAAAGTGACAATGGTTCAATAAACCTGCAAGGCCAGGGGGGAACTGGAACCTATGAATTTAAATGGCAAGGAGGAGCTTTCAATACTATTCAAAATTATACTAACCTGGTTGCCGGTTCTTACCTGGCAGAGATTAGAGATTCCAACGGGTGCCTTACCGGGGAGCAATCTCTTGTTGTGTCCCAGCCTGATGGGCTTTTAGTAACTATTGATGAAGTGGTCGATGCAACCTGCGCCGAACCACTTGGAAGTATTTTCATCACTTCAACCGGAGGAAATGGCGGGAATCAATTCCAATGGCAAAAAGATGGCAGTAATTATTCGCAAACTGAGGATATCACAGACGCACAACCAGGCAGTTATTCAATTACAATAACAGATGCAAAGGGATGTGTTGCTCAAAATAATGCATTTATCTCTGCAGCGGATGGCCCGGTAGTACAAACAGCATTAATTGAAGAACCCACATGTTCCTATACAGCAGATGGTGCTGCTGAAATTGCTATTACTGGAGGTACAGGGGCGTATTCAGTAAGCTGGCCTACGGGCACAAGTACACCAAGGGAAGAAAATCTTGCCGTGGGTCAATATACGGTGGAAGTAGAGGATGAAGCGGGATGCCGTTCTTTTCATACTGTTGACCTTACCGGTCCTGAACCGATGACAATAATGGAACAGCTTCAGGCACCGTCTTGCTTTGACAGTTCTGATGGAACGATTACTGTGACAGCATCTGGAGAAAATAATACCGGCTTTACCTATCAATGGGTCAGTGGTCCGGCGAATGCTTCTTATGCCAATCTTTCCGAAGGAACTTACCAGGTGAACATTACCGATGCCCAGGGATGTGAGGCAAGTTTTGATGTATTCCTTGATGCGCCGGAGGAACTAGTGGTTAGTCTTTTTGACTATATACAAACAACATGTGCAGATGGAAGTGACGGTTCGATAACACTGGAATCTACCGGAGGGACGGGAAATAAAACATACCAATGGAATAATGGTCAAACCACCAATCCGATTACAAATATCCAGGGAGGAGTGAGTTATGCCGTTACTGTAACAGATGAAAATGGCTGTAGCAAAGAAGATGCATTTGAAATGCCTGCTACCGAACCTGCAGACCTGGGTTTAACTGACCAGGAAGTGTGCGAAGGTCAGGAATTATTACTCTCTCCAATAATTACAGGAAGCAGTTATTCATGGAAAGATGGAAGTGGTAATGAGGTAAGTACTGTGTCGTCTTATTTGGTTACAGTCCCGGGGACTTATACGCTGGATATGATCTCAGCGAAAGGCTGCAATGAATCTGCGACGTTCACGATAGTAGAAAACAATGATCTGCTTCAAACAGAATTTTTGATGAGTACAGAAGTCAATGCCATGGATACAGTGTTGATGATTGATCTGACGACTCCGGAACCGGATAGTATCGAGTGGGATCTTCAGGGTTTTGGAACTCTTCTTCATAATGGACAGTATTATGCTGAAGCTCAATACGAGCAGGCAGGTACTTACCCTGTAAAATTGACTGCCCATTATTTTGAATGTGCCGGAACAAGATCAAAAAATATTACTGTCCTGGAAGTTCAGAATCCGGAGGGAGGAAGGGTTGATAATGTTGACTTCATCTCTGACTTTACAGTGTATCCAAACCCATCCGATGGCGAGTTGACCGTTCAGTTTACCAGTGCTGAGGAAGTAGCTCCGGAAATCAAAATTCATGATAGTCAGGGGCAGGTCCTTTACGAAGTTACCGGATCAGTTGGAACAGAACATTCTATCGATATGAACTTATTTAATCTGCCAGCAGGAATGTATTACTTAAGAGTATATCTGGGAGGAGAAAGCACAGCAAGACAATTGATAATTAATTGATAAAAAAAGCCGGTTTATCCGGCTTTTTTTATTCTCCACACTCCGCTCTCACTCTCACTCTCATTCTCTTCCCGCCCTGGTTCGTGTCCCTATGCGACGGATTGGTTCAAATTATATTTGCAGTCACAATTTTTTACTCTGACTCATTCTCCTTTCTCACTCTCACACTCACTCTGCCCTCGCCCTGGTTCGTGTCCTCACGCACCAGATCTGGGTAAGAAGCTAAATTTGGTTCGTGGAGACACGAACCAAGGCGGTAATTAATGAGGTAATTTTTTCAAGGCGATAATTTTTACATGTATTTTATATTCCCTAATAACTCAATAACCAATCACTAATCACTAATCACCCAATCCCCAATTCCCAAATAGTTTAATCACTAATACCTGTTATTTCAATCCCAAATAACCAAATCATCAATCTCTAATAGCTAAATACCCCTGTGAACAAATGTTAAAAAAACAATAACACTCATGAGTATGATTTCCAATTAAATTTTTTAATATTTGCATAGGAAAGTGTTGAAACGTCTTGATTTCAGGGCGTTACAGCCAATGCCCTTCCTTTTTACAGGCAAAATTGCTTCGGTTAATAAATGTTAAGAAATTGTTAAGAAACCCGGAGCGTATTTAAAGAAAGTTAATCTTAACTTACATGATGGGTAATGCCAAAAACTTATCTTTGTCGCCGAATTATTCAAACCAAACTATAACTATTATGATTAAACGTTTACTCGTTTTAGTATTCGTGTTTGCCTCGCTAACAGCATTCGGGCAAACCGGAAAAATCACCGGAAAACTGGTTGACAGTGAAACCGGAGAAGGATTGCTTGGTGCCAATGTAGTAATAGAAGGAACTACCACAGGGGCTATTGCAGACCTTAATGGTAATTTTACTATTAACAATGTACCAGTAGGAGATAAAACTCTAGACATCTCTTATATAGGATATGAGGCTAAGAAAATTGATGTCAAGGTAACTGAAGGGGGTACGGCTAATGTGGGGACAATTAAACTAGTTTCAGCAGCAGTTGGGTTGAGTGAAGTACAAGTAATTGCTTCAGTAGCAAAAGATAGGGAAACTCCTGTCGCTGTATCGACTATTAAAGGTGCAGAAATAGAGCAAAAGTTAGGAAATCAGGAATTTCCGGAAGTATTAAAGTATTCGCCATCAGTTTATACTACCAAACAAGGTGGGGGTTTTGGAGATTCAAGAATTAATATCAGAGGTTTTGATCAGCGTAATACAGCTGTAATGATCAATGGTATTCCTGTAAACGATATGGAAAACGGATGGGTTTACTGGTCAAATTGGGCTGGTCTTTCTGATGTAACATCTCAAATTCAGGTACAAAGAGGTCTTGGTGCAACTAAATTAGCTGTGCCTACTGTAGGTGGTTCTATAAACATAATCACCAATGCAGCTGATCACGAAAAGGGAGGAGCTGTTTCAACCACAATTGGTAATGATGGATATAATAAATTCGGATTAGTTCTATCAACAGGGTTAGGTGAAAATGGCTGGGCTGCTACTATTCAGGGTACAAGAACAACTGGAGCAATGTGGGCTGATGGTACTGATTTTGAAGCATGGTCATATTTTTTATCAGTAGCAAAAGTTATAAACGAAAAACATTCAGTACACTTGACAGCTTTAGGAGCTCCTCAATGGCATCACCAAAGAGAGTATGGAAGGTTTGATGGAGTTAATTATGAAACGTTAAAAGGTGATCCTGATGGGTCATTTGAAGGTACTGGAATAAAATACAATCCTCAGTGGGGAATACTTGATGGAGAGCAATTCTCCTGGAGAAAGAATTTCTATCACAAACCAAAAATTTTCCTTAACTGGTATTGGGATCCATCAGAAAAAACAACGGTAGCAACTTCTGCTTATGCTTCATTTGGAAGAGGTGGAGGAACTGGGGACTTAGGCCAAATAAATGGGCGTTTTAGAACAAGTTCTCGATTTAGAACTAGCAATGCTGGTATTCCTGGTCAGGTTAGATGGAATGACATTAGTACCTGGAACCAAGGAGGTTCAATAAATGATTTTATAAGAACAAACCCTTGGCAAACTTTAGATGAAAAACTTCCATGGGATAATGGAGGTGGATTTAACGGTCAATACGTAGGTACATCTGGATATTCTACTATAGACAGTCTACATACTGATGGTAGAGAATACGATTATTATACAGATAGATCACAAGGAGGATTTATTAGAAGAGCTTCTATGAACTCTCATAACTGGTATGGGTTATTAACCAATGTTAATCATGAGATAAATGAAAACTGGGCTGTTGTTGGTGGTCTTGATTATCGGTATTATAAGGGTATTCATTACCGTAGGCTTGAAAACTTGCTAGGATTAGATGCATATTTTGATGATGACGATGTTAATAATCCAAATCACTATGCAACAGATGAGGGTAGCAATGATGAGAAAATTGATTATTACAATGATGGTTTAGTGAGTTGGATAGGGTTATTTGGTCAAGTAGAATATACAAATGATCAATGGTCAGCATTTTTGTCTCTTTCTGGGTCAAACCAAGGATTTAAAAGAATCGACTATTTCCGTTACGAAGAAGGGAATCAGGAGTCTGATTGGGAAAACTTCCTGGGAGGAACTATAAAAGGTGGTGTTAATTATAACATTAATAGTAAGCATAATGTGTTTGCAAATGCTGGTTATTTCTCTCGCCAGCCTATTTTTGATAATGTTTTTGTAAACTTTTCGAATGAAGTTGATGAAAATATCGAAAATCAAAATGTGGAAGCTTATGAATTTGGTTATGGCTTTAGAGATAAATTAATTAGTGCAAACGTGAATTTATACCATACCTTTTGGAAGAATCGTCAATTTTCAAGAACAGTTGATGTAGATGGACAGGATGGTACAGCTAACTTTGAAGGTGTTAATCAACTTCACCAGGGAATTGAAATAGATGCTGTAATCAGACCAATTACAAACCTGAGTATAAATGCGATGTTCTCATTTGGTAATTGGAGATACACTGATAATTTCAGTGCAGATGTATTCAATAATAACAATGAGCTTATCGGTACTCAAGAATTGTTCATGGAAGATGTTAAGGTGCCGGATGCTGCACAAACTACCTGGTCATTAGGAGCTGATTATCAAGTTATCGATGGTTTAAATATAAATGCAGCTTACTATTATGCATCCCAAGTATACGCAGACTTTGATGTAGCCAGTGAAAATGTATTTTTATCTCCAGGAAACCAGGCATGGGAATTGCCTTCCTATGGTCTAGTTGATGCTGGGGCATCTTATACTTTTGATGCTGGTGTTTCTAAAATCAGGTTGTTCATCAATATTAATAACCTTCTTGATGAAGAATATATTGCTGAATCTGAAACTAATATACTACATGATCCTTCAGATGATGATAATAATCATGCTATTCCAGATTCTGATGGCTCGACAAGAAACAGAGTTTATTTCGGTTTTGGAAGAACATGGAATGCTGGTCTGAAGGTTAGCTTCTAACCTCCTCAAAATAAATAATTTAAAAGGCTGTCAATTTTGGCAGCCTTTTTTATTTTTGTATAGCGTAATTCTTTCGATCATGCGATTATTGTTTGTTTTAATTTTTCTACCCACTGTCCTTTTTGCTCAACTGGATACGGTCACCATATTGATTTCCTATGATGGATTCAGACACGACTATGTTGAAAAATTCGATTTGAATAACTTTAAGGATTTAATAAAAGGGGGAGTGGCCGCTGAAGCCTTAATCCCTTCTTATCCGTCTAAAACTTTTTCTAACCATTATTCAATCGTAACAGGCATGGAACCCGGGCATCATGGGCTCCCGGCAAATACTTTTTATAATCGCGATATCGAAACAGTCTATCAGATCTGGGATAAAAAAGATGTTACCGATGGCAGGTTTTATGCTGGACTTCCTATCTGGTGCTATGCGCAGCAAAATGGATTGAAAACTGCATCTTATTTCTGGGTGGGAACTGAAGCATCCATTAATGGCTGTAAACCGGACTATGTCTATCCATATAATGGTCGCATATCAAATAAAGCTAGAATTGACGGTATGATTGAGTGGCTTGAATTACCTAAAGATGAACGCCCCAGCCTGATACTTGGTTATTTCAGCACCATGGATGATGTTGGCCATAAGTACGGCCCAACTGCTCCGGAAACAAAAAAAGCTGCTAAAAAGCTCGATGAAGAACTTGGCTATTTTCGCGAACAAATTAAAGAAACCGGTGTCCCGGTGAATCTTATTCTTGTTTCCGACCATGGAATGGAAGATATGAAAAATTACAAGCCTATTTATTGGGATATGGAAAGCGATGAATATAAAGGGAAATATATTGTTTTGAATGCAGGTCCTTTTGCGTATGTATACTTTGTAGATCCTAAAACTTCCTTTTTAAAAGCCAAAAAAGATCTTGTAGCATCATTTAACAGCAATGATGTGATATTTGAAAAACCAAAAAATTATAAATCATTTGACGGGGATAAGAAGCCGTGGACACCTGATATGATTGTCACCGCCCCGAAAAAGTGTATTTTTCTTCAACCTGAAAAAAAGAAAGAGTTTCCTAATGGCTTTGAAAGAGGAGGTACTCATGGATTTAATCCTGAAATGAAAAGTATGCATGGCATTTTTTATGCAAATGGACCATCTTTCAAACATGGGGAAAAAATAAAATCATTCCAGAATATTCATATATATTCTTTGATAGTTAATATTTTATCGCTTGAACCATATGAATTCATCGATGGAAATGACTTTCTTCTCGAAAAAACTTTAAACCAAGAGCAATAAATTACGTACTTTACCCTATCACCAACCAATAATGTTTTGGGAAAGTATGTATTATTTTTACCTGTTTTACTTTTGTCGATTACTTTTTACTCATGCAGACAGTCAGGAGTAAAGCAGAATACCGTATCTAAAGACAGTGCTAATTCCATCCAGGTTGTAAATCTCGATCTTCCCACTATTAAAAGAAGGGGAGTATTGCGTGCCGTGGTAGATAATAGCTCAACGGGTTATTTCATCTACAGAGGTAAACCAATGGGATATGAATATGAACTGCTTCAGCGTCTTGCTGATGATATTGATATCAAATTAGAAATTAAAATATCTAATAGCATTGAGGAGGCATTTGAAATGCTCAACAGTGGTAAGGTCGATATCATCGCCTATAATCTTTCTGTTACAAAGGAAAGAAAGAAATTTGCCACCTTTACTGAATATCACTCCATCGAGCGGCAGGTGCTTGTTCAACGCAAACCGGATAACTGGCGTAAGCTGAAATGGCATCAGATCGAAAATAAACTTGTTCGTGAACCTTTAGAACTAATTGGTAAGAAAGTTTATGTGAGAAGCAGTAGTGCTTACCTTACACGGCTTCAAAATCTATCCGAAGAGATCGGTGATGATATTTTTATAGTAGAAGCTGATATGGGTACCACAACTGAAGATCTGATCAGAAAAGTAGCTGAAGGAGAGATTGACTATACTATTGCTGATGAGAATATGGCAAAGGTAAATGCTACATATTATCCTGGCATCGATGTAAAAACAGCAGTGAGTTTTCCTCAACGTATTTCCTGGGCAGTGAGAAGGAATGCAGATTCTCTGGAAACGACTATTAATCAATGGGTGAGAAAAATGCGAAAAACCAATGATTACTATGTCATCTACAGGAAGTATTTCGAAAATCCTAAATACAATCGTAAATGGGTTAAGAGTGATTACGCTTCTTTCTCAAGTGAAAAGCTTTCTCCATATGACGATCAATTTAAAAAGGGTGCAGAAAAAATTGGCTGGGACTGGTTGCTCGTTGCTTCTGTAGCGTACCAGGAGTCAAGATTTAATCCGAATGTAACATCATGGGCCGGTGCTCATGGATTGTTTCAGTTACTTCCTGAGACTGCCAAAGAATATGGGGTGACTAACACCTTTAATCCTGAAGAAAATATTAAAGCCGGTATTGCCCACCTGGAATGGCTTGATAACTACTGGGATGATCGTGTGGCTGATAGCGTTGAAAGAAAGAAGTTTGTCCTGGCATCATACAATATTGGTCAGGGACATATATTAGATGCCAGAAGATTAGCCAGAAAATACGGTGCAGATCCTGAAGTCTGGGAAGACAACGTAGAAAAATACCTGTTACTTAAGTCTCAGCCGAAATATTACCAGGATGAGGTAGTAAGAAATGGCTACTGCCGTGGAACTGAGACAGTAGCCTATGTTAGAAGTATTATGAATTTATACAAACAATATCAATTGATATATAATGATTCTACTAAGCTTGAGCGAGTCGCGATGCTTAATTAGAATTGCTTGAAAACTTTTTCCATAAGATTTACCAGTCGAAAAACATCTTCAAAAGAATTATACATAGGGGTTGGCGCGAGTCTGATTACATTAGGTTCGCGCCAATCTGCTATTAATCCACCTTCCTGGAGTTTTTTAAACAGCTCTTTGCCACCTTTATGAACAAATAATGATAGCTGGCACCCTCTTTCTTCAGGATTTGAAGAAGTGATGATCTCAACAATTGGTTCATCAACAGAATCATTCAATCCATTGAGCATGAATTCAAGATAACCGGTAAGTTTTACAGATTTTTCTCTCAGTTTTTTAATACCCGCTTCTTCAAACAAACTTAATGCAGCCTGGTGTGCTGCGAGTGCCAGTACATTTTGATTGGCCAGTTGCCATCCGTCAGCTCCATGCATCGGTTTAAATCCTTTAAGCATCTGGAATCGCTCATCCTGATCATGTCCCCACCAGCCTGCAAATCGAGGCAGTTCATTATCATCAGCATATCTTTCGTGAACATAAAGCCCAGATACATTTCCGGGTCCGCTATTCATATATTTGTATGAACACCAGGTGGCACAATCTACATTCCAGTTATGAAGTTCCATCACTATGTTTCCAGCAGCATGGGCAAGATCAAACCCAACTTTTGCTCCGGCTTTATGACCGGCTTCGGTAATTGATTTCATATCAAAAACCTGCCCTGTATAATATTGAATGCCCGGAAATAATACCATGGATATTTCATCAGCATGCTTTTCTATCTGTTCAATGATATCTTCATGTCTGATCAGGTATTCTCCTTCTCGTGGGGTTACTTCTATCACATGATCGTCAGGATTTAATCCATGAAATTTAACCTGGCTTTCTACAGCGTACATATCAGAAGGAAATGCACCTCCTTCCATGATGATCTTGGTTCTTTTCCCTTCAGGTTTATAAAAGGAAACCATCATTAGATGCAAATTTGTGGTTAAATTGTTCATCGCCACGATCTCGTGTTCTTTGGCACCGAGGATCTTACTCAAGGCTGGTTTAGATCTGGCATGGCTCTCATACCATGGTGTATCTCCTTCAAAGTGACCTTCAACTCCCATCTCACGCCACTGTTTCATTTCATGTTCTAAGTATTTTTCAGTGCGCTTAGGTTGCAGTCCCAGACTATTACCACAAAAGTAGATAGAAGACTGACCATTGACTTTCGGTATATAATATTCATCTCTGAATCGCGAAAGGGCATCTTCGCGATCCATTTTTTGAGCAAATTCGAGGGTTGCTTCGTAATTCATCTTTTGAGTTTTATGTTGCGCGGCTAAATTAATGATTTCTATCCAACTGAGGCAGCCAGAGACTAAAATTCAGTTTTATACGTATACTTTCCGGGAAAAATATCAGATTTTTATAATCAAGAAGTATTTTTACATTGCGTAACTGATTTAAAAGAAAGTTAAAATGAGTAAGATAAACTGGAAAACCGTTAAGGAATACGAAGATATAACTTATAAAAAGTGCGACGGGGTAGCTCGAATTGCATTTAATCGTCCCGATGTGAGAAATGCATTCAGACCTAAGACTGTTGGAGAATTATTTGAGGCATTTCTTGATGCAAGGGAAGATACTTCTATCGGAGTAATTCTTCTATCAGGAGAAGGTCCTTCTTCAAAAGATGGTAAATGGGCTTTTTGTAGTGGAGGAGATCAAAATGCCAGAGGCCACCAGGGATATGTTGATGATGACGGTATGCCACGACTTAATATCCTGGAGGTTCAACGTTTAATGCGATTTATGCCAAAGGTAGTTATTGCTGTGGTTCCCGGATGGGCTGTCGGTGGAGGGCATAGTCTTCACGTAACATGCGACCTGACTCTAGCAAGTAAAGAACATGCGATATTTAAGCAAACTGATGCTGATGTAACTTCTTTTGATGGGGGGTATGGATCGGCATACCTGGCTAAGATGGTTGGTCAGAAAAGAGCGAGAGAAATTTTCTTCCTTGGTCGTAATTATTCTGCACAGGATGCTTACGATATGGGTATGGTAAATGCCGTGATCCCGCATGATGAATTAGAAGATACTGCTTACCAGTGGGCACAGGAGATCCTGGAGAAATCACCAACTTCGATCAAGATGTTGAAATTCGCATTCAACGCGACTGATGATGGTATGGTAGGCCAGCAGGTTTTTGCCGGTGAGGCAACCAGACTTGCATACATGACCGAAGAAGCAAAAGAAGGTCGTAATGCATTTCTTGAAAAACGAAAACCGAATTTTAAAGATATCAAGTGGATACCATAAGCGTATCATAGGAAATACCTCAAAAAGCAGTCAGTTTATCGGCTGCTTTTTTTATTTTTATCTAAATTATGCAATCAAGCATAACCCGGTATCTCGAAAAATTATCAAGCCATGCAAAAATTACCCGTAGTCGATTTCCACTGTGATCTGTTAAGTTATCTTTTACACGTTCAGGATATGCCTGCATTATCTTATGATGCATTAGAACAGACTGATGACATTGGAGCTTCTCTTCCTGCTATGGAAGCTGGAAAGGTCAAAGTACAGACCTGTGCAATATTTACAGCGCCGGGTGAAGATAGTGTGGTCAATGCCTTCAGACAGGCGAGGATTCTTTTTGAACTTTTTCAAAGGGATTTTCCTTTCAAAAAATGGAAGGGTAAATTCAGAAAGAAGAATATCACGTTAATTCCGGCCATTGAAGGAGCTTCTGGATTATGTCTCGAAGAGGGAGATGCCGAAGTTCAGACTGAAATGAACTTGCTGGCTATGAAGCAATGGATCGGAACTCCTTTATACGTATCAATGACCCATCATGGAGAAAACAGGTTTGGAGGTGGAAATAAGGCTCAGGGAATTGGTTTAAAGGAAGATGGTGAAACTCTGCTGGAAATATTATCCAAATATGGGATTTGCATCGATCTTTCTCACTCCAGTTATCAGCTTGCAGAGGATATTATAAATTATAAAGAAAAGAATGGCCTCGATTTGAGGGTGATCGCTTCGCATTCAAATTTTCGAGAGGTCTATGAACACGATCGAAACCTGACTGATGAACATGCGAAATACATAATTCAGAATAATGGTATAATCGGGATCACCTACCTGAGAGATTATATGCATAAAGAGAACCCCGAATATTATTTAGAACATATTGAGCATGGAATAAAATTAGGCGGTGAAAATTACCTCGTACAGGGAGCAGATTTCTTTTACTGGGCAGATTATGAGCCTGAAAGACATCCCTTATTTTTTCCTGAACTGGCTGATTCATCCAAATTTCCTAAAGTTGCCAAGCGCATAGCCAAAGAATTCGGTGCCGATTTTGCAGAAAAATATATGAATAAAACCGGGATGAAGTTTCTTACTGAAAATTATATTAGATAATTGATCAGGCAGTTTCTTTGTGGCCTTTGTTTGCCAGCTGTCCACATGCTGCATCAATATCTTTTCCACGACTTCGACGGACATTGACATTCACTCCTTTGCGTTCAAGGTAGGAAGCAAATTTATCGAGTTTGTCTTCTTCTGTATTGACAAAGTCCGCCTGGTCGATCGGGTTGTACTCAATGATGTTCACTTTTGAAGGAACGACTTTGGTGAACTGGTAAAGTTCTTCGGCATCTTCCAGCGTATCATTAAAATTATTGAAAACGATGTATTCGTAAGTGACCATCATTTTGGTCTTTTCGTAATAATATTTTAATGATTCAGCTAAAGCCTCGAGGGTATTCGATTCATTGATCGGCATGATCTTATCACGCTTTTTATCATTTGCAGCGTGAAGAGATAATGCCAGGTTAAACTTAGCGTCATCATCAGCTAGCTTTTTGATCATTTTAGCAATGCCTGCAGTAGAAACAGTTAGTCTTTTGGAAGCCATATTTAAACCATATTCCGCAGTAACGTATTCCGCAGATTTGAAAACATGGCTGTAGTTTAATAATGGTTCTCCCATTCCCATGTATACAATATTGGTCAATGGGCGATTATAAAGTTCTTCAGCAAGGTCTCGGATAAGTACTACCTGATCATAAATTTCAGCAGCTTCAATATTTCTTTTTCTATCCAGAAAACCTGTAGCACAAAACGCACAGGATAGAGAACATCCGACTTGCGAAGAAATACAGGCAGTGATTCGTTTTGAAGTGGGTATTAGCACACCTTCTACCAGGTGACCATCGTGAAGTTTAAAGCCAATTTTAATCGTTCCGTCATTACTCTTTTGCTGATCAGCAATAGTTACCGGGTTAATTACAAAATGTTCATTCAGCCATTCTCGAAGGTCTTTCGAAAGGTTGGTCATCTCCTCAAAAGTACGGGCAGACTTTTTCCATAACCATTCATGAACCTGCTTTGCTCTGAAGGCTTTTTCGCCGTTTTCAACAAAAACTTTTTTTAACTCGTCGGGCTTTAACGACCTGATATCCTTTTTCTTCACTACTGCCATGATGCAAATGTACGTAGAATTGACGATAGTGTTTTGAAAATTCGATTTATCCTGCTTTAAATGAATTAAATTTACGGAGAAAGAAAGAGATTATAAGTAAAACATTTAAATACCAGCGTAAATGGATTTTGCAGCAGTATTAGGGATAAGTCAGGAAGTTTTCGAATTTGTTCTCCTGCCATTGATCATATTCCTTGCTCGAATTATAGATGTACCCTTAAATACCCTGAGAGTAATCTATATGCTTCAGGGAAAACGTGGATTATCCACTGCACTTGGATTCCTGGAAGCACTGATTTGGTTAATAGCGATTAGTCAGATCATGCAGCATTTATCTAACCCGATATCTTATGTAGCTTATGCCGGAGGGTTTGCTGCGGGTATTTATGTTGGTATGGGTATTGAAGAAAAACTTGCTATTGGAAATATAGTGATCAGAATCATAACCCAACGTAACGCATCTAAATTACTAAAAGCTTTAAAATCAAAAGATTATAAATTCACCGAAGTCGAAGCACACGGAAGTAAGGGTGAAGTCAGCGTCATATTCGTCATTGCCGGAAGAAAGCAGCTTCATTCATTGGAAACGTTGATAAAAGAAAATAATCCAAAGGCATTCATGACGGTAGAGGGAGTAAAGAGCGTTAAAGAATTTGACGAAATGATGGAAGCCCCAATTCCAAAATCATTCTTAAAGAGTCCGTTTTTGAAGGTGAAGTAAATTTAATTATAAATTCAATCCACTCGCGTAGGCATGCGCTTGTGTTATTTTCCTTAATAATGGTTCAATAATTTTCTTGGACCGATTGTTATTAGTTCTTTTAAGTATTTTTCAACCTAAACGTTTAGCCCTGGATTGTGTCTTCACTATCCAGAAATGAGAAAATGATTGAATTTAATTTCCGGCATGAGCAGGAAATACATTTAAATTCTATAGTTTAGCTTAACGACGTAGGTACAAGAGAATTCTTGCACCAGAGGGGGGTAAAACTCCTTAAGATTTAGCTCAAGGAGTTTTATGAATTCCATTTTGCCATTATATCACTCTTTTAATAACCTGATCGTGGCTTTTTTATTTTCAGCACTTATCCCAATTAAATAGATTCCTGGTTTCTCAGTAATAGTAAGATCAATGGTTTTTTGATTGTTAAAGACTGCTGACCGAATGAGTTTTCCATCTATTTCAAATATTGAAATTTCTACATTTTTAAAATAACCCCCCATTTCAATGGAAAAATTACCATCAGTTGGATTGGGATAAACCTTAAGGTCATCTCCAAAATCATTATCAATTATTCCTAAAGTGTTAATTTCAACACAGGCAGTGGTGTCTACACAACTATTTTTAGTGAGTTCAGCAGCATATGTGCCATTTTCTACCGGTGTAAATGATTGATTTGTTTCCCCGGGGATTATTGCATAATTATTATTACAATCCAACCATTGATAAGTGACATTTGTGTTATTGACAGTTATAGTTGATCCATCTGTAGAAGTTGTTAGATCTGAAATAGTATCAATAGTTAGATTTAACATAACAAGAGAATCACAACCATTTGCTGCTCCACCTTCAATATTAAAAGTAGCTGTATTATTACTTTCAGTGTAAGTATTTCCGTCAATCCATGTGAAAGAATCACAGGCTGTTTGTGTATCAATCCCAGGTTCTGGAAGAGCTGAAACATTAACAGTAATTGAAGAACTATTAGACGCAGGACCAACTGCTTCTCCTTCTTGAGCCGAAACAGAATATGTTATTGTATGAGAACCAGGTCCAGCTACAGAGGGGTTAAATGTAGACCCGGATACACCCGGTCCAGAAAAGCTTCCTCCAACTGTGCCTGTAGGGCTTAGTGAAACTGCTTCATCACAAGCAGCAAAAGAAGTGGATGGAATTGTGAATGAGGCATCTGGTAAAATAGTCAATGTTAAAGGAACGGTTATCTGATTATCATTTTGTACTGATACAACGGAAGAGCAGTTTCCATCATAAATGAGTACATCTGCCAATAAAAAAACGTTTACTTGAAATTCTCCGGCTTCAGACGGGGTTCCGGAAATGCTTATACATCCATTAGCAGGTGATGAATACGAAATCTGATTAGATGTCCCCGTTATGCCATTTGGCAAACCAAAAAAGGTTAAGTTATCTATTTGTTCTACGCTGACATTTGTGCCACTAAACGATGGGTCGAGAATACCTGCATCAAAGCATGTAGTTGTAATATGAAAGGATTCAAAATCCGAATAAGCTTCATTGCTTGTGCCTTCGACAAATGATGAATCACATATGCCTCCAAAAGGAGGTAATATAGTTGAACAATCGTTCGGAGTACATTGGGAATATCCTGAATAATTGATCAAAAAGAGCAAAATAATAGCAATCAAAATTCTGCTACTGGTGTTGATAGTAAAATTTTTCATCTTATTTCTGGGCGTTGATTTACTAATGAATTTGGATAGGGTTATTACTCTCCATTTCTTCTCCCTCAAAAAACTTAACCCTATTATAAATATAACTGTCTTATTAAAATATAAAAGAAATATCGCAAAATTGTCCAATAATATTCAATTCAAACCCCGGGACTTCCATCTAAACGTTTTCAACAATCAACCTGAGTTATGAGCTTCCCCATTATTCATATCTTCTACAACAAGTTTGGCATTGATACAAATATTAACACGTTGTAAAACCACTCACCTCTTTAATAAAAAGACCAAATTAAAAACTGTCATTACGGCAGTGTTAAGGGAATAAATAAGTGGTTTTGAGACAAAATGTCTTAAAATAATGCTATTTTATCACTTTAACCTGCAGTTTTTTCTTGTTTTAGTCTAAAAATATCAATTGGTAGAATTATTGATTATTCCCTATAGGAAATTGAACTAAGAAACTAATAATAGATATGACATTTGATAATTATACATTAAAATCACAGGAGGCCATTCAAAAGGCTACTGAGGTAGCAATGGCCCATGAACAGCAAGCTGTGGAGACAGGGCACTTGCTAAAAGGAATTATTTCTACTGACGAAAATGTTTTTTCGTACCTGGCTAAAAAGCTAAATGTAAATACCCCCGTTCTTAATGATGAACTTGATAATTTGATCAGGTCTTATCCTAAAGTGTCGGGCGGTAAACCGTATTTATCTAATGATGCGCATCAAACGCTGACGGAAGCTAATAAGACACTCAAAACATTTGGTGATGAATTTGTGGCTGTGGAGCACATTATTCTTGGCCTGTTAAAAGGTAAGGATAAAACTGCCACTCTATTAAAGAATCACGGATTTAATGAGTCTGATGCTGTAAAAGCAATTAAAGAGCTTCGTGGCGGATCGAAAGTGACTGACCAGAATGCTGAAAATAAATACCAGGCTCTTTCACGATATTCTATTAATCTCAATGAGCAGGCGAGGCAGGGTAAGATTGATCCGGTGATCGGTCGTGATGAAGAGATCAGGCGTGTACTTCAGATCCTTTCCAGGAGAACGAAAAACAACCCGATGCTTCTTGGTGAGCCGGGTGTAGGTAAGACAGCGATCGTAGAGGGTATGGCCCAGCGTATTGTCGATGGTGATATCCCGGAGAACTTAAAGTCTAAAACGATCATTTCTTTAGACATGGGACTCCTCGTCGCAGGAGCCAAATATAAAGGTGAGTTTGAGGAAAGACTGAAAGCGGTAATTAAAGAGGTTAAGGATTCAGATGGAGAAATCATTCTCTTTATTGATGAGATCCATACGCTGATCGGTGCCGGTGGTGGTGGCGAAGGAGCTATGGATGCAGCAAACTTATTAAAACCTGCTCTAGCACGTGGTGAACTTCATGCAATCGGTGCGACCACGTTGAAGGAATATCAAAAATACATCGAAAAAGATAAGGCATTGGAAAGAAGGTTCCAGGCAGTAACAGTCGATGAACCCGGTGAGGAAGATGCAATATCAATTTTACGTGGTATTAAAGATAAGTATGAGCTCCATCATGGAGTCAGAATTAAGGATGATGCTGTAATTGCTGCAGTTGAACTATCCAGTAGATATATCTCTGACCGGTTCTTGCCGGATAAAGCTATCGACTTGATGGATGAGGCTGCATCGAAGCTGAGAATTGAAATTGACTCATTACCGGAAGAACTTGATGAGCTCAATCGAAGGATTATGCAATTGGAGATTGAGCGTGAAGCGATCAGACGTGAAAAAGATAAGGAGAAGGAAGCGATATTAAATAAAGATATTGCCGAACTCAGTGAGCAACGCGACAGTCTGAAAGCCAAGTGGGAGAATGAAAAGAGTGTAATCCAGGGAATTCAGCATGCGAAGGAAGAAATCGATAAGCTTAAGCTTGAAGCTGAAAAAGCGGAGCGCGCAGGTGAATATGAAAAAGTAGCGGAGATCAGGTATGGTAAGCTGGTTGAAACTCAGAATAAATTAGAAGAACTTCAGAAACAGGTTTCTGAAATGCAGGGTGAGGAAAGCTTACTCAAAGAAGAAGTTGATTCAGAAGATATTGCGGAAGTAGTCGCACGCTGGACAGGTATTCCGGTGAGTAAGATGCTCGAAAGCGAAAGAGAAAAACTGCTTCACCTGGAAGATGAGCTGAGCAGAAGAGTTGCCGGACAGCAGGAAGCTATTCAGGCATTATCCGATGCAGTAAGAAGAAGCCGTGCCGGATTACAGGATCCGAAAAGACCAATTGGTAGTTTCATTTTCATGGGGACTACCGGTGTGGGTAAGACTGAGCTGGCGAAAGCGTTGGCAGAATATCTGTTCAATGATGAAAATGCCATGGTCAGGATCGATATGTCTGAGTACCAGGAAAGGCATGCCGTTAGTAGACTGGTCGGAGCGCCTCCGGGATATGTTGGTTATGATGAAGGAGGCCAGCTTACAGAAGCAGTAAGAAGAAAACCATATAGTGTGGTATTACTTGATGAGATCGAGAAAGCTCATCCGGATGTCTTCAATATTCTGCTACAGGTACTGGATGATGGAAGGTTGACCGATAATAAAGGACGGATAGCTAACTTCAAAAATACAATCATCATCATGACAACAAATATTGGTTCGAACATCATACAGAGCAACTTTGAAATGATGGATGAAATAAACCATGATGAGGTGATCGACAAAACTAAAAATGAAGTGTTCGAACTGATGAAAAAATCAGTGCGTCCGGAGTTCCTGAACCGAATTGATGAACTGATCATGTTCAGACCTCTTTCTAAAGAAGATATCAGAAAGATTGTTACCATTCAGTTTAACCTGATCAAAAACAGACTGGAGCACAATGGTATTAAACTAGAAGCTACTGATGCTGCACTTGATTACCTTGGCAAGACCGGTTATGATCCGACATTTGGCGCCAGACCGTTGAAAAGAGTTATACAACGTGAGGTCTTAAATGAATTATCAAAAGAGATACTTGCAGGAAATATTCAGAAAGATTCTGTCGTTGGTATAGATATCGAAGGTGATAATATCGTGTTTATGAACCTTGATAAGGTGCAAATAGACGATTAAAGTAATTCAGTTTTAAAAAGTGAACCGTTGCCATGAGGCAGCGGTTTTTTTTTATTACTTTGGTGCCAAATTTTAAAATTTACCTCGATGATGCTTACTTTTCCTGAATTTATAGACTACGCGGGGACGTTCGTATTTGCTATTAGTGGTATTCGTCTGGCAGCAGCAGCAAGGGTTGACCTATTCGGTTCTGTCGTCATTGGAATTGTTACGTCAGTTGGAGGCGGAACGATCAGAGACCTTTTGCTTAACGCAACTCCCTTCTGGATGGAGGACCCAAAATATTTTATAACAATATTGGTAGCATTGGGATTTGTAGTGATATTCAGGAATCGATTGGTAAGATTAGAAAATACATTCTTTATTTTCGATACCATTGGGTTAGGTATGTTCACACTGGTAGGTATAGAAAAGACTTTACTTTTTGGTCAGCCGTACTGGGTGGCTATGACACTGGGCATGATCACCGGGATCGCCGGTGGTATTACTCGAGATATTCTGATTAATGAAGTTCCTTTGATCTTCAGGAAAGAAATTTATGCAGGAGCTTGTATTGTTGGTGGGTTAGCCTATGCTTTATTTGATGCCTTTGCTATTACCAGCAACTGGGCAGATGTGGCATGTGTGACAACAGTAATTGTCATTAGAACATTAGCTATTAAATACCAATTAGGATTACCGGTAATTGAGGCAGATCAACCAGATGAAAGCAATACCTAATCAGAAATCAGATCAGGTTACTTCGCTATTAGCAGAAAACCTTGAATACCCTTTATACATTAAAGCCGAAGAAATCAGACAGTGGTTGATGGATACTCCGGGAGTTTCAGAATCCGTTAAGTATAGAATTCCCTTTTATGATTATTACGGTCCGTTAATCTATTTCAATCCGAAAAAAGATCATTTGATAATAGGCTTCGTTGATGGAATTAAAATCGAAGACCCTTTTGGATTATTGACTGGAGATCAAAAGCAAATCCGGCATTTTATACTTGATAGTACTACTGACTTCAGGGGAAGTTTACCTTTTTATATTGACGAAGCGATCAGAATCAATAAAAGGAGAAAATAGGTAACATCCTTCCACTCATCTATTTAAGTCACCATTTAACACTTTTTTACGAATATTTTCGTAGATAACTTTTAACTACGAATAAAATCGTATATAATTGTAATACGAAATTAATCGTAGTAGCAAAAAATGAGTGTTTCAAAACCCACCGAATCTGAATTAGATGTTTTACGTGTCTTATGGGACAAGGGCCCATCTACTGTGCGTGAAGTACATGATGAATTGTCCAAAGAAAAAGATACGGGTTACACAACAACTTTGAAGATCATGCAACTAATGTATGAGAAAAAGTATCTTTCCAGAGAGAAGCACGGCAAGACACATATATATACAGCAGAAATAGATCGCAAGCAGACAAGTGACAGGCTAATTGACCGTCTGCTTGAAACGACCTTTCAGGGGTCGGCAGCAAAACTGGTAATGCATTTATTGGGAAATAATAAAACTGATAAAGCTGAGCTGGAAAGGATCAAAAAGTACCTCGATGATATTGAAGATTCTCAAATAGATTAACAATGTTTAGTATTGAATCATATAACCGGATAATCGAAGCTACCGGATGGACACTTGTTCATGCATTATGGCAGTTTATGTTGATCGGGATTTTATTCCTTTTAATAAAGCCACTGGTAAAAAATAAACCAAAAGTAATGTACTGGCTGACTTTCGGAGCTTTGCTTGGAGGGCTTGGATGGAGCGTTCAAACATTTATAATGCATTGGAATGAACTAGGAGCTGCTTCAAATTTATCGATGGGGATGCTAGATAACCAGGTAGAATATCTGATTACCATGAATGATCCGGGAGTTGTGAATTTCTGGGAAGGGCTATCTGGTCGTATAAAGCCCTTTTTGCCAGAGCTTGTGATTGTCTGGAGTACCGGAGCATTATTACTTGGGTTTAGACTGATCGGAAGTTATGCCTATTTGAGAATTTTGAAAAACAAGGCCACTGAGTTGGTTGATAGTCAGTGGAATGAGGTTCTCGATAAATTAAAAAAATCACTTAATATTAATAAAGATGTCAGGATTTTGAAATCTGCAGCCATTTATGGCCCGATGGTGATGGGACATCTAAAACCAGTTATCCTGATACCGGTAGGCTTGGCAACAGGACTTCCTACGCAACAGGTGGAGGCAATCCTGGCCCATGAATTGGCCCATATTAAAAGGAGTGATTACCTGGTCAATTTTGTCCAATCATTGGTTGAAGTGATATTTTTCTATCATCCCATGGTCTGGTATATGAGTGATGTACTCCGACATGAAAGAGAAGTCTGCTGCGATACAGTGGCACTAAATTATCAACCTTCAACAATTCAATACGCTAAATTATTAACCAAACTTGAAGAATATGCAATAAATCAACAGAGTCCTGCAATGCAGTTAGGTGGGCAGTCGAAACACAGTTTGCTACTTAGAATTCAACGAATTGTTCAACCTAAAATGCAAAAAAAGACGATGAAAGATAAAATAATACCTTTAGTGATCCTGATTGTTGCAGTAGTTGCAATGAGTTTTATGGATGTTGGCAAGAAAAAATTATTAGAAGCCGAACAGAAAATTAGCGAGTTAGTTGATCCGAAACAGGATAAGAAAGTAAATGAGTATCCAGGTAAACCCGAAGAACCAAAATCACTTCCTTCTATAAGGAGAATAGCTCCGATAGAACCAGTCGAAGCGATAGAAGAATCAGAAAACCCTCAGGTTATTGCATCAGTCTCTCCTGCTGAGCCGGCTAATCCAGTAAAATATAGGATTTATGATATCGCACAAGTGAGGAAACAAGGTAATCGTGTGTATATGATAAATCCTGATACCTTACCTGATGATCATAAAGGAATAAAATATATTATCAAAGATGATGATGGCAAAGAAAAAGTTGTAGTCATCAATAATAAGGAGATCTCTGAACATATAATGCGTTCAATGGAAGCAGCCTATTCAAGTATGAAGAATATGGATTTTCAAAAAATCATGGCTGATGCTCATGTAGATGAGAAGCATATTAGGGAAAGCATGAAGATGGCAATGGAAAGTCTGGATTTCAGTAGAATGAATTTTGATTTTTCTTTTGAAAATGACAGTACTTTAACGCCTGAAGAAAAAGCCCAGATGAGAATGGAATTGGAACAGGCTAAAGAAGAAATTGCTCAGGCTAAAGAGGAGCTTAAAAGAGAGATTGAAGAATTAAAGGTTGAAATTGATCATGAAAAGATCAATGAAGAGGTGAAGCGAGAACTTGAGCAAGCACAGAAGGAGCTTAAAAGAGAAATGGCTGAACTTAAGGTTGAAATGGCAGAATTTGAAAGAGAAATGAAAAAGAGGAATGCCATAATTAAAGCTGAGCTTGTGAAAGATGGTTATGTATCAACTAATGAAGAAATTAAAACCATCGAAATTAAGAATGATGAAATAAAAGTTAATGGTAAAAAGATCAAGCCTGAGCATCAGAAGAAATATAAAAAGATTATTGATGATGCCATGGATATTGACTTTGATTGATTATAAATATTGATAAAATGAAAAAGGCCGGAATTTCTTCCGGCCTTTTTTGGTTGTTCACCTGTTTAAAATAATATTATTTATTCGCAGCATAAAGTTCTGCTACTTTGTCCCAGTTAATAACATTAAAGAAATTAGCAATGTAATCAGGACGTTTGTTTTGATATTTAAGGTAGTATGCATGCTCCCATACATCTAAACCTAAAATAGGGAATCCGCCGCAACCTACGCCTGGCATTAATGGGTTATCCTGGTTTGGAGAAGAGCAGATTTCTACTTTTCCACCAGAATGTACACATAGCCATGCCCAGCCTGATCCGAATCTTCCTGCCGCTGCGCTTGAAAATTCTTCTTTAAATTTATCAAATGATCCATATGCATCATTAATAGCGTCAGCAAGTTCGCCAGATGGCTGGCCACCACCATTAGGACTCATTACTTCCCAAAACAGGTTATGGTTATAAAAACCACCACCATTATTTCTAACTGCAGTTTTATCTGAGTGGTTCTTTAAAAGGTCTTCAATGCTTTTACCTTCCATATCAGTACCTTCTACAGCACCATTTAATTTTGAAGTATATCCCGCATGGTGCTTGGAGTGGTGAATCTCCATAGTTTGAGCATCTATATTAGGCTCTAACGCATCATATTCATACGGTAAATTCGGTAATTCAAATGCCATAATTAATCGTGGTTTATTATTGGTTAAACAAATACTATTTATAATAATATAAACTGTTTATTCAATGTAATGTTACATTGATTTTAGAATACGGTCAAGGCTAATGCCGGGTGGATTGGCATTGTATTATAAAATTAACCGATTTTTTATAAACCAATACTGTTTGTGGGCTCTATTTTCTCAGGTCAGTGAAAAAATCCTGGATAAGAGATTTGCATTCGTTTTCTAATACACCGAATTTGATGTTTGTTTTAGGATGGAGTGGGGAAGGGTTTAATCTGCGAAATCCTCGTTGCAGATCTGGAGCGCCATATACAATTTCACTTATCTGTGACCAGGCGAGGGCTCCGGCACACATGGTGCAAGGTTCAAGGGTGACAAATAAACGACAATCAGTAAGGTACTTTCCACCCAGGTGGTCAGCTGCAGAGGTAATAGCGATCATTTCAGCATGAGCAGTAACATCGTTTAATATCTCAGTTTGATTATAAGCACGGGCAATAATCCGGTTATTGCATACAATTACAGCACCCACCGGTATTTCACCTTCTTCGTAAGCGATTTGAGCTTGCTTCAATGCCTCTTTCATGAAATGTTCATCCGAATGCACACTTAGCCCCATATTATTTCTGTTTTGGCTTTTTGAGTTTAATGCTTTCCATACTTATTTCGATTATTTCTTTCCAGTTTTGCTTTGCTCCCTGGGGAGAAGAAAAACTCATAATCCACACCTTACCATCATGGATAAAATATTGAATGTAGTTATACTTTCTAACCGTCGGGCGAGGAATTATTGAATTTTCAGGAGGATATACAACAGTTTCCATTTCAAGAACTGCTACTTTTTTTCCATCCAGATCAATAGTCTCCTCTTTCAGGATATTGATCTCATCGAAAAGATCATATATTGTGGCTTTGTAAAAACCATATAATAATTCGATATCTTCTTCCGGCCACGGAGTTTCAGCACTATTAATAGTAAATTCCGCTTGTTTATCCGCGCTGATATAAGCAAAAGCGGCAGGATCAGCAGATCTGTATTTTGCGTAAAGCTCATCATCAGTCATTTTTGAAAATCCTTCTGGAATCTTTATCTGAATATTTTCGCTTACAGTTGCTTTTTCAAGACTGAGTCCCTCCTGGCCGAAACTTATTCCGACTGAAAAGAAAAATAATATCAATGTTAAAAATAGGTGCTTCATTCTTTATAAAGTTATTCAGGCAATTAAACGATATTTTCTCTTAAATCTTATATACGAGAAAAATCCACTGCAAATCTATGATATATTTTACTTGTTTATAGCTGAAATTGAAAACCATTGAAGATTTTGTCATTTCCTTTTATAAATTTGTAGCCAATATAAAAATAAAGTTGAAATGTTACGAACACATACTTGCGGTGAATTACGCATTGAACATACCGGACAGAAGGTAGAACTAAGTGGATGGGTACAGAGAATTCGTGATAAAGGAGGAATGATTTGGATCGATCTTCGTGACCGATATGGTATTACACAGCTGATCTTTCAGGAAGGCGAAACTAATTCTGAAGTAATAGAGAAGGTTCGCGAAATGGGAAGAGAGTTTGTTATTAAAGCCAAAGGAGAAGTTAAAGAACGTTATTCTAAGAATGACAAGATTCCTACCGGAGATGTTGAAGTGTTCGTTGAAGAGATAGAAATACTTAATTCTTCAAAAGTCCCTCCATTCACTATAGAAGATGATACGGATGGAGGAGAAGAATTAAGAATGAAATACCGATACCTGGACCTGAGAAGAAATGTTGTCAGAAAGAACCTGGTGTTAAGGCATAAATTAGCTCAGGCAACAAGAAGGTATCTGGATGGTCAGGGCTTTCTAGAAGTGGAAACGCCGGTATTGATCAAATCTACTCCTGAAGGTGCTAGAGATTTTGTTGTCCCTTCAAGAATGAATGCAGGGGAGTTTTATGCGTTGCCTCAATCACCTCAAACCTTTAAGCAGTTATTGATGGTTTCTGGCTATGACAGGTATTTTCAAATTGTAAAATGTTTCAGAGATGAAGACCTGAGAGCTGACAGGCAACCTGAATTCACTCAGATAGACTGTGAGATGGCTTTCGTTGAGCAGGAAGATATTCTGGATACGTTTGAAGGAATGACCAAAGCACTCTTTAAAGAAGTGTTAGATGTGGAGGTAGCCGACTTTAAGCGAATGCCTTATTCTGAAGCCATGAAATATTATGGTTCTGATAAACCGGATATCAGATTTGACATGAGGTTTGTTGAATTGAATGACGTGGCTCAAAACAAAGGCTTCAAAGTTTTTGATAGTGCAGAACTAGTGGTAGGAATTGTTGCTGAAGGATGTGGAGATTATTCAAGAAAGCAAGTTGATGAGCTGACCAAGTGGGTGCAAAGGCCACAGATAGGAGCAAAAGGATTAGTATATGTTAAATGTAACGAAGATGGTTCTTTCAAATCTTCTGTAGATAAATTCTTTAGCCAGGAAGATCTTAAAGGCTGGGCTGAAAAAATGAATGCTTCTTCAGGCGATCTTCTTTTAATTCTATCCGGAGATACTAATGTAGTTAGGAAGCAATTGAATGAATTGAGACTCGAAATGGGTAAGCGACTTGGCCTGAGAGATAATAAAGTATTTGCTCCTTTATGGGTAGTTGACTTTCCTTTATTAGAGTGGGATGAAGAATCTGAAAGATATCATGCAATGCACCATCCATTCACTTCTCCTAAAACAGAGGATATCTCAAAACTGGATTCAGATCCGGGAGCAGTACGGGCTAATGCGTATGACCTTGTTATTAATGGAGTTGAAATAGGTGGAGGATCCATTCGTATTCATGATCAGAAGACACAGTCATTGATGTTTGATCATTTAGGTTTCACAAAAGAAGAAGCGAAGAAACAGTTTGGATTTTTAATGGAAGCTTTTGAATATGGAGCGCCACCACACGGAGGAATTGCTTTTGGTTTTGACAGGCTGTGTGCATTATTTGGAGGAGCAGAATCGATCAGAGACTTTATTGCATTCCCTAAAAATAATTCAGGAAGAGATATAATGATTGATAGTCCGGCAACTATCGATCGTGATCAGTTGCATGAATTACATCTCAAAATTGAGGAAGAAAAATAAAGCACTATATAATATATGTATGGAAAGCTGGCCTCGGGAAAGGCCGGCTTTTTTTATTTAATAAATTATTGTTGTGACTTTAAGCAAGTTATGGGGGAGTAAATATTTTTTCCAATGTGACGTATTGCAATTATTAAAAAAGTGTTTACCTTTGCAATCCCTTTCGGAAACAGACGGTGGAAGAGGGAGTAAGATTGAAGTGATGGGGACGAGTTTATTAGGAGGGAGATCGGGGTTAAGTTCCTGATTGAGAGGCCGGCAGAGAAAAGAAAAAATAAACTTGCAAAAAGTTGTGTGGAAATGAAAAATATGTTTCAATTTTGCACTCCCAAAACGGGAAGAGGGTACTTAAAAAGTTAAGTATTCACGATCGCGGAGATACCGGAAACGTCCGGAAATAGGAAGCGAAAAAGTTCTTTGAATAGATGTAGGCAAGATAGCAAACCGCTTAAGGAATTTCCTTAAGTCAATTTTTAGGGCCTGGGATACAACAAACATTTAAGAATAATTACAATGGAGAG